>JAZIHH010000001.1:0-292938 GCA_036678685.1 Bacillota bacterium
TCGGAATTAAAAGCAATTTCACTACCATCAGGAGCCCATGCTAAACTGAGTGCTTCGATAGCGGCTTTATTTCTAGTGAGAGTTGTAAGATGTCTTTCTTCACTCCCATCCGAGTTCATGATAAATAAATCAAAGGAACCGTTTACCTCCCGAACAAAAGCGATTAGTTCCCCAGTGGGAGACCATTCCGGGAAACCGTTAAATTGCCCATTGCTCGTAAGACATATCTTACCTGTTCCATCTGAATTAATCACATATATATCATATTTTGAAAATTCCTGAGCTTGACTAGCCATGTAAGCAATCTTATTTCCATCAGGTGACCAGCTTGGATAAGCTTCTGCATATTCGAACGTATTGGTAAGATTAACTTTGTTTTCTCCATCTGCGTCCATTATATAAAGATCGTTTGTTGCACTATCAACATATACAATGTGTTTGCCATCAGGCGACCATTTAGGAGAAAAATAATTAACTTTATCGTTAGTCAATTTATTTAATCCTGTGCCATCAGGATACATTACATAGATATTGCTATTTTTATCATCCCAGGAAGTGAAGATGAATTTACTGTTCTTTTCGTTGCCTACTAAATCTTCCCCAACAATATTTGTTTGTAAACGCGTATTTCGGTCAATTCGATCACCTAATACGCTTCATGCCGATCGCGCGATACGCTTGAATCCGATCACTGATTACGGTTTAATCCGATCGCGCAATTCGGTTCATGGCGATCACTTATGAGTCCAATTATGGTTTACACTGAAGGGGTATCCCCCATCTTGATTGTAATCAGTCGCTCTGGTTGTTGTTAAATTCGGTCTCAGTGTCTAGAACCCTTTTAATCTTCCTCATCGATTCACCTCGCAGCACAACTTTGTAGGCATTGTGGATGATCCTGTCTAGAATCGCATCGGCAACAGTGGAGTCTCCAAGACACTGATGCCAATGCTCTATGGGTAGTTGGCTGGCTACCAGTGTTGAATGGTACTGCGCACGGGGACCAATGATAAGGACGTTGTAACCTTTGCGGATCCAGTCGCAACGCAGCAACTCTTGAAAAAGCCGGCGCTTAAGTCCACGAGGATGCTCGTAGTCGATATCTTCAGGCATAGCATCAATACGAAACCGGGCTTTTTTACGCAGGCGGGCAATACGGTTAGATTCCCGCAGAGTCCATTCATGGTCCACCATTAGGGCCAGGCGTTCTTCAAATGACAACTCGGAGATGCCTTCCGTCTGGGAATCTCTTAAGTATGCCTGAACCATGCCAGACAAGCGCATTTTGCGCATGCGCTCTAGTGTCTGTTCAGTACCCATCTTTCATCACCCCCTTTCTCCGCGTAGTAAGCAGCTCCCCGGATGTTTTCGTGTTCCGGTAGTGCAAGTTGTGGGGGGTGATCAACAGGAACTCTGTCTAAGCCCTTCTCAAGGATGGATTTGATACTGCGGTATGAATAGGCGCCATAGGTAATCGCTCTTTTGCAGGCATTGTTTACCCGCTTGGCAGAATACTTTTTGGCTAGCTGAATAAGACCCAAAACCGCACGGTATCCTTGTTCGGGGTGTTCGCACCGCTCAAACAGCCCATGGGCCCATTCTTCGGCATGTTTTCCCAACTTACCAGCCCGGGCCGCCATATCTTTCGGGCTCCGGTAAGCATACTTCTGATGGGAAGAGGGCATATGTTCCTTGATTGTTGAAAAGCGCTGGTAAGGGCCGCAGCGTTTGTGCCTGGCCACGAGCATTCCTTGATGGTAGATCTCAACTATCGTCTGAGTGGCTAAAATCTCGACAGATTTTCCAACAAGCTTGTATGGGACGCTGTAAAGGCTCTTCTCAAACTCCACATGGTAGTCCATGTGAACCGTAGCTTTCTTCCATTGGCGCATTTCATACCGCTTCTCAGGTAGAGGCTTGAGTGCCGGTTTGTCGATTTCCAGGAACCATGAGGTTCTTGAACCATGCAGTTTCTGAAAAGGACGATTATTCAACGCTTCAAGCTCTTTAAGAACCGCGGCATTTGCCTCGTCAAGGCTAAAGAATGTGTAGTCCCTCAGGGCTGCCAAAATGTTGCGCTCCACATGAAGAACCGCGTTTTCGACTTTGGCTTTGTCATTCGGTTTGCGCACTCTCGTGGGGAGAACAACTACTCCATAGTGACGGGCCATGTCGGCATAGGTCGGATTGATCTCAGGATCATAATAATTGGCCTTTGTAACACCAGTTTTCAGGTTGTCTGGCACTACTATGACAGGTATTCCGCCAAAGAACTCAAAGGCCAAACAGTGGCCAAGAATCCAGTAATTTAGCTCCATAGCCGGAAACAGATGCGCAAAACAGTAATTACTGGCTCCTAAGACGGCTACGAACATATACGCTGGATGAATATCACCGGTAACCGGGTCGTAGATGGGAAAAGTCTGTCCAGCCCAGTCAACAAAGACCTTTTCTCCGGCCTTATGGTGCTGGCGCATGACAACATCAAGATGCTTGGCCCACTGCCGGTAATGGTAACAAAACTGTGTGTACTGAAACCCATCGGGATGTAGCTCTTTGTATTCCCACCACAGGAGTTTAAGAGTTACACCTGGTCTGGACAGCTCTTTATGAACCTGCTGCCAATCAGGCATTACATGAGGCGGCTTTCTGGTGCTGACATCAACGTAGAGCAGTGCTTCCAGTTCCTTATCAGTCATCTGTTGCACCGATGGCCACGAAAGGCCTGCATGTGTAGCTCTTTGAATGAGGTCACTTACAGTACTGGGCGAAACATTGCAGTTAACAGCAATCTGGCGGTTACTTAACCCGTCTTGCCATTTGAGCTTTAATATTTCCAAGATTTTTCGCACGGATATCCTCCTCGCGGCCATAGTCTCGCATCCACCTTTCTCATCTAAGTTATCTGAGAACTTAGATTCGGTGACGCAGATGTCCTATGGCAAATTGGTGATCAAAATTGGTGATTAGAGGATACCCCGCCAAAAGTGATCGGTTTGAACCGTATTAGGCGATCGGGATAAACCGTTTTGGGCGATCGGCATGAACCGTATCACGCGATCGCAATGAACCGTATTGGGTGATCGGCTTGAGCCGTATTAGGTGATCGAGATGAACCGTATTTCGCGTGTAAAAGAGTAATTAGAGAAGCCAGAAAAACAGAAATAATAATGGGTTTAATTTTCATTAATTAACCTCCTTTTAGAACCAAACATCCCAATTTAAGTATTTTAATGCTTAAAGGCTTTAACTAACGGATATAACTCAACATTGATTTAGCCTTTATATAGCTGATGATGTAAAAAATGCCTTTTACGTAATTTAACATATTATCTGAAAATTGTAAAATCGCATTTTTATAATTTTTCAGCAGAAATTAGTCAATTATACGCAAAATCTTTATAAATATGGGAGATAAAGTCAAAATAGAGACAAATCCCCATGCAACCGTCGCCGGTTAAGATGTTCCCATATCTGAAAGAGAAAATTTTACAAAGGATGGGGAAGCGAAAAAAATAGAAAGACGAAAATAACGCTTGATCTATCCGGGGCGCTTAGAGCTTAGAACGAATAAGGGGAAAACAAGGGGCTGTTCAAAGCATGAACTATAAAAAAGAAGGTGGGAAAATACCCACCTTCTTTTTTCTGGTTTTTAGCTTTTAAATATTAAATATGTTCGATCTTTGTTTCCTTGTTAAGAGCAGTCGTCGCCGGTTCGCCGCTGAACTCCCGGAGCGGGCGGGCGGGAATAATGGTGGAAATGGCATGTTTGTATACCAATTCGGGTTTGCCTTCACTGTCGATGATGATGGTAAAATTGTCGAACCCTTTTACCAAACCCCGAATTTGAAAGCCGTTCACCAGATAAAGCGTTACCGGAACACTCTCTTTGCGTACTTGGTTGAGGAATCCGTCTTGTAGGTTAATTACGGGCTTGTTCAAAATATCCACCTCCAAAAATATTGGACATAATATAACATTACATATCCCTTAATCTATTCGACGTTTACCTTATTTTACCTTCTATATAGGCCAAGATTTCCGAAAAACTTTTCTCTTCTTCCCCTGAAGAAAGGAAAAACCATCTTTCCACCGGTTCTTTCCGAAACCAGGTCAATTGGCGTTTGGCATAATGGCGGGTTCTTTTTTTCAGCAACCGGATCGCTTCTTCGAGACTACACTCACCTTTAATCACCGGAATAAGTTCTTTATAACCCAATCCCTGCATGGACTGGAGTTCGGGACCGTATCCTTTTTCCAGTAGGCTTCTCACCTCCTCCAGTAAACCACAGGCAAGCATTTGGTCCACCCGTTGTTCAATCCTGCGGTAGAGTTCTTCCCGTTCCCTCGTAACCGCTATATAGATTGTTTCGCCCGGCAATGTGAAGGCTCCTGCTTTTTGCTGCCGGGAAATAGGCGTCCCGGTAAGATAGTATACTTCCAGGGCCCGCAGAACTCTTTTTAAGTCATTGGGATGGATTTTTGCGGCACTTTCCGGATCTACGGCCTGTAGCCTCCGGTGCATCTCCTCTTTTCCCTGCCGGGTTGCTTCCTCCTGAAGACGGGAACGCAGTTGCCGATCACCCGGGCCTTTGGGAAAAGCGAAACCGCGGGTTACCGCCCGGATATACAAGCCGGTACCGCCGGTAAGAAGGGGTAAAACTCTTCTTTCTTCCAATTGCTTTTTTACTTTTAAAAAAAGTTGTTGGTAATCGGCCACGGTAAACGGCTGATCCGGATTTACCACATCAATTAAATGGTGGGGAACTAATTTTCTCTCCTCCGGTGTCGGTTTGGCGGTTCCGATATCCATATAACGGTATATCTGCATAGAATCGGCGGAAATGATCTCGGCTCCCAGCTTTAAGGCCAATTTGATGGCGAGTTTTGTCTTGCCGGCCGCTGTTGGACCCGCCAGAACGACAAGGGGCAAAACCTTCACCTCCGTTTGAACATCCGTTCAATCTCGGCTTTTGGTAAAGAAACCATGGTCGGACGGCCGTGCGGGCAGGTCTGCGGCAGTGCGGTCCGCCGGAGATCCTGAAGCAACTGCGCCGCTTCTTCTGGGGAGAGAGGTTTTCCGGCTTTCACCGCCTGTTTACAGGCGATGAGACTTAAAGCTTTTTCCCGGTAAGCGCCGGGTTCTTCGCCGGTCTTCACCATTTCTTCCAGCAAGGACAGAAAAAGGTCTTCTCCTTCCCCGGGGGAGACATTGAGCGGAGCCGAACGCAGAAGCACGGTTTGCCCGCTGAAGGGTTCATACTCAAATCCCAAGTCGGCCAGGAGCTGTTTTTGCTCTTCGGCTGTTTTAAACTGGTCATGAGTCAGGTCGACCGGCACCGGGGTCAGAAAATACTGGCCTTCTCCCCCCCTTTTTTTCTGCAGCCGGTCATAAAGCACACGTTCATGGGCGGCGTGCTGATCCACCAGCAATAGGGCATCCTCTTCTTCAAAGAGCAGGTAGGTTTGGAACAAACCGCCGATCACCGGCATCATGGCGGTTCTTTCTTCCCGGCCTTTTTCTGGCGGGAGAAAATTTACAACCGCCCCTTCTTCCGGTCTGCTTTCCGGCCATAAAACCCTGTTTTCCCGGCAGGCCGCCGCCGCGTTGCTTGGTTGTTCATCCGGGAAAGAAGGGATTGAACGGCTCCCTGGTTGGTAATCCGGTACCCAGGAGGTGGCGATTAATCCGGACTCCAGGTGAGCACGGAGGATGCGAAGGATCCCCCGGTAAATCTCTTTTTCATCCCTGAACCTGACTTCCAGTTTGTTGGGGTGTACATTAACATCTACCAGTTCCAAAGGCAATTCTAGGTTAAGAAGGAGAAAAGGAAAGCGGGAGACCGGCAATAAGCTCCCGTAAGCTTTTTCCGCGGCCGAAGAAATCAAGCGGGAGCGGAAGAGACGCCGGTTTAAAAAGAAATATTGTTGTTGCCGGTTGGCCCTGGCCACGGTAGGACGGCCGATATACCCCTGGACAGTAAGGGGGCCATAGGAACCTTTGACCGGTAAAAGTTCCTTTAAGAAAGCCGGATGGAAAACCTGTTCGATCGTCTCCGCCAGGCTCTTTCCTTTCATGGTGTATAAAAGTTCGGTTCCCTGATGATTGAGGAGGAAAGAGATTTCCGGATAACCCAAAGCCAGGCTGAGCACAATCTCCTTGATCCGGCCAAGTTCGGCGGGAATGCTTTTTAAAAATTTCATCCGGGCCGGAGTATTAAAAAAAAGGTCCTCCACCACTACGCTCGTGCCTTTTGGGATCCCCACTTCTTCACAGGTGAGAATCTTCCCCCCTTCGGCAATTATTTTCACGCTGGGGGTTCCTGTTTCTTTTGCGGTCTGGAGGGTGAGCCGGGAGACCGCGGCAATACTGGGCAGGGCCTCTCCGCGAAAACCCAGGTATGATGAGTGATGGAGATCCTCGATTTTCCGGATTTTGCTTGTGGCATGCCTTTCCAACGACAGCAGGGCATCTTCCCGGTCCATGCCTTCCCCGTTGTCTGTGACTAGGATTTTTTGCCGTCCGCCGTTGGCCAGGTAAATTTCGATTTTATCCGCACCCGCGTCAATGGCGTTTTCCACCAGCTCTTTGACGACCATGGCCGGGCGCTCGATAACTTCGCCGGCTGCGATCTGGCGGGCTGTTATTTCGTTAAGGATCGTTATTTTGCCCACCGGTTCACCTCCAGGTTTGACAGTCACCCTTTATGTAGCCATTTTATGCCTCTTTCTTTATCCTCTTTAATCTGGCCTGCCACTGGTAAAGCAGCTCCAGAGCCCGGCGGGGAGTGATCTCGTCCAGGTTTAACGCCAGTAATTCTCTTACCAGTTCCTGTTCTTCGCCGGAAGAAAACAAAGGCAACTGCAATAAAGTAGGTTTCTTCCCGGTTGTCCGTTTGGCCGGTCCTTTCAGCCCTTTTTCCTCTAAATCCTTCAGAATCTCACTGGCCCGTTCCAGGAGGTCGGCGGGGAGGCCGGCCAGCCGCGCCACTTCAATGCCGTAGCTTTCGTCGCTTCCTCCGGGCATGATCTTGCGGAGAAAGATAATTTTTCCTTCTTCCCGGGCTACCGCCACATTTAAATTTTCCACCCCTGGCAGGTGTTGTTCAAGGTTGATTAATTCATGATAATGGGTGGCAAAAAGAGTACGGGCGCCGATTTTCTCCGGATCCCACAAGTATTCCAAGGCGGCCCAGGCGATGCTCAACCCGTCGTAAGTACTGGTGCCCCGGCCGATTTCGTCCAAAATCAAGAGGCTGTCCCGGGTGGCATGATGAAGAATATTGGACAACTCGTTCATTTCCACCATAAAGGTGCTTTGCCCGCCGGTCAGGTCGTCGGCGGCCCCGACCCGGGTAAAGATCCGGTCCACCAGTCCGATATCGGCTTTTTCCGCCGGGACGAAGGAACCGATCTGGGCCATTAGGACGATCAAAGCCACCTGACGCATATAAGTGGATTTCCCGGCCATGTTGGGACCGGTTATAATTTGCAGGCGGTGTTTTTCCCCGTCAATCAAAGTATCATTGGCCACAAATTCCCCCGGCGGGATGACTTTTTCCACCACCGGGTGACGGCCCCCAATAATGCTGATCCGGCGTTCCTGGTTAAGGGCGGGACGGCAATAATCATTCTTGACGGCGGTTTCGGCCAAGGCGGCTAAAACATCGAGCTCGGCAAGGAGGGCGGCGGTCTGATGAAGCCGGGGAAGCTCGTTTAAAACCCGGTGGCGCAGATCCTGAAAAAGTTCATATTCCAGGGCAATCCGGCGTTCTTCCGCCCCCAAGACCAGCTCTTCGTATTCCTTTAATTCCGGCGTGACAAACCGTTCTCCGTTCACCAAAGTTTGCCGCTGGATGTAATCTTCCGGCACCAGAGAGAGATTGGGTTTGGTTACTTCAATATAGTAACCAAAGACTTGGTTGTAACCGACTTTAAGCGATTTTATACCGGTTCTTTCCCGTTCTCTTTGCTCCAGGCCGGCGATCCAGGCTTTTCCTTCCTTTGCGGCGGACAGTAATTTATCCAACTCCGGATGGTAGCCGCGGCGAAAAATATTTCCCTCTTTCAGCCCGGCCGGCGTGTCTTCCCGGATGGCGGAAAGTAGCAATTGGCAAAGATCCGGCAGAGAATCGATTTTCCCAGCCTGTTCGGCCAAGACCGGCGCCCCGCTTCCGGTTAAGAGGTCTTTCAATTTTGGCAGGAGGGAAAGGGTTTCGCCTAGAGCCAATAGTTCGCGGGGATTTACGGTACCGCAGGAGAGACGGGATAAAATTCGTTGCAGATCACAGGTTTTTTTCAGCAGTATCCTGGTTTCCTCCCGTAATCCATGAGCACTATAAAAAGCCGCCACTTTTTCCAGGCGTTCTTCAATCTCGTCCAAGCGGCGCAAGGGTTGTTCAAGCCATTTCTTTAGCAACCGGCCGCCCATGGCGGTGACGGTGGCATCCAAAACCCAAAGCAGGGAACCGGTGGTTTTGTTCTCCCTCATGGTGCGGATTAGTTCCAAGTTGCGACGGGTAAAAAAATCCAGGTGCATATAATCGCCCAGATGGTAAGTGCGGAGTGCGGTAATATGCTTTAGCTGCGCTTTTTGCGTCTCTTGGAAGTAAGCCAGCACCGCGCCGGCGGCGGCAGCCGCCGCGTCCAGGTTTTGACAGCCAAACCCCTCCAGGGAGGTGACATTAAAGTGCATGCACAACCGTTCCCGTACGGTGCCGGGTTGAAATTCTCGGTCCGGCCGGTCAGTGACCAGAGAACCGCACCGCCGGGCCGACTCAGATATGTTTTCCCGTAATTCTTCCTCCCCTTCCGGCAGAATGATTTCCCGGGGCTGCCAGTGATGGATCTCATCGACCAGCAGGTTAAGACCGATCTTAGGAAACTGGGTGACCAAAAAATCACCGGTGGAAAGGTCGGAAACAGCGAGTCCATAGTCGCCCCCGGCCACAGCGATTCCCATCAAGTAATTGTTGGTTTTTTCGTCCAACATTTGCCAGTCGGTGACCGTACCGGGAGTGATGACTTTAACAACCTCCCTTTTTACCAGTCCTTTGGCTTTTTTCGGGTCCTCCACCTGTTCACAAACGGCGACTTTAAAACCTTTTTCAATCAGGCGGGCGATATAACCGGCGGCGGAATGATACGGAATGCCGCACATGGAGACGCGTTTGCCCTTGCCCACCTCCCGGGAAGTGAGGACGATTTCCAGAATTTCCGCGGCAATCTCCGCATCTTCCATGAACATCTCATAAAAATCGCCTAAACGGAAAAGGAGGATGGCGTCTTGATACTCCTCTTTTATCTTCTTGTACTGTTGCATCATGGGAGTTTCCTTCGGCAACGGTCGCTCCCCTTTCCGGCACTGATTATAATTTCCCCAGGAATCCTATGAGGAAGAGATCTTCCCGTACAGGGTATGGGCAAGCCCCCGCTCGATGCGAACCTTAACCTCCCGTCCGGTCAAATCCTCGCCGGTACCGGGCGGGGGAAAGAGAACTTGTTTGTTCCCCCGGGTTCGGCCGGTATAAACATCGTCCCGCTTGGCGCTGGGCCCTTCGACCAGCACTGTCACCTCCCGGCCTTCCATTCGCTTGTTGGATTTGAGGGCCAGGTTATCCACTAATTCAATCAGGCGGTACAAACGGTCCATCTGTACCTCACGGGGAACCTGGTCCGGTAAACCGGCGGCTTTTGTCCCGGCCCGCGGGGAAAAGGCAAAGGTAAACGCATTGTCGAACCGCGCCTTCTCCACCAAATCCAGGGTTTGCTGGAAATCCTCTTCCGTTTCGCCGGGAAAACCGACGATGATATCGGTGGTCAGGGTGATTTCAGGAATATGGGCACGCAATTTTTCCACCAGCGCAAGATAGTGTTCTCTGGTGTATTTCCGGTTCATGGCGGCTAAAACCTTGTTACTTCCGGCCTGCACCGGCAGGTGAAGGTGTTCACAGATCTTTTCCCCGGATGCCATTTGCCGGATGAGTTTTTCCGAAAGATCCTTGGGATGGGAGGTTTGAAACCGGATCCGAGAAAGACCCTCAACTTTGTTGACCAAAGCGAGTAAATCGGCAAAATCAATTTTTTCCGGCTCCGGAAGATCTTGTCCGTAGCTGTTGACGTTTTGCCCGAGGAGGGTCACTTCTTTTACCCCATCGGCGGCCAGGGCCGTCACTTCAGCCAGGATCTTCTCCGGCCGGCGGCTGATTTCCCTGCCCCGCACATAAGGAACAATACAATAAGTGCAAAAATTATTACACCCGTGACTTATGGTCACCCAGGCTTTAAAGGAGCTTTCCCGCCGCACCGGAAGATCTTCCGCTCTTTCCCCTTCCGGCCAAATCTCAAAGATCCTTTCCTTTGTCGCCTGTAATTGTTGGAGCAGTTCCGGCAGGCGATGGAGATTATGGGTGCCGAAAACCAGATCAACATAGGGAAATTCTTCCTGGATCCGTTTTTCTTCCCCGGGTTGTTGTACCAGACAGCCGCAAACGCCGATGATCCGGTCCGGCCGTTTTTGTTTTAAAGGTTTTAAATTGCCCAGGTGCCCGTAGAGGCGGTTTTCCGCATTGGCCCGGACGCAACAGGTGTTCAGTAGAATAAGGTCCGCTTCTTCCGGACCAGCGGCCCGGGTGTAACCCAGCTCTTCCAAAAGACCGGCTAAAACCTCGGAGTCATGAACGTTCATCTGACAGCCGAAGGTCGTTATATGGTAAGTAAGCTTTCGGGCATTTGTTTTCATGGTGTATTCTTCCTTTTCGGCCTTTTCAACAAGGCATTCCGATTTTAGGGTTTTACCAAGGGCAAACAACGGATGGGCAGGGGCGAAGTTTAACCAAAAAGGGCCTCCGCAAAATCACGGGGTTCAAAAAACCGCAGGTCCCGGGGTCCTTCTCCCACGCCCACCCAAACCACGGGCAAGCCCAACCGGTCGGCGACGGCCAGGGCCATCCCCCCCTTGGCGGTTCCGTCCAGTTTGGTCAGGAAAATACCGTCCACTCCTACCGCCTCCTGAAAGGTGCGCGCCTGATTCAGCGCATTCTGGCCGGTGGTGGCATCCAGGACCAGTAAGTTGAGGAGGCTCCGCCCGCCCAGGTTCTGGCGGCATACCCGGTGCACCTTTTTGAGTTCCGCCATAAGATTGACCTTGGTATGCAGGCGACCGGCCGTATCAATAATCACCACGTCGATTTGCCGGGCATTGGCCGCCGCCAGCCCGTCATAGACCACCGCCCCCGGGTCGGCGCCTTCCCGGCTGCCCACGATCTCCACCCCGAGGCGCCGGCTCCAAACCGTCAACTGCTCAACGGCGGCCGCGCGAAAAGTATCCGCCGCCACCAGCAAACAACTGTGGCCTTTTAATTTGTAATATTCGCATAATTTAGCGATGGAGGTGGTCTTCCCCACACCGTTTACCCCGATCACCAGGATGGCAAGGGGCATTTTATCCAAGGCCGGCGGCGCCGGCAGGGAAAGGATTTCGAGGACAATCTCTTTTAAAAACTCCCGGATCTTTTCCGGACGGTCGGTCCGGTTTTCTTTAACTTTTTCTTTTAAAAGCTCCAGAATACGGCCGGAGGTTTCCAAACCGACATCGGCGGTGATCAGGATCTCTTCGAGTTCGTCATAGAGTTCCGGATTGATCTGGCGATGCCGGGAGAGCACATCTTCGACCCGGTGGATTAAGCGTTGCCTGGTTTTAGCAAGGCTTGTTTTTAGTTTGGCCAGCAAGAACCTGTTCCTCCCCCTAATTTGCTCCGGTGTTCCGTATTTACACGGCCCGGCGCTTCATTTCCAAGGAAATAAGTTTGGAAACACCCTTTTCTTCCATGGTGACGCCATACAAAGCCTCAGCCACTTCCATGGTGTCCCGCCGGTGGGTAATCATAATAAACTGAATATCTTTGCTGAAGAGTTTTAAAAGTTCTACAAACCGCCGGAGGTTTACGTTGTCCAAGGTGGCGTCAATTTCGTCCAGGATGCAAAAGGGTGAGGGTTTAACCCGCAGGACGGCAAAGAGCAGGGCAATGGCGGTCATCGCCCTTTCTCCTCCGGAAAGGAGGGAAAGAATTTGCAACCTTTTCCCGGGCGGCTGGGCGAGAATCTCGATCCCCGATTCCAGGGGGTTTTCCGGTTCCAGCAGCTTAAGATCGGCCCGCCCCCCGGAAAACAACTCCTCAAACAGGGCGATAAATTCCTTTCGCACCCGGTGAAAAGTGTCGACAAACCGGGTACAAATGGTTTTTTCAATCTCCTTAATCACCCGCTCCAGGTTGACGCGGGCGGCGGTTAAATCCTCGTATTGCCGGGTCAGGAAATTAACCCGTTCGGCCATTTTTTCATAATCTTCAATAGCCTGGAGGTTTACCGGTTCCATCTCTTTCAATTGCTTTTTCAGCCTGGCGATTGCCTGCCTGCAACCCGGTTCCGGAAGCCAGTCCGCTTCCACCTTGGCCCTCCAGTTTTCCCCGTATTCCTCAAGCAACTGGGCAGTGAGGTTTTCTTGTTTCATAAGGATTTTGTTGGTCTCCAGTTCCACCCGGTGGAGCAGGGAGGTCAGTTCTCCCCGGCGCTGGTTAAGCCCTCTTAGCTTCTCTTCTTTCCCGGCCAATTCCGCTCCTGCCTGCTGGCGGCGGTTCTTGATGTCGGCCAGTTTCTCGGTGAGAACTGCTTGTACTTCCAGGGTTTTTTGGGCTTTCCTTTCCAATAGAGTTTTTTCCGTCTCCCCACGCGCTATTTCGTCACGAATCCGGGAAAGTTCCTCCTTCTTTTCTTCACAGGCCGCCGCCAGTTCCCGGTAGGATTCTTCCAACTCCTGGAGGCTTTCTTTTTTCCCTGCCCATTCCTGCTGTAGACCGGCTAGGCGGGCGGCGAGTTCCGAATGGTCCTTCAACCGGCTTTCCCGGTTACTGGTCAATTGACTCTCCCGGGCTTCCAGGTCTTTAATTTCCCGGTTGATCTTTTCAATTTCTTCCGTTAATCTATTGCGCCGTTCTATTTTTTCACCCAGCACGGCAGTTTGGGCGGCGATCTCCCTTTCCAGCCGGGCAACGGCCATTTTTGCCTGTTCTTGTTGTTCCAGTATTTTGCCGCGGGCCTGGGTAAGCGCTTCCAAGTCCCTCCGCAACGAGTTTATTTGTAACATTACTTCCTGGCCCCGGTTTTTCTTTTCCTCTAAGGCCGTTTCAAGTCCGGTGATTTTTTCCTGCCATTTCTTTTCCTCGTCCAGACCGCGGTTCATAAAGGCCAGCAAGTCACGTTTTTCCGCGTTTAAATCCGCCAGTGTCCTTTTACGGGATAATAACCCGATGGGCTGTTGTTTGAATTTCCCACCGGTCATGGCGCCTCCCGGAGAAACCACTTCGCCGTCAAGGGTGACCAGCCGGTATCTTTTGTTCGTCTTTTTCGCCACCTCCACTGCGGTTTTAAGATCGGGGGCGATGATCGTTCCCCCCAGAAGGTGAAAGATAATGGCCTGATATAACCGGTCAAAACGAAGGACGCTGGCGGCCGGACGGCAATTATATTGGGCGAAAAGATCTTCCAATCCTTGAAAACGATCGGCGCGGGCCTCAATGAGATTGAGAGGAAGAAAGGTGACGCGGCCAAGGGCGTTCTTTTTTAAATAATCAATTGCCGCCCGGGCCGCCTGATCGTTGTTGATCACCATATACTGCAGGGCGCCGCCGAGCGCCACTTCCACCGCCAGTTCATATCCTTTTTCCACTTTGATCAGGTCGGCCACTACGCCGTGGATTTCCTGGTAAAACGGTTCTTTCTTTGCTTTAAGCAATTCTTTGACGCCCTGGTGATAACCGTGATGTTCCCGTTCCATTTCGGAGAAGAGAATAATCCGCGATTCCACCGCACGGATTTTCTCCCGTAATTCCTGATTTTTTTCCGCCTGTTGTTTCAAGTAGGCACGACTCTTTTCCAAGGCGGAGCGGAGGTTTTTTTCTTCTTCTTCCATCCGGCGGAGGTTTTCTTCCGCTTCCTCAATCCGCTTCTGCAACGCGGAACTTTCCGCGGTGTTCCCGGTCAAGTCGTCCTCCAGTTCCTGCAAATGCTCGTGGTGTTCCGCGATTTTTTCCCGGCGGAAGTCATTATGTACCTCTATGCCGTTTATTTCCTGTTTGAGAGTGGATAACTCGTTTAAAACCCGGGAAAGATCGTCTTTTTTCTCCTCCAGCCGCCGGCGGATCTCTTTAATCTGGGCTTCTTGCCACGCCAGCAGTTCTTCGCCTTCTTGCACCGCCAATGATAAACGGGTTTTTTCTTCATCGCCCGTGGTCACCTGGAGGCTCAGGTGGTTCTTTTTCTCCGCGAGGGCGCGGAGTTTTTTTTCTTGCTCCGCGAGGAAGGTTTCCAGCTCCAAGAGGCGTTCTTTTTGAAAACGGCAACGTTCGGCCAGTAAATTCAGTTCGCTTAAGGCCCGTTCTTTTTCTGTGCTGCACTCTAAAAGCTGGTTTTGGGTTGTGTTTTTCTCTTCTTCCAAGACGCTGATCCGGTTTTTCAATTCTTCGGTTTCCTTCTCCAGATCCGCCTCTTCTTTTTTCAGGTTGTCCAGTTCCTGCCGGAGTTTCTCTTCTTCCCCCGCCAGGTTTGCCAATTCCGACTGCATAGAACAAAGCTGGGTATGGGAATAATTTATCTCCAGTTTTTCCAGTTCCTTCTGGATTTGCCGGTAAAGACGCGCTTGTTCCGCCTGCCGGGCGAGGGGCCCGATTTGACTTTTCAGTTCCTCCAGAATATCTTGCACCCGGAGAAGGTTGTTTTCCGTTTCCGCCAGTTTTCGTACGGCAGTCGCTTTTTTATTCTTATATTTCATAATTCCCGCGGCTTCTTCAAAAACCATCCGCCGTTCTTCCGGTCGCAGGGAGAGAATGGAATCGATTTTTCCCTGGCCGATAATGGAGTAGGATTCTTTGCCCAAGCCGGTATCATAGAATAATTCCTGGATATCTTTGAGCCGGACGGGAGTACGGTTGATTAAAAATTCGGCTTCGCCTGAACGGTAGATGCGGCGGGTCACCGCCACTTCGTTGAAATCCAGGGGCAGGGTGCCGTCGGAATTATCCAAGACCAGGGTGACTTCGGCCATTCCCAACGGTTTACGGCTTTCGCTTCCGGAAAAAATAACATCCTCCAGCTTGGTGCCGCGCAGGTTTCTGATGTTTTGTTCACCCATTACCCAGCGCAGGCTGTCGGCAATATTGCTCTTTCCGCTGCCGTTGGGACCGACAATAGCCGTAATCCCGGGTAGAAAAGCAATGACAGTCCTGTCGGCAAAAGATTTGAAGCCGTGGATTTCCACTTGTTTCAGGCGCAATTAAGGCCCTCCCCTTCAGGTCTTAAATACTATTTTATTTTATCATATTTTCCATAAAAAAAACACCCGTCACGTGGTGCCGGGTTAATTGTTCACCGGATTATCCAACAGGTATTCCCGGTCCGGGATTGTTTTATCCGGTGGCGTACTGTTGCCGGGGGATCACTCCTTGACTTTTTCCGCCAGTAGAACCAGCCTTTGTGCGTTATTGTCGTACTTCACACCGTTAAAGCCCCCGAAGACCTTAATATTTTGAAAGCCGCAAGCGGCGAAGAGGATTTGTAGTTCCACAGCGGAATAAAGCCTGAGATTGAAGCGGTATGTTTTATATTTTCCTCCCTTTAAAAGGATCCATTCGTTTTCGACTTCACTCCAGTTGTTAATAATTTTGTGCCTTTGCACGATTATGGACCCGTCGTCCAGCACGGCGGAGGCTGTTTCCTGAAAAACCCGTGCCAAAATTTCTTTTCCCATCAATTCCACTACTACTTTGCCGGGGATCTTTAAATTGTTGTACATATTCCGGACTACCCGGCGATCATCATTTTGGTTATTAAAAAACCCAAACGAGGTATATAAATTCAAGATCAAATCATAGCTGCCGGGCTGCACGTATTCACGCATATCCTTCTTTACAAACCTGACTGTTACCTGCCTCCGGCGGCAATTTTCCTTGGCTTTCCGTAAAATATAATTGGAGTTGTCCACACCGGTAACCTGATACCCTTTTTGGGCCAGGAGGACAGAATGACGGGCGGGACCGCAACATAAGTCAAGAATATCCGGGCCCACGTCTCCCACCAGGTTCAACAATTGCGTGATTTCCCCTTCCGCTTTTTCGAATTGGGAAGGGGAAAAGAGAAAATCATAAAAATCAACCCAAAATTCTTCAACGTCAAACCAGTCTTTCATTTTTACCTCCTTCCTTGGAGGCAGGTTGCCCGGATCCTCTTTCAACCGGATTTGCGTTCCGGCTGCTTTGGCAGATCGACGTTAAACGCCACAGCGTTTTTGATTTTCTCACTCAATTCTTCCATCCGGTATGGTTTGGTCACGACGTTGCAAAAACCATATCTCCGGTAATCGGCCATTACTGGATCATTGGAATAACCACTGAAGACAATCACCTTGGCTTGGGGATCAAAGGCGAGGATTTGTTGTACTGCTTCTTTTCCGCCCATTCCCCCGGGGATCGTGAGGTCCATAATTACGACATCAAAGGGAGCGGACATCTCCTTTCCTTTCTTATATAAGGAGACCGCTTCCGCACCTTCTTCGGCTACGGTAACTTTGTAGCCGCAGTTTTCCAAAAACTCCTTGACCGAATTTCTGATTAAGGGTTCATCATCCATCAGCAGGATTCTTCGCCCCTGGCCGTCCGGGGAAAGGTTCATCTTTTTTCTTACCGGCACCGGTTTTTTTTCGGAAGCCGGAAGGTAAAAGTAAAAGGTTGAACCGGTTCCCGGTTTTGAGCGGACGCCAATGTAACCGTCATGTTTTTTTATTATATAGTAACTGGAAGAAAGCCCTAAACCGCTTCCCGATTTTTTCGTGGTAAAATAGGGGTCGAAAATTTTTGTCAAATGCTCCTCGGGTATACCCGTACCTTCATCTTCAATCTCAACCTTGACGTATTTTCCGGCTTTTAGCATCATTTCGTTCCGGGCCGGGACCACCTCGTTGCAGGCGGAGATTTTGATAACTCCGCCTCCGGGCATGGCCTGACAGGCATTGATTGTCAGATTGTGGATTACTTGGCTGATCTGCCCGCTGTCGATTTCCACCGTCCAAAGAACGGGAGAGAGAAAATATTCGATCTTGACCGGAGTCCCTCTTAAAGCAAACTCGGCCGTCTCCTTGATAATCTCGGAAAGCTTGGCCGCCTGTTTAACGGGTGCGCCGCCTTTGGCGAAAGCCAACAACTGTTTGGTCAGTTTGGCCGCCTTGAGGATTGCTTTTTCGATCGCTTGCAAGTCCTTAATTTCATCCCGCCCTTTCTCCATTTTTAAAGCGACCAGTTGGACGCGGGATAAAATGGCCGACAACAGGTTGTTAAAATCATGGGCGATCCCGCCGGCCAGGATACCTAAGGCCTCCAATTTTTGCATTTTCAACAATTGGCTTCGTTCTTTTTCGGCGGAAAGTTGTTCTTCCGAAGCCCGCAGGGCCTCTTTAGTCTGGCGGTATACGGTAATGTCCCTGTTGGTTCCGGTTAATTTGCGCGGAGGACCGTTTTCTCCGTTGGGCAGCGCTATCCCCCGGGTCCAAACCCATTTCCAGCCCCCGGCTTTGGTCCGCATTTTGTATTCAACATCATAATATTTTTGCCTGCCTTCCCGGTAGTCTTGAAAAGCTTGGCATAAAACTGTTTTGTGGTCGGGATGGACGTTTCTTTGTAACCATTCGTAATCATACCGGATCCCGCCGGGTTCATAACCGAGAATCCTTTGCCAGTTTTCATCGTATTCAATTTCTCCCGTGGTAAGATCCCACTCCCAAAGCCCTTCGTCGGTTCCTTCCATGATCGCTTTAGTCCGTTGCTCATTCTGCCGGAGTAAAGACGCGATTTTTTCTTTCTCCTTGATCTCCGCCTGTAAATCCCGGTTGAGGGCCGTTAATTGTTCCTTTTGGTGGGACTTTTCCAAAGACAAGGCCAAGAGGTTCAAGTAGTTAAATAATAAAGCCGTTAACAGCAGATCTTGACCGGTCTCTTTTCGGGAAAGCAAAAGATAGCCAAAGAACAAATCGGCGGTTTTGATTTGGTAACCCAATAATCCGGGCCGGCTTGCCAAGGAACAAGAATAAAACGCATAACTTTCCCCCTGGAAGGGAGCCTGGCATTTACGGCAATCCACGTCGGTCATGGATTGCCCGGTATACCCTTTTAAACACAGGTGATAGTTTTTTACCTTAAACACCGTTCGGAGAAGGCCTTCGGTAAATTCCGCTTTTCTTTGAAGCGTGGGAAGGGTCTCCAAGATACCGGTCACCGCCAATAGAAGGATGGAAATCTGGTTTAACTGCCATTGCCGTTTCTTTTTTTGGCGGGAAAAACTAAGAAACTTTTGATCCGGTATAAAATGGAATGGATTGTGCATGATCTGCCCGTTAACGAACAACAGGGGATGAATTTTAATGATCTCCATCAAAACGGCTCCGTGAAGACATTTGGTATCAAATTGACAGATGGCGGTGGCCGGGTGGTTTTGGAAAAACTTGTTGAGCATCATCGCATAATCCAAGAATTTCTCCGTACCCGGCAGACCTTTGGCCAGCCAATTGGTTTCTCCGATTGCCCGGAGCATGGTAAAACCCTCGGCAACGGCCTCTTCCGTCAACCGGCGCCACCGCACCAACATTTCTTCCGGAGAAAAATATCCCTGAGGATAATACATGTTCTTGGTCGTCGTTACGATCAGGCTTTTGTTTAAAACCTCTCCCGGGATCCCGTGCTTTTCACCGACCCGGGCGATGATTTCCTCCCGGCTTAAGGAATCAGTGATACAGAGCACTTTTTCCCCGTTTTGTATCCCGGCGGTCACATAATCGATCACAAATTTTTTTTTATGGGCTTCATCAGCGTAGAGAAAACAGGTATGGCTTCCGGCCGGAATTGTTTGTTTCACGGAATCCGGATTAATGAAACTTTTTACCCCCATTTTCATCTCCCCGCCGCTTCTTATTTTTACAATTAATTGGTATTCGCGATGATATTACAAATTCCTTCCTGGCGGCATAATATCTTCCAACACGTCGGTTCCTCATCTCCGTCCTTGGTCCCGTGTCCTCTTCAACATCATAATGAAGGCTGAGGCATAACAAAGGCCGGCCGGGAAAATTTTTGTTCAAACATTAAACAACAAAAACGGTCTGGAATTCCAGACCGTCAGTGCAGCTAAAAAAACGTCCGGCTCCCTATGTATGGTCAGCAGGGTTGCCCGGGTTTTATCATATTATTTTTAAGCACAAATCCTTTCGCTTCCTAGTTTTGAGAGGAATTTGGGGATTGAGCAGAGAACCGTATTGCTCAATGACGCGTTGGAGTTTGAGGCGGGCTCTGGTTTTGGCGTTGTCGACTACTTTGGCCTTAACGCCGAGTTTTTGTTGGATCTCCCGGCAGGAATGGCCTTCAAGGTAAAAAAATAAGACCCGGTATTCGACTGGTGAAAGATGGGCTTTTAACACTTTGTGCAGTCTCATGGCGGCGAGTTTTTCCTCCAAAATTAGCTCCGGATCAAAGGAAGAAGCATTGATGACATCCAAAAGAATCCACGGTTCATCATGGGAAAGTTGTTGATAAAAAAAAGCGGCCTCCTGGGCAAGACGGTTCCTGGTATTCCACATCTGTTTCCGGGCATTATGTATTTTCCGTAGTATACAAATATAGGCGAAGGTGCTGAATTTGATCTTATAGAGCTCATTGTATTTGTTGATCGCTTTGAGAAGCCCGATTACCCCCTCTTGGAGCAAATCTTCATAATCACCGGGATACGAATTCACGTTTCGCACAATATGTTTCACCATGGGCAGGTACTTGCAAACCAATTTTTCCTTTGCTTTGGGGTCTTGACAAATTCTGATTCTTGTCAGGTACTCCAGATCCTTTTCTTGATTACCCAGACTCACATTGTCACCTCCCGACCATATCTGGTAAATATATATGGCCGGGTTGTCCTCTTTAGACCTTTATACAAAAAAAATGAAATCTCCCGTGGAGAGAACCAACACAAATACAAATTATCTTGGTTGCACAACGAACTTGATGGCCGTTCTTTCCTCGCCGTTGATCTCCACTTCGGAAAAAGCAGGAATACAAATTAAATTAATCCCGTTGGGGGCCACATAACCTCGGGCAATAGCGATTGCTTTTATCGCCTGATTGACGGCGCCGGCACCGATGGCCTGGATTTCTGTGGTTTTTTCTTCCCTGATCATCGCCGCTACAGCACCTGCCACGGATTTAGGATTAGATTTTGCTGAAACTTTTAGTACCTCCAATTTGTCTACCTCCCCCTTATTCTTTAAACAATGACTGTTGAATATTCTTTTTCTTTTCTTATAATTACACAACTGCCGGAAAATTCCTTCATTAGAACAAAATATTCTGTAGGTATTTCAACCCTTCCTTGGCCGCCTCTTGTTCCGCTTCTTTTTTGCTTCTTCCTTTTCCGGTACCGACCAGTTTCTCCCGGTAGTACACATTTACTGTATAAAGGCGGTCGTGGTCCGGTCCTTCAATCCGGAGCAAATGATAGCGAGGGGTTTCCCCTTTGCTTTGGAGCAACTCTTGCAGCTCGGTTTTGGGGTCCAGCGGTTCTTTCCCGTTAACCAGCAACTCTTCAATCTCCGGTTGCCATTTGCTAAGAATAAAATCCTTTACCTTTTCCCACCCGTGCTCTAAATAAACGGCGGCAATCAAGGCTTCCATGGCATCAGCCAGTAAAGCTTCTTTTTTGCGCCCGCCGGTTTTTTCTTCCCCGGCTCCCAGAAAGAGATACTCGCCCAACTCCAGTCTTTCCGCAACCCTGGCCAACGTAGAGGCGCTGACCAGGTAGGCCCGGGTTTTTGACAGTTCGCCTTCCGACCGGTGGCTGAATTGATGGTAAAGGTAATCGCTGATCACCAGGGAAAGGACGGAATCACCAAGGAATTCCAAACGTTCATTGGATTTTTCTCCCGTTTCATGACTATAGGAACGGTGAATTAAGGCTTGTTTCAAAAGGGTTCTTTCCTGTGGAAAGATATCCAACTTGGCGGCAAGTTCCTGATAATCCCGGGGGGGCGGCAATGACGAAACTCCTTTCTCCTCTTGTCCGCAAGCGTTACCGGTTAAAGCGCGCCAAAGCCAAACAGGCGTTATGGCCGCCAAAACCGAAGGAATTAGAAAGCGCGTAATTGCATTGTTGTTTTCTTGCCACATTAGGCACATAATCCAGATCGCAGTCGGGATCAGGATTTTCGTAGTTGATCGTCGGCGGAATAACGCCGTGTTTTAACGCCAGGGCGGTAATGATGGCTTCCACTCCCCCGGCGGCGCCTAAAAGATGTCCCAGCATCGATTTGGTGGAACTGATCGCCAGTTTATAGGCGTGTTCGCCAAAAAGTTTTTTAATCGCCAACGTTTCGATCTGGTCATTTTGCCGCGTGGAGGTGCCATGGGCGTTAATATAATCGACTTGTTCCGGTTGGAGACCGGCATCCTCCAGGGTTCTTTTCATGGCTTCGTAGGCGCCCAGGCCTTCGGGGTGCGGGGCGGTCATATGATAGGCGTCGCAAGAGGCGCCGTAGCCAATGATTTCGGCGTAAATTTTCGCTCCCCGGGCCTGCGCTTTCTCCAGATCCTCGAGAACCAGGATTCCCGCCCCTTCGCCCATGACAAAACCGTCTCTTTCGGCGTCAAAGGGACGGCTGGCTTTCTCCGGTTCCTCGTTGCGCCGGGAAAGGGCACCGGCGGAAGTAAAACCGGCATAGGAAATGGGGGTGATGGCCGCTTCCGAACCGCCGGCAATCATGGCATCGGCGATTCCACTCTGAACGGCACGAAACGCTTCGCCAATGGCGTGGGTGCCGGCGGCGCAAGCGGTAACCGTGGCGTAATTGGGGCCGCGGGCCCCGGTATAGATGGAGACTTGTCCGGCGCCCATATTGACGATGATCATCGGAATGAAAAAGGGGCTGACCCGTTTGGGACCTTTGTCATAACAGGTCCGAAACTGATTTTCCATGGTTTCCATCCCGCCGATGCCGGAACCCAAAATCACCCCTACCCGGGAAGCGTTTTCTTCAGTAATTGTCAACCCGGAATCTTCTAAAGCTTTTAAAGCGGCAACCACGGCGAATTGAACAAAGCGGTCCATGCGGCGGGCCGCTTTTTTATCGATGAAGGCGGAAGGGTCAAAGTCTTTTATCTCGCCGCCGATTTTAACGTCAAAATCTGTGGTGTCAAAAGCTTCTACCCGGGAAATACCGGACCGGCCGTTGGTAATTGCCGACCAAAAAGGGGCGACCTCCATTCCTAAAGCGGTAACCAGCCCTAGCCCGGTGATGACCACTCTTCTCTTCATTTTCCCACTCCTTACTGGAGTTTTATTAAGAAGTCCCCCGCCGGTTCCGGCGGGGGCAACTAATTCCGGGATTATTTTTTAAGAAAGTCCCGAGTCGGACCCGGGACTTTCTAAAAATTGGGGGATTATTGAGTGCGCTCTTTAATGTATTTAACTGCATCCCCTACCGTCACAATTTTTTCGGCGTCCTCATCCGGAATCTCCATGTCGAACTCTTCCTCGAAAGCCATAATGAGTTCAACTATATCCAAAGAATCGGCGCCTAAATCATCGACGAAAGAAGCCTTTTCGGTTACCTCCTGTTCATCAACACCCAATTGCTCCACCACAATTTCTTTAACCTTGGCAAAGGTATTATCCACTATGTCACCTCCTTCCACTAATCCATACCCTGGGATAAAACTGGTTGAAATATTTATGGAAAATTTTTATTCACATGACCATGCCGCCGTCTACCCGCAACACCTGGCCGGTAATGTATCCGGCATCCGGGGAAACCAGGAAAGCCACGGTTTTGGCCACATCCTCCGGCGAACCGAACCGCCCCAGGGGAATTTGACGCAGTAGATTTGTTTTGACCTCTTCCGCCAAAACCTCAGTCATTTGTGACTGGATAAATCCGGGGGCTACCGCGTTAACCCTTATTCCCCGGGAAGCCAGTTCCTTGGCCATGGTTTTCGTAAAGGCAATTACCCCCGCTTTTGAGGCGGCGTAATTGGCCTGTCCAATGTTGCCAATCTCGCCGACTACCGACGCTATATTGACGATTTTGCCGGATCTCTGCTTTAACATAGGTTTTAACGCCGACTTGGTCATGGTAAAAATACCCTTCAAATTAACGGCGATCACTTTGTCCCAGTCTTCTTCCGGCATCCGGAGTAAAAGATTGTCCCGGGTGATTCCGGCGTTGTTAACCAGAATATCCAGTTTCCCGCATTTTTCAATGGTCTCCCGGACCATCCGTTGCGCGTCTTCCATGGCGGCCACATCACCGGTGACGGAGTAGGCTTGATATCCCTCTTCCCGTAAAGCGGCGGCGGTTTTTTCCACCTCGGGGATGAGATCCGCCAGGACCACAGTGGCGCCTTCTTTGGCCAAAACGGCGGCAATCGCCTGGCCGATTCCCCGGGCGGCGCCGGTCACCAAGGCCGCCTCCTGATTTAATTTCATATTACTAAACCTCCTTTAAAATTGCAAGTACTTTTTTAAAGTCCGCCATTTCGAGTACGGGAAAGGTTTTTGCCTCCCGTAAAGTCTTTTTCACGAGGCCGGTTACTACTTTGCCACCCGGTTCAAGATAATATCCAGCTCCCAACTTGTCCAACCGGCGGACCGACTTTTCCCACAAGACCGGGGAGTAGAGCTGTTGGGCCAACAAGCCGGGAATTTCTTCCGCGGTGGTAACCACTTCAGCTGTAACATTGGTTACCAAAGGAATCGCCGGGGGGGAAAAATCAATTTTGGCCAGTACTTTCTCAAATTCCTCCGCCGCCGGACGCATCATGCGGGAGTGAAAAGCCCCGCTGACTTCCAGGACCACGGCCTTGCCCTTTTTTTCCGCATTAATCTCCTCGGCCAATTTGACCACGAGTTTTTTTTCGCCGGAGACGACGATTTGGGAGGGCGAATTAAAGTTGGCCGCTTCGATCAAGCCCTCTTTTTGATACTTGGCCAGGACCATGTTTAAGGTTTCCTGATCCATATTCACCACGGTGGCCATACCCCCGTCTCCCGGGGTTGAAGCCATCAGTTCGGCCCGCTTTTTAACGAGAAGCAGCCCCTCCGTAAAGGGCAGGGCGCCGGCAACCGCCAGGGCGGTATACTCGCCCAGGCTGTGCCCGGCCACCATGGAAGGGACAATCCCTTCCTTTTGTAAAAGATGGGAAATAATAAAGCCGACTGTAAAAATAGCCGGTTGCGCGATACGGGTATCTTTCAGTTTTTCCGCAGGCCCTTCAAAACAGTAACGCCGTAAGGGCAGATCGAGAATCTCTTCCGCCTGGCAAAAAAGATTCCGGGCGTCTTCACTCGCCTGGTAAAAGGATTGTCCCATTCCCACCTGCTGGGAACCCTGGCCGGGGAAAAGAAAAGCCAGGTTTGGTTGGGCCATCTGTCAACCCCTCCTCTCCACAAAGGTCAGCTCAATGATGGTGTTTTATGTTTTCATTTTCTCTTTTATTTTTTCGCCGGGTTGCCTTCCACCGCTCGACGGATTTTACCGATCAGATCTTCTTCCACCGCTTTTATTCCGTAAAGGATCGCATTTTTGAAGGCCTTGGCTTTGGAACGGCCGTGACTGATGATGGTTATCCCCCGTACTCCCAAGAGGGGCGCTCCGCCGTACTCGCTGTAATCGAGTTTCGTTTGGAGGGATTGCAGGCCCGATTTGATTAACACAGCGCCGATTTTCGTCCGGGGCGAGCTAAGTAAAACCTCTTTAATCTGCTTAAACAAGACCACGGCCACACCCTCGATTAGTTTTAAAACCGTGTTGCCGACAAAACCGTCGCAAACGACAACATCATACCGGCCTACCGGAATATCTTTTCCCTCGATGTTGCCGATGAAATTCAAACCGCTCTCCTTGAGTAACCGGTGAGTCTCTAAAACCAGCCGGTTTCCTTTAGTTTCTTCCTCCCCGATGCTTAAGAGGGCCACCTGGGGGGCGTCAATCCCCAACACCGTCTCGGCGTATACCGTCCCCATGAGGGCAAATTGCAATAAATCCTTGGGGTCACAGTCGGCATTGGCGCCAGCGTCCAACAATACTTTTGTACCGTTTAAGGTTGGCATGGGAATGGCAATCGCCGGCCGGGCAATGCCGGGAATCCGTCCCAAATTTAAAAGCGAAGCGGCCATCGCCGCGCCGGTATTGCCGGCGGAAACAACGGCGTCTGCTTTTCCCTCTTTGACCAGACGGTTGGCCACTACGATGGAAGAGTTCTTTTTTTTCCTGACCGCCGTAGCCGGATGTTCGTGCATTTCAATTTTTTCCGGGGCCTCAACCACCGAAATGAGTTCCCCGGGAAAATCGGCTCCGGAAAGCTCCTTTCTTATCTCCTCTTCCCGGCCGACTAAAATGACATGTATTTTTCTTTCCTTGACCGCCAAAACGGCACCTTGGACTGCTTCTTGCGGGGAAAAATCACCACCCATCGCATCCACGGCAATCCGCATCTAACCTGCCCCCTTTCTAAAATGGCTAAAAAAAGGAACACCTGTCATCTATTTTTAATTATATTGACCCAGGGGTATAAAATGTCAATAACAAGGCATCTTGGCAAAGAAAAAAGGTCTTAGATGACCTTTTTCTCTTTTTCTTTCTCCGCTTCCTTAACCATCAAGCGGCCTTTGTAGTAACCGCAGTTGGGGCAGACCCGGTGGGCCAGTTTAGGTTCGTGACAATGATTACAACGACTTAGGGTTTGCAGTTTCAGTTTCCAATGGGTGCGGCGTAAATCCCTTCGCGTGCGGGAATGCCTGTTCTTGGGGTTAGCCATTGATCCCACCTCCTTGTTGTTTCTTCCATTCTGCCAACCGGGCCAGGCGCGGATCAATCTCTTCCTCCCGGCACCGGCAGTTATGGTGGTTGCGATTGTTTCCGCAGACCGGGCATAAACCGCGGCACTCCGGTGAACACAAGTATTTCATGGGCAAAGTGAAAGTAACGGTTTCCAACAGGGTTTCGGTAAGATCGATCTCTTCGGTACCGGCAATTTTTTCGTCATTCTCCTTTTCCGGGCTGCGGCGCCGGAAAAGAAAATTTTCGCTGAATTCGGCCTTCAACAAACCTTCAATCGGCTCCAGGCAACGGTCGCACTGGGTCTTGTATTGACCATGGATCTTACCGGTTACATAGTATCCTTCGTTCGTCCGGGTTATTTGCGCCTGAACAGTCACCGGCTGGGGGAAATCCACTTTTTCCGAGGAAGGAAGGGAAATATCCTCCGTAATTTCAAAGATTCCCCCGATTTGTTTTTTGACTGGCGTAATGTCGACCGTCAATAAAGGCTTCACTTGATATCACCCCTGTATTATAAACGAGGAAGAAACGGTTGTCAATTTTTTTTGGCAAATTCTTTTTTCTTTTCACGGGCTACTGGGTGATACTGTATCCGGCCAGTAAACCAACGAGTCCCACCAGGAGCATAAGGTTGCGGTTCTTTCTCCGTTCCGTCTCCATTTCCCGGCGCAGGTGAAGCAATTCATTACGCAGTCTCGTCAGTTCCTCATCTTGTCTTGTGTTTTGGGTTTTGGCCTCTTTTTCCAAGGTCAGGAGGGAAGTTTCCAGTTGTCTTTTTTCTTCCAGGATCTCGGCGACCAGCTTTTGCAGGGCTTCATAATTTTCCTGGATTTGCCGGCGGGATTCTTCATCGGCACGGCGCAGTTCCGCCGTGGTTCTCCGGAGCTCGGTGGTGTTTTTAGTCAAATCCTCCGACAAAACCAGCAGTTTTTCCTCGACAATGCTTAATCTCCGCGTGGTTTCTTCGTTCCGGGCGGCCAGCAACACCAATTCACTGCGGAATTCATTGGTGAGCGCCCGCAACAATTCCATGTCTCTCAATTCCATAGCCGCGCCGCTTTCCATTGTTTGCGCCAGGAGTTTGGCAACCACTGTCGCCAGGGTGAAACGGTCTACCGCATAACTCCCGCGAAAAGTACCGTCATCGTAAAGTTGAAGGTATCCTTCATCCACCAGTTTTTTTACCGCCTGGTAGGCCCAGTGTCCGGGGGGTACATCGGCAATTTGTCCCCGGGCGGGGAAAACCGCCAAAAACGTCAAGACAAGGGCCAGGCCGACGCTTTTTTTAATCCACTTGGACCGTAACAAGTTGAACCCCTCCTTCTTCGGAAATTCTAACCAATAAACCTTCTACCAGGTAAGCAGGGATTTTGCTTTCCTTGCTCCACAGGTTAATCGCTTCCGGCTTAATCAAAGCTTCCCCCGGGCCGGTACCAATCTGGAAAAACACGGTGGCCAGGGAAACACCGGTTCGTCCGGGAGTGTTTCTTTCCCCGCCAATCATTCTTATTATTCCGTTCTGTTCATTAATTACCCCCGGTTGCCACGGAGTAAACGCCCCGTCTTCCACAAAAAGGACTCCTCTTTCCACCCTCACGGCCTGTAACAATTGGGGGTCATAGGTCAGATTAAAACTGGCCCCGTTTAAGAGGGGTATGTTCTCGGCCCGGACTTCCACTCCAAGGTAATCGCCGGCGCGGTAGTTGTCCCGGATCGGAACCAGGTGGATTTTTGGCGTGAGCACAGGAAGTTCAATAAGGACAATACGCATTTCCGGGTTGGTCGCTTCCGATTCCACCCGGATGCCTTGGAACGTACGGTTTCCGGTCCCTTCCGGTTTCAGGTACCACACCATCCGGTATTCTTCTCCGGGCGCCAGTTTATCAAGGTATTTTTGTTGCAACTCCCTGGGGGCCATCTCCATCCCCGGTCCCAGTTGCAGACTGCCGGTTATCCGGTAAGCCGTGGATTCACCGGTATTTCTGATTATTGCTTCCAGGGGATAAGGATCGGGTGTGATTTTTTCATTTTTCACGGTAAGAGGGGGCGGGGGTTTAACCGCCAGCGTTAACTTGGGCGGGCCAATGATCCTGATATTCCGGTATACCCGGTTTTCCGGCAGGTCAATGGCGGAGGCCACCACCTCAAATTGGTACGAACCGGTGGTACTGCCGTCCGGTTTTATTTCCCATAGGATCTGCCGGATCTCGCCGGGACCGATGTTGCCCAAAACCGATTCCGCCGGCCGCCGGCCGACCAAGGTAATGCCCCGCGGCAGGTTTAAACGGACACGGGCGTTGATTGCCGGTCCGGCGCCGGTATTTTCTATGTAGGCCACGATGGAATAGGTCTTGTCGGTTTCCAACAGAAAGATTTCCGCCGGTGAAGTTACGCCAACTTGCAATTCACCGGGTTTAACCGTTACCCCGCCCAACCCGTAGTAAAGGACATAGGTCTGGATGCCGGCCGGGGGAATAACCACCGGTTCCCATTTATAAACAGCTGCGCTGTCCAGTTCAAACTCGCCCGCTCTGGTAAAATCACGGTTTTCCACCAGAGGCACATGCCAGTGGTGATCGGCTACTGTTCCCCAGTTGGTGAAGTACAAGGCATCGGGAGGAGTGGCTTCCCTTCCTTTGAGCGTTCCTTGGGCAATAACCCGGGGATTCCTCAGGGTGTCGAAGGCCTGCCAGAATTCGGGGAGTTCCTCACGGGAAAAAACCGTATCCGTCTCAATGGCTGTTTCCCCCAACCGGAAAGGGTTCCCGTCATTCTCGCCCAGCATGGTATCGATTACGGCCCGTAAACCAACTTCGTGGGGGACAGTGTCCCGGTTGATGATGGTGTACTGTATTTTAACTGTATCAGGAAGCATGGTCGTGGTACTCTCCACCACCGAGACATCCTGTTTTACATCAATCATGCCAAAGCGGCAACTCATACTGATGACATCTTTATCGCTCTCAAAAGCGGGCGGGGAAGCAACAACACCGAACTCGCCGGTGCCTCCCGACCGTCTTCTGGTACGGCCGCCGAAAATGTAGTCCTTACCGTCAATGCGTACCGTCGTATAAGAAGTCCAGGGATTCTCAAAACCGTAGATTAAAGGCTGTTCTTCATCACCTTCCCGGTAAGGGTCGCCGCCGGTCACTTTCACTCCTATTCTCCCGGTTCCGTCGGGAGAAGTATTGACCGCCACGGCTATGTATTCGTTGCTCAGAACCAGACGGTTGGGATAAAACAGCCGCTGTATGGTTGGAACCGGTCCGCTTCCGGCTATGCCGTCAAGGGTTTCCGGCGGGATACCCGCCTCCTGGGCATTAACGGCATTAGCGGCAAAAAATCCGGCGGCCGGGAAACAAAGGCAAAGGAGAAGAAGACCGGTCTCCAAAAATTTTCTCATTCAAGCTCTCCCCCTTCTGGCGAATAATAAGTGGCCTCCCCAAGAAAACGGATTTGCGGTTGGGGATCGGTTTTCACGAAACTTACCTCAACCACTACCCGGTAGGGTTTGGGGGCCGGTCGGAATCGCCAGTTCATTTTAACCGACATCAGGCAGTGTTCATCCAGGCGGGGATGCCCCGAAGAAACAATGATTTCCGGTTCCCGGAGAAAACTGCCGTCCTCGGCGAGAATAATACTGAGACGCACATTCCCTTCGATCCCTTCATGCAAGAGATCTTTATGGTAGGTTACCAGGTAAGTCCCGAGCATTCCCGCGCCGTCTCCGAGGGGCGGCAACGGGGGGTCTCCCGGTTCCTCTCCGTTTTCTTCTCCCGTTACCTCCAATCCTTCTTGGGGCGGGACTTCTTCTTCAACAATACTCTCTTCCTGCTCGGCCTGCTCGACAGGGGTTTCTCTCTCCTCCGGGGCAGGGGGAATCACTTCTTCCCTTTCTTCCCTCTCCGGTTCCGGGGGTGGAACTTCGCGGGATGACGGCGCCTCCTGTGTCAACTCGGTGGTTTGGGCCAGGGCTTCCACTTCTTCCCTGGGCGGGGGCTCCGGTTTTTTCTCTTCCACCGGCGGCCGGGGCGACGGCGCCGGTTGCGGTCTGGGAACAACCGGGGGTTTGGTTTCGATCTCCACCAGTTGCGAAGAGACGGGGATAATCCTCATCTCTCCTCCGCCGGGCACTCCCCATGTTCCGTAGTTAATAAGCAGCATCAGGAGATGTACCCCCAAAGCCAGGAGAAACGAGAAAAAGTATCGCCAGTTCTCTTTTGGGTGGAGTTTGTCCATTACCACAAAATCCCCCTTAGCTTATCACATAATCACACTAATCCCCGCTTGATAAAGAAGCAAACAACAGGAATGATTCGTATGTTATTTTCGTTCTTTGCTCACGCCCAGCGCCGGCAGGGTGACGCCCGTGGAGGTAACCGCGTCCATAACTTCAATTAACCTGCCGTATCTAACCTGCGCATCGGCATTAAGTACGACCAACAAATTGGGATTGCGGGAGACCATCGGCTTCAGGGCGGCGGCCAATTTCTCCAGGGAAAGGGGCTGGGGGTCATCGAGAAAAACTTGCCCCTGGGCATTGATGGTTACAACCACCCTTTCTTCCTGGACCAGTTCCACGGCCTGCTTGGAGGCGGGAAGTTCAATGGGAATACCCGAGACGGCGGTGCGAAAAGTCGTAAAGAACATAAAAAAGGCCACGAGAAAGAAGATAATGTCAATCATTGGAACTATATCCACCTTTGGTTTACGGCGCGGTGTTTTTTGAAACATCATGCCTTTTGCCCCCTGCTTTTATAACTTTCCAGGAATTCTTTGGCGAACTGGTTCATTTGTTGAATTCTTTTTTCCACCAGATTGTTCAACCAATGCAGAAGAAAAAGGCTGGGTACGGCGATGACCAAACCAAAAGCCGTGGTAATCAGGGCTTCGGCAATCCCGCGGCTGATGGTTGTCGCCGAAGGCAACCCCGCGGCGGCGGAGAGGATATTAAAACTCTCAATGATGCCCAGCACTGTTCCTAACAGTCCCAACAGGGGAGCGGCAGTAATGATTACATCCAGAAGGCCCAACCCTTTTTCCATCCGTTTGATCTCAAGATCCCCGGTGTGCTTTAAGTTTTCTTCCACATAATTGAGATCCTTGCCGTAAGCGACCAGTCCCGCCTGGAGGACCCGCGCCACCGGGTGGTTCAGTCTTTGGAGATACTGGATGGCATCAAGGGGGGCGTCTTTTTCCATGAGCCGGAAAACAACCCGCCTTATCTCCTCGAGGTCCCCTTGATGACTGAAAAAAAACCATAGGCGTTCAATAACAATCGTTACTACCAATAAAGAACATAAGAGCAACGGATACATCACCGGGCCGCCCAGTTTAATGATCTGCCACATTTACTATCCCCTCTTTCTCCTAGGAAATTAAAGCTGTCGCCCGCCTCCCGTTGCCGGGTTGCGTAGGTCTTGGCAAGTAATGAAAACTGCCCACGAATTGCAATTTTTTTGGAGCAGGCAGGGCCAAGTGGGCGACTCCTCTATAAGTAAGTATCTATCTTGCTTTTTGTCCGCTTGTTATTTTTTACTACTGTTCAGTCCATTCTTGACCGGGACGGGAATAGGCCTGTGTTAAATTTCGCTGACGAGAGGAAAAATCCTTCTCTCTTAAGTAAAGAAGGCTTTGGCAAAATTTGTTACCCGCTTGTTTTTCCCTGTTTGATCCGGGCCAGTTCCCTCCATCCAATATCCGTCCGGTAGTGACAGCCGGAAAAGTGAATCCTTTCCGCGGCGCGGTAGGCGGCCTCCAGGGCCTCGGGAAGACCGGAACCCATGCCCACCAGGTTCAAGACTCTTCCCCCCGCCGTTATCCAGTCGCCGTCTTCCCGTTTTGTTCCCGCGTGAAAAACCAGGACGTTTTCCATGGCCTCTACCTGCTGCAAACCGGTAATTTTATACCCGGTGCGGTAAGAGCCGGGATAACCTGCGGAAGCCAGAACCACGCAAGCGGCGGCGGCGTCTTTCCAGGAAAGGGTGATTTCCGTCAACTTCCGGTCCAAGGCGGCGCCGATTAAGGCCGGCAAATCCGTTTCCAGGAGAGGGAGGATCACTTGGGTTTCCGGATCCCCGAAGCGTACATTAAACTCCACGACCTGCGGTCCGTTTTCAGTCAGCATCAGACCGGCGTAAAGAACTCCGGTATAGGGATGGCCTTCTTTCTTCATTCCCTGGATCACCGGTTCCAAAATTCCCTTTGTCACCTCGGAGAGCAAAGCCGGAGTCAAGACGGAGGCCGGGGCGTAAGCACCCATCCCGCCGGTATTGGGTCCTTGGTCGCCGGCAAAAACTTTCTTGTGATCCTGGGCCGGGACCAGGGGGAGAATCGTTTCTCCGTCGGTGACCGCCAGTAAGGAAACTTCTTCACCGGTAAGCCGTTCTTCGATTACCACCCGGTTCCCGGCATCCCCGTAAACCTTCTCGACCATCAGTTTTTTCACGGCCGCCTCCGCTTCCTGCAGCGTTTCGCAGACAATGACTCCTTTGCCGCCGGCCAGCCCGTCGGCTTTCACCACCGGCGGTTCATGCAATGTTCTGAGGTAGGCAAGGGCCGCTTCCGGCCGGTCAAAGGTTTTGAAAGGCGCGGTAGGAACCTTGTATTTGGCCATAATCTCTTTGGCAAAAACCTTGCTCGCCTCCAGGCGGGCCGCCGCGCGCGTCGGGCCGAAAACCCGCAACCCGCGGCGGGTGAAAGCATCAACGATCCCCAGGGCCAGGTAAATTTCGGGACCCACCACTGTCAAGTCAATCTTATTTTTTTCCGCCCACCCGGCCAGGGCTTCAACGCCCTCTTCACCAATGGTTACGGGTTCGGCGAGGCCGGACAGGGCATCATTTCCCGGGGCGGCAAACAGCTTCTTGACCCGTGGACTTTGGGCAATTTTCCAGGCCAGGGCGTGTTCACGTCCGCCGGAACCGACAATCAGCACCCTCATGGTTGTCACCTCTTGCAATCTCCAAGTACAGATTATGTCTTCGTTTTGTCTCCTAAAATCATTGATATCCCGGCATTGGTCCTGTCGGGGAAAGGAATTATGCCTTCATTTTGTTCGTTAAAATCCCGGCCGGCGGTTGCGCTAAAAACCGGTGGACCGGTCCGGAGTCATACAGGTAAAAACCGCCTCACAGGTTTTTGTGCCGTTAATAAAACAGGCGCCTCTAAATTTTCCCGCCCGGGATTTAAGCCGGATGAGTTCCACGGTGATGTACAACTGATCCCCCGCCAGCGCCGGCTTTTTAAACCTTACCTTGTCAATACTGGAGAAATAAGCGATCTTGCCATTGTTGGCCTTAATGTCAAGGATAAGAAAGGCCGCCGCCTGCGCCATTGCTTCCACTTGCAGCACACCTTGCATTGGGTATAATCCCCCAAAATATTCCTGGGAAAACGGTTCATTTAGAGTAATATTCTTAACCGCCGTTACCCGCCGGCCTTTATCCAGTTCCACAATGCGGTCGATCAACAAAAAAGGGTAGCGGTGCGGAAGTACTTGTTTAATGAGATTGACATCTAGCAAGGGAGATCCCCTCCTTCCTCCCCCGGTTAAAGGTTTTTTTCCCGCTTTTTAATCCTGGTCCGAAGACCGTCGATTTCAATGGCCTCCTCCGCCATCAGCTTTAACGCCCGGGGATAAATCCGGTGTTCCACTTCTAAAACCCGGGCGGCCAAGGTTTCCGGGGTGTCGTTGTCTTGAACGGGGACAATTTCCTGGCAAATAATGGGGCCTTGATCAATTTCCGCGGTGACAATATGTACGGTGGCGCCGGAATATTTGGCCCCCGAAGCCAGGACCGCACGGTGCACATGGAGCCCGTACATTCCCCGGCCGCCGAAAGCCGGCAGCAAAGAAGGATGGATGTTAATAATTCTGTTGGGAAAAGCCGCCAAGAATACGGGGTCAAGAATTATGGTGAACCCGGCCAGGCAGACAAGATCCACCTTCTCTTTTTCCAGCCGGCGCCGGAGGATGCGTCCGTATTCCTCGGGACTTTGATAATCTTTATGGGGAAAAACCGCGGTGGGAATTTTATGCCTGGCCGCTCTCTCCAGAGCGAAAATCCCCGGTTTGTTGGCGACGACCAAAACGATTTCCGCGGGAATCGACTGTTCTTCAATGCCGTCAATTAACGCCTGCAGGTTCGATCCTCCCCCGGAAACCAGGACCGCCACTCTTTTGACGTTAATGGCCATCACCCCTGTTCGTTATTGTTTGTTTCCCCCGTCAAGCAGGCCGGGTAAAAACGACCTCTCCCGGACCTTCTTCCAGAGTGCCGATGAGATAGGCTTTTTCCCCTTTCTGCGCCATTAAAGCCAGAAACTCCTTCTCTTTTTCCGGGGCCACGATACAGACCATGCCGATTCCCATATTAAACGTACGGTACATTTCCGCTTCCGGAATGTCGCCGGCTTCTTGGATAATTTGGAAAACGGGTAAAACCGGCCAGGAACCCTTGTTAATCACCGCCCGGCAGTTTGGCGGAAGAATACGGGGGATATTGTCGATGAACCCTCCCCCGGTCAGGTGGGCAAGGCCTTTCACCGTTCCCGCCGCCACTGCTTCCTTTAGAACCGGAAGATAGCAACGGTGCGGGGTAAGCAACTCTTCGCCCACTGTTTTACCGAGTTCCGGAAGGAAGGTGTCCGGAGCGGCTTTTAAGACTTCAAAAAAAACCTTGCGCGCCAGAGTATAGCCGTTGGTATGCAGGCCGGTGGAGACAAGCCCGTAAAGGAGATCGCCGGCGGCAATCCCGGGGCCCGGAAGAATTGTTTCCTCTTCCACCACCCCGACAATGGTGCCCACCAAATCGTATTCGCCCGGCTGATACAAATCGGTCATTTCCGCCGTTTCTCCGCCCAAAAGGACGCAGTTGGTTTCCAGACAGGCGGCGGCGATACCGGAAACGATTTTTTCTATGATCTCAGGATCGACTTTCGCCATCCCGATATAATCCAGAAAGAACAGGGGGGTCGCCCCTTGCACCAGGATATCATTGACACAGTGGGCAACCAAATCATAACCGACGGTGTCGTGTTTATTCATGGCAAAGGCCACTTTTAATTTGGTCCCGACCCCGTCGGTACTGGCTACCAGCACCGGTTTTTTATAGTCACGGCCGGGAAAGGAAAAAAGACCGCCAAAACCGCCCACTTCTCCCCGGACCAGGGAATTATGGGTACTTAACATATGTTTTTTAATCTTCCGCACCGCTTCGTTACCGGCGTCAATATCCACCCCGGCTTTTTTGTAATCCAGACTCATTTTTCCTCATTCTCCTTCCCTGCCCTCCTCCGGCGGAATCGCCACCGGATACTCCCGGCCAAAACAGGCCAGGCAATGGACATCTTGTTGCACGGCTTTTCGTAACCCTTCCACCGAAAGGTAGGTCAAAGTGTCGACATCGAGAAAACGGCGAATTTCCTCGACCGTGTGTTCCGAGGCAATCAATTCTTTCCGGACCGAGGTATCAATCCCGTAATAACAGGGGTGGGTGATCGGGGGTGAGCTGATGCACATGTGAATCTCCCGCGCTCCCGCTTCCCGCAAAAGGCGGATAATGTTAATACTGGTGGTTCCCCGGACAATGGTATCGTCAATGATCACCACCCGCCGGTCTTTCACAACCTCCTCCACCAGGCTAAGCTTGATGCGTACCTTAAAATCCCGGATCTTGGGCCCGGGTTGGATAAAAGTCCGTCCCACATAGGGGTTTTTGATCAACCCTGTGTCGTAGGGGATCCCGGAAGCTTCGGAGAAACCCAGCGCGGTGGGAATGGCGGTATCGGGAACCGGAATCACCACATCGGCGTCGCCTGGGAATTCTTGGGCCAGTTGTTTTCCCAATTCTTTGCGGACCTGGTAAACATTGAGCCCGTCGATGACACTGTCCGGGCGGGCAAAATAAATATATTCAAAGACGCACAGGGCCTTTTTTTCCACTGGCGGCAGATGATAGCTTTCAATCCCTTCCCGTCCAATCACCACGATCTCTCCCGGCTGCACGTCACGGAGGAATTTTGCCCCCAGACTGGTAAAGGCGCAACTTTCCGAAGAAAGGAGGTAGGTATCATCCAATTGGCCGAGGCAAAGCGGACGCATGCCGTAAGGATCGCGCACTCCGATCAGGGTGTCGCCGGAGAGGATGACCAGGGAAAAAGAGCCGGACAATTTCTCCGCTGTCCGCCGCACCGCCTCCTCCAGAGATGCTCTGCTGAACCCGGCCAGCAGGTTTAAAATTACTTCCGTATTGGTGTCGGTTTGAAAAACCGCACCCCTTTCCACCAATTCCCGGCGAAGCTTTGCGGCGTTGACCAGATTTCCGTTGTGGGCCACCGCGAGATACCCCCGGGAACACTGGCCCATTATGGGCTGGGTGTTGATCGCATCTCCGGAACCGCCGGTGGAATACCAGACATGGCCGATCCCAATCCGTCCGGGGAGACGGGAAAGGGTGTCCCTGGAAAAGACCTGGGAAACCAGGCCCATCCCTTTGTACACTTTCATATGTTGTCCGTCGGAAACCGCTATTCCCGCGCTTTCCTGTCCCCGGTGTTGCAGGGCGTATAGGCCCACATAGATCAAGTTGGCGGCGGTTGTCTCCTCCCGGGTGCTGTAAACACCAAAAACGCCGCACGCCTCTTTTGGCTTATCACCGGTCAGCGAAGAAACACGGTTTCTGTCTTTCATTGGTCGAAATTCCTTTCCTGAGTTATGTCAAATTCCGGTTTAACGGTTCCTTTTTTTTAAGTATTCCCGGTAACCCATTCTTGCCAAATCTTTCTCTTTTTGCCTCAATTCTTCCTGCATATTTTGGCGGTAATCAGTTAACTTTTTCTTTAATAAAGGGTTAAAAAGAGAAAGAATCTCCACGGCCAGGAGAGCTGCGTTTTTCGCTCCGTTAATTCCTACCGTGGCCACGGGAATGCCGGGAGGCATTTGGACGATGGAAAGCAAGGCATCTTTTCCCCGCAACTCTCCGGAGGCAATCGGCACGCCAATCACCGGCAGGCTGGTTTGGGCTGCCAGAATCCCCGGAAGGTGGGCGGCCATACCGGCCCCGGCAATCAACACCCCGTATCCGTTCTTTTCCGCGGCAGCCGCAAATTCCATGGTATCACCGGGCGTCCGGTGGGCGGAAAGAATTTTTACCGTATACTCCACCCCGAAAGAATCCAGAACTTCTGCCGCCTGGGCCATGATTGCCAGATCAGAATCACTGCCCATGATAATCCCGACCCGCGGTGTCATTTTTTACCTCCCCTGGATACTGGATTTTTTACTTCCCGGTCTTACCAACGGCACCTGTTCCCGGCATAGAGGGCACTCCTCCGGCGGGTAGGAATCCACGTTCACCGTGAGTAAAGATTCCACACGGGTGTCAAAGGAAAGTTTCCCTCCGCTGCGGTCCACAAAAACCCCCAGCCCTTTAATGTTGCCTCCCGCTCTGCGCACCGCGTTCATCACTTCGCGAACGGAGCCGCCGGTGGTGATTACATCCTCAACCACCAGTACATTTTCCTCTTCATCAATTTCAAAGCCCCGCCGGAAAGTCATTTTCCCGCTGTCGTCACGCTCGGCAAAGATGGCGCGGGTTTGTAATATTTTGGCCACTTCATAGGCGATAATAATCCCGCCGACGGCCGGCGCGGCCACCACATCGATTTCTTCACCTTTAAATCTTCTGGCCAACTCGAAACAGAGGGTTTCCGTAAAGCGGGGATACTGGAGGACGCGCGCGCATTGGATATACCTGCTGCTGTGCCGTCCGGAAGCGAGCAAAAAATGTCCTTCCTGCCAAACCTTGGTTTCCCGGAATATTTCCATAATTTCGTCTTCTGTAAGCATTGGCTTACCTCCCATTGTCCTGTGATCTTTCCTGGTGAGCGGCGCCCACTAAATCTTCAACCTTTTTTTCCTGGTTTTTCACCAGAAAACGCCGTAATCCTTCTATAATTTTCACCGGTGCCAGGGGATCGGTAAAAAGCCCGGTTCCCACCGCTACCGCCGAAGCGCCGGCCATGATAAACTCCAGGGCGTCACGGGTGTTTGTTATTCCCCCCATTCCCACCAGGGGAACCTTTATTTCCCGGTAAACCTGCCAGATCATGCGGAGGGCGACCGGCTTGATCGCCGGTCCGGAAAGACCTCCGAAAATATTACCCAGGACCGGCCGGCGTTTCTCGATGTCAATGGCCATGCCGAGAAGCGTATTAACCAGGCTTAAGACCTCGGCGCCGGCGTCAACGACCGCCGCGGCGATCTCCGTAATATCGGTGACATTGGGTGAGAGTTTTACCCAGACCGGCAAAGACGTCTCTTCCCTCACCAGTTTGGTAATTAAAGCCGCTGTCTCTGGGACGACCCCAAAGGCCATCCCGCCTTTTTTCACATTGGGGCAGGAAATATTGAGTTCAAGGGCGGAGATGCCCCGCTGTTTGTCGAGGATTTTCGCCAGGCGGCCGAATTCTTCCGGGGTGAACCCGGCGATATTGACAATCACTTTTGTTCCCAAATCCCGCAGCCGGGGCAACTCATCGCGGATAAATGCTTCCACGCCGGGATTTTGGAGACCGACGGCGTTCAACAGCCCGGCCGGGGTCTCCGCCAGACGCGGGGGAGGATTTCCCGCGCGGGGTTCCAAGGTGATGCCTTTAACCACCACCCCGCCCAAGGCGGAAACTGGAAACAGCCGTTCATATTCACGGGCAAACCCAAAAACACCCGAGGCGACCAGAACCGGGTTGGCCAACGTCACCCGGCCCAAACGGGTCGTCAAAGAAGGCTCGCCGGTCATGGGAATTTCACCTCCGCGGCGGCAAAAACCGGGCCGTCCGTGCAGACCCGCCGGTAGCCGTGAACCGTGGCACAGACACAGCCCAAACAGGCGCCTACACCGCAGGCCATTGTTTCTTCCAGACAAAGCTCCCCGGGGATGTTCTGTTTTTCCATTAATTCTTTAACCGCTTTCAACATAGGCCGGGGGCCGCAGGCATAATAAAAAGCGGCCTCTTTGACGGCGGGCGATGCCGCAGCGGCGGCGGTCACGGTTCCGTGAAAGCCCGCGCTTCCGTCATCGGTCGCCGGGTAAACCGTCACCCCTTTGCGGCGCCACAAATCCAAGTAAAGCAACTCATCTTTTTTCCGGGCCCCGTAAAACAGGGTAAAATCCGTTTCCGGATGATTCTCCGCCAGGCTGAAAAGGGCCGGCATTCCGATCCCCCCGGCAAAAAGCAACACCCGCCGCCCTTCGCCGGGCGGGGAAAAGCCCCGCCCCAAAGGGCCAAGCAAAGACAGGGCATCGCCCTTTTTTCGCCCGGCCAGCCAGGCGGTACCCCGTCCGGCAAGGCGAAAAAGTATCTCTATTATACCATTGGCGGGATGAAAACGGAAGATACTAAAAGGACGGGAGAGCAGAGGGTCTAGAGCCCTCTCGGGCGCACAACGGATCATCACAAACTGCCCGGCCTGGCTTTCCTCGGCGATGCGGGGCGCGTGAAGGACCAGGTGGTAAAGATCCTCCCCCGGGCGGGAAATCTCCATAATGACGGCGGTTTCCTGCCGCACCTCTTTGTTCACTCCCTGTACACCCATTTGCCCGCCACCATGGTGGCGACAACTTTACCCTTTAGTTTCCAGCCGATAAACGGGGAGTTAATCCCTTTGGAGAAAAATTCTTCCGCCCGGACTTCCCATTCCCGGTCGGGGTCGACCAGAATCAAGTCCGCGGGCGAGCCCGGGACAAGGGTCCCGCCGGGTAGATTCAGGATCCGGGCGGGACGCAAGGAAAGCAAGTCCACAATCTGGGAAAGGCTTAGCATTCCTTTATGATAAAATTCGGTCAAGATCAAACCAAGGGCGGTCTCCAAACCGGTGACCCCAAAAGGAGCCAGGGTAAATTCACGGTTCTTTTCTTCTCTGGTATGGGGCGCGTGGTCCGTGGCGATGATATCGATGGTTCCGTCGAGCAGACCCCGGCGCAGCGCTTCCCGGTCTTCCCTGGACCGTAAGGGCGGGTTGACTTTGGTTGAGGTATGATAGCCCGTCACGTCCTCGTCGGTCAGGAGCAAATGATGGGGGGTCACTTCCGCTGTTACCTTAATTCCCTTTTTTTTAGCCTCCCGGATCAACTCCACACTCCTTTTGCTGCTCACATGGGCAATATGGATCCGGGCACCGGTTTCTTCGGCCAATAAAAGATCCCTGGCCACCATCACCTCTTCGGCCACCGCCGGGTAACCCGGTAAACCGAGGCGGGTGGAAAATACTCCTTCGTGCATCACCCCGCCGGCGGACAAGTTGGTATCTTCGCAGTGGAGGATGAAGGGCTTGTCAAACAACCGCCCGTACTTAAAAGCATTCCTCACCAGTTCCGCATTCATAACCGAAGCGCCGTCGTCGGAAAACGCCACCGCCCCGTTGTCCGCCAACTCAGCTAGTTCCGCCAGTTCTTTGCCTTCTCCCCCCTTGGTGATATTCCCCACCGGGTAGACCCGGACCACACCTTCGGCGTCGGCTTTCGCCCGGACATAAGTAAGCACGCTGCCGTTGTCGGCACGGGGTTTAGTGTTGGGCATCGCCACGACAGAGGTAAAGCCGCCTTTGGCCGCCGCTCTGGTTCCCGTGGCAATCGTCTCTTTTTCCTCCTCCCCCGGTTCCCGGAGATGGACATGGGCATCGATCAAACCGGGGAGAACAAGACAGGAAGAAGCGTCGATTACCTCACAGTCATGAGCTTCGAGAGAAGGGCCGACCCGGCTTATCCGGCCGTCGGTGATAAGAATGTCGAGCACTTGGTCGCAACCGGCCGCCGGATCAATTACCCGCCCGTTTTTAAGACAATAGTTCACCGCTTTTTCCTCCTCCGCTCATCAAATATAACAATGCCATGCGTACGGCCACGCCGTTGGTAACCTGCGTAGTGATGACAGCCCGGGGGTCGCAAGCCACTTCTTCGGTGATTTCTACCCCAAGATTGGCGGGACCGGGATGCATAATCACCACATCCCGCGGGGCTTTTCTTAACTTCTCCCGGTCCAGCCCGTATAACCTGGCATATTCCCGCAGGGATGGAAATAACCCCTTTTGCTGACGTTCGAGTTGGATACGGAGCACATTGATGACGTCGGCGTCTTTGATCGCCTTTTCCAGGTTGTACTCCACCTCCACGCCCAGGGTTTCAATGCCGGGCGGAATTAAACTCGGGGGACCGGTCACCGTCACCTTGGCGCCAAGTTTCAAAAGACCGTAAATGTTGGATTTTGCCACCCGGCTGTGCATAATATCGCCGACGATGACCACCTTCAGGCCTTTAACCGTGCCGAATTTCTCCTGCAAAGTGAAGAGATCCAACAGGGCCTGGGTTGGGTGTTCATGAGCGCCGTCGCCGGCGTTGATCACCCGGCAGTTAACGGTCCGCGCCAGGAGCCAGGGACTCCCGGCCGCCGCATGGCGGATGATAATAAAGTCGGCGCCCAAGGCCTCAATGGTCTTGGCGGTGTCAATGAAGTTTTCGCCTTTTTGCACACTGCTGTTGGAAACAACAACATTTACCGTATCCGCCCCCAACCATTTGGCAGCCAGTTCAAAGGAGTTTCTGGTCCGGGTTGAGGGTTCATAAAAGAGGGTGACCACCGTCCACCCTCGTAAGGTTGGCAGTTTTTTAACTTCCCTTTGGGCAATTTCTTTACAAGGGACGGCAGTTTTTAAAATTTCCTGAATTTCTTCCGGTTCCAGTTCTTCCAAACCGAGGAGATGCCTCCAGGAAAAACGCAAAATATGGACCCTCCTTTTCTTTTTCGACTTTTATACACCAATAGCCCCCTGATAATTTTCAGGGGGCAGGGAATCAAAAGAGATGAGAGGGGTTTGGTTCTTCCATCTCCTCAATCACCACACTGTCTTCTCCATCCGTCTCCACCAAGCGGACGTGAACCCTTTGCCGGGGAGAAGTCGGGATGTTTTTTCCCACATAATCGGCGCGAATCGGCAGCTGGCGATGGCCGCGGTCAAGTAATACCGCCAGTTGAATGGCATGGGGACGCCCCATATCCATCAACGCGTCCAGGGCGGCACGAACCGTGCGTCCGGTAAAAAGGACATCATCCACTAAAACAATGATCTTGTCGGTGATCCGGCCGGGAATTTCTGTCCGGCGCACCACCGGTTGGGTGGCAATAATTGACAGATCATCCCGGTAAAAAGTAATATCCAGGATACCGACCGGGACATCGGTTTTTTCTTGTTCTTTAATCATCTTGGCGAGGCGCAGGGCCAGAGGAACACCCCTGGTTCTAATCCCCACCAGCATCAAACCTTCCACACCTTTATTTTGTTCGGTGATCTCATGGGAAAGACGGAACAATGCTCTCCGGATTGCATCCGCATCCATTACTTGTCTCATGATACCCACCGGCATCACCCTCGCTTTTTTCCTGCCGGTTTTTCCTGGCACGCCCGCCGGCGGCAGGATGGCAAAAAAAAACTTTCCCGGCAGGAAAGTTTCTTCTCTCCAGTCACTTACCTTACCGGCCTCACGGGACCGATTTAAAGGTGTGTCCAATTCATTATTAATTTACCAAACCGGCAGGTGCTTGTCAAGAATTATTCGCCGGCCCGCTAACGGCAGGTGGAGCAGCTACTGCCGGAGCAGGCGGCGCAGCTCTGCCCGGCGCGGCTGTTCCCGGCGGCAAAAACCGAAAACAAGCGGGAAGTCTTCTTGCTGCCACAGGCCGGGCAGGGAAGACTGTTCTCTGTCCGGCGGCATAATTCTTCAAATTTTTCTCCGCATACTTCGCACTTGAATTCATAAATCGGCATCTATGCTCTTGTCACCTCGAATTCCTCATCACCGGAAACCCCGGGAGCCGGCGGTCACGGCCCCGGCTCCCGGTGTCATCCGGCACCATTTTCTCCGGCTTATTCTATTATAGTCACCAAATCGCCGTTTTTTAAACCGGCGGCATTGGCCTCGTCAATATCTAAATGCAGGTCCATACGGAAATCGGGACGGACCCGTACCAAAACATTTTCGAAAATAACGGACCTTTCTCCCCCGGTTCTTACTTTAATATGTTGCTTGTCTTTTAACCCGAGTTTTTCCGCTTCCGAGGGATGCAGATGCAAATGGCGCTGGGCGACCATTAATCCTTGGGTTAACTCGACTTTTCCTGCCGGCCCTTCGATGGTAATCCCCGGGGTGCCGGCCAAGTCCCCCGAATCCCGGACCGGAGCCGTCAGGCCCAAGGTGTAGCAATCCGACATCGCGATTTCGACCTGGGTTTGGGAACGGACAGGACCTAAAACCCTGACCCGTGGGATGCTCCCTTTAGGCCCGATTAGGGTGACGGTTTCCTCTGCGGCAAACTGACCCGGTTGCGACAGATCCTTTTTGACGGTTAGTTGGTATCCAATACCAAAAAGCTGTTCCAAATCCTTCTCCGACAAATGAACGTGACGGTTGGAAATACCCACCGGAACCTTGGCGGCCATTGTTTCGTCTCCTTTCTTCGTCTGCAATCTATGTTGTACTTTAATTTTGCCAGAAAAAAAACCGGGAAACCGGTTTTTAATTCATGGCAGGGGAGACAGGACTCGAACCCGCAACCACCGGTTTTGGAGACCGACGCTCTACCAATTGAGCTACTCCCCTTTATAGCTTTATATAATAAACTACAATACTATTATACCCCCTTCCCCGGCGGGTGTCAAGAATTGCCGGGGTGAAAAATTATCAACCAAGCAGAGTCGCGGCACTGTTAATCAAAGATTAACACCGATCATTCCCCCCACCGCGCCCAATAAAACCAGGATCAACAATTTTATTATGCTCAGCTTGATGTTGAGCGCCGGCAAGCCCGATATTTTGGCCATTATAAGGAGGAAAACCCAATAAACCAAGGCCAGGACCATTCCGCCCAGCCATCCCCGGGCTTTTAATCTACGCCCGGCGACCAAAGACCCCAGAACAGCTCCGGCGTAACAAATGTAATCAAAAACTGTCCGGGCGTGACCCGTCCAGTCCAAACCGGCAATAAAAAGGACGGCTAAAAGAAAGATGCTGATGAAGAGCAAGACAACGGCATACCGTAACCCCAAAAAAAGCGCCCGGGGAAAACTATACTGCCCCGTGCTTCCTTCTGTTTTCGGCAAATAAATCACCTCCCTGCCTCGGTAATTTATATGCCCCCGGCCAAGCAAGTATGTGGAGGAAGGTGTGGATCAAGATGTTGAGTAAGGTGAATCGCTCAAGACAAATTGTTCAATATTTAAACAAACCGTCCGGGGCCCGCCCGGGGCCGCCCGCGGCCGGTTAGGCTTAAAACACCGGAACGGCGTGGCAGGGGTAAAACTCCGGGCGGAAAAAGGGACAAAAAAAGTACCGCCGAAGTTTAACCTTCACCGGTACTTGCCTTATCAATGGTCGGGCCGACAGGATTTGAACCTGCGACTCCTTGACCCCCAGTCAAGTGCGCTACCAAGCTGCGCTACGGCCCGGTTTACACTTAGATTATAACATCATCAGCTCCTGCTGTCAATGATCAACCACCGGTACTTGTTTGTCAATGGCCGGGCCGACAGAACGAACCTGCGACTCCTTGACCCCCAGTCAAGTGCCCTATATTTTATTAACCGTCTCCCGGTTGTAAATTAATCACAGAAAAGGACCCGGTGATCCTTTTCCACCTCTTCAAAGTGCCGGCCTTGATGCCGGCGGTAAAATTCTTTGACTTCGTGAACCACCTGTTCCGGAAGGAACTCTTCCCCTTTGTCCCACTTCCGGTTGAGATCGGGGACGGACCGGAAGAGCATCCGGGTATAGGGGTGAACGGGATTTTGGTAGACCTTTTTGGTGTTGCCCATTTCCACCAGCCGCCCTTTGTACATGATCATCGTATAGTCACTGATATAATAGCCCAGGTTTAGATCGTGGGTGATGAAGAGGATCGACATGCCGTTCTTTTTGCATAAATCAACCAACAGGTTTAAAATGCCGATCCGCGTGGAAGCATCCAGCATGCTGATTAATTCATCGGCAATTAAGATCTCCACGTCCATCAGGAGGGTTCTGGCGATCAATAGTCTTTGTAATTGTCCTCCGCTCAATTGATGAGGGAACCGGCCCAGTGTTCTCCCGGGGTCGAGGTTTACGTCGGTCAAGACCCGGTGAATTTTTTCTTCCTTATTCCTCCGGTCATAACCAAAGGAATCATAGATCAGATCAAAGATACGGTCGATCCGGTACAGGTGGTTAAAAGTGGCAAACGGGTCCTGAAAAATCCCCTGCACCTTTTGGTAATACTTTTTAAGCTCCTCTTTATTCCTAATCTCTCCTATCTCCCGTCCCCGGTAGTAAATATGGCCCGCTGTCGGTTGGATCAGTTTCAGGATTAACTTCCCGATGGTCGTTTTTCCGCTCCCGCTTTCCCCAATCAGAGAACAAATGGTTCCGGCCGGAAGAGAAAAGGAGACATCTTTTACAGCCACAATATACCGGGGGCGGAAGATTCCGCTCTTAAAGACCTTGCTCAAACCTTCGACCGTTAAAATATAGTTTTTATCAGGCAATATTATCACTTCCTATTTCTTTCCACCGCCAACAGGAAATATGATGTTCCTCATTGATCTCTTCCCTGACCGGTGTTTTTTCGCACTGTCCGCCCTGGTAAGGGCATCGTTCCCGGAACCGGCAGCCCGCACCGATATTCAACAACGAGGGCGGGGTACCTTTGATTCCGGAAAGCCGCCTCTCCCTGTAGGCCACGCCAACCTTGGGCAAAGACGCAATCAGGGCTTTGGTATAAGGATGCCTGGGCCTTTTGATTATTTCCTCAGCCGGACCAATTTCCACCAGATGGCCGGCATACATGATCATTATCCTCTCCGCAATTTGGTAGAGGGTGGAAAGATCGTGGGTGATAAAGAGGGCGGAACCGATAATCCCTTCCTCGCGCAAATTCACCAGCAGGGTGGCGACAAACCGTTGCGAGCTTACATCAAGGGCGGAGGTGATCTCATCGGCGATTAAAAAATCCGGGTCTAAAATGGTGGAGAGCACCATGACTACTCTTTGTTTCATGCCGCCGGACAATTCCATGGGATAACGGTCCAATACCGACGGGTCAAGATTGACAAAGCGCAACCTTTCTTCAATCTTCGTTAAAAACCCCCGGTCCATTTTAATCCCGTGTTGTTGAACGAGATCCGTAATAAAGGTCCGGATTTTCTTGGTGGGGCTGAAGGCGTCAAGAGCATACTGGGGTATTAAAGATATATTTCACAAGCGCATCCTGCGGAATTCCTCTTTGGAGAGGCGGATGATATCTTTCCCGAGAAGCTTGACGGTGCCGGAAATATAATGCAAGGGCGGTTTCCTGGAAATTAACGCATGGGCCAGGGTGCTTTTGCCGCAGCCCGATTCCCCCGCCAAACCGAGAATTTCCCCTCTCCTGACGTTAAAGGTGAGATCATCAACCGCCTTCACGTCGCCTTTCATGATTTTGTAATAAGCCTTTAAATTTTTGACTTCCAATACATTTTCCATTGTTGTTACCTCTCCCTCAGACGTGGATTAAAAGCCGCGTCAAGACCGGTATTGACAAAATAAAGGGCGGTAATCATGATGGTAATGATCAGCCCGGGGATAATCGCCCACCACCACATTCCCAGTTGAATGGCGTTCCAATTCACCGCGTCCTGCATGACCAGACCGAGGGAAATGCCTCTGGTCGGCCCCAGGCCCAGAAATTCCAATTGCACGGTCGCCAGCATTGTTCCGTTAAACTGCAGGATATAGACCATGAAGATATAGGAGAACATATTGGCGGCAATATCTTCCCGTAAGATTCTTGTCACCTTGAGCGCAGAGATTCGTGACAAGTTTACATATTCCTGATTCTTCAACGACAGGGTTTGGGCCCGGACGGCCCGTGCCGTCCACGGCCAGGCGGTTGCGGCGACGATTACCGACATGACGGTTATTCCTCTCACTTCCAGGAAAGCGGCGATCACAATCAACAGGGCCAGTTGGGGCATGACAATGAAAATATTCGTGATCATCATCAGGATCTCGTCAAACCAGGTCCCCCCGTAATAACCGGCGAGAAAACCGATGATACATCCCGCCGCGGTCGCCATTGTCCCTGCGATAAACCCCACCAGGAGCGTGGAACGGAGCCCGTAAACCGTGCGGGTAAAGACATCTTTTCCCATGATAGTGGTGCCAAACCAGTGATCCCGCGAGGGCGGGAGATACGGTTCGCCGGCATATTCTTCATAGTCGTAAGGGGTAAGCAGGGGTCCGAAAACACCCATGAGAATGACTAAGAAAAAAACGGACAACCCAAAAATTACCTTCTTATTGGTGAGCGCGTAATAGAGATTTTCGTGTTCTTTCCAAAAACCGGAGGCCATCGCCTACACCTCCCCGGAAAAGGAGATTCTGACACGGGGATCGATGAACATATAGACTATATCCACCAGAAAATTGGCGGCCAGCGTCATGGTGACAATGGCCAAAAATAACCCCTGCAAGAGGAAATAATCCTGGTTCAGGACGGCGTTTAACATGATCCGTCCCAACCCGGGATAGTTGAAGACGGTCTCCACGGCAATCGCTCCGCCAATAATATTGGCCAGGCGCAGGGCAAGTCCGGTAACTTGGGGTAAAATACCGTTCCGGAACCCGTAATTTCTGATTAATTTGTCGGAGGCGCCAAGCGCTTCCATGTATTTGGCATAATTGGCGTTTCGTTCATAAATAATCATGTTTCTCATTCCAATCGCCCAACCGCCAAGATCCACCAGGAAGATGGATAAAAACGGCAGTACCCAATGTTTGAGGTAATCAAGGATAAACTTCCAGGTAAAGGCCGGGACCATCGTTACGCCGTAGGCGCCGCTGATCGGAAACCAGTCGAGAACCACTCCGAGGAAAAACGCCACCACCCCGGCGAGCCAGAAATAGGGGGAAGAAGTTAAAAAATAAAAAACCGGCATCAGTACATTGTCCGCTCTTTTATTGACTCCGGAAAAGGCGCCGAGTTTGTTCCCGACAATCCAACCCAGGATGATCGCCGGCACAAGCAGGACAAGATCAAAAATAATGGCTCTTTTAATAATATCCAGTACCGGCGTGGGGAACTGCATGATACTGATGCCAAAATCACCGGTGACAACGGACCGCCAAAAGTTAAAGTACTGTACAATCAAGGGTTCGTCCAAATTAAATAACAGGGTTAACTGTCGTTCAATAATCTCCCTCCCGCCTTCCATCCCGGAAAAACGGGATAACAGGATTTGGATGGGGTTTCCCGGCATCAGGCGGGGGATGATAAAATTTATGGTGACGGCAATAACAAAAGTTCCAAGATAGACCAGGATCTTTTTACTGAGATATCTGCCCACTTTTTGTTAAAGCTCCTTTCCATGGAACAGGTCCGATAATAATTTATCGGACCTGTTCTCTCCTTCTCAATTTCCGGGCAATCCCTAGTTAACCGGCTCCAGATTGATCAGCATATCAATCATACCCAACTGATAAGTATTGCCCCAGGTCACTGGAATCCCGTAGGGGTTCTTTTCCGACGGCCAGTTGGTCCAGTTGAGGTTGGTGTACTGAGCCCAGAGACCGTTATGCCATAAGGGGATAACCGGCATATCAATCAAGAGTATTTTTTGAATCTCCGAGGCAATCCGCATTTTCTCGTTTTCGTCTTTGGTGATGTTGAATTCGGCGATTAAGCGGAAGACTTCCGGATTATCATAACAACCCCAGTTTCCATTGGTTACGCTTTTGCCGTGAATGTCGTGGTTGATCACGCCGTTCCAATAAGTATACGGACTGGAGCTTAAAGTGGACTGTTGGTTACCGATTAACATGTCAAAATTTCTATTGAAGCGGTTGTTGTCGTAAAGGGCCGCATCCAGATAGGCGGGGACGAGATTGATCCCTACGGCCTGGGCGTCGTTGGAAATGCAACGGGTCGCTTCCATCCAGTCGGTCCAACCGCTGGGAACGATAATCTCCAGTTTAATAGGATCACCGTTGGGCTGGTCCCGCCACCCGTCACCGTCACGATCTATATAACCGGCTTCATCCAGTAAAGCACGGGCTTTTGCCGGGTCATAGTAGAACCCGTATTCATCCACGACCTTTTCGTCAAGGTACTTCAACCAGCCTTCCCCAAACAATCCGGTGGGGTTGGCGGGCTTGACAATTCCCCCGTATGCTTTCTCGACAATAGTTTGCTGATTGATGGCGAAGGCCAGCGCCCTTCTGAATTTCGGGTCATCCATTGGTTTCCGGAGGGTGTTCATATATACTTTGGCGGTGTTCCAGGAAAGCATATACGGTTCGTTTTCAAACCAGGTCTGGAGGTCCATCGCTTGTTTAACTTTGTCGATCCCGGGAATAAAGTTGTTGCTTAAATCGATTTCCCCTTTCAGTAACATCCCCAGGGTAATGTTATTGCTGACATTTACCAGGTCAACGATGTATTTGGGTTTGGGGGTGCCGAAGACTTCATTGCCCCACCAGTTGTCATTTCTTACCCAAATCATCCGGTCCTGGGTGGCGGTATGGTAAAGGTAGGGGCCTGTGCCAACCGGGTTTCTATTGGCCCTGGTGAGCAACTCGTCGGCCGGAATTTGGCTCCAGATATGCTTCGGAATTATATACCTCTGGTATAATTCCCGGTCCCATTCGGCGTAATGGGGTTCCCGGAAGTAAAACCTGACAGTATAAGCATCCTCCGCCACAACCGCCCGCATCCATTTCCAGATCGGGGAATAGGGTAATTCATTATTTTTCGCCAGTTCATAGGTGAAAACCAGATCTTCGGCCGTGAAATCAACCCCGTCGGACCACTTGATCCCTTTTCTCAGCTTGACCAGGTATTCGTTGTCGGAAACCCATTGGCCGCTTTCGGCCAGCCACGGCCGGTATTCATTGGTGAGCGGATTGTAGGAGAAGAGAGTTTCGTAGACCAGGCCGCCGGTGCCCATCTGCGGGTTGGGGATTAAAACGTTCCAACTGGAGGGAGGACCCCACGCCGCTCCGGTAACAACCAAGGTCTCTCTCCGGTCGAACTCCTGTCCCCATGACGCCAGGCTTAAGAAGAAAATCAACGATAAAGCCAAAAGCAATCTTAGACAATTTTTCATCCAATCACCCCTCTTTTTTTTATTTTCTATTCTGATCAGACCCGCCGTCATACGGATCTGAAAAGAACAAGCGCACCCCCATAAAACACCTTTATACTAAACCGGTTTATTTAATGCTTATATTATAACCTATATTTTACTATTTTTCAACTAAATATTTCTAATACTTATGTTTTTTTCTATTGTAGTTAATAATTTATTATGGAGGTAACTTCCGGTTTACCGGCCTTTGGAGGGGGTTGGGTTTTTGGAAGGGGTTTTCACCGCCCCGGGCGGCCGGGCCTTATAAACCGTTTTACCTTACCGGTCACGCCCCTTCCCCCTATGACTTGTCATGACGGGCATACCGTATTATCCTTTCTTTCCCGGCCGCCGCAAACTTTTCTTTTGGCACCGGCCAACCGCTCTTGCCTCCGGCGGAAAAATTATTTATACTCATACTATAAAATATACCAAGACCTGGACTGTCTTATAGGGGCATCAAGGAAAGGAGCTGCTGCGGATGGAACTTGTTTATAAAGGTAAAACCAAAAATGTTTATGCGCTGCCCGATGGAAACTACCTGTTGGAGTTTAAAGATGAAGTGACGGGGGAAAACGGGGTCTTTGATCCCGGGGCCAATACAGTGGGCTTCACAATGACCGGAGCCGGCCGGGCGGGAATCCGCCTAACCAAGTATTTCTTTGAAATCCTGGAGGAAAAAGGAGTTCCCACCCACTATCTGGCGGCAGACATAGAAAAAGCAACGATGAAAGTCAAACCGGCAAAACTCTTCGGGAACGGACTCGAAGTAATCTGCCGTTACCGGGCGGTAGGAAGTTTTTACCGCCGGTACGGCATGTATGTTGTCGAAGGACAACCTTTGGACGGGTTGGTCGAAGTAACCCTCAAAGACGACCGGCGCCACGATCCGCCCATCAACGAAGACGCCCTTGTCATGCTGGGCCTTCTTGCGCCCGGCGAGTACGGAATCTTAAAAGGCCTCACCCGGAGAGCCGCCGCCGTCGTGAAAGAGGTACTGGCCGGGAAAGGGATTGAGCTTTATGATATTAAATTCGAATTCGGGAAAGTAGGAACGGCCGGGGAAATTGTCTTGATCGACGAGATCTCCGGCGGGAACATGAGGGCGTATAAAAACGGCGCCTATTTGGAACCGTTGACCCTGGAAAAACTGGTCCTGGACAACTGCGGATAGGACCAAAAACACCGATAAAAAGATGAAAGGAGCGTCAGGTATGAACGACGGGGAACCCGGCAATTATGTCGCCCTTCTCCATGATCGCGAGTACCGCAAACCCTATCTTGAGCCTTTAATTACTTACCAGTCCATGGTTTTCGACCAGGGGCGGGAGAAAGAGTCATTAAACGGCTGGTGGCATTGGGGTGTTGACCAGTACGATACTTGTCTTCGCGGCCGGTGGTATGAGGAACAATACCTGGATGCGGCCGGCCGTGAACTTCCGGTTGATTTCAGTTTTGACGACTGGGAACAGATTCCCGTTCCCTCCTGCTGGAATCTGCATAAAAAGGAATGCTTTTATTATGAAGGCAGCGGGATATACACCAGGACTTTTACCTACAAAAACCGCGGGGAAAAACGGGTCTTTCTCAAGTTCGGGGCGGTAAATTACGAAGCGCTGATCTTCTTGAACCAAAAGTACCTTGGGAGGCACAAAGGGGGCTCCACCCCCTTTTACGTGGAAATCACCGGCTTGTTACAGGAGAAAAACCGGTTGTTGGTGGTGGCCGACAACCGCCGGAACCCTTCTCACGTCCCGGGCGACAATTTTGACTGGTTCAATTACGGCGGTATATACCGGGATGTGGAACTGCTCCGTCTGCCGGAAACATTTATCAAGGATTTCAGCATCAGCCTGGTTCCCAACAGCAACTTTGAGAAAATTCAGGTTTCCGTAGCCCTGGACGGCAGTATACAGGAGGGCGAAGCGTTTTTACATATTCCCGAGTTGGGCTTGGCCGAAAAAATTCCCGTCAAAAACGGACGGGGAAACGCCGTCTTTCACGGGGCGCCGGAATTGTGGTCCCCGGAAAATCCTAAGTTATATGAGGTTACCGTGAGTTTTCAGCAAGACCGGGTCACCGACCTTACCGGATTCCGGGAGATCCGGGTCGCGGGAACGGAGATTCTCCTTAACGGAAAACCGGTATTTTTAAAAGGGGTTTGTTGTCACGAGGAAAGCGTGGCCCACGGTAAAGCCCTTTCCGAAGAAGAAATCATAGAAAACATAAAGCTGGCCAAGGAGCTAGGGTGCAATTTCATGCGCCTCGCCCATTACCCCCATTCCGAACGCACCGCGCAACTGGCCGACCGGCTTGGCATCATGCTTTGGGAGGAAATTCCCGTCTACTGGGAAATTGATTTTACGAACGACGAAACATACCGGGATGCGGAGAACCAGTTAACCGAGTTAATCACGAGGGACAAAAACCGGCCCAGTGTCATCATCTGGTCGGTGGGGAACGAAAATCCCGACACAGACGCCCGTTTTCATTTCATGAACTCCCTGGTGCAAAAGGCGAAAGAAATGGATCCCACCCGCCTGGTTTCCGCCGCTTGTTTGGTCGACCATGTCAACTTGCGCCTGGCGGACCGCCTGGAGGAAAAACTGGACGTGATCGGTTTCAATGAATACTACGGATGGTACGACCCGGATTTTGAGAAACTGCCGGAAATCTTTGCCCGCAGCAGGCCGGCCAAGCCGGTAATCATCACGGAATTCGGAGCCGACGCCCGGGCGGGGGCCCGGGGCACCGCCGATGATTTGGGTACCGAGGACTGTCAATTGGCGGTCTATAAAAAGCAATTGGCCACCCTCGCCCGTATTCCCTGGGTCAAAGGGATCAGTCCGTGGCTGTTGTATGATTTCCGCTGCCCCCGCCGTCTCAACCGGTGGCAAAATTATTATAATACCAAAGGATTATTGTCGGCGGATAAAAGTTACCGGAAGCCCGCCTTTTATGAAGTACAAAAATTCTACCGCACCCCCGGCCCGGCCGGAAGCTGACAGTTGAAGAGTTGTTGGTCAGGGCAAATTTTTAAGGAACGGTCCATCCTCCGCCAAGGCCCGGTGAATGACAGGCATCCACCGGCTGATGGGAATGGACTGCGGGCATTTTTCCTCGCATTCGCCGCACTGAATACAGCGGGCGGCACGGATGTCATTTTCCATCTCGCCCCGCTCGTAAGCCCGTTTCCACCACCGGTACTTCCCCCGGGAAAAATCCGGTTTGTTATACATGATACCTTCGTTGTAAGCGGAAAAGTTTTCCGTAATATCAACCCCCTGCGGGCACGGAAGACAATAGCCACACTTGGTACAGGGTACGGCGATCAGTTCCTGGTATTGGGCGCGCACCCGGTCATAGAGCGCAAGTTCCTCCGGGGTAAGCAGGCCGATGCCGGAACGCCCGGCAAAGGCGACATTCTCCTGCACGTGCTCCAACCGGCTCATCCCGCTGAGCACGACCGAGACCTCCGGCTGATTCCACAACCACTGCAACGCCCATTCCACAGGCGAACGGTGGCGGCCGGCCGATTCCCAAAGCTTCTGCACGGCCGGGGGAGGGTCGACCAGCCTTCCCCCGAGCAAAGGCTCCATGATCGCCACGGCGAGGCCCTTGGCAGCCGCGTATTGTAATCCTTTACGGCCGGCCTGGTTCTCCACATCCATATAATTGTATTGAATCAAACACATGGTCCAGTTGTAAGCATCAACAATCTTTTTAAAGGCCGGGAAATCATCATGAAAGGAAAAACCCAGATAACGGATGCGGCCGTCCGCCACCGCCTTTTCAGCCCATTCGCAGACTCCCAACGCCGAGAGTTTAGGCCAGGATTCTTTGTCCAGGGTATGGAGGAGATAAAAATCAATATATTCTTGTTGCAAACGTTTCAATTGTTCATTGAGATACTTGTCAAAATCCCGGCTGCTTTCTACCTTCCAGGTTGGCAGTTTCGTCGCCAGCATGACCTTTTCCCGGTATCCGCCTTTAAGGGCCCGGCCCACAAAAACCTCGCTTTCTCCGTCATGGTAATTATAGGCGGTATCTACATAATTGACACCGTGATCGATTGCATAATGCAACATTCTGGTCGCTTCATCTTCGTCTATCTTTCCATCCCTGGTGGGAAGGCGCATGGCGCCAAACCCGAGGGCGGAAACTTTAAAATCCACCGTTCCGAACTGCCGGTATTGCATTTTTAAGTCACCTCCACAGTTTCGTTAAAACATCAACAAGCCGGCCTGGCATTATGTTGAAAGCCTGGGACAGGCGGGCTTAGCAGTCCGGTTTTTTTCTCCGGTTAAATCTACTTCTTGGCTTGTCCTTTTTTTTCTGCCTTTCTTGGTAAATTATCTTGGTTTGACCATAATTTGCCGCCGGTACGCTCTCCTCCCCGGCTTAAAACTTCGGCTTTTTTCTTTACTTTTCCTTCCTGCCGTGCTATACTTTGTTTGCTCAAGCAACGGGTTGCGCGAATCCCAATTTGTCCCTTCTCCAAACGAAAAAACCCGTCAGCGAAGTTATTTACACCCGGCGGGAAAAATCGCGGAAAGGAGTTTGTCTGCCATGAATGACAATAAAAACCGGACGGAAGAATTTAAGGTAAAAGGGGAAGAAGTGGTGGCCCTTTTAAAAAAATTAATCCACGAAGGCAATATCCGCCGTATTATTATAAAAAACGAGGAAGGGAAAACCTTGATCGAAATTCCCCTGACGGTAGGGGTGATTGGCACCCTGTTGTTGCCCGTGTGGGCGGCCGTCGGCGCCATCGCCGCCGTGGTTGCCAACATGACTATTGTCGTGGAAAGGATAAAATGAGCCTTTTCCCGCCGGTCATCCGCCAAGAAAACGGTCCATCAGCAAATGTCCCGGTTCAATGATAAGATTGGTGCGGGCGGCGCTTTCTTCATCAAAAGAAGCGGCCCGGCCGGTGGACGTGACACCGGTACCATAGAGGGCAAAGGGCACGGGATCGGCCACATGGGTACGGACGGAAAGGGGCGTGGCATGATCGGGCAAGAGCAAAATCCGGAATTCCCGGGAGATACCCGGTAATTCCTGGAGAATCCTGCCTAAAACCAGGCGGTCGATTTTTTCAATCGCTTTAATTTTCGTGTCGATTTCCCCCTGGTGCCCCGCTTCATCCGCCGCTTCGATATGAAGGAAGATAAAATCATACCCGGAGCGAAAAGCCGCCAAAGCCGCTTCCGCTTTCCCGGCAAAATTGGTATGAATATTGCCGGTGGCGCCGGGCACTTCAATAACGTGCAGGCCGGCGCAGACTCCCAAACCCTTGGCCAGGTCAACAGCGGAGATAACCGCCCCCTTCCGTACCGGGTATTTTTCGTAAAAATTGGCGAGCCGCGGTTTTGTCCCCTGCCCCCAAAACCAGACGGAGTTGGCCGGCGGCAGGTTACCGGCGCTTCTTTTTTTGTTAACCGGATGGTCCGCCAGAATCTTTTGACTCTCTTTCATCAAGGCCAACAATTGGCCGGCCTTTTCCCCCTTTGGCAGGTAAGGCCCGATCACCCGGCCGGAAATGTCATGGGGCGGAGTAAGCTCCACTTGCAAGGGGCCGTTCTGCCAGACCAGCAAATGACGGTAACTTACTCCGGAATAAAAGGTTAGCGCCTCCGTATTAAAGCGCGTCGCCAAATCTTTGATCAGGAGCGACGCTTCCTCCGTGCTGATCTCACCCGCACTGTAATCATCCATGGTCATCTCTTCATACCGCGGCCCGTTGCCAAGGGTCACCAGGTTGCAACGGAAAGTAACATCCTCCGGCGCAAGTTCAATGCCCCGGCCGGCCGCTTCCAACGGGGAACGGCCGGTATAGAATTTTTCCGGGTCATAACCGAGGACCGCCAGATTGGCCACGTCACTGCCGGGAGAGAGGCCCGGGGGAACCGTCTTCACCAGCCCGCAAAGGCCTTCCGCCGCCAAACGGTCCATATGGGGCTTTTCGGCCACCTGCAGGGGTGTTTTTCCTCCCAACTCGGGAAGGGAATAATCGGCCATGCCGTCACCCAATAAAACCAAGTATTTCATATTGCACCACTCCCCCTCATTAAAACCGGAAGTATTGCCATATCGTGCGTAATTTATTATATCTATAACAAATCTCTTCGTTTGTTTGTCTTTGTCCGTCAATTTTTCCGTCACAAGTGATGCAGCATCTCCCGCAACCCGGCGCTCTCTTCCGCCGGCGGGCGGCAGGCCCGGTCCACACACAAGTAGGCCCGGGCCTTTTCCCGGCCGGGGTAGTCGCGTAACAAAGGCCAAAAAGTCGCCGGCAAATCCGCCCCGGTACCGGGAGGACGGTACGCCAAGAGTAAATCCGGGAGGTAAAACTCGTCAACCACCCGGCGGAAGGAAAGGGTTTCCGGAAGGGTTCCCGTCAAAATCAAGGTCATTTCCGGCCCTAACGCCCGGTCCACCACGGAAAGGAGGTGCGGGTAGGCCGAAGGGTAATCATCCAGCCCTTCCGCAGACTTGATAACGGCTATGCCCCGCCTTTTCCATTCCTGGTTACCGGTTAAAACGGCCAAAGACAACAGGTTTTCGGCCGCCACGGCGCCCGGTGAAGGGATGGCCCCTTCTTCCAGGCCTTTTTGCCGCAGGGGGAGTTCCCCTTTCCCCCTGCCGGCCGGCGTGTAATACAGACTGCCGTCTCCGGAGGTAAAAAGCTCCAGCATGACCCTGGTCAGGCCGGCGGCTTTTTCCGCGTACCGCGACCGGAACGTGGCCTGATAAAGTTCGAGGAGTCCACGGACGAAAAAAGCGTAGTCATCCAGGAAAGCAGCGACGGCCGCTTCCCCCTGCCGGTAGCGGCGAAAAAGGCGGTCTCCGGTCTGCATCTTGGCAAGTAAAAAATCGGCCGCTTCTTCCGCCGTCTGCAGGTAATCATCGCGGCGCATAACTCTTCCCGCCCGGGCCAAAGCGGAAATCATCAGCCCGTTCCAGGACGTAAGTATTTTATCGTCCACCGCCGGTGCCGCCCGTTCTTTCCGTCGCGTAAAAAGCTTGGTGAGGGATTCTTCCATCGCTCCGGCTTCTTCCCGGCGGTGCAGCACATTAAGTCCGGTTCGCTTGAGGGTTGCTTCCTCCAGGAAATTGCCTTCCTCTTCCACCTGGTAACAGGCGCAGAATTCTTCACCGGTTTCTTTTCCGAGGACGTCCAAGATCTCATCCCGGGCCCACAGATAATACCGGCCTTCCTCTCCTTCGCTCTCCGCATCCTGGGCGGTGTAAAACGCCCCTTCCGCCCCGCGCAATTCGCGCAGGACATAGGCGAGGGTCTTTTCCACTATGCGCCGGTATCCCTCTTTTCCGGTTACTTGAAAGGCGTCGGTATAAACCAGACTCAAAAGCGCCTGGTCGTAAAGCATCTTTTCAAAGTGGGGCAACCGCCAGTCGGGGCCCGTGGAATAGCGGTGAAAACCGCCGCCCACATGATCAAAGATACCTCCCCGGGCCATTTGGTCCAGGGTATTTTCCACCATCTCCCGGGCGTTTTCTTCCCCGCTCCGCCGGTACCAGCGGAGTAAAAAGAGAAGCACGTGCGGCAGGGGAAATTTGGGAGCCCGGCCGAAACCTCCCCACTTCCCGTCATAACCGTCGGCCAACTGCCGGGCGCCCCGGCGCAGCAAATTAAGATCCGGATCGTTTTCTTCTCTTTTCCCGGTACGGTTTTGCAGGATGGTTACCAGTGCCCTGCCTTTCTCGGCCAGTTCCCCCCGGTCCTCTTCCCACAGTTTCACCAGGCGTTGCAACAGTTCCAGGAAGCCCGGCCGCCCGTTACAGCGGCGGGGCGGGAAATAGGTGCCGGCAAAAACCGGGATTTTGTCCGGGGTAAGAAAAACACTCAACGGCCAGCCGCCGGTACCCGTAAGTAGCAGGCAAAAGTCCATGTAGACGCCGTCCACATCCGGACGTTCCTCCCGGTCTACTTTAATACTGATAAAGTGTTGGTTGAGAAAAGCGGCGATCTCCGGATCACTGAAAGATTCCCGGGCCATAACATGACACCAATGACAGGTGGAATAGCCGCTGGAAAGGAAGACCAGTTTTCCTTCGGCGGCGGCGCGGCGGAACGGCTCTTCCCCCCAGGGGTACCAGTCAACCGGGTTATGTGCATGCTGGAGCAGGTAAGGACTTTTTTCCAGCGCCAGGCGGTTGGTTGTTTCCACGATCCTCTCCTCCTGTTCTTCCCTACTCTGCCTTTACTCTGCCCCCGGCTTCTTTTCTTATGCAGTCACGTAGCCGGCCCGGCCGCCGAAAAAGAGGAGACCAATTCGGCGATGCTTTTTGGCCGCCAGCACCCGTCCTCCTCTTTCATCCCGTATACGGTCGCCAATTTTTTCCTTAGACCGGCGTGGAGTTGAAGGGCGACCCCCTTAAGATCCTTCTCCGGATCGGGAGCGGTGGGGTAGTTTGGGTCGTCCAAACCGACGCCGCTGGTCATCAAGCATTCCACCAGTAATTTGGCGGCGAGGAAACGGTCGTACTTGTCAACCCCGAAAATCACGGGGTTATCCATTAAAGCAATAATTTCCCATGTCACTTGTTCCGCTTGGGAATACCTGCCGGCATCCTTGTCTTGTTCGGAAAAACGCATCGGCAGACTGTCGATGATCCGCTCCAGGTTGTTGACGAGGTAATCCAGGCTGAAGAGGCCGATGGCACAGTTAAACAAGATCCTTTTTCCCGCCTCTTCCGCCCGGGAAACCTCCTCTTTGGAAATGGCCGTACCTATGTCAACGCAGTTCAAACGGTTTTGCCGGTCGATAATCAAGATTCCGCCCTTGACATCCACCACTGTTTTAAAAGCAAATTCGAATCCGCCTTCTTTGTTTAAAAGCGCGGTGATGGCCAGCGTGACCGGGTTCACCGTGTAACCAAGGTTGTCCACATTGCCCAGGGTCACATATTTTATCCCGTTCTCCAGCAACTCCCGGTAAATATCGCGCAGCACGAGAAAATTCTGCCCGTGTCCGCCGGGCATCGGCAGGACGGTGTTTTCCCGGCCGAAAGCCCGGGTGAAGACGGCTTTGGGCTTTCCGGGGCCGGGCGTGAAAGCGGCCAGCATCGGCTGGATCCCGGTTTTCGGTTGGGTGACATCCACGCCGGTTGCCAAGATCAAATCCTTCAGAAGTGGGCTTTCTTTATACGACCGGAAGGTTTCCCGGATCTCTTCGTTATTATAAACACTAGTCATTTGAAAGACAGGCAACAGGGAATGGTCCCGGCCGCCGGCCATATGCTGGTATCTTAGGATTTCAATCAAAAGGGCCCGCATTTTCAGTTTCATAAAGCTTGGCCCGGGGGTCTTGTTTTTGTTAATAAAGGCCGGGGTCAACCCTTTAGCCCGCCCTTCACAGTGGGCGGCCATCAGTTGGAACTCCCTTTGACAGAGGTTAAATAATTGTTCATTAAACGCCCTGTTTTTTTTGTAATCCACATAACTGCTGGCCGACCCGCCGTTTAACACGCCGTAGGCCAAAACCGGATACAATTGAAGACCAAGCCCGGCCAAGTCCTCCCGGGTAAAGAGGATCTCGTCGCCTTCCACCGTTCCGGTTTTGGTTAAATCAATCTTCAGGCCCAGGCCCAGGCGGTCAAGGTTCTGTTGGGCCTCGGCCACCTTCATTCGTAAAGTTATCTCACCGGTCAAGTCGAGGACCGTCTTCCCGTCAACTTCCGGAAGGCCGCCTACTTCCACCGGTTTGATATGATCGTAAGCACCCCGGTTGTACCTGGCAAGAATCTCCGCGGTAAGCTCCAGATCAATCCCGTCTTTCCTCATCTGCGCGGCCAGTTCCGGAGAGACTCCCAACGCCTTTACTGTTTTCTCATCGCCGGAAAAAGGCATCTGTTGTTCCTCCTGTTGTCAAAGCCACTCCTGGCCCGTAATTGGTTCCCCGCCGTTTTTTGAAGCAAAAGATCTTTGCGCCTTTATTTGCCTGGAAAAACCTTCTGACAACTTTCCAAGGGGAAAGATCCGCCCCAAAGGCTTTTTCAAGCACGAGGGATGATCACGCCGGCAACAAGTCTACTTAATCACTTTGGTGATGGGCAATTCAATAATATCTTCCGCCCCGGCCTTTTTTAGCTCGGTGATTAATAAGCCGATGCCGTTCTTTTCCGCCACGGTTTCCACCGCACAGTATTCGGTTTCTTCCCCTATTAACTGGGAAATGGTGGGGGCTTTCATGGAAGGAAGGACTTCCAGAACTTTATTCAGGGCAGCCTTGGGAACATTCATTTTGATAAGGACTTTGCCCCGGGCCTCCAGGGCGCCGAGAAGCAGGGTGACCAAATCTTCTATGCACTGGCGTTTTTCCGGGTTGTTCCAACTGTCGGGATTGGCAAGGAGCAGGGTGTTGGATTCCACAATGGTATCCACGATTCTTAACCGGTTGGCCCGGAGACTGGACCCGCTTTCGGTCAACTCCACGGCGACATCGGCAATCTCGGGAATTTTCGCTTCCGTCGTACCGAAGGAAAAATCGATTTTCACCGGAATACCAAGTTTTTTAAAGTATTCCTTGGCAATTTCCACATATTCGGTGGTCACTTTACTGCCGGGTTTAATATCAGCCGGGGTTTTGATGTCGGAAGTTTCGGAGACGGCCACCACAATTCGGACCGGATGATTGGTCCGCCGGCTGTAGGGCAGTTTGGTCACGATCCGGACTTTGTCCCGGCACCCGCGCTCCAAAACCCAGTCGTAACCCGCTATTCCCAGATCAAAAAGGCCTTCCGCCACGTATACCGGAATCTCCTGCGGACGCATCCAGCGGACCAAAGAAACCCGGGGATCGTCCATTGATGCTTCATAACACCGGGAATCCGGTGTGGTAACGGGGAGATCCGCGTCTTCAAACATTTCCAGGGTCGGTTTTTGCAGGCTGCCGGTGGGCAAAACCAACTTTAACATGGCGATCGGCATTCCTCCTTTACTCCGTTTTTTCCAGACAATATTCTTCTTCAATCTCACCGTTTTCCAGGAGTACGGCTTCCCGGTAAAAACAGGAGCGGTATCCCGTATGACAGGCTGCTCCCACCTGCTCCACTTCAAGGAGAAGGGCGTCCCGGTCACAATCGAAACAGATCCGCCGTACGTGCTGAAAATGGCCGGAGGTCTCTCCTTTAAGCCATAATTTTTGCCGGCTGCGGCTGAAATAAACGGCTTTCCCGCCGGTGATGGTCTTTTTAACCGCTTCCCGGTTCATATAAGCCACCATGAGCACGTCTTTACTGGCGGCATCCTGCACAATGGCGGGGATCAACCCCTGCGCGTCAAATTTGAGACTGTCAAGAAAGGTCTCGAGCGTTTGGGTCAAACCATGTCACCCTTCCCTGTTGATTTTTATGGTCAATCTTTCTCCTTATTCTACCTTATACCAGGGGCAAAATCAACGTTTTTCCCCAATTCAAAATGACCACCGGCGCCAAGGCGGTGGTCATCGAGGCCAGGAAAAAACCCGGTCTTATTCCAGACGACAATAACCGGCGAGCTTCCTAATCCCCCGGATTAAGGCGTCCCGGGCGGTACCCCAGGGGAGGTTTTCCTGGTGATAAGACATTTTTTCCGTAAAGCGATGGACCTCTCCTTGCAGGCGCTTCATGTTCGCCAGTTGTTGTTCGAGTAAAAGGGGGATAAAAATCCTCCTTTTCCGGGAGGGCAAATTTTGAACCGCCGCTTCCACCAGTTGCCGGAGGTGTTTGTGACAAAAACCTTTTTTCTCCGCAAACAACGCGGCAAACTCCTTCTCTTTTTCCCAGAGATAAAGCGTTACCTTGAGGTAATGAACCATGGCCTCGTTCATCTTCCGGCAAAGAAAACACGATTTTTCCTGCGCGTGTAACTCCTGGACCAGCCGGTTGTATACCTCCGTTTCTTTTCCGCGCCAAAGGCGATTCTTCCACCGGCTGGAGAGACCGCTTCCCACGGTCGTTCCCGCCGCCACCCCGGAAAAGGCGCATAGTTCCTGCAACCTTTTATTTCTCTCCGCCAGGTGCGTGTCGAGGAGCAAGGCCAACTGCAGGCGGTTGCCCCGCCGGTTGTACAATAACTCCAAATGCCGGCGGCAAAAACCCTCTCGGTTGGTCTCGCCGCGGGTCCGGACATCCATCAAGGCCTGGTTCAGAAGGTAATCCACGTATTTCTCCTCCGCCTCTTCTTCCAGCGGGCAAAAGGGGCACTCCGTATCCTCCTGAAAGGCTTCATGAATTTTTATGGAATAAATGGTTTCCCGCAAAAGCTTCACCGCCAGTTCCACACCGGCCGCCGTCCAAGTCCGCGCCGGTTTTATTCACTGCCGTCCGCCGCTTCCAGCGTATGGATGGCTTCGGCCAAATCAATGTTGCCGTTGTACAAAGCTTTGCCGACAATAGCCCCGGAAAGACCCAGGGGTTCCAATTTCTTTAGCTCATAAAGATCGGCAAGGGAGGCGATGCCGCCTGAGGCGATTACCGACAAGCCGCTTTTTTCCACCATGTTTTGCAATGCCTTAAGGTTTGGTCCTTGCAGGGTACCGTCCCGGCTGATATCCGTGTAAATCACTTCAGTAACCCCGTAGCCGGCTATTTTCTGCGCCAGTTCCACCGCCTCCAGATCCGTGGTTTTCAACCAGCCTTCCACGGCCACCAGGCCGTCTCTGGCATCCAGGCCCAGGATAATCCGGCCGGGGTAACGACGGCAGGCCCAAAGAAGCAACCCGGGGTTGTGGACGGCCGCCGAACCCAAAATGACCCATTGCACGCCGTTTTCCAGATAATATTGGATGGTTTCCTGATCGCGGATCCCGCCGCCGGCTTCCACCGGGACGGGGATACTCCGGGCCACTTTGACGATTAACTCCTTTTGTACCGGCGCCCCGGCTTTCGCCCCGTCCAAATCCACCAGGTGCAAACGTTTGGCCCCCGCGGCCACAAAACGGCGGGCTACCGCCGGCGGATCCGGATCGTATACGGTTTCCCGGTTATAATCCCCCTGTTCCAGCCGGACGCACCTCCCCCGCCGGAGGTCAATGGCAGGTATGATTGTCATTGGCTTCTCCCCTGTCTTAACTTTATCTTTATCTTTACCCGGTTTCGTCCCTTGTCCCCTGCGAAGGTGCCGGTTTAGAGTTCGGGCATGGACAGAAGGCCGGCGACCAGTGTGATCAGGAGAAAGGCCAACAGAATAAGACCGACCAGGAAATAGGCGAGAAAGCTTTTTCCCGCGGAAAGTCCATGACTCTCACGCAAAGCAAGGATATCCAGGACCACTACCCAGATAAAAACGGCAAAGGAAATAATTCCCGATAAAAGATTACCGGCCTGACCGGCCACTTGGCCGAGCAAGCGGCCCACCGGAAGGAAAATCCCGGGGAAATTGGCAAAAGCCAGGGTGGAAAACAATCCCCAGTAACTCCCGGTACCACGGAAGACCTTGGCAATAAGGTTAAGCAGGCCGGTAAGGACAAAAAACATTATTATGTAGACAATTAAACTGAACATCAGCAATTGCCAGGGTGAAATATCCAATTCCAGCAGATCAATTCCGCTCACCCAGGAAGTGAGGGTGGTTAATCCCACGTAAAGCAGAAAAGCCCACCCCACCGGTTTTTCCCTGGCAATCTCGCGGAATGTTTGCCCCGGATTGATGATCACCCCGAGCAACCAGTCGAGTAATTTCATCTTTCCCCATCACACCTTTCTTTTTTTTAAGGCTTTAAGGCACGGCCAGTTGGTACCGTAATTGCGGTCCAAACCGCCCTTGCTCCATTCTTTCCAGCAGAAGCATTTCCGGGGAAACGGTCAATTCCTTAATTAATAAGGGAAGAGCCGAACTGAGCTGGGTCAGTTGCTGGAAAAAGGAGGGCTCGGGAAATTCGTATTTTACCGGGTTTTTAAGACCGGCGATTTCTGCGGCCAGTTCGATACTTTCCTCAATACCGCCCAGCCGGTCTACCAGTCCAAGTTCAAGAGCATGACTGCCCAAATAGAGTTGACCGGTGGCCAGTTCCCGGACATAATCCTCATCCAGGCCCCGTCCTTGCGCCACTTCGCTCACAAATTGCTCATAAGCCCCGTCGGATATCTCCTGGATCAATCGGCGTTCCTCGGGGGTGAGTTTCCGGCTGAACATATCCTTGTGTTTTCCGCTCTTGATAATTTCTGTTTCGATGCCGAGTTTTTCATAGAATCCGTCCAGGTATACCATGGAAAAGATGACCCCGATCGAACCGGTCATGGTCCCCGGATGGGCTACGATCCCGTCGGCCGGAGCGGAAATGTAATAACCGCCGGAGGCGGCCATATCAGCCATGGAGACAACCAGCGGCTTTTCAAAATTTCTGATCATGGCGGCAATTTCTTGTGAAGCGGCCACCGACCCGCCGGGACTGTCGATTCTTAATACCACCGCTTTAATGGATTTATCTTTCGCCGCCCGTTCCAATTGGCGCGCCACCCGCCGGGGCGTAATGCCGCCGCTTGAAAAACTAAAACCCCCGGCGCTTTCCATAATAGGGCCTTGAAGGTAGATTACAACCACCCGTTCCAGTTCGGACAGGCGTTTCCCTTCTTGGGTGGAGGTGATGGTTAAAAGAATGGCGGAAAGCACCGCCAGGCCAATCAACACCACCACCAATATTCTTTTGCCTGACATCTTTTTCCTCCTTTTTTAAAATTATCTCCCGCCCTCGCTTATGAACCAGCGCAAAAATATTCTCTTTAACTTAAAAACTTCGTGGTGTATCCGGCCTCCCGAACTACCTTAATCGTTGCCGGGCAGGTTATAATCGCAACGGCCATTATTTCCTTCCTTTTTGCCCCCTTTCCCCTTTTTCTCCTTTGCCTCTTTCTGGGATCCTATTCTCTTTTCGCCCCAATTATCCTTTATTAATTTCTTTTTTACCCCGCCGGCAACTTGCCGCTTTTTTTCAAGGCGGCCCGCAGTGCTTCGCGCATGTCCGCCGCCGCTTCCGCCGCCGCCAGGTGAAATTCCCCGGGCCGGTACCGGCTCCGGTAAGGCTCTCTTTGCCAGGCGTAGATAATGCTCCGGGAAGCGTTAACGATCGCCCCGTACCCGTCATCATTGAAGCAGGGAACCACATCGTCGGCGGTGCCGCCCTGGGCCCCGTAACCGGGAACCAGAAAGAGAACGCGCGGCATCAAGGCCCTTAATTTTGCCGCGTCCTTTGCGTAGGTGGCGGCGACCACGGCGCCGACCGCCGAGTAACCGCTTTCCCCCACCAGTTCCCGCCCCCATTCCACCACGAGCCGCCCCACTTTTTCGTAGAGCCGGCTCCCGTCCCGGGTCATTTCATCCTGCAGTTCCCCGGCCGACGGGTTGGAGGTTTTCACCAAAACAAAAATCCCTTTCTTCTCCTCCCGGCAAAATTCGAGAAAAGGCCGGACCCCGTCGGTACCCAGGTAAGGAGTGACCGTTAAAAAATCCACATCATAGGCGGGACCGGTCGTCCCGTCCGGCAAGGGGACCCGTCCCAGAAAGCCGGCGGCGTAAGCCTGAGCGGTACTGCCGATGTCATTGCATTTCCCGTCTCCGATCACCACCAGACCCTGTTTTTTTGCGTAAGCCACCGTCTCTTCCAGGGCTTTGATGCCTTCGCTCCCGTATTGCTCATAAAAGGCCACCTGCGGTTTGACGGCGGGAACAATCTCTTTGACCGCGTCGATGATCATTTTGTTGAAACGCACGAAAATCTTGCGCACCATCCGGAAAGGATCGGGATCCTTCTCCGTACTTTGCTTTAATTCTTCCGGGATGTAAGCCAGAACCGGATCCAACCCCACAACAGTGGGGTTTTGTTTTTCCGCAATCAAATGCAACAGTCTGTCTACGGCATGAACGGCCATTTCTCTCACCTCCTTACCATTTTACCACATCTTTCTCGATCATACAGCGGCCAAGAGAGCTTTTCACAAAAAAAAACCGTGCGGGGTAAAAGGGTACAATTATATAATATTAAACTGTGAAGTCCACCGGCCTGGGCGGCGGCGAAAAGTTTTCTCTATCCGGCCGTACTTTCTGTTCCCAGGCGCTCCACGGCAGCGAGCAACTCGTCCTTGTCCCGGAGGAAAAGGGCGCCTTTCCTTTTCAGCCCGTCATAGGTTTGCGCGGCGGCGCCGCCGGTAAAATCCCTGGCGGCAAAGGGTTGAAAATCGCAAACCAGCAGTTTTTTCCCTTGTTCCAGGGCGGCCGCCGCCGCCGTAAGATTTTTCATGTTTCCGGTTCCCACAGGGATACAGCCCAACACAACCGCCTCGGCGTCGCCGATCATTTGTAAGTTTTTTTCTAACGCCTTCTCCCCGATCGGGCTGAAAGGCGCCTCTTCCACTACGGGGATCCCCAATTCCCGGGCGGCCTGCCAGTCGGTGTCGAATTGGTTCAAAACACCGGCGGACAACCGGCAACCCGCGGCCTGCAGGGGCCAGAGAAGACCGGCGGTCATCCCGCCGCCGCCGATCACATGAAGACGCAGAGGCCATTGGGTACCGGGAGCCGTCTTTTCTTCGACCGGCGGGCGAAAAGTCACCCACGGCCGCCCGGTTAGAGGGTCCTCCTTAACCGTAACTTTAGGACCATAAACCCGCTGCAGGTTCTCACCGGTTAAAACCTGATGAACGTTGCCGCGGGCCAGAATCCGTCCCCCGGCCATGAGGATTAAATCGTCGCAGTATTGGGCCGCCAGGTTCAAATCATGAAAAACGGCCACAACCGTAAGGCCAGAATCCCGGCATAATTTCTTCAGCAGCCCGCAGGTTTCGATCTGGTGGCCAAGGTCCAGGTGGGAGGTGGGTTCGTCCAAAAGAAGAACCTCCGGGGTCTGGGCCAAAGCCTGGGCGATGATGACGCGTTGCAATTCCCCCCCGCTCATCTCCGTCACCGGACGTTCCGCCAGGTGTAAAGTGTTGGTCAGGGCCATGGCCTTACGGACAAGCGCATGGTCGGCCGCGGTTTCCTTTTGAAAACGTTTCAGATGAGGAAAACGGCCCATCATTACCAGGTCGGCGGCGGAAAAGGCAAAAGTTGTTTCCCACTTTTGCGGCACTACCCCCACCCGGGCGGCAATCTCCCGGGCGGAGAGGCGGGCCAGGTCCTGTTCTCCCAGATAGACGCGGCCGGTCGCGGGGGGAAGCAGTTTCACAAGGCAGCGGAGCAAAGTAGTCTTCCCGGAACCGTTGGGACCGATAATCCCGGTGAAACTGCTTTTTTTGATCCGGAAATCCAGCCCGGAAAAGATATAGTCCCCGTCATACCGGCAGGAAAGATTCTCAACGGTGATGCCGGTTTTTTCCATTTTGTTCATTTCTCCCTTCTCCTTCCGGCCATCTCTTAATCCCGCCTAAAAAGCGGCTCCGGGCTGTTTATTCTTGCGTAGCAGGTAGATGAAGAACGGCGCGCCCAGAAAGGCGGTGATTACTCCTACGGGAAGCTCGGTCGGGGCCAGAACGGTTCTGGCCACCGTGTCGGCAGCCAAGAGGAAAATCCCGCCGGCCAGGGCGGAAGCGGGAAACAGCAACCGGTGATCCGGGCCGGTAAGCAGACGCATCATATGAGGAACCACCAGGCCGACAAAACCGATAATACCGCTGACACTGACGGCCGCCGCCACCAGCAGGGAGGCGGAAAGGGTCAGGATTAACTGGAGGCGGCGGAGATCCACCCCCAGTTGCTGCGCTTTTTCTTCCCCCAAGAGCAGGATATTTAAATCACGGGCGTAAACGCCAATGCAAACGGCGCCGGCGGCCATATACGGCAGGATGGCCCGCACATGAAGCCAGCGGCCGGTGGAAAACCCCCCCATCAGCCAAAAAACAATTTGTTGCATATCGCTCCCCTGAAGAACCAAAGCCAGGGAGTTGGCGGCGGATAAAAAAGCGGCGACGGCAATTCCGGAAAGGAGGAGAACGGTCAAGGGAACCCGCCGTCCCACGCGGGCCAGGTTGTACACGAGAACCGTAGAGAGCAGCGCCCCGGCAAAAGCCAGAAGCGATACGGTGCTTAGCGAAAAAAACTGCAGGTCGGAATGGAGGGCAAAGCCAAGCGTGGCGCCGAGCGCCGCGCCGGAAGAAGTCCCCAGCACGTAAGGATCGGCCATGGGATTCCGGAAAAGGCCTTGATAAACAGCGCCGGCCAGGGCCAGCGCCGCACCCACCAGCACCGACAAGAAAATCCGGGGCAGACGGATGGCGAAGATAATTGTCCGTTCGATGGCCGCCACTTCTTCCCCGGGGAAGACTTTTGCCAAGCCCGGCAGGGACCCGGCCACAGCTTTGAGCACCGTATTTAAAGGCAGCCGGGCCGGGCCAAGGGTCAGAGCCAGGCCGGTCAAAAAGAAAAGAAGCACCCCTAAAACCCCCAGAAGGGCGTTTTTTCTGACTGTTGCTTTTGGCTTGTATTGCCCGGCGGTCAACTGGGGTCTCATGATTTCTTCACCTTCAATTTTTTACTCACACGCGGCGAAGATGGCCAGCAAGTCTTCAAGGGCCTCAATCATCCGCGGTCCCGGAATGGAAAATACGTCGTCAAGGGGGAAGACCCGGCGGTTTTTCACGGCCGCTGTTTCCTGCCACAGGCTGTCCTTATATACTTTCTCCGGGTCGTCGCCGGGAGTGGTGAGCAAAATCAGATCCGGATTTTTCTGCAGGATGGTCTCCATGCTCATCTGGGCGTAGGATTTGGCCAGATCCCCTCCGATATTAACGCCTCCGGCCAAGGTGATGGCCTGGTCCATAAAAGATCCCGGTCCGGCGGTCCACAGCATTTCCCCGCCGATTTCCCCGGCATAAACTTTTAAGCCGCGTTGCCCGATTTTTTCCCCTTCGGCCGCCACCCGGTCCAGAATCGCCTGCAGATCGGCGACCAGCTCCTCCGCCCGCGCGGTTTGTCCGGTCGCCCGGCCGATGATGATGATTGAGTCCAAAATATCCGCAAAGGAATGGGGGCGGAAAGCAAGAACGGGCACACCCAATTCTTCCAGTTTCAGCACGCTTTCTTTACCGCTGAATTCGTGGGCCAGAACTAAATCCGGGGCAAAAGAGAGGACCCGTTCCACATTAATAGGGAAAATGTCCCCTATTTTCTCCAGTTCCCGGACTTCCGGCGGATAGACGCACCAATCGCTCACCGCCACCACTTTTTCCCCGAGTCCAAGGGCAAAGAGAATCTCCGTATTGCTCGGGGCGGTCGAAACAATACGCCGGGGCTCTACCGGGATGATCACTTCCCGGTCAAACTGGTCCACCAGGACGGCAAAGGGTTCCCCGGGTAAGGAAGACTGCTCCCGGCGGGAACGCCAACCAAGCCAACCGGCGGTGATAAGGAGCAAGACCGCAAGAAAAACAAGCACTGGGGCGAGAAGTCTTTTTCTCCTGGTCATCAGAGAGACACCTGCTTTCTTTGATATTTTTTTACCTTTAACCACAGAAAAAACCGGGCTGGTATTTTCGCCCGGTTTCTTTTTAAAAAAACCGCCTTCTTCTACCATCCCCTTTCCGCGAAGGTATATGGTAAAACAGCAAGCAGGCAGGTTTCCTGACTTCCGGATCCTCGCTGCTTACCTGGGCCTTCCCACCGGAATAACCCCGGCAGTGGCGGCAGGTAAAATGCTCCCCGGTTACAGTGGCGGGACCGTTCAGGATTTTCACCTGATTCCCTTTTACCCCTTGAGCAAGGGCACCTGCTTCCTGGTTTACTATTTACTTGTTTTTATATCTATTCGACATTCGTCCGGAAGATCCTTCAAGAATCGCCGGCCGGCCTCCAGCCGCCCTGCCTCCACCTATTCGGACTTTTTCCCCTCCGGTTCCTCAAAGCGGCGGCAGATTTCACAACCCCGGCAGAAGACAAGCCGGTCCTTAAAAACGCTAAGCAGCGTTTCACAATCCTCCGGTTTGCCGTCGTGATGGAGGATCACCCGGCGGGGGGAAAGGGTAATCAACGCACTGAGCAACAGATCTTCGTATTTGATTTCTTCTTCTTTTTCCTCCCCCAGCACCTGCTGAAGGTATTCACGGTCCAAAAGTTTTTTTTCGTCATCAAGAAGAAAAAATTGACCCGCCCCGCGGAAAAGAAGGTGAATCTCGGCGACCCGGGGTTCTTGAATTTCCACAAAGTACTGAAGGAGTTTGAGAAACTCCCGGTATTCTTTGTCGGCCAGAAAATCGTCGATTTTTTCTTCCAATTTTTCCTTTAATTCAAAGAAATAATCCTTTAACCGGAAACGCAAAAACCCTTCCAGGAATATCCAGTCATTTTCCTGCAAAAACTTCTCCACTTCCTGCCGCACCCGGAGCAAATGCTTGTCGGCGCCGGATTTATGCAGGGCAGCCACCACCTGGTCGCAGAGGGTCCAGGATTCTTCCGGGGAAAGGTAGGGATGATCGATTCTTGTCATCCGGTAGACAAAATCCCGGGAAACCTCCCCCACCAGCAAGGTGGCAATCACCAGCGACAAGGTGGCCCGCAAGATATCTTCCGGTTTTCCCTTGTCCTTCTGGGTGGTGCCCGTGAGAACACAGGTGTAAAAAGTATATTTCCCCATTTGTTGGGGTTTGATATCGATAAAAATTCCGCTCTCTTTAGCCCGGGACAGTTCTTTTTCCAGATTCCGCCCCAAGTCAGGGAGGGTTTGTCGGGTTCCAATATGAATGGCCGGCATCGGTTCCTCCCTCCTCATGGATATTATATGGGCGGAGGAAGGAGGGATATACAGTCAAGTTTCAGTAAAACCCCTTTTTTCTGGGACTTTGTCAGGAGGGTTGCCATTTCTTCTGGGAAAGAGGAGTTTTTCCCCTATAATTCTTTTTCCCATTTATAAATAAAACCACTGGAAGAAGGGAGTTGGAAATTCCGCACCACCGAGGAGACGGCGAGGGCGGAGGGGTCCCGGTATGAGTTGTCGCCGGCGGGCGGCAGGTCATTTACCCGGTCGATATCCGCCAGTTTCACCCATATTCCCGGCCGGGGAAAAGCCAGGTCCACAGTGACCGGGTACGGTTCAAAATTTAAAATGACCAGCATCTCTTCATAGGGCTCTTTTCCCGGCCGGGTGGACCAGGCGATCACTCTTTTTCCCCCGCCCCGGGACGGCGCCATCCAGGGCGCGAGAACCCAGGAAAATTTTCCTTCCTTCTCCGGGTCGTAACCGTAAATACGCAGCCCGGGATAACGGCGGCGAAGAGAAATCAACCGGCAGGCCCATTCATAGTAATGGTTGTTTTTCATCAATTCCGGCCAACTGAGGTCGATCCGGTTCCGCGGCCGTTCCACCCCGAACTCCTGTCCCATGTAGATCATGGGTTGACCCAAAGCCGTTATGGTGGCAAAAAGTCCTAACCGCGCTTTCCGTTCCTTGGCCGCCTCCCCGGTCAGCAGTTCGGAACTGGCTACTTCATAGGGAACACTGTGCTCGTCATGGCTTTCACAGTAGTTGATGACATTGTTGGTATGGGCGGCATAGTAATCCCGGCTAAAATAAAAGATCGAACCCAGGCCGGCAGGGGAATCATCCGTCCAGTCCTCGAAGACCCCTTCCCGCAACAAGGCTTTGATCTTGTCGTGGAAGGGATCACACCACTGGGCAAAACCGTTATAACCTTCCAGGTTAAGATCGGGTTCATTGGGCAGATTTTCGGCGATTAATAAACAATCTGGTTTAAAACCGGAATCTTTAATCTCCCGGGCCAGGCGGTGTAAAAAGGTATGATCCATCCAGCTGCTGTGGGTCGCGTCAAACCTGAACCCGTCAATATGATATTCCCGGATAAACATCTTGCAGGCGTCAATCAACATATTCTGCACTTCTTCCTTTTCCGTGGCCACCCGGTTCCCCCAGGGCGTGGAACCGTTAAAATAAAATCCCCCCGGAGTCCCGTCATGGATCAGATCCCACAAGGGGTTGAAATAATTCGAGGTATGGTTGAAGACCTGGTCGACAATAACCGCCAAGCCGTGCTGGTGGGCGGTGTCCACCAGGGCCCGGAAATCATCACAGGTCCCAAAATCCCGTTCAATGGTCATAAACCCGCAGGGATCATAACCCAGGCGGTTAGGGCCCAAGGCCGTCGGCGCCTCCGAGGTGGGCATCAAAGCCAACGCCGTTACCCCCAGCCGCTCGAAGTAACCGGTGCGGATCCGTTCGCTCACGCCGCGGAAAGTTCCAGCGATCTCTTCCGGAAGCTCCGGATCCTGATCGGTGAAACCGTAAACATTCAATTCATAGAGGATTAGCCGGTCCAGGGGCGGCGTCTTCCAGGAGTGGTCATGCCATTGGTATAAAGTGGGGTCGATGATCCGGCAGTTGTTATTATTATAATCGTCTCCGTAACGCCGGGCATACGGGTCATGAACCATGCGGACCGGCCGTTGTTCCCGATCGAGCGGGACTCCCCCCACCACCAGAAACTTGTAAAGGTTTTTTTTCTTGTTTTTAGGATCCGGAAGGGCCGTCCGTAGCAGCCAGATGTTGGGCTCGCCGTTATAACCCCGGTACAGTTCCATCGGCAGAAATTTCTCCGGATCCGGGTTCTCGTGATAAGGATGCTGCCAGTCGTTAAAATTTCCTGTTACATAAACGCGGGCGGCCCGGGGGTGAAAAAGACCGAAAACAGTCGATCCGTCCGTCAGGTAGTGGGCCCCCAAAAGAGAAACCGTACCCCCGCCGCTGACGTCGGTATCAGGAAGATAAAGATTCTTTCCGGCCAGCCCTTTTATTTTTTCATAAAACTCATTGGTGGAACCCACCGGTTTGGCCGGTTTAACAGGGTAAATCTCTTCGTGGCGGGCAACGGTCCAGACCTCCGGGCCAAAGTGCCGGCCGTAACAGCGGACAATCTCCTCCCATTTCCGGTCCTCTCCCCGGCGCTCACCATACTTGAAGCAGAAATAATTTCTCTTTAAATTCAGGGTAAAAACCGGACCATAATCATCCCACCCGCTGGGATGAATCTCAAAAAAGGACCCCGCCCGGTCCCGGTCGGGAAACCATAAGCGAAGGACGGGATTGGCGAAACCCAATTCTTGCGGGGCATGGATCTTGACTTGGTGCATCTTCCTGTCTCCTTGGTTTGTTTTAAATAAAGTATGCCCCGAAGAACCGCTCTTCACTTATGGTTCTTTACCGGATGCTTTCCGGAGTAGGTTGCCGGCAGCGGCAACCTACTCCCGCCGGCGGTCATTTTTTTCTTGCACCAAGGTGGAACTGGTCATCAGCCAATAGATAAAAAAACCGAAAAGGGGAAAGGAAAAAGAGATCAGCCCCCAGACGGGAGGCGGGATTTTTAAAGGAAGTTGATGACGGTTTTGCGCGTCCACGTACACGGCGGCGGACAGATAGAGATTGGTAAAAAGAATCAGGAGAAAAAAGAAGAACAACCATACGTTCCAAGGCAAAGCCACCCCTCCTCTCGGCACCGGCCCTGCCGCCGGAACAAGATTACCCGGCCAACAACGGGACGTCGGGAGGCGGAGACCCGGCCCCGGCGTCTGTCTGCTGCCGGTGTGCTCAGGACAGATCCTGGGCCGCAACCGCCTGCAGGCATTTGGGACAGAGTCCGGGATGGTCCGCATTGGAGCCCACTTCCGGGTGGTAGATCCAACAGCGCGTGCATTTCTCTCCCGCCGCTTTTTCCACGTGGATCTGGAGGTCGTCTCCTTCGCCGGCCGTTTTTATCTCCACCTGGGAGACAATGAAGAGGGTCGCCAGGTCATCCCGGAAGTAATCGACTAATTTTTGCCGGGCGGGAGGTACGGTGAGGACCACCCGGGCTTCGAGGGAACCGCCGATCAGCTTGCTTGCTCTCGCCCTTTCTAGGGCCGCCGTTACTTCGTTCCGGAGGCGCAAAAGCTCTTCCCATCTTTCTTCCAAAGCGGAATCAAGGTATTGGTCGTTAAACTCCGGCCAGGAAGCCAAGTGCACACTCTCCTCCTCCTTGTAATCGTCCGGCATATGCTGCCAGATCTCTTCGGCCGTGTGCACCAGGACGGGGGCGATCATTTTCACCAGGTTACGCAGGATGGTATAGAGGACGGTCTGGGCCGCCCGCCGCCTCCGGTCAGCCGCGGCGAAGGTGTAGAGACGGTCCTTAATCACATCCAGGTAAAAAGCGCTTAGATCCACGGCGCAGAAGTTATGCACCGCGTGATAGAGCTGGTGGAATTGAAAACTCTTATACGCTTCGGTAACACGGCGGAGAAGTTTTTCCATTTTCAGCAGGGCCCACCGGTCGAGTTCCGGAAGGTCTTCATAGGGCACGGCATCTCCCGGCCGGAAATCATAGAGGTTCCCCAGGAGAAAACGCGCGGTGTTTCTAATCCTCCGGTAGACTTCGGTCATTTGTTTCAGGATCTCCATGGAGAGCCTGATGTCGGACTGGTAATCGGAGGAAGCCGCCCAGAGACGGAGAATATCGGCCCCGTAATTATTAATGATCTTTTCCGGCGGTACCACGTTCCCCAGGGACTTGGACATTTTTCGCCCTTCCCCGTCCACCAAAAATCCGTGGGTCAGGACCGCCCGGTAGGGAGCTTGCCCGGTGACGGCCACGGAGGTCAAAAGGGACGATTGGAACCAGCCCCGGTGCTGATCGCTGCCTTCCAGGTAAAGATCGGCCGGCCAGGAGAGTTCCGGCTGCCGGGTGAGGACTGCCATGTGGCTGGAACCCGAATCGAACCAGACGTCCATCGTGTCTTTTTCCTTGATAAAACCGGTGCCCCCGCATTCCGGGCAGGCAAAACCGTCGCCGAGAATCTCCCCGGCTTCGTATTTAAACCAGGCGTCCGAACCTTCCGCGGCAAAGAGATCCCGGACGCGGCTTATGGTTTCACCGGTGATGACCGGCTTTTCGCAGGCGGAACAATAAAAGATGGGAATCGGCACCCCCCAGATACGCTGGCGGGAAATGCACCAGTCGGTCCTTTGCCGCACCATGTTGGCGATCCGTTCCTCGCCCCAGGCCGGGATCCATTGCACGTTCGCAATGGCCGCCAGGGCCTCCTCGCGGAAACCTTCAATCGAGGCAAACCACTGGGGAGTAGCCCGGAAAATCACCGGGTTTTTACACCGCCAACAATGGGGATACTGGTGGACGGTTTTTTCCGCCTTCAGCAGGTGCCCGGAACGTTCCAGATCTTCGATAATCACCGGGTTGGCATCGTCGAGTTTCATCCCCGCGTATTTCCCCGCTTCCCCGGTAAATCTGCCCGTACCGGTGACCGGGGAAAAGATGGCCAGATTGTACTTGACCCCTACTTCAAAGTCTTCCAGCCCGTGGCCGGGCGCCGTGTGTACGCAGCCCGTGCCGCTTTCCAGCGTAACGTGTTCACCCAGGATAAGCGGGGATTTCCAGTCCATGAAGGGATGGCGGCACTCGACTCCCTCCAGGTCGCTCCCGCGGAAAGTCTTTTCCCGGCCGGTCACGGAAAGGCCCGTTGCCCGGCAGAAATGATCCAACAAGCCTTCGGCCACCAGGTACCGGTCGGCGCCCGCCTGAATAAGCACGTACTCGTAATCGGGATGGAGACAGACGGCCAGGTTGGCCGGAAGGGTCCAGGGGGTGGTGGTCCAAATCACCACATACGTTTGGTCCTCCGGAAGGACGCCTTTCCCGTCCGCCACGGGGAAACGCACATAGATGGAGGGCGATTCCTTATCCTGGTACTCGATTTCCGCTTCCGCCAAGGCCGTTTCACAAACCGGGCACCAAAAGACCGGCTTTAGCCCCCGGTAAATATAACCCTTTTTTGCCATTTCCCCGAAAATTTCAATCTGTTTGGCTTCATATTCCGGGTGGAGAGTCATATACGACTGTTCCCACAAGCCCCAGACGCCCAGGCGCCTGAATTCTTCTTCCTGAATGGCCCGGAATTTTTCCGCATATTCCCGGCATTTTTGGCGGAACTCCACCGGATTAAGCGCATGCCGGTCAATGCCGCTTTCCTTGATGACCTGCTGTTCGATGGGTAAGCCGTGGGTGTCCCACCCGTGCACCATGGGGGCGAAATACCCTTCCATCGCCTTAAACTTGACGATTATATCCTTCAAGGTCTTATTCAGGGCATGCCCGGTATGAATATGACCGTTGGCGTACGGGGGACCGTCGTGCAGGATAAACTTCTTTTTCCCCTCTTTCCGGGCTTTGTCCAAAAGACGCCGGTAAATTTTCTTCTCTTCCCAGAAAGCCTGAATTTCCGGTTCCCGTTGGGGAAGGTTTCCCCGCATGGGAAAAGTGGTGGAAGGCAGGTTCAAGGTTTTATTGTAGTCCAATCGCGAACACCTCCGAGCAATAAATAAAAAACCGTCCCTGTTTGGGACGGGATTGTTGGCCCGTGGTACCACCCAATTTGCTTTACAGCCACTTGAGAGCGCGATAACGGGCGCCGTCCGTTTCTCCTTACTAAACCGTTTCGGGAGAACGCTCGGGGGTGATTTTCGCCGGGGCACCGTACCGGTTCGCACCAGCCACCGGTTCTCTTTAACCGGTGATCCCGGGTACTCTTCCCCTTCATCGCCGTAATAAATATTATATAGTGTGGATAATATTATATCCCCCTTTTCCTTTCGCGTCAAGAGGCGGGGGTAGGGGGCCGCCAAAATTATCCGTTAAAACAAAAGGAATTTTTCTGGTAATAATTAAACATGGCTTGTAGCAGGACTTTTATGTTATAGTAAAGAAGAACATCCGTGACTGCATCCTTAAAATTTTCGTTCTTTTACTACCTTTATAATAATTTGCATTTTGCTGCAAAGCATTACGGGTTTAAAGAATACGGTTGCAGGAGGTTATCATAAGTGAGCAAAGACGGACTGCTGCCTAAAATCGCCTATATTTGCATGGAATTCGGTTTGCATGAAGATTTTCCGATTTACTCGGGGGGACTCGGGGTTCTGGCCGGCGATTATCTGAAGGCCGCCCGCGATGAGAACCTGCCCGTGGTCGGGGTCGGCATTCTCTGGCGCAAGGGTTACACCCGCCAGGCAGTTAGCGGCCACGGTGAACTTTATGACCTCTCCGAAATATACGCTACGGATTTTTTAAAGGATACCGGCGTCAAGGTGCAGGTCAAAATCAAAAATAAACCGGTGACCTGTAAAGTATGGCTGGTCGACCATTTTGACAATGCCCCCCTTTACCTGCTGGACGCCGATTTGCCGGAAAACGAGACCCCCTGGCTCACCCACCACCTTTACCGCGGGGACACCAATGACCGGATTAGCCAGGAAATGATCCTGGGCATCGGCGGGATCCGGGCCCTAAGGGCCTTAAATATCCATGTTGATTTGTATCATTTCAACGAAGGGCATGCCGTTTTTGCCGGTCTGGAATTAATCCGGGAAAAAATGGAAAAGGGCTTTTCCTTCCATGAGGCCTGGGCCAGGACCAGGGAGGAGATTGTCTTTACCACTCATACTCCTGTAGCCGCCGGAAACGAAGTACACCCCCACGCCGCCCTCGGGTTTTTGGGCGCCTATAACGGGCTTCATTACGAAGAAATGAAAAGTATCGGCGGCGATCCTTTCAATATGACCGTGGCCGCGCTCCGTCTCTCCCGCCTCAGCAACGCCGTTTCCCGTCTGCACCGGGTAACGGCGGAAAAAATGTGGAACGCTGTTCCGGGAATTTCCCGAATCATCGGGATTACCAACGGCGTGCACCGGAAAACCTGGCAGGACCCGGAGATCGACCGGGCTTTCCAGGAAAGGCGCGGGCTCCGGGAAGCACACCGGAAGAACAAAGAACGGCTGCTGGCGGAGATACGCCAAAGGACCGGGCGGGAACTTGACCCCGACGTCCTGTTGATCGGTTTTGCCCGGCGGGCGGCCACCTACAAGCGGGGAGATCTGCTCTTCAACAACCGCGAACGCCTGCTCCCCTTCCTGCAGGAGAAAAAGCTCTAACTGGTGTTTGCCGGTAAAGCTCACCCGCAGGATGAAGCCGGTAAAGACACCCTCCGGCGAATCATCGCCTTAGCCCGCGAATTTCCCGAAAGCATTGTCTTTCTGGAAAACTACAACATGGGCCTGGGCAAATTGTTGACGCGGGGCTGTGATCTCTGGTTAAACACGCCCCGGCGTCCCCTGGAAGCCTGCGGTACCTCGGGCATGAAAGCGGCGATGAACGGCATCTTGAACCTCAGCACTCTTGACGGGTGGTGGGATGAAGGCTGCCGTCACGGGATAAACGGCTGGCAGTTCGGTGACGGTTACGAAGGCCCCGACCAGGACCTTTCCGACCAGAATGCCCTCTTTCACACTCTGGAACATGAAGTCCTGCCCGTCTATTACCGGCAACCGGAACGCTGGGAGTTCATTATGTACCAGGCGATCGACAGTGCCTGCCGTCATTTCTCCGCCGGGCGCATGATCCGGGAATATTTTGACCGGCTTTACCTGCCTTCCAGTTTCTCTCTGAGAACCGGCACCAATTCCTGGTAGGGAACGCGAATCTGTTCCATGGTGTCCCGGTCGCGAATAGTTACCGCCTTGTCTTCCAAGGACTGGAAATCCACCGTGACACAGTAAGGGGTGCCAATCTCATCCTGCCGCCGGTAACGGCGGCCGATCGATTTGGCATCATCATACTCGGTCACCCAGTGCCGGGCGAGTTCTTTATGAAGATCCCGGGCCAGGGCGACCAACGGTTCTTTACGGGAAAGCGGCAACACCGCCACTTTGACGGGGGCCAAATCCGGGTGGAAACGAAGGACCACCCGGATTTCGTCTTTATCCGGCTCTTCGTGATAGGCATCAAGTAAGAAACATAACGTGGCGCGGTCGGCGCCGGCCGACGGTTCAATAACATACGGAATAAAACGCTCGCCGGTTTCCTGTTCAAAATAGTCCAGCCGGGTACCGCTGTACTCGGAATGGCGCCGCAGGTCAAAATCGGTACGGTTGGCTATTCCCTCCAGTTCCGACCAGCCCATGGGGAAGTAATATTCTATGTCATAACAGGCTTTGGCATAATGCGCCAGTTCATCCGGGCCGTGTTCCCGCAGGCGGAGGCGGGCCGGGTTAACCCCAAGCTTGAGATACCAGTTGTACCGCTCCTCGATCCATTGCCGGAAAATCTCCTCATCCATACCGGGTTTAACAAAGTATTCGATCTCCATCTGCTCGAACTCCCTGGTGCGGAAGGTGAAATTACCCGGGGTTATTTCATTGCGGAAGGCCTTGCCGATCTGGGCCACCCCGAAGGGGAGCTTTTTTCTCGTTGAATTCAGAATATTTAAAAAGTTCACAAAGATCCCCTGGGCGGTTTCCGGCCGCAGGTAAACAGTGGCTGCTTCTTCCTCCACCGGCCCCATATAAGTACGGAACATCAAATTAAACCGGCGCGGTTCGGTCAGTTCGCCGCCGCATTCCGGGCACTTCTCCGTGGCCAGGTGATCGGCGCGGAATCTCCGCCGGCACTGTTTACAGTCGACCAGCGGATCAGTAAAACCCTCCAGGTGGCCGCTGGCTTCCCAGACTTTGGGGTGCATCAGAATACTGGCGTCCAATCCTACCATATCGTCCCGTTCCTGCACCACACTTCGCCACCAGGCCCGCTTCACATTGTTTTTCAATTCCACTCCTAAAGGCCCGTAATCCCAGCAACTGTTCAATCCGCCGTAAATCTCGCTGCTGGGAAAGATAAATCCTCTCCGTTTCGCCAGGGAGACAATCTTCTCCATCGTGGTGGTCGCCGCTACCTGTTTCTCTTTTTCCATATTCATCCTCCTTGACTTGGAACGTTACAAAGTTAAACCCGAAAGCAAAACGGGTGAAACAAGAATCTCAATTACCGCGGCCAAGATCAACAAGAAAATAACCCAGGGGACAAACGGGAGAAAAGATTTCATATTGGCCAGGAATCCCTGGGAAACCCGCACCTGGAGCCATCCCAGCCAGTTCCTGACCCCCCATATTACGCCCATGGTCGCGGCAAATAAGATGGCGGTCAGTTCAAAAATGCCGTGGGGAAGAAGACTGAGAAAAAAAGTTTCTCTGGTTAAAATCCGGTGATACTCGAAGTAACCGGCCATCATCCCGATGGCCGCCCCGTTGCCGCCGAGCACCATCAAGGGGAAAAAGGGAAGGATCCCGCCGAAAAAAAACATAATGACCGTCACCCTGAGGTTATGGACGAAAACCAGCCCCGCCTGGACAAGCCGGTTGGTTCCTTCCATCCGGCCGGCCAGTTCCTGAAAGGTCGCGATAAAAACCCCCAGCAAACCTTGGGCTTCTTCCGGGCTTTCCCGCCAAGCCCCGTACCCCAGGGCAATGCCCATCAGAAAAATGAAAAAGGAAAAGGCCAGTACCATACGGAAGCGACGGGAAAGAAAAAGGGGAAACCTGTTACCGGTTGCCATTTTTTCACCACCCCGTACTCAAGAAATAACCTCCCGCCGCCCGAAGCGAGAGGTGGTGTCAAACTGACCTTGCCCGTTAAAAAAAGTATAACAGAGAATGAAGGCAGGTGTCAATCGGTACCTGCCGGTTGGTGTTCATTTTTACCCACTTCGATCCGGCACCGGGAAGCCAGCGCAATAACGGTTCCCATCAAAGTCAGGTAGGGAGCGAAGACCACGCCTAAAACACCGGCGGTGGCGGGCACCTCCATCAAAACCCGGTCGCCTTTACGGACACGGACCCGCCGGCGGCTTCCCGTCTCCCATAGTTTCTGTATTTTTCCGATGAACAGCTTGCCTACGTTGTTTTTTTTCTCCTTTTCCAGCAGGATTAAAGCTTCCACCAGGTTTCCCGAGGCTTTATTCAAAGCGGCGCGGGCTTCTTCATAACTTACCGGGATCCGCCGGCGGATCTGATCAATTTTTTCCAACAACTCATCGGCCATTCTCTCACCTCCATACCTGTAGACTGCCCAGGATACGGAGGGGGTTATTCCCCTAAAAAGAGAGGATGGACCGTAAAAAGGTCAGGGATTTTAAGGGTTTTTCCATCCGGTATTCCAAAAATGCCGTCAGCGCGCCTTCAATCTCCCTTTGCCGGGAGGGCGGAAGTTCCCAGTGGACAACAGACCGGAGATCGGCGGCCAGCAACCGGTTCATAGAGGCCAGTCCTTCTTGGGACAAGGGAAGAAGGTTCCGGGCCTCTGTCTTGCAGGCCTGGCAGACCACCCCGCCGTCGGGGGGAGAAAATCCTCCCGGGAGGTCACCCGGGGCTTCACCGCAACGGGCACAGGCGGCCAGTTGGGGGGTGTACCCGAGGTATTGTAAAACCCGGAGTTCAAAGGCACGGGATAAAAGCGCCGGATCCTCGCATTTTTCCAAGACGGTCAAAGCGGCCAGGGTAAAGAGGAAAAGTTCGGGATTGCCGTCTTCCCAAGGAAGGAGGTGGTCCAAGATTTCCATCCAGTAGGAGGCATAAGCCGTTTTTACCAGGTTGTCCCGGATGGCAATAAAAGAGCGGATAATCTCCGCCTGACTTAACTGCGGAAGACTTTTTCCGGTAAAGATCAGAACCTTCAAATAGGAGAAGGGTTGGGCCGCTCCTACCAGACGGTTGCGGGGACGGCGGGCACCCCGGGCGACTGCTTCCATCTTCCCCTTGTCCCTGGTCAGCAGGGTGAGAACTTTATCCGCCTCGCCCAGCGGACGGCTGCGAAGGACGATGCCTTCGCTCCGGTAAAGGTTCATTGCTTCACCTCCGGGAAAAAAGCGCCAGCAAGAGACTGAGCAGGATACTCAAAAGCAAACAGGTGCCCAGAGGAAAATAAAAAGTGAATTTTTCCCTCCGGATCACAATATCCCCCGGAAGACGGCCGAGCCCCGGAATCTTCCCTCCCAAAAAGAAGAGGACTCCGATGGCCAGTAACAAAAGTCCCGCGATAATCAATAACCGGCCTAAACTGGAAAAGTAGTTGTCCATTGGTCATACCTCCTTCACGCCGGCTCCCCGCCGGGGTTAAAACCGGCCTCCATCAGCCTGGTTTATAATACCGTTCTTTTTCACTGTAAATGCACCCACAATAAGGCTGGCGATAAAGGCCGAGTTCCCGGGAGAGTTCCCGGCTTTTTGGGTATCCCGGGCGCAAGTCTTCGCCGTAAAAGTTCAGACCGTGTTCACGGGCCAGTTCTTCTCCGGTGCGGCGGATCGCCTCGATCTTTTGGTAGGGACTAATCAGCAGCGTGGTACCAAACCATTGGTACCCCAATTCCTTAGCTTTGACCGCCGTTTTCTCCAGGCGCATGGCATAACAGAGGGCGCACCGTTCCTCTTCCCTGTATACCACCTGCCGGAGAAAACCGGTGAGGTCATAATCATCTTCAACGATAAGGGGAATCCCTTTTTGCCCGGCAAAAAAGGCCAGGGTTTCTTCTCTTTTTTTCCATTCCCGGTAGGGATGGATGTTGGGGTTATAGAAATACATGACCGGGGCGAAACCTTGTGTGGTCAAATGCTGGGTGGTATAGGTGGCGCAAGGTCCGCAACAGGTATGAAGTAAGATTTCCGTCTTTTCCATCCTTCTTTTTCCCGCCTCCTCTTCCCCCCGGCAACCCGGGGAACGGCGCGGCGCCTTAACAAGCTCAACATGGCTTAACATGTCTTAACATAATTAAACGGGGGTCCGGTTAAAAGGCTACAAATTATCTTGCCATTTTAATTGTTCCTGGACTTTCCGGGATTTGGGAGTAATCCCCAGGTGTTCCATGCCCCGCCGGGTCACGACTCTTCCCCTGGGCGTCCGCTGTAAAAAACCGATTTGCAAAAGATAAGGTTCACATACGTCCTCAATGGTTTCCACCGCCTCTTGCGTGGCGGCGGCCAAGGTGTCGACGCCTACGGGACCGCCGTCGAACTTATTGACAATGGTCTCCAGGAGCAAGCGGTCCACCCGGTCCAGGCCCATCCGGTCCACCTCCAGAAGATCCAGGGCCCAGCGGGCGATGGCGGCGGTAATAACCCCTTCTCCTTTAACCTGGGCAAAATCCCGCACCCGTTTTAAAAGCCGGTTGGCGATCCGCGGCGTTCCCCGCGCCCTGGTCGCCAGTTCCCGGGCTCCCTCCCGTTCGATGGGAATCTCCAGAATGGAAGCGGCCCGGATGATGATCTCTTCCAACTCCTCCGAAGTATAGTATTCCAAACGGTCGATGATGCCAAACCGGTCGCGCAAAGGCGAGGAAAGGGCACCCGCCCGGGTAGTAGCTCCCACCAGGGTAAAACGGGGAAGGTCGATCCGCACTGAACGGGCGCTCGGCCCCTTGCCAATAATGATATCGAGGGCGAATTCTTCCATGGCCGAGTATAAAATCTCCTCCACGGTTCTGTTCAACCGGTGAACTTCGTCGATAAACAGAACTTCATGGGATTCGAGGTTGGTGAGAATCGCCGCCAGGTCGCCGGCCCGCTCAATCACCGGTCCGGACGTCACCCGGATCGGTACTCCGAGCTCGGCGGCGATAATATGGGCCAGCGTAGTCTTGCCCAAACCCGGCGGGCCGTATAAAAGAACGTGATCCAGCGCTTCCCGCCGGTCGCGGGCGGCCTGGACAAAAATTTTCAGGTTCTCTTTCACCCGGCTCTGGCCGATGTATTCCGCCAAACTCCGCGGGCGAAGGGTAACGTCGAATTCCGCGTCCTCTTCACGCCTTTCCGGGGCGACAACACGGAGCTCCTCCATTTAACATCACATCCTGTCCGGCCTTATTTATAATTTAACATTCTTTGACAGTTTCTGTAAAGCACGGCGGATCAGATCCGGTACGCCCAGGTTGGGGTTGTCCTGCCATACTTCTTTCACCGCGCCGAACGCCGCCGAGGAAGTATAACCCAGGGCCACCAAGGCCGCGACGGCGTCATCAAACGGCAACCCGGGCAGGCCTGCCGTTTTCTCTCCCCCGTTTTCCTTAACGAAACGGGGCTTTAATTCCAGGATCAACCTTTGCGCCGTTTTCATTCCGATGCCCGGAACCGTGCGCAGGGTCTCGGTGTCCTCCGCCAGCACCGCCCGGCGGAAATCCTGGGACGAAAGGACGGCAAAAACCGCCAACGCCGTTTTGGGTCCGACCCCGGAGACGGTGATCATTTGGGTAAAAAGCTCCTTTTCCTCCGGATCAAGAAAACCGTAAAGCGTCATGCTGTCTTCTTTATGGTGCAAATAGGTGTAAAGTAAAACCTCGCCCTCCGCCTGGGAGAGTTTTTCCAGGGCGCGCAAAGGAACTAAAACTTGAAAACCCACGCCGTTGACTTCCAAAATACAATGGTCTCCGGCCACCTGCCGGACGCGACCGCGTAAAGTCGCCAACATCGTCAATATCCCCCGCGTATGTTGATTTTTTGCCGGGAATGGGCGTGACAAATTGCTACCGCCAGGGCATCGGCGGCATCATCCGGTTGGGGACGCCGGGTTAAGCCCAACAACACCCGGACCATCTCCTGGACCTGCCGCTTCTCGGCCCGCCCGTAACCAACCACCGCCATTTTCACCTGCAACGGGGTATATTCCTCGACCGGCAAGTTTTCCCGGGCGGCGGCCAGCATCACCACCCCCCGCGCCTGACCGACCGCCAGCACCGTCCGGGAATTTTTGTTAAAAAACAACTCTTCCACCGCCATAACCTCCGGACGGTACCGGGCAATTAATTCGCTAACCTCCCGGTAGATCTGGAGCAAACGCTGGGAAGCCGGGATGTCCGGTGAGGTTCTAATCACACCGTATTGCAAAAGATGAAGACGGTTACCGGTCTGTTCCAAAAGGCCAAACCCGGTGCTCGCCGTTCCGGGGTCAATGCCTATAATCCTCATTATATCACCTGTTTCTCAATTCGTCACAAGAGCAAGTTAATCCTCCTCCCCGACGCCGGGGGAAACCGGGCACGGAAAGCGAAGAAAACCCGGCGAAACAGTGCTTTTGTTAAAAAGAGGGGTAAACAATTTTTTGTCGTATTATTAAAATAGTTTTTACGTATCCCCATATTGTAAGAGGGAGGTTTTTTTCTTGCTTAACCATGTTAAAGTATTGGCCGAAGAGATTGGTCCCCGCGGTTCCTGTACCGCCGAAGAGAAAAAGGCCGCCGACTACATCAAGAACGAGTTATCGGCCATGGGCCTTCTTCCCCAACTGGAAAGCTTTAAAGCCGTCACTTCCTTTTCCTGGGCTTTTATCGGAATCTACCTGCTGTTTGTGGTGGCGGCGGTGGCCTTTCCCTTCCGGCCGGCCCTCGGGTTTGCCTTTGCCTTATTGGGACTGGTCGCCTTTTATTTCGAATCCAACACCTTCCCCTTTTTTTCCCGGTTCATTCCGAAAAAACCCAGTCAAAACGTAGTGGCAACTATCCCCGCCCGGAGCAAGACCCTGCGCAAGGTGGTAGTGATGGCCCATTATGACTCTTCCCGGTCCGCTTGGAATTTCTCTCCCCAAATGGTGAAAAATTTCCGCCTCAGTTATCTGTTGATGACCGGAGCCATGGTGTTGATGACTGTACTCTATGCCCTGGGAACCTGGAGTCCCATCTCCCCGTTCCTGCTGTGGCTTTTGTCCCTGCCCCCGGCCGTTTATCTTTTCATCACCCTGCTCTCCTTGGTCCACCGGGAGCTAAAAGGGGTCTATACCCCGGGAGCCAATGACAATGCTTCCGGCGTCGCCGTCCTCCTGGAAGTGGCGAAAATCCTCAAGAAGCATCCGCCCCTGACGACCCGGGTCACCCTGGTAGCTACCGGGGCGGAAGAATCCGGAACCAACGGGGTTTTGGCCTTTTTACGCCGGCACCGGCCGGCTAAAGACACCTTCTTTATTAACCTGGACAATCTCGGCATCGGCCGCACAGCCGTGATTACCCGCGAGGGAATTTTAGGCGGTAAACCGGCTTCCCCGGAACTTCTTTTTCTGGCCCGCCAGGTTTGCCGGGAGAAAAAAATAGAGGCCTCCTTCCGCCCCTATTCCCTCTTGACCACCGACGGGACCGCCACTTTGTTCCGGGGGTACCGGACCGTAAGCATTATGGCTTTTGACGAAAAAGGACTACTCCCCCACTGGCACTGGCCGACGGACCGGGCCGAACATGTCCGGGCCGAAAATCTCGAAACCGCCAAAGAACTGGTGATGGGCCTGATCAGGGGAATCGAATCTTAATCCGGTTTTTCCACCTGTTCCTTTTCTACCTGAGAAACCGTTCCCCGCGGTTCGTCCGTATAGAGTTCTACGTAGGACTCCCCGCCTCCGAGATCCTGGGGGGATTCCGCCGTGCCGTATTTATAAACTTGCTGGAGGATATCCTCCCGGTCGATCCCCGGGTCGTCCCCGCCGCTCGCCGTAAGGTGCTTGACCAGAATGTCCTCCTCCACCGGACGCCTGCCTTTTTCCGGGGAACGGGCCTTCTTTTCTTCCAGATTTTCCCTACAGGCGACACAACTTTCGGCATAAGGAAGGGCTTTCAACCTCGCCGGCGGGATTTCCTTTCCGCACATGACACAAAAGCCGTACCGGCCCCGGTCCATTTTCTCGAGGGCGTCCTTAATCTGTTGGTAGACCAGCCGTTTGGCATCGCGCAACCCTAGATCTTTCCCCCGCTCGTACGTTTCGGAGCCGAGATCCGCCGGATGGTTGTCGTAGGCAGAAAGCTCCTGGAGGGAGCCGGTCAGGCTCTCGCCGAATTCAAGGTATTTGTCGCCGAATTCTTTTTCCAGTCTCTTTTTTTCCGCCACCAATTCCCTTTGCAAAGCGCGCAACTCTTCCTTATCCAGCATCGTCTTTCCCCCTTTTGAAAAATAAGTCCGGCTTTATCCGGGTAGCGTGGCCAGTTGTTCCTCCACCAGGCGGATGATTTCCGCTATGAACCTGCTGATCAGCGGCAGGTTCAAGCTGGCAATTCTGGTCATGACCGCCAGAAAAACAGCGGTTAACAGCGTTAAACCCAGGGCAATCCCGAATCCCCTGGCCAGGCCGGCCAGGAAATTCAGGTATAAAAGCCGGACAGGACTGTCCGGCAGCTTTCCCCAACGGTAGGGATGGGTTTGGAGCAACAGCCGGTTTACCATTGCCATCTGGTGGAGGAGGGCCCGCCTGTTGTTTATTTTCCGGCGGCGGTGAACCATCATCTCACCCCGGGATTTAATTTACTCCCTTTTCCCCGGTTCAACCCAAAACTTCCTGGTAAGCCTCATAGGTGAGCCGGGCGATTCGGTCCCAGGTGTAGTTGGCCAAAATATGCTCCCGCAGCCCGCTGGGGGCCGGACTATACAACGCCTGATGCAGTGCGTTCCGGATCGAGGCGGCGTCGGGCGAACAATACCAGGCCATATCGCCCAAATATTCACGGGCGGTGCCCCGGTCGGTGGTGACCACTTTACACCCGGCCAGCGCCGCTTCAAGATTGACCAAACCCGGTGTATCGTACCAACTGACCAAAGCATGGAGGAGACAGGCGGCATAAGCCGAAGCCACCCAGGGGGGAGAGAGGGGGCCCAAATATTTGATTTTTCCCTGCCGCCGGCACTCCTGGTAATACTGGTAGTCATTGACCGGACCAATAAGCACCACGGTTTTTTCGAGTTCCGCCGCGGCTTTGATCAGTTCTTTCTGATTTTTCCGCCGGCAAATCCGGCCGACGGAAAGAATAAAGTCTTTGATCCCGAAACGGTTAAGAAATTTATCCGGCTTGGCGTAATAAAAGAGGGGATCCGCGCCGTTGGGAATGATCCGGGCGGGAGTAATCAGGCTGTATTTCTCCACCAGCAGCCGGTATTCTTCTTCCCCGTTTGGCAATAATAATTCGACTCCGTCCAGAATCTCCTGACGCAGGTGATCGGTCTTCTCCAACCAGGTAAAAAAGGAATGTTGCTCTTTGTCTTCAACTTCAACGTGGCGGAGGAACTCGGAAGGATCCCAGTAAATAGGGGTTAAGACAATAGGTTTGTTCCACTTTTTGGCATGCCGGTAAAAGCGGTAAGTCTCTTCCACCGGGATGATGTTGAAAATGTGAACCAGGTCATATCGGGAAAGATCCGGCTCCGGCCGGGGATCAAAATCCACTTCCACCCCCAATTTTACTAAAGCCTCACGCATCTTGGTCATTTGCACGGTATCCCCGGCCAGGACCCGCAGAGCCGTAGCCCGGTTTTGCATTAAAACCCTCATTATAAAACAGCCTCCTGTCCCGCAGCCCGCCGCGAAGGACCTTTTTGTTAAATATATATGGCTCCCGGGCGCGAAAATACCTGCGCCCAACGATGGGGTCCCTCGTATCCACAAAAAAAACAGGCCTTGCCAAAGACCTGTTTTTTTTGCCAGGTGGGACATACGAGTAGACGTCCTAGAAGTAGTAAGGCGGGTAAGGAACAACCACCTGTACCTGGAGTTGCTGGGCTTCGGTGAGTTTGACGAATAACTCCAGCACCACCTTTTGCCGGAGCGTCGTGGAATCCAAGAGCTCAAAGAGGATAGTTTCTATTTCCGGCTTGATCCGCACATCCATACCGGGGACGGCCCCGGGAATATCCACAAAGGTGCTGAACGGAACATCTTCACTTTGGTGAATTTCCAAATTGTTTTCATTGATGAAGAAGATCTGTTTGTGGACAATACCCTGAATAATGATCTTGTCTTCGATTACTTCCGCCATTAACCGTTCCACCCTGGCGACGATTTCTCTGATTTTAACCGCCGGCTGGGTAAGGGCAAGGGTGCTTTCAATCAGCAGTTGCGAGGTTTGTTCTCCGACCATGGTATCGAGTTTTAAAAGGGCTCCCGGTCCAAGGGCCACGTTAATCTGGACGCTCTCCGTAACTTTGACAAAAAATTCGACGACAATCTTTTGCAACACCGTCTTTTCATCCAAAAGTTCAAAATGGATAAATTCAATGGTTGGTTCGGTTACAACGTCCATTCCCGGTTCCGCTCCGGGAATATCCACAAAGGTACTGAACTCCACCTCTTCTTCCTGGTGAAACTCGACATTGTCATGGCCGATAAAGAAAATCTGCTTGTGTAAGACTCCCTGAAGGACAATTTTATCTTCCAGAACCTCTACGGTCAAATCAATGATCTCCGCGGTAATATCGTCGATTTTTACCGCAGGTACATGAAGTGTGACCATGTTTTCAATTAACTCCTGTTTGGTGGCTTCGCCAATCACCTGATCAACACGGACCAGCGGACCGGTTCCTTCCAGAATATTGATTTGTGTGGGTTCCGTTACCTTAACAAAAAATTCGATAACTACTTTCTGATGAAGCAAGGTCGGGGTCAACAGGGTAAACAGGATGGTCTCCACCGTGGGATGGATCTGAACATTCATACCGGGTTCGGCCCCAAAAACATCGGCAAAAGTGCTGAAAGGTACTTCCTCGGTTTGGTGATGAACAATATTGTCCTCGCCGACAAAAAACACCTGCTTATGCAGCAGACCCTGGATAATAACCTTATCCATAATTAACTCGCTGGTTAAGTCACGAATCTCCGCGGTAATATTCCTGATTTTAATCGCCGGTTTAGCCAGGGTGACATTGGTTTCAACCAGCAATTGTTTGGTTGCTTCGCCGATCACCACCTCAGCCCGCACCAAAGGATCCATTAAGATCTCTCCTCCTTTCCTTGATTCTTCATTACCGGCCTTGCCGGATTCTCTCTTTTCTATGGCCGGTGCCACCGGGGTATCCAGCGGGCACAGACTTTCCGGAAAGCCGGTTTCCTGTTCTTCGCCGGGATCAACTCTCACCTCTTTTTCTTTCCTTTTTTTGGCCGGGGGTTCTTTTTCCGCCTTGTTCACCCCGGTTTTTTCCTCTCCCGCCGGCCGCTTTTCTTCTGCCGGTTCCCTTCGTTTTTCCACCAGCGGAGCAAGCCCGGGGCCGGGTAACGATCCGGTTGGAAGATGGTCTTCCCTCTCTTGCCTCCCCTCCCCTGTCCGTTTTGGAGGATCCCTACCGCCGGGTCCGGTGGTCGTCCGCTGAATTAGCGCTTTTTTTTTAGTTTCGGCCGCGCTCTCCCGGATTTCTTCCGGCGGACCGGCCGTCTCTCCAGGCTCAACGTATGTCGGGGATATGATCTGTACGGCTCTGGTTTTATGAAGGGAATACAACCAGAAGGTACTGAGCGCCAGCAGAGCAAGGAAGATTACTAACGCCAAAACCCCTGTATTTCCACAAAAATTCCCCCTTTGCCGCCGCCGGGTCATGAACCCGGGTCAACCGGTTTGGCAAGATGCCAAAAGAAAAATTTGGGACGGTCCTGGTTGCTAATATAATATATGAATTGGTCCCCGCTTGTGCTCATGTGGACAGAGGTCATAATAAAAAAAGGACCTTGCGGTCCTTGCAACTCAGAAACGTACCGGTTCAAAAACGACATTGGTAACCACTTCCACCGGCACGGGTTCGGGAATACCGTCATCCACCACATCCAAAGAAACCACTGCTTTGTCCACCCGGAGGATTCCCGGCCCGGAGACATCGGTGACGACAAAGATCTCTTCCACCACCACCCCGGTCTCCCGCAGAACCGGCGCTCTGACCAGAATACGCTCGGTGACAATGCCCGGACCGGTTACATTGGTTACCACATCGAAAGGTTCAGGAGCGGACTCTTCACCCCGGACTTCGACCTGAAGGACAATAAGCTGCCGGAGGAAGCGGCCGTCGGGCGACAAGGCGAAGGAGATATTTTCGATCTCCACTTCAACACTGATAGGCGTATCCGGGACCAGACCGGGTACGTTCACCAAAACCGAGAAGGGAACATTTTCGGTCACCGCCCGGACCACGTTCTCCCGGTTGACGAAGAAGACCTGCTTGTGAACGAATCCTTCCACCAGAACCTTGTCGTTTGCGATAATGCGTGCCCTCAGATCAATGATTTCGCCGCGTACTTCCCGGATTTTTATAGCTTTTTCCGGTAATTCCACCACATTTTCCACGATGATCTGCTGCCGGCCCACGACAACCGCGCCCGGGGGTACAATGCGGACCACCTCAACGGCCCGTACGATCTCCGGGATTTCTTCCACTTTCTCGACCAGCAGTTGCCGTATGCCCTCGCCGATAACCTGTTCCAGCTTGAAGAGGGAAAAGTCCCCGGTAACCAGTGGGATCTGAATGGTCTCGGTTACTACCACCCGGGCCTGGAGAATCACTTTTTGTTCCAGGATCCGCTCGTCAAGCAACTTAAAGAGGATCTGTTCGATCAGGATTTTCACCTTGGCGTTCAAGCCCGGGGCGGCTCCCGGGATGTCAATAAACAAGCTGAAGGGAATTTCCTCCAATTGGTGGCGTTCTATGTTATCCGTGCTGATAAAGAAGATTTGTTTATGCAAAATTCCCTGGATGATTACTTTATCCGGGATCACCTGGGCGCTTACATTCCTTACTTCACCCACAATCTCCCGGACTTTGAGCGCCGGCCTTTCCAGTTCGAGCAGGGATTCCTTTAACAACTGTTCCTGTCCCTCGCCGATCACTTGTTCCACTTTGAACAAGGGACCGTCGCCCGTCCGGACATGTTCCTGAATAACCTCCGTAACCTTCACAAAAACTTCGATAATTACTTTTTCTCTTACTTCCTCCGGTGACAGGAGTTCAAAGAAGATCTTTTCAATAACCGGATGCACCTGAACTTCCATTCCCGGTTCGGCGCCGGGAACATCCAGAAACAGACTAAAGGGAATCTCCTCTTCCTGGTGACGGGCGAGATTACGCCGGTCGACGAAAAAGATCTGTTTGTGGATAATGCCTTGGACAATTACTTTATCCGGAATAATCTCCACCTGGAGATCCCGTAACTCGCCCCGGATTTCATCGACTTTTTCCGCCGGCGTATCCAGGACGACGATATTTTCCACCAAATGTTGTTTGGTTGCCTCGCCGATGACCGCCGGAAGCAGCAGCAGCGGACCTTCACCCATTTCCAAACCGGTCTGTATAAACTGGGTGACCTTGATAAATATTTCCAGAATTATTTTCTGGCTCACCGACCGCCCGTCGTCGGCCAGGCGGAATAGGATTTTCTCAACTACCGGATGGACCTGTACGTTCATTCCCGGTTCCGCACCGGGAATTTCGATAAATGTACTGAAGGGAATATCCTCTGCCAAGTGCCGGATTACCCCGTCGGTTCCGACAAAGAAGACCTGCTTATGCAGGATACCCTGGACAATAACTTTATCCGGAATAATTTCCGTGGTGATATCCCTAATCTCGCCGGTAATATTTCGTATTTTCACCGTCGGCACCGGCAGCCGGGTAACAGGGACAGCCGGCTCAACCCGGGTCCTCGCCTCGCCCACCTGCACCCGGGCGCCCCGCAAGTCCCTGACTACCCCGGGAGGATCTTCTTCTATTTCATCGGCAGCAGAACCGTTCATCGTAATCTTCACCACGTTGGGATTGTAGTCCCCGGCAAAATCCGGTTCTGTTGTTTCCCGTTCCGGTGAAGGCTCTTCTTCTTTCACCCGGACCTGAACTCTTGTGGGGAGTACAATGTTTTTTTCCGCCTCGCCAATTTCCCGGTCCTCTTCCCCCTCCAGTTCTTCCTTCTTTTTTCGCTCTTTTTTAACCGGCCCGCTCGTACTGTCATCGCCCGCCCGGCCGGATTCGCCGCTCTTTTTTCTGTTTTTCCTTTTCTTCTTTTTCCCGTTGTTCTCTTTCACCAGTTCCTGGCCGTCTTCAGGGGGTTTTATCTCTTCTTGTACCGTCCGGTTTACCGGGGTCTCTTTTACTTCATCGTCGCCGGGGTTTTGTTGCTGTCTCTCATCCCGTTCTTCGAATTCCATGAAGGCGTCCTCCTTTCTCCAACCAGTTTTCCAGCCTTCCTGCTGGTAACCGCACCAGATCTGGATGGACATCCAGACTAGTACATTATATGCCGGTGGGGAAGGAGGTGCTTATGGTCGAAAAACTCCCGCCGGAATTGCTTACAACAAAAACGTCAAAACAAAAACGCCCGCCGGGGGCGTTTTTGCGGAGGAGCGGCGGTGCCGCTCCCCTTCCCGAAAAGGGAGTTTTTTTATCTACCCACAAATAATTGGGTGAACATATTGCCATAAGGTCCGCCGGAGACGATTCCCACCCCAAGGTAATTGAACCTTGGGTTCAGGATATTGGCCCGATGGCCGGAACTGGCCATCAGATTGGCATGGGCCGCTTCGACGGTGGCAGCCCCGGCCAGGTTTTCACCGGCAGTGGAATACCTGATTCCGGCCTCCCGCATCATGTCAAAGGGTGAGCCGTAGGTTGGTGAATTATGACCGAAGTAGTTGCGGTCGATCATGTCCTGACTTTTTTTCCTGGCCAGTTCCACCAGGGACATGTCCACCCTCAACTGCTGTAAACCAGCCTTCGATCTTTCCTGGTTCACCAAGTTCACCATCTTCTGCTCGGCGGCGGTCAGGTTGCCGGACGGAGCAGGAGAAGGAGATGGTGGATTGTTGGCAACCGGAGGTTTGGGTTCCGGTACCGGAGCACTTGGTTGCTGCGGTATAATGATGCGATAGTAATTGCCTTGGCTGGTAGAATTATACTTTGTCGAGTAGTACGTCGAGTAGTTCGATGACTGGTAGATTTTTACGTTGCTCCGTACGGTGCAGTACGTGCTTCCAGCACCAGAAGTGCGATAACAGGGGTTGACACCACCTGAGAAATAGTATACACCGGCTGTAGCTGGAAGAAGTACCGTAAAGACTAGAAGGACGGAGACAATGATACTACCAAGGAAACGGGCACGTAATGAAAGAAACCCGGACATCGAATACTCTCCTTTCAGTACTGCCCTTTCCGGTGAAAGAGTTGCGGCAACGATTTCTTCATTGTCTGGAGAAACCGGTGGTTGTCCGCCCTGCACCTCCTTTTCAAGACAAAGCCGCAACCACTTCGGTTATTATTTTAATTCACTTCCCGGGGGAAAAACCCTTTATGTAAATAAATACAGCCCTGGTAATCAGGGCTGCACTCAACTGCAGGCAAAAGGACCAATTCGCGGAGACCGGCCGTTTCTTCCCGGAGCCGGGAGAGGGGTTCCGGCCGGCTTTCCTGGTTGTAGCTCAAATTTCGTCCAGTTTAATGATCCCCTCTTTTAAAGCAAAGAGGGCAATTTCGGTCCGGTTCTTTAGTTCCAGTTTTTTACGGATGCTGGTTACATAATTTTTGGCCGTTTTTTCACTGATGAAGAGAAGTTTTCCGATTTCCCGGTTGTCTTTACCGGCGGCCACCAGAGGCAGGATCTCTTGTTCTCTGGGGCTTAATCGTTCAAGGAGACCGGGTCGATGAATGTTCGGTGACTGAGCCATCTGCCCATCCTCCTCTCCAGCCGTCCTTCCGGAATTCCGGCGGGACGGATTAATCTGGTACATGATATGACAAGCCGGAAAAAGAGGTGAAGGAAGATGGAGGGTGGACGGGAAGTACCGGCCGTCCTCCCGGTTTACCGGGACTCTATGGCATTAAACGGGCATTTTTCCATACACAACCCGCATTTTGTACATCTTTCCTGGTCAATGGTATACGGCTCCCGCCGTTCGCCGCTAATCGCCTGTACCGGACAGACACGGGCACAAAGGCCGCAGCCTTTGCATAACTCCGGAATAATCCGGTACTGTTTAAGAGCGCGGCAGACCCCGGCCGGGCATCTCTTTTCTTTAATATGCGCCTCATATTCGTCACGGAAGTTTTGCAAAGTGCTTAACACCGGATTCGGCGCCGATTGACCCAGCCCGCAGAGGGAAGAGGAACTAATCACCCGGGCCAGCTCTTCCAGGGTCGCAAGATCCCCTTCTTCTCCCTTCCCTTCGGTAATCCGGGTCAGAATTTCCAGCATGTGTTTGGTACCGACCCGGCAGGGTGTACACTTGCCGCAGGATTCATCCTGGGTAAACTCAAGAAAGAAACGGGCCACATCGACCATGCAGGTGTCTTCATCCATGACGATCAGCCCGCCGGAACCCATGATCGACCCGGCATTTTGCAAGGATTCGTAATCGACCGGCAAGTCCAAATGTTTTTCGGTCAGGCATCCGCCGGAGGGTCCGCCGGTTTGCGCGGCTTTAAATTTTTTCCCGTTGGGAATGCCGCCGGCCAGATCAAAAATAATCTCCCTCAGGGTTGTTCCCATCGGCACTTCCAACAAACCGGTATTGTTGATATTGCCGGCGATGGCAAAGACCTTTGTCCCCTTGCTTTTTTCCGTCCCGATCCTGGCAAACCACGCGGCGCCCTTGAGGATAATCACCGGGATATTGGCATAAGTCTCCACGTTATTAAGCAAAGTAGGTTTTCCCCACAGACCCTGCACCGCCGGGAAAGGCGGCCGGGGCCTGGGTTCGCCCCTCTTCCCCTCAATCGACGCCAAAAGGGCCGTCTCTTCCCCGCAAACAAAAGCACCGGCACCGACCCGGATATCCAAATCAAAGGAGAAACCGGTGTTCAAGATGTTTTTTCCCAAAAGACCATACTCCCGGGCTTTCTCAATGGCCTGTTGCAGTCTGCTGACCGCCAGGGGATATTCGGCCCGCACGTAAACATATCCTTGCCCGGCACCCACCGCATAACCGGCAATGGTCATGGCCTCAATAATCGAATGCGGGTCTCCTTCAAGAATACTCCGGTCCATGAAGGCTCCGGGGTCACCCTCGTCGGCATTACAAACCACATATTTCTCGTCGCCCGGGGCTTTCTGGGTGAACTCCCACTTCAAACCGGTCGGGAAACCCGCACCCCCCCGGCCGCGCAGGCCGGAGTCTTTAATCTCCCGGATCACCTCTTCCGGAGTCATTTCGGTCAATGCTTTCCCCAGGGCAAAATAACCGTCCCTGGCAATATACTCCTCTATGGACTCGGGATTGATTAGTCCCACATTACGCAGGGCGATCCGTACCTGGCGACGGAAAAAGTCAATGTCGCGGTAGGACAAAACCGGCGCGGACGAAAGAGGGGAACGGTAAATTTTCCTCTCCACATACCTCCCTTTAAGTAGGTGTTCTTCAACAATCTCGCGGACATCATCGGGAGATACGTGCTGGTAAAAAACGCCTTCCGGATAGATGATCACGATGGGACCCAAATCACAGGTGCCAACACATCCTGTTTCAATAACGCGGATTTCCTCTTCTAAACCGTGTTCTTTCAGTTGGCGAATGAATTCTTCCTTTACAGCCCGGCAACCTGATGAAATACACCCGGCGCCTCCGCAAACCAAAACATGTGCGCGAAATATTTTCATCTTGGCTTCCCTCACAATTCATGTTCTAAAAATTCCGCCAGTTCTTTTTTTACCTCCCGGCGCAGGTAGTTCAGTACCACCGGATTGGTGATGTCAACTTCTTCCAAAACCCTTTTTATTTCCCGCGTGTCAAGCTTGTACTCCTTGCCGTTTCGCCGGTGATGGTAGATAAAATCCACTTCCGGATTGCCGGCAATTAGCGTCAGGAGTGTCTCCGCCATATCTCCCAGCGGGGGCCTGTCCCAGTGCCGGAGACCAAAAACCGCGCTGATCCGGGTTCCCCCTCCGGAGACCGGCTCCACCACCAGGTGCCCTCCGGTCCGGCAGGCGGCGGCCTGGAATAGCGGGAGCCCGAGTCCCACCCGCCTGGTGGTACGGGTGGTGTAGAAAGGATCAAGGACCTTTTGTCTGTCGGCCGCAGGAATTCCTTTTCCGTTGTCTTTAATTTCCACTTGCAACAGGTCTTTCTCCGCTTGCTCGACAATGCTGATCTCCACCAACCGCGCCCCGGCCCGTAACGAATTTTGTACCAAGTCCAAGATATGGAGGGAAAGATCCTTCATTTTCCTGTCTCCGCCCGTGGTTTGTACTAATTTTCACAAACACCGGCCGAAAAAAATCATTTGTAACGTGCCAAAATTTCGGGGATTTTGTCCGGCGTCAACCGGCCGTAAACATCATCCCCGATGGTAATCACCGGGGCCAGTCCGCAGGCGCCCACGCAACGGGTGGTGTCCAGGGTAAAAAGACCGTCACGCGTGGTATTGCCGTCCGTAAGGTTCAAGGTTTCCTTAATCTTGTCTAAAATCGCGGACGCGCCTTTAACGTAACAGGCCGTCCCCAAACAGACACCGATCGTATATTTACCTCGCGGTTCCTGGGAGAAAAAGGAATAAAAAGTAATCACCCCGTAGACTTCACTCAAGGGAATGCCCAACCCTTCCGCGATTCTCACCTGTACGTCCCGGGGCAAATGGCCAAAGAGCAATTGCGCCCGGTGGAGCACGGGGATTAAAGCGCCCGGCTTCCCTTTGTATTCTTGCAACAGGTTGTCAAGTTCGCGGTATTTATCTTCATGGCAACATCCCCGGCAAGCAACTTCTGTCATCACCTTTGCCTCCTTACTTTTCTATACCGCTCCCAACTTAGATTATCACTTTTCACTGTTTGTTACAATTAAACTACGGTCATTACTTTGTTAGAAAATTGTTAAGGAACCGGGAGTAGTGACAACAACTGGTCCCAGCAGGCGGCTTCGAGGTTAAATACGGTTCTTCCGCGGCCGATTTCCTCGGGACGATGGGCATCCGACGAACAGATAAAACAATAGCCCGGAAACTTCGCTTGCAGTTCTGTTCCGTCGTCACCGGCGGAAATCTCCAGCACTTTCCGGGGAAAGCAAGCCGGCAGCATACCCAGTTGGGAGAGGAGACTAAAGGAAGGGCGCATGATATGGGCGGGATAAACCAGACCGCCCAGGGCCGCGACTTGGGCCACCACTTCCTCCAAGGAAAATGCGGTAGAGTTTAAGAGCAGGATTTTCTCTTCACCGATACAATTTCCTTCTTCATCCACCAGCATTTGTTGGCCGAAGTACTCCGGGCGGTTGACTACCGGCGGCAAACTCTTTTTAACCATCTCCCCCCAAGCCATGGCCGGTTCCAGCGCGGGAAAGAGACAAACCAGATGAACCTCTTCCCTGGTCTGTACTTCCATCCCGGGAATAACCCACAGATCCGGCGGGGGAGACGATAAAAAAGCCGGCAGGTTTCCCGTACTGTTATGATCGGTGATGGCAATGATTTTCAAGCCGGCTTCCCGGGCCCGGGAAAATATCCGGGGCGGGTCCATTTCCCTCTCGGCGCACGGGGAAAGGGCGGTATGGATATGAAGGTCGGCCGGAAAAAACGGACTCATTTTCCTTCCTCTAATAACGCCCGGTAGAGGCGGCCGGCAGTCTCAAAGGTCGGCAAGGAAGTAGCCAGCAAGACAATGCCTTCCGCCCGCGCCCGTTCCACGGTGGAAGGATCGGGCGTACTCCCGGCGGTAAATAAAACAGCGGCCAAATTTAACAGCAAAGCTACGGCCGCTACGTTGGTGTGGGTCTGAATGGTCAACCAGACCTGCCCTTCTTCCGCATGCCCCATGACGTCGCTGAGTAAATCGGAAACATATACTCCCCGGCAGACCCGGTCCATTTTATCTTCACCGGTAATAACCCGGGCGGCGGTTATTTCCACTACTTTTTGTAAATTCACTTTTTTCCCTCCTTCTCCGTTTCCGGTCTCAAAGTCTGCGGCCGTTTTTGCGAAAAAATCAGTAACTTACGGGCCAACTCCTCCAGTTCCTCCCGCAAAATGAAGATACAGTCGGATAACTGGGCATTACCCTGGACAATATCTTCGGCCAAAGAACGACAGGTGGGAGAACCGCAGGCGCCGCAATCCAGCCCCGGCAGTTGGGTCATTAATTGGCCAATCTTCTCCATTTTCCGGATCGCCACACTTAAATCTTTATCCAGCTGCAAGGCGGGCCGGGCCGTCAATTCTTCCGTCCAGTAGAAAAAAGACTGCGGGTATAGTGTCCGGCCCAAAGCCGAAACCTCCGCCGGTAACTTCTTGTCGCCGGCCGCTTCCGCCAGTTTCCTGATTTTCACCCGGGCGACAAAAGGATTTTCCACGGTCAACGCTCCGCCCACACACCCTTCCTGGCAAGCCATGGCCTCAATATAATCGATATCGTTGAGCTTGTCCATTTCTATTTCTTCCAGAAGGGCGGCCACATTATGGATCCCGTCAACCGACAAGGCATTTTCCCATTTGACCGCGACACTCTCCCCTCCCGCCCGGGCCCAACCAATGCCCACCCCGGTACTTTTGGGCTCCACCTTTGCCTTTTCCCCGGTTTCCACTTGCTCCTGCAGCTTCCCGTAGAGAGAAACAAAGGGAAGAGCGCCGTCCACCCGGTAATCCTGTTGCACAGCGGTTTTAATCTCTGTGATCTTGGCCGGACAGGGGGTAATAAAAAATAAACCCACCTCTTCCGGGGGAAACTCCAGCTCGGGCAGGCGGTTACGGTAAAAAAGCTTCGCGGCGGTGACATACGGTGGATCAATGGGAATGATATGGGGAATCAAGCCCGGGAACCGGACCTGGATGAGGCGGACCACCGCCGGGCAGGAAGAAGAGATCAGAGGCAGGTTTCTCCGGCCGTTCCCCGCCGTATACTCTTTCAAGTACTCCCGTACCGCATAGGTCGTCAACTCCGCCGCCGCCGCCACTTCATAGACTTCATCAAAGCCGATCCGGAGAAGCGCCGCCAAAACCTGGCGGGGGAGCACCCCTTTTTTAAATTGCCCGTAAAGACTGGGGGCGGGAAGCGCCACCCGGTAACGGAATTTTTTCAAGTCATCAAGCGTATCACTAAGCGCTTTCTTGGCGTGATGTTCACAGGTGCGAATGCATTCACCGCAATCGATACAACGCTCCGTTAAAATTACCGCTTTTCCTCCCCGCACCCTTATGGCCTCGGTGGGGCAGTTCTTAATACAATTGGTGCACCCCTGACATTTTTCTTCGGCTAGAACCACCGAATGGTACCTGGTCTCCACCTTATCACCCCATGGTTATTTATTCAAAAACCGCATAACCACCCTGGTGCCAAGATTTTTTTCGGATTCGATTATTATCTCGTCCGTGCATTTTTTCATGTTCGGCAAACCCATTCCGGCGCCGAATCCCATCTCCCTGGCCAAATCGGAAGCAGTGGAAAAGCCTTCTTGCATCGCCTGCTCGATATCGTCAATCCCCGGTCCTTCGTCTTCGGCGATGACCCGTATTTCGCCCTCTTCCACCTGAAGAACCAAACGCCCGCGGCGGGCGTGAAGAACAATGTTCATCTCCGCCTCGTAAGAAGCAATGGAAACCCGCCGGATCACGGCGGCGTCGATCCCCAGTTGTCTTAAGGTTTTCTTTATTTTGCTCGCCGCTTCGCCGGCGGCGATGAAATCGCCGCCGGTCACCGGAAAATCCAAAGACATCCTGGGGGCCGACATCTTTTCACCTCCCGGTCAAACTCAAGCCGCTACAACCTTTCAACCCGGCCATGTACAAGAGGCCGCAGGTTTCATAAAGCGGTAACACGGTCGACAAGAGGGGAAGATTGTTTTTCCGGGCCATCTCAATTACCTCCGGAGGGGGTTTCTTCCCGCGGACAAAAACGACGGCGCTGAGATCGATCATATCGGCGGTGCGAATGACCTGTGAATTGGTTAAGCCGGTCAATAAAAGGGTTTTTTCCTTGGTAAAAGTCAAGACGTCGCTCATCAAATCCGAACCGCAGACACAACGCGGTTCGATCTGGTCCAAAACCTCTTCTCCCACTAAAACTTCGGCATTTAAAATTTTTTGTATTTCCCGTAAGTTCATGAAAGAAAACACCTCATTTTTTATTCCCATGCTTCCGGCTGTTTAAAAAACTGCCGTCGTTGGCAAAAAGTATTTATAAAAAAATAATACGACAATTCTCCGTTGATATCCTGCTCCACAGAGAACTGCCGTATAATATTTTGTTACTTAAGTAAAGGCTTATTCTTCTTTAATAAAAGCACTGAAACCTTTCTCGCTCAATTCTCTTTGCAACTGGTCGGCGTTCACCGGGTTGGCAAAAGCTCCGACCTGGACATAACAGGGGACCCCCGGGCTGACAAAGACCGGATAACCATAATCTTCAAGTTCCGCCGCGATGTTCATGGCTTCCGCTCTCTCCGGAAAAGGCCCCAGTTGGACTTTGTACCTTACGGACATCGTCTCCCCCGCGGTGTCCGGTCCCCAAAATACCTCCCCGTAACCCCCCTCCGTTTCCGGAAATTCAAACGTCAACGGACTTTGGATCTCCTCATGCCAGCTTTGCACGGGAGTCATGGGTTCCTCCCGTACCCAGTCATTGAACAAGGTGCCAAATATTACTCCTACCGAAATAGCCAGAAAGGCCATGAAAACCAGCCCGGCAATTTTGGTCAGTAATGATGTTAACGCTTTTATCTGACGTTTTTCCATTATTATCCCTCCTTACTGTTAGAAAATAAACCCTCTCTTTATAAATGTTACGATCCCGCCCCAAAATTATTCCATAAACTTATCCACCGGCCCGCCGGCCCCGGAAAGCTTGTCCGCCATCCTCCGGGGGCGGTCCCAAGAAAAAAAGCCCGGGAGAGAGGGTTGGTTAAAGTACAGGCTTAAGGCAGGGATGATTTATTCGTCTTTCTCCTTTAGGTCTTTATCCTTTAATCGTTTAATTCTCGCCCCCAGTTTACCCAGTTTTTCTTCGATCTTCTCATAACCGCGGTCCAACAATTGGACATCTTCCACAATGGTCCTTCCTTTGGCCGCCAACCCGGCCAAAACCATGGCCGCTCCCGCCCGCAGGTCCGGGGCCACCACCGTGGCCCCGGTAAAGCCGGGTACACCCTTCACAATGGCGCTTCTTCCTTCCACCCTGATATTGGCGCCCATCCGGATTAATTCGTCAACATAACGGAAACGGCCGCTGAAAACGTTCTCCGTCAAGACGCTGGTCCCTTCCGCCAAGGAAAGAGTGGCCGCCATCTGCGGTTGCAGATCGGTGGGAAAACCCGGATAGGGCAGGACAGTAACGTCCACCGCCCGCAACCGGCGCGGAGCTTTGACCCGGATCCTGTCTTCATCGGCCTCAACCTCCACCCCGGCCTCTTTCAGTTTGGCCATGAGCGACTCCAGATGTTCGGGGATAATATCTTTTAAGGTAATTTCTCCTCCGGAAATTACCGCCCCCAAAATATAGGTTCCCGCCTCAATCCGGTCCGGGATTACCGTATAATCGATGGGGACGGAACGCAAGGATTTAACTCCCTCAATGCGGATCATATCCGTTCCGGCCCCGCGGATCCGGGCGCCCAGCCGGTTATAGAAGTTTTGTTCTTCGATAATCTCGGGTTCCTTGGCGGCATTACGGATCACGGTGGTTCCCTTAGCCAGGATCGCGGCGGCCATTATATTTTCTGTCGCCCCTACGCTGGGGAAATCCAGGTGGATGTCGGCGCCGGTTAATTCCCCGGCCCGGACATAGATGTAGCCGTGTTCTTCCACTACTTCCGCGCCCAGCATCTGAAAACCCTTCAAATGAAGATCAATGGGTCGTTGTCCGATAACGCAACCCCCGGGTTGAAACAGTTTCACCTTTTTGCTCCGGGAAAGTAAAGGGCCCATCACCTGAACCGAAGCTCTCATCTTGCGGACCAGGTCATCGGGGGCGGAATAACCCAGGTCGTCATGGGGTTTAATCCTCAGGACCGCTTCGTCCGCCCAGGAGACTTCCGCGCCCAGGCTGCGCAATACTTCTATCATAGTCAAGACATCTTTAATCAGGGGAACATTTCTGATGATGCATTCATTCCGGGTTAAAAGCGCGGCGGCCATTAACTTTAAGACGGCATTCTTCGCCCCGCTGATTGATACTTCGCCCGCAAGAGGATAGCCACCATCGATCTGCAAGCGTTCCACCGGCGTCACCTCCAAAGCCACTGGCAGGATAGGTATTTTCTTCATTCTCCGGAGACAGTAGATATTCTATGCAATAACCGGGCTTTATGACAATAAGCCTGTCCAAAAAAGGAATTTCAAATCGTCCCTCCCGCCGCTTTGGAGATATTGAGCAAGATCCCGATGGAAATAAGGGTAATCCATAGTGATGAACCCCCGGCGCTTATCAACGGCAGGGTAATTCCGGTGGCGGGTACGGTGGAGGTTACCACGGCAATATTAATCAACGCCTGGACAATCAACCACGAGGTTATTCCCACCGCCAGCAGGCTGCCGTAATGATCCCGCACCGACAAGGCGATTTTATAACCGCGCCAGGCGAGAAGGAAAAAGAGGAATAAAATGGTCAGGCTCCCGATTAAGCCAAGTTCCTCGCCGATAATGGCAAAAATGTAATCCGAATGGGGTTCCGGGAGGTAAAAAAACTTTTGTCTGCTTCGCCCCAGGCCGACACCGAAAAGGCCTCCGGAACCCAAAGCCATTAAACCCTGGATGATTTGCCACCCGTCCCCTTTCGGGTCGGCCATGGGGTCAAGGAAGGTAAGCAGCCGCCGCAGACGGTACGGTTCCTGAAAAATCAGGGCCAAGCCCGCCCCGGCGCAGACCAGTCCCACCAGGGACAGATGAAACAGGCGCGCCCCGGCGGTAAAAAGCATGATAAAGAAGATGCTGAAAACAACTACCGTCGTACCAAGATCGGGTTCCAAGATAATTAAACCCCCGATGACCAGGGTATAAAAGAAGGGCAGCAAAATTCCGGTGGCGAAGTTTTTCACTTCGGAGCCGATTTCCGAGAGGTAATGGGCTAAGACAAAGATCAGGCCCAGTTTGGCGAATTCGGAGGGTTGTATGGTCAAAAACCCCAGGTCAATCCAGCGCCGCACCCCGTGAATCGCTTCCCCGGCGTAAAGAACGGCAATCAGGAAGACCGGCGACAGGATGGCAAAGAGAGTTGTCAATTTACGCAAGCGGCGGTAGTCAATCTTGCTGGTGCCGATTAAGAGCATAATCCCCAACAAGGCGTAGACTGCCTGACGTTTCCCGTAAAAAAACGGATCCTTGCCGTCGGTTACACTCAGAGCCCTGGGCGCACTGGCGCTGGTCACCAGAATAACCCCTAAAATAACCAGAAAAAGAGTGCTTAAAAAGAGAAAATGATCCGGGCCTTGTTTTTTCACCCTACCTCACCCCGGTTTTATAATTTATAACCGGCCAGCCCCAAAAGGGCCAGCAGGGCGCCGATGAGCCAAAACCTGACCACAATCTTGCTTTCAACCATACCGCCCAGTTCATAATGGTGATGCAACGGGCTCATCCGGAAAACCCTCTTCCCGGTTAAACGAAAAGAAATCACTTGAATGATCACAGAGAGGACTTCGGCCACAAAAATCCCCCCGACGACCAGCAGGAAAAGAGCGGTCCCGGAAAGAATGCCCATTGTCCCCAAGGCCGCTCCCAGGGCCAGCGAACCGGTATCGCCCATAAACACTTGGGCCGGGGGGCAATTAAACCAGATAAAGCCGGCGCAGGCACCGACGAGGGCCGCGGCAAAAATCCCCAAATCGGGATACCCGGCCAGAACGGCCAAAACACCCATGGCCAAACCGGTGGTGACACAACTCCCGGCGGCCAGGCCGTCAAGGCCGTCCGTGAAATTGACGGCATTGGAGGTGCCGACCACCACGAAAATAACAAAGAACAGGGTGGTCAGGGGGTGCACAAAAGGCAGGTACCAAGAGAAAAAAGGGACCTGCAGGGTATCCATAATCCCCGCGCGGATGACATAAACAGCGAGCAGGCCGGCGAAAAAAATCTGGAACAGCAACTTGTACCGGGCTTTCAACCCCAGCGGGCGGCGGTGGATAATAATCAACAGGTCGTCAAGGAAACCGATTAAGCCGTAAGAGAAAGTAAGAAAGAGGCACCACCGGACCGCCGGCGTCCACGGCCGGCCCATCCCGGCAAGGATACCGGCGGTCAAGCCGCCCAAAATCAGCACACCACCCATGGTGGGGGTTCCGGATTTACGCTGATGGGAACGGGGAGCGTCCGTCCGGACATTTTGCCCGGCCTTAATTGTTCTCAACAACCGGATGGTAAAGGGACCGGTGAAGACGACAAATAAAAAAGCAAGCAATCCCGCGGCCAGAAAATTAGTCCAGGGCACTCCCATTATTTGGTCTCCTCCCCCAACAGTTCCTCGACGATTTCTTCCATTTTCATCCCCCGGGACCCTTTCACCAAAACATGATCGCCGGGGGCAAGATAGTTTTTCAGATCGCGAATTAACCGTTTTTTATCCGCGTAATGGCGGCTAAAAACTCCGGCTTCGGCGGCGGCGGCAACGGTCTCCTCCGAGCGGGGGCCATAGGCGAAAAGCGCCGTACAACCGTAATCCGCGACCATGTTCCCGGTTTCCCGGTGAGCTTGGCCGCTGATTTCCCCCAGTTCCAGCATGTCACCAAGGACGGCAATTTTCCGGCCTTTCATCTTCCCCAGCACCTCGAGGGCTTTCTGGACCGAATCGGGGTCGGCATTATAAGTGTCGTCAATCACCGTTATCCCCCGGGTTTCCAGGATCCGTAAACGTTTATCCACCGGCGGCAGTTTCTTAAAACCCGCAGCCACCTGGCCGGGGGAAAGACCAAAGGATAAAGCTGTTGCCGCCGCCGCCAAGGCATTGGCCACATTATGACGTCCCGGCAGGGGAAGGAAGAATGTAAAAGGACCCCATTTCCCTGCAACCTCCACTTCTTGTCCGCCTCCGGCCGGGCGGACGGCCACGGCTCTCAGATCGGGTTCTGACTCTTCCTCAAAGCCGTAAAACACCGAACGCCCCGGGAAAAGTCCCTGCATGGCCCGTACGTAGGGGTCATCGGCGTTAAGCACCGCCAGCCCCTCCCGGTTCAGGGAAGCAATCAATTCCCCCTTCGCCCGGGCAATAGCCTCCCGGGAACCTAAAAGCTCCATATGGCTGACGCCCACATTGGTCACCACTCCTACCGTGGGACGGGACAGACCGGCCAGATAAGCGATCTCCCCCTCGCCGCGCATGCCCATTTCCAAAACCACCACTTCGGTAGGGGGTTTCATTTTTAACAAAGTCAGGGGCAGGCCAACTTCGTTATTATAATTCATGGCGCTCTTTAAGACTTTATACTTCTCCTCCAGCAGGGCGCCGATCATCTCTTTGGTAGTGGTTTTACCGTTGCTGCCGGTAACGCCGATCACCTGGACAGAAAAACGTTGGCGGTGGTAGGCGGCGAGTTTCCCCAAGGCCAAAAGGGTGCTGGCCACCCGGATCACCGCTACTCCGGGCGGAAAATCCATCTTTTTCTCGACGATCAGGGCGGAGGCGCCGGCGGCCAGCGCCTGCCCGGTAAAATCATGCCCGTCGTATTTTTCTCCCCGCAAGGCCAAAAACGCCTCGCCCCGCCGGAGGGTCCGGCTGTCGGTACTTACTCCTTGCACCCGGGCCTCAAGAGGCCCGGTTAAAAGTTCCCCGCTGGTTGCCGTCAAAATTTCCTGCATAGTAAATTCAGCCATGGTTTCTCTCCTTTAACGCCGCCGCTGCTGTTTCCCGGTCGTTAAAATAAAGAGTCCGGTCTTTAAAAATTTGATAGGTTTCGTGGCCTTTACCCGCGATGATCACCATATCTCCGGGACCGGCCAAATTGATTGCTTCCCGGATGGCTTGTTCCCGGTCGAGGATAATCCGGTACCGGCCGGCGGCGTCCGTTTTCTGGAAGCCTTCCGCGATTTCGCCGGCGATTGCCGCCGGGTCTTCCGAGCGCGGATTGTCACTGGTAACAATGGAAAAATCACTAAGAAGCGCGGCGATCCTGCCCATTTCCCGCCGTTTCCCCCGGTCCCGGTCCCCGCCGCAGCCAAAAACCACGAATACACGGTTTTTCGCCAAAGAACGGGCGGTACGCAAAACATTGGCAAGGCCGTCGGGGGTATGGGCGTAATCGACCACCACGGTGAAGTCTTTGCCGCCGGGGACAACTTCAAAACGTCCCGGTACCCCCGTCAGCTTTTCTACGCCCCGGCAGGCCGTGTCAAGTTCCACGTTCAAGGCCAAGCTTAGCCCCAGGGCGCCCAGGGCGTTATAGACATTGAATTTCCCGGGGAGGCTGAGTCTCAGCATCCTTTTCCCCCAGGGAGTACAGGCTGTGAACGTACTCTCCTTCATCGTCATCGTGACCTCTTCGGCCCGGATGTCCGCCTCCGGTGCAAAACCGTAGGTAAGCTTCCGGGCCCGCGTACAACGGATTATATAGGGCCCGTACGGGTCATCAATGTTGATGACGGCCGCCGCTTCCGGGGCAAGCCCCTTGAAAAAACTGCTTTTCACCTGCAAATACTCGTCGAAAGTCCCGTGAAAATCCAGGTGATCCCGGGTAATATTGGTGAAAAGGCCGCCGGCAAAAGAGAGGCCCTCCACTCTCCCCAAGGCCAAAGCATGGGAAGAAACCTCCATAACGGCGAATTTCACCTCATTCTTAACCATTTCCGCAAAAAGCCGCTGCAGATCCAGGGCTCCCGGGGTAGTATTACCGGCGGGTTCAGTCCTCTCGCCCAGGAGATGATGGATGGTTCCAATCAGTCCGGCTCGGTTAAAAGCCTCTTTGAGAATGGAATGAAGTAAAAAAGTGGAAGTCGTTTTCCCGTTGGTTCCCACCACACCCAGCAGGTTAAGGCGGGCGGCCGGATCCTGATAAAAAACTTTACCCACCAGGGGCAAGACTTTCCGGGTATCGGGTACCAGGATCAAATTAACCTGTCCTTCCAAGCCCCGGGTTTCTTCCGCCAGCACGGCAACGGCTCCCCGGGAAAGCGCTTCGCTCATATAATCATGGCCGTCGGCTTTGCTGCCGCGAAGGGCAATAAACAAAGCGCCGGGGCCGACCGCCCGTGAATCGTATTCCACGGCGGTAATCTCTGTGTTCCCGTCTCCCCAAAATTCTTTTACCGGCAACCGGAGCAATAAATCCTTGAGCCGCACCGTCCTCACCTGTTTTCTATTATTGCCACAATTTAGCATTTTATAACCGGCGACGCTCCTGTCCCCCCTCCGGGCGCCAAATAATTTCCATCAAAGATTAAAAGCCGCCTACAAGTCGGTGTTCAGGAAATAAACGGTTACGGTCATCCCCGGACTCAAACGTGTTCCCGGCGGGGGAATTTGGGCCACCGCCAGGCCGGTCCCGTGAGCCGTCAGCCGTAACCCCATTTCTTTCAGGATCTTTTCCGCCTTTTCCACGGAAAGTCCGGTTAAATCCGGGACCAGGACCGTAGATTCTTCTACATTATACTTTGCTTTTTCGTCGTAGTAAAGAAGGATTGCTGTTTTGGGCGGTACCATCGTCCCTGCTTTAGGATTCTGTTCCATCACATAATCTCCTGTTCCCAATTCCCGCCAGGCGAGGCCGGCTCTGGACAAGATCTGCCTTGCTTCTTCCTTGGTGAGCCGCAACAGGTTGGGGACGGGTTGTAAAGCGGCTTCGTATTCAGAGAGACCCGGTTCCGGCGTTGACGGCGGGACCCCCAGGTAGCGTAGGACGTCCCGTACGACGGCGGCGAAGACCGGAGCAGTGATTACTCCTCCGTATTTCACCGGGCCCTGCGGTTCATCCAAGATTACCAACGCCGCCACTTGCGGGTCTTCCACCGGGGCAAAACCAAGAAACGAGGCGATCCGTTCCGCGCCGTAGGCGCCGCCGACCGGCTTTTGGGCCGTGCCGGTTTTGCCGGCCACCCGGTAGCCCGGGATTTGGGCCCGGTTTCCCGACCCTTGGGTAACAACCGATTCCAGAATCAATTTTAATTCTTCCGCCGTTTTTTCCGACAAAACGCGGCGGACTACTTTTTTCTCAAATCTTTTGATTACTTCACCATCAACCGTCCTTACCTCCCGTACCAGCCGGGGTTCAAGCAAAAAACCGCCATTGGCGATGACCGCCAAGGCCTGCAACAACTGGACGGGCGTTACGGAGATCCCCTGCCCGAAACCGATGGTGGCGAGTTCCACGTTTTTGATCCGGGACAACGGCGGGACAATGCCCCGGGCTTCCCCGGGGAAGTCGATCCCCGTCGGCGAACCAAAACCGAAAGCTTCGAGATAATGATAGAATTTTTCTTTCCCCAGGCGGAGGGCAAGGGTGGCGAAGACGGGATTACAAGAATTTTCCGTTGCCTCCACAAAGGTTTGACGGCCGTGGCCCCCGGCCCGCCAACAACCCAGCCGGGTGTTGTCAACCAGAAGAAAACCGGGATCAAAAAATACCGAATCCCGGCGGACCACACCTTCTTCCAGAGCGGCGGCGGCCGTAACAATTTTAAAAGTGGAACCCGGCTCAAACTGGTCGGTGACCGGCCAATTCCGCCAGGTATTTACCGGATAGTTTTGGTAATTGTTCGGGTCGAAAGTGGGATAAACCGCCATCGCCAAAATTTCACCGGTGATGGGGTTCATGACAACTATACATCCGCGTTTGGCTCCCTCCTGCAAAACCGCTTTTTCCAATTCCCGTTCGGCAATATGTTGAATCCGCTCATCAAGCGTGAGCACCAAACTTACTCCGTCCCGGGGAGGCACATATCTCCTTTCCCCCAAGGGAATACTCTGCCCCCGGGAATCAAATTCCGCCTGTTGGCTGCCGGGCACGCCCCGGAGATACTCGTCGTAATATTTTTCCAAACCCTCCAGCCCTTGATTGTCAATGCCGGCAAACCCCAGGACTTGCGCAGCCAGCTTACTTTGGGGGTAAAAACGCTGGGCTTTGGGAATCACCTCGATCCCGGGGAGGCGGGCCCGGCGAATCATTTCCGCTTCTTCGGGGAGAGCCTTTCTTTTCAGCCAGACAAAGGAAAGGTTGCGGGTTAAAAGGTTATAGACCGTCTCTTCCGGCATACTTAAAATCTCGGCAACGGTTTTTGCCGTTTTTGCCACATCCGTTACCTGCCGGGGAACGGCATAAACGCAATCGGCATCAAAACTGACGGCCAAAGGACGATGATTGCGGTCGAAAATCATTCCCCGCTTCGGCTCCAGGGGTATATCGCGTAAGCGTTGATTCTCGGCTATTTTCTGATAATACTCGGCTTTTAAAACTTGAAGGTAAAAAAGGCGACCGGTGAGGATCCCGGTAAACATAAAGATCATTAAAAAAAGGATGGTTATCCTTTTCTTAACGACCAGGAGTCGGTTGAAAATCCGCACAGCTCACCTCCACCCTTTACCGGCCGTTCAATACCGGGTTCCGGCCAAAGTCCGTCCCACTCCGGACAGCCACCCCGCTATCCTTTCCATAACCCCCTGGTTTAAGCTTCCGGCCTCCGAACCTTGCATATACAAGGTAATCTCCGGTGTTTCCAGAACCGGCGGAGACAAAGCGGCAAGTTGTGTGTTGGTTATAATCCCGGTGGGTTTCATGCCCAGATTATTCAGGGCAATAGTTTCAATCCGGCCGCTGGAACTCAAATTGGCCAGGTCATACTGGAGATGGCCAATAATTTTTTCCACTTCTTTTATTTCGTTTTCAACTTTATGGAGTTGCTGTTGGGTCTGGGCCAGCAATGCTTGGACTAAAGTGTTGGCCGTCATCAAACAGAGCAAAAGGCCGGTAACCCGGATCAGGTTAACAAACTTTTTTTTGTTGAACCTCCGGACTCTCCGCACTCTTACCCTGCGCGGAGCCGGATAATACAAATCTTCGGCCTTTGCTGTTACCATTTTTATGCCTCCTCCTCCGGTACTAGACCAATTTACGAACAGCTCTAAGCTTGGCACTGCGGGAGCGGTTGTTGGTTTTTTTTTCCTCCGCTGAAGGAGTCACCGGACGGGGGGTGAGAATCTCGATGACGGGTCTCCCCTCGCAGCGGCAAACCGGTAATTCCGGCGGGCACTGACAAGAACGGGCTTTTTCCTGGAAAATTTTCTTCACAATCCGGTCTTCCAAAGAATGAAAGGAAATCACCGCCATCCGGCCGCCCGGGGCCAGGCTGTTGATCCCGGCAACCAGGGCCTTTGTTAAGGCTTCCAACTCCCGGTTAACCGCAATGCGTAACGCCTGAAAAGTGCGCCGGGCCGGATGAGGCCCGCGGCGGCGGGCGCCGGCCGGGATAGCGGCTTTAATGACCTCCACCAAATGGCCGGTGGTAAGGATAGACCGGCGTTGACGTTCCTCCACAATAAAGCGGGCGATCCGGGAAGCCCAAGCTTCTTCCCCATAATCCCGGATGATCCGGGTCAACTCTTCTTGGGTGGCACTGTTAACCAGCTCGGCGGCGGAAAACTTCTGCGAAACATCCATCCGCATATCCAGGGGAGCATCCTGCAAGTAGGAAAAGCCTCTTTGCCCCTCGTCAAGCTGAAGGGAGGAAACCCCAAGATCAAAGAGGATCCCGTCGGGGGCCGGCAGTTTTTCTTCTTGCAGAAAAGCGGCCAAATCTTCAAAGTTTCCCTGCCGCAAAAGCAAACGTCCGGGAAAAAAAGATAAATTTTCCCCGGCCATCACCAGGGCCGAGGCATCCAGATCGATCCCCAGCAGGGTCCCGGAAGGGCCCAGTCTTTCGGCAATCAAAGAAGCATGCCCGCCCATGCCGATTGTGGCGTCCACAAAGGTCTCCCCGGCCGCCGGGGCCAGGTATCTCAGGACTTCCGCGGGCAAGACAGGAATATGAACCGTCCTGTTCATATCCTCTTCCTCCTCGCCGGGCTCAGAGTGAGTGTTTAAATACCGAGACCAATAATCTTCTCCGCCAGGGTCTCGTAAGATTCTTCCGCCTTCTTGGCATATTCGTCCCAAACTTCGCGGGCCCAAATTTCAATCCGGGTGGCAACTCCCAAAATATATAAATCCTTTTTAATCCGGGCATGTTCCCGGAGGTGAGGCGGGATGGAGATCCGGCCTTGCTTGTCCGGTTCACACTCCACGGCGCCGGAAAAAAACAAGCGGACAAAAGCTCTGGCATCCGCCTGCGTCGTGGGAAGGGCCTTCATTTTTTCTTCGATGTTTTTCCATTCCGAAAGCGGGTAAACAAATAACGAGTGTTCCAGCCCGCGGGTGAGAACAAACTGCTCCCCCAGACCGTCCCGGAATTTCGCCGGGATAATCACACGGCCTTTTTCGTCCAGGGAATGCTGGTACTCACCCATAAACAACGGACCGTCACCCCATTTTCTTTCTTCCACTTCACTCCACTTTGCTCCACTTGCCGCCCCCTACTAATCATAATGCTCCATTTTTTCTGATTTGTCAAGGTTTTTTTATATTTTTTCCCATGGCCGGGCAAAAAATAAAAACCCCCAGCTCTAAGGGGGCACAATTTTTAAATTCTCTCAATTTTTAATATCGTTATTTTTTAGAATTTTTTCTCATTTGTGATTATTCCCAACAAGATTAGCAAACCGGTCAGGATGAGAACATCCAGGGCATTGGGTAAAAACAAGCATTTAACCAGTACCAGCCCGGTAACAACCAGTAAAATACCTTTTTCCAACTGTTTAAAATCAAAAAAAGGTTTCCGGGGTTGCAAACCCTTCCTCCCCTTCCGGCATTTCTCCCGGGATATTATATGTAAAAGATAAAAAAAAAGACCGGTTAACCGATTATCTGTCTTAATGACTTATTTTTTACATAAAAGGTAGGATTTTAAATAAACTTGTCGAAAATTTTTGGTAAAATTTAAGGAGGATAAATTATGAAAAAAATCTCTATCTTATTTTTAACCTTTTTATTCTTATTGAGCACGGCAGGGATGGCCTCGGCCGTTGATTTTTCTTTGACTATTGGAACTATAGGCGTTCGTCCAACTATTGAGGCCGGGTTGCATCTCGGCGATCGTTTCGAAGCAACCGTTGGCTTTGATTTTCTTAGTGTGTCTAAATCATTTTCTTCAGTTTATAAAGCGAGTGGTCATAAAATTACGATTTCTCCCGGAATACGGTATTACTACAAGAAAGCCGGCAAAGTGGACTCCTTTTTCTTTGGCCGGCTGAAAAAGGAATTATATGGCGGTGATCTTCTTCCTCCTGAGGAAAGTATATTTGAGTTTACCGGCGGCTTGGGTTTTGCCTACAATATTGACCCCCGGTTCGCCGTCCTTACCGAAGCCGGATTACTATGGTATTCTGAGAAGCTCCATGATTACTCGCATACCGAAACAGTTACCATTTATTCTGTTGGTTTTAAATGCCTCCTCTAAATTCCCGGCCACACAATAACGAAAAAGCCCCGGCTGAACACGGAGCTTTTTAAGGGGCTAAGATTATGCCGGTATATATAATAAGAAAGAACCGAGGTTTCCCGGTTCTTTTTTTTACTTGGCTTTCTTGGCTTTGGCTTTATTTTCGTTCTCCAGCAATACGGCTTTGCGGGAAAGATTTATTCTCCCCATGCGGTCGATTTCGATCACTTTGACCAGAATCTCATCGCCCGGTTTTACCACATCCTCTACCCTGGCCACCCGCTCCTTGGCCAGTTGTGAAATGTGGACCAACCCTTCTTTGCCGGGAAGCACCTCGACAAAAGCGCCGAAGTTCATCAACCTTACCACTTTGCCAAGATAGATTTGGCCTACCTCCACGTCGCTGGTTAATTTTTCAATGATGCTTTTGGCTTTCTCCCCGGCTTCCTGATCCAGGGCGGTGATGAAGACCCGTCCGTCATCTTCAATATCGATTTCCACCCCGGTTTCTTCGATTATTTTCCGGATGATCTTTCCGCCCGGGCCAATCACATCCCGGATCCGGTCGGGGTCAATCTCCATGGTGATCATGCGGGGGGCGTAAGGGGAGAGATCAGGGCGGGGTTCCGCGATCGCCTCTTCCATTTTGTCGAGGATGAAAAACCGGCCTTTTTTAGCCTGTTCCAAGGCGAGTTGGAGTATTTCTTTGGTAATGCCGACAATCTTAATATCCATCTGGAGCGCTGTGATCCCGTCCCGGGTCCCGGCGACCTTAAAATCCATATCCCCCAGACGATCTTCCAGCCCTTGAATATCGGAGAGAATGACAAAATCGTCCTCCTGTTTTACCAAGCCCATGGCAATACCGGCAACATGTTTCTTGATCTTCACCCCGGCATCCATCAACGCCAGGGAACTACCGCAAACACTCGCCTGGGAACTGGACCCGTTGGATTCCAGGATTTCCGAAACCACTCTTATGGTATACGGGAATTCCTCCTCCGGGGGGATGAGGGGCAACAAAGCCCGTTCCGCCAACGCCCCGTGGCCAATGTCCCGGCGGCCGGGGCTGCGCATGGGGCGCACCTCGCCGACACAGAAGGGGGGGAAATTATAATGGTGAATATACCGCTTGGACTCTTCCTCGCCCAAACCGTCCAGGATCTGTTCCTCGCTGATCCGGCCAAGGGTGACCACGGACAAGGCCTGGGTTTGCCCGCGGGTAAAAAGGGCCGAGCCGTGAGTGCGGGGCAATAAACCCACCTGGCAGGTTACCGGCCTGATTTCGTCCGGTTTTCTTCCGTCCACCCGGATCCTTTCGTTAAAGATCATCTTTCTTACTTCGTCCTTGATCACAGTATCCAGGATTTCCTCTATCGCCTTGACTTTTAACTCATATTCTTCTTCACCCAATTTTTCCTGGAAATACGCTTTGGTTTCTTCCTTGGCCTGTTCCAGGTTGTTCTCGCGTTCGAGTTTCTCCGAGGTTTTTAAGGCGGCAAGCAGTTTGGGAAGGGCATACTCTTTCACGGCCTCCGCCAGTTCCGGATCGACCGCCTCCTCCTCCACCTCAATTTTCGGCTTCCCTTCGGCCTCCTGGATCGCTTCCTGAAAAGCGACGATTTTTTTAATCTCTTCGTGGGCGAAGAAGATTGCCTCCAGAATTATCTCTTCCGGCACCTCTTTCGCTCCGGCCTCAACCATCGTCACGGCATCTTTGGTCCCGGCAATGATCAGATCCATCTCGCTTTTGCTGCTCTGTTCCGAGGTGGGATTGATGATAAACCGGCCGTCAACCCTCCCGAGATGAACCGCAGCCACCGGTCCGGCAAAAGGAATCTCCGACACGCCAACCGCCAAGGAAGCCCCGATCAAGGCCATGGTATCCGAAGGGTTGTCCGGATCCACCGATAAAACGGTAACCACCACCTGGATATCCCGGGTAAAATTTTCCGGAAAGAGCGGCCGGAGCGAGCGGTCAATGGCGCGCGCGGCTAAAATCGCACTTTCGGTAGGCTTGCCTTCCCGCCGCAGGAAACTGCCGGGAATTTTACCGACGGAATAAAGCCTTTCCTCATAGTCGACCAGAAGAGGCAGAAAATCCACTCCCTCCCTGGGTTGCTTGGCGACAACAGCCGTGACCAGTAAAACCGTGTCTCCGTACCGGACCAGTACCGAACCGTTTGCCTGTTTGGCCACTTCATTTACTTCAAAAACCAGGGGCCGGCCGGCCAGTTCAGTTTGGTATTTCCCCAAATTATAACCTCCTTTTTACTGTTTTTACTGTATTATCCAATTGCAACAAACTGTCAATGTTCTTTTGATCCTTCTTGGACCGGAAGGCAGACAAAGAAAAGCGGGGGATCGCCCGCTTTTCCGCCTTATTTTCGCAGTCCAAGGCGTTCGACTATTGCCCGGTACCGTTGGATGTCTTTTCTCTGCAGATAGTTGAGCAAGCCCCGGCGTTGACCCACCATTTTCAATAAACCTCTACGGGAATGGAAATCTTTCTTATGGACCTTTAAATGTTCAGTCAGGTAATTAATCCGCTGGGTTAATATGGCAATTTGCACCTCGGGAGAACCGGTATCATTCTCATGAATCCGGTACTCCTCAATCACCTGCTGTTTGTCGGTCTGGGTTAAAGCCATCTCTTCACCTCCTCATTCTTTTTCCTCCCTTACCCGCGACAACCGCCGGAGGAACGGTAATCCCAGGCAAGGGTGACGGATAACCACAAAGTAAATTTTATCATAGTTCCTGGGCAGTGTAAATATTTAGATTATTCCACACCCCGGGAATAACCCGGTTCACCGGCTTTTCTCCCCGTTTCTCTCCACGCGGATCAGGCCGGAACAGGGAATAATTTCAATCCCGGCCGCGGAGAGGTGGTCAAGGAAAAGATTCATCCCCAGGGAATCACTGGCCATATGACCGGCAATGACAATCCGGACATGATTTTCCTGGGCCGCCTTGCGGTTCTTCTCACTGATATGCATGCACACCAGGGTACCAACCCCGGCTTTGGCCCACTCGGCAAACATCTCCGGGGAGCCGCCCGTACCGCCCGTCATTTCCACCACAATCTTCCCGGCCTTCATATTTTTATTCCCGGGTTCCAACAACTGGGGACCGGCGCTCACTTTGGCCGCTTCTTGATATTCGGGGATCGTCAGCAAAGCATCGACAATCTCCCCGACGGTTTTCGGTTTTTCCCGGTCCAAAAATTCCTGCAGGTAAGCGGTGACACAATTGTCGGCCGGGGTATGCACACACATCATCATGTAGTCCAGAAGCCGGGCGGCATCAACGGCCCGGTTGTGATTCTGCGGCATCAAGGCTCTTCTTACTTCCTGAATCCGTTCGGCCAGAACTCCTTCGGCGACGTTAATCGGCACCCCGTATCCGGCCATAAATTCTTCCTGTAACGGCATGACCTCATGCAGCCGTGCCAGCGCCTTCCCCTGCGGGTGGTGGGAAAGCAAGAGGTCCACCGGTTGGCCTCTTTCCTTCAGGCGTTCAGCCAGGAGAACTTCGCCCACACCCAGGTCGATGCCGGACAAAATCCTTTTCACTTCCCTCTCCCCGTCACCCGTCAGGATGCGGGTGTCGGCATAGGGGTTTTCCAGGCTGTCCAGGTCAAAATAATCTTTCTGCGGCGGCTTGCTCTCCTCCCACTTTTTTTTGGCTTCCTCGAGGACCCGCTGAATTTCTTCCCGGGGGCGAGGATCCTTTTCCATGCCAATTTTAATCGCCAGTTTGTATATGTCGTTCAGTTTCAACTACATCGCCTCCTTAATCGTGATCCTTCTCTTGATTCATTTTTACTCTTACGTAAAACCAAAAATCAAGATTTCCGTTTCAGCGTAAAAATCCCTTTCCCCGCTCCGGTTGACTTTTGCCACAAACCGGACAGGGTTTGACGGGAAAGGCCGGAACCGGATCCGGCCATACCTGGCAGTTGGTGCCAGTAAACGGCGTCTTGGCATCCCAGACACAGCGGCGGTAAAAAAGGTGGTAGCCCTCAAAGGTTTGACATCCGTCGCTGATGCGTCCACAAGCAGTACACTGGTAACATGGAAAGTGAAAGAGGCCTTTTTTTTTCATCCCCTCGTAACGGACTACGCCGCCGCAGGCCACACAGGTACTCCCGTCCAAATCCTCATACTTAATATTACGCAACTGGATCCCTTCCGGGGTCAGGAAAAGCCGGGGTACCGTCGCCGGCAACACTTGTTCCTGCAAGAAATAGAAAAAAGGGGTGATCTTTAAGACGTCTTCCGCCAATTCCGATTCAGAAAGGGGTTTTTGCAGCGGGTCCCAGGGGATGGAAGCCATAAGTAAAAGGATTAACACCCATACGACCAAAATTTTTAAACCGCCGAAGAGGGCCCCCGCCACGCCGTCAATAAAAAAAACCGAAGTGGCTCTGGTCATCTCCTGCCAGCGGGAACCCAAGTAAGCCATTATGGAGCTTATGCCGACAACCAGTATAATAAAAGCGATGATATTGCCCAGATTTTCTGAGATATTAAGCCATCCCGCCAGGGCGGTTCCCAGTTCGGGATAGTAACGAAAAGCCAGAACAAGAGCGAGAATTGAACCGAACAACCCGAAAAGCTGCTGAATAAAACCGGTTTTAAAACCGCGGTAAATAAAAATAAGCAGGGAGATAATGATCGCCCAGTCCAAACCGTTCATTTTCATTGTTGTTCCCCCTTGCTGCCGGGAAACCCTGAGCAATTATTTTGCTTCTTGTAGTAATTTTTCCAATTTTTCATGTTCCATGCGAAGCTGTTGCAATTCGTCGGTTACTTGCAAGGCAACAAGGACAGCCAATTGGAGTTTTGATAACTTGGCGTCACCGTGCGCCTCAGAAACGGCATTAATTCTCCTTTCTATCTCCTTGATCAACCCGTCAATGTACTCGGGCGACTCGGAACCGATAATTGTATACTCCTCGCCCATTATTTTTACGGTGACACGACTTTTCTCCTTTCCATCCTTTCTTCTGGTTACCAATTTCTCCACCACCTGCCGCCGGAATGATGAAAAACCCGGCGGCTTTATACATATTAGCCAAAAAGAATTGATCTCCTGCTTCTCTTTTATGGGGTTTTATCTTTCTCAAAGATAAGGGCAAAATTCAAGCAGGCGGCGAAAAACCGGGGGCGGATGTGCTCCATGGGGAAAAACCGGCTTTTACCGGGTAAGATATCTCCCGGCCAGACACCCGACGACACTGCCGGGGATACTTAATAAGACACAGACAACACTTTTTTGCACCGCCAGAAGTTGTAGCCAACCGGTCTCCCGGACCAGGCCGCAGAAGGCGGGGAGAAGAATAACCAGCAGACAAAGGATCCCCGCGAGAAAAAGGGAAAAGAAGGTGATTTTTAAAGCCTTGGGGGTGGAAGAAGAAAAAACTCCCGTGACCAAACCGGACAGCAGCCCGCCGGCAACAGGTAACAAGCCGGTTATATTTTGAAAAAAACCGCCCCATAAATACCCGGGTAATACCGAGATGACAAAGAGGTTTCCGGCGATGACACCGGCGGCGGCCGCCAAAAAAAGGGACGGAAGGCTCCTCTTCTGCCGGTTCTTCCAGGGAAAAAACTTCATGGCCCCTCTTCCACCTTGGAAAAAGTATGTCTCTTGAGAAATGAGTCTTTTACGTATCCCGGAATTTCAAAATGACCAAACAACTCCACCCTCCAATGGTCAACCTCCGGACGCCCGTTCGGATCCCGGGCGGGAAGGGGAATCCGGACCGTCTCTGTGAAACCGCCGGCCGCACTGAAGGCCGGCGGATCCATCAGCCAGTCATAATTTTTGGCCCCCCGGTATTGACCGTCGGCAAAAACCACCACCCGTAAATAAGGCAGCCGGATCTCCAGCGGGGTCGCGGAGGTGAAAGCGACTGTAAACTCCAACTCCCGGCCGATCCGGCAGTCTTCGCTGACCTGCACGGTAAAGCTGTGCAACGCCTTGCTGACTTTCAGGTAATTTCCGGCCGTGGAAAAAAGCATGGCCAGCGAAGATAGCAAACCGGCCAGTAAGAAGATTTCCTTTGAGGCCCAAAAACCGCCTTTCATCCGCCGGTTCACCATCCCTCAGGCGCCGGGAAAATGGCACAAAACCTCATGCCCGGCGCCGGTTTTGACCACTTCCGGTTCTTTTTCCCGGCAAATCTCCACCGCCCGCGGACACCGCGGGTGCAGACGGCAGCCGGAAGGGATCTCCGCGGCGCTGGTGATTTCCCCTTTCATGCCCGGATCGAGCCGGCGTTTTTCCGGGTTAGGAACCAAGACCGCCCGGATTAATGCCTGGGTATAGGGATGCATGGGGTTTTTAATGACCTCATCAACCGGGCCTTGCTCCACAATTTTCCCCAAATACATTACGGCGACGCGGTCACAAATATGCCGCGCGGTGGCCAGATCGTGGGTGATGTATAAAAAACTGACCCCGCGTTCCCTGGTTAAATTGAGCATCAGGTTCAGGATTCCACCGCGGATCGAAACGTCAAGCATGGAAACGGGTTCATCGGCCACGATAAACTCGGGGTTCAAGATTAAAGCCCGGGCTATGGCCGCCCGTTGCCGCTGCCCGCCCGATAATTCATGGGGGTAACGGCCGGTATATTCCTCCACCGGTGTTAGATCCACTTCTTCCAATACTTTATATACCAATTCTTTTCTTTCCTTTTCCGCGGGGGCAACCCCCTGAATAAGCAACGGCTCGGCTACGATATCAAAGATGTTCATCCGCGGGTTCATCGCGTCATAGGGATCCTGAAAAACAATCTGGATCTTGCGCCGGAACGGTTTCATCTCCTGTTCGGTAAGAGCGGTAATATCCTCGCCCTGATAAAAGATCCGGCCGCCCGTGGGTTCCAGCAGTTTGATCATCACACGGCCGGTGGTGGTTTTCCCGGACCCGGATTCTCCAACCAAACCCAGGATTTCACCGGCTTTGATCTGCAGGGATATACCGTCTATTGCTTTCAGGATCGGTTTCCGCTTCCCTTTCCACCGCCCGAGCAGGGTTTGGCGTAAAGGAAAATGCTTGACCAAATTTTCAACGGCCATGACTACCTGCTTATCCTTCATTGTACCGCCTCCCATTCCAAGGCCCCGGCTTCCTCCGTCCGGTGACAAGCCACTACCCGGTTGCTCCCCGGCGTCACCGGTTTTAGCACCGGCTCCAACCGGCGGCAGGTTTCCACCGCCAACGGGCACCGGGGATGAAACCGGCAACCGGCAGGCGGTTCCAGCAGATTGGGAGCATAGCCGGGAATTGTTTTGATCGGCGAACGTTCGGCCGTAATATCCGGAAAAGCTTTTAAAAGACCCCTGGTATAGGGATGACGGGGTTCCTTATAAATCTCCACCGCTTCCCCGTATTCAACCAGTTTGCCGGCGTACATGACAGCGATCTCGTCACAAGTCTGGGCGATCACCGAAAGGTCGTGACTGATCAGGATCATGGCCAGGCCGAATTTCTTTCTCAGGTTTTCCACGGCGGATAGAACCTGGGCCTGAACCATAACATCAAGGGCGGTGGTGGGTTCGTCGGCAATAACCAGGGTCGGATGACAGGCTAAAGCCATGGCGATCACCACCCGCTGTTTCATCCCGCCGCTGAACTCATGGGGATAATCATGGTAGCGGCCGGGATCAATCCCTACCATCGCCAAGAGTTCTTTCGTCCGGGCCACCGCCTCCTCTTTCGTGGTTTCCCCGGTGTTGACAATGGCTTCGGCAATCTGATCGCCGATGCGCAGCACTGGATTTAAGGCATTCATTGCGCCCTGGAATATAATGGATATCTTCTTCCAGCGTATATTCTTCCGGAATTCTTCTTCGCTCAGGGCCAGGATATCCACCCCGTCAAAAAAGATGGACCCGCCGGCGATCCGGCCGTTGGCCGGCAACAATCTAAGCAGGGTAGTAGCCATACTGGATTTTCCGCACCCGGATTCACCGGCCAGCCCTAAAGCCCGGCCCGGTTCCAGGCGGAAACTGACATCGTCAACGGCTCTAACCTCTCCTCTTAATGTTTTATAATACATCTTCAGATTTTTTACTTCCAACAAGGCCATATCACGTTCTCTCCCTGTGCTTGGGATTTAAAATATCATCCACCGTATTGCCGATTAAAACAAAGGACAAACTAAGCAAGGTGATCGAGAGTCCCGGCGGTAAAATCCACCACCAGGCCAACTCGGTAAAAGCGCCAAATCCCCTGGCGTTATGGAGCATTCTTCCCCACGTGGCGGTCATGGGATCGCCAAGACCCAGGAAACTTAAGGTCGCTTCATAAATGATCGCCACCGGAATCAACAACACCATGGAAGCGAAAACCAGGGGAAGTACATTGGGCAGGATATGCCGTAACATGATATAAACGTCGCTGGCCCCGGAAGCTCTCGCCACTTCGACAAAACTCCGTTCTTTTAAGGAAAGGGTTTGCGAGCGCACGATCCGGGCCGGTCCCATCCAGGTAAAGACGGCGACCAGAATCACAATGTTCCAGACACTCTTCCCCAAAAGCCCGGCCAGGATGATCAAAATAGGCAAGGTTGGGATCGAAAGCATGACATCGGCCACCCGCATGAGAAACTCGTCCACCACCCCGCGAAGGTAACCGCTTAAAATCCCTACGCCTGTACCGATTACTACGGCGATGAAAGCGCTTAAGACACCGATCATCAAGGAGATCCGGGTGCCGTAAACCAGTTGGGACCAGAGATCGGACCCCAGGTGGTCCGCGCCTAACACCCCATGCAGGCGTCCGAGGATACGTAAGTTCAAATTCTGAACATCAATCCGTCCTTTTCCCGGCCCCAACCCGTCACCGGCAAAGGCCGCCGACAGCTGCAGCCTGTACTCGCCGCTACCGGTGAAAATCTCGGTGGCCACCTCGGCAAAGGGACTCAATTGCAACCGGCGTTTAAGCATTTGGTCCCGGGAGTCGATGCGGACCGGGAGCCAGCTCCGGCTGCCTGTATATTCCCCGGACCACAGCTCAAAAACCTTTCCTTCCGGATTGATAATGCTTAAGGCAAGACGGCCGGTAAGATTTTCCGGCAGTTCCGGCTTAACCTGCATAGTCAAAATAAAGGTGCGCGGGGACTTCTGTTCATACAAAAACGCCTGTTCCAAAAGGATCTTCTCCTCTCCCCGCCCCTTTTCCTCGAGGAGAAAAGTGATAGTACTGTTCTCTTCCTCTTTGTGAAAAGTCGTCTTGATTCCCGGCCCGCCGGGGGTTTCCCACTCTTCCCTTGTGGTCATCAAGTCGACGGTGGTCGGCATCTCCCGGTATTTGGGGAGAATCCGCATCCAGACCGGCCGGGCCATCCGGTCCGCCAGGTACCGGTCATGTTGAGGATCATAGGAGGTGAGAAGCGGGGCAAAAACCGCAACTAACAAAAAGAACAAAAAGATAAAAAGGCCGGTCATTCCCTGCGGGCTTCGCCGGTAACGTTGCCAAAATTCTTTCATCCCCTGTCACCTCCCTCGCCCACGCGGATCCGTGGGTCAACCCACCCGTAGGTAAGGTCGGCCATAAAATTGCAAATCAAAACGGCCAGGGCAATCAAGTAAAAAGCACCTTGGGCCGCCGGATAATCCTGTTTCAAAACGGCATCCAGCAGATACCGTCCAATCCCGTACCAGGAGAAAATGGTTTCCGTAACCACCGCGCCGCTGATCACGGACGGGAGTTGGAGGAAAAACAGGGTGACAATCGGCGGCAGGATGCTCCGGAAGGCATGTCCGTAAAGAACCCGGTTTTTGGTTAACCCTTTGGCCTTGGCCGTGACAATATAATCCTGGGAAAGGGCGTCCAGCATGGCGTTTCTGGTGTAAAGCGCCCAGTAGCCGATATTAATAATTACCAGGCTGGTAACAGGTAAAATCAAGTGATAAATCCGGTCCAGGAGCAACGCCAAACCGCCCGGCGGGGGGGGTACACTCATGGTCCCCCGGATGGGAAAGATGGGAAGGTAATATCCGAAGGCAAGCAACAACAGAAGTTGTAAAAAAAAGGCCGGTACCGCATAAGCAAAGAGTCCCGAACCGGTGACCAGGGCTTCCAGAAAAGACCCACGGCGCGAAGCGGCGAATACGCCGGTGATGATCCCCGTCCCCATGGTGATGAAGAGGGCCAGCCCTAAGAGGAGCAAAGAATTGGGGAGCCGGTCCATTATTTCTTGTTTCACCGGCAGCCTGGTGGAGAAAGAGTAACCGAAGTCAAAACGGAGCAGGTTGCGCATATACAACAGATACTGTTTTTCCAGGGGCTCATCCAGGCCGAACTGTTCCCGCAACAACAACTTGGCTTCCGGGGTCAGCTTCGGGTCCATAATGCTTCGTACCGGATCCCCCGGCATCAGCCGGAAGATTACAAAATTCAAGGAGAGGATGATAAAGAGGACGATAATCGTATAAATGGTTCTCCGCAGGATGTAGCTTCCGTAGCCCAAACCTTTCACCTCGCAAATAAGCGCCGCTGCGCCCCTTTAATGCGCAGCGGCGCAGCGGCGTTCGTCAACTTCCCTTCCTGTAATTTTCCTTCCTATTTCTTATCGTACCAGTAATCTTCAAACCGGACCAGGCGCACGTATTCACCGGGCACATATTCATCGAAGACATAAGGTCCGGTTCCGATCAACTGGGTCAGGCCCTCAACTTCCGGGTGGGGTTCGAGCCAGCACTGGAATTGCTGATAATCGTCGACCTTTTCGTAGATGTGCTTGGGAATCTGCGGCAGGTCGCTAATCTTAATCAAGTACCAGTAACTGATCTTGTCAAAGTAAACCTCCAGGGTGTACGGATCCGGTACATTGGTCCTGACCACATCCTGAACGTCACTGTAATAAAGGGGTATCTTGTTGTCTTTGATGAATTTAATGGCGAAGGCCACATCTTCCGCGGTAAATTCGTGCCCGTCATGCCACTTGACCCCTTTCCGGAGCTTGAAGATGAGCTTCGTAGCCTCGCGGCCCGGCTCCGGTTCCCAGGTCTCAACCTTCCACTCCGTGGCCAGCCAGGGCACATTCTCCAGCGTCTCCGGATCGACTTCGATCAGGGGTTCCATCGCCCGGAAGAAGACTTCCGCCGCATAAGCACTGTTGTTGGTGAGGAAATTCAACGACTGGGGCTCTTCCGGCAACAGCCAGCGGATCTCCTCGCCCTCAAGAGGCCGGATCCCGATTTTCGTCCAGTTATTCCTGTACTGGGCGGCTCCGTAGCCGAGCATCGGCACATAGCCCGTTACTTTGTCGGTACGGAAAGCGTCCATGTACGGACGGGAGTACAAGGGGATATACGGCAATTCCTCGGCCAGGATCTGTTGGGCCTTGGAAGCATATTCCCGCGCCGTCTCTTCGTCCGGAGCGTAATAAATTCCTTCCAGCAGTTCATCCAGTTCCGGATTACGGATCCCGGGGTAATTGTAGCCGCCCTCTACATCCTGGGAGGAATGGAAGAAGTCATACAGGAAAGTGGGGATCCGTCCCAGACTCCAGGCGAGGGCATACAGGTCGAAATCATGCATATCGAGCCTGTCCAGCATGACCGGGAAATCCAAAGGTTCGTTTTTGATCGGAATGCCGATGCTTTGCGCCGCTTCCGCAATAATCTTGCCCAACTCGGCGGAGGTGGGCGCCACTTCATAGGTGGGCGTCATAAAGATCATCTCCCGCAACGGTTTACCGGTCGCGGGGTTAATCCGGATACCCGTCGCCTCGTCCAAGACATAACCGGCCTCGTCCAGTATGGCTTGGGCCCGTTCCGGATCGTAGGCAAAAACCGGCGCCGTGTCGTCATGGTAAGGAGAAGACGGGGGAACAAAATGGGCCAGGGGGAGCATGTAACCCTCAAACAAGGAATTGATAATCTCCTCCCTGTTCACCATATGGGCAATGGCCTGCCGTAAAACTTTGGCGTTTAGCGGGTCACGCCGCATGTTTATGCCCACATAAAAAAAGTGGAAGCCCAAATCCATCGTGATCTCAATATTTTCTTGATCCTTCAAGGCATTAATATCCGCCGCCCTGACCAGACCGGGATAAATATGAATATCACCGCGTTGAATCGCGATCAACTGGGCTTCGGTATCCTTGATAATCGGCATCAGGATCACCCGGGCTTTTGTTTCCCGCTCTGCCGCGGGGCGGAAAAAGGCGAAAAAGACCGCGGCCGCTATGATAAGAACGGCCAACACAATACAGGCAATAAGTAACCCCTTCTTTTTCAAGGCATTAACCTCCTTGCATATTAATTGATTTAACCCCGGTAACTTATAATAGCCTAGCTTATAAAAGCGTGTAATAGTGGAAAATTAATGTTTAATTAATGTTTGCTTTCCACCCCCTTTTTTTAATAATTCCGGGTAATATTGGCAAGAAAATAAAATCTCCTTTCATTATTCGCCGGTGGTTGTTACTTTCCTGCAAAAAAATTATAACTTATCAAGCCATAAACGTCATACTTATATGTGCAAGGTTGGGTGGAGCATTGAAAAAGCCGCAACGTTCCTGGGAAAAACTCGCGTGGGGCAGTCCTCCGCTACGGGCACGGGAAAGGATGACGGGAAGCAAGGAACGCCTCCCCGGGGCAAACGATGATTAACCTCCTTCGTTAAGATCCTTCAAAACGATCAAGGGAGTATATTTCCTCGAGCCTTTTGCGGGTCTTGGGTCTGGCCTCGTCAGCCGGATAACCGAGGGTCATGAGTTGAACAATTTTATATTTTTCCGGAACACCCAGAATCTCTTGGACCCTTTTCTGGCTGAACGCCCCAATCCAGCAGGTGCCGAGACCCCGCGCCGTCGCCACCAGGGTAATATTGCTCATGGCAATGGCCAAATCCACGGCGTAGGCGGGCACTTCACAGCTCATGATCCGACCGGGGTTGAGGGAGATCCCGGCAATAACAACCGGCGCCGTGCCGACGAAGGGCTGTCCGGCTGCTTCGGCCAGTCTGCGCCGTTGTTCCGCATCTCTGACGACGACAAAGTGCCAATCTTGCCGGTTGTTGGCGGACGGAGCCAGACGGACGGCCTCCAGTATTTCCGCCAAAATTTCCTCGGGAACAGGACGTGCCTGGTAGCGGCGAACGCTTCTCCGTTCCTTAATTGCTTCCATGACATCCATTGTTTTCTCCTCCCCGCTCTTGGTTGCCAAAAAGCTCCGTGTAAGCGCGCCTGTAAATCATTGATGGTTAATTTCTACACAAAACAGCAAAATCCTTGTCGGTCAACTTTTTTTAACCGGGTACGGGCAAACCCCAGAAGGCGGTGGGCAAAAGAAGAAGCAGCAGACTGCCGGCGAAAATCAGCAGGTGCTCCCATCGCCAGGGAAGAAGGGAGGAAGCGAGCAAAAAACGGCGGTAATGCGTTAACACTACTATTTCTTGGGCGATATCCCCGGTCGGCGAAAAGGCAAGAGTATAAAGGGTATCCAGCTTCCCCGTCACTTCACGGCATCCGGTCTCCGCCGCTTTCCGGAGCCGGGCCTGGAAGCGCAGGAGAGGCAGGAAAAAAAAGATCAGAATCAAGAGGGCCGCACTCCGACAGTAAAAAGACCAATCAAAAATGTAATAGACATTTAATGCAAAAAGTCCCAGCAAGATGAGGAAGATAAAATAAACGGTCAGCTTGAGATGGGCAGCCAATCCTCTTTCCGCCGCGTAAAATCTTTGCCCGGGCGAAGAGAGATCATAACCGAACGGGTGCGGCTTAAAAAGAAGTTCGTAAAGGATCCGGACGGCGAATTCAAGGATAATCCCGGAAAAAACTGCGGCAACCAGAAAATCAATCATAAACAGGCCGGCCAGGTGCCACTGGTCGACCGTTGGCCGCGCCCAAAAAAGAACCGCCCGTCCGGCAAAGACCGTGCCAAAACCGGCAACCAAAACTTTTGGGTTCCGGCAGGCGGGGAAGAAATAATACCTGCCGCCGTAGACCAGAAGAAAAAAAAGAAACCGTAAACCGTAATCCCAGGGAAAATGGGATAAAAATAAAAGCGGGTTCAGACAGGAGCGGGCCCATAAAGCCCAGATCTGTAAGAGCCCCAACAGACAAAGGGCCAACCGCTCCTTTTTGCCGGGAGAAAAAGAAAAAATAAAAACCCCCTCCTTCAATAATCTGGTAAACCTTATGAAAAAGGAGGGGGGCTTAGAACAAGGGCGGGTTTTCAGCGGCGGACAACGGCCTTAAATTCGGTCGCCAGTTTCGCAATCATTTCTTCCAGTTTCTCATTGACCTCCTCGTCCTGCAAGGTACGATCCATCATCCGGAAGACGAGGGAAAAAGCGAGGCTGCGGTGGCCGGGCGGTATTTGTCCACCGCTGTAGACATCAAAGAGATCCACTTTTTCCAGCACTTCGCCGCCGGTCTCAACCAAAAGGCAGACGATTTCTTCCACCCGTACTTGTTCCGGCGCCACCACCGCCAGATCCCGCAAAACCGGCGGGTATTTGGGCAAAGGTTTAACATTTATGGTTTCCTTCTCCGCCGCCGTCCAGAGGGCTTCCACATCCAGTTCAAAGAGGACAACCGGGGAAGCGAGGTCATACCGTTCTTTGACATCCGGATGAACTTCACCGACCACCCCGGCTTTCCTGCCGTTCAGTTCCAAACAGGCCGTCCGTCCCGGGTGCAGGGCAGGATGTTCATCCCGCCGCCAAACCGCCCCCGGAATCCGCAAATCGGTCAAGAGCGATTCCACCAAACCCTTGCCATCGTAAAAATCCACGGGGGCGTCCGGCTGGTTCCAGCCTCTTTCCGCGGCCCGGCCCATTAATCCACCGGCCAAATGAAGATTTTCCCCGGGGAGTTGTTTTTCTTCACCGGACGGTAAATAAACCCTTGCCAGCTCATAAATGCTCAGATCGTCCTGTCTCCGTTTGGCATTGTAGCTTAAAACATCCAAGATCCCGCCGAGCAAAGTGGTACGCATCATAGAATATTCTTCGCTTAGCGGAACCTTTAACCGGACAGTATTCCGTAAGGGATGCGCGCCTGATAAATTCAGGCGGTCAAAGACTTTCTCCCCGTGAAAACTATAGGTCACCACTTCGGATAAGCCATAACCCTGCATTAAAATCCGTAATTTTTTCTCAAATTGTTGCCGCGGAGTTAAAGCGCCGGGCCGCTTCGCCGCCGGATAGGTGGTGGGTATCTTGTCATACCCGTGAATTCTGGCCACTTCCTCGGCCAGATCCGCTTCGTATTCAATGTCCCGGCGGTAGGAAGGAACGGTTACGGTTACCCGGTTTTCCGGCGCTTCTTCAATTCCGAACTGAAGACGCCGGAGGATTTCTTTTATATAACCGGGGTCAAGGGCGGTACCGAGCAGAGAATTGATTTTATCCGGACGGAGACTGATTTTTTTCGCCGGAACCGGCACGGGGTAATAGTCGATCATCCCTTGGCAGACCTTTCCGATCCCCAGCTTGTTCAGGAGAAAAGCCGCGCGGTTGAGGCCGGCTTTTACTCCCTCCGGGTCGATCCCTTTTCCGAAACGCAGGGCCGCTTCCGACCTGATGGCCTGGGCCTGGGCTGTCCGCCGGATACTGACCGGGGAAAAATAGGCGGCTTCCAGAAAAACCCTCCGGGTATTGGCCGTCACTTCACTGGACCCTCCCCCCATTACCCCGGCAATCCCTTGGGCTTTTTCGGCATCGGCAATCACCAGCTGGTCCGGTTCCAGTTTTCTTTCCACATCATCCAGGGTGACAAGGGTTTCACCGGGCCGGGCCCGGCGGACGATAATTTTCGGCCCTGCCAGCCGGTCCAAATCAAAGGCGTGCAGGGGCTGGTTCAATTCCCACATCACATAATTGGTGAGATCCACCACATTGTTGACCGGCCGCATCCCCGCAGCCAGCAACCGGGTTTTTAACCAAAGCGGGGATTCGCCAACCTCTAGATCAAAGAAAACCCTGCCCATGTAACGCGGACAAAGATCCGGATCCTGGAGTTCCACGCTGATAAAATCCTCCATTTTTTCTTTGCTTTCTTCGCGAACCTCAAGGGCGGGCGGGTTTAACGGACAACCGGTCAGGGCGGCGACCTCCCGGGCCACGCCGAGCATCCCGTAGCAATCCGCCCGGTTGGGTGTCAACTCCAGGACCAAGACCGGCGCATTAAGCTCCAGGATCTCGATAAAATCATCTTCCAGGCGGGTTTGGGCGGGTAACACCATAATCCCGCCGGCCTGGCGGCTTAAACCCAACTCCTCTTCGGAACAGAGCATCCCCTGGGAAAGGACGCCCTTAAAAACGGTCTCTTCAATCAACCGCCCATCGGGCAGGCGGGTACCGGCCAACGCCACCGGTACTTTATCCCCCGTCCGCAGATTTCGTGCGGCCGTAATAACAGTGATCTCCCCGTCCGACAAGCGTACGCGACAGACCAACAACTTCTCCGTTTCCGGGTGGGGTTTTAACTCCGTCACCTCGCCCACACGAAGGCTCCGGTAAGGGGCGCCGGGATCAACCAGTTCCTCGACGGCAATCCCGGCCATGGTCAATTTCTCCGCCAGTTCCTCCGGTTCTAATTCCACCGGAACATATTCCCGTAACCAATTATAAGGAACGCGCATCTTCTCCGACCTCCTGCCTAATCCACCAGAAATTTCTTAACGACTTAACCGCGGGGCGGTTCCCGTTTACCGGAATTGCTCCAGAAAACGGAGATCATTTTCGTAAAAATTACGTATGTCCGTTATGCCATGGCGTAAAATAGCGATCCGTTCCACACCCATCCCAAAAGCAAAGCCGGAGTATTTTTCCGGATCATAACCGGCCATGGCCAAGACCCGGGGATGGACCGATCCCGAACCAAGGATCTCGAGCCAGCCGGTGTTTTTGCAGATCCGGCATCCCTCTCCCCGGCAACTGCAGGAAACATCCACCTCCGCACTGGGCTCGGTAAACGGAAAGAAACTGGGACGGAAACGAACCTCCCGGTCCTCGCCGAATATTTTCCGGGCAAAAATCGTCAACACTCCTTTTAAATCACCAAAGGTGATCCCTTCGTCCACCAGCAGGCCTTCAATCTGATAAAACATGGGTGAATGGGTGGCATCAAGCGCATCCCGGCGGTAGACGCGGCCGGGGGCAATAATCCGCACCGGATTGGGGCGGAGTTTTTCCATAGTCCGGATTTGGACCGGGGAAGTATGGGTCCGTAAGAGCATCTCCCCGGTGATATAAAGGGTGTCATGCATTTCCCGGGCCGGATGTTCCGGGGGTATATTTAAAGCCTCAAAGTTATAATAATCCCATTCCACCTCCGGTCCTTCCGCCACGTCAAAACCCATGCCAATGAAAATATCGGTTATTTCTTGAATGAGACTAAGGAGAGGGTGGGGGCGACCCCGCCGGCGTCTTCTCCCCGGCAGTTCCACATCGATCGTTTCCTGCTCCAGGCGGGCGTTTTTTTCCTTGGTCACCAACGCCCGTTCTTTTTCCTCTAAAAGCCCGGTCAATTCCTGGCGCAACTCATTGACCAGTCGTCCAAAGACCGGCCGTTCCTCCGGGGAGAGTTCTTTTAAGGCCCGGGAAAGCCCGGTAACAACCCCTTTTTTCCCAAACAATTCGATCCGTACCCGTTCAAGACCGGCCGTCGAAGCAGCCTCCGCAATCTTTCTTCGTCCTTCTTCCGCCAACTTTTGCAATTCTTCCTGCATAAGCCCAACCTCCCTGTCCCCCGCCTGTCCGGGGCCTTTCCCTCTCTTTTGGCCCGGCCAGGACGGAAAAATCAGATATAAAAAAAACTTTCATCCGGTAAGGGACGAAAGTTTCTTCCGCGGTACCACCCTTTTTAGCCTTTGAAGGCTCTCCTTAATAACACGAAACCGAAGCGTCTTCGGCTCGTCTCCGGTAACGGCGGAGTTCCGGCACAACCTACTGCCAGTTCAGTCGGCGGCTCCAGAGTGAACTTCTACCGGACCGGCGGGGAATGCTCGCACCTGGCCATTCCTCTCTGTACCGCTTAACCCGGTATACTCTCTCCTTCCTTGCCTTTGCTTTTTATGAAATTAATTTATTTTCTCTATAAGTTCCTTGTAGACTAAATAGGCTGAAATCGACCCGGTAATCTTAAAAAGATTCCAAAAAAATTCGGCGGAAAGGCTCATGATGTCCCTCCCCTTCTTTCGTACTATGCGTACTTGGTCGAACCACCTTTACTATTGTGTTAACATTATATCATAAGCGTTCCGGCTTTACAAGCCCCCTTCTTGTACCAAAAATGCTCTCTCCTGCGCGATGATATGTATAAAAAAACAGGTTTTAAACCTGTTTTTTCTCCAGATGATAAATAAATGGTGGGGGAGAGCGGAGTCGAACCGCTGACCTCTACGATGTCAACGTAGCACTCTAACCAGCTGAGCTACTCCCCCGTTGTTTCTTTCTATTCTACCACAAGATTTTCCCTCCGTCAAGAGGGACAAACCGGGCGGGCGTGACCCGGCGGCTCCCCTCTAATTGGAAAAAGTAACAGCCACCCCTTAAAGACTTGAAGGGGGAATCGGTTTTTCCTGCTCTTTGGTGTAAGTTAATCCCGCACAAGAGCGGCCACTCCCGCCTAGGAACTAAGCCCGTTTCCTTTTCCCACCCGTACCCGCGCATATTTCCATTCCCCGGAACGGAACCGTAAGAAAATCACCGTCGAACGGGTATATTGATCCAGGACAAAGGCGACCCACGCCCCAACCAGCCCCCAGCGGAAGACATGAACAAAAAGATAAGACCCAAAAACCCGGAAGGTCCAGATCCCCGAGGCGCAAGCGATCAAAGGGTAGACCGTATCACCGGCTCCCCGTAAGGCGCCCGCCAGGGTAAGCTGGGTGGACTGACCCGGTAAGGAAAGGGCAAAGATTTTTAGAATGGTGCCGGCCATGGCGGCAACCGTCAAATCTGAGGTATACAACCGGGCGAAAAAATGCGAAAACAGAATAAAGATCAGCCCGGCAAAACCGGCGACGGTCACGGCCATTTTATGAACCGTATGCGCGTACTTCTCCGCTTTTGTCACTTCATTGGCGCCAAGGCTCTGCCCGACCAGGGTCGTGGCAGCGATCGAAAAGGCCATGCTGGGGGCGAATGATAAGCCGCTGATATTGATTCCGATCTGATGGGCGGCAAAACTTAAAGTCCCCAGTCCGGCAACGTTACGGGCGAACATCATAATACCGCTCTGTAAGACAAACTGTTCTAAAGCGGCCGGCATGCCGATGGAGAATACTTTCCTGACCGTTTGCGGATAAAGCCGGTAATCATCTTTCAACCGCAAGGAAATTTTTGTATGCCGCGAACAGTAAAGGATAGCTAATCCTGCCAGACAGGCCAAAAAACGGGCGCAGGTTGTCGAGAGCGCGGCGCCGGCCACCTCTAACCGAGGAAAGCCAAATTTTCCGTAGATTAAAACGTAATTGCCGAAAACATTCAGGAGGTTGCTCCCGACATTATAGAGCATCGGAATTCTGGTTTCTCCCGCCCCCCGGAGCGCCGCGCTGATTCCCATCGCCATCGCCTGAAATAATAACCCGCCCGCCACAATCTGGAAGTAGGCCACGGCCATCCCCATCGTATCCGGATCGGCGCCCATAAACCGGACCACCGGACGGGCGCAGCCCACCCCCACCCCGCTCAGTAAGAGCCCTAACAACAGGTTGACCACGATACTTTGGCGGGTAACGGAACGGGCTTCCTTTAAGTTTCCGGCTCCCACATTCCAGGCGACCAAGGTGGTGGTCCCGATATTGACCGCGGCAAAAATCGCCAGGAGCAACATAAAGGGCTGACGGGTTAGTCCGACGGCGGCAATCGCCGCAGGACCCAAGCCCCCCACCATCATCATATCCACCATCTCAAACAAGGTTGACATGACCAGTTCCACAAAGGCCGGAGCGGTAATGGCAATAATCTCTTTCCATAACGGTTGCGAACGAAAACCGAAACGTGCCTTGATTTTTCCTTTTAACCCTGGTTGTTTCAATCTGCTTTCCTCCGTTGTCAATGATCGTTGTCAAGGATCGACTGAATACCCGGTTCCAGCATTATCATTATCATTATATCATATCATCTTTGCTTTCCCCTGGTGCTTTGTTTCTCTTCGCGCCACTTCCAGTTAACCACATTTGTTGATTTACGTTGCACCGCCGGCGTTGCCCAAGATAATTTGACCAACGCTCTCCGGGCGAATTTTCGCCCCCGGATAAATAATTCAAAAAAATTTTTTTTAAAAATAGCTTGCAATATAACATTAAATGTGTTACAATATTAATTGTCTTGAAATATATTTCAAGGCCGAGCATTGCCGTGACGCCAGGCGCCTGAGACTAGGTGGATGCTCACCTCTCTTGACCACGCCGGCAGTCAGAGAGGAAAAAAAGATTTATCCTTGACCACCCAAAAATGGTGGTCTTTTTTCTGTTCTTTTTTAAATTTAAATATATTCCCCTCTGTTCTTTCCCCGCTTAAAGAAGAGGTGCAAAAAGGAAAGAAAAAAGCCCCGGCACCCGCGGGGCTTTCTTCTTTTTCCACCCGTTCCGGCATTCTGAACGCCGTTTACACAACGGACATCTTTTGCCTTCCCGTTTCGCTCGTATTGAGCCTCTTATTGAGCGGCTGCCGCCTTCTCCGGGTATTTCCCGCGTTCGGTGTAATGCGTGTGTAAGAGGCGATAGGATTTTTCTCCCAGCGGCTCACCGAGGAATTCTTCGTAAAGGGTCTTAACCGCCGGGTTTTCGTGGGATTTACGCAACGGCATCCCGGCATCCGCCCGGTAAATCGCTTCAATCCTCTTCTGCCGGATCTCGTTGGTCGTGGGGATGGGCTGACCGCCGCCGCCGATGCACCCGCCCGGGCAGCACATAATCTCAATGAAGTGGTAATCCGCTTTCCCTTCCTTAATCAGGTCCAGCAATTTCCGGGCGTTCCCCAGCCCGTGGGCGACCGCCACTTTAACCTTTGTCCCTTTCAAATCGACTTCCGCCTCTTTTATGCCCTCCAACCCGCGGACATCAACAAAATCCACCGACTCCAGGGTTTCCCCGGTGACAACTTCATAGACGGTACGTAAAGCCGCTTCCATCACCCCGCCGGTGGCGCCGAAGATCACTCCGGCGCCGGTGGAAATGCCAAGGGGGTCGTCATATTCTTCCTCGGGCAAGTCGCTGAAGCGGATACCGGCCTCCCGGAGCATCCGTCCCAGTTCCCTCGTGGTTAAAACCGCATCAACATCCGGGTATCCCGAATCCGTCATTTCCGGCCTGCTGCATTCAAATTTCTTCGCCGTGCACGGCATGATGGAGACCACATAAATATCGGCCGGGTTAATCCCGGTTTTTTCCGCGTAATAGGTTTTGGCTAAAGCGCCGAACATCTGCTGCGGCGATTTACACGTGGAAAGATGAGCAAGCAGTTCGGGATAGAAATGTTCAATATACTTAATCCAGCCGGGACTGCAAGAGGTGATCATGGGCAGGGTTTCCCCGTTCTTCAACCGTTTCAGCAGTTCGTGACCTTCCTCAATAATGGTTAGGTCGGCACTGAAATCAGTATCAAAGACCCGGTCAAAACCCAGCCGGCGCAGGGCGGCCACCAGTTGCCCGGTAGTCACTTCACCCGGTTCCAGGCCCATCTCCTCGCCGATGGAAACGCGGATGGCGGGCGCCGTCTGTACCACCACGTGTTTCTTGGGATCGGCCAAAGCCGCCCAGACCCGTTCGGTATGGTCCTGTTCGTAAATGGCTCCTACCGGACAAACCAGCGAGCACTGGCCGCATTGCACACAGGCCACATCCGCCAGATCCACTCCCCCGGCCGGGGCAATGGTGGTGGCAAATCCCCTCTCTACCGGGTACAACGCCCCTACTCCCTGGATCTGGTGACAAACCTCCACGCACCGCCGGCAAAGAATGCATTTGGCCGGGTCGCGCACCAGCGCCGGCGTAGAAACATCTTTTTTCTCCGTTTTGATCTGATTCGGGAACCTTTGTTCCCGCACCCCCAACTGGTCGGCAAGGGTCTGCAGCTCACACCGTTGGTTCCGCACGCAGTTCAAGCAATCCTGGGGGTGATTGGAGAGTAAAAGTTCCACGTTGATCCGGCGGGCCTGCCGCACCCGGGGCGAATTGGTCCGGATGACCATTCCTTCCCTGACCGGCTGGGAACAGGCGGCCTGCAGGGTCCGGCTTCCTTCGACCTCCACCACACAGACCCGGCACATCCCTTTGGTGCCCAGGTCTTCATTGTAACACAGGGTCGGTATTTCAATCCCGGCGGCCCGGGCCGCCGCGAGAATGGTACTGTCTTTCGGTACCTGTATTTCCCGGCCGTCAATCGTCACTTTAACCTGTTCCATGCTGTCACATCCCTTTCTTTATATTAATTACTTTATCTTAAATAACTTTCGCCCGAAGTTTCGGGGAAAGGCCCCGGCAAACCCCGGCCGGGCATTCCCCGGCGGCATGCCGGTAAATTTCATCTTCAAAATACTGCAGGGCGGTAACAACCGAATTCGGAGCGGATTGGCCCAAACCGCATAAGGACGAAAGCTGCATGGCTTGGCAAAGTTCCCGGATAAGCCGGATCTCATTTCTCCCGGCTTCACCTAACGTAAGGGCGTGCAACAGATCATAAAGACGCGCCGTTCCCTCACGGCAGGGCGTGCACTGTCCGCAAGATTCATGCCGGAAAAACTTCATGAAACAACAAAGGATATCAACGATACAATGGGAATCATCAATGATTAACAAGGCCCCGGAACCCAGCGCAGATCCGGCTTCGGCCAGTGTGTCGTAATCCATGGGCAAGTCAAGGAATTCTTTCGGCAGGCATCCCCCGGAAGTTCCGCCGGTTTGGGCCAACTTGAACCCCTTCCCGCCCGGAATTCCTCCTCCCACGCCGTAAATAACTTTACGAAGGGTTATCCCCATGGGCACTTCAATCAAACCTTGATTATTAATATCCCCCAGCATGGTGAAGACCTTGGTGCCCGGGGTCGTTTCCGTTCCGATACTGCGGAACCATTCCGCTCCCTTCAGGATAATGGGAGGAATATTGGCCAGGGTCTCCACATTATTAACGACCGTCGGTTTCCCCCACAAACCGGCCACCCCGGGATAAGGGGGTTTAATCCGCGGTTCTCCCCTTTTCCCTTCCAAAGATTCGATCAGCGCGGTCTCTTCGCCGCAAACATAGGCGCCGGCGCCGGTCCGGATCGTAATGTCAAAATTGAAATCCGTGCCGAAGATCCCCTCTCCCAGGAGCCCGAGTTCTTTAGCCCGGGCGACGGCCTTCCGCAAACGCTCGATGGAGAGGGTATACTCCCCGCGAATATAGACGATGCCTTGACTGGCGCCGACCGCATAGCCGGCGATGGCCATGGCTTCAATTATTGAGTGGGGATCGCCTTCCAAAATCAAGCGGTCTTTAAAGGTCCCCGGTTCTCCTTCGTCCGCATTACATATAATATACTTATGGTCCGCCTCCACACCGGCCGTAAACGACCACTTGAGCCCGGTGGGGAAACCGGCCCCTCCCCGGCCGCGGAGGCCGGAATCTTTGACCATCGCCACTACCTGCTCCGGGGTAAGGGAGGTCAAAACTTTTCCCAAGGCTTCATAGCCGTCATTGGCAATATATTCTTCAATGGAATCGGGATCAATGCGTCCACAATTACGAAGGACAATCCGCTGTTGCCGGTCCAGGTATCCTTTTTCCTCCAAAGAAACAACGGGCCTGGCCTCCCCCGCCTTTTCCCGGTAAACCAAATCCTCGACGACCCGGCCTTTTAACAGATGTTCCTGGACTATCCGGGATATGTCTTCCGGTTTTAGTTTACTGTACATTACCCCTTCCGGGTAAACTATTATAACCGGACCTTCGTCGCAAGGGCCGAGACATCCGGTTTCCACCACGCGTATCTCATCTCCCAAACCGGCCCGGTCGATTTCCCGGCCCAGAGCGTCCTTTACCGCACCGGCGCCCTTTAACATACAGGGAGTTCCTACACAAACCAGGACGTGGGCGCGAAAATAACTCATGGAAACCCCTCCTTAGATATAATCGGTTCGCGATCACAATTTATATAAACCGCCGTCTCCTCTGCTTCTTAAAATCAGGAATATTCCTCTAAAATCTCTTTCACCCGCTCCGGGGTGAGATTGCCGTAAACACGGTCGTCGATCACCATGGCGGGCGCCACCCCGCACACGCCGAGACAACTGGTAAGCTCCAGGGTAAATTTTTTATCTTTCGTGGTCTCACCGGGGTTGATGCCCAAAAGTTCCTGAAGTGTTTCCAGAACATTGACCGCACCACGGATATGGCAGGGCGGGCTTTCGCAAACTCTGATAATATACTTGCCTTTGGGTTCCGTGGCCAGCAGAGTATAAAAAGTAGCCACCCCGTACACACGGCTGGCTGGGATATTCAACCCGTCGGCAACTTCTTCTATGATATCTTTTGACAAATAACCATGGACTTCTTGAATGTCACGGAGGATCTCCAAGAGCGCCCCCGGGTCGGCTTTATACTCCCTGATTACTTGACCCACGTTCATCGTGGCTGTTTCCGCTGCCGAAGACTTTACCGCCATTAAAGTCACCACCTCCATTTAGATTAACGGTTGATAACCCACTCGCCGACAATATTGCCATTGACCACATGCCGGGCAATAATCTGCCGGGCTTTGTCGGCGGAAACCTTGCCGTAAGTAACCTCCGGCCCGCCGGGCATTTTCACTTCCACAATGGGTTCTTGTTCACAAAGGCCTAAACAACCGGTCTGGGTCACCAAGACGTTACCAAGGTTCCTTTTTTCCAGTTCTTGCAGAATCGCGCCCATTGTTTCACGGGCGCCGGCCGCAATACCACAGGTGCCCATGCCAACAACGATCTTAATCTTGCCGGCGTCTTCACCTTCGCGAATTTCCGTCATTTTTCTGGTTTCTTCTCTAATTTTGGCCAGGTCTTCGAGGGACTTCAATGATGAACCTCCTTTATCAATAATTTGTTCTATATTTCACAAACTTGTGTTGAAAAAAACAGGTTCCCGTCCACCCCCCTTTTTCAAGGAAAGATGAACGTTTACCCAAAAAAGCAGGTCAATTCAATTATAGCTTTTTGTTTGGTATTGGTCAATGCCGATCTGGCCACCAACCATAAGGGCTTGCGGAAAAACCCTTTTTCTGTCGGTCTTTCGACCGTACCGGGTAAAATATAAATATTTTGTAACATTTTTATCCGCTGTTACGTTGCATTTTTCACTTTTATCTCTTCACCCCGACGGCTATTTTTTTGATGGTTTGTAACGCCGTTTTAATCTGGGGAAGAGAAACATCCTTATGGGTAACGAAGCGGACGGTGTATTTCCCAAAGGGAACACCGAGCACTCCCTCTTCCTTCATCACGGCTAAAAACTCTCCGGCCGTCATCTTGAGCCCTTCCACAGAAAAAAGGATTATATTCGTTTGCACGGTGGCGGGATCAAGGGACAGTCCTGGTATTTCCGCCAGTCCTTCCGCTAGAAACCGGGCATGTTCATGGTCTTCCACTAGGCGGTCGACCATCTCTTCCAAGGCCACAAGTCCGGCGGCGGCCAGGACACCCGCCTGCCGCATCCCGCCGCCCAGCAGTTTCCGGTATTTTCTGGCTTTTTTAATAAACTCACTGCTTCCGGCCAAAAGGGAGCCAACCGGCGCACCCAGTCCTTTGGAAAGGCAAAACATCACCGAATCAACCGGACGGGTCAGTTCTCCGGGTTTCACCCCCAGCCGGCAGGCGGCGTTAAAAATTCTGGCGCCGTCCAAATGTACCGGTATCCCGTTTTCCCTGGCTACGGCGGCCATGAGTTCCGTTTCTTCCGGCGTAAGAACCGTCCCTCCCGCCCGGTTATGGGTATTTTCCAGGCAAAGGAGGCCGGTGCGCGGTTGATGGATATCCTTTTCCCGCACGGCTTGTCTGAGGAGTTCCGGTTCCATAAACCCGTTTTTCCCCGGAATAACACGCGTCTGGACGCCGGAAAGAAAGGCCAGTCCGCCTGCTTCATAGTAAAAAATGTGGGAATCCGCCTCGACGAGAACTTCGTCGCCGCGGGAAACATGGGCTAAAACAGCAATCTGGTTGCCCATGGTCCCGCTGGGCACAAAAAGGGCGGCCTCCTTGCCAACCATGGCCGCACCCGTCTCTTCCAGCCGGCGGACAGTGGGGTCCTCGCCATAAACATCATCACCCACCTCGGCGGTGGCCATGGCTTTTCTCATGTTTTCCGTCGGCCGGGTAACCGTATCGCTTCGTAGATCAATCACCATTCTCTTCTCCCCTCTGGATTACAATTTGGCCCAAGGCCCTTAAAATCCGGCAGGTGTCTGCGGCTCACTGCCGGGACCCGGCGTTCTAGCCGTGCGCGGCAGGCAGACACCGGCCTGATTTTTCTCCTTTTTTATTATTTGTTCCGCCGGAGGCAGGCGGAGAAAGTATCCTTTTTGGTCGCGTAAATTTTTTGCCAGGAAACGCCGGTTTCCGGGTGAACGCCATCCGGCATGATTTCCACCAGCGGAAGCACGACAAACGAGCGTTCCGCCAGCCGCGGATGGGGAACGGTGAGCCAATGGGATTTGAGCACCCAGTCGCTATAGAATAAAAGATCGAGATCGATCAAGCGCGGTCCGAAGCGCGGTCCGGGAACCCGCCCCATCTCCTCCTCGATTTCTTTTAAAGCAAAAAGCAGGCGCAAGGGGGGAAGGGCGGTCCGGCCCACACATACCTGATTTAAAAACCAGGGCTGGTCGGGATAACCAACCGGTTCGCTCTCGTAGAGGGAAGAATATCGGGCGCCGGTCACCAGTTTGGACAAACGTTCCCCGGCCTTTTTCAGATTCTCTTCCCGCGAACCCAAGTTGGAACCTAGACCGATCCCTACGGTATACATAATAATCTCCTACCCCCGGCGGCGAATAATCGCATCGGTCATCCTGGCCACCCTGGCCATTTCTTTAACATTGTGCACCCGGATGATATCCGCGCCCTTGGTTATTCCCACCGCCACAGTAGCCGCTGTTCCCTCCAGCCGGTCCGTCACCGGCAAATCAAGGGTGAGACCGATTACTGATTTACGGGACGTGCCCAACAAAACCGGACGGCCCAATGCTCTTAATTCTTCGAAACGGGCCAGAATCTCAAGGTTATTTTCGTAGGTCTTGCCAAAACCAATCCCCGGATCAACGATTATTTTCTCCCGTGGCAAACCGGCTGCTTCCGCCAGCCTGATGCTCTGCCGCAGAAACTCCGTGATTTCCCCCATCAAATCCCCGTAAACCGCCCCTCTTTTATTATGGACGACAATCACCGGGGCCTGAAAGCGGGCAACAACCGCCGCCATTTCCGGATCCCGCTGCAGTCCCCAAATATCATTTATCATATCGGCCCCGGCCTCCAAAGCCGCCCGCGCCACCGCCGCCTTGTATGTATCCACGGAAAGCGGCAGGGGGGAAAGCTTGGCCAATCTTTTGATCACCGGACAGATCCGTTTTATCTCTTCTTCGGCGGAGACCGCCTCGCCGCCGGACGGCGCCGGGCCCGTTGAAAAATAATTGCCGGCTGTTCCCGGCCGGGTCGATTCGCCCCCGATATCCAGGATATCGGCGCCTTCCTCCATAAATCTTTCCGCCTGCCGGAGGGCGGCGTCGACCGGGTCGGCCTCCTTGTGGAGACCGTCCTGGGAAAAGGAGTCCGGGGTAAGGTTGATAATCCCCATAATATAAGTTCGCCGGCCCCAGAGAAATTCCCGCCCCTTGACGGTCAGTGAAGCCGGCGGCCGGTTATAGGCCTCGAGCACGGCTGCCAGTTCCTGGGCCAAATCCGGTAGACTGAACGGTTGCCGGGGAAGAATGGCCAACAAACGCCGGTATTGGGCTCTCGTGCCCATGATGATCGCCGGTCCCGGTTCACCCTGTAAACGGGCATGCTCCCAGCCTACCGCCACCTCCCCCCCCTTGGCTAGCATCTCCTGTTTAAGTATATTGGCGGCCTGGGGCGACAAACCGTCAACTTTTACCAAAAGAAATTCGCCTTTTTCTTTCATGATCTCTATGCCTTCGGGACTGACGTTAATCTTTTTAAACTCTTCGGCGAGTTCATCCTGGTTTAGCCCGGAAAGGACACGGGGGTTAAAACTCACGCCTCAGTTTCCTCCCATCGCAAAAATACTTTCCTTGTTTAAGCTTTCCCGGGTCGCCATCTTTTCCCTGGCCGCCCGGGTCAACAGATCCGGCGCCATTGCTCTTAATTATATAACATTATACCGTGCTTGACAGGAAAGATAAAGTTCTGCGGCCTTCTTGGTTTTCTTATGGTAAACATTTTGGTCCTCATCATGGCCGCATCTTCCACTGTTACGCCGCCTTTGTTGAATTCAGGCCGGTTTTCCTACCGTCGGAAAATCCGGCGGCGTCTCGTGGGGGCGCCCATTCTCCCCTGCCAGGGCCAAACGGTACCCGGTTATTTCCAGCGCCAATAAAAGCGCTTTATTAATCGGGTAACGCGTTTGCCCCAGGGAGGGGTTGAGGAGGGGGATTCTTCTTGCATAGAAGGAATTAATTGGTACAGGCAAACCGTTCTCCACCAGCGCTTGAAGCCTCTCCCGCAGCCCGGGAGTGGTCTGCGTAAGCCGGCGGCAGAGGACTGGAACCAGCCGTCCGTATTTATCCTCCACTGCGGAAAAACCGAATAAACGGCATAACAACGGTCGCCAGGCATAGAACCGGCATCCCCCTTCCGGCTGCAGCAGGGCATCGTCATTAAGCAGGACACATGGCGCGTCCGGCGCCGCCCCGGCCGCCCTGGCCAGCCAGAATTCGGCCTTCCCCGTCTGCCAAAGATGAATGCTCAACGGTAACAATTCAAAGATTGAGACCTCGATGTTAACCGCGGGTGTCCGGCAACATTCCCGGCAAGAACCCAAGCAGTCCACTTTTCCCTCTCTTTTGAACCTGTCCGTTACCGAATCGATCTCCCGGTAAAGAGCCAGGAGGGCGTCCAAGCCTTCAAATAATAAGCCAGAGGTATTATTATCCGCTTGATTGATAATAAACATGGTGTCACCTTCCGGTCATAATTATACCGGGGGCGGATATAGAAAAACAAGAACCTGAAAGCAAAAAAACCGGCGGCTCCGCCGGCTTATGTTTAGTTTGGTTTAATTCAGTAACGATTTTACCAGAAACTTTTTAATTCATGACACGTATAGACAAAAGGGGGGATCACTATGAAAAGCGGTAAAATAATAGTGCTCAGTTGTCTTGCTCTTTTTCTTTTGTTATTCTTATTAACTACTGTTACGCCGGCAACCGGCAATTTACCTGAGGAAAACCCGGTGGCCGCCGAACTGAAAGTAAGGGTGAATCTCCTGGAAAAAGCTCTAAGGCCGCGGGATCCGGCGGCAACGGCCAAAGCATGGGCGGAGGGAGTAAAAGCCAGAAACGGCGCTTGGCAATACGCTCTCCTTGCCCCGGAGTTAAAAGCGGAGTATTACGAAAAGTTGGCGGCGATGAACTGGTCGACCGGAACGTCAAGCCCATGGGTGGAAAAGTATGAAGTAACCGAGAGGTACAGGGTGAATGACGAACTCTACCGGTATGAGGTGAAATTCACCTATAAGGATTCAACCGCATCCACCTTTACCACGAAAGATTATATTACTGTACGCCGTTACGAGGATGCCTGGTTGATCGCGAAGGTCGAAAAGATGGAGGCGGAGGGTAAAATCACTAAATCGCCGGACGGGGAAACGGAGCAGACGATCATCTTGCTTGCCAATGAAAGCGCGGACTGGGGCGGCTATGACCGGGTGAATGTAGTTATCGGCAACGAAACAAAAATCTATAAAGGCCATACCGATCAGGAGTTGACCGTTGATGACCTGCAGGAGGGCGACAGGGTGGAGGTAGCCTTCACCGACGAGCCCAGGCTTATGATCTATCCGGTAACCGCCAAAGCAGAAACCATCCGTAAGATGGAGCCGGGAAATGGAGACCTGGTTTATGAAAACACCCAATACAAACTAGCCTTTTCCTTGCCCGGGACCTGGGAGGGTTACCGGGTGGTAACGGAAGAATGGGAAGGCCGGACCCCGGACGGAGAGATTGTCGAAACCGGGCCGGTTATTAAGATCAGGCATCCGGGATGGACGGTCGAGAACCCGCGGCAGGATATTCCGATCCTGGTCTTTACGCTTCGGCAATGGGAAATGATACAAAAGGAAAAGTTTAATATTAGCGCCGCGCCCATCGGCCCAAAGGAACTCGGGCGGAATAAGCAATATGTTTTTGCCCTGCCGGCCCGGTATAACTATGCTTTTCCTCCCGGTTACGAGGAAGTGGAGGAGATATTGACGGACAACCCGCTCCTGCCGCTTTTTTAACCGCCGGGCCCCTCTTGCCAGAAAGTACCCGGGAAGTACCGGGCGCGCGCTTTTGGCCGGTCATCCGTCTTCCCGTAACATCGACCGCAGGGTTTTAAGGGCCATTTTCTCCAAACGGCTGACATGAACCTGGGAGACTCCGATTTCCCTGGCAATCTCTTCCTGGGTTTTTTCGCGGAAAAAACGCGCTTCCACGATTAATTTTAAGCGCGGCTCCAAGCGGGCCAACGCTTCCCGCAGGGAAAACTCGTCCATCCATTTTTCTTCCGGTTCTTCACCGACACGGTCCGCCAGGGTGAGCGGGACTCCGTCCTCCTCAAGGACGACTTCCTGAAGGGAAGAGACGGGCCTGGCGATTTCCAGGGCGGCGGCAATTTCCTCCCGGCTAAGTTTTGTCTCGTTTTCCAGTTCGGAGATGGTCGGTTCTTTTCCGTAACGGGCAAAAAACTCCCGGCGCGCCTTATATATCCGGAGGGCACGGTCTTTTAAACCCCTGTCGGCTTTGATCACGCCGTCTTCCCGGAGATATTGTTTTACCTCTCCCATGATGGCCGGCACCGCATAAGTGGAAAACTTTACTTTTTTCGCAAGATCGAAGCGTTCGATGGCCTTCAGCAGACCCAGGGAACCAATTTGCAACAAATCGTCAAATTCCACTCCCCGGCCGGTGAAACGCGCCACGATACTCCGTACCAGGCGAAAATTATGTTGCAACAGTTTCTCCTTGGCCCCCTGATCTCCCCCCTGGGCCAGAGCAATCAGGGACCGGGTCTCTTCATCGGACAAGAGACGGGCTCCGGCATCAATCCCCGGGTTTGTCATGGTCTTTACCCCGTTCCGGGTTTTTTTTCATCACCACCCGGGTCCCTTTTCCCGGTTCCGACTCAATCGTCATCTCGTCCATAAATGATTCCATAAAAACAAGCCCTAATCCCATCCGCTCCGGATCCGTGGAATAAGCGGGCGTCCTCGCCAAAGCAAGGTCGTCAATGCCGCAGCCGTAATCAATCACCACGATCTCCAGAGTTCCGTCTTTGATCGCCAGTTCCAAGCGGATTTCTCCGGTGGTGTCACGGTAGCCGTGAATAACACAGTTGGATACAGCTTCGGAAACCGCCACCCTTATCTCCTCCAACTCGCTAAGGGTAAAATCCAACTGGGCGGCAAAAGAAGCAACAATCACCCGTGAAAGACTGATATTCTCCGGTAAACTGGGAAATTCAACCCGTAAATAATTGGTTTTCATCTTTTCGGCAGGCCTCCTCAAAGTGTGTTGAGGGCGTCCTGGGCTGTAGGACAAATGGTCATGATTTTTAACAAACCGGACAAGGCAAACAACTTTTCCAAATGCGGCGGGACATTGACGGCGATCATTTTTCCGCCCCGTTGCGAAATGCTCTTAAAACGCCCGAGAATGACACCCAAACCGGAACTGTCGATAAAAGATGTCTCGCCCAGATCCAGGATGAGGTGACGAAAACTTTCAAAGTGTTTCAATTCTTCTTCTATTTTGTCGCGGAAAACAGGTGAAGTGGATAAATCCAATTCGCCGCTGACCTTGACTACCAAAGCGCTGCCGGCCCGGGTCACCTCAATATTCAACCAACTTCCCCCTTCACTTGCATCTTTTGGAATTAGTTTTCGGCATTTTTTCTTTTTCTCCTGCCCCAAAAGGCCGGGACAAAAGAAAAAATATCCATGCCCCTTGGCTGTTCTTCATCTTCTGGAAGAGGTTGAAAGGTATAGAAAATATAAAACCGGCCCCGGGCCGGAAAGTAAATTTCATCTGCACAACAGAGAAAACCCGCCGGCGAACCGGTCGCACAGGCGGGCGGAGAGGTTCGGCCGGAAAGGTCGCGTTTCAGCCGGAAGCACTTAAAAAACTGGTGAAGAAATCTTTGGCTACCTGTAATAGAAAGCGGAAAAACCCTACTTCCTTAACAGCGGCGTCGGCGACCAACTCTTGGCGGATTTTCACTTCGCCACCCATTTTTACCAGTATTTCCCCCACAGGTTGGCCCTGGGCGATTGGCGCCTTGCTATTTGACGGCAGGATGACTTCCACTTCCGACTGCTCTTGTTCCTCCCTTTTGACGACCAGCGTCAAATCTTCCGGCACCATCACGTCCACCTCCCGGAGCTCGCCCTTGATTACCCGTATTTTCCCTACAACATCCCCCCTCTTGGCGATCGCCAGGGATTTAAACCGGCTGAACCCGTAATTGAAAAGTTTGGTGACTTCGTTATTGCGCATGGCGGAGGTTTTAGCCTTTAAGACCACGGCAATCAAACGGATGTTGCTTCTTTGCGCTGTTCCCACCAGACCAAAACCGGCTTCTTCGGTATATCCCGTCTTTAGTCCGTCACACCCCTCATAGAAGCGTACCAGTGTATTGGTGTTGCGTAAAAAAGACTCGCCACCGCGCAGGCTGTCAATCCAGGTCCCCGTCCACTGGAGAACAGCGGGATATTTGAGCAGTTCCCGCGCTAAAACCGCCATATCATAAGCGCTGGTAATATTCCCCTCCCCCGTGTCCGGGCTGAGACCGGTGGCATTGACATACCGGGTATTCTTTAACCCTAAAGCAGCGGCCCGCTCATTCATCAATTCAACAAAAGCCTCATGGGAACCGGCCACGTGTTCGGCCAGGGCATAACTGGCGTCATTGGCGGAAACAATACCGACCGCCTTCATTAAATCAGCCACCGTCATCTCTTCCCCCGGCTCCAGCCAGATCTGGGAACCGCCCATTCGTGCCGCCTCGGGAGTGGTCACCACCACGTCCGTAAGTTTTATTTCCCCGGCCGCCACAGCCTCCATTACCAACAACATCACCATCATCTTGGTGATACTGGCCGGAGGCAGCGGCAAGTGGGGATTTTTGGCGACCAAAATCTCCCCGGTGGAATATTCCATCAAAACGGCGGCTTCCGATTGTATATCAAAAGGAGCGGTCTCCGCCGCCCCGGCGGGACCAACACTACTCAGCAACAGCGTGCATACCAACAATTTTATCAGCAACGGGCGCATCAAATTTTTCCTCCTCAACAGCTCTTCTTGGAAAAAGTTTGTGCAGAAAAGTCCTGCTTTATTCCCTGCTTTATTTATTTGGAGCGAACGTTACCCCGCCCGTGCCCCGTGACGGCAAAACACTTATTTAAGACAAGCCAAAAAAGGAGGTCTTTCTCTTTTCGCGAATACAAACATTCAAAGCGTTAAATTAGACGCGGGTTTGTTTATGAATATTTTTGTTAATAATTAAGAAGGAGCGAAGACCATGAAAGATATCCAAAACTATCCCGACACCCGCGGAATTGAGATCCAACGGGTGGGAGTCAAAAAATTTCATCTGCCGGTACTTATTGCCACCCAGAGCGGTTCTTTCCAACAGGTGCTGGGGGAGATTACCGCTTCCGCCAGCCTTCCCCAAGAATTCAAAGGCACGCATATGAGCCGTTTCATAGAAATACTGGCCGAATGGGGCCAAAAACCCATCTCCGGCCGGGAACTGAAATTGATGCTCAAAGAAATCTGCCGGCGCCTGTCGGCCTCTTCTGCGGAGATCACCCTTGCTTTCCGTTATTTTCTGCCGGTTACGGCACCGGTCAGCAAAGCCACCTCTTTGCTGGATTATTCCTGCGAATTCTACGGCCGGCTAACCGCCGACGGTTATGACTACCGGATGGGAGTGGAGATTCCCGTCCTTTCCCTCTGTCCCTGCAGTAAAGCCATTGCCGACTACGGCGCTCATAACCAGCGGACAGTAATCCGGGCCTGGATCCGCTGTCGTAGCGGCCGCTATCTCTGGCTCGAGGAACTCATCTCCCTCCTGCACAACCAGGGAAGTTCAAGGGTTTATCCTTTATTGAAGCGGGAAGACGAGAAGTTCGTCACCGAAGAGGCCTATACTCACCCCAAGTTCGTCGAAGACATTTTGCGCGACTGCATCCTGGTCCTGCGCGGGGTGGAACACCTTACTTGGTTTCGCCTGGAGATTGAGAGTTTTGAATCCATTCATAACCATAGTGCCTTTGCCCAGCATGAAGAGGCCCTGCCGGGTGCAACCGCCCGTCTGTAATCTAATCTAAAAATGTTCGAACCCTTTTCCTGTAAGCGGAGCCGTCTTACCCCTCCGCTCGAGCCAGAGTCCTTTTTGAGGGAGGATTTCGCCGACGACCGAAAAAGTTACACCGGCCCCGGCCAATCTTTGCTTTACCCCGGCCACCCTCTCCTCCGCCAGGGTCACCAGGAGTTCATAATCCTCACCGCCGTAAAGGGCCCATTCCAGATAATCCTTGTTCAAAGCGGCGGCCGCCGCTTTGGTCCGGTCGTCGACAGGCAGCCGGTCGCCGTAAATCAAGACTCCCACCCCGCTGGCGGCGGCAAGATGTCCGGCGTCACCGGCCAAGCCGTCGCTGAGATCAATCATCGCCGACGGGTTTCCGGCCGCCACCAAGAGGCCCGCTTCCCGCACCCGCGGCGCCAGCCGTAAATGAGCGTCCACCAAGTCTTTTACCACTTCCGCCGGTATCCGGCTCTTTACTTCCTCCCCCGCCAGCAGCAAGGCCAGACCGGCGGCGGAAGCGCCCAACCGCCCGGTGACGGCCAATTTCTCCCCGGGCTTGGCCCCGCTTCTTCGCACCGCTCTTTCCCGGGCTTCACCGAGCACTGTTACATTAAGCACCAGGAACGGCGCGCGTACCGTGTCGCCGCCGACAATGGTTACCTGATATTCGTCGGCCAAAGCATACAAACCTTCATAAACTTCTTCCACATAAGCCAGGGAACAATCGGCCGGCCATCCTACAGAGACCAAAGCCTGGCGCGGTATCCCGCCCATGGCGGCAATATCGCTGAAATTAACGGCCATCGCTTTATAACCCAGGGCCGCAGGAGGGGTTTTGTCCCGGAGAAAATGTATTCCCTCGACCAGCATATCGGTGCAAACCAAAAAGGAGCCGTTCCCTGGAACCCGGATCACCGCCGCGTCGTCGCCAATCCCCACGGGCACCGCTTCGTCGCATCTTTTCCTCCGGCCGGTCAGATGCTCGATCAGGCCGAATTCCCCCAAACTCTTTAAATCCAAGCCGCTTCCTCCTCCCGGGCCAAGAAGGGAGTTGGCCCCCTCGTAACACCGTCCCCTCCCGGAGATAAGAATGGAACTACAACCGTACGGGGATTCCCCGCTCCGCCAAATACTCTTTCATCTGCCTTATTGAGTATTTGCCATAGTGGGCGATGGAGGCCACCAGCAGGGCGGCGGCCTTCCCTTTGGTGACGGCATCATACAGGTGTTCCAGTCTCCCGGCGCCGCCCGAAGCGATCACCGGTATCCTCACCGCCTCGGCCACTGCCCTGGTCATCGCCAAATCGTAACCATCTTGCCGCCCGTCCGTATCCATACTGGTGGGTAAAATGGTGCCAGCCCCGAGTTCTTCCGCCTTTTTCACCCATTCCACCACATCCAAGCCGGCCGGCTCTTTCCCCCCGCCGATCATTACTTCATATCCGGAAGGCATTTTGGGGGAACGCCGGGTGTCAACGGCGACGACGATTCTTTCCCGCCCGAATGCCAAACTCGCCTGCCGGATTAATTCCGGGTTGCGGACAGCCCCGGTATTAAGGGAGACCCGGGAAACACCGGCGGCCAGCAACTCCCGGATATCATCGAGACGGTTGATCCCGCCCCCTACGGTCAAGGGGATTGAGACCGCGGCAACTGTCCTTTGCACCGTCTCCAGCAGAGTCTTCCGTTTTTCAAGGGTGGCGGTGATATCCAGTAAAATCAGTTCATCGGCGCCCGCTTCGCTATAGGCCGCAGCCGTTTCCGCCGGATCCCCAATCTTCTTCAGGTTGGCAAAATTAACCCCTTTGACCAGGCAGCCGTCTTTCACATCCAAACAAGGAATAATTCTACAGTAGTTCATCTTATTATCTCCTTTACGACGGGCGGTGATGTTACCTGCCGTTGATCCGCTGCAACAACCAGGCCATATTTTCCCCCAGTATTTCTATGGTCCTCACTCCCTCGGCATCCTGCTCCACTTCACCCATGCCCGCCCCCACCCCAAAGTTCCAATAAGAAGAACCGGGGACGATCATTTCGTTAATTAAGAAAAAAGCATTAATGGAATGAAAGACATTAACGGCTCCGCCCCGCCGGTGGGTAACGACGGCTGCTCCCACCTTCCTCCGGAAAATATTGCCGTTGCCGCGCGACACAAAACCGGCCCGGTCGATTAAGGCTTTGGCTTCCGGGGTTAAACCTGCAAAATAAGTGGGAGAGCCAATGACGATGCCATCGGCTTCTATCATCTTTTCGATCCATTCATTTACCGGGTCATCATCAATTTTGCATCGCCGGTTCTTTTTTTCCCGGCACTGATAACAGGCGGTACAAGGCTTAATCGTCTGCCCGCCCACCTGAATCATTTCCGTTTGGATCATCGCTTCGTTCAGCTTTTGGCTTAAATGCCGGAGCAGAATGGCCGTATTCCCGTTCTTGCGCGGACTGCCGTTAAAAAGCACTACTTGCACTTTGACAACCCCTCTTTCCTATTGTCTTGTGCCGCTCTTGCCCTTGACTACAATTTATAAACTTCCTCCCCGGTGAGCAAGCGAATATTTTTGGCCTGCAAGGCACGGATCGCCCGGTCAATATCCTCCACCTTGAAAACGACCAGCGCGTTCTCCTGGCTTTTTCCGACAAAAGCATAGGTGTATTCAATATTGATCGCTTCTCCCACCAGAATTTCCAGGACAGCGGCTAACCCGCCGGGCACGTCGGGAATTTCCACGGCGAGCACCTCGGTCTCGCTGACGGTAAAGCCCTGTTCTTTCAGGACTTTCACGGCTTCGTCCGGCTCGTTGATAATGAGGCGCAGGATGCCGAAATTCGCGGTATCGGCAAGGGAAAGGGCACGAATATTAAGTCCCCGGTCCCCCAGGATCCTGGTCACTTCGGAGAGTCTTCCTGATTTATTCTCCAAAAAGACCGAGATTTGTTTAATCTTCACCGTCACGACCTCCTTTTTTAACGGTTCTTTTTAACCCTTGCTTTTTCCAACCTCTTTTACCCATAAATATCCCGTTTATCCACCACTCTTCTGGCCTTGCCTTCACTTCTGGGAATGGTTTTGGGCTCAACCAGTTTGACCCGGACAGCAATTCCCAGACTGCTTTCGATTTTTTGTTTTATTTTATATTCCAAATCTTCCATCTTGCGTATCTCGTCGGAGAACAAGGCCTCGGAAACCTCAACCCAGACCTCCAGTTCATCCAAATTGTCCCGGCGATCAATGACCAGCAGGTAATGGGGCTCCGTCTCGCCGAATTCCAGTAAAGCGTTTTCAATCTGAGTAGGAAAGACGTTGACTCCCCTGATAATCAACATATCATCAGTACGTCCCATAATCCGGTGTATTCTTGTCATCGTACGCCCGCAGGCGCACGGTCCCGTGTGCAACATGGTAACATCCCTTGTCCGGTAGCGGATGACCGGAAAGGCTTCCTTGGTCAAACTGGTAAAGACCAACTCCCCTTTTTCCCCCGGCGGCAGTTGCCTGCCGTCTTCCGGGTCAATCACTTCGGGGAGAAAATGATCTTCAAAAACGTGCAGGCCGTTTTGTTCCAGGCATTCGCTGGCTACTCCCGGTCCGATCACCTCCGACAGACCATAAATATCAATGGCGGTAATCCCCAGCTTTTCTTCAATCTCTTTCCGCATGTTTTCGGACCAGGGTTCAGCGCCGAAGATTCCCGCCCGCAGGGGCAGACGGCGCAGGTCTACCCCTTCTTCCGCCGCCCTTTCCGCCAGGTGCAGCGCGTAGGAAGGAGTACAGGCCAAAATGGTGGTGGCAAAATCGATCATGATCTGGATCTGCCGTTTGGTGTTTCCTCCAGAAATAGGCACCACGGTCGCCCCCATCATTTCAGCGCCGTAATGAACACCAAGACCGCCTGTGAACAGGCCGTACCCATAGGCCACCTGAATCCGGTCACGGGAAGTGCCCCCGGCGCAGGCCAGGGTCCGGGCCATGACCTGGGCCCAGACTTTTATGTCATTACGGGTATACCCCACCACGGTCATCTTACCCGTCGTACCGGAAGAGGCATGGATCCGGACCACCTCCTCCATGGGCACGGCAAAGAGCCCAAACGGGTAGTTATCCCGCAGATCTTCTTTGGTGGTGAACGGGAGATATTTCAAGTCATCTAGACTCCGTATGTCTTCGGGTTTTATCCCGGCTTTAATCATTTTTTCCCGGTAATAAGGAACCCTTTCATAAACACGGGTTACCGTACCCTTCAGCCTTTTTAATTGCAACTCCTCGAGCTGCGGACGGGACATGCTCTCATACTCCAAATTCCAAATCAAAGGGGCCATCCTCCTTAAACTCTTATTTCCACCCAGTACCGTTATATCTCGTTTCTATTATACGTTGATCGCCATTTTCCTTCCCAAATTTTTTAGTCATACCCGTCTTAGTGTAAAATTTCAGTTGACAAAAAGAATTGGTGAGCAAAATCAATAAAAGATCCTGCCAACAATCGTCTACGAAAAAAGCAGGTTCTCCATGGCGGATGATAATATTGGCCGTCGCCAGCGAGCCGCCGGAATAATTCTCTCTGCTGGAGTACTGGACTTTATAAAGGAAAATCAGGGATGGGGTAGAATTAATTGTAAGATCACCGGGGGAGTGTTTCTGGAATGGAATACTACGATACCTTCCGGCATTTTGGACTAAAATACGAACAGGAGGTCTGAAAATGAAGGCATTTATATTACTATATAAGGATTGGCCGCTGCTTGTTACGCTTTTGGCCTTATTTGCCGGTGCGTATGTCTCCGGGAGAATTTTGTTTGTCACCAATAATGAGTTGGCATTAAAGATTTTGAAAAAACTTGATACGCCAAGGAAAGAAATTGTGAGAACCATATGTAAAAACCTGTTCATGCCGTATGGAGTTGCACGGGCGGTATTTCTTATCTTTTTCATAAATTTGATTAATGGCTCGTTTTTTTGGTTGACAATTGGGGGGATATTTCTTGTAGCGCCCTTTGTTCAAAACATAGCGACAGGGTTATTGACTGGTCTGGCTTTGAGCAACTATCCCGAGCGGGCCAATTGGCTGACTTTCTTTAACGTGCTCTTCGAGATCGGTGCTTTTGTGACCGCGGGGGTTGCCGGGATCAGAATCGGTCTGAGTATTTGGGGACCGACAAAGATCCTCCCCGCTATATTTAACTGGGGGAAGATATTCCTCACGGTAGTCATACCGTTACAATTCCTCGGAGCCGTATTCGAAGGCTTACTTTTTAAAAGGTTATATGTGCAAAAAAAGTTTCCCTTGCCGTATGGGCTCAGTAGGGATTCTCTTTAATTCTACAAAATGACCTTTAGAGGTGCTGCTCATGTCCCACCCGTGTTGGCAAGATTTTCATCCGGCGGTTGCCCGGTGGTTCAGGGAAACCTTCGGCGAACCGACCCCGCCCCAGGCCGCCGCCTGGCCCCGGATTGCCGCCGGGAAGAACTTGCTGCTCCTGGCCCCTACCGGGTCAGGGAAGACCCTGGCTGCTTTTTTAAAGGTGATCGACCGCCTTTACCAGTAGATGGAGAGGGGGGAGTCCCTTCCCGGCGACGGGGTGCGGGTTTTGTATGTCTCCCCCCTCAAGGCGTTGAACAATGATATCTACCGCAACCTGGAACTGCCGCTGCAGGGGATTAGGCGCACAAGCGTGCGGTGTTCAAAGGCCCGTGAAGGCGGTGCGCAACCGGGACGGGAACTCCCGGAGATCACCAGGGCGGTGCGGAGCGGCGATACCCCGCCCGCCGAGCGTCAACGGATGTTGCGCCGGCAGCCGCAGATCCTGATCACTACCCCGGAATCCCTCTTCTTAATCTTATCCTCCAAAGCCTCCCGGATCCTGAGGACCGTCCGTTGCCTGATTGTCGATGAGATCCATACGGTTTTTACGGAAAAACGCGGCGCCCACCTGGCGCTCTCCCTCGAACGCCTGCAAAACCTGGTGGAAGAGGCGGGCGGTCCGGGTACAACCCTGCAGCGGATCGGGTTATCCGCCACCATCCGGCCCTTGGCCGAGGTGGCGGCTTTTCTCGGCGGATACGAGCGGGATCCGGAGAGCGGGGAGTGGCGGCCGCGGCCGGTGGAGATCATTGACGCCGGCGGGCGGAAAGACCTGGATCTCCAGATCACGCTCCCCGTCCCCAACCTCAGGGAATTGCCGGAGAAGACCATTTGGCCGGCGATCTATGAGCAAATCCTCGGGTTGGTCCGCAGCCACCGCACAACGCTGGTCTTTGTCAATAACCGGCGCCTGGCTGAACGGGTAACCGCCAATCTCAACCGATTAGCCGGGAAAGAGATTGCCCGGACCCACCACGGCAGCCTGGCCCGGGAGATCCGCCTCGAGGTGGAGGAGAAATTGAAATCCGGCGAACTCCCGTGCGTGGTGGCGACCGCCTCTTTGGAGTTGGGAATTGATGTGGGCGAGATCGATCTGGTCATCCAGATCGAATCCCCCAAAGAAGTGGCCCGGGGACTGCAACGGGTGGGCCGGGCCGGACACGTGATCCACCGGACCAGCAAGGGGCGGATTATCCCCAAAAACCGGGCCGACCTCCTGGAGACCGCCGCCCTTCTTTATGAGATGAAGGCCGGGCGGGTGGAGACGATGAAAGCCCCCATGAACTGCCTGGATATCCTGGCCCAGCACCTGGTGGCCATGACCGCCGGCGGCGGGATACCGGTGGAAAAGGCCTACCAGATTGTCCGCTCCGCCTATAATTTCCACACCCTCTCCCGGGCCGGCCTGGAACGGCTCCTGGCCATGCTGAGCGGAAGCTACGATACCAAAGGCTACCTGGACCTCCGCCCCCGTCTCTTCTGGGACCGGAAGGAGAGGGTAATCAAGCCGGACCCCTACGGCAAGCGGCTGGTCTATACGGCGGGGGGTACCATTCCCGACCGCGGCTATTTCGGTGTTTACCTTGCCGGCTCCAACCTGCGCCTGGGCGAACTGGATGAAGAATTTGTCTATGAAAGAAGGTTGGGCGACCGGTTCGTCCTCGGGACCTCGGTCTGGCGGATTGAAGAGATCCGGCAGGACCGGGTGCTCGTTACGCCGGCGGGGAAGGGCGAGACCCACGTGCCTTTTTGGAAAGCGGAACAGGGCGGCCGCCCCTATGAACTGGGGAAAAGGATCGGTACCTTTCTGGCGCTGCTCGAAGAGAAGCTGGACGCCGGGGAATTGCCGGCTTTTTTCCAGAACGAATGCGGCCTCACCCCGGAAGCGGCCAGGAACCTCCAAAATTACCTGGCGGCCCAGAAAAGAGCGGTTGGCTGTTTGCCAACCGACCGCCGCCTGATAGTCGAGGAATTTCCCGATGAAGCCGGAGAGTGGCGCGTCCTGCTCCATTCCCCGCTGGGGCACAGAGTCCACCTGCCACTGGCGCTTTTAATCGGCATGGCCTGGGAGGAGAGTTTGGGGATGAAACTCTCCTTTATCAGCGGCGATGACGGCATCATGTTCAGTCTCCCGGGAGGAATGACCCCGCCGGCCGTTCCCTGGCCGGACCCGGCGGCTGGGGAGATCGAAGAACGGCTGGGGAAGGCCGTGGCCGGGACACCGCTCTTTGGTTCACTCTTCCGCCAGGCGGCCCAGCGTTCCCTGGTCATGCCCAGGGGCGGGTTGGGCGGCAAGCGGCAACCCTTATGGCTAGCCCGGATCAAGGCCGGAAATTTACTGCAGGCGGTCGCCCAATACCCGGATTTCCCCTTGATCTGTGAGACCTACCGTGAGATCTTCCAGGATTATTTTGACCTTGAAGGCCTCTATGACGTCCTGCGAGGGATCAAAGAGGGCGCGATTACCGTTTACCACAAAAGGCACCAGACCCCTTCCCCCTTCGCCTACGGACACCTCTTCAATTTTGTCGCCAGTTTTATGTACGAGACGGAGCGGCCGGGGGGAGAAAGTCAAAAACGCCTTTTCGGCCTGGGTACGGAAACCTTAAAGACCATCGTCGGCAAGGACGGCTTCCGGGATATCTTCCGGACCGAGGTTATCAAAACGGTGGCCCGGAAAGCGCGGGGGTTTGACCTTTTGGCAAAGAACCTTGATGAGGAGCGCCTCTCTTTTCTGCTGGAGAGGTGCGGCGATCTTACGGAAGAGGAGATTGAGAAGGCTTTTCCCGGGCAAAAAGAAAAACTCCGGGAGCTTCTGGCCGCCCTATGTACCAAGGGGAAGGCGGTGATAGTCGCAACCGGTGCCGCAGCCGGGGCGGCCGGCCGACGGTTCTTTATCAGCCGGGAGGAACTGTCTGATTATTTGACGGCCTTGCCCGGGGCCAGGGTTGGCGGGGAGGAAAAACCCGGCCGCGAGGAACCGGGCCGGATAACGGGTCAGGGTTCGGACCAGGAGCCGGAGGGGACGGCTTTCCCGCAGCCGGATCCCCTGGCGTACCGGGAAGCCCAAAAACGGATTATCACCCGTTTCGCCAGGACCCACGGGCCTTTTTCCGCCCGGGAACTGGCGGCCAGGTACGGGTGGCGCCTGCCGGAGGTGGAAGAGGTTTTAGCGGTCCTTGCCTCCGCCGGGCTGGTGGAAGCGGGGGAGTTTCTCCCCGGCGGCGAGGGGGAGGAATGGTGCGACACGGAAATTCTCCGGGAGATCCACCGGCGGAGTCTCGCCCGGACCCGGCAGGAGGTTAAGGCGCGGACGCGCGTGCGGGAGCCGGAGGAATATGCGGTTTTTCTTGCCCGTTGGCAGGGGGTGACCGGCGAACGGAGGAAGGCCGAAGGCTTGGCGGAAACCTTGGCCCAACTGGCGGGGGTTTGGTTCCCGGCGGAGATGTGGGAGCGACATCTTCTCCCGGCCCGGGTGAAGGGGTACAACCCCCTCCTTCTTGACCGCCTCTTGGCCAGCGGTCAATTCCGCTGGCGGGCCCGGGGCGGTGCCAAAAGCTTCCGGGTCATGATCGAATCTCCCTTGGCGCCGGAAGAAGATATTCTCCCGGCAGCCCCGGGGGCCGGCCCGGGCGGGGCGGCGGACGAGCATGACCTTTCCGGTCTCACCGGAACAAGCCGGGCCATTGTAGAACTTTTGCAAGCAAGGGGCGCGGAGACCCTCCCTTTTATCCTGAAAGAATTGCAACTCCCGATCCTCACCACCTGGCGAGCTTTGGAAGAGCTAATTCTCAAGGGTTTGCTGACCAATGACACTTTCGGACCGGTCCGTTATTTGCTTAGAACCACCCCGCAAATACGCTCCGGAGTGCAGGGGGTGTTGCCGCCCGCCGTCATGACCCGGATGGGCAGGTGGTCCCTGCTCCCGCCTGAGACCGGAAGAAAAGACAAACTGGTCCGGGCGCTTCTGCAGCGGTACGCTGTTGTCAGCCGGGAAGTTGCCCAGGCGGAAGGAGTCCCCTGGGGAGAGGTTTATCCCGTCCTTGACACCCTGGAAAATACCGGCCGGGTGAAACGGGGTTACTTCATTAAAGGGTTAAGCGGGATCCAGTACGCCCTCCCGCAAGCCCTGGCCGGGCTCGAAGCCGTCACGGCCCCGTCCGGTCAGTACTGGGCCCTGTCCTGGTCCGACCCGGCCAATCCCCTGCGGTATCTCCCCGGCCGGCCGGAGACGGTGGAAACAAAGATCCCGGCCGGCGATTATCTGGTCTTTAAGGACGGAAAGCCAATTCTGACGGCCTCCGGCCGGAGACTACGCCTCCAAACCCTGGAGTCTCTCTCCTTGCCTGAGGCGGAAAAGGGGATTAAAGCTCTCGTCACCGCTTTATACCCGGCCTACCCGGATGAGAAGATCGTGGTCGGCAGCTTTAACGGGAAAGCGGCCCCGGAGAGCCCGGTGCGGGATGTCCTCAAAAGGATCGGGTTTGAAAGTGGTTACCGGGAAATGGTTCTCTGGCCTTCCGACCGGAAACAGCCTCTTTAAACACTGGTATACTCTCCATTGCGTAAATTGACTGTGGACAAGATCCGGTCTTCTCCAACGTCCTCCCGTCCCTGCGGGGGTTTGGACCGGGTTTCTATTTCTGCTCCAGCGGGCGGTGGTCAGAAGCGCGTTAGTGTAAAATTACTGTAGGTCTTAGCAGGAAATAACTTATGGAAAAAAGAAGAGGAACCTCACATTCAGACAGTTGAATGAATCCCCCCTGAAGAAGGAGGCTGAGGTTCCTCATGGATCTAATTCGTTTAGTAGAAGAGAAAATCCTTTCGGTAGTGAACGAAATATCAAAAATTTTCGAAGGCGAGATTGACTATCTAACCTTTGAGGTTCGATTAAAGAAAGAGCTTGACAGTTTAGGCCGTGACCTGCTGCAACTGGTTTTGGAGACTCTTGAGGAAAAGATTCACGAAAGCGAAGAGCGCAAGCGAGAATGGAAGGTCGTACGGAGAAGAGACCAGAAAGCGATATTGACCCCTTTTGGTTAACTGACCTATGAACGGAGCTATTACCAGCATAAAGAAAGTAAGCAGTATGCGTACTTGGTAGACGCACAAATAGGGATTACCCCTCATGCACGAGTAGGGCCCAATCTCAAAGCTGCCTTTCTGGAAGCATCCAGTAAAATGTCGTACGAAGAGGCCACGGTGCAAGAAAGCAGCTATAATCCTGAACTGAAAGTAAGCAGGCAAACAGTAGCGTTGACTGTTAAAAAGTTTACTCCTGTGAAATCGTTGCCACCGCAAGAGAAACGGTATGTGCGGGCATTGTACATAGAGGCTGATGAAGATCATGTAAGAATCAGAGATCATAAGCGGAAAAAGCCCTCGTTGCTCATCTATGTTCACGAAGGGGTAAGCGAGGAGGGTTCGCGTCGTCGTCTTAAAAACGCGAAATATTTTACGAAACCCTGGGGAAAATCGGAAGAGTTATGGTGGGAGGTTTTAGATTACCTGGAAGCCCGTTATGATCTTTCAACGGTTGAAAGGATCTATTTATTGGGAGACGGAGCTTCTTGGATCCGGGCTGGACTACAATACTTACCGCCGCAAACTATTTTTATCCTAGATAAGTATCATTTAGAAAAATATATACAAACGGCTACCGCGCATGCACCCGAGCTTAAGAGGTTGATTCACCGGGGGATCAAATCCTTAAACAAGGAGGCAGTCCTGGCTCATCTTCATGAAGCATTATGGCGTACTGACGAAAAGCCAAGAAGGAAACGGATTGTTGAGACCATCGGGTATATTGAGCGCAACTGGGACGGAATAGAAAATGGGGTCAAGCACCCCGGGATCGGCTGTAGTGCCGAAGGGCATGTCAGCCACATCCTGGCGGCCAGGTTGAGTAGCCGTCCGATGGCCTGGAGTTTACAAGGGGCAGAGAACATGGCCGCTATGCGGGTGGCTGTAGCTAATGGAGAGTCGATCCGGAAACAGTACTTGGCAATGCAAGCATCAATTCTGTTCCCTGTCGAGATAAAAGAAGCAGTGCAGGAAAAACTGAAGCGTTTACCCAAAAGAAAGCTGTTAGGGGTAGAAAATATTGATAATGTTCCACTATTACGTGGCGGTCACAACTTAACCAGGGTGGCTCTAAAATCTCTTAATGAATTCAATGCTGTTATTTAGTGCATGTTTGCTGAATGTGAGGTTGAAAAAACCTACAGTGTCTTGACACTATCCAGAAGCGCAAACTGGTTGCATTATTTATTCTTTTCGTGTATATTGAAACTTGGAAGGTTCCGGAAAGGAGGAAATAATTTGAACCGTTTATACCGCCCCACCCACGACCGGATCATCGGCGGGGTTGCCGCCGGGCTGGCCGATTATTTTAATGTTGATCCGGTACTAATCCGCTTGTTATGGGTTTTCTCCCTTTTTTTCGGCGGCGCAGGTTTTTTTGCCTATCTCATCGCCTGGATCATCATCCCGGAAGCGCCGGCCGGCGCTCCAAACAAGGAAACGGAAGCCGTTGCTCCCACCGGAGAAAAAGAATCGCAAAACCCGGCCCCTTCCCGGGCAAGCAGTGATAAAACCCGTAACGCCGGTTTGATACTAATCGGCCTGGGAATTATCTTTCTGGTCCGGCAATTTATTCCCTACTATTACTTTTACCGGTTTTCCTTGCCGGTCTTACTTATTCTTTTGGGGTTTTTCTTTCTAATCCGCGGAGGGAAGGAGAGGTGACGAAATGAAATTAAGCACCTTTTTCTCCGGCCTGCTTTTGGTTTTTGCCGGCACCGTACTGTTCCTCTTTAATCTGGGCTACGTCTCTGGAAAAATGGTTATTCATCTCCTTCGCTGGTGGCCGGTACTGCTTATTATTACCGGCCTCTGCCTGCTGTGGCAAGGAAAGATTCCGCGTCTCCTGGGTTTTGGGATTGGTATTGTTCTCTTCAGCGTTACCGTCCTCTTCTTCCTTATGCAGCGGGCCACTCATCCGGAAGTCCCCGGTAGAGAACTTATCCAGATAAGCCGCAGAGACTATCCGGGTTTGTCCGCCGCCCAGTTGGAAATGACTTTTAGCGGCGGCGAGTTGTATATCAATCCCGGCGCCCGCCCCGGCCAATGGCTGGAGGCGGACATAACAGGTCTTCCCGTAACTACGGATAAGAAAAGAACCGGCCACCGCCTGGATCTAAAAATTAAGCAGGTGGTAACAGGTAAAAAATTTTCCGCTTTCGATCGGGAAAATATCTGGACTTTGCATCTCTATCCGGATTTACCCTGGGATCTCTTTATCAACGCCGGGGCGGTTAGAGGCCGTTTGGACTTGACCGGCATCCAACTGGGGAGACTTAACCTCGCCTCCGGGGCCGGCGATCTCGAAATCGTGCTGGGCGATAATGGCGCCAATGTCCCGGTTAAGATTGAAGCCGGCGCTTCCAATATCATCGTCCATGTTCCCAAAGACGCCGGGATCCAGGTGCACCTGAGGGGCGCCCTCACCCATACCAACCTTCCGGAACTGGGCTGGTTATTCGGGGATAAGAAATATAAAACCCCCAATTATGATGAAGCGGAGCAACGTTTTAACCTGGATCTGCATCTTGCCGTCGGCCGGTTCACGTTGGAACTAATCTCCCACGAAACAGAAGGAAGATAAAGCCGCACCATCTAAGCTTGGCGGAAACAACTTTTCTTCCCTTGCCTTGTAAAAAAACAGCCGGGTAACCCCGGCTGTTAACATAGGCTCTTGTCGGTGACTGTCAAGGAGAACACTTTCGGGCCCGCATGACAGCCGACGGTGGGAGAGATCCGGCATCTAATGAGTTGAAGCGGTCTGCCGCTCTCGATTTTTTTATAGATTGTTTCCACGTTCTCTTTCATGCCCTCATCACCCCAGCTCAAGGATAAAACAGGTTGCCGGCATTTTTCGATCCCGTCCAGCGCCAACCGGCTCATCCTTTCGAGCAGGGCTTTTTGCCCCCGCACTTTATCAAGGGGGGTAATTTCTCCGTTTCTAAGGGTCAGAATGGGCTTTATATTCAACAACCCGGCGGCAAAACCTTTGGCCCGACCCACTCTGCCGTTTTTAATCAGGTACTCCATGGTCTCCACGGTGAAAATTTCTAAAATAGCATCGTTTCGTTGCGCCAAATTTTCCACAAAGGCCTTTACTTCCTCTCTGTCCGCCCCTTTCCTGATCTTTTCCGCCGCCAAATAAACAAAGAGCCCTAGCGCCGGTCCCACCTGTCCGGTATCAACAGTGATAATATCCATGTTTTCCAGCATTCCCGCCGCCACGTTTGCCGCTTGCAGCGTTCCACTCATTTTAGAAGAAATATGCAGCGAAAAAATCGTCGTGTACCCTTCTTCCCCCAACCGTTGGTAGATTTCTAAAAAATCTTTGGTCTGGGGTTGCGTGGTTCTGGGCAAGATATCCGGATTTTCCGTCATCTTTTGGTAAAATTGAGCGTGGTCAATCGTCACCTGATCGGTATATTCCTCGTCGCCGAAATGCACTTTCATGCTGGCCAAAGCAATTTTATAATCCTTTAACATCTCCGGCGGCAGATCACACGTGGTATCTGTTACCAGGCCGATTTTACCCAAACCCCTCTCCTCCTTTGTCACTTGGTCCTCTTTATATTCGCTCCCCGTTCTTCAATTCCTTTCCCTGAACCATAATTTTGGAAAAAAGAAAAAAGAGTTCCCGCGGGAGGAAAGGGTGTTACCGAGAGAAAGGAAAACGCCATTCCCCCAGTTTATTGGTGTAGTATTCGGCGGCCAGCACTTCCGTGCCCTCGGCAATGACGTAATCGGTGGGCCCGTGGAAAACAACATTAATGTCCAGTATATCCCTGCTCCTTTGCGCCGTATAGATCAAAACACCTTTTTCCCGGTTGTACGGGTTGGGCCAGATGGTAATCAGCCGCAGGTTGGAACCGTAATAAGTCTTACCGGCCACGACCCGTTGATCTTCAACGCGAAAAGGAAAAAGAGCCAGGTTTTCCCGGAGCCAAAGATTTCCTTCCATGGTACCGTAGACAATTAAAGAATTACCCGTTAAATCCCGGGCGAGCGCTTCCTTGTCAGTCAAGATCGGACTTCCCGGAAAAAACCTCTGTTGTATCTTTTCAACATAACAGTGAATTTCTTCTTCGGTCTCTTTATCTTCTTCATTGGTGGGAACAATCAGAACAAGGTCATTCTCTCGCGGCAGAGCATTGATGGGACCGGTAAATTGTGTATCCAGCTTCAGACCTCCGCTTTTGATTCCCGCAAAAACATCAAGGAAGCGGGGATAAAAATCGACAAACGATGGATACTGGTCACGGTTTGCTTCATATTCCTCCAGGGCCTGACAAAGGTGTTCAATGTAAATAAATCCCGAGTATCTTTCGCTTTCCAGGGCTCTTCTTCCCTCCGCAGCCCCGTAAACATGGTGAATGAGCCGGGTGGTAACGGCGCGGATCAGGTGTTCGTTCACCGTAGTCTCCCACGTCCCGTAGGCCTGGGCCTCCATTTTTTTCGCAAGCGGCGGGAAAAGAGCCGAATGTTTATTTACTTCCGCCCGGAATTCTTCCGTGACGGGGTTGACAAAAGAATGACCAAATTCATGCCAGAGAAAAACCCGCAAATTTTGTTCTTCACCAAAGTAGGGAAGGCCGTTGCGAACCGTTTGCGGCCCGATAAGGCAGTAGATCTCCTTCCCCCCATCCTCTCGCTCAATATGCGGGCCATAGCCGCCACTAAAGAGAGGAACTAAAATGAGGGAATATTTTTTTGCGCTCATGCCAAAGTAATCCTCGAGCAATTGGACATCATCGCCGATGTTCTTTTCGACACTCGTCTTTATCTGTTCGTAAAATGGTTGCTGCTCATGATAAAAATCCATAAAACGGGTGGTCTCGGCAAAATCCCGGAGAGCGTCGAGAAATTTGTCCAGTTTTTTCCGGCCGCCGGCTCTATCTATCAAGTAGGGAGAGAACGGTATTTCCTGGTTTAAAGCCGGCGGTGGGGAGAGATAAAGCATGGTGGCAGGGGGTGCGTCATAGGCAAAGGTCGACCGTTGGAGACCGAGAAACTTGAGCACAGGATGGGGAGTGCTCATGGCGTCAAGCATTCTTACCGCCCGGTGTCCCCGGTAGGGAGAAAACCACCGGTTTACGGCCTCCCGGTAAGGAAAATCCAGCCGGTTGACGGATGTCTGCCCACCAAAATCCGTCAGGCTCCACACAATACTTAACAGTTCCACACGGGGATCCACGGTAACCTCAATTTCTCCGGCCTTCACCTTGGCCGCCGGATATATCAGGCAAAACAGATATAAGGTAAGAAGCGCGGAGGTAAACAAACTTTTTTTCCGTGCCATCTCCTCTCCTTTTCCTCCCTTTTCCTTTATTTTTAAGAGTACCGGAATCATCAGTCTCCGGCGCCTGTCTCGCGAAAACGGCAAATCCTATTTGTTTATTCCACTCAAGTAGTCCATATTAGCACACCCGCGCCACGGCGTTGGGATTGACCGCCGGTTCCGGAGGCAACTTCCCGAACATGGGCCCCAATATGGGCGGATCTTCACCGGGTTTTGCTCTGCTCGCACTCACACCCCATTTCAGCCAGTTTTCAAGTTGCCCGGAAAGTAATGTCCGTAGCCGGGATTGAAAGAACACAAAATTTGAGCATTCAGGGCAGGAAATAGAGAAGAGGAGAACCGCCTGCTCTGGGGGGAATTTCGTAGGTGACATTACTAAAACCCGGAGATGGAACTGTTTCTTTCTGCGGGAAGCTCTTCAAACTCCTCCGCTTCAGCTTTTTCCGCCGCGGTCAAGCCCAGGACTACCGCAGCGGCAATCAGAACCACCGCCAGGGTGAGCGGGGAAAGGAACCGTTCCAGAGTCAGGTTGAGAAAGGTCCCGGCCGTCAGGGTGACCATCATCATGATCCCTACGGCTTTAACGGTATCCATGAGTCCCATTTCTTTAATAAAAACGGCAAAAGTGGCGGCGCAAGGAAAATAAAGCGTGAGAATGACGGTGGTAACCGTCAACTCGGAGGCGGACAAATTTAATGGTTCCAAAAGGGCTACAGCCATGTCCTTGCGGAGAAACCCAATCAACAAGGTGGAAATCACTTCCTCCGGCAAGCCCCATAATCCGCTAATCACCGGGCTTAGCAAACCGGCCGCCCAGTTGATAACCCCCAAAGCGTGTAAAAGATTGACCAACAACAAACCGCCAAAGACAAAGGGCAAGGCTTCGGCGAGAAATGACGTAATCCTCATCTTCAGCTTTTTCAATTGCACGGCCGGCCGGGGCAAACGGTAGGGGGGGATCTCCATCAATAACGAGGGCGTATATCCCTCCACAAAACGGTTGCCGAGAAGCCCCAGCACTGTCCAGGTGAAAAAGAGAAAAGCCAAAATCACCAGCAAATATGCGGCCCCGTGGCGACCAACCAAACCCATAATAATCGACAACTGGGCCATGCAGGGAATTCCAATCGCCATCAAGACCCCGGCGATAAACTTTTCCCGGCGGCTTTCCAAATTGCGCAGGGCAAGAATTCCCGGGACATTACAGCCAAAAGCCAGCACCAGGGGAACAATGGCGAACCCGTGCAGGCCAATCCGGTGCATTATCCGGTCCACCAGCACCGCCAACCGGGGAAGGTAACCGAAATCCTCCAAAAAACCGAGGATAAAATAGAAAATTGTCAGGTAGGGGAGAACCACTCCCAGGGCAACGTAAACCCCGGTCGTCAGCAACCCGAGGGATTCTTCCAAATTCACGGTGCCGTCCACCAGTTTGCCAAGGAAAATCTCATGCCACAGACCTTCTCCACCCAAAAAAACGCTGAGTTTTTGCATAACCGGAAGATACCAACGGGTCAACAAGGCTTCCATCGCGTCGCTTAAGAATTTACCAAGATAGACGATGAAAAAAACCGTGGCGAGCAGGACCAAACCACCGGTAATAAATCCATGCACCGGATGAAAACTGAAAGTCTGTAATTTCTCGAGAAAAGTCGGATGCCGGTGGGTAAGAACTTGCACCTCACGCACGATTAACCCGATCCGCTTCCAACGCTCTTCCGGTCGGACGGAAGTAAAAGGAGGAATCCGCGCCTCCGCCAGCCGGTCGACCATCGTATTCAATCCTTCACTGGTGACGGCGGTAACGGGGATAACAGGTACGCCCAGATACTTTTCTAATTTCTCCGGATTAATCTTTATTCCCTTCTGTTTGGCTTCGTCCCAAAAATTCAACGCTACCAGCATTGGTTTTTGCACGGTGGCCAGTTGAAGGGTGAGGTTCAAATTGCGCTCCAAATTTGTGGCATCCACCACATTGATGATCACATCACCATAATCCAGCATTCTGACAGCCACCCGTTCGGCCTCGCAGTTGGGCTCCATACTGTACATGCCCGGAACATCAATCACTTCATGCTGTTCTTCGCCTTTACGCAAATAACCCCGGTAAAACTCGACAGTTGTCCCGGGGTAATTGGAGGTGGTTACTCTTAAACCGGTAAGTTGGGAAAAGATTAAACTTTTTCCCACATTGGGATTGCCGACAAGTAATATTCTCATCCCTGTTCCACCTCTACCCAGATTCTTTTCGTTTTTCCGTAACCCACCGCCAACTGTCCTCCAGCCACGTTAATGATGGTGGGCCCCCGGCCAAAGATCGTGCTGACCTTGGTCACGGTCGCCCCGGGATAAATGCCCAAAGCTTCCAAATGCCGTCTCATCCCCAGCCCGCCGTCGATTCTTACGACCCGTGCCGTTTGTCCCCGCGGGAGGTCCGCCAAGGTGACAAGCGCTTTATTATTCATTATATATTTCACCTTCAATCACTATTCCGTTGCGATCCGGCCTGGCGCAGAGAGCATCCCGGTCAACAAGGGAGGGTGCCGGGAGGTAAAAGCGGATGAAACAAGGAAACCTGCGCACCAAGTTAGACATGTCTAACGTAATCTTACATTTTCCTTTTTTTCTTGTCAATTTAAGAATTTGTAAAAAACCGCCGGACGGCGGCGGTGAGTTGCCAAGACCTATTACCGGTATAAATTTACCAGGTCCGCGAGGACACACGCGGCCTCACCTACCGCCATGTCCCTTTGGAGCCGCTCGTACCAGTCCTGCAGTTTTTCTTCGCTAACCCCCGAGCTTCCCGGGAGGCCAAAAACCCGCCAGCCCGTTCGAAACTGGAGTTGCTGAAATTCTTCCCGTTCTTGGCGGCGCCTTTCTTGTTCCGCCAGGAAAGCGTCGAATTTTAAAGACTGGCTGGTATTTTCCTGCTGTTTTTTTACTTTATCGACATAGGCAACAACCTGCCGGAAGAATTCTTCCTCTTGCACCCGCCGGCTGCTTTTTTTCTGCAAGGCGGCCGGGTCGAACCGGACGGGCCATTGCTCATAAGGAACAGGCGCGATTGCCTCCCCGGGCAGGGCGTATTCCAGCGGCCTTTCACCAATTTCGATATAGCCGTAGGGATCGGGGAGGAGAATATCCGGGGTTACCCCTTGGTATTGAATCGGCTCGCCGCTTACACGGTAGAACTGTTGAATGGTCAGTTTCAAAGAGCCAAGAGGGGCTAAATCCCTTGCTCCGGCCGTTACATACTGGTCCAGGTCAACAATGGTTTGAATGCTTCCCTTGCCGAAGGTCCGGTTGCCGACAATAACCGCCCGCTTGTAATCTTGTAAAACAGCGGCTAAAATCTCTGCCGCCGAGGCTGTAAAACTGTTCACCAGGACTACCATCGGCCTGTCATAAACAACCCCGGCCTGGTAATCCAGATAAACGTCGACCCGCTCCTTATTTTTAACCTGAAGCAAAGGTCCGGTGTCAATGAAGAACCCGGCAATTTGCAAGGCATCCGTAAACGAACCGCCGCCGTTGTCCCGCAGATCAAGAAGAAGACCGTCCACTTTCTCTTCCTTCATTTTCTCCAGGATTTTCTTCATGTCGCCGGCGGCATTTCGCCCTTCCGGATGACGAAAGTCACGGTAAAAGGAAGGAAGATAAATATAGCCGAATTTTCCGGCCGGCTCCTCCCGGACCAGCACCGCCGGCCGGGCGTAAGCCTCTTCCAGCACCACTATATCCCGGATCAGTTCAATCGTGGTGATATGACCCTCGGGTTTTCTCACCGTCAAACTGACTTTAGTTCCCTTTTCCCCCCGGATGTATCTGACAGCCTGGGTCACTTTCATGTTATATAGATCAACCGGCTCTTTCCCCTCTTCCGCCACTTTCATGATAATATCACCGGGTTTCAATTCCCCCTGGCGCCAGGCCGCGCCGCCGGGAATCAACTCCACCACCTTGATGTATTCGCCTTCTTCCTGAAGGAGGGCTCCGATTCCCTCCAGTGTTCCGGTCATTTCAATATCAAAATCCTCTCTTCTTTCGGGAGTAAAATAGGTGGTGTGAGGATCAAAGCTCCCGGTTACCGCGTTTAAATAACGGGAAACCGCCTCCGCTTCCGCATCTTCCCGCATCCTTTCCAATGTTCGCCGGAGGCTCTTTCTTACTTCCTCCCGGGCTTGCCGTTCTATCTCATCGTCAAGAGAATCCGGGACCGGTTCCCCGTCCTCACCGGCCGCGAGATTCAAATAAACCATTAAAGTCTGGTATTTAAGCATTTTCCGCCATAACTCCCGCTGTTCCCGGTGATCCCGGGGGTAACCCCTTTTTTCCGCGTCAAGCTCCAGGGTTTCCTCGACAAAAAAATCAAAGGGTTCCGCCAAAATCTCCTCGGTCATTGTTTGCACTTCCTGAATCCTGCGGTCGAGAAGGGCGGTGGCAAAATTCAGCAACCGTCCGGTTCCTTCCTGGAGTTCTTGGCCGATCGTCGTTTCAAAGGCCCGTAATTCTTCGATATCAGAAGCAAGAAAAAATCTTTTGTCCGGATCAAGGTTCTTAAGGTACAATTGGAAAACATCCTTGGCAAATTCTTGATCCGTAAGCTTTCTGGGCCGGTAATGCCATTCTTCGAGAAGGCGCCAGCTCAATCCGGTCAACAGTTGATAACGGTCCAGGCTCCAGCCGGCCGGCGCGACGGTCACCAGGAAAAGCAGGAGGAAAAAACCGGTTGCTTTCAGTAAATGTTTTCGCATTTCCCGCTCCTTAAAGATTAATTTTTTTATAATGTTTTACAAGTGACGCCAATCTCCTTCCGGCAAATATTTATTCAATAATTTTTAACCCAAAACCTTTTTTCCTCTGCCCGCTCTTATGGCGGCGCCCCTTCAAAAAATCCGGCTTTCTGCCGGAAAAAGTATAATTCGGGTCCTTTACGAAAATTATATAACTAAAAGCCAACCTAAGAGAAAAGAGGGAATTTGATGGCGGGAATATTGGAAAACCTGGCGCGCCGGATCTCCGATCAGATGCTCGACCGGTTCTTCCTTCGCCTGGCCCGGGATCCTTATGTCGAGAATCTGTGGGAGTTAATTGCCACCACGATGAAAGTGACTCCTCTCCACTTAATGGAGACAGTGCTGCGGGCGGAAACGGGAAAACCCCTCGGACGGCCGTTTGGAAGTGTCTACCATTTCTCACCCTGGCAGGAATTGATGTTCAACCCGGTACACCTGGTACGCCTGCCGGTGGCGGAGAAACAACAGGTCCGGACCAAAGTAACGCTGGGACCGGCGGCCAAAAAACCGCTGGAACTGGAGATCCCCCTCATTATTACCGGCATGTCCTACGGGGGGGCTTTAAGTAAAGAAGCCCGTCTGGCGCTGGCCCGTGCGGCAACCATGGCCGGAACTGCCGTCAATACCGGTGAAAGCGCCTATATCCCGGAAGAACGGGAAAGCGCGTCCCGGTATATTTACCAATACCACCGGGGAAGCTGGCCGCACGGCAATAAACCCGAATTCTATTCTCTCGCCGATATGGTCGAGATCCAGTTGGGGCAAGGGGCCCAGGCTTCCGCCCCGCAAACCACCAAGGCGGAAAAGATCGGCCCGGAACTGCGGGATATTTACGGGTTAAAAGAAGGCGAAAACCTGCATATTGCTTCGCGGATACCCGGCATTGAATCCGGGGCCGACTTGAAAAACCTGGTTTTCAAAATAAAGGAGCAGACCGGCGGGGTGCCGGTAGCCTATAAGTTTGCCGCCTCCCATTACCTGGAAGAAGAGATAAAAATCGCCCTCGAGGCGGGCATTGATGTCATCGTCATTGACGGGGCCGAGGCAGGAACCCACGCCGGTCAACCGCTTTTGGAGACGATTTCGGTCTCCCCACGATGCATGCGTTGGTGCGGGCGGACGATTTTTTAACCGCCGAAGGCGTAAGAGACGAGGTTTCGATCATCGCCGACGGGGGCCTTTTTTCCCCGGGGCATTTCCTCAAGGCCATGGCCTTGGGGGCGGATGCCATTTATATCGGGACGGCGGCGGTCCTGGCCATGATTCACACCCAAATGGTCAAGACTTCTCCCCTGGAACCCCCAACGCAGCTGGCCCTCTACTCGGGAAGATTAAAAGAACAGCTTGATGTGGACCGGGCCGCCCAAAGCCTGGCCAATTATCTCCAATCCTGTGTGGCGGAGATGGTCCTGGGCGCCGTCGCCCTGGGAAAAGACGACTTGTCGGCCGTTAACCGGGACGACCTTTGTGCTTTGACACCGTACGCCGTAGAAATCACCGGTGTGCAACCGGCTTACCGGCCAAAAAAGCCGGCAACCGGGCGGCCCGCCCGGAAAACCCGCGGGGAAACACGGGCTTTGGAAGAACACCCCCAGTGAAAAACGGAATTTACCCTTTTGAAACTCCCGGCGGCGAACAGAAAACCGCCGGGTTTTTCTATGCAAGGAAAAAATCTCCTTACCAGCCTGGCCTTTTTTTGATAGAATCTTAGTGGGGAGATTTTCCGGTGAAAGAGAAGAGAACATCTATTGATGTTTATGGCGACCTGACATCACACGGATGTGGTTTTTAACGAAATAGAGAGAAACAGGGTGAAACGTAGTGAAGAAGAGTAAAAAAAGAAAAAAGTTCAAATTGGGGTTGGCCCTCTCCGGCGGGGGCGCCTGTGGCGCTTACGAAGTGGGTGTCGTCAAAGCCCTGGCCAAGCTGGGCCTGGAACCCCGGGTGATCGCCGGTTCCAGTATTGGCGCGTTAAATGGCGCGGTTATTGCCTCGTTCCGGTTAAAGAAGGCCGCCGGGCAACTGGAAAAAATCTGGGGGGATTTACGCCCCGAAAAAGTATTACAGCCGCGGTACCGGCTCAAAAAAAGAACCTCCTCCCCCAGTTCCCACCGCTTGCGGCGGAAGAATGCCGGGCGTTATTCCGCCGGGACGCCCGGAAAAAGTAAGGAGTTTACCTTTTTTGACGACGGGCCTCTTGATTCGATTTTAAGCACGGCCCTGAATCTTAAACGGCTTTACAAGGGCAAGTGTTTTTATGTATCGGTTTTTCCTGCCTCTCCGGGTTTAACCGGCGCTTTGTCCGACCTTTTCCACTCGCTAATTTCCAGCAGGAAATCGGAGTTTTATCACGTTCAATCCCTGCCCCCGGAAAAGGTGCTGACCCTCCTCAAAGCGAGCGCGGCCATTCCTTTGGCTTTTCCCCCACAGGAAATTAACGGCCGGGTTTACCGGGACGGCTGTTTCGGCGGCCGCCATAGCTCCCAGGGAAGCGTTCCCGTGCAACCCCTGGCCGATGCCGGGTGTACCCATATTATCGCGGTCGTCCTGGAACACACTGCCCGTCTCAGGCATAACGACTGGCCGGGGATAAAACTGGTGGAAATTCGTCCGTCAAAGCCGATTTTGCGCCCGGGAAGTATTAGATCAGTCTTTGATTTTTCGCCGGCACGGATCCGGAACTTAATCGCCATGGGGGAAAAAGACGCCCTTGCCCACCCCCAACTGTCAAAATTAAAAAGGGAGTTGCATCCCTTCCGGAGCCGGTGGGAGAGGATAAAAAATATTCTGTAGCGTCAGAAAAAATATTCGGGAGCGTTAATTGCATGACGGCACCAGGTGCGGTGGCTATTTCACCGGGTACTCCATGTGGTAAAGGAGGGCTCTTCTGGCGCCTCGGCGGTGAGGATCCTGAAGTTTGGAGCAAATAGACGCTTCAAAATCTTTCTTTGCAGGAAAATCCTGTTTTTTGCCGTAATTTAATATTACAATCTCAATCGCCGGGAGGGTTCACCATTGAAAAAGATTTTTCGTTATCCCCTCCGTCTTGTGGATGGGCTTATTGACAGGATTCTTGCGGTAATAGGCCTCATTGGACTGGCCCAGTTTCCCCAGTTTTTCCACCAATACCTGCAACGGTTGGGCGGTCATCTGGAAGAAGCCCGCTTAATCATTGCCCGGTACATAACAGCCGCCGAAGCCCTTGGCCTCTCTTTGGAAGCTTATATGGCGGAACATCTCTCTTCCGACAACCAGATCTTTGTCTCGTCCGGTCAGGTGATGACCGATCTTGTTCAGCGCCTGCAGCAACTGGAAGCATCTTTCCTCGCCCTTAAGCAGGCCGGTCCGTTCAACCGCTGGTGGGTTTTTCTCCGGGAAATGGAAAAGCCGATTGTCGTTGAGACCTGGCAAAATTTTACCCCCGGTATTCCCACCACCTTGGAAGGACTTTGTTACGGTCTGGCCGGACTCCTGTTGGTCTGGGGCCTGTACCAGGGGCTGAAATCCCTCCTTCTCTTCTTGGGCCGGAAAACAGCTTCTTTATTCCAATCTCCCCCGCGAGAACCCGGTCTTCCGGTCTAATTCCGGTGAAAAACCGCCGCCCAAATTGCCGGCCGGAATCCGGCCGGCGGCGGACGGGCGGGACTCAACGGTGACGGTTTAGTGATGGAAGAGGCGCACCCCGGAAAAGACCATAACCATACCGTATTCGTTACAGGCGTCAATTACCGACTGGTCTCTTATGGAACCGCCCGGCTGGATGATATATTTGACGCCGCTCCGGTACGCACGGTCAATATTGTCCCGGAACGGGAAAAAGCCGTCCGACCCCATGGCCACTTCTTTCAGTCCGGCAAGCCACTCCTCTTTTTCCTCCCGGGTCAGGACCGCCGGAACGATGGTGAAAATCCTCCGCCAATTTTCTTTCTCCGCCGGCGTCACATCTTCCCGTAAAAACTGATCCACGGCGTTGTCCCGCTCCGGACGGGAGATTCCTTCTTTAAAAGGAAGTTCCAGAACTTTCGGGTGTTGGCGCAGGCGCCAAAGATCCGCCTTTAAAGCGGCCAGACGGGTGCAATGGATACGGGATTGTTGCCCGGCCCCCACCCCAATCACCTGTCCGTCCCGGGCCAAACAGACGGAATTGGATTGGGTATATTTAAGGGTGACGAAAGCAAGGAGCAAATCCCGGCGGGCGGTCTCCGGAAGATCCCGGTTGTCCGTGACGATCTTCTGGAAAAGCTCGTCCTCGGGTAAAATATTGTTCCGTTTCTGTTCAAAACAGAGCCCGAAAACCTCTCTTCTCTCCATTTCCTCCGGTTCATAGGAGGGATCGATTTCAATAATGTTATACCGGCCTTGACGCTTTTCCTTCAAAATTTTCAGGGCTTCCTGCGCATAAGCAGGGGCGATCACCCCATCCGAGACCTCCCGGCGGAGGACCAGGGCGGTGGAAAGGTCCACCGGATCGCTGAGGGCAACCCAGTCGCCGAAGGAGGAGACTCGGTCCGCTCCCCTGGCACGGACATAAGCCGTGGCCAGAGGGGAAAGCTCCATCCCTTCGACGAAATAAGCTTTTTTAAGTACATCACTCAAAGGGATGCCCAGAGCCGCCCCGGCCGGACTGACGTGTTTAAAAGAGGCCGCCGCCGGTAAATTGGTGAGCTGCCGGAGTTCGCGTACCAATTGCCAGGAATTCAGCGCATCAAGCAGGTTGATATATCCGGGCGTCCCGTTCAGGATCTTCAAGGGCAAATCCTTATTTTCCATGAATACCTTGGCCGGGACTTGATGGGGGTTACACCCGTAGCGTAAAACGATTTCTCTTCCCATGCTCCATTCCTCCCCAAATAGTTTGTTTTCCGGTCAATTTTTAAGCCGGCGTAAAATTTCCCTGGTTTGCCGGGCCTTATTCATCGTGTACAGATGAATTCCGTCCACGTTCTGGGCCCAAAGGTCGGCAATCTGCTCCACAGCAAAATCAAGGCCCGCCTGCTCCGCGTCGGCCGGGGCGTCTTCGTACTTTTCCAGTAAAGCGTTGAGTTTGGGCGGGATCGTGGCCCCGCAAAGGGCGGTAATCCGCCGGATCTGCCGGGTGTTGTAAACGGGCATTACCCCGATGAAAACCGGGCAGTTAATCCCCACCCCCGCCAGCCGGTCTAAAAAATCATAAATCAGCCTGTTGTCAAAGGCCAGCTGGGTGATGAGAAAATCGACGCCGGCCTCCACCTTTTCTTTTAAATAAGCCAGTTCTTTCCTTTTATCCGGCGTTTCCGGGTGCCCTTCCGGGTAGGCGGCGGCGCCGATACAAAAGGATTCCCGGTCCCGCAAGTATTCAACCAGTTCCCGGGCATAGGTAAAATCGGACTTCACCACCGGCTGTTCCTGCGGGGGATCCCCGCGCAGGGCCAAAACATTTTCAATCCCCTCTTCCGCCAGACGCCGGCTTATTTCCTTGATCTCTTCCCGCAAATGACCCCTGCAGGTTAAATGGGCCAGGGCTTCAATTTTGTATTCCTTCTTGACGTGGGAAGCAATTTCCACCGTCCGCTCGCGGTTTCCACCCCCTGCGCCGTAAGTAACACTGATAAAATCGGGCGCCAGATCTTTAAGCCCTTCCAGTGTTTGGTAAATCGTCTCCAGCGGATAATCGGGTTTGGGCGGAAAGATCTCAAAGGATAAAAGCGGTCTTTTCTCCTTTTGAAGCTCGGTGATCTTCATTTTTTCCTACTCCTTAGTCGCATGAGATGGATAATTTAGTCCATTTTACCATAAAAATCTGCCGGTTCAAAGAGGAGAAATGCGCCATAAAAAAAACGCCGTTTCCGGCGTTTTTTTACAACCTACTTATTCTTGTAGTAGGCTTTCATCTCTTCCAGGCCCCACTGGGGAACCTCCGGCGCCCTGCCCGCCGTGCCAAAGACCTCCATCCGCTCTTTAATTTCCGCGGCAATCGCTTCACGGGAGGCTTTTAAATACGCGCGGGGGTCGAACTGTTCCGGGTTTTCCGCCAAAAATTTCCGCACCGCGCCGGTGGCGGCCAGCCGGATGTCGGTATCGACGTTAATCTTGTTGATCCCATAGTCAATAGCTTTCTTTAACATTTCCAAGGGCACGCCCTTGGCAGCCTGTAGTTTCCCGCCGTACTTGTTAATCAACTCAAGATGCTTCTCCGGCACACTGGAAGAACCGTGGGAAACCAGGTAAACATCGGGCAAAAGCCGGCGGATCTTTTCAATAATGTCAAAGGCAATCTTCGGTTCGCCCTTGAATTTGTAGGCGCCGTGGGAAGTGCCGATCGAAATAGCCAAAGCGTCAACACCGGTGCGTTCGACAAACTCCACCGCCTGGTCCGGGTCGGTAAGCTGGGTTTTTCCGGAACCGACTCCGTCCTCGATTCCTCCGAGCGTGCCCAGTTCCCCTTCGACGGAAACCCCCCGGTCATGTGCATACGCCACGACTTCCCGGGTCACTCTGACATTATACTCAAAATCCGACGGGGTCTTCCCGTCTTCCAGCAAGGAGCCGTCAATCATTACCGAGGTAAACCCCAAATCAATGGCGCGTTTGACCGCCTCTAGATTGTTCCCATGGTCAAGGTGGATGGCGACCGGAATCTCGGGCGCCAGTTCCACCGCGGCTTTGATAATATTAATCAAGTACTTGTCCTGAGCGTACTTCAGGGCGCCCCGGCTGACCTGAACAATAACCGGCGAGTTGGTTTCCTGGGCCGCCATAATGATACCCTGCATCTGTTCCATGTTATTGACGTTGTAAGCGCCGACGGCAAAAGGTTTCCCTTCTTTATAAGCCTGCAGGCTGGCTTCTAGAATTGCTCTGGATGTGACCAGCATCTTTTTCTCTCCTCCTTTTTTAGTTAACCGGTGTAAACGCCGGCATTTTTCAGATCTTGTTCCGGCCAGTCCACCGTCTTTTGGACCAAAGCTTCCGCAAAGGGAACAGGAACAATCTTCCCGCCCTGGAGGCCGGTCATTTTCCCGGTCACTCCGGCAAACAACCAGTCCACTGCGGTATAACCGAATCTGGTTCCCAGGATCACATCATCGGCCACCGGCGGAAGTCCGCGCAGCGTAAACCCGAGATCAGTGGCCCGGACATTCTCTATTTTTTTCAGCCCCAGTTGACGGCAGATAATTCTCCGCAGCAGTTGGCCCACTCCCCCCAGTTTCGGGTTGCCGTGGGCGTCTACGCCCAGGTCCTCCTCGAGCAAGGCCTTAACCACGGGAATTTCTTCTTTGGCCTCCAGGAGGACGGGATCGTCCGCCTTGATTTTTGTTCCTTCGGCCACCGCAATGTTCACATACCCTTGACGTTTGTATATTTTATCGATTTCCTGCATTAATCCTCCGAGATCAACAGGGCGTTCCAGAATTAAAATCAAATCGGCCCCGCCGGCGATGCCGATTTCCAGGGCCAGCCATCCGGATTCCCTGCCCATAATTTCCACCAAAGAAATCCGCCGGTGGGTCCGGGCGGACACCACTGTACTGCGAAAAGCCGTGGCGCCAAAGGCAACCGCGGTCTTAAAACCAAGCATGACCTCGGTACCGGAAACATCATTATCAATACTTTTGGGGGCGGCGATCACCGGAAACCCCATTTCGGAAAGGCCCATCGCCGATTTGATCGTGTCGTTGCCTCCGGTGGCCAAGATGGCGTCGATCCCAACCCTTTTCAGGTTGGCCACCAGTTTTTGGGGGCAATTGCGGGCCCGGTTTTCCTCGGAAAAGGGGTTGAACCGGGAAGAAGCTAGAATAGTACTGGGCTCGTTTTCCAAACCAATAATCCGGTCCTTGTCCAGGGGAACCAGATGGTCTTCAATCCTGTCGTCCACCGCGCCTTCAAAAGCTTTACGGATCCCCACAAACTCTGCACCGTATCCTTCCATTCCTCTCCGGGCGGCAGCGGCGATGAAAGCATTGATGCCGGCGCAATCGCCTCCGCCTGTTATAAACGCAATCCTTTTAATCGGAAATACCTCCTTCTGTGTTTTTTGCGGACAGACCGCCCTAAATAGGTTGTAGCTGGAATTATTTTTTAACCATATTTTTTTCGCGGTGGAAATAATAAACTCCTTCAGGCTAACAGAATTTTAACCTAATCGTCCGCGGCGGGTGGCGGCGAATCGTCACCGGACGGGGAAAAAAGTTCCCCGGACGGTACCGGATCCGGTTGCTCTTCGGTTTTTTCCAGCAACGTCAAACGGGCCAAAATCTCCGCCGTCTTCTCTTCCAACTTTTTGAGGCGGTATTCGGTGTCACTCTTGAACAGGAGAACATACCCGGTACCATAAATTAAAAAATAGACCAGAAAATCCCGCGGCTCAAAAGCATCCCGCCAGATGGCCCAGAACAGAGTGGCGGAAGCAACCACCAGAAGAAACAGGCCGCCATAGTAATTGCCGTCCCGCGGCAAGTTCAATTTCCGGCATCGCGGAGACAAATTTTTATTCGGCATTGATTATCACCTCCGTTGACAAATTATCCGCCGGGTCTTCCACTTTCGGCAGTTCATTGAGATCATTAAGGCCGAAATGGCGGAGAAAATAACTGCTGGTGACATAGAGGATGGGCCGGCCCGGCCCTTCCTTTCTTCCCTTTTCTTCAATCAAACCCCTTTCCAGGAGAGTATTTAAGGAACTTTCCACTTTCACCCCGCGTAAAGCCTCGATTTCCGCCCGGGTAACCGGCTGCTTATAGGCGATGACGGCCAGGGTTTCCAGGGCCGCCTGGGAAAGAGGGGCTTGCCGCGGCACCTTTTTCATTTTGCGGACGAACTCGGCGTAATCCGGATTGGTAACAAAATGGTACCCGCCGGCCACCTGCACGATTTGAATTCCCCGCCGGTTTTTTTCATATTCCTCCTTTAACTCCTCTACCAGTTCACCGGCGGTCGCTTCATGAATCTTTAAAATTTCCGCAATTTCCCGCAGGGAAACGGGTTCGGACGAGGCAAAAATGAGCGCTTCAATGATCCCTTTTATTTTACCCAGTCTCACGATGGCCCTCCTCTGCCCGGAAAATTTCGATCTCCCCAAAAAGAACATCCTGCCGGACCTTGATTTTTTGTCTAATGATCAGCTCAAGGACAGCCAGGAAAGAAGTGACCATCATTTTTCTACTGGTAAGCTCGGCGAAAAGAGCGCTGAAGGGAAGGGGGGATTTTTGGCCCAGCCGGCTTAAGATTTTTTCCATCATCTCCTGAACGGATGGTTCCTCTTGGGGCATGCCCTCCACTTCAAAACGGGGAGTAAGACTCTCCAGCAGGCTTTTAAAAGCCTGTACCAAATCCCAGAGGGTAAGATCGCCCACGGGATCGGCGGGGGTTTCGCATTCCCGGTCCGGAAAAGCACCGCCCGAACGGCTGTAAAACCGGCTCCATTTTTCTTCATATTCGCCAAGAAGGGCGGCGGCTTTTTTGATTTTTCTGTATTCCAGGAGCTTTTCCACCAACTCCCAGCGCGGATCGTCTTCCTCTTCCCCGGTTTCTTCTTCCAGCCGCGGGGGAGCGGGAAGAAGCATCCGGGCCTTGATTTGCATGAGCGTGGAAGCCATAATCAAAAAGTTGCCGGCTTGATGGAAATCATCCAGTTCAACATTTCTAAGATAGGCCAAATATTCTTCGGTAATGTAAGCAATGGGGATATCATAGATATCAATCTCCGCCTGCTCAATCAGGTATAAGAGCAAATCCAACGGGCCCTCAAAAACATCGAGTTTGACCCGGTATTCCGGTTGTTGCCTCTTAAAAGATAACCATTTCTTCATTTCAATAACCAAACGCCGTCAATTTTTTCTGTCCGCTTCTTGCAGCAAGGCCAGTTCCGGGTCATATTTCCCGGAAGGCGGGTCGTGATGTCTGCGGATGAGAGAGACAACTTCCGGGGCCAGCCCCAGGCTCTCCGCCATGTAAGCGCCGCGGGACGGATGAATTAAATCCACATATAACGCATAACGAAAAGAAGAACTTTTGTCCCGCAGGGCCCATTTTTCACGCCGGCGGGGAAAAAGGCGGCGTATGAGAGCGACCGGAATTCGCTGATACCATTTGATCTCGCCTTTGACTTTTCCCACATCATGGAGGAGAGCCGCCTGGATTAGGTTTTTCAGATCAATGCCCCGCTGAAAAGCGGCTACTTTCTTTATATGCCTGGCCACTCGCAAGGCATGCCGCTGGTCGACAATGCTCATCTGGGAAAAAAGAAATCTTCCCGCCGCATCAAGATTTTCCTCAACAAACTTGCGGTCCTTCCGGTTAAGCCGTATGTCCGGCTTACTGCCGGACCGTTTCCGCCACCCCATAGGTACGCCAACCTCCCGTCCAAAATTGCCCCATCCGTCCGGATGCGCTTTTAAAAGCCGGTAATTGTCCGGTAGAAAAAGCGAACAACTGTAAATAAAGCCATCCCGAATTGGCGCTGGAAAATAAGGAGAATGCCAAAGAGAATTAAAAAGCCGTAAGTTTCCAACTGCTGATAAAAACCTAAGGCCTTACCCCGGAGAAAAAAACGGACAAGCTTCGAACCGTCGAGGGGAGGGACGGGCAGTAAATTGAAAGAGCCCAGGCTGAGGTTTAAAAGCACCCCCAGGCTTAAAAACTGCCATACCAGCCCGCCTATTCCTCCCGGGTCCGGTTGGGAGAAAAAACCCATATGCAACAAGCGCAAGGGCAGACCGAAAAAAACGGCCAAAAGAAAATTGGTTGCCGGTCCGGCCAGGGCGACCATGACCGTCCCCCGCTCGGGATTTTTGTAATGCGACGGATCAATCCTCACCGGCCGGGCCCAGCCAAAACCCACCCCTCCCACCATGGTGAGAACGATCATCAAAGTCCCCAGCGGGTCCAAATGGGCTAAAGGGTTAAGGGTCAAGCGCCCGTCCCTCGCCGGCGTGGGATCCCCGAGCCGCACCGAAGTCACGGCGTGGGCAAATTCGTGCATCACCAGGGCAAAAAGGATATGAGGCGCCGCCAGGATTAAGCGGGGAAGAAAAGACACGGTAAATTCCTCCAGTGCTCCTCCGGTAAATTATCTTAATCATGAGCATAATCATGGTCATCTTTCCGCGCACCAGCCGCGCCGGGTAAAAGATCGTTGGCCAATAGTTGCTCATAGGTCTCCCTGGCCACAATCACTTCCGCCCGGCCGCCGGCAACAAGGACCACAGCGGGCCGCGGCAACCGGTTATAGTTGCTGGCCATGGAATAGGTGTAAGCGCCGGTGGAAAAAACGGCCAGGATATCTTCTGGCTCCGGCGCGGCCAAAGGGATGTCCCAGATCAAGATATCCCCTGATTCACAGCACTTTCCAGCCACCGTAACGGTTTCGGTCGCCGGCTCCCCCGCCTTGTTGGCGATGACCGCTTCATATTTGGCCTGGTAAAGGGCGACCCGTGGGTTGTCGGCCATTCCTCCGTCCACCATTACGTATTTCCGTACTCCGGGTATGGTTTTAATGTTTCCTATGGTATAAAGAGTAATGCCGGCATCGCCCACAATCGAACGCCCCGGTTCCAAGATCAATTCCGGTAAAGGGTAATCCAGAGAAGACAAGGCTTCCCGTGCCGCCCGGCCGATACGGCGTACCGCTTCCCGGACGGACAAGGGGTTGTCCTTCGCGCTATAGCGAATCCCCAAACCGCCGCCCATATTCAGCACCCGGGCGGCAAAGCCCGTTTCCCTCCGGACTTGGCGCAGAAAGTCGGCGAAAATGGCGGCGGTCAGCTCGTACGAAGTGAGATCAAAGATCTGGGAACCGATATGGGCATGAAAGCCCTCCAACTCCATGTGGGAGGAGGCCAAGATTCTCTTTGTTCCCTGCAGAGCCTGTCCATCACTGATGCCCAGCCCGAACTTGCTGTCCACCTGGCCGGTGCGGGTGTAAATATGGGTATGGGCTTCCACCCCCGGGGTGACCCGCAGGAGCACCCGCGGCCGGGTTCCCGTGGCAACCGCCAGCTTTTCCAGCAGTTCAATCTCATAAAAACCGTCAACCACCAGACAGCCCACCTGGTTTTCCAGGGCGTAGCGCAATTCTTCCGGTGATTTATTATTGCCATGGAAAAAGATCTTCTCCGGGGGAAATTCCGCCGCCAGGGCGGTAAACAACTCCCCGCCGGAAACTACATCCAGGCCAAGGCCTTCCTGTTCGACCAGGCGGCAAAGGGCTTTGCACAAAAAGGCTTTCCCGGCATAACAGACCCGCGCCTTCGGGTATACTTCCGCCAGTCCGGCCGTGTAATCCCGGCAGTTTTGCCGGATTCTGTTTTCATCCATAACATAAAGAGGTGTTTTAAACCTCTTGGCCAATTCCACCGTGTCACAACCGGAGATCTCCAAGTGCCCCCGGTGGTTGACCCGGAAATGCTCCGGGATTCCCATTAACCGATCCCCCTCTTTCCGCCGCGTCCTCCGGGACAATTTTTACCCATTTTATCATTGGTTTTGCTCACGCGTCAAGAAAAAAAGCAGCTCCCGCCGATGAATTCGCGGAGAATGGAATTCCGCGGCACCTCGTGGTCGTCAAGGGGGAGAAAATAACTGAGAAACTTCTCCAGCCGCTTGGCTTCTGAATACTCGGGGCAATCGGGCGTTATTTTGGCCAACAAGGGCGTAATATATCTTTTGAGGATCGCCAGCTCATAAATCAAAGCCGAATTGAACATGGCATCGGCTTCCTCCTGGTAAGGGAAGATATTGCGTTCCTCCCCCCGCCGCACGGCCGGCCACAAACGCAAAGTGACGGCCGCGTCATGGGAGCGGTACTTGCTGTCCCGGACAATTCTCCGGATTAACCGGTTGTCAGTGGTAGGAATCCGGTTATGGTCGTCCAGGTTCAATTGGGTTAAAGCGCTGACGTAGATTTTAAACTTCCGGTCTTTGGGGACCATCTCCGTCAACCGCTCGTTCAGACTGTGAATGCCCTCTATTATAATCGGCTGGTCGTAGGAGATTTTCAGGTACTCGCCCCGGTATTCCCGTTTGCCGGTGAGAAAATTAAACCGGGGAATCTCAATCTCCTCGCCTAAAATCAGGGCGGTCAGATGGTCGTTGAACAGCTCCAGATCGATAGTTTCCAGCGCTTCGAAATCCGGGTCGCCGTTTTCATCCCGGGGCGTCGCTTCCCGGTCCAGGAAGTAATCGTCGAGGGATATGGAGACAGGCTTAACCCCGTTGACCCGCAAGTGGATCGCCAGCCGCTGGGCAAAAGTGGTTTTTCCGGAGGAAGAAGGCCCGGCAATCAAGACCAGGCGGATTCTTCCTTTTTCCCGCGTAATCTGGTCGGCCAGGTGGACAAAGTTCCTTTCATGCTGGGCTTCGTTGATACGGATCAATTCGCCTACTGTTCCGTCGACGATATGCCTGTTTAACGAACCGACGTCAGGTACGTCCAGCCCTTTAGCCCACTGGGCATGCTCATAAAAAACCTGGCCCAGTTTCCGGTGGTCCACATAGGGCGGCAACCCGCGGGGGTTTTCCACCGAGGGAAAACGGAGAATAAAACCGGGCAGGTAAAAACGTAACTCAAAGAGTTGCAGATAACCGGTGCTGGGGACCATGTACTCATAAAAATAATCATGGTACCAGCCGCAGCGGTAAATCTCCACCTGCGAAGTTCTCCTGTACTGTAACATACGGACTTTGTCCTCTTGTCCGTCGGCGGCAAAAAGACGGATCGCCTCCTCGACGGGTAAAACCAGCTTTTCAATTTTCTCATCGGCCGCAATGATCTCTCTCATCCGCTCTTCAATCCGGCGGAGATCTTTTTCTGTAAAAGGCCGTCCCAGATAAATTTCGCCATACAACCCTTTGTTCAGGGAATGCTCGATCCGGAGCCGGCTGTCGGGAAAAACTTCCCGGGCCGCCCGGCCCAGGACCAAAATAAGACTGCGGCTGTAAATACGGACCCCCGCCTGCACGCTGAGATCCACCGGGACAATCTCCGCTTCCGCCTCCACCTTGGCAGTGAGTTCCTGCAGAATATTATTAACCCGCGCGGCTACGATCGGACCGTTTCCCGGTTCGCCCGCCAAAATCTCTTCCAAAGTCGCCCCTTTGGGCACTTGTTTCTTTCCGCCCGGCAATTTAACTTCAATCATCTCCATAGTAAATTTTCAACCTCCTCCCGGACCCAACTGCCCTTTTTATCCTGCCCCAAATATCTTCCGTGCATAAATAATCTATAAGATCCGAAGGCTGCAAAGGCCTCTAACGTTCAATCGTAAACGATCCATAGTTTTTAAGCCCTGCCATCCTTTCCTCCTCCACCCGCTCAACCCGGGCATAAGGCGGACCCTCGCGCACCTTCCGGATAAAATGGGCCATCGCTTTTTCCTCGCCTTCCGCCTCAATCTCCACGGTGCCGTCGGGTTTGTTCCTTACCCACCCGTGAATTCCGTACAGCAGGGCACTTTGCAACACATGATAACGAAACCCGACCCGCTGGACGCGGCCATGGACCACCAACCGGTAACGAACCATCAGTCCCAACTCCCGCCCATAATTATTAAATATATTTCACCGCCGCCACCTGCTTTCCCTTTTTAAATATGCTTAATTCCTCACGGCCGCTTAAAAGCCGGGCCGATCCGGTCGATCCGGTTGGTCCAAATCCCGCCGGTATAGTTGGCCGGCAACTGCCCGAGATCTTCCAGGGTGTCAAAGCCTTCGGACCACCGTCCGTCGCCCAGGACAAGAACAACCCGGGTGCCGACCGCTTCCATCCGCGCCAAAAAATGGTAAGGCCAGCCCCAGAGAAAACGGGCGTATTTCAACGGCAGGTGAAGATGGGTATTACGGATCGCCCGCGGGATATATCCTGTCCACCCCAACAACAGATAGGATAAAAGGGCCCGTTTCAGCGTGGCCTTGGACATTACCCGCAGGTGCGGGAGTCTTTCGGCCAGGACGGCCACGGGCTGGTCTCCTCCGTACACGGTCAACTGCGCCAGGCGTTCTTCCGGTAAATTCCGGAGGAATTCCGCCATCAGTTCCCCTTCCTTCGGGTCATTGCTTTTAATATGGATCAAGAATTCCCGGTCGGGGAAATAAGCCAACACTTCCTAGAGGGAAGGCATAAGGCCGACCCCCTTCCCGCGGAAGGGATAGGTTTTTCCCTCATCGGCCGTATAGCCGTAGCCGATGTCCAACTCTTTCAATTCCGCCATGGTGTGTTCCCTGGTCACTCCCGTCCCGTCGGTCCGGTAGTCGAGAATCCAGTCATGAAAAACAGCAAATTGCCCGTCTTTCGTCGGATGCACATCAAGTTCGACAATGTCGGCCCCGGCTTGGAAAGCCGCTTCCATGGAGGGGATGGTGTTCTCCAGGTAAGGATGTTCGGGCTCATAAATAATCCGCGCCGTGTTTGTCTCCCCTGTTATCCCCTCCAGGGGAAAGGTTTGCCCCAGCCCGCGGTGGGCGACGAGCAAAGGTTTTCCCTTTTCCGGTTGGACCATAAAAAAAGAGGTGTTGTTCAGGTAAACAAAGAGAAGGAAAAAGAGGAAAAACCGGACGGCTTTGGCGCCAATTCTTTTTTGCCCCATCTTTTCTTTCCTCCCCGCTTAGAAAACCTGATGAAACCGGCGATTTTTATAATATCCGCAGCTCAAATCATATTTTTTTACGAGTTGCACGGCGGCTTCCAAGTGGGACCCTAATTCCCCAACCCGGTGCGCGTCGGAACCGATGGTAACCTTTTTGCCTCCCAGGTCAGCATAGAACTTTAAGATCCACTCTTCCGGCATGGTTTCTTCCCGCCCTTTTCTTAAGAGCGAAGTATTAATCTCCAAGGCGATATCTTTTTGAATCAGGGTTTGCAAGATTTCTTCTATTACTCCCCGGTCTTCGCCTTCAGGTTTTATATACCGCTTTGGAAAATCCAGATGGGCCAGGACATCAAAACCGCCGAACTGGACTGCTGCCAAGACCAACCGGTAATAGGAGGAGTATACTTCCTCCGGCGTATATTTTTCCAGCAACGCTTGGTCGCTGAAAAACATCTGATCTACGCTATGGACCGCGGCCATGATCATATCAAAACCCATGGCCGCTGTTTCCTGAAATTCTTTCTTATAGTTATGCGGCTCCGAAAATTCGACGCCGCTCAGGATGATAATTTCCCCTTGATATTTTTCTCTTGCCTCCTCGATGGCCTTTAAAAAAGCGGCGGGCTTAAGGAAGCCGTATTCTTGGTCACCGGGGCCAAACTCCAGGTGCTCTGTGAAACAGATGGCCGACAATCCCAATGCCACCGCTTTTTCCACCATTTCTTCTAGGGAATTTTCCGCATCAATGGAAAAATCGGAATGCAGATGAAGATCAATAAGCATCAAATACCCCCTTCTGCCGCGTAAAACCCGGAGCGGCTCTTTTCCCTTTGTTTAACGTTTATCCCAGCCACTCTTCGACAGCGGCGGCCATCCCGGACGCCGGAAGTTTGACCATTTTTCCCCCGGGAACGGAGGATAGAAAAATCTGGCCGTAATTTTTCGTACAGATCCGTTTATCCAGGATGACCACTGCACCGCGGTCTTTCTGCGTCCGGATCAGGCGGCCGAAACCCTGTTTAAACTTGAGCACCGCTTCGGGCAGGCTAAGATGGAAAAAGGGATCCTTTCCCTCACGCCTGAGGGCTTCATACTTGGCTTGGAAAAAGGGTTCCGTCGGGACCCGGAAAGGTAAACGCATCAGAACAACCAGGCAAAGCTGGGTTCCGGGAATGTCCACTCCCTCCCAAAAACTGTCCGTCCCGAAAAGTACCGGCCGGGAAGAGGAAAGAAAGGACTTTAACAACCGGTTGCGGGGTTTGTCGCCCTGCACCAGCAGGGTGTATCCTTCCTGGGCCAAAGCGGGGGCCAGCCGGGTATAAACCTCCCGCATCTGCCGCCGGCTGGTAAAGAGGAGTAAAGCCCGTCCGCCGGAGGCGGCCAAAAGCCCGGGGAGGAGGCGGCAAACTTCTTCCGTATAAGCCGGCTCGTCCGGGGCGGGCAAATCCTCGGTCACCAGCAGTAAAACTTGACGGTCATAGTTGAAAGGCGATTCTAAAATAAGTTCCCGGCGCTCGGCCGGGTGCAACAGGTCCAGGCCCAGCCGTTCCTTAAAAAAGGCAAAGCTTTTCCCCACCGCCAGGGTGGCGGAGGTAAAAACGGCACTTTTGAGGTTGGAAAAAAGGTGTTCGTGAAGGATGGCCCCGACCTGCAACGGCACACGGTGAAGGACGGTCCGTTCCTCCCCCTTGCCCCGGGTTTCCACCGCCACCCAGTGGACGTGATCTTCTTCCGCGCCGTTTAAGACCAGAGGCAGGGCGGAACGGAGCCCGTTAAAATAGCGGGCGGCTTCCGCGAGAAAAATGGCGTCTTCCACCATTTCTTCCTCTTCCGCCAGAAGGTCGACGAGCCGGGAAAGGTTTTTTTCCCACTCTTCACCTTCCGCATTAATCCGGGCCGCCGCCTTGGCCAGGGGGAGACTTTCCGCCAACAGATCAACAGTAAAACGGTAAGTCTCTTCCTCCCCGGTGGAATCAGCCAAAGCCCTCTCCTCCCGCAACAACCGGAAAAAACCGGTCCAGGCCTCTTCCAGGCTGGAAAGCCCGGGTATAATTGCCGTCTCCAAAAGGGCGATGCTCTGCTGAAGAAAGGAAAGGTCCCTTCCTTTCTCCAACAGGCGTTGACGGAGGGAGACCAGCCAACCCGTACCCCAGCGTCCCTCCCGGTGCAACAAACGCCCGCAGAATCTCCTGGTCTCCGCCTCGTCCAGCCGCAGGCCCAGATATTCCGCAGCCACGGCTTCCAAATGGTGGGCTTCGTCGAAGATCACATAATCATACGGGGGGAGAACCAGCCGCTCATCATTGAAGTCATAATGTTTTCTGACCGTCAGGTCGGCAAAGAAAAGATGGTGGTTGCTGATGACCACTGGCGCCTCAAAAGCCTCCTGGCGGGCGAGAAACCAAAAACAATCCTTCTGGAAAGGGCAATAGGCGCGTAGACAGGTTTCCGCTTCCGAGATCAGCAAAGCCTGCAATTCCCCGGGAAGGGCATACCCCACCTGTTCCAGGCAACCCTGACCCTCCTCGGCGGAGGTCAAAACACGAATGAACGCTCTCCGCAGTTCGGAAGAGAGCTTGTCCGGATTTTCCCGGAAAAAAGAAAGTTTCCGCCGGCAAAGATAATTTCCCCTGCCCAAAAGGAGGGCCGCATTGAGCGGCAGGCCGGTGGCTTCGGCCAGGGCCGGGATCTCCTTGTCCATCAATTGTTGTTGCAAATTTATGGTGTACGTCGCCACCACCACCCGGCTATTTTCCTGGCGGGTCAAGAAAAAGGCCGGATAAAGATAGGCCAGGGATTTCCCGGTCCCGGTCCCGGCCTCAATCATGATATACCCGCCCCGGGTCATTGTTTCCCAAACCGCAGCGGCCATCTCGGCCTGGGCCGGCCGGAACTCGTAACCTTTCAACCCGCTAAGGATTCCCTGACCGGTAAAGGCCGCCCGCGGGTGCATCTCTTTCACTTTTCTCCCTCCCCGCCGGCAAGTTCGCGCAAAACCGCCAGGTTTTGCCGGTCGTCTTCCGCGGACGTTCTGGGGGTTTCCAGGATGCCGGCCTTACCGGCCAGGCGGGGATCGTTGAGCAAAGAGCGGAAACCCTCCCGCCCGATCTTCCCCCGGCCGATATGAAAATGACGGTCAAGGCGGGAACCCTTCTCTCCGCGCGAATCATTTAGATGAAGCAAGTGTAGCCGGGAGAGGCCGATCCGGCGGTCGGTTTCGGAAAGCAGTTTTTCCACCCCGGCCGGGGTACGCAGTTCATAACCGGCGGCAAAAGCATGACAGGTATCGAGACAAACCCCTGTCCGTTCAGGTTCGTCCACCAGATCCAGAATAGCGGCCAGTTCTTCGAGGGCGGCCGCCACTTCACTGCCACTGCCCGCCTGGTTTTCCAGGAGAAATAGCGTCTCGCCGGGCACTTGGGACAAGACCGTTTTGATCCCCTTGGCCACCCGTTGCCGGGCCGCCTCTATATCCCCGTCTTCCCCCCTCTTGCCGGGGTGGACGACAAAATAATCGGCGCCCAGCGCCACGGCCCGGCGGTAATCCTCGGCCATAGCCAAAACCGAACGCTCATACAATCCGGGATCGGGGGAAGCCGGGTTGGGAAGGTAAGAAAGATGGACGGCAACCGGCCCCAAACCCGAGGCTTCCAGGGCCGTCCGGTATTTATTCACTTCGCCGGGGTCAAGGGGCGGTCGCGCCCAGCCCCGGGGGTTGCCGGCAAAAATCTGAAAACAATCACAGCCCAATTCTTTGGCGGTCAAAACCGCACCGGCCAATCCCTTGCCGATCGAGACATGAAGGCCGAAGCGCATTCAATCCCTCCCCAGTTCGTCCAAAAAACGTAAAAGGCGGTTGTTCTCAATAACCTGTGTAAAGGAGATTCGTTCGGCGCAAATATGCAAAAAAACCAGCACGGCCAGGGCGCCCCAAAGCATAAAAAGATTCGCGTTCAGTACCAAGAATCCTCCCAGGAGGGCTCCTAAAAAATTGGCGCCCGTGTCGCCCAGCATCCCCCGGGCCCGCAAGTCAAAAGGGAAATAAGCCGCTACGGCGCCCAGAGCGGAGAGGAGAAAACAAAGATTAAGAGAAGCAACTTCTTGCCCGCTGTTGAAATAAAAGTTGAAAACCAGGATCAGCAGGATGAAGGCGAAAAAGCTCTTCACCGCCCGGCCCGGCCGGAGATCAAAGAGGTTTAAAGTGTTGGCGGCGAGGGCGGCCGTCAGCCCGCGGGGGAGAATAAAAACCGGGTTTTCACCGGACCACCATCCCGCACCGGCGGCAAAAATCAAGCTGAAGACCAAGCCGAAAAGGGCTTTTACCGCCCCGGAGGTCAATTTTCCCTCCCGCAATCCGGCCAGATGGCCGCGGAAACCCTTGTGCCCGTCATCCTTTAACAGATCGTCACATAAACCGAGAAAACCCATGGCGGTAATGTAGAACAACAAGAGAAAGAGGACCGGCAAGGGCGGCTCCCGGCGCCAGAAGCCCAAAGCCGCGTAAATAATCGGTACGGTAAGGGGAAAGACCAGCCCTAAAGGGACCGGTATTTGCTCCCCGCGGTAATTTTTCTTCACCATCCCGGCGATGAGCAACAGCCCGGACAAGGAGGGCAAAATTGCCCGGACAAGGATATAGGCGGCTACCGGGAAAAAGAACGCAGCCAAGAAAGTTCCTCCTGTCATGTGCCGCCGGTCCGCGGAGCGGTAGCGAGGGTTCCGGCCGGCAGAAAATAGCGCCGGTCAAAAAAGGCGGGCCACAATTGCCGCCAGAACGTCCCGGAGTTGCCGGGCCCGGTGCCGGCAGCTCTTGAGATCCCAGCCGGTTTCCCGGTGTTCCATGGCGACCGGAACTTCTTTGATTACCTTTTTTTTACGGGCCAGATCAATAATCATCGCCGTCTCCACCCCGAAACCCGGGGCGAATTTCCCTCCCAGCGCGGCCAAGGCTCCGGCGTTCAAGGCCCGTTGCCCGGAAAGAGGTGCTGTAAGCTTCAAGCCGGTTAAACAACGGATCCCGGCGGCGGCCACCACGCGCACCAGGCCGCAACCGGCTTTTTTGCGCGGGGGAGGAAGCCGGCCGATACACAAGTCGGCAGCACCCTCCTGTACCGGTTAGAGAATCTTCTCCGCTTCCCGGGCCGAATCGCCCAAATCCGCGTCGAGCAGGAGTAAAAGATCGCCTTTTACCGCCTTCAGCCCGTGGTTGAGGGCCGCGCCTTTACCCCGGTTGACGCCGGTTCTTAAAACTTCGGCCCCGGCCGCCCGGGCTTTTTCCGCCGTCTTGTCCGTCGAGCCGTCGTCGACGACGATGACCTGAAGCACCCCGGGCAGGGAACGGGCCGCCGCGACCGTCCGCGCAATGGTAAGTTCTTCATTATAAGCCGGGATCAGGACGGTTACCGTCTTATTCATTACGGCCCACCCGTTCCCTCCCGCCGCCCGCCGGCAATTCCGGAAGCAGGGTAACAGCTGTTTCTTTCGTCCCGTAATGCCCTTCGCCCGCCCCGGCCAAGGCAAAGACCAACGCCACCCGGCCGGGGAGCGTGTCGATATTATCCACGCTCGTAAACCCCATATTTTTAAACCGGGGTACCCAGGAATTACGGGCCCGTGAAGATTCCACGCCAATCACGGTGAGCCCGCTCTCCCGGGCCGCCCGCGCCAGGGCAACTTCCAAAAGCTCGGCGCCGGGGTCGGCCTGTTCTTCCGCCCACAGAATGAGCGCCTCCACCCGTCCGGGGGAAAAATCATCCCTGCTGAGCAGGCTTAACCTCTCCAAAGCAGAGAGCAGCGGGGAATTGTTTTCCTGGGCTAAGCCGGCCGCCAGTTCCCGCCATAAGTCTTTCTCCCGGTCTTTTCCCGGGGTAAAACCAAGGTCTTTAAGAAGGGTTTCGCCTTCGGCCCATCCCGGTTGGCCGCCAAAAGAAAGCACCGCCGCCACTTGGGCGCCGGCGTCACGGAGCACCGCCTGTAAATCCCCGGCTGTTTCGGGCTCTCTTGTCCCCCCGGTATGAACCAATAAGATCCGGTAGCCGTCAAGGACCCCGCCGACCAAAAGGGGAAGTGTTTGCCGGTTAAACTCTTCCAGGACTTTCAGTTCCTGTTCTCTTTGTTTGGCCGTTTCCTCCGCCGCCCGGCGTTCGGCCCGCAATTGTTCAAAATCCTTTTCCAATTGGGCAATGACTTTTTCCTGTTCCCGCAGGAGAGTATCGGCGCCCGGAAAAGAGCTGCCCACCGCGATCCCCAACCCTAAAGCCAGAAAGACGGCAACTAAAGAAAATATATGGTGGCGGAGGTCTATGATCATCAAGTATTTCTCCTTTTGTTCTTACCAACCCAGGACAATCCTTAAGCGAAGCCACAAAAGCCGCAGCCAGTTGCTGCCCGGGTGTTCCAGGGAAAAAAAGGCCATCAGGGGAATGAGTGCGGCCAGACAAATAAGGGCAATCTCCCGCGTTTTAATCCGGCTCCGGTATAACATGCTTACTCCTTTGGCGTCCACCAGGACGGAACCGATCTTCAACCGGACCAGAAAAGTACTGGCCATCCCTTTTCTTCCTTTTTCCAGGAAATCAATCATATTCGTATGGGTTCCCACCGCCACAATTAAGGCGGCTTTTTTTTCATAAGCCAGAAGGAGGGCCAGATCCTCGCTGGTCCCGGGGACGGGAAAAACCACCGCTTCCAAGCCCAGTTGCCGCAGGCGCTCCAAGCCCGGGGCCCGTCCGTCGGGGTAAGCGTGGACCACCAGCTCCGCGCCGGAAAGAAGGGCCGTGTCACTGACGCTGTCCATGTCGCCGGCGATGATATCCGGGGTAAAACCCGCTTCCAGCAAGGCGTCGGCCCCTCCGTCCACCCCAATTAGCACCGGTTTCATCTCCCGGATATAAGAAGCGATGGCCTTCAGGTCTTCCCGGTAATTTTCCCCTCTTACCACGATTAAAACCTGTTTTCCGTGGATTGGGGTTTTAACGGCCGGCACCGGGATCTCGCGGAGAAACAGATCCTTTTCCTGCAACGCGTATTCCAGGGTGTTCCGGACAAAATTCTCCAATTCCAAATGGAGATTTTGCCGGCCTTTTTCGGTCATCGTCTCTACCAGCCCGGCAGTGACCACGCGGCCCTCTCCCAACAAACGGGCGCCGCAAAAAATCCGGGAGTCTTTAACCTCAATCTCCCCGCCGTCCGGAAGAAGGTCAAAACACTCTTCCCCCACCCGGTCGAGAACGGGGATGCCTGCTGCCAACAACAAACCTGGACCGGGATTGGGGTAGCGCCCGGAAATCGAGTCCCCGGCGTTAATGACCAGCCGGGGCCGGGATTCGACCAGCATTTCCGCGGCGATGCGGTCGAGATCAGGATGATGGATTGCGGCAATCTCTCCTGGTTTGATTCTTTTGACCAGGTTTTTCGTTTTTCGGTCTTTGCGGACAACAGAACGGATTTCCACTTTAGTTTCTAAAACTCATTTTCCTTTCCAACTGTATCTTATCGGCAATTTTGGCGATGAAAGAAATGTTGGTGGGTTTTCCTTTTTTCTGATCCACCGCATACCCCATCAACTGGTGAAGGTCTTCAACATTGCCGCGGTTCCAGGCGGTCTCGATGGCAAACCTGATGGCTCTCTCCACGCACTGTCTGGTCGTATTGAACTGCTCGGCAATCCGCGGGTACAAGTTTTTGGTAACCGCGTTAATCGTTGACGGTTCTTTAATGCACAGGATAATGGCGGCCCGCAAATAAGCATACCCGTTCAAGTGGGGCAGGATATGCAGTTTCTGAAGGAGTTCCGATACTTGTTTTTCCAATTCTACATCATCACGGGTATAGCCGGTTGGTTTCTTTCTCCCCCACCCCGCGATCTCTTTGATTCTCTGGACTAAAATCTCCAAATTAAACGGCTTGACAATAAAATAATCGGCGCCCAGGTCCACAGCCCTTCTGGTCATTGCCTCGTTCCCAAAAGCCGAGAGAATGATCACGCGGGGTTTATTGGGCATGTTCTTTATTTTCTCCAGTACGGCAAGTCCGTCCATGTTTGGCAGGACAAGATCAAGCAGTAAAACATCCATGGGCTTTTCCTCGACCATTTTCAGTGCGCTTAGCCCGTCATGAGCCATGCCCATAACTTGAATCTCGTTGATGGGCTTTAAAAACTCCTGGAGAACCCGGCAAAATTCTACATTGTCCTCGGCCAGGCCGATTTTAATCCTCCCCTCATCAGACACAAATAAATCCTCCGTTCTGAGTGTTAACCATCTTTTATTAAAAAATTCGGGGGGAAGATTAAAAATCCTCTTTATTGGGAATTTTAAGAAACCTTCTTTTTCCGGTTGAAAATTTTCTCTTCCATTTGCAACATCCATTCGGCAAAAACTCCGTAGCCCTGGGTGGGGTCATTGACAAAAACATGGGTCACCGCACCGACAATTTTCCCGTTCTGAATGATGGGACTCCCGCTCATTCCTTGAACTATCCCGCCGGTTTCCGACAGGAGGACCGGATCTGTCACCCGGATGACCATTCCCTTGTCCCGCATGGTGTTTTGCTTGTAAACACGCTGGATCTCTATGGAAAACCGCCGGATCTCCTTTCCGGAAATCACGGTCATTATCTCCGCCGGGCCGGTCGTCACTTCAAGTGTGGTAGCGACCGGGATGGGAAGGGGAAAGTAGGGGTTGTCCAAATCCACCGACAAAACGCCAAAAATTCCTAAATCCGTATTGGCTTCAATCTCGCCGATGATATCCTCCCGCCCGCTGAAAATCCCGATCTTTTCTCCCGGTTCTCCCCGGTTGCCTTGGTTAATCCCGGTAATCCGTGCGGAGACAATTTTCCCTTCCACCAGGGGGATATTCCGGTTACTAAAACCGACCACCCGGTGGCCCAAACCCCCGAACCGCCGGGTTTGGGGGTTGAAATAGGTCAGGGTCCCCACCCCGGCGGCCGGGTCTTCGACATACAATCCCAGCAGGTAAAGGGGTTTTTCGCCTTTCGTTCCCGCCTGCTCCCCTTTTACCGGGTAAACCGGAACCTTTCTTTCCACGCCGTCCCGGCGGAGCGTCAGGGACAAAGGTTGCTCGCCGGAGGCCAAATTCTGGACCAAAACCTCCAAATCGCCCAAACTGCGCAAGGGATGGTCGTTAATGGCTGTGATTAGGTCGCCGACTTTAATCCCGGCCTCGCGGGCCGGGTAATACTCGCGCCCGTCCTCCCCCCTTACCGGAAAATGGCCGACGACGATCACCCCTTTTTCGGCCATTAAAACCCCGACCGCGTGACCGCCCGGCACCACCCGGGGCATTTCCACGAATTCCAGGTTTACCCGGCGGATGGGAATCCCGAAAAACCGGAATTCCAGGGAGGAGACGCCCTCTTGTTGCGGACGGACGCGAACCGCGCTGCAATAACCGCCGCTTCCCTCCGCCAGCATTTCCGTTCCGTTAAACCCGATCACCCCGTCGGGCCTTTTCGCCGGAAGGTAAAAACTAAAAGGCTGTTTAAGGGTGAGATGCAACTCCTCCCCGGGGGCCAGCCGGAGGTCGGCCGGGAACCGGCTTATCTCAAGGACTTGGGGTATAACGTAAGCGGCACCGGCGAACAGTAAACAGTATAAGAGGATAAGGAAGGTCTTTCTAAGCCGGCGGGGGGGCATCGTTCATTCCTCCATCGTTGACAAGATAATTGACCGTTCGCTTGCTTTACTGATAAATTCCCCGCGTAAACAGGTGTTTATACGATGTAAATATAAACCGGCCTGGAAGAAAAAAAGACCTACCGGAGTAGGTCTTCATTCTTCCATTTCCTGCACGTCGGCTATATGAGGGACTGGACAATTTTAAGGTCTATTATGGGAAAAGCCTTTTCAGGCCACGATATTAACCAGCCGTCCGGGAACATAGATTACTTTCCGTACCGGCCGGCCGTTGAGAAATTCAGCCACCGCGGTCCGGGCCAGAGCCGTTTCTTTCACCCAGCCTTCCTCGGCTCCCACCGGAATAACCATCCGGTCTTTAATCTTCCCGTTTACCTGAATAACTATTTCCACCGTTTCTTCGGCCGCCAGTTTTTCGTCCCAAACCGGCCAGGATTGTTCATGGACGGAATATTCCCGCCCCAGGCGGGCCCAGATTTCTTCCGCCAGGTGCGGACAGGCGGGAGCCAGCAAAAGAACAAAGGTTTCCACTGCTTCTTGCCAGGCTTCGGTGGCGTAGAGTTCCTTTTTCACTTTCGTCATCAGGTTCGACAGTTCCATTAACGAAGCAATATACGTGTTGAAAGAGAAATTCTCCAGATCGTGCGTGGCTTTTCTGATCGTCTGATGTACCTTCCGGCGTAAATTTTTTACTTGTTCCTCCGGGATTTCCCCGCCGGGCTCGGAAACCGGGGCCAGCAACAGCTCCCAAACCCGGTGCAAAAAGCGGTGGCATCCCTCAATGCCCTTGCTGTCCCAAGCGCCGCCCAATTCCCAACGCCAGCCGAACATCAAATAAGCCCGGACCGTATCGGCGCCGTATTTCTCCACCAGTTCATCGGGGGCAATGACATTCCCCCGGGATTTACTCATCTTTTCACTGTCTTCCCCCAAAATTATGCCCTGGTTGCGCAGGGAGAGCATGGGCTCGTCGAAATTCACCAGGCCCAGATCCCGGAGGACCTTGGTGAAAAAGCGGGTATAGATCAAATGCATACAGGCGTGCTCCACCCCGCCGGTGTACTGGTCGACCGGCAGCCAGTAGGCCGCCTCTTCCGGGTCAAAAGGAACCTCCCCTTCGTAGTAGGGACTGAGGTAAGCATACTGGTACCATGAGGAACAAAGAAAAGTATCCATCGTATCGGTCTCCCGCTCCGCCGGCCCCTGGCACCGCGGGCAGGTGGTCTTTAAGAAAGCTTCATGGTATTTCAGGGGTGACTCGCCGGTGGGTAAAAATTCGGCATCCTCCGGCAAAAGAACGGGTAACTGGTCGTAGGGGACGGGAACGGTCCCGCATTCCGGACAGTAAATGACCGGAATGGGAGCACCCCAGTACCGTTGCCGGCTGATCAACCAGTCCCGCAGACGGTAGTTGACCGCTCTTTTCCCCACCCCTTTCTCCTCCAACCAGGCAATAACCTTTTCCCTTCCTTCCGCCGCCGGCAGTCCGGTAAAAGGCCCGGAATTCACCATTACCCCGCTGTTCGGATCGGTAAAGGGTTTTTCGTAATCACCGGCGCCGACCGGTTGGATAACCTCCCGGATCTCCAGGTTGTACTTTTTCGCGAAGGCCATATCCCTTTCGTCATGGGCCGGAACGGCCATAATGGCCCCGGTCCCATATCCCATCATCACATAATCGGCGATCCAGACGGGAACCTTCTCGCCGTTAACCGGGTTAATGGCGTAAGCCCCGGTGAAAACCCCGGTTTTTTCTTTCTCCGTCGACAGGCGCTCAATTTCGCTCTGCCTTTCCGCCTGTTTCCTGTAGTCCCGGACCGCCCCTTTATACGGTTCCGTGGTGATCTTTTCCACCAGCGGGTGCTCCGGCGCCAGGACCATAAAAGTGGCCCCCCAGAGCGTATCCGGCCGGGTGGTGAAAACCGTGACTTCTTCACCGGTTTCCATCCGGAAAGTAACTTCCGCCCCCTCACTCTTGCCAATCCAGTTTTTTTGCATGGTGACCACCCGTTCCGGCCAGTCAATCTTGGAAAAATCCAGCAGTTCTTCGGCGTAGTCGGTAATCCGGAAAAACCACTGGCTGAGCTCTTTCTTTATCACCGGCGTCTTGCAACGCTCGCAATGGCGGTCTTCCCCCCACACCTGTTCCCGGGCCAGGGTGGTGCGGCACTGAGGGCAGTAATCCACGGGCGCCAGTTTTTTATAAGCCAGACCCTTTTCGTAAAATTTCAAGAAAAACCACTGGGTCCATTTGTAGTATCCGGGAAGACAAGAGATAATTTCCCGTTCCCAGTCAAACATTGCTCCCATGGACTTCAACTGCCGGCGCATACGTTCAATATTTCCCATCGTCCAGACGTGCGGATGAATGCCTCTTTTAATCGCGGCGTTTTCCGCGGGGAGCCCAAAAGCGTCGAAACCCATGGGGAAAAGCACGTTATAACCCTTCATGCGCATAAAACGGGCCCGGGCGTCGGAAGGCACCATCGCATACCAGTGCCCGATATGCAAATCTCCGCTGGGGTAGGGTAACATGGTTAAGGCATAATGTTTGGGCCGGTCCGGACGTCTCACCGCCCGGTTAAGCCCGGTCTCCTCCCATTTTTTTTGCCAGTGCTGTTCAATCTTGCGGCTATGATAACGGTCCATTTTCTTCCCTCCTGTTGATCCGAATATCAAAAAACCCCCGGCCTCGACAACCAGGGGCGATCTTTTCCAACCGCGATACCACCCTGTTTCAGTTTCAGAAAACAGAAACCCTCATTACCTTTAACCCGGGCCGGGTCAGCAGTTTATCCCTGCTGAACCTCAGAGGCGAGTTCGGCGGTTTTCAGACCGGTTCGCACCGCCCCACCGGCTCTCTTTCTTTCCTGAAAGGGCCGCCTACTACTCCTCATCATCAGTTGTTAAAATCTTCTGTTTTTTCTTGAACTAAGTATACCCCAGTCCAGACCGGTTGTCAAGCCATAGTGGGCGTAAGATAGTGTCAAGACACTGTAGATTTTTTTGAACCTCACATCAATGATCTTGCCATCAAACTGCATTTTGTTTATTTAAAGCTTTTAAAGCAATTCTTGTTGGATTACTACCACTGCTGAAAAGTGGAATATTATTGTGATATCCTTCCCCCAATGATTTAGTTCGCTTTAAGCGCTTTAGCTCTTTATGAATTACGTCCTTGATTTCAACAACAATTGGAATTGATGTCCTTGTCTCCAGGTATTGTTTGCTAATTGACTCACCATTAGCCTTGGCCACTCGCATATTAGCCATTTTCTCCGCCCCTTGCAGACTCCAAGCCATTGGGCGACTACTGAGCCTGGCGGCCAAAATATGGCTAACATGGCCCTCAGCGCTACAGCTTACGTGGGGGTTTTTCACGGCGTTTTCTATTCCATCCCAGTTGTGCTTCACATATTTGATGGTATCAATAATCCTTTTTTGTCGTGGCTGTTCTTCAGCGCGGTTTAAAGCTTCATCAAGACGCGCCAGGACTTTCTGTTTGTTTAATGACTTAATCCCCCAGTATACCGGCTTTCTTAGTTCCGGAGCATGAGCGGTGGCCATTAGAATATATTTCGCCAGGTGAAATCGGTCTAAGATAAAGATGGCTCCGGGGATGTATTCCATCCCTTGGCGGATCCAAAGAGCCCCGTCTCCAGATAGGTAAATCCGCTTAATACTTGAAAGTTCATAATTGGCTTCAAGGTAATCTAATACTCTCCACCATAGTTCTTCCGGTTTCTCTTTGACGCTGGTAAAGTACTTCACTCGTTTTAACCGACGACGAGGATAATCCTCGATTCCTTCGTGGACATAAACCAGCCGGGCCTGCGCTCCTTTACGCCCTTTAACTTTGATGTGGTCTTCATCAGCTTCTATGTATAACTCGGAAACACGTCTTTTGGCTTGCGGTAATGGTTCGATTTGAGGGTTGAACTCTTTAACGCACAACGCTACTGTTTGCCTGCTAACCTTTAATACGGGATTATCCTTGCTGGCGTGGATAGTAGCCGCTTCATACGACATTCCAGTTGCTGCTTCCACAAGTTCAGCCTTTAAAGTTGCCCCTACGCGCATGTGGGGAGTGACACCAATTTGTTTGTCAACCAGGTAGGCATATTCTTTGCTTTCTCTATGTCGGTAATAGCTCCGGTGGTAGACGATCGGACCAAAAAGGGTTAATAGCTCTTTCCGGTCGTCTTTTCGAACGCGCTTCCAGTTCGGGTCTTGCTTTGCATCCTCTTCAACCTTTTGCTTTAGGGCTTCAATGACATATTCCAATAAATCGCACCCCAGGCCGTCAAGCTCTTTCTTTAATCGAAGTTCAAAACTATGATAGTCGGTTTTACCATCTAATACAGTAAAAATTCTTTCTATAACCGAAAGGATTTTTTCTTCTACTAAACGAACTAAGTCCATGAGGAACCTCTGCCTCCTTCGGGGGGTATTCATTCTTGCCGAATGTGAGGTTCCTCTTCTCTTTTAGTAAAGATATCTCCTCCATAAAATCTACAGTAATTTTACACTAACTGGGCGTAAAGACCTTTGCCCCGTACCATAATTGCTCCAGGCGGTAGAAATCCCTTTCTTCTTTGCCCAGCAAATGGACGACGAAAAAACCGTAATCCAAAAGGATCCAGCCGTTTTCCCGGTACCCTTCTAGTCTCTCCGGAAGGATCCCCAGCTCCTTAAGGTTTTCTTTGATGGCGTCCGCCAGGATCCGGAGGTGAATGGGGTTTTGTCCGCCGGCAATCACAAAGTAATCGGTAACATCAGAAATTTCCCTCAGATCTAAAACCACGGGGTTGTCGCCTTTCTTTTCCTGGATGGTCTCCACTACGGCCAGGAGAATCCGGTCTTCCTTCATCCATCACTTCCTCCTTCGCCTTTTAATATATCACCTGCCGTTAACAAGCGGTTCCAGGCTTGCACCGCCAGTGGATGGATTAAAAACTCCCTTTCCACTACGAACTGGATTTTCTGGTGAAAAATATATTTAAGTGCGGTTACGCGGTTCTCCATAGCCAGCCGGCGGGCGGTATGGGCCGGTTTGAATTGACGGCCGGGTTCGGCAAAATCCGCAATAAACACAATCTGGGAAATTAAGGGCATGACCGGCGCGCCGGTAATATGTTGGGCGACCGCCTGGAGAACCACCGGGTTGTCCTGGCCCCATTCCCGCTTGAGCAATTCCGCTCCGACTTTTCCGTGTAAAAGGACAGGCGCTTTTCTTTCCACGTCATCGATATCGAGGCCCATCGTTTCCGCCATGGACAGGAGTTCCTGCGGTTCAATTTCTCTGGCGACATCATGCAATAAACCGGCGACCACCGCCGGCTCCTGTTCCGCCCCGTAAAGGTCGGCCAGTTGACAAGCTAACTTCATAACCGCCAAAGAATGGCGGTAACGGGCCGGGGAAAGGATCTTCGCCAGCTTGGACTGGAAGATGGCCGGATCCATATAATTTTTACTCCTCGCTTCCTTCGGTATACAACCGATGTTGGAGAATGTACTCCCTGACCTTCTCCGGTACCCAGTACCTGACGGACCGTCCTTGGCGAATCCGTTCCCGGATCGTCTGGGAAGAGATTTCAATTCCAGGATGAGAAAAAAAACGTATTTTTTCCCTGTATTCTTCCAAAGCGGCGGGGAATCTCCCGGGGCCGCCCGGCCTCTTTCCCACGCCAATCCCGGTCAACTGCAATAATTCCCGGTACTGCCGCCAGTGGTGAAATTCTGCCAAAACATCCTCGCCGAGAATAAACCAGAACTCGGCCCCGGGGAAGCGTTGCCGGAAATAACGGACGGTATCGATGGTATAGGAAGGGGGCTCCCGGAGCAATTCCACCCGGGAGGTTTCGAAAAAGGGGTTGCCTTCCACCGCCAAGTTCACCATCGCCCACCGTTCTTCGGGAGTGGCGAGGGAGGGCCGGTTCTTTAACGGTGTTTGCCGGGCGGGAACGAAAAATACCTTCTCCAAATCCAGTTCCTCCCGGGCCGACTCGGCCAGCAACAAATGGCCCATGTGGGGTGGATCAAAACTGCCGCCGTAGATCCCCAAACGTTTCATCTCCCAATCCGCTCCCTTTTCATGAATTGACCGAGGCCGTCTTATTCCAAACAGACCAGGTTGTCCCGGTGGACCACCTCATCATAGGATTTGTGGCCTAGAATCTTAATAATGTCCTTGCTCTTTTTCCCCATAATCTTCATGATTTCCACGGCGGAAAAATTACTCAGCCCTCTGGCGATCTCCCGGTTGGTGCTGTCGACAATACTAACCAGGTCGCCCAGGTTGAACTGGCCCTTCACCCCGACCACCCCGGAGGGAAGGAGGCTTTTTTTATGGATGGTCAAAGCTTCCACCGCCCCGTTATCAATGACCAGTTGCCCCCGGGGTTGTCCGGCAAAAGCGATCCACCGTTTTCTTCCCAGCAAATTTTCCCGCACCGGTAAAAACAGGGTTCCCACCTGCTCACCGCCGGTTATTCTGTTAATGATCCCCGGGTCCTTACCGGCAGCCAGGACCATGGGAATACCTGAACTGGTAGCGATCCGGGCGGCCTCCAGCTTGGTAAGCATCCCCCCTGTACCCAAGGCCGTTCCGGCCTGGCCAGCCATGGCCCAAATCTCCGACGTAATCTCCTTTACTACCGGAATCAAGGACGCCTCCCGGTTTTTACGGGGGTCGCCGGTAAACAACCCGTTGACATCGGACAATAAAACCAGAAGGTCCGCGCCGACCAGTCCGGCCACCAAGGCCGAAAGCGTATCGTTATCGCCGAACCGGAGTTCTTCCGTGGCCACGGTATCGTTTTCGTTGATAATCGGTACCGCTTTGAAATCACCAACCAGCTTCAAAAGGGTATTCCGGGCGTTTAAATACCGCCGCCGGTCATTCATGTCTTCGCGGGTCAACAAAATTTGGGCGACGGTTATTCCGTGTCCGGTAAAAAACTTGGTATAAACCTCCATTAACAAACCCTGCCCGATGGCGGCCACCGCCTGCCGGTCCGGAAGGGAAACCGGTTTTTCCCGCAAGTTAAGTCTGCCCAGGCCCGCGCCGACGGCGCCGGAGGTAACAAGTAATATTTCTTTACCGGCTTTATGTTCCACCGCCACCTGTGCCGCCAAATCCGCCAGAAGTTCCAGATTGAGCCGGCCGCAAGCATGGGTCAGGGTGCTGGTTCCGATTTTAATCACGATTCTTTGCGCCTGTTTCAGACTTTGTCGTTCCGTCACCTTCCACCCTCCACCCGGGTTAATATTATTTATTATTATACCATAAAGGATTGAAACGGGTGACAAAAACAGACACCGTTTCCGGTGTCTGTTGGTTAACTGATTTTTAAATCCTCGCGGTCTTTGCGCAGACGACGCCGATGATGTTCGTATTGAGGGTCACCCTTTTTCCAGCGATTATTTTCCCGTTCTCTGATCACAACTTCCTCCCGGATCTGGAATTCGCTGCGCGCGGGACAATAAAAAACCTTTTTTTGGTCTTTACAGTTCCCGCACTCAAAGCAGGTCATGATTTTTACCTCCTACTTATTCATTCAAATTTATCCGGTTCAGCCGTATGATATATGAATTCATAATCACCCGCCCGGATCAGATCACCCTCCTTTGCTCCCGCTTCCGCCAGAGCTTGGTCCACTCCCCGGCGCCGTAAATAATTTTGCAGCCGGACCACAGCTTCTTCTTGATTTAGATCATAACGGGCAATTCTTCTTAACAACCGGGTGCCATGCAAACGAAAGACACCATTGCCTTCTTTTATTACTTGAAAGGAATCCTCCCCGTCCGGAGTAACAACGACCTGCCTCTCTTCTATTAACTTTTGGGGGTTCGGCAATTCTTTGAGATAACGGACCACCCGGAAAAGTAACTCTTTAATTCCTTCCCCGGTAACAGGCGAGATGGCAAAGACCTCATAACCTTTTTCGGTAAGGACTTGTTGAAAATGAGGCCAGTTTTTCCGGGCCTGCGGGAGATCCATTTTGGTCCCCACAATTATCTGCGGTTTCTTTGCCAAATCACTACCGTAGGCCCGAAGTTCTTCGTTGATCTGTTCCACGGCCGACAAAGGGTCCCTGGTCTTATCGGCCAGATCAACCAGATGCAACAGAAGGCGGGTTCGTTCCAGATGGCGGAGAAACCGGTGGCCCAGACCCACCCCCCGGTGGGCGTTCTCCACTAAACCCGGCAAATCCGCGACCACAAAACTCTCGCCGTTAATTTCCACGACACCCAAAACCGGATGCAAAGTAGTAAAGGGATAAGAAGCGATTTTCGGCCGGGCAGCCGAGATAGCTGACAACAAAGTGGATTTACCGGCGTTGGGGTAACCGGTAAGGCCCACATCGGCCAGGAGTTTCAATTCCAAACGCAAACGTACTTCATCCCCCGGCTCGCCTTTTTCGGCAAAACGGGGGGCCTGGTAAGTAGGGCCGGCAAAGAACGCGTTGCCCCGGCCGCCTCTTCCCCCGCGGGCGACCAGGAATCTCTCGCCGTCAACCGTCAGGTCACAAAGCAAAACGTTTTCCTCATCCAAGAAAACGGCTGTGCCCGGCGGCACCTTGATCACAAGATCTTGACCGTTTTTACCATTTTTGTTACGGGATCCCCCGTTGGCCCCGGACTCCGCCCGTAAAACTTTTCGGTACCGCAAATCACTGAGGGTGGAAAGATGCCCGTCAACTTCAAGATAGACATGGCCGCCCCGGCCGCCGTTGCCACCGTCCGGTCCGCCCCGGGGAACATATTTCTCCCGGCGGAAGCTCACAGCGCCGTCTCCGCCTTTGCCGGCGGCAACCAAAATTTTTACTTCATCAATAAACATCTCTTCATCCCAAACTATACTATACTATTCTTGATCGGTAGCCAATATCCTTTATTATCATGACCTGGTTTTTGTATCCAGATTCATTTGTATAAAAAAACCGCCCTCAGGCGGTTTACGAGTTTACTGCGGGCTGTAGATAGACGCTGACTTTTTTGTCCCTTTTCCCTTTACGTTCATAGACAACGTACCCGTCAATTAACGCGAAGAGCGTATCATCCTTGCCGATCCCGACATTATTTCCCGGGTGAATCCTGGTGCCGCGCTGGCGGACCAGAATGCTGCCGGCGCTTACCTTCTGACCGGCGTATCTTTTGATTCCAAGTCTTTTGGCTTCACTGTCCCTGCCATTCCTGGTGCTGCTCGCTCCCTTTTTCCGCGCAAAAAATTGCAGGTCAAAACGCATTGGTCGCCACCTCCTCAACACAAACTTGTAAATAATCCCGGTACTCCTTGGCGATCTCCTGCAACCCCAGATACATGCAGCGGAGCAGAAGATCGGCTTTCTCTTGTTTTTCTTCGGGCAAGGCCTGCGGAAGCCGGCAGAGAAACAAACCCGTCTTTTTCTTGGTTTTGATCGTCGGCTCTATCTCCAGCAAACTGGTCAAGCCCAGGACCGTACTTTGGATCAAGGCGGATACCCCGGCACAGACAATATCTTTTCCCTCCGGCGCGTATCCGGTATGACCCTCCGCTTTAAAACCGGTGAACAGTCCTCCGGCGGAAAAAAGGGAGACTCTGGTCATCCCTCAACAGCCTGGATCAACAGGCGGGTAAATGGTTGCCGGTGGCCGTAACGCCGGCGGATATTATCTTTGGGTTTGTAACGGAAGACTAAGATTTTTCTCCCTTTTCCGTGGGCCACAACCTTGGCCTTTACCGTCGCCCCGTCGACGAACGGTTTTCCCACGCGGACTTCCTTGCCGTCATTTACCAGCAAAACACGGTCCAACGATACTTCCCGGCCGACTTCCTCCCGGAGTTTTTCCACGGTAATGACGTCTCCGGGAGCGACCCGGTACTGTTTGCCTCCACATTCCACAATAGCGTACATTATTAATCCTCCCCTGCCTGGACTCGCCGGTTGGCGGTAACTCTTGATCACAACCCTAAAGAGTGTTTAAAGACCGCAACCGGGCGGTTGCAGCAGGCGTAAACCTGCTTTTATTATATTAACACCGCAATTCGAGATTGTCAACAACTTAATCAACGGGGCGGGCCCGGGCATAAGTCCGGTAGACCTTATCCACAATTACCTTTACTGTTTTTCCGATACGGCTGCCACCGTTTTCAATATCGATCACGTATCCCTCGATCCGGGCGATTCCATCCTGGGGGTTGTTGGCGTGGGTCTCCAATATCTCCACGGTCAGGACCTCCCCTTCTTTAACGGGCAAGGCCTGAGCCTGGACAGAAGGGAGATCGCCCGCTGCCAAGAGCTTTACTGTGGTCGTGGGTAGATCTTCTTGTCCCCGTATAAAGATGGTCTTCCCGGTTACTTTCTCCAAAGCCTCCAAGTGGCTGCCGCCCGGGCCGATCAGCAAGGAGGCCACGGCGGGATTCACCCCGATCAGCAAAGCCTGGTCCTTTTCCCGCCCGGCTGCCAGTTGGATAATCCACCGTTCCACCGCGGCCGCCTGGGTTTCCGGGGAAAAAAGGTAACCCGTTCCTTCACAGGCGGCGCAGGGCTGTTGCAGTTGCTCCCGTAAACTGGGGCGAATCTTTTTTCTCGTCACTTCGAGGAGACCCAGGAAGGTAAAACCGAGAATGTTCGTCTTTTGCTTGTCTTTCGCCAATTCCTGGGAAAAAACCTCCAGTACCTGCCGGCGGTTTTTTTCACTGGCCATATCGATAAAATCAATAATAATAATCCCGCCGAGATTGCGCAGGCGGATCTGGCGGGCGATTTCTTTGGCCGCTTCCAGGTTGGTGGCTAAAACCGTATCCTCCAGGTTAGTGGAACCGGTGAACTTTCCGGTATTGACATCAATCACGGTCAAGGCTTCGGTCTGATCGAAAATGAGATAAGCGCCTGACGGCAACCAGACCTTCCGCTGCAAAGCTTCCTTAATCTGAGTCTCGATCCCGTAGACCTCGAATAACGGACGGGATCCCTTGTACAATTCAACTCTGTTTTTCAAATGCGGGCTCAGGCTGTCCATGAGTTCCAAGGCCTTCTCGTAGGCCGACTGGTCGTCAATGATTAATCTTTCCACGTCCTCGGTAAAGAGATCCCGCAAGATCCGGTAGAGCAGGTCATGATCATGATAAAGCAGGGAAGGGACGGGACCTTTCCTGGCTTTCTTCCGCACTTTTTGCCAGAGACTGAGCAGAAAATCCCTGTCCATCCGGAGTTCCTTCTCGTCCACACCCTCGGCGGCCGTGCGCACAATCAAACCCATCCCCCGCGGGCGAAGTTTCTGCGCGAGGGTCCGTAGGCGTTCCCGTTCCTTCTCGTCTTCAATCCTCCGGGATACGCCCACATATTTGACGGAAGGCATCAGGACCAAATAGCGGCCGGGCAGTGTAATATTGGTTACCACCCGGGCCCCTTTGTTCCCGATTGGTTCCTTTACCACCTGGACCACAATTTCCTGGCCCAAACGGAGGAGTTTATTAATCGGCGGCGCCGGGCCGTTAATCCCTTCTTCCTGGCCTTTAAAGATTTGCAAATCATCCACATATAAAAAGGCATTCTTTTCCATGCCAATATCCACAAAGGCCGCCTGCATTCCGGGGAGAATATTCTCTACTCTTCCCCGGTAAATATTCCCCACCCGGCGGGAAGTATGAAGACGTTCGATCACGATCTCCACCGGTTGCTTTTCTTCCAGGACGGCCATGCGGGTCTCACTGGGACCGGCATTAATTAAAAATTCTTTGCCCATCCTTTTGATACTCCTCAATCTACCCCCTGTGAACAGGATTGCCGTTCGTCTTCGCGCTCCAGGCCCTGGTACGGGTAACCTTTTTCACACGCCAGCCGGAAGGGAAAAAAGAACTGAATTCATCCGGGCGCATGGTACCCCGCGGACCAAAAACCACTGTAATCTCCAGGCAAAGCAAACCCTGTTCAATAAAGGAAAATTTATATCCGTCCCAAAAAGGACGAAGATCAACTGTTTTCTCTCCATCCGGTCGCCGCCGGGTCACCGGAAGTTCTTCCCTCTCCCACAAAGCGCGTAGAAAATCTCCAATCTTTCGCTCCTGCCATCCTTCCGCCACTTCGACCAGGAACGAATAACTGAGCCGGTCAAGTGCCACGGTCAAGGCCGGGGCCTTGGGTGACAATCTTACCGCCCCGGTAACTTGTAAACCGGGAGGGAGGGAACGGTTCAAACGCCCGATAATTTCATCTTCCGCCAGGGGCTCTGTAAAAGTGATATCCACATATTCGGCTTCGCTTTCCACGCCCACCGGTAAAGGGGGCCCAAACGCCATTTTCGGTAAGGGGTGAAACCCTTGGGTGTAAGCCACCGGCAGGCCGGCCCGGCGCAGGGCACGGCCTAAAGCGCGCCCCAGGTCCAGGTGGGAAGCATAACGGGCGGGTCCGAATTTACGGTAACAAAGCCGGTATTTACTCATCCTTTCCCCCTCCCGCCACCCGGGGGGAAACCTTAAGGGTTCCACAAATCCCGCAATTTGTACACCGGCCCGGCGGACGGCAGTCGGGCGTAAGAATTTCCAATTCGGCCCGGCAATTTTCTTCCCAGAGAAAGTCGGCGGAAACGCCGGTACTCAGGTGCGACCAGGGAAAAACCTCCTCCCGCGGCCGGGAACGCGCCGTATAAAAATCCGGGTCCAACCCCGAAGCCTTAAAAACCTCCTGCCAAAGATCCCAGCGCAGCCGGTCGTGCCAGGCGTCGAAGCGGCACCCCCGCCGGAAGGCTTCTTCCAAAACCCGGCTTAGCCGCCGGTCGCCCCGGGAGAAAACCCCTTCCAAAAGACTTATCTCCGGGTGGTCCCAGGAAAATTCCAAGCCTTTCCCCCGCAACCTGGTCCGGAGAAATTCCTGCCGCCGGACGATCTCTTCCCGGCTGATCTGCGGCCGCCACTGGAAAGGCGTGTGCGGTTTGGGGACAAAAGTGGCAACACTGACGGTGACCCGGGCTTTTCCCCGGTGAACATCCCGGCCGAGCTGCAAAACTTCACGGGCCAGCTCGACCAGGCCTTCCAAATCCTCTTGGGTCTCCGTGGGGAGGCCGATCATGAAATACAACTTCACTTTCTGCCACCCGGAACGGAAAACTGTCCCCAGCACGTCAATGATTTCCTGGTGGGTAAGGTCTTTATTAATCACCCGGCGGAGACGATCGGTACCGGCTTCGGGGGCAAAAGTCAAGGTGGTTTTCCTGTTCCCTTGAAACCGGGCGGCCAAGGCCGGCGAGAAAGCGTCCAGGCGTAAAGACGGCAAAGAAATAGATACTTCCGGCGAATAGCGGGCGGTTAAACTTCCGGCCAATTCATGAATTTGGCTGTGATCGGTGCTGCTGAGCGAGGTGAGGGAGACCTCTTCGTAACCTGTATGTTTCAGCATCTCCGCCAGGTTTTCTTCGATCACTTCCCGTTTCCGTTCACGGACCGGGCGGTAGATCATCCCCGCCTGGCAAAACCGGCACCCGCGGGTACAACCCCGCGTAATTTCCAGAGCCAGCCGGTCATGGACGGTTCCCATCCATGGCACAAGTTCCTTTTGGGGGAGATAGGCCCGGTTTAAATCGGATATCACCCTTTTCTGCACCACAACCGGGGCTCCGTGAACCGGGGTTATCGCCGCCACCTCGCCGGTGGCCAAATATTCGACCCGGTACAGTTCGGGCAGGTAAACGCCCTGGATCTTTAGGAGTTCTTTCTTGATTTCCGTTTTTTTCTTCCCTTTGGCTTTCCCCCAGGCTAAAACGGTTAAAATCTCCAGAATGGCCTCTTCGCCGTCACCCAAAAGGAAAAAATCAAAAAAATCGGCCAGCGGCTCGGGGTTAAAACTACCCGGTCCGCCCCCGGCCACCAGCGGGTACCTTTCTCCCCTCTCTTCCCGGCGCAGAGGGATACCTGCCATATCCATCATATTCAAAATATTAGTATAACTTAACTCGTACTGCAGGGTGAAGCCCAAAAGATCAAAATCGGCCAAACTGCGGCGGTTCTCCAGAGAAAAGAGGAGAAGCCCGGCTTCCCGCAATTTTGCTTCCATATCTTCCGCCGGGGCATAGACCCGCTCGGCCAAAAAATCTTCTTCCTCGTTAATCCGGTGGTAAAGGAGACGGAGACCAAGATGGGAAAAACCGATCTCGTAGAGGTCGGGAAAAGCCAAAGCCACCCGGACCTTGACCTTTGACCAATCCTTAACCGTGGAATTCAGTTCTCCGCCTGTATAGCGACTTGGTTTTTGCACCTTCTGCAAAATGGGTTCATAAGCATTATACATAAAATTTGCTCCTATGTCAGTAGTTGCTTTGCCAAAAAAGGCCAAAGGTTTAAGTTCTGTTAAAAACCGCCGGCCCAAACCCGGCGGGGCGGCGAAAAGGAAAAATCAAAAATTGCTCCGGTCTCTACCGGGTTTTAGGTGATTTTCTTTTCCTTTCGACAGGAAAGAGAAATCTCCTCTTTCCTCCGTTCTTTTCTCCCACAGCCGGTAAAAGCTGGTGGACAGGTTTTCGCCGGCGGGAAGGGACAATTCATCCTCTTTTAACCAGCCGCATATTTCCCCATTTTCATCCAATAACAAAAAAAGATGATAATCGCGGCCGAACAAGAAAGGGACTACTTCACCAGGACGGCGCCGGGCGTCAACCATCCAGAGGCGAGCCGGCACTATCCCTTTTTCCTGCACGGCCCGGTTTTTTTGTTCTTTCTGCCGCCAGTAGGCATAAAAAAAATTCTCTTTTCCGGCGGCGGTGTATAAAAAAAGCAGTAAAAATGGAAGATAGACGGGGACCAGGGTTTTGGCTGCCAAGAACAAGGAAAAGGGAAGACCGCCAAGGACAGTAAAGCGCGTAATCCGCACGGCCCGGCGGGTGGCCGCGGCGTACCCCTGCCGCACCGCCAGCAAGGCGCGGAGGATTCTTCCGCCATCCAGAGGAAAAAGCGGCAGGCAATTAAAGAAAGCCAGCCCTAGATTGATCCGGATTAACTCTCCGGTCCATGCCGGAAGGGTGAAAAATAACTGATTTGCTTTAACGAGCAGGGCAAGGAGCAAGCTTTGTGCCGGCCCGGCCAGGGAGGTAATCCCTTCCGCCCACGGATCGCTGAAAAGTGAATAATCGATGCGGGCCACACCTCCGAAGGGAAATAATTCCACGGCCGTTGTCCGGTATCCAAAGCCGAAGGCCGTCAAAATGTGGGCCAATTCATGAATTAATACCGAAAAAAAGACCACGAACATGCTGCGGTAGTGACCGGTCCACCCGGACAAAAAAAGGAAAAGAAGAAAGAGAGGGTGAATTTTTATCCGGATCACCGGTTATGCTCCGCTTCCGGAAAAAAATTGGCCGGGCTGACCGGTTCCGGTCCGTACCGGATCTCCCAGAAAAACTTTTCTTCCCTCTCCGCCCCGGAGAAACCCAGTCTTTCCCCGGCTTGCACCCACCGGTCCTGCGCAATACAGGGTTCGGCCAAAGGGTAGTACAGCGAGCTCCACCCCCCGCCGTGGTCCAGACGGACCAGCCAGGAACCGTTTTTCTCCTTTACCTCGGCGGCCAACCCGGCGGCGGAGGCAAACACCTCCGTTCTCCCCGCCAGAAAAAACAGGATACGGTCGGGAAAGGTTACCTGTTTTTCCCAGGATAAAACCGGGTAATAAAAACGGTTTTTGGCGGGGGGAGCTAAAACCTCTCTTGTTTCTCCGGTGACCCGTGATGATATTTTTTCCCCGGCGGCAACAAACCAATCCCGCCAACGTAAATTCGTCAGTTTTTCTTCCCAGACGGGTAAAACCGCAAGGATTTTCGTTCTTACCTCCCGCCCGGTATCCGAACCTTTGACCATGCCGGCCAAAAAAAGCAGCAGCAAAAAACCGGCAAAGACCAGGCGGCCTACCATACCGGCGACAAAACGCCAGAGACTCTTTACTGCGTCGGTTCTTTCCGGTTCCCCTGGTTTATCCGGCGGTTTAGTCATTGGCCAGCCCCCTTTTCAAGCCTTCTTATAAAGATATATGGAACAAGAAGGAGTAATAGAACAAGCCGCCGGCCGTGCCGGTGAACCCAAAACTCCCGGCCTCCCGCGGCGGAAACTCCGGAAAATTGGCGGAAGGAAAAACCTCTCTATAAAGAGGAAATTTTCACTACAAAGAGAAGATTTAATGAAATACCCGGTAACGGTGGCCGGTAAACTTTGACAGGTAAAGCGGGGTATAAAAAGTGGCGATCATCATCCGTTTTCTCAACCAGAAAAAACCGGAAGAAAGCACCATGAAAGCGCTGGACCTGGTCAAAGAGGGTTTTAAAAAACAAAGTGTCCCGGTGGAGATTTATTTCTCCCCTTTGGAAACCGACGCCGATTTTCTGGTCGGAACCTTTGAAAAAAGCCCTCTCATCAGAAAGCTGGCTACCGAAAAAAAACTGGCCTTATACCAAACGCCGGAAGCCCTCTCCATCCAGGAGGTAATGATTAACGGTGCTCCGGTGACAATTATTGGCGCCTATGATACCAGAGGGCTAAATTATGCCCTTTATGAACTGGCGGAAAGGATTAACGCGCAACCCCTGAGCATGCTTGGTGAAACGGTGGTGGAAAAACCGTCGGCCAAAATCAGGGAGGTCCTCACCTTTCATCATTTCCGGCGGCCGGCCCCGTCCTTTTTTGACCTCTCCTACTGGGAAGCATATTTTTCGCTGTTGGTCAAAACGAGGTTCAACCGTTTTTGCCTGTTTTTCTACGAGCCGCAAGATCCTTCTCTCTTACCCTTTCCTTATCTCCTGGATGTTCCGGGATTTCCGGAAATCCGGGTCACCGGGCTGGACGCGGAAGAACGGGAAAGAAACCTCATGCAGCTCCGGGCTATTGCGGAAGCGGCCCATTGTTACGGGATAGATTTTATTTTCGGGCTGGAACAAAACCCGCCGGGAAAAGAAAAGTCCCCCCTTCCTTTTTTCATCAAAGGGCTTGCCGCGGAAAACTTGATTCCTTATACTTATTCGGCCCTGAAACAACTTCTAACCTATTGCCCGCAGATCAAAGGGATTTTTCTCCGCTGGGGAAAAGAAAAAATGACCGGGGAAGAACAGACCGCCTTTTTAGCCCCGACTTATATCCGGGCGCTGAAAGAAACAAACCGCCGGGTGGAACTCAGAATCAGCGGGAAAAGCCTCGCCCCGGAAATGCCGGCCCTTCTTAAAGAGGCGGGGATTCCTTTTTCCGTCTCCTACGACCACGGCAGGGAATGCTTTGACCTTCCCTACAAACCGGTAAAAACGGCACCCGAAGGTATTTCCGGGGGATATCCGCAGCAACCCTATGCTTTTCCGGTCTGTCATGAATTATGGAGCGCCGGTTCCCACCGCCTCCTTCTCTGGGGAGACCCGGAGCTTGTCCTCCGGTTAACCCAAACTCTTGAACTCACCGGAAAGACCGGTTTAACCGTGGCCCCTCCGTCCGCCTGGAAAGAGCGGGGCTATGAAGAAGGAATGTCCCTTCTCCCGGCGGACTATTCCTATTACACCTGGGAATTTGAACGTTACTGGTATTTCTATCTTCTTTTCGGCCGTTTAAGCTATAACCCGCAGACCTCCGGCCGGATCTGGTCCCGCGAATTCATCCGGCGCTTCGGAGAAGCGGGGACCAAAATGGCCGAGGTTTACAGCCTGGCAGGAAAAATCCTCTGCCTTTATGTCAGCGCCCGGATAGGTGAAGTCAAGAGGAAACTCCGGCCGGAAACCGATACCGGGGGACTTCTCGATTATTACCTGGCCACTCCGCCGGGAGATCCGGAGATCTTCTGCAGTATCGAAGATTATGCCCGGGAATACCTTGAGGGAGAAGCCAGCGGTCTGATTACCCCGGAAACGGTGGCCGAATACTTGTGGCAATTGGGAACCAGGCTTTTGGAAACCATTGAAATGCTAAGGGAAAAAAACCCGGGCGGCCCCCCCGAACGGGGCAAAGAATGGAAAAGTACGTTGTTGGATTTTATGATCCTGGCCAATTTCGCCCTTTATCATGCCGGTAAAATTCGTTCCGCAGTCAATCTGGCGTTATATTATCAGACCCGGGATTTGACCTCGCTTTTGGCGGCCCGTAACGGGTTGCGAAAAACGGTATTTTACTGGCAACAAATCATCAAGGCCGCCGAAGGAAGGTCTTTCCCCCGCCTGGAGGCCGGTCCAGGCGGTGCCGGATCCTGGCGCGACAAACTCCTGCTCCTTCTGGAAGACGAAAAAAGGCTCGACGCTTTAATCCGTGAACACCGGCAACGGGGGATTTTCACCCTTGGTTTCGATTTCGGGGTCCCTCCGCGCTATTCCCGGCAGGCGGATTTTACCAACAGTTCCCCGGGAAGCGGTTTTTATGTGGAAAAGGGTTACACCTATGCTGGTCCCCGGACACTGTACAGTCAGGAAAAAGGCTTCGGCTGGTTAAATACCGAGGGTTTAAGGGGGATTGCCTCCCCTCCTGTCCGTTTATGCGACCAGGACCTTGATTTGGAACAGGACGGTATCACCGGCGCTTACGGCCTTCAATTATTTAACGACCTGGTCTGGGGTTTTCACCCCGCTGTTTTCCAGGTGGATTTAGAACCCGGTTCCTACCAAATTCATCTTACCCTTTGCGACCGGAGCGAAAAACCCTTGACCCGCGGCCCTATGGGCATCAAGGTGAACGGCGAAACCCTCGCCGACAACCTGGTGGTTCCCGCGGGAAAGCGGGTTGATTTCAAAAAAATCGTCACCGTTGGCGAAGAGCATTGCCTCAGAATAGAATTCAGCGGCCGGGAGGGGCATGACTGGTTTGTCTCCGCTTTGACGATCAGACCGACTTCGCCGGTGATTGCGCATACACCGGTAATGCTGACGCCGGGGAAACCCCAAGTTATCCAGGCGACCGTAACCGGAGCCGAGCCGGTGACCGGTGTCTTCCTTCACTACCAAACAGAAAAAAACGGAACCTTTCGTCGGACGCCCATGACACCGGCGGGCGACGGGCTCTACCGCGTGGAATTTCCCGCGGCGGAGGCTCCTTCCGGCCGGATCTCCCGGTACTATATAATCGTCGCCGGGGAACAAAATAAAAAATTGGCCGCCTGCGGCACGCCGGAAAAACCTGTTACCGCCCGGTGGAAAGAACCTTTTCTCAACCGGCCCCGTCTTTATCACCAGCCGCCGGAAATAGCCCCAGCATCAGAGGATTTGGAAATATCCGTTTCCACCGACGACCCCGGAAAAATAAAAAAAATACTCCTTGCTTACCGCCGCCTGAATCAGGGAGGAGATTTTCATCTCACGGAGATGCACCGTACCGGCGCCCAATTTACAGCGCAAATCCCCGTTTCCTATTTCGCCTATGAAGAGAGCCTGGCCTATTTCTTCCGGGTCGTCACCGCCTGCGGAGAAGGTTATATTTTTCCGGATCCCTTGGAGGCCATACCATACTACCTAAAAGTGACAGGGAATAAGAACACTACCCGGTCTGAATAGCATCGGTGGGGCAGTTTTCTGCCGCTTCCGCCACTTTCTCCTGAAGGTCTTCCGGAACCTCCTCTTCTATGGCTTCCGCCTTATCTTCCTCACCCCAGGTAAAAACTTCCGGACACAAATCGATACAGAGTCCACAGGAAATACAGAGATCCGGCAGGACTTCTACTGTCATCTCTACCACCGCCTTATATTACCTCTCCTCCTAGGAAGGAGCAGGAGTGACCGTAGTTATTTCCCGGCTCTTTTTATTTCTGTCCAGAAGATTCTGGATTTTTTCCATAAGTTCCGGAGCGTGATCAAGGATCCGTCCGACCAGAACATTGCCTTCCACCGGCAGCAACCTTGTCTGATCTTTCCCCACCACTAAAAAGGCTACGGGATTCAGGGTAATCCCGGCGCCGCTGCCGCCGCCAAAGGGCATTTTTCCCGGTTCACCGTCGTTCTTCTTTTCGCCGCCCCGCTTCATGACTTCAAATTCACTGCCGCCGGCGGCAAAGCCGAAAGCCACGCGGGAGATGGGAATTATTACATTGCCATCGGGCGTTTCCACCGGATCACCAAGAATCGTATTGACATCCACCATATCTTTAATGCTTTCCATTGCCGTTTTCATCAATCCCTCTATCGGGTGTTCGGTCATGATTGTCTTCTCTCCTTGTTATAGTGTGCATAAAACCTTTTATTCCACCGAGAATAATATGTCCCATCCTCACCGTAAATATACAGTCCAGCATGGTTTCCCAACCCGGAAGATTATAACTGGGGAGAACCATAACATGGTGCTTGGTCCGGTCAAACTTGTAACTCCTTTGCAAAAGCCCGAGAATTGTTCCTTTTATTCCCCAGAGGATACCGATAGCCATCCCCGTCAACGCCGCATCTTCCAACCCCAACACTGTTCCCCAGGTAAACCGGGAAAACTTTCCCCTTTTTTCCGTTTCTTGCGCCACCGTCAGCCAACGGCGGTAGGGCGAGGGGGAAAGAAGATAAAAAAAAGTGCCTCCAATTCCATACCAGCGCAAAAGGGTGGAGATATGGCTTAATCCGTCGGGGACCAGCGGGAAAGGACCGGCCGGTTCTTCTGTTCCCCCCCCCGCAGCGGGCTGTGTTTCTTTTTCCCTCTTGCCCTCTGTTTTTTGGGGCCATTCCAGGGTCAGGGAAAAGGTACGGTGCAAAAAGGGCAACCCGGCAAAACTTGTCTCAACAAAGAAAAAAATTTTCCGCCTCCGGCCGTGGATGTGAAAATGAAAACGGAGGGGTAGAAAGAGGCTAAGCAAAAGAAAAAAGAAGAAGATAAAATGTGTCCCCAAGTATTCACACCTCACCGGGCAAACGGGCTTCTTTTCCACCTGTCCCCCATAAATTATGCCCGGTTCCCGGTTGCTTCTTACCTATTATAATTCTTTCCGCGACCGAAACAGCGTGGGCGGCCGCCACCGAAAGACCCGCGGCCACGATTACGCCCAGCCAATGTCCGGCCGTCAAAGGCGAAGTATGAAAAATCCGTTGCAAAAAAGGAAGATAGATCACGAACAACTGCATAAGAGTGGATAAGAAGACGGCCCCAAGGAAGTAGGGGTTTTTCCCCAATTTAACCGCCCGGACCGGTCCGGCTTCCGCCCGGCAGACGAAGACGTAACTCAACTGGGAAAAGACCAGGGCGGAAAAGGCCACCGTTCGCGCCTGGGTTAGGGGTGCGCCCTGCAAGAGGTGGAAAAGAAAAAGCGAAACCGTGCTTAAACCGATAACCAGGCCCTGGAGAATGATTTTCCCTCCCAATCCCCGGCTGAAAATACTTTCTTCCGGTGGCCGCGGGGGCTTTTTCATCAACTCTTCCTCCGGGGGCTCCATCCCCAAGGCCACAGCAGGGAGGCCGTCAGTCACCAGATTGGTCCAGAGGATTTGAATAGGCAACAAAGGAAAAGGGATCCCGAAGACAGCCGCCAAAAACATGGTGAAAATTTCCCCGGTATTACAACCCAGCAAATAACGGATACACTTTCTGATATTGCTGTAAACCCCGCGCCCTTCTTCCACAGCCGCCACAATGGTGGCAAAATTGTCGTCGGCAATCACCATATCCGAAGCCTCTTTGGTAACATCCGTGCCGGAAAGGCCCATGGCGATCCCAATGTCCGCTTCTTTAACCGCCGGCGCATCGTTGACCCCGTCGCCGGTCATCGCCACGACCGTGCCTTGTTCTTTAAAAGCCTGTACCACCTTTAACTTGTGATAAGGATTGACCCGGGCAAAAATATCAACTTTACTGATTATCCCGGCCAATTCCGGCTCGGATAAACGGTCCAATTGGGTGCCGGTAAGAATCAGACCGCCGGGCCGCAACAGGCCGAGTTCTTCGCCGATCGCACGGGCGGTCCCCGGATGATCTCCGGTAATCATCACGGTGCGAATTCCCGCCTGCCGGCATTTTTCAATTGCCGGTCTTGCCTCGGGACGCGGGGGATCGATCATTCCTACCAGGCCCAGAAAGATTAGGTTTTTTTCGTCCTCTTCCCCCATTGGTGACCTGTCCGGTAAAGGGCGGTAAGCCAGGGCCAGAACCCTTAACGCCCGGGCCGCCATGGATTCCATGGCTTTGGTGACCGCCCGCCTGTACATGCGTTGGAGCGGCACCTCTTTTCCCTGCCAGCGAATCCGGTCCGACAACTGCAAAATAATGTCCGCCGCGCCCTTAGTATAAAGAATTTTTTCTTCTCCCTCCTGCCACACCACACTCATTCTTTTGCGTTCCGGTGTAAAAGGGATCTCTTTTAACCGGGAGCCGTTATTCCCGGAAAGGCCGGCCTTAAGGGCCAGGGTTAAAAGGGCTCCTTCCGTGGGGTCGCCCTTCACCGTCCAATGCCCGCCGGCTTCTTCTTCCAGTAGGGCATTATTACATACCAATCCGGTCCGGAGCAGGCGCTATAATCCTTCCCGGTCCGGGTACCCGCCTTCCCCGGCCAGAGGGCAAAGGGGTTTTTGCCGCCAAAAAAATTCACCCTCCGGCTTAAATCCGCTGCCGCTCACCGAAATCTCTTCCCCGTTGATATAAACGGTGGTGACCATCATTTGGTTGCGGGTAAGGGTTCCCGTTTTGTCGGAACAGATTACCGCCGCGCAGCCCAGGGTTTCCACGGCCGGCAGGCGTCTAATAATCACCTGCCGTTTGATCATGCGTTGCACGCCCAGGGCCAACGAGATGGTGACGATCGCCGGCAAACCTTCAGGGATGGCCGCCACGGCCAGGCTGACGGCGGAGAGAAACATCATGCGAAAACTTTCTCCGCGCCAAAACCCCAGCAGGGCAAGGACGACGCAAATAAGGAGACAACAAAAAACCAGAACTTTACCCATTTGGTCCAGGCGTCGCTGCAACGGGGTAGGACCGCTGGAAGTAGCTTTCAATAACCCGGCAATCTTTCCCAATTCCGTCTGCATTCCGGTGGCCACGACAATTCCTTTGCCCCTCCCCCGGGTAACCGTTGTTCCGGCCTGAACCATATTCCTCCGTTCTCCCAAGCCCGGTTCGGCTTCGGCAATTACCGCCGTGTCCTTGGGGACAGGTACCGATTCCCCGGTCAGAGGCGATTCATCAACTTCCAGGCCTTCCGCTGCCACCAGCCGGAGATCGGCCGGGACACGGTCCCCGGGCTCAAGAACGAGCAAGTCGCCGGGGACCACCCGCGCGGCGGAAATTATTTCCATCCGGCCGGCTCTTATCACTTTGGCCTGCGGCGCCGACAACTCTTTCAGCGCCTGCAGGGAACGTTCCGCCCGGTATTCCTGGATGAAACCCAAAACCGCATTTAACACCACAATCGCCAAAATAGTAAGCGCATCATTCCATTCGCCCAAGGCTCCGGAGATAATTACCGCCCCCAGCAGCACCAAAACCATAAAATCGGCGAATTCGGAGAAAAACAACCGCCACGGGGAAAGGGGTTCCTTTTCCTGGAGACGGTTCTCACCGTAAATTTTTAACCGTTTCTCCGCTTCTCGGGGATTGAGTCCTGTATGGACCCGGGTCTTCAATTCTTTGGCGGTTTCTTCCGGTAACATTTGCCACCAGCGTTTGGACAAAACCTTCCCCCCCGCTCTGATCTTATCTCGTCCTATTTTTATGCCCGGGCGGAAGAAAAATGCTTCACATGGAAGGGTTGCCAATCATTTCGCAAAAATGATATACTGTATCCGGCACGCCCGGCGGCCTTGGGAAGGCTGCCCGGCATTTCCTGTCGATGCGGCACGCCGGCGACCTTGGGAAGACCGCCGGGCAATTTCCCGGCGAGGACGACGGTCAACCCGGGACCGAGCCGCAGGAGGCGGCGAGTTGACTTCCGGGACACGGAGGTCCTGTAAGTCGTGAGCCCGGGGTGGCCGGTGGGCGAGCCGGGGAAACCGGGCGGGCTTCCCCGGGAGCTCCAGTGCCGGATAGATACTTTCCGAAAACAGTTTATCCGGCACGCCGGCGACCTTGGGAAGACCGCCGGGCAATTTCCCGGCGAGGACGACGACGGTCAACCCGGGACCGAGCCGCAGGAGGCGGCGAGTTGACTTCCGGGACACGGAGGTCCCGTAAGTCATGAGCCCGGGTTGACCGGCGGGCGAACTGCGGAAACCCGGCGGGCTTCCCCGGGAGCTCCAGTGCCGGATAAACTGTTTACCACTGGGAGAGGATCACCATGCCTTTTGACGCCATAACCGTTTCCGCCCTCAAACACGAATTAAATCAAACACTGATTAATGCCCGAATCGACAAAATCTTTCAACCGGAACAAGAAACAGTAGTGTTCTCGTTCTTTCACCCTTTCCCCCGCCGGGACCTGCGTTTACTTTTCTCCGTTCATCCCCGTTTCTACCGGGCCCATCTTCTAACAGAAAAATTGGTCAATCCGGAAAAACCGTCGGCTTTTTGCATGTTGCTCCGCAAATACCTGCAGGGGGGAAGATTTTTAAAAGTGGAACAACCTCCCTGGGAAAGGATTCTCTTGATAAAAATCCAAAACTACCATGCCGAGCAAGGGCTAACCAGTTTTACCCTGGTCTTTGAAGCCATGGCGCGCTTCGCCAATCTCCTGTTGCTGGATGAGGAAAACCGGATTATTGACGCCCTAAAACGTTTTCCGGGCAAGGACGGGGAAGCACGGAATATTTTTCCCGGCGCCGCTTATGTTCCTCCGCCTAAGGCAACCGTTTCCGGGTGCCACCCGGGAAACCTCACCCGCCAGGATTTGCAGATCATGATCGACCGTTCACCTTCGGAACGTCCTCTCGAGCGAATCTTGAACGAAGAAATTTTAGGGGTTTCACCTGCCTTGACCCGGGAACTTTTTCACCGGGCCGGGATCAATCCCAAAGAAACAGCGGGTACCGCCCTGCCGGAAACCGCCGAAAAACTCCATGCCGCACTCGAAGAATTCCGGCGGCTGGTGACCGAAGAAACCTATGCCTATTTTTATTATGAAAAAAACGGCCGGCCGGAAGAGATCTTTCCCTACCGGCCCGCCTCCCTGCCGGCTGCCATGATCAAACCGGCTCCCGGCTTGAGTCCGGGTCTGGAAAACACTATCCACCGCCAAGAACGGGAAGCACAACTTGCCCGGAGAAAACAACAACTGCAAAAAATTATCACGCAAGCCAAGAAAAAAACGGTCCGGAAAAAGGATAAACAACGGGCCGAATTGGCGAAAGCGGAAGATGCCGGCACCTACCGGCTGTACGGGGAACTATTAACTGCCTGCCCCCAGCAAGTTCCCCGGGGCGCCGACAAAGTGGAGCTGGTAAATTACTATGATCCGGCCAGAAAAACAGTGATCATTCCCCTAGACCCTGCTCTTTCCGCCACCCAAAACGCACAAAAATATTTTAAAAAGTACGCCAAGGCGAAAAAGGGGCAAAAACTGATCTCCCTCCAATTGCAAAAGACCGATGAAGACCTGGAGTACCTGGAATCTCTGGAAAGCTTTCTGCAAAATCAGTTGGATGCCGAGGATTTAAACGCGCTCGAAGAGGAAATGCGCGAAGCGGGGTTATTGAAAAACCGTGAACCGGCGCGCCGGTCCCGGTTGCCACACTCCCCCGGCCGGCCGGTGGTCTTCCGCTCCAGTGAAGGGTGGGAGATCCTGGTGGGAAAGAACAACAAACAAAATGACCAATTAACCTTTAAAAAATCTTCCCCCTGCGATTTATGGTTGCACACACAAAAAATCCCCGGCAGCCATGTTTTGGTCCGTTGCGGGGGAAGAGAAATCAGCCGGGAAACCCTCCTCGAAGCGGCCAACCTTGCCGTATATTTCAGTAAAGCACGGCATTCCACCAAGGTGCCGGTGGATTACACGGAACGGCGTTACGTAAGAAAACCCGCCGGCTCCCGGCCCGGTTTTGTCCTGTATGATAACTTTCAAACCATCTACATTACTCCGGATCCGGAGGTTTTAAAACGGCTGGGAATAACCTGAGCAGCCTGTTTCTAGATTCTCACCCTTTCCCGCGCCCGCGGTTCCTCCCGTACTGGGGTGGAGGCCCGGATCGCCCCGAGGACATGCTCCACTCCCAACTCCGCGGCCACCCGCTGGCAAAGGGGCGCCACTCGTTTTTCCCAAGCCTCTATTTCCGCCAGGGTCAGGGGTATCGGTTTTAACCAGTATTTTCGCACCATCTCTTCGCCAACTTCCCTGTTCTTGGCAAAAGCGCGGGCCGCCTGCCACATGGAAGCCTCTTTTCCGGCAGCCAGGACCACCGGACGCAGTTCCTCCGGAATCCGTTCAAAAGCCAAGCCGCCCAGGATAAACGGGTAAGTGGTGATCATGTGCTCCGTCTGGAGAATACACCTGGCCTGCTCGTAGAGTTTTCTTTTTTCATAGTCAATAAAATTGCTCTCCACCGCCTCGATCCAACCACTTTGGAGCGCGGTGGCCAGTTCCGAATCGGCCACAACTACTGGTTTTAAGCCCAAGATCCGCCAGGTCTCGAGTCCCAGGCGGAGGGATCCGGTCCCTATGGCCATTTTCTGTAGCCCCCCCAGGCTGAGCACCTCCCGCCGGGTGAAGATATTGCTGGGGCCCCCGGTCATATAGCCCATAACAATATCCCGCCGGCGCTGAAAAGCGTATTCCCCCAACTGTTCTCCGACCCTCCCGGACAGTGCTTCCTGCCAATGTTCAGCCGAAACGAATAATAACGGCAGGCTCAAAAACTCCATCTCCGGGACGAAGTCGGCATATTTGAAGGCAGCGACCAGGACTGCGTCCACCGTGCCCCGCAGTAAGCCCGCCAGCAATTCTTCCTCCTGTCCACGCACGCCATTGGTATAAATTTCGACCCTTATTTTCCCCAGGGCTTTTCTTTCCAGTAATTCCTTGAAACGGTACAGTCCTTCACTGTAAACCGAATCCTGCTCCTTCGCCGTGGCTACCCGCAGCACAAAGGGCCCGGGCGTAGAATAGCCTGTAATACTGACCAACAGGCTGATAAGAGCGATCATAAGTAGCAAAAACTTGTTTCGCAAAGCATATCCCTCCCAATCTTAGAATTTAAACGCCCAGTCCCCCGTCTCCTTCCCGCAGCGAAATTTTTCTCCTCCACAACGGGATTTTGCCGGGTTCCCCTTCCATGACCGCACCTATAAATTTCAATTTTTTCTCTCTTTTCTCGTTTAAGCGCGTTATATCCGGCAGGAATAATTTATCTTTCCAAAAAAACTGGAGCGAATAATCAAAATAGGTTATAAAATAATAAAAAGCAAAGCTTTCCGCAAAGTCTTCGTTCATACCGGTACTGCTGTACAAGCTAAAATAAGAGGATTTCCCGGTAAACCAGGACAAAAAATCGACCAGTTCCTCCATATTCTCGAGATGGGCCAGGCGGAAAAGAATTTCTTCCCGGTCCCGCCAGTTGTTTGCCTCATCCCAGGAAACACTGACAAAATCCCGGTTCAGTTCGTTGACGACAAACTCTCCCTTCCAACTGAATTCCAAAACTTCGTACTCAATCAAATGTCCCACTTCATGAATGATAATCCGCAATAAATTCGGAAGCGGGGGGTTACCCCGCAAAGAAAAACTTTTTCCGGAGTATATAAGCCGGGGAGTAAATCTTATCATTTTAAACTCCCAGTCGTCGGCCACCGAGTAGTCCAGATTAATTTTTTCTTTGTCAATATAAACCGTCCTTTGCGGTTTGTCGGCAAAAGAATAGGGGCAATTAACCACCACAAATTTCCTGGGTATTTGCAGTAGATAAAGCAGCCCCTTATCCTCCAGCAAATCAACGGTTTTTTTCAAACTGCCAACATCTTTACGGGAAAGCAAAATCTTGTCCCATTCCAAACCCCGTGTGAATTCCGGGGAAGGAAAATGTTTACCCGGATCGAACCCCTCAAACAAGATTCCTTTATAAGTAAAAGATTCTACTCCTTTATCCAGCCGGCAGGCGGAGAGGAATAACATGGAAAAAAGAAGCATGACCATTAATAATCTGCTGTTCATTTTTCTCATGGGTCACCACCGCTTTCGTGACGTTACTGTTTGCACGCCCACCGGAAACATCGTTACCTATATATTACTTTAAGGGATGGAAGATTGCAACTTAAACATTTTTATACTACGCTACACCCTGGTGGTGATTCCCTCCCGCCCGTGAAAAGACGATAAAAAATGGTTTAAACTTGAACCCCGCTTTCCGGCCCCTTTTTAAGAAGGATCCCATGTACGCCAGGTGTGGTTGGAATAGTATGTGTAAAGTTGGTGAACAATTAAGTTGGCAATTTTAAAAAAGGAAAAGTCATCGGTACTCCGAAATGGCAAGTTGCTCAAAAAACCATAAAGGAGTTTTCTCCGAGGGCTTATCCCTAATTATGCGGCGTTGGCGGGGGCATGACGCTCAGTGGTAAACTCACAATTTCGTGTCCATCCAGGACGACACTAAAATTGTAATCGCCGTAGGCAGGAAATATCAAATTGTTGTAATTCACGACCAATCCGGCGCCGGTTCTTAAGCCAACGGCGGGCGGTTGTAATTGTATATCACCCATAACCGGAGGGACGATCTCTTTTCCGTCGGCGTCCATTAAATGAATCTTAATTTTTTTAACCCCTGCTTCGCTGCTTTTGGCTTCGAGATTCATAACCAGGCAAAAGGGTTTGACCGGTGCGGATAAATCGGGAACAAATAAATTGTTAAAACCTATCCCCATGGCGTTTATTTTCCCGCCGATGGATTGTTCGGCATAATCGCAGAGAAAGGCGAAACGGACCCGCAATTCAATCTTCCTCCTCAAAATATATTCACGTGATATAAGAAACACTAACCCGCCCGCCGCTTCTAACGCCACTTCTCAATCCCCCGGTACTGAATGGCTTCAGCCAAATGGGTGCTGGTTATTCTTTCACTGTTGTCCAGATCCGCTATGGTACGGGCCACCTTTAAAAGACGGTCGCAACCGCGGGCGGAAATTCCGTAGCTTTGCACGGCCTTGGCCAGCAGCCGGCGGGCTTCGGGACCCAGACGGCAAAAGAGCTTCAGTTCTCTGGAACCCATATGAGCATTACAATAAATGCCTCTCCCGGCAAAGCGTTCTTCCTGAAGGGCCCGGGCCTTGATTACCCGTTGGCGGATGGAGGCGGAGGATTCGCCTTCCCTGTTCCCCAGGATTTCCCGGTGACTCAGCCGCGGGGTTTCAACTTGAAAATCAATCCGGTCCAGCAGGGGACCGGATATACGCGCCCGGTACCTTTGCAACTGCCAAGGGGTACAGGTGCACGGATGGACCGGATCACCAAAGAACCCGCAGGGACAGGGATTCATGGCACAAACCAGCATAAAACGGGCGGGATAAACCAGCGAAAATAAAACCCGGGAGATAACAACCACGCCCTCCTCCAGGGGTTGACGCAAGACTTCCAGCACCTCGCGGCGGAACTCGGTGAGTTCGTCCAAAAAGAGGACCCCGTGGTGGGCCAGGCTGACCTCCCCCGGCCGGGGATGACTGCCCCCGCCGGCCAAACCGGCCCGGGTAATGGTATGATGCGGACTGCGGAACGGCCGGCGGGTGATAAGGGAAGCCCCGGACGGTAAAAGCCCCGCAATACTGTATATCTTGGTGATTTCCACCGCTTCCTCCCGGCTCAGCGGCGGCAGGATGGAGGGAAGCCTGCGCGCCAGCATTGTTTTGCCGGAGCCGGGTGGGCCATTGAGCAGAATGTTATATATGGTTTTATCCTTCCTCCTCCTCCCTTAATGAAATTAACCTCATTTGTATAATAAGGGGGAGGGACAAAAAGAGGAAAGATGAGGTGGGATGAACGATGCCCCGAACTAAAAACCGAGGGGATGTGTATGTTTATAACTTGGTTCAGGCTCAATTCTTCTTAGACTGTGGCCTGCGTCCTGTAGCGGTAGGAAGAGGCAAACACGGGGACGTATTCTTGCGGTTCAAAAGGGACGAAGCTACAGAAGAAGCCTTCCAACGCTGGACGAATTTCGCGAGGGAAATGAAAAGGAAAATGATGTAGATCGAAGGAGCGATGGATGATGACAAAGAGAAGAATCCCAGGGATGGCTATATTACGGGATATTCAGAGACAGAAGGAAGAGAAAAAGCAACTCCAAAAGGAGATGTTCAGGCAAGTGTACAATAGGCCAAAGGAGAAGGCTTTTTCTGATATAGACCAACTTAACATGGACAGCTTTCGGGCTATTCCTAAAAGCGTGATACTTGATTGTGGATTATCGAAGGCTGCCCTGGCTATCTATCCAGTCTTATGTGCAAAAGCGGATTTTGAAAAAAATAACTCTTTTCAAATATCGCAAGAGAATATAGCCTTTTATTCAGGGGTTAGCTGTTTATGGCAAAATAGAAATAGAGCAAATGGCAAGATAGAAGTCTAGCAGAAAAATGGAAAAATCCATTGCCAGCACCCTCAAAAAAGATTACCCTTCTAATTAGCCATCACACAAATTAGGGGGGTAAAGAAAGGATGTTGACAATGGACGAAATCAATCATATCAAATATTTGCGTGATAGGAAAGGCCAATCTTTAAGGGAAATCGCAAGAGAGACCGGACATGCTTTCGAAACCGTAAAAAAATATGCCGAAAAACAAGATTTCAACATCGCTCGCCGCAAGCAAAGGCGAAAAAGTAAGCTCGATCCCTACAAGGCAATAATTGATGAATGGCTAACCAATGATTTAAAAGAAAGACCAAAGCAAAGACATACCGCCAAACGAGTATATGACCGCTTGCAAGAGATGTATGGCATAGGATTCAAGGTCTCTGAGCGTACAGTGAGATACTATGTATCGGCTAAGAAAAAAGAGTTATATACCAATAATGATTGCTCTATTCCTCTTGAACATTCTCCTGGGAAAGCCCAGGCGGATTTCGGGGAGGCTGATTTCATTGAAAACGGTGAAAGATTTACCGGGTTGTATCTAACACTCTCTTTCCCCTACAGCAACGCCGGGTTTACGCAGGTTTTCAAAGGCCAAAACCTGGAATGTCTCGAAACCGGGTTAAAGAACATCTTTGAATATATAGGTAAAATACCGGGAGGTATTTTGTTTGATAACCCGCCAACCATCGTAAAAAAGGTCTTAGAATACGGCAAACGAGAAATAACAGAAAACTTTAAACGATTCGCCCTGCATTATGGCTTTAAAACGAACTTTTGCAATCCAGCGCGCGCTCAAGAAAAAGGGCATGTGGAGAACAAAGTCGGTTACAGCCGCCGGAACTTTTTTGTGCCAGTTCCCGAGTTCAAAGATCTTGAGGAGTTTAATAAAGACCTCCTCGAAAAGGCTGTCCAGGACATGCAGCGGAAGCATTACAAAAAAGGAAAATTGATTGCCGATCTGTTTGCCGAAGATCTAGCGGTGATGCATAATTTACCGGAAACTCCGTTTGAAATCGGCCGGTACGAAAAAGTCAAAGCTGATAAATATGCCAAGGTTAGATTTGACAACAAACAGTATTCAACATCGCCCATCTTTGCCGGCAAACAATTATGGATAAGAGCCACCGCCCAGGAAATTATCGTCATGGATGAAGATTGGCACGAAGTCATCAGACATCAGCGCTTATACGGCAAAAAACAAGAAGCAATGAACTGGGTCCCCTATCTACAGCTGATGGCAAAACGACCTACAGCCTTAAAATACACGGCTTTCTTTCATCAGTTACCGGAGATTCTCCAAGAATACTTTGCGCAATGCCATTACCCGCAGAAGAAGGCCTCTTTAAACATCCTGCGCAAAATGGTGGAAGAAACAGATCTGGAAACAGCAACTTCCGCCTTTGAACAGGCATTAGACCAAGGAGTATCCGACCCGGACAGTATCTGGCTTACCTTTTACCGGATGAACAATCCCACAATTGAACTGCCTGAGCTAACGCTAAAAGAGAGTACGCCTCAACTTCCGGCCTTTACGACCGATACCGCGCTTTATGATCTACTCTTAATGAAAGGAGCGGTATCATGCAAGAAATAATTGCCAAGTATTGTCGAGAGCTCCGCTTAGGTCAAGGGTTTGTGGAAAATTACCCAACCATCGAAGCCGATACTCATGAGCAGTTTTTATTAAAACTGCTCCAAATGGAGGTTGAACGTAGAGCTATACATAGGAAAAATCGATTACTAAAACAAGCTGGTTTCCCGGTAATTAAGACCTTTGCCGGGTACTCCTTTGCTGAGATTCAAATTCCGAATAGCTTGGAGATGGAATCACTTAAAACCGGGGCTTTTATTGGAAACAGAGAAAACTTAATTCTTTATGGACCACCCGGCACCGGCAAGACCCATTTAGCTACTGCTATTGGCATAGAGGCTTGTAATAGCGGAAAAAGGGTCAAGTTTTTCCGCACAGCCACATTGGTTAACCTGTTACTGGAAGCTAAAGCTGCCGGCAATATCAAAAAGGTTTTTCGGCAATTAGAGAAAACAGACCTTTTAATCTGTGACGAATGGGGCTATATCCCTTTCGAAAAATTAGGAGCCCAATTACTTTTCCAAGTAATCTCCGAATGTTATGAGCAAAGGAGCGTGATTATCACCACCAACATCGAATTCAGCAAATGGAATGGGATCTTCTATGATGAAAAACTAACCACTGCTTTAATCGATCGACTTGTCCACCATAGCCATTTGCTGGTTTTTACGGGTACCAGTTACCGGCTGAAACACTCTACCATTAATTGCTAATTATGGAAATGAGGGTGCTAGAAAAATTAGTTGCCGAATGCTAGATTTTCTACTTGCCAAATACAGGTTAGCGAAAGCAAGGTGAGAAGGGCTATAGCGGAGTTGGAGGGAGCCAGGCTTTTGAGCAAGGAAAAGATAACTGAGGGGACCCGCCACTTCTACGTCTATAAAGTGACCTTTTATCGTAGGCCTGAGCTAGAAGCAAACGAACAACGTGGGGATGCAATCTATTTCTATACCTGCATTATTGATAACGGAATATGGGCTGAGCTAAAACCAAGGGCGAAGGTTCTTTATTTGACCATGCGTGCTGTCGCGAAGCAGGATTTTGAACTATATTCTGTTATCGAAGGGGAGAATTACGGTGGGGATTGGAACGGGGTTAACTACGATGATTATATCCGCAACCGTAAATGGGACGTCTGCGATATTTCCCTTTCTAAACTCTGCAAGCTAGCTAAAATTGAACGTACGAATCTAACCCCAATATTGGAGGAACTAGAACGATATAAATTGATTGAGAGGGTTGGAGAATGGACGAAAGTTTATCTAAAACCTGGACGTCTGGGACCAGGACGTCTGTTAAGACACAAAACCTTAACGTCCGACCTAAATTCAAAAATAGAAGGTAAACAAGATAAAAATTCCCGGCTAAATTCAAAAATAGAAGGTAAACAAGATAAAAATTCCCGGTATGTCCCACTAGCCGAAAGGCTAGCTTCCATCATCAGAAGTCATAAACGAATTAATGTAACATCCCAAAAGATAGTTAGTTGGGCAAACGAAATTAGAAAGCTAGTAGAAATTGATGGTGTCTCCATTCAACGGGTAGAGACTGCCTTGGATTGGTATGAAGAGAATATAGGCGGTGAGTACATTCCGGTTATTGAAAGTGGCTCCAGTCTACGTAGCAAATTCATCAACCTTGAGCACGCTATGCGTCGGGATTAAAACTTAACGGTTGCCTTATAGCTTTTTTGTAGGGTTGCCAGCAATGAATGCTTAAAAAATTCAAGCAATAATGCTTAAAAAATTCAAGGACTAGCTATTAAAACTTAACGGTTGCCCTATTAAAACTTAACGGTTGCCCTATTAAAACTTAACGGTTGCCCTATTAAAACTTAACGGTTGCCCCTATTAAAACTTAACCATATATATAGAATATTTATTTAGAATTAAATTAGAATTTATTAGGGTTATATTAGGCTTTGAACTTGGAAAGTTCAAAGAATGTGTGATTATCATTTAAAATTAAAAATGTGAGGTTCCTCCAATAAAGATTTACAAAGTTTCCTCCAATTAAAGATAAGATAGGTTCCTTCAATAAATAAATAAATGCATTCAGCCATCCTGCTTTTAGCAGTTCGGCCCATTGCAAACAAAAATATTCTTTCCACGAAAAATATTAGTGGGTTCCGCCATCCTGCTTTCAGCAGTTCGGCCAGTCCCATATAAAGGCTTCGACAGTCCTGCACCAGCCTAGCTATGCATTGACTCCCGTATTAGCTATGCATTGCATTGACCCGGCCTATGCACCGATTTACTGCCAATTTATTTGCCATTTTAAGCCGCTGAAAAGCCTTCCCCATATAAAAGGTATTCCCCACAGCCTATAGAGCAAAATAGAGCAAAATAGAGCAAATTTGATGGCTTATTTTTGCCCTCAGCCCTAAATAGAACCATGTTTGTATAACATGGATGGAGGGACAAACATAAGGATAGACACCAGAAAGGAGATATAGTGAAGATGATAAAAAGAAGAAACACTAGAAAGAAGAGGGTAAAGATGATAAAAGAAACACCAAAGTTAAAACCGTTAATACCTGACGAAATACTCGAAAAGCTGACTGTCCCAAATACATCGAAATCGAAGGCGAAACGTTCTTAGTCAGGTAAGGAAACCGGAGGATAGACAGGCCCAAGCCGCCGGGAAGATGTTTCGTCCCTCCCTTCTCCTTCTGGCGGCCTCGCCTCTGTAATTACCTTACTACCAATTTATTTGCCATTTTAAGCCATGTAAAAAGCCTTCCCCATACAAAGTTATTCTCCATCACCTTAAAACAGCATATAAGGCCAATTAGGTGGTATAGAATTGAAGTTACGAGCCCTGTTCTACCATAGACTGGAACAGGGCTTTTTAATTTTGTATGAAAAAAAGTTAAATCCTTTACTTTTCATGTTAAAACCGTTAAAATTAAAATTAGGACAAGACAATACTGGACGAGCAGCACACGGGTACGATAGGCGGCTCATAGCCCAGCTAGGACCTTTTCTTGTAGCACAAGTTGTCAGAAAAGCGTTGTCGAATATATGTTGGGAGGGTGTTTGTATGAGAAGAGTAGGGATGTGCGTTGTAATTGTCACTATCTTAGTGATGGCAGTGTGCTTCGGTGTTTCTGCGGAAGCAATCTTCAGAGGTCTCTCATGGGGCGATCCCCTGGAGGCGCCTCCAAGTGGAGATGTTTGTCTGGCTGATGCCAAGAAACGCATAGGTGATCGAGTGTGCCTGGTTGGGAATCTTGACGATATGGCTGTTATTTCGTCTGTTCCCTTGAACGAACTGGAAAAACTATGCAAGTCATGTATTGACAAAGCGGCACCTGGAGGCGGTTACATTCTTGCTGGAACATCTACCGGACTATACACGCCTAAACTAGCCGAACGCTGGCTCTTCATGGCCAAAGTTGCCCGTGAATACGGGTCGTATTCCTAATCACTCAAAGGAGGAGTACGCAAATGAGGATATTCACCAGACGTCCCCAACCAGATGTAGCAAGTTTTGTAAAGGGAATAAAGGAGCACATGCCGTTTTCAAGAGTTCACTTTGTTGAGCTTTTCCTAGATGGAGAAGTCCTCCGGTACATTTTAGAGAAGTACCTGGATGGACGGTGGATTGAGCCATCTCCTGATGACACTGAAAGTCAGATAGCCTACTGGGAGAACCATATCCGGGTATGGCATCAACTGGGTTATGATTATGTGCGGATGGTGCCTATGGGAAAGGATGGGCTGCACTTCCCAACTGAGCGTAGGACTGCCCAAGATACAGCTGCACTGCAAAGGGAGCAAAGATCATGGGTTAATCAAGGTACAGGCCCGATATCTAGTTGGGAGGATTTTGAGAACTACCCCTGGCCATCGGTAGAGGGATTGGACTTAACTGTATTTGAACGGGTGTCAGAGATGCTCCCTGAAGGCATGGGGATTCTTGTTTGTCCTTCCTCAGGAGTCCTAGAGATTTGCATGCATGATCTTCTCGGATACACCAATCTTTGCTATCTCATGTATGATGAGCCGGAGTTGGTTAAGGCGGTATTTGACCGAGTTGGCAACATCATCCTATCATGGTATGAGCAGGTTGTGGGTCTAGATAAACTGGTGGGTTTCTTCCAGGGAGATGATATGGGCTTCAAAACGGCCACAATGATGCCGCCAGATTTTTTGCGGGAATACGTGCTTCCTTACCACAAACGGCTCGCTGACCTTGCCCATAAACACGATTTGGTGTACTTTCTGCATTCCTGTGGAGACTTGAGCGCTATCATGAGGGACTTAATTGATTACGTCGGTATCGATGCCAAGCACTCATTTGAAGATGAGATAGAGCCGGTGACTGTTTTCCAGGAGCGGTACGGCCAAGAGGTCACCCCTCTTGGGGGAGTCGACTTGGACAAACTCTGCCGTCTTGACGAGGCAAGTCTTCGGGACTATGTTGCAGAAATCCTTGATACCTGCATGCCTAGGGGGCCGTATGCCCTTGGCTCCGGGAACTCGGTAGCCAACTATGTCAATGTAGATAATTACTTGGCAATGTTGGATGAGGGGCTGGCTTGGGGAGAGAGGTAAACGAAATGACTTGTTAGGTAGAATCAGCGCCTGCCTTTCGGCAGGCCTTTTCCGTGTCCCCAGCATGTATGAGGTGGTCTGACAGTCACTCAAGTAGCCGATAGCTTGGTCTCTGATGAGCTCATGGTGCAGATATGCGGGCTGGACAGGATTTGGTCTTGAGAGAATAGCTGCGATTGTCAATACAAAAGTGATCCACATGACAGTGTAAAACTGATCCACCCCTGACAGAGTCAAAGTGATCCACCTAGTCGTTTCTTTGTGCAGCTCAACTATCGATGTTTTAAACGGTAGGAATCACCATTCATGTTCAAAATGTGAGATTTGAAAGTAACTCTGTCCACCAAGGCGGCCGCCAGCATGTGGTCACTGAAAATTTGATCCCATTTAGAGAAATCAAGGTTGGTATTGATAATGACGCTTCCACGCTCACTCCTTTCCGAGATAACCTGAAAATGCGATCGTCAACATAAAAGTGATCCACTGGCCGTCTAAAACTGATCCACTGGCGCTGGTCTAAAAGTGATCCACTCGGCCGTTTAAGACTGATCCACCTTGACTTGTCGTGCCCTCCCTTATTTGAGGCGGTAAGATTCCCCATTCATGTTGAGGATGTGTGCTCGATGTGTAACCCGGTCTACTAAAGCGGCGGTCAGCATAGGATCTCCGAAGAACTGAACCCACTTCGAAAACTCCAGATTCGTGCTGATTATCAGGCTAGCGCGCTCTGCCCGCTCAGATATCACCTGAAACAGCAGTTCCGACTGCTGCCTGGAAAAACTCAGGTAGGAAAGATCGTCGAGAATTAGGAGATCTACCTTGGAAAGCTGCCGCTGCACCCTACTCAATGACTATATCTACCGGAGGGATTTCATCAATGTGCTTTGAATACTGGGTTTTCTCCATGTCTATATTATAAAGCTCTTTCATTAAGCGCACAGCGTCTTGATTGATTTTGTGTTTTGCTTCTGTGCCGGCAGAGTAGCTTTCAAATATATCTCCCGCAAAATACTTGCCAAGCGCCTCAGCTATTTGGCTACGGCATGAATTATGAATACAAATAAATGCGACTTTAGGTTTATTACTCATCGACCATACCTACTTTCTTTCTGGAAACCAGTGCCTTGTATTATTCGCTCTCTTTACAAGTATCAACATAACCGGCACTTCAGTAAGCACCCCTACAATGGTAGCAAGTGCAGCCGGGCTTTCTGTGCCAAACAAAGAAATCGCAACGGCAACTGCCAGTTCAAAAAAGTTAGAGGCACCAATCATAGCGGCAGGTGCTGCTATTTCATGTGGAAGCTTTATAGCCTTGCTTGCCAGATATGCAATGAAAAAGATTAGGAAAGTCTGAATAATCAATGGTATAGCTATTAAAACAATGTGCAGAGGATTATTCAGAATTACATCGCCCTGGAATGAAAAGATTATTATTAGTGTTCAGTATTTAGGAATCGCTTAAATTTAGATTCACTGCCTTTCATTATAGTAATCAACTTGGTTGAGTAAACCAGACAGTTGTAAATCGTTAACACAGTAAGGACGGCGGGATGAAGCCGTTTTGTTGTCAGGAAACCAGCTTCAAAATTAGAACACTTCCATAAAAGTAAAAGCAGTCTTGCGACTGCTATTAAAATGCTAATATGAAAATATTAAGTTTTATGAATAACTTCTTCGTTGACAATGATTAATGCTTGCTGTTCTAACTTATATGCTTCATATCGAAGTTTATTAGCTTCTAACGCCAAGCGGTTTATTTCGTCTTGTATATCTCGACTTATTAAAGGAATTTCAATTTGTGAAACATGGTTATCATCAATTTCATCTACAACTGAACCATAAGTAAATCTTTTTATCAATTCATATCCATATGGGCTGGAAAGAAATACATAGAGGTAACCAGCTATTGAATCAGAAGAAGGAATAATTCTAATTACGTGTTGATTCATTGTCCAGTTTTCCCAATGTTTAGGCACAAGGGCTGTTTTCCCAATAGTTCCACTACAAGTAATTAATACCATATTCTCAATTAAGCGCAATTCTTTCTGAATTCTATTCTTATGATGTCTTGTAGATAAATATTTTTTGTTTGACGGGTCAAGCTCATATATTTGCTTGCCGCCAAAGAAAACAGTTCCTTGCCCCTCTTCAACGTAAATTCTTTTAAAGCGTCCGGGGAGAATTATTTTTTTACTAATCCGTTTATCACCAACGGTTGTAACCTCTTCTGCATGACATTTAAGATGATTAATGATTGATTTGACAATTGGTACATGAAAAGAGGCTTCAAATCGGCTACTTAACTCAGAAAACTTTACGGAATAATTCTTTAGATTAGATGACGTATCAAAATATTCTGGTTTAAAATCATCAATAGGAGGAAGTTTTAACTCATTGACCAATAACTCTTCGGCTTTATCGAGTAATTCATTTGACTCATCCCGTAGCTCATAAGATTTCATCACAAGCTCGTGAATTCGTTTCTTTATCATACTAGGTGGATTCGGTATAGGAATATTGTTTAAATGCTCTGGCTCAATATGTGATACAACTGAGCCATAGTTATTTGTCTGGAGTAACGTATTTCCTATTTTAGTTTTTAAAAAAGCATAGGTATAACCTAAATCTTCTTCTGATTTAAAAGACACTCTGATAATATCATCAGAAAATACTTTGCCTATTAAAGTTTTGCAAGCAACTGCACAGTATCCTATAGTGCCAGACCGAGTAAGAAGTAAAGTATTATTTTTTATTTTTAACTCATCAATAGCGACATTGGTTTTTGGAGAGATGTATTTTACAGGTTTAGGGTATATCTCCAAAAGTTGTGATGGTAAGAAAAAAGGAATACCCCCTTCTTTTTCAACATAAACTCTTTTAAATCGTGTTGGGTAAAAAGCACTCTTAATTAATCCTTTTTCACCGGACAACTGTACTACATTCCACTTGCACTTTTTAAGAATTTCTCTCGCGTGACGACCCTCAATATTGTAGACACTAGCCTCAAGCCTAGTATCACTGTTTAAAACTTCCGACAAACTAACACTACCCCAATTAAGTTCCTCTTGAGGAATATCAATGATTTTTTCTTCAGAAATTTTCTGCGCTATTGCTTCTTTGTTCATTTTTACCATGATATACCCTCCTGTTGCTTCCAAACCTTAAAGACATCTGCAATAAGAGGGGTTTGGTCATCGAGGATTTTTGTTTTTGATATCGTTTTTACGGTTTTTGTTCCATCGGATATTTCTCCAATAGCCAAAACATTATCTTCTTCCGGAACTAAAATTTCATTACCGTATTTGTCACGTTTAAATAACGGGTTACCTCTTTTATCGTGACCTATCCGTTCAGCCATAGCCATAAAAATGTTATAATCAGCCATTGTTCTGTTTTTCTCTTCAAAATCAATTTCATGCTGTCTTTTCTTTTGCAGAATCAAAACTGAAGTCTGTGTTCCATTTCTAGGTTGAAAAGTATCAGCGTGTAAATCAATACTAGCAATAATTTTTGCATTCTTTATAATCCATTGACGAATATATCCTAAACCTGGAGCCCCTAAAATTGCGTCTGGCAGCACAATACCCATACGTCCACCATCTTTCAAAAACTGCATACATCTCTCAATAAATAATTGTTCTGGAGGTACAGAAGACTGTAACCTGTTGGTTTTTACCCAATAACCATTATTTTTCTCCCAGATATAACCTAAATCATATTGTTCTAAAATTGCTGGGTCTTTAATAGGAATTTTACTTCCAAACGGAGGATTTGTAACTATTACATCAAATAAAGCTATCGACTTTGAATTACGAATAGCAGTCTTGCTTATACCCAGTACTTTACTTAAATTTTCCTTTATATCGCTCGGCCACTCGTGCGGTGGCAGGAGAGAATTAATTCGGAATATATTGCCACTTCCGTCATTATTCATTACCATATTCATCTTTGTCGCTTTAACAAGGTCGGGGTTAATATCAAAACCAAAAAAATTGTTTGATGCAACTTCAGAAATTTTATCCTGATACATTCTATATTCATCGTGATTCCATTCATGACGTGGTTTCCCAAAAACAGCCTCCATTTGTTTCTCAAGCTCTTTTAGTACTTTATTCATTGCAATAACAAGAAAACCGCCTGTCCCGCATGCAGGGTCCAGAATTTTTTCGTCAGATTTAGGAGAAAGCATTTCAACAGTCATACGTGCTACATTTCTTGGAGTAAAAAACTCGCCTCTATCACCCCGTAGATTTGCTCCCACTAACTCTTCATAAGCCTTACCTTTAATATCAATATGGGTATTCAAAAGACTGTAGCTTTGAAGCTCGCTGACAATGTACGCTAAACTTCTAGGTGATAAACCTATTTCATCATTATGCTCAAATATTTGGTTATGACGCTTTTTTACTCTCTCGAATATCTTCGATATTCTTTTTTTAACTGTAAGTTGGCCATCAGGGTTCGACCGTTCAGATGAAGTAACGTAAAATTCAAGTGGATTAGGAATGTTTCTTTCGTCTTCAATTTTACAAAAAATAACTTTAAGCAACTCGAAGAAAGCTGGTTGTTTTTGCATTCCATCATTAGCGTAAATGTGATTATGACAAGTCTTAAAAACAAACAATAGGTTGTCCTCAACAGCGTTACGTAATGATACTCTTTTAGGTCTATCAATGTCTTCAATTGAACCGTCTGCGGAGGGTATATCGTTATAATCTATAAACTCAATCTGTCCTTTTTCGTTAATCACTTTTCTTAAAACTTCTTTATACTTACCATTAGTCCACATACCCCACTCACAATTAGGACAAGCGGACATATAAGATTTTAGTTGTTCTACTCCGTCTTTCTTATTTGTAGGCTCAACGGTTTCTTTTTTACATTCGATGATAATTTTTACGTTTTCCTGACTAAAGCTTTCGCACCCATCCGGAAAAATAACAATATCAGCTCGAGGTCTCTTGGAACCAACTTTAATTCCATATTCAACTTTTATTCTTTCTCTCGAGTATTTAAGTTCATTAACTAGTCTTTTTTCAATGTTTTGCCACACATATTCTTTAGGGGTGTCATTCCTAAATTTACCATCTATGTAATCGCATATTTTTCCTTCCGGAATAGTAATAATTGACGTTATTTTCTCATCATCTATAATATTGGCAGTTTCCGGCATTTGCTGTGCCTCCTCATCCATGATAAATTTTAATTATAGCATATTAATGTTCTATATGGAACAACAAAAACTCCATTTGGGCCATTTTTGTCATAATCAGGAGAAATAAAGAGATAATATAAAATAATTGAATTAACCGCTCTCCAACCCCAAAAACTGCTGGATGTCCTTCATTTCCATCAGTTCTTCAACTGTCCAGTAGCGGTGGAACCGGTCTTTGTAGCGAAGTTCCCACCACCTGCGGAAAAGCGGCTCAAGTTCATCGAACATCGGCCAGCGGCTCCACTTCATTTTCTCCCTCAGTTCTTCCAGCGTCCAGACACTGCCGTCTTCTTTTTTGGGTATGTTAATGCGCCCGTCAGGTTGGATAACCACCTGCGGCTGGGCAATCTCTTTTTGGAGAACAGTCACTTCGCCAACCTCCTTTAGATATTTATCGGAAAGAGTTATCAAACAATCAAGCTCAAAGTTTGGTAATAATTCTTGTTTTGGGCTTACTGCCTCAAACCGCCGGGTAAGATTTGCTGAAGCCCTGCCGAGCGTGGAACCGTCGTCTACAACGCGGTCCCGCTTCAGCGGCTTCAGACGAACCCGTCTTTGACCAAGGTCAAAGCTCAAAAATATATATAGCGGTTTTGACATTTTGACCTTCCGTGCGCGGTAAGTGTTCATTCACCGCTGTCTTCATCGTCCGCTTTCCACCCATCGGGCGTCTTTGTAAGAGTGTACGTTTTTGGAGACCCTTGATGTCCCCCTTCTTCCTCAATGGTGAAGCCGCCTGCCCGCAGTTTGCTGATGTCGTTTCTGACAGTCTGGTCGCTGACTTTCAGCAAGTCCGTCAACTCTTTCTGCGTGTAGCTCCTCTGTGTCAACAGCTTCGCCAGCTTCTGCAAGCGCACTTCGCTGTCTTTCATGCTTGTGATCCTTGAGGAAGCGCATGAACGACGCGAAGGAGGCGGACAAGAAAATGAATTAGAAAGAACCTTGCCCCTATTATACTACCAAATTGTACTTTGTACTAGCCGAAAACGTTTTGAACAAAATGATCATATAAATTATTGCTAAATATATAGAAAAAAGGCTTGACTTTCTCTTTCTTTTCCTTTATAATTAAATTAAAAAATCCTAATTATGTCAAAAAAGGAAGATGAAAGGAGGGTTAATATGCCTACTACCAAGATTAAGACGAAGGCTCACCCGAGGCCAAGGCAATTTAGAATTTACGGCTACTTAAGAGTTTCAACGATTGACCAAGACACAGAAAAGAATAAGGCGGCCATCTTATCTTTTGCCAATTCAAAGGGATTCTTGGGGCAGGTTGAATTCGTAGAGGAAAAAGTCAGCGGCCTGAAGTCCTGGAAACAACGGAAACTAAATGACCTTGTCCAATCGATGTCAGAGGGTGACATCCTTATTGTCCCTGAATTGTCCAGGCTGGGGCGTTCTCTGGTTGAAGTTTTAGAAGTCTTAAACGAATTAAAGGATAAAGGCGTCAAAGTGTTCTCTGTCAAAGAAAACTTCCAGCTAAACGGGGACGATATACAATCAAAAGTTATGCGAACAATGTTAGGGCTATTTGCTGAAATAGAAAGGGATTTAATATCTGCAAGGACAAAGGAAGGACTGGCCGCAGCTAAAGCATCAGGAAAACGGCTAGGCAGGCCCAAAGGCCCTGGCAAGTCAAAGCTGGATAAGTTCAAGCCGGAAATCGTTGCATTGCTAAAGAACGGCTCAAAAAAGGTTTTCATAGCAGAACGCTATGGCGTTACCCCTGCTACCCTGACTAACTGGCTGAAGAGGCACGGCCTGGACAAATTGAAGCCTACACCGTAAGGAAGGAGGGCAATGGAAGAGAAACAAAATCAGAACGAGGTGATACAATGCCTGAGGATAGATCTGTTAGATTCAGATGGAAGAAAGGCGAGGTCATAGTTGAAATGTCGCAGTGTGCGTATTGCAAGAACGCCTTGGATTATGCTACCTGCGCAGAATTCGGGACAAAACCTAAAAAATACCGCTACAACAAAGAATCTTGTCCAAAACGAATACCAGAAAAATGAAAAGAAGGAGGGAGAATAGATGGCCGAGATTATCGAACAGGCTTCAATGAAATTAAAAAGATTTGTATGATATGGTAAGGGAAGGGATAAAACAAAAAAGGAGATGATTATGATGACGGTAGAAGTTAAAATCATAGAAAACCTAGCAAGAGATTGGGAACTGGGAGACCCTTGTTTAATATGCAATAGGATGTTTTCTTACACGGGAGCGGAATATGTTGCTGTCGTTTACGTGGATGAAGAAGAAGACTTTATTTGCGGGGATTGTCTCAAGAAGGGGCCTGAAGCAATCAAGAAGGCAGCGCAAGAGCGTGCTCAAGAAATCCGGGACGAAATTCGGCCTTGGCTAAAAGAAGCGGAGTTGTTAGAAAAGATTGCTTCAGGCGATATTGTTTATCCCTGGGATGACCAAGAAAAGTTTTCCAAGTGTGCTAAGTAGTTTGTCTGGCTAATGCAGAGCTTTATCCCTTCCCCCCTTTGGTTGATATATAAGTCCTGAAAGGATGAAAGTAAAATGGAACCTAAAGCCTATTCTTACATCCGCTTCTCTTCCCCAGAACAGGAGAAGGGAGACAGTTTAAGAAGGCAAATTCAATTATCCGAAGAATACTGCAAACAGCATGGCCTTATCCTAGACGATACATTAAAACTAACTGATAAAGGACTATCTGCTTATAAAGGGCATCATCGCACTAAAGGGGCATTAGGGGAATTTCTCAGATTGGTGGAAGAAGGGAAAATCCCTCCAGGTTCGGTTCTGCTAGTAGAAAACCTGGACAGGCTTTCTAGGGAGCAAATCCTTGATGCACTTAATCAGTTTACAAGTATCATTAAAGCAGGAATTAAAATCGTAACACTGCAAGACGGGATGGAATATGACCAGGAGAGCATTAATCAGAACTGGGCACAGCTTATAATTTCTATCACTTATATGGCCCGTGCACACGATGAATCAGAAACCAAGTCTAAACGTATATCAGCCGTTTGGGAGAACAAAAGGAGTAAAGCCGGCAATGGAGGCAAAAAGCTGACCGCAAAAGCCCCAGCGTGGCTAAAACTTTCTCAAGACAGAACTAAATTTATCTTAATTCCTGAAGCAGCCAAGGCGATTGAGCTAATTTTCCGTAAAAAGTTAGCCGGCAAAGGCGCAGAAAGGATTGCTCGGGAATTAAATGATGACCCGAACATTTGGAAACCGCCCAAAGTAGGCCCTAAAAAGACAGGAGGCTGGAGAGGTTCATATATAAACAAGATTTTAAGAAACCGGGCTGTTATTGGGGAATTCCAGCCACATAAATTAGTTGATGGTAAGAGGCAACCCATAGGTGACCCTATACCGGATTATTTTCCACCAGTCATTGATAAGGAATTGTTTTACCAGGTGCAGGCTCAATTACAAGCTAATGCAGAGAAAAAAGGCAATGCTGGAGGCAGGACGGGTAAAGTCTCAAACCTTTTCACCCATGTCATTAAATGCGGTTTATGCGGTTATCCCATGCATTTTATAAACAAAGGCGAACCACCAAAAGGCGGGAAATACCTAGTCTGTGATGCTTCTAGGCGTTTGAAAACCTGTACTGCTAAACCTATTCGATATGAGGAATTTGAGCAATTATTTTTTGATAACTTCGAGGAACTGGACATCAGCCAGCTAATACCGGGGGAAGATGAAACTCAGGCCAGAATAAATGAGTTAGAAAAACTTCTAACAGTTAATAGGCAGAGGCTGCTTGAAATTGACAGTAAAGTGGAGAACTTTTCCGACACCATCGGACGAACAAAGGACCGCAGAATCAGGGAACAGCTTGAAAAGAAGCTATCACAGGCCTTTGATGATAAAGAAAGGTTAGAGAGCGAGAATAAGAAATTTGAACGGGAAATAATGGAATTACGGCAACAAAAGGCCGGGCTGGAGAAAGACCTTGAACAGGCTAAAGAAATATATCAGTTATTAAATTCCGCCCAAGGTGAGGCAGAGAGAATTGAACTACGCTTGCGCTTGCGCCAGCAGATTCAGAAATCTATTGAATGGATTAAAATTTATCCGCTTCAGGAACCTTATCAGGAAATACAGGAAACCGAAGAACCCGGCATTGTTAAGATTATGAAAAGCAAATATATTGACAAGGTGCGAATTAAGTTTCGGGGAAGCCAAGACCTCCGTGTGCTATACCTAAAGAACCATGCAGAACTGAGCGAATAGCATAAAACCGTTTATGCTTAAAACCGTTTATAACATTAGCATTTTATGGCAACCCGATACGAAACCGCATGCTTTCAAGAGAAAATTCCTTGAGAAATTAGGAAAACGGCGCCCCTTGACCGTCGAAGAAGAAGATATAATTCATGAGAGAATTGACCGACTGATCAAACTGGAAGAATATCCACTCACCGCGCTGGAGATCTCCTCTTCCGTTGACGAAGACAAGGTTTCAGAGATCTTTGTGCGTATCAATAGTAAAAGGACACCTCTAAATCAGGCCAATTTTATTCTTACCTTGATGTCCGTATTCTGGGACGAGGGTCGCAAAGAGCTGGAAGAATTTTGCCGGTGCAGCAAAGCACCCTCCCCGGATGGCAGTCCTTCACCTTTTAATCATTATTTACGCCCAAATCCTGACCAGCTGCTGCGCGTAAGCGTGGCACTGGGGTTTCGCCGCGCTCGCTTAGAGCATGTTTATTCCCTGCTTCGAGGGAAGGACCTGGAAACGCGGCAATTCTCCGATGAACAGCGCGTAAAGCAGTTTGCCTTATTGCAAGAGGCTCAGGCATATGTTTTGGACCTTCAAAACTGGCATGAGTTTTTCAAGGTGCTGAAAAGGGCAGGATACCCCTCCGATCAACTCATCTCCTCGCAAATGGCAGTTCTTTACACTTATGCATTGTGGCTTATAGGGAAGCGAGACTTCAAAGTAGATTTGTACCGCTTGCGTGAAGTGATGGCACGCTGGTTCTTTATGGCAACACTCACGGGGCGTTATACAGGTTCGCCCGAAGCGCGGTTTGAACAGGATATGGCCCTACTGCGCGGCGCAAACAGAGCCGATGACTTTGTCCGCATTCTAGATGAGCAAATTAGCGCCGTCTTGACAAAAGACTATTGGGAAGTAACTTTACCCAACGAATTGGAAACCGCTGCTGCCAGGAACACTGCACAATTTGCCTACTATGCCACGCTTTGTCTGTTGGAAGCGCGGGTCTTGTATTCGAAGATGAAGGTGTCCGAGTTGCTGGATCCTACCACGAAGGCCAAAAAGACTGCTTTGGAACGTCATCATCTGTTCCCCCGCAAATACTTGCAACGAATAGGGGTTCGAGAAAAGCGTCTCATTAACCAGGTAGCAAACTATGCTTTAGTGGAATGGAGCGACAATATCAAGATTTCCGACAGAGCTCCCAGGGACTATGTGCCGGAATTAGAAAAACGATTTGCTTCCGATGAACTTCAACAGATGTATGATTGGCATGGATTGCCTTCAAACTGGTACGAACTTGATTACGAGGATTTCCTCAAGGAACGAAGGAGACGAATTGCGCTTATTATAAAATTCGGTTTTGAGAGGTTGGTGGTTGGCGCATGAGCAACGGGTCAACCCAATACCAAAAACTCGAAAACCGCCTCCTCCTGCTTTCCTGGCTCAACAGCCTGTTGGGTTATGAGAAAAACCGTGAACTGCTGGAGGACATGAAGCAGGCTGAGGAGGGTTTTGATGCGCAGGGACGCAGCTATATTTACCACCGCCTCATCTCGCGCGGCAGCAAGCTCAAAATCTCTGCCGATGACCTGGCACGCTATGACGACAACATCCGCGCACACCTGGCGGCCATTAACGCCCGCCGCACCCGGCCCATCACCCTCCGCTATTTTCAATATCTGGCGGCGCTCTATACAGAAATCGTGCTCGACCGCCTGTTCAACCACAAGGCGCAACTCCTGGCCGACCTGAATGCCTTTGTACACGAACGTAACGCGTCAAAACTGCCTGGCGAACCGCAGGATGAACCCTTCTCCGAAGACGACCTGACCAAGCTGGCTTACTGGATGGCTACGGGTAGCGGCAAGACGCTGATTCTGCATCTTAACTACTATCAATTCCTGCACTACAACAAGGAGCTGCTTGATAACATCCTGCTGGTAACGCCCAACGAGGGCCTGAGTGAGCAGCACCTGGCCGAAATGGAAGCTTCGGGCATCCCGGCCCAGCGCTTCGACCTCAATCACAGCGGCCTGTGGAGCGGCAGTAAACACACCGTGCAGGTCATCGAAATCACTAAACTGGTAGAAGAAAAGCGCGGGGGTGGGGTTAGCGTGCCGGTAGAGGCTTTCGAGGGCCGTAATCTGATCTTTGTGGACGAAGGGCACAAAGGTTCTGGCGGCGAAGCCTGGCGCAAGTACCGCGATGCGCTTGGCAAAACAGGTTTCACCTTTGAATACAGTGCTACCTTTGGGCAGGCTCTCTCGGCGGCGCGCAACGATCCGCTCACCGCTGAATACGGCAAGGCCATCGTCTTTGACTACTCCTACCGCTACTTTTATGAGGATGGCTACGGCAAGGACTTTCGTATCCTCAACCTGCAGGATGAGACCGACGAGGCCAAAACCGATCTACTCCTTCTGGGCAACCTGCTCTCCTTCTATGAGCAACAGTGCCTGTTTGATGAACAAGCCGAGATCCTGCGTCCATACAATTTGGAAAAGCCGCTCTGGGTGTTCGTCGGTAGCACGGTCAACGCTGTCTACAGCGAGAACAAACAGAAGCGCAGCGATGTGCTAACTGTGGTGCGTTTTCTCCATCGAGTGCTGGCAAACCGCGACTGGGCGGTCAAAGGCATCGAAGAACTGCTGGCGGGAAAAAGCGGTCTGATTACGCCAGATGGGATAGACCTGTTCGCCGGGCGCTTCCCGTACGTGCGTGAAACTGGCCTTACCGCCGAAGCCCTATACGATGACATCCTGCGGCGGGTCTTTCACTCCCCGGCCGGTGGCGGTCTGCACGTGTGCGACATTAAAAGTGCCGCTGGCGAGCTGGGGTTAAGGGCATCCGGCGCCGAGGAGTATTTCGGTCTCATCTACATTGGCGACACCGCGGAATTCAAAAAACTGGTGGAAGCCGATGGCGCCGGCATCACACTGGAGGAAGACGCTATCGCCTCCTCGCTCTTTACGGATATCAACCACCCCGACACGCCGATTAATATTCTTATTGGTGCCAAGAAATTCATGGAAGGCTGGAATTCCTGGCGCGTCTCCAACATGGGACTTCTCAACATTGGACGACGGGAAGGTTCACAAATCATCCAACTCTTCGGGCGCGGTGTACGCTTGCGCGGGAAAAACCATTCTCTAAAGCGTAGTGCTGCCCTTCCGGGCAATCATCCACCGTATATCAAACTGCTGGAGACACTCAACATCTTTGCTGTGCGCGCTAATTATATGGCTCAATTCCGTGATTATCTTGAACGAGAAGGGGTAGAGACCGAGCCGCTGGTTGAACTACCGCTCCCTATATGGACCAACGAACAGATGCTTCAGCGCGGGCTGGTGCTACCGCGTCCTGAGAGCGGCCGTGACTTTGCTACCGAGACGATACTCCTGCTCACCCCTGATGAAAACATCCGCCTGAGGGTGGATTTATCGGTCAAAGTGCAGGTACTGGAAAGCGGCGCGGTGGGCCTGCAGGACGCTCGCGCCCAAAGCGAATATAAGGCGACCACTATCCCGTCAGAAAGTCTGACATTGGTGGATTGGGAACAGGCCTACCTCGAGCTGCTAGACTACAAGGCGCGCAAGGGCTGGAGCAACCTGGTCATTCGTCCCGAAACCCTGCGCGCTATCCTAGAAAAAGTTCCCTATACTCTGAAGGCAAGTGAAGCCGTGTTCCGTCCTCGTACCTTCACTGACCGCACCCGTTTGCAAGAAGCGGTCACAGCCATTCTGCGCAAGTACCTGGACATCTTCTACCGCCGAGCTCACGAGCGCTGGGACAGCCAAAACTTGATCTATCGCCCCCTCGACCTTGATGATCCTAACCTGGCTTTCAACCGTCCGAGCGTGCAGGAAAAGAAAGCCGCCTACATCGTGCGCGTACCGCGTTCACACAGCGACCTAGTTACCGCCATCAAAAAACTGTGCGAAGATATGGATAAACTTATCAAAGAAGAAAACAGCGGCTTGCCGCGCCTCTACTTCGACCGGAGCATCTATCTGCCTCTGCTTCTCAAAAAAGGCAGTGTGCTCACTGCTGACCCACCGCTGCTGGAAGAGAGTGAAGAACGCTTCGTCCGTGACCTGAAGGACTACTGGGAGGCTGAAAAGGATAAGTCGCTGGCGGGAAAGGAAATCTTCCTCCTGCGAAACTTGAGCAGAGGAAAGGGCGTGGGTTTCTTTGAAGAGAGCGGTTTCTACCCTGACTTTATCTTGTGGATTGTGGATGAGAAAAAACAGCGCATCGTCTTTATCGAGCCGCACGGCATGTTACACGCTAAGGCTTACGAGCACGATGAAAAAGCCAGTCTGTGGGAGCGCTTACGCGAGCTAGGAAAGGAGGTAGGGCGAAGAAGCGGTCGACAGGATATTACGCTAGATTCATTCATTATCTCAGCTACGCCCTACGATGACTTATACAAGCGCTACGATGATGGCAGTTGGGACCGAGACAAGTTTGCTAAACATCATATCTTGTTCCAGGAACGGAATCAGGACTACGACTATCTCTGTAAAATCTTCCATGGCTATTGCATCAACCAGCAGATTTCAGGGCTAAAGTAATTGTGCATGAACTGCTGCACCTTAAAGTGCCAAACCATAACCTGTTATTCAAAGCTCTTCTTAAAGCGTACTTAGACAGATATCGGTAGTATAAAAGGCCCTTGGGAAATACTCCCTGGGCCTTTTACTATTAAGTGGAGATTAATGCTTATGACTTTTTGGTTGAGCCTCTTTTGCCAGGCCTTATACTTCGTCTGACCAGTTTGATTACAGGTGAAGCAATCTTATGCTGGTTTTCTATATCCATTTGTGCTAGTTTTACATAACGCGACGTCATAGCCATCGTACTATGTCCCATTTCGTACTTTAGGGCAAACTGGTTACCGCCGTTTCTAAGAAACGTGATGGCAAATGTATGGCGTAGAGAATATGGTGTCACTTTAACGCCTATCTTTTTGCTGTACATGTATAACCGTTTAGTCCACATATGGGTTGTCATTGGAAGGCCGGTAGTGGAGTAGAATATCATATTGCCCCATTCTTCGGGAGTCATGTTAATCACTTCGCCTATGGCAGCAGCCGTAACAGGGGATATTGGAAGAATCCTCGCTTTCTTCACTTTGGAATACTCTTTGCGGACGTGCACAATCAACTTATCCAGATCTACGTCATCAACCGTGAGGCTAAGTGCTTCCTTGGGTCGTATACCCGTATCGAGAGTAAGAAGAATAAGGGCATAATCACGCAACCCTGTATAGGTCTTCTTGTCTATAGCTTTAAGCAGTTTTTCGAGGGTAGACTCATCCACATGGCGTACAGTTTCACCATCGTCTTTGCGTTTTTTGAGGCCAAGGTCTTTGAGTGGGTTGGACCTTAAATACGACTGTGCGACACAGAATTCAAAGAACGCATGGAGGTTAGAATAAGGTCGGTTGTAGGTAGCCGGCTGCTTATCCGCTTTAGACTTGAAGTATTCGATGAGAGCATCGTATAGCTTAGGATTCGTGATAACCAGGTTAACACAAAAATAAGCCATCAAATTTGCTCTATTTTGCTCTATAGGCTGTGGGGAATACCTTTTATATGGGGAAGGCTTTTCAGCGGCTTAAAATGGCAAAAAATTGGCAGTAAATCGGTGCATAGGCGGGGGCGATGCATAGCCGGGCCGGGGTCAATGCATAGCTAGGCCGGCGCAGGACTGTCGGAGCCTTTATATGGGACGGGCCGGGCTGCTAAAAGCAGGATGGCGGAACCTTGTAACATCTTCACGGATGGACAGAATGGGTTTACTTGCAATGGGCCGAACTGCTAAAAGCAGTAATGGCTGAATGCATTTATTTATTGGAGGAACCTATCTTATCTTTAAAGTTAAGTCCGTATAATGGTGTAAAATTGGTTTCCTAAAAAAGAGGGAGCCATTAACAAATTCCTCAGTTAGAATAGAAGTTGGACAAACCAAAATTCTAAGAGGAGGAATTTGAATGGCTCAATACCAGATTACCGTAGATCAAGAACTTTTGCATCGTCTATTTTTAGGCAATAACAAGGATTCCGGTGTGTCAGCGCTATTGGAATCGGTATTGAACCAGATTTTGCAGGCGCAAGCCACCGAACAGCTTCAAGCCGAACCATACGAACGTACTGATAAAAGAAAGGGCTATCGTAACGGCACACGCGAGCATCCTCTTACCACCCGGGTCGGAACCATAACCCTACGTGTTCCGCGTTTTCGTAACGGCCAGTTTTCCACTGAGATGTTTGCCCGCTATCAGCGGAGCGAACAGGCCTTGGTGCTGGCCTTGATGGAAATGGTAATTAACGGGGTCTCTACCCGTAAGGTCAGTCAGATAACGGAAGAGTTATGTGGTACCGAATTTTCCAAATCCACTGTTTCAGAGTTGTGCAAGAAACTGGACCCCATTGTGAACGCTTGGAATAACCGGGACTTGCGGGAAAGATGCTATCCTTTTGTCTTGGTGGACGCTTTCGTACTGAAGATTCGTGAAGACGGCCGCGTCCGTTCCCGGAGCGCTATGATCGCTATCGGCATAAATACCGAAGGCTACCGGGAAGTTTTAGGTCTCATGCTGGGCGACAGTGAATCCGAAGCCAGTTGGAGCCAGTTTTTTTCCTGGCTTAAAAGCCGTAACCTGCGTGGTGTCGAACTGGTAGTATCAGATGACCATGGCGGCCTGGTCAAGGCGGTTCGCCGCTACTTCCAGGGCGTTACCTGGCATCGCTGCCAAACCCACTTTATGCGTAATATCATGGACGCTACGCCTAGGTCGGCAAAAGAAGAGCTTTATCCACATCTGCGAGCTATTCTGGATGCGCCTGATATCGGTACTGCCCGGTTGTTATTGAATCAAACCTTGGAGACATTTGAGAAAAAAGCACCCAAGGCCATGCAAATACTTGAAATGGGCTTTGATGATGCTACCGCGGTCCTTATGCTGCCGGAAAAATATCGCCGGCGTCTGCGTACTACAAACGCTGTCGAGCGTCTTATCGAAGAGATTAGGCGCAGGGAACGAGTTATCCGTATTTTCCCGAACCGGGAATCGGCAATTCGCCTAATTGGAGCCTTACTTATGGAAATTGACGACAAGTGGATAAGCGGCAAAAAATACCTGGATATGAGTGAATACCTTCAGTGGCAAGAAGAGCAAAAACAAACCAATGATCAAAGCAATATTGCGTATATCAGATAAGCTTATTGATAACTGAGGAATTTACACACTAATCTGGACTTGATCAGTCTGGCTCTAAGATGTTACAATATTCATAAAAAGAAAGAGGTGTTGTGAAAAAGTGGACATCAATATTATAAAAGCGGCCCGGTTTGAAAAACCAGATTATATTCCCATGAAATTTATAATCAACGATTCCTGCTGGCATCATTATCCCCAGGACCAGTTATTCGATTTAATGGAACAGCATAAATTTTTGTTCCCCGATTTTGTCCGTCCCAAAGGCAAATATGTTCCAAATTACAGATTGGTGGCCAGAGTGGAAGAGCCGTACACCGACGACTTTGGCTGCGTCTGGACAACCACCGACAACGGAATAACAGGCACTGTAACCAAGCATCCGCTTGAAGACTGGGAAGCCTTCGAAACCTATCAGCCTCCCGATCCCGAAACCTGCATGGGAATCGGGCCAATCGACTGGAAAGAGGAAGAAAAGATAATAAAAACCATAAAGGAAAGGGATGGTTGTGCGAAGGCCGGGCTGAGGCATGGCCATACCTTTTTACAGCTATGCGATTTAAGAGGCTACGAGAATCTGCTGATGGATATGGCGAATGAAGAAAAAAGACTTTGGGATCTGATTGAGATGGTGGAACAGTTTAATGCGTATATTGTTGATAAGTATTTGAGCTTTGGAGTGGACATGTTCTGTTACCCTGACGATTTGGGCATGCAATATGGGCCTATGATTCCGCCAGCGTATTTCTTGAAATATATTAAACCAAGCTACCGGCGGCTGATGAAGCCTGCTTTGGATAAAGGAGTCATCGTACATATGCATTCTGACGGGGATATAAAAGCCCTGGCGGACTACATGCTGGACAGCGGAGTGCAGGTCATAAATCTGCAGGATTTGGTGAACGGGATCGACTGGATCTCCGAACGTTATCGCGGGAAAATATGCATTGATATCGATCTTGACCGACAAAAAATCACTCCCTTCGGCACACCCGAACAAATCGACGAGCTCATCAAGGAAGAGGTCGAGAAATTGTCCACCCCGCAAGGCGGACTGATCATGACATATGGTTTATATCCAAACGTTCCAATGGAAAACATAGAAGCGATCATGGACGCTATGGAAAAATACGCTTTTTATTACAATTAAGCAAGGCTATATAAAAGATTCCACTGCACAAACCTGAATTTTAAGGCAGATAAATTTGAATAATAATGGCCTAAATATGAGTCATTACCATCTTTCAAACAACCAAAGTTGGCTCTGCTATAGTTTTTTACTCTCTAAAGTTTGTTTTTTATCCCCAATTTGGGCTTTTAACCCTTCAGGCTATTGCTAAAGCCTGTTTTTGGACACAAATACCCCTTATGCGTTTTCGCCTGAAGTCACCGGCGAAGTAACGCCACAGCTGACGGATATTACGACTTATTACTTTCAAACCAAACACTATTCGCGTTTTTATTAGTGTCCTAACTCTAAGTTCATTTGCTCCTGTACGCTTTAATGCTGAATTGGTTCCTTCAATAGCTGCTCTTTTACTGGTATTTAGCTTTCCATTTTCTTTAATGCTCTTGCGGGTTTGGGCTGCAGCTAACGCTTTGGGCGTAATAACTACAATAGCTGATTTTCTTCCTTTTCTTGAGGGACAGTTTTCATAATGCTCACATTTTCTACATTCTCTAAGGTCAAAATGGGCGGTTATCTTCCCTGTTTCAGCGTCATGATAACTTACAACAGGCTTTTTCCCCATAGGGCAACTTTTGATTGCATTATCCTCAATTTCAAAATCTGTAATCGGCAGCTTATCGGGATTCGGTTCTGTTCCGGTCATATCGGTAAAATGAAGAGTAATCTCTTTCTCTTCTGCTTTGTTAACGATATCTTCGCTATAATAACCTCCATCGAGGTATAACTCTTCTGCACCAGTTTCTCTTATTGCTTCCATGCGGTCAGCTAGAAGTTTAGTATCATGTACGTTGTTTTTTTCTACACTATAGTCGGTAATAAGCTGCACTGGGTTATCATCATGGCAAGTCTCAGATATGTTTGCCACAAAACCAACGTGCCCCTCGTTTCCCTTTTGTATAAAGGTAGCATCCGGGTCATGAGCCGATTGCAGACAATCAGAATTAAGTTCCTTGTTGTCTTTTACAATCCAAGTCCCTGTTTCCAAATCAAAAGATGCTTGTTCTTCTAAAAAGCGCTTAACCAAAAGTATAGCTTCCAACTTACCGAATCCATTGTTCTCTGCCACTTCAACAGTTTTTGCGCAAAGCTCGAGCACGGTCTGAAGCTTTGCTTTGGCATCATCAGACGATGATTTATAAAGAAAGTCCTTCTGGAATTCTGGCTCTATAATTCTGCTGAGTTCTTCAGGCAATATATCCACAGGCAGAGCCGTTACAGCTTTATGCAGGACATCATACCCAAGCGATAAACGGCCGACGCGCTTAATGTTTGATGCAATTTGGGTTGAATCAACTCGCTGCTCTCTAGTTTTTATACCCGCGCGCTTAATAAATTGTTCTGTTAGGTCATGGAAGAGTTCAGCTATTAAATCTCCTTCTTTTGGATTTTCCTTCATGTAATTGCTTAAACGACTTCTGAAATTGTATATGGCTCTAACTCCAACAGGGGGAGCAGTATGAAAATCGCGAATTCCTATTGCAGCACGAACCAAAACATGAAAATGATAGTTTTCAACAAGCTCCTCATCTGTGTAGTTGAAGAGGTGTTTTATAAGCTCAAGAGAAACAAGGACATTTATAGGTGCATTAGGCCTGCCGATGTCTGAATAAAGAGGTTTGAATATTTCCTCGTCAATTTTGCAAAAGACCTCATGGTAAAAGATTTTTGCCCATGAATTTTCGTATAGTTTTTCATATTTTTTATGCCAATTTGCTGTAACGTCGAATAACGAAGTTTGAAGATGGCTATTATTTTCCTTAAACATCGCTATGCACCCCTATATGTCGATTAAAAGATTTTATCTCTCTAAATCTAAAGATTGCTTTAGTTTTTACTACTATATTCGACATCGAGGGACTAAAATCCTTCTAAAACATGGATTTACAAGGGGTTTGTGCAGTGGAATCATAGATTGCATCCCCACGTTGTTCGTTTGCTTCTAGCTCAGGCCTACGATAAAAGGTCACTTTATAGACGTAGAAGTGGCGGGGGCCATCTGTAACCTTTTCTTTTGTTAGCAGTCCGGCGTTCTCCAATTCCTTCAAGGCATTGCGGACGCTGTTCTCGCTCACTCCTGCAAAGCGGGCAATATTTTTCTGCGATATCTGGAAGGCTTCATCCTTCTCAAAATCGGCCTCAGAGCAGAGCACCGGATAAACAGCCAGGGCCGCTTTCGATAAGCCTAGCTCTTGTATCACGCTTTTAGGAATAGCCCGGAAGCTATTCATATTTATATCCTCCTTGTCTATGAACTTCGCCTCTTTCGTAGCATTGTACCGCTGGTTGAAGATCTCCTTTTGGAGTTGCTTTCTTTTTGCTTCCTGGTTCCTAATGTCCCGAATGACTTTCCCTTTCATAGATTCCATATTTCGTCTCCCTTTCTGTCTCCCTATTTGAAATTGTTGCCGGGGAAGCGGGGAGACTTCGCTTGTCAGCCAGTTTGCAAGGCTGGCCTATCCCCGGCAAAAATTTTATTCTTCCTATTGCGTTTTTACGCTTCGGGCGATATAAAGCCTTAACCTTATTATACAGTCCTATTCATTTTCGCTTAAGGCTTTATACTATTAAACCGTATATAACATTAGGAGATTATGCCCGCCGGCGGCGGCGATTTCCAAAGCCCGCTTCGCCGTCTCCTGTCCTTTGACTTCCGCAAAATCCACTTCTCTGGGATTGCGTGTTTCTTCCGGTTTCCTCTCCGGAGCAGGGGGTATGCGGCCGAAATTTAAAAAATCCAGTGCTTGTGCCAGGTTGCGCACAGGGACAACTTCTATCCCCTTTACCACACTGGCTTCGGCATAATTGGCCTCCGGAAGAAGAATGTACTTTTTTCCCTCCTTTCTGGCAACCAACGACATGGCCAAGATTCCACGGACCGGGCGGATTGAACCGTCCAAAGCGACTTCTCCCGTAATTACACCCTCGCCCAGGCGGTCCCGGGCCACTATATTTTCCGCCGCCATGATCCCAACGGCAATCGGCAGGTCAAAACCGGCGCCTTCCTTTTTTAAGTCGGCGGGGGCCAAGTTCACCACTATTTTATGGGCGGGAAAAGGATAACCGGAATTTTTGACCGCCGCTTTCATTCTTTCCTTGGCTTCTTTTACAGCGGTGTCGGCCAACCCGACCAGTTCAAACGAAGGCAGGCCGCGGGAAATATCCACTTCCACCTCCACCAGGTAACCGTCGACACCCAGCACGGCCGCGCTGAAAAGCCTGACCGGCATTAACAGTTTTTCCCCCTTTCCAGCACAAAGGCGTTACGAAACAGTTGATAATCAAGGAGTTTTCCTTTTTTATCGAGGCGGAGGTCAAGCAGATCGAACCGGCAGGGGTAACCGTGATAACCCTTGTAAGACAAATAACTGAGGGCCGCCCGTATCATATGCCGTTGCTTGGTTCTGGTCAAAGCGGCGGCGCCGGAGCCGTAACTCTGTCCGGTTCTGGTCTTTACCTCAATGAAAACCAAAGTCTCCCCCTCGCCGGCCACCAGATCCAGCTCCCCGTAACGGGTACGGTAGTTTCGTTCCAAGATTACATATCCTTCTTTTTCTAAAATGCCCCGGGCCAAATACTCCCCGTAATCCCCCAATTTTTTCCCCAAAACCGCAGTCACCTTTTCTAAAAAATACTGGTTATTTAATTCGCTTCCTTTTTTCCTTTTCCTTCCTGGTTGACTATTAACATGGCGGGACGATTGGCCAGTTTTGTGACAACAGGAGTAACATAACGTTAAACCTTTTTTTCCGGTGCAGGTATCTTCCTTTTAATCGAGAATAATTCTTTTTTATCGGGAAATAAGATACCTTCATCAATTACCGGCAAGCAACACGTCCGGAAAGGAGCGACCGGAATAATGGGCTTGAGAGCTTACTGCTTACTTAATGTGAAGAATAACATCCATCAGGATGATCTGCGCAACGGATTACTGGAACTGGAGACGATTCCCGGTGTGGATTATGTCGAACCGGTGGTCGGCAAATACGATATTCTCCTCGCGGTGGAAACCGCCGGCAACATAGAAGATTTGGTGGCCAAAATTAAAAGATTTTCCTGGGTTGACCAGGTGACCATGCTTAAAGTCGTCAACCTTTTTGACCACCGTCCAACCCCCTCGGGGGAGGTAAAGATGAACAAAGAAAAAATCACTTATCTGGAACCCGGCGGGTTGTCCCGGGAAAAACTTGACCGGATCGTAAACCGGTTGGAAATCAGCAAAGGCGCGGCCATCCCGGTTCTGCAGCAAATTCAGAACGAATTCGGTTACGTCCCGCCGGAATTTCTCCCGCGGGTCTCGGCCCTGACCGGAATACCCGCCTCCGAACTGTACAGTATAGCCACTTTTTACTCGCAGTTTCGCCTCCAGCCAATCGGCGAAAACTTGATCCAAATCTGTCACGGCACCGCTTGTCACCTGGCGGGGGCGGAAGAGATCACCAGCGTCTTGCGACAGGCGCTCGGGATTAAAAACGGTGATACCAGCCCGGACGGGAAATTCACCATACAAAAAGTAGCCTGTCTTGGCTGTTGCAGCCTGGCCCCGGTGATCACTATCAACGGCGAGACCTTCGGCCGCCTAACTCCTGATCAGGCCCTGCGGCTAATCAATAAAGTTAAGCAATGATTACTAAAGGAAAAGGGACGGTTATCCTGATGAAGACAGCAACCCACACCAAGAAAACAGTCAAGGTTGGCTTGGCCAGTTGCGGGATTGCCGCCGGCGCCCGTCCGGTCTATGACTTTTTTCAAGAGGCTTTAAAAAACGGCGGTCAATTTCATCTTCTGCGGACCGGCTGTATAGGGATGTGTTTCTGTGAACCCCTGGTTGAAATCGACGACGGGCACGGCGTTTATCTCTACGGTGGAATTGACCGGCAAAAGGCCCGTGCGCTCCTGGAAGAGCACCTGTACAACGGCCGTCCCTGTACGGACTGGCTTGTTTATTCCCCGGTCCTGCCCGGGCGGGAGCAAGATTACCTGGACCGCCAGCACCGGGTGCTCCTCAAAAACAGCGGCCGGATCGATCTGGAAAGCCTCGACAGTTATATAGCAGCCGGTGGTTATCGCGGCCTGGAAAAAGTTATCACCTCTCTTTCCCCGGAAGAAGTCATTGCCATCGTTCAAGAATCCGGGTTGCGCGGCCGTGGCGGCGCGGGATTCCCCACTTATTTGAAGTGGCAATTCACCCGCCAAGCCCCGGGCTCTCCCAAATACGTAGTGTGCAACGCCGATGAAGGCGACCCCGGTGCTTTTATGGACCGGAGTCTTCTGGAAAGCGACCCCCACAGCGTGCTGGAGGGGATGATTATTGCCGCCTATGCCGTCGGCAGCAATGAAGGCTATATTTATATCCGGGCGGAATATCCCCTGGCCATTCACCGCCTCCGCACGGCCATCGCCCAGTTGGAGGAGCGAAACTACCTGGGTGCTCATATTCTTGGCTCCCCTTTTTCTTTTCACATCCGCATACGGGAAGGCGCCGGAGCCTTTGTCTGTGGCGAAGAAACCGCCCTTCTCGCCAGTATAGAAGGGAAAAGAGGCATGCCGCGCCCCCGGCCGCCTTACCCGGCCCAGGAGGGGCTCTGGGGCAAGCCGACGGTAATCAATAACGTGGAGACCTTTGCCAATGTAGCCCGCATTTTCGGTGCGGGGCCTGAAGTATGCAACAGTTGCGGAACAAAAGAGAGCAAGGGAACCAAGGTCTTTGCCCTCGCCGGCAAAGTCAAACGCGGCGGCCTGATCGAAGTGCCGATGGGCATTTCCCTCCGGGAAATAGTTTATGAGATCGGCGGTGGCATCTCCGGGGACAAGGCCTTTAAAGCGGTGCAAACCGGGGGTCCGTCGGGCGGCTGTATCCCCGCCCGGCTGGCGGAGACGCCCGTCGATTACGAATCCCTGGCCAAAATCGGCGCCATCATGGGTTCCGGCGGTCTCCTGGTCATGGATGAGGAGACCTGCATGGTAGATGTGGCACGGTTCTTTTTAAACTTTACCACCGAAGAATCCTGCGGCAAATGTACCTTCTGCCGCAACGGTACCCATCAAATGTTGGAAATCCTGAACCGGATTTGCCGGGGTGAAGGACGCAGCGGTGACCTGGAGCGCCTGGAAGAGTTGGGCAAGGCGGTTAAAGAAGGTTCTCTCTGCGGTTTGGGCCAGACTGCCCCCAACCCGGTTCTTACCACCATCCGTTATTTCCGGGAGGAGTATGAAGCCCATATTAACGAGAAAAGATGTCCGGCTAAAATATGCAAGGATTTAATCAGTTATAAAATTCTGGCCGAAAAATGTACGGGCTGCGGTCTATGCGCGAAAAAATGTCCCGTGGCGGCTATCTCCGGCGAAAGAGGCCGGCCCTACCGTTTGAACGAAAAAACCTGCATCCGCTGTGGTATTTGCCGCCGTTCCTGCCGTTTCGACGCGATTGTCGTTACCTCCGGCGGACGGAAAAGCACCGGCCGGACCGCGGTTTCCGAGGTGAGGAAATAAGATGACGAGGATAACTTTGAAAATCAACGGAAACGACGTCACGGTAAACAAAGGCGCCACCATCTTGCAGGCCGCCGCGAAAGCCGGGATCGAAATTCCCAGTCTTTGTCATGACCCGCGGACAAAGCCTCTTGGCGCATGCCGTCTTTGTTTTGTGGAAATCGACGGCACGGCGAAACCGGTTACCGCCTGTTCAACCCAGGCGCAAGACGGTATGGTCGTCCGCACTCATACGGCGGCGGTCAACCGGCTCCGCCGCTTTGCCCTGGAGTTGCTACTCTCCTACCATTACGGTGATTGTATCGGCCCCTGCCAACTGGCCTGCCCGGCCGGGATCGACATCCAGGGTTTCATCGCTTATATCGCCGACGGCCGGTTTGAGGAGGCCGACAGCTTGATCCGGGAAAAGCTTCCCTTCCCGTCTTCGGTCGGCCGGGTCTGCCCCCGCTTTTGTGAGGCCGAATGCCGGCGGAATCTCGTGGACGAGCCGGTAGCCATCTGCGCCTTAAAACAGTTCGCCGGGGACTGGACCGCCACCGCCGGTCAACCGGCCGCCACCGTTGATTTGCCCCCGGAAAGCGGCAAACATGTAGCGGTCATCGGCGCCGGACCCGCCGGCTTGACCGCCGCTTATTACCTGCGCCGGGCCGGCCACCGGGTTACTGTTTTTGAAGCGGAAAAAGAACCGGGCGGAATGCTCCGTTACGGAATTCCCGAATACCGCCTGCCCAAGGAAATCTTGAAGCGGGAAATCGCCGGGATCCTTGGTTTGGGCATTGATTTACACCTGGAAAAAGCCCTGGGAAGGGATTTCACCATTGAGAGTTTGCAAAAAGAGGGGTTTGATGCCATCTTCATCGGCATAGGCGCCCAGGCCGGGCGAAAAATAAAGCTGGAGGGAGAGACCTCTTCCGCTGTGCTCCCCGCCCTCGAATTCCTGAAGGATCCGCAGGCGGGCACCGTCCAGCCGGGGGACCGAGTGGTGGTGGTCGGCGGGGGAAACACAGCAATCGACGCGGCGCGGACCGCCATCAGGCTGGGCGCGGAACAAGTAACTATCATTTACCGGCGGACGGAAAAAGAAATGCCGGCCGATGCCGGAGAGGTGGCGGAAGCCCGGGAAGAAGGCGTGGCTTTTCATTTCCTGGCCAATCCCAAGAGGTATCTTCCGGACGAAAAGCACCTGGAACTGATAAAAATGACCCTGGGTGAACCGGATGCCGATGGCCGTCGCCGCCCGGTCCCGGTGGCGAACTCCGAATTTCTCCTCCCCGCCGACCGGGTCATCTTGGCGCTGGGTCAAGTGATGGACGAACGTTCACTCCAAGGAAGCAATCTGCCGGTTGCCAATGATTGGCTGGCGGCGGATCCGGAAACTTTGGCCACCCCCATCCAAGGCGTCTTTGCCGCCGGCGACTGCGTAACTGGCCCGGCAACGGTGGTGGAAGCGGTCGGCGCCGGGAGAAAAGCCGCCGTTTCTATCGACCGGTATCTGCAGGGAAAACCGCTAAGCGTAAAAAAACCCTATAACTGCAGCAAGGGAAAACTTGCGCAGCTTGATCCGGCGGATTTTCAGGATGTGGAAAGGAGAAAGCGGGCCGTACCCAAAACTTTGCTTTCCGTCCCCGGGCGGAAAAAATCCTTTGCCGAGTATAAAGCGGGCTTCACGAAAGAACAGGCGGTGGAAGAGGCAAAACGCTGCCTCTCTTGCGGTTGTACGGAAGTCTTCGACTGCCGTCTCCGCGATCTGGCCACCGAATACGGGATCGATGATCATGAACTGATGAAATTCAGACTCCCGAAGCAGGTGGACACTGCCCACCCGTATATCGATTATGACCCCAACAAATGTATCTTGTGCGGCAATTGCGTGCGTATTTGCCGGGAAGTCCAGAAGAGCAACGCCCTTGGTTTTCTCCACCGGGGACTCCAGACGGTGATCCTTGCCCCCGGCCGTTTCCCGGCGGAAGCCGCCTGTGAAAATTGCGGCTTATGCGTATCCTCCTGCCCCACCGGCGCCCTGACCAACAAGAGCCGGCTGCCCAAACCGGGACCGTGGCGTACCCGGAAAACCACGGCAGTTTGTCCGCACTGCGGAACCGGCTGTACCTTGACTGTTCATACCGCCGGGGGGAAAATGACCCAGGTCACCGCGCCCGCCGCGGGCGGGGTCAACAACGGGCTGCTTTGTGAAAAAGGTGCTTATCATTACAGCTTATGTCACCGAGAAAAACGCCTCACTGTCCCGTTGATCCGGGAAAACGGAACCCTGCAGGAAACCACCTGGGATAAAGCCCTAAACGCCGCCGCCCGCGGTTTGACAGACCTGGCGGACCGTTACGGCCCGGAGAGCGTCACCGTTTTCGTTGCGCCCAAAATCCCCAATGAAGCGGCTTTGCTCGCCGCCAGGCTCGCCCGGGAAACTCTGGGCACGAAGAACCTTTTTACCACGCCGGGAAAGGGTTGGCCGGCTTATCTGAACGTCCGACCGGCCGGTTTAACCGCCCTGGCGCAAAGTGATTTCATCCTCTTATACCGGGTCATGCCGGCGGCGGATTATCCCGTTACTTTCCGGCAAATTGAACAAGCGGTCACCGCCGGGGCCGGACTGACCATTATTCATCACCGGCCCATCGCCCTTGATCCCTTAGCCCGCTCTGTCCTCCGGGTAGGCAGGGAAAAGTGTTCCCGGCTTTTGGGGGTCTTATCCGGTGTTCTCAAGGAGAAAAACCCGGACACCATTGACATCGACATAAAGCACCAATTTAACCTGGCCTCCGCCAAAATTGCCGGTTTGGTCCGGGCTTTTTCCCGGGCCCAAAACCCCGTTATTATCTATGATCCTCGCCACCTTGACCGGAAAGAGCTCCGGCAGCTCCGGGAAATTTCCCGTGTCAACAAAAAGACCGTTTTGCTTCCCCTGGTGCCGTGGGGTAACATTTACGGCCTTTACAAGATGGGGGTAACCGGGGCGGGGGAGAATGACAATGCCCCTTCCACTCCCTTTCACCACCAAGCGGCTTTCTCGGAAATCCCCGTGCACGACGGGGGGCAAAAACTCCGGGGCCTGCTGGTGATTGCCGACGAAGACCCGTTCCCGGCGGCCTTTTGCCGGCCCGGACTGTTTACCGTATGTATTTCCCCCTTTTACCGGCAAGAACTGGCCCCGGCCGCGGTTCTCCTGCCGGGTCCGGCCTACCCTGAAACACGCGGCAGCTATATCAACACCGAAGGACGTCTCCAATGGTCGGCCCAGACCTTTCCTCCCCCGGGCGGGAAGGAACTCTGGGAAATCCTTTTGGCCCTGGCCCGGAAAATGGGCGCCCGCTGGGAACTGACGGATTTTGCGGAGATCGCCGCGGAAGTAAAACGCCTCGCTACCGGTTAGTGCCATGAGGTTCGTGGTCCTACACCATTCTTCTGCGGGGCCATGTTTTAGAATTCATGTTTTTAGGGAGCATCCTTTTGTGCTTCGTTTTATTTATTTACCCTGTTCCAAGCGGCTTTCCAGCCGCATAATGAAGGCGATAATCTCCGCCGCCAAGGTGTAAGCCTCCGGGGGAATATACTCCCCTACCTCTACCTTCTCGAGGAGCTTAACGAGTTCCGGTTCTTTCAAGGCGGGGACCCCGGCCCGGCGGGCCAGTTCCAAAATGGCCGCCGCCAGGCGCCCCCGGCCTTTCGCCAGGACTACCGGTGCCGGATCCTCGTCCATCCTGTATTTTAGGGCAATCGCCTGCAGCCGGGCCAATTCTTCGTTCATTTCACATCCACCCGTCGATACGGGGAGGGACAAAGGTCTCTTCTTCTTTTTCCCCTCCGTTTAATTGGGAAAAAAAGAGATGCTTAACCTTCCAACCCCTGTTTTCCAAGTAAGATTTGATTTCCTTTAATTCCTTAAGCACCTCGGGGCGGGATCCCGCCGCCGTACTTTCCGTGGCAATTAATAAAGAGAGTTCCTCCTTTCTTTCCACCCCTGTAATTTCCACCCGTCCCAGGACCGGTGAATGCCAGGTCAAATGGAAAGAATAACCTTTTTCCTCCTCCGTCCCGCGGCCCGCCCACCCGGCCACCTGCTCGGGCCCGGGTGAAAGGTAAAAAACCCAATGCGGGAAAACCTGATCCCGGCAGGCATCTTCCGCTAAAAACCTTGCCGCCGCCCGGAGGAGCCCCGTCCAAAGACTGCGCAGTCCTTCCTCTTTCTCCTCCGGTTCCGCCGCCTTCTCCCGGCCGGCGATGATAAACTCGACAAGCCTCCGGACCGTCTCTTCCTCTCCGTCCTGTTCACCGGGGGAAAACAAAAAGGGCCGGGCCTTAAGCCAGACTTCCTTTTGCACCCTCGGGTACAGCAAATACAGGGACAAAAGAACACTCCCGGGAGTAACCGGCAGCATTTTGCGGAAAAGAAAGGCGAAGACTTCAGGGTTAACTTTAACGCCCCAATCCTTTTCCGCCGTCAAGGACCAGCGGCGGATGAAAAATAATACCTCTTTGCCCAGGGGCAAGCCCTGGCGCACGGCAGCCCGGATCCAGGCCTCCCCTTCCTCGCTGTCGGCTCCGGGCAACTCTTTCAAAAACGGCAGCGCCTCCTGCCAGTATTCCCACGACGATAAAGGGGTCAGGATCACCCGGCCCGGTTCCTGCCGGAGAAATTTGAAGGCAAACTCCTCGCCCAGAGGAATTGGCCGGCCCTCCAGTTTAACGGGAAATGAACCTTCAGGGGTTTTTAATAACAACTCCCCGGCCGGCGACTTCACCACCCGCCCGCGGAGCAGGCGTGGAATCCCGTAAGCATTGGTGATTAAGTTCATCCGCGTCTCCCCTCCTTACCCCCTACCATCCCGCTTCTTCCGTAAATAACGAGAGCTGCTGCGATTTGGGATGGAAACTCCGCCGGTGAACCGCGGAAGGTCCCAACCGGGCCAGGGCGGCCAAATGTTCACGGGTGGGGTAACCCTTGTGCTTACTAAAGCCATAACCCGGGTATTTCCGGTCCAATAAGCACATTAAACGGTCCCGCGTCACTTTGGCGACAATCGAGGCGGCGGCAATCGAGAGACTCCGGGCGTCACCTTTTACCAAACCCCGGTGGGGCAAGCTGATCCCGGGCCAGGGGTAACCGTCAATTAATAAGAAATCCGGCGTTACGGGCATCCTTTTTATCGCCCGCATCATGGCTATCCTGGAGGCGACGAGAATATTGAAGCGGTCAATCTCGTTTACGGACGCCGCACCCAGCCCAACCGGAATCTTTTCCTCGAGCATCCGGCGGTAAACCCGCTCCCGTTGGGCAGGGGTTAATTTCTTGGAGTCATCAATTCCCTCGATTACAACCCCGGGCGGAAGGATGATCGCGGCCGCCACCACCGGTCCGGCCAAAGGCCCGCGTCCGGCCTCGTCTACCCCGGCAATATTTTGATACCCCGCTTGCAACAACTCCCTCTCGATTATGTACATCCTTTCCCGGCGGTCGCTCTCTTTTTCCCGTTGCCGATTCATCGTTCCACCTTCCACCCTGCTTTTCCCGGAAAAACCGCGTCCCGATAAAAATTACCAAGCGGACAACGGTTTTTATTAGATCTTCGCGGCCCAAACCGGTAATCCCTGCCTTGCACCGGGCTCCCGGCCAAAAAACCCGTTTCTGCAAAAACCCGGGCGGACCGGGCTTTCAACCAAGAAAAAACCCTTTGAATCTGTCTTCAAAGGGTCGAAACGGGCTGTTGGGCTGTTTTAATAATTTTATAGATTAAACGCTTAATTTCCTCCCGCAAACAGGACAAAACCAGGCGCCCTCCGGAATTTCATGGCCGCAAGTTTTCTCCTGGTCCGTCCGGCCCTGTTTTTGGTTTTCTTCTTCCGAAGCCAGGCGGACCTGGGCAAGCTCTCTTTTCTTCTCGTCAATTTTTCGCTCGACGTCCAAGACGGTCCCGACAAGTTCCCGGATCTCGGGAATGGTAATCTTCTCTTCCTTTACCAGGCCGCAGACTTTCTCCCCGACCTCTTTTACTTGTTCTTCCCGGCGTTGCTGTAAAAGTTTTATTTCGTTGTTTAAATACGCGACGGCCATTATTTTTTTCGACCGGGTCTTGACGAGATTGACGCTCTTGTTAACCCCCTTCTTAATTGAAGAAGTGATATTGTCCAGCTTGGCCAAGAACATCACCTCCTTTCCCCTGATTTTCCGGTTTCGAGGGCTCCGGGCATCAGGACTCTCCGGAACCGCCGTGCCAAAACTCTTCTATTCCCGGTGTTTTCATCACCCGTCCGGCCGCGTCCACCACCAAACCCTCCACCATCCATTCTTCCAACAATTCCAGCCGGTTCCGGCCACCGGCCACAAAAACCGCAGTCGAGAAAATATCGGCTTCCAGGGCTTCGTCGGCGACGACCGTCGCGGAAATTACATCGTCCGGAGGATAACCGGTAAAAGGATTAAAAAGATGAGAATACCTGCGGCCTTCAACAATGATAAAATGCTGGGTATCGGCGGAAGTTCCTAAGGCTTTTCCAGAGGGCAACTCCAAAATGCCCAGGTATTCATCTTTTCTGGGATGGGCGACAGCGATGCGCCAGGGCCCTCCGCCGGGTCTTTCGCCCAAAACGCGGATGCTGCTTTCCCCGGCATTGATTAAAGCCCCCCGGACCTGGGAAGAATTTAATATCTCCCAGGCCCGGTCCACGGCATATCCTTTTGCCGCTCCCGACAAATCCAGTTTCATTCCGGCTTTTCGCAAATAAACAGTCTTTTTTTCCGCATTTAACAGGAGTGCTTCCGGATCCGTCAACGGGAGAACCGCGGCGATCTCCGCCGGGGCCGGAAGGCGCCCGGCGCCTCCGGGACCGAAATCCCATACCTCGGTCAAAGGACCAATCGCCGGGTTAAAATACCCGCCGGTGCGCCGGGCTTGTTCCAAGATTACCTGCAGCAGGGAGAATAACTCTTCTTCCACCTCGACCGGTTCAATTCCGGCTTTGTTGTTAATCTTCTCCATGGTTCCGGTTCCGGCCGCCTGTTCAATGCGGGCCATTATCGCCAGGGCTTTATCTACAGCCTGACCGGCGCCCCGGCCGTAAGCGGTAATCCGGATTAAAGTGCCGAAAAGAAAAGCCTCTTTAGTAACAGGCCGGTTCATGACGGGTAAAGAGAGGATTATGGAAACCCCTATCATTACAACGATGACAGATAATAATTTTTTTCCGGCCACCAGGGACCCCCTTTTTTATTATTATACACTTGACACCGGTTGATGATAAAAAAAATAATAAACCGGGCTCTTTTTAGTCCGCAAGATGCAACCACTCTAATTCTTTCTTAATAACGGCAATATCTCCCTTTTCTTTCACGCGGGTTTGAATCTCTTCCAGTTTTTCCTTGCCCAATGCAAGCAAGGTATGAACGACACGGGGACAAAATTGCTTGCCCGCCAGGTTTTTAATCTCCGCCAACGCCTCATCCATCATACGGGCTGCACGGTACGGGCGGTCGCTCGTCATCGCGTCCAGGGCGTCCGCCACCGCAAAGATGCGGGCCAGTAAAGGAATTTCCTCCCCCCGCAAAGCATGGGGGTACCCTTTTCCGTTATAATGTTCATGGTGATGGAGAATGATTTCCGCTGTCGACTGTAAAAAATCTATCTGCTTAATAATCTCATATCCCACCAGGGGGTGTCTTTTTATGATCTTCCATTCTTCTGAAGTAAGCGGGGAACTCTTAAAGAGAATCGCATCGGGGATCCCGATCTTGCCGATGTCATGTAAAAAACTTCCCCAGGCCAACCGGATCAGTTCTCTGCTGTTTAAACCCATTTGCCGCCCGATGGCTACCGCATAACCCACCACCCGGGCGGAATGGCCCCAAGTTTCGTGGTCACGGTAATCCAAAGCATAATTCAGAGCTTTCAATATCCCTTCATAAGTGTGGTTTAGCTGTTTAAGATGGTTCCTCTGTAGCTCGAGCCGTTCTTCCAGTTCCCGGTTTAAAATAGACAAGCTTTTGCGGAAGAAAAAAAAGATAAAAATGATGGTCCCAATAAACACCAGGGTGAAAAAGAGATACTGCCAGTCAAGTTCCCCACCCGCCAGCAGCGGTTGCCAAAAGAAAAAATACATGCCGCCGACAAAAAACACCAGACACAACAGGCTTAAAAAAGCCATTTGCAGGACTAAAAACTGCTGGTTATTTGTTTTATCACTCATATTTCTCATCTCTAATAATGTGGGTTATGGGAAAAAGAAAGAAGTTTTTCTTGCGCATAATGTAAACACCCGCCAGAACCAGCCCATGGTTGAACCAGCCGTACAGATTTAAAGTCCAAGCGGAAGAAAGAATGACGGCAGGCGACAGTCCTAAAAGTTTGATAAAAGATAAGGTAAGGGGTTCAATGACAAATAAAGTAAGAAAATATAGGAAGGTACAGATTAAAGCGCCGGGAATACTCAGATGAAAAATTACTTTTAAAAACAGGGCATTAAAGAGGAAAAGAATAATCGTATGGAAACCAGGGGGCAAATTGATTGCCGGCAGCAAAAGATCCCGGAAGCCGAAAATCGTAAACCCGTATACCACCCCAAATAGAATCAACTTCTTCAGCGGGGGTTTTAGCCCAACATAAGTCAGAGCGGCCATTCCCAGCACTATGCCCTCGGGGATATAACATAATAACCGGATCATTGGTATGAACGAATGCTCCATCACTTTCACCCTCAATTGCAAAATTAAACCCGACACCGCCTGGTTCATAAGTTATGGAAAGTTATAAGTATTCAGTTAAAAAACCCTATTGCAAACTCTTGGGCAGGCGCGGCTGGTAACCGCTGATAAAACTGGCGGAAACTGCGGTCGCCAGGGCAAAAACCGACAGTAAATTGAAAAGAACGGCGGCAATCAACCTTTTCATTCTCTAACCCCCTTTTTTCATTTTTTCCCTGAAAGGCGGGAGTAGATGGTAAAACCAAGCGGTGTCAGGGTTATCGTCTGCCAGACAAAACCACAGGAACCAGCGAGAAAATGAGCGGGATAACCGGCGAAAAGAAAATAACCGGCCAACACGGCCCAAGCAAAGGTTACGATAATCCCGGCTTTCCGGTAAAAGCCTCTTTTTTCGGGTTTAATGGGTCTTTCTTTCACCTCGGCCGGGGCATATTTGGCAACAATGAGCAAGGCCCACACCAGTGTGGAGAAGAGAATGGCCGCCATTATCCCCGGGGATAAAAGGGTTCCCGCCTGTTTGCCAAGATATCCGAAGGAAGCAGGCAACAGAGAGGAAAAAATTAAACACCGCCAGGGAGAGGAGAGATGAGCCCCGCCGGTGACCGAACGCAATGCTGCCGCCGTGAGGGCCGCGGTGAAACCTTCGCCCACTACACCCAGCAAACGGCAGACGAAAAAAAGAAAACAGAGGTTGGCGCAGAGTAAAAAGAAGGATGTTACCGAATATGCCACCACTTCTGTTTGGTCCTCGTCCAGTTGTAACTGGTCTTTAAACCAGAAGGCAATTTTTTGCGCCCATTTTTCCATGGCCGGAAACTCCTGTTTACAAAATGACAGGTTAGAAATGAAGAGGTTACAATATTAACTAAGTTTCGACAAAAAAAAAGAAAACCCTTCCTCTTTTCCGATATAAACTTCATTTATAGTTTAATCCCGCACCCCTGGGAATTTAATAGCGCCGCACGGCGGGTAAACCGGTACGGCGCGGCACCGCAGGGTGAGTTAAAGAATCAAGATCCCGACCGGCTTTCGGTATCAGCCAGCGGGAAGGGACGGCCGGTTACCGCCCGGTAAATACCCTCTTCATTCAGCCCGTACATGTCATGAAGTTCCTGGATGGTACCGGCTTCCACAAAACAGTCGGGATAGCCGATCCTTGTCACTTGCGTCTTTTTGATTCCTTCCTCCGCCAAAAGTTCCAGGACGGCGGAACCGAAACCTCCCGCCAAAACATGGTCTTCAACAGTCACCAGATGGGGGACACGGCGTGCCCAATATATAATAGTCGCCCGGTCCAGCGGCTTGACGAAGCGCGCATTAATCACGGCACAACCGATTCCGGACTGTGCCAGACGCCGGGCCGCCTTTTCCGCTGTTTCCACCAGTGGGCCGACCGCAAAAATTGCCGCCCGTTCGCCCCCGCGCCGCACCTCCGCCTTGCCGTAGACGACCGGTTCCCGGTCCTTTATCTCCCCCTGCACATGTCCGCGGGGATAACGGATGGCAACGGGTTTTTCTAGCTTTAAGGCTAATTCCATCATTTGCCGGAGTTCATCTTCATTCGCGGGCGCCATAATGACAAGACCGGGTATATGCCGTAAATAGGCAAAATCAAAAACTCCATGGTGGGTGGGACCATCCTCCCCCACCACCCCCGCCCGGTCCAAGGCAAAAACCACCGGCAGTTCCTGCAGGCAAACGTCGTGCAAAATCTGGTCGTAAGCCCGTTGCAGGAAAGAAGAGTAAATGGCAACCACCGGTTTTTTCCCTCCCCGGGCGAGCCCGGCCGCCATGGTGACGGCATGTTGCTCGGCGATTCCCACATCGAAAAAGCGTTCCGGAAACCGGCGGGCAAAATCAACCAGCCCTGTCCCTTCCGGCATGGCGGCTGTGATCGCCACGATACGGGGATCTTCTTTAGCCAGTTCAACCAGACTTTCCCCAAATACCTGGGAATAAGTGGGTTTTCCGGAGCTCTTGGGGAGATCCCCGGTGGCAATTTCAAACCCGGGTATGCCATGGTATTTGGCGGCATTATTCTCCGCCGGCGGATATCCTTTTCCTTTCTTGGTTAAAACATGAATAAGAACGGGTCCGCCGTGCCCGGAAACATCCCGGAAAGTCTGGGTCAATTGGTGGATATTATGGCCGTCCACGGGACCGAAATAAAAAAAGCCCAATTCCTCAAAGAGAATCCCGGGAATGACCAGGTATTTAAGGCTGTCTTTTAATCTCTCCAGGTACCTGGCGGTCAACTCCCCTACCTTAGGAATCCTTTGTACCAGGTATTCAATCTCCTCTTTCAACCGGTGAACAGTCGGGTTCATCCGCAAGGTGCTTAAATAAGCGGAAAGGGCGCCCACATTGCGGGCGATCGACATTTCATTATCGTTTAAAACTACGATTAAATCGGTTTTTAAATGCCCGGCATGATTCAAAGCCTCGAAAGCCATCCCGGCCGTCATGGAACCGTCCCCGATCACGGCGATCACTTTGTAGTTCTCGCCGGAAAGATCCCGGGCTTTGGCCAGTCCCACCGCGGCGGAGATGGAAGTACTGCTGTGACCCGCGGCAAATATATCGTGGGGGCTTTCGTCCGGCCTGGTAAATCCGCTTAACCCCCCCAGTTGACGAAGGGTGGGGAAACGCTCCAAACGGCCGGTCAACAACTTGTGAACGTAAGACTGGTGTCCCACATCCCAAATGATCTTGTCCCGCGGGCTCTCAAAAACCCTGTGCAAAGCCAGGGTTAATTCCACCACGCCCAAGTTGGAGGCCAAGTGCCCCCCCGTTTGGGAAATAGTAGTAATAAGGATCTTCCTGAGTTCGGCGGCTATTTTCTCCAGTTCCCGGTCGGAAAGGTTCCGTAGATCTTCAGGAAGACGCAACTTACTTAGGATGCTATTTTTTATACTCATGGCTGAAAACTCCATCTTCTGGTGAACTATTTCCCTGCTTTTTTTCTTTTATTATTCTCTCCCAGCCCCAACATACCTTCTACTTTCGTCAGAAATTTTGCCGTTTGCAAAACAATGTAATTGGCGCGATTTATGGCAATCGTCTTTCCCCAGGCTTTGCCGCCTACGGTGACGGCGGCCACCAACCCGACGACAATCATGGATACGGCATTTTCCACCTGGAAGAGTTCATACTTGGTGACCAAATCAAAAACCAGGGCGGAACTGATGGCCCCGCTTACGGTACCGCAAATATCACCAATCACGTCATTACAAAAACTGGCCACCTTATCGGCGCGGCGCACCATAAAGAGGGCTTTTTTGGCGCCGAAAACACGGTCGGTGGCCATGGCGTGAAAAGGTTTTTCCTGGGCGGCGGTGGTGGCCGTACCGATGATATCGGTAATTATTCCCACTAAAACCACAATGACCAAAACAGCGACGGAAACCCAAAAAACCATTACCGCCCGGGTCAGCTGAAAGAAGGCAGAAATAAGAATGGATAAAAAAAAGGTCAGCATAGCGACCCACAATAAACGACGGGAAAAAAACAACAGAAGATTCCTCCTGTCATTTCCAAATTTTTAAGAGGATGGTCACCTGTTGAGTAAACATTATGGCTTCAGGTCCAGTAGGTTTTCCCGGCGGTCTCCGGGACGTCGCCGTCCCGGCGGTTCCCCTTTATGACCACCTTACCGAGTCGCCTCCGGTAAAACTGGATCGCCACTTAGACCATACCGCAATCCCCAACAGGTTTCCCGACGGGAATAGCCTAGGGGTTTTCCCCGACAGAAACCACTTGCTGCTAGCCTCTTTTGCAGAGCGGGTTTCAAACGGCAAAGAACGGTGATCTCAGGCCTCAAGACCAGCCGTCCCGGTAACCCGTTATCCTCCACGCTCCACCTCAAGGCAGGCTACGCTGCACCGATATAAGTATTAACCGGTTGCAGGTTTAATCCCAAGCCGTAGTCAGAGCAAAAACTCCTTCCACGTACTTGGGTCTCCGCGGTAAAGGGGTCAACGCCTGCATGCCTTTGCAGATCGCCCCTTTACCTTAACCCCCAGCACCAGCCCCCGACTGGGCGTCGGCGGCCGGCACCAGAGACTTCATCGATGTGCCCTTGACGGATTTTTAGGCCCGTCTTCGCAGCAATGTTTCCGACTAGGATACTACACCATCCTCTTTTTCACAATACAATTATAACACAAATTTAAAAATGCGCAATTCTCATATTATGTTAATATCCTGTTTAACCTTTACTTTAGCACTCTCTGCCCACCAGATAGTCGGCAAGTTTGGACAAGAGGGCCGCCCGCTCTCCCAGAGGGGCCAGGGCTTCCTTGGCTTTATCAACCTCCAAACGCAAGAAGCGCCTGGACTCTTCAATTCCTAACAGAGCCGGATAAGTGGCTTTGTTCTTTTTACGGTCACTGCCGGCTTTTTTCCCCATTTTTTTAGCATCGCCCACACAGTCCAAGAGATCGTCCCCGATTTGAAAAGCCAGACCAAAAGAACGGCCATATTCGGTTAGGGCGGCCAATTGCTTTTTGTCTCCCCGTCCGATAATCCCGCCCATCCGGAGGGCCGCTGTAATCAAGGCGCCCGTTTTTTTCCGGTGGATCTCCATAAGCTCCTCTAACGTCACGTCTTTTCCTTCCGCTTCCAAGTCCAGAACCTGCCCGCCGATCATTCCTTCCGTATCCACAGCCGTAATCATTTCTACCAAAGCCTGCCGGTACAACTCTTCCATACCGGCCGGTGCCTTAGTAGCCATGACCTTAATCGCCGCCGTGAGCAAGGCGTCGCCGGCCAAAAGCGCAATTGCTTCTCCAAAAACCAAGTGGTTCGTGGGTTTTCCCCGCCGGAGATCATCATCGTCCATGCAGGGAAGATCGTCATGGATTAAAGAATAAGCATGAACCATCTCCAGGGCGCAAGAGGCAGGCAAGGCTTTTTCCCTCCCGCCGCCCACGGCCTCACAGGCCAACAGACACAAAATTCCCCGCAGACGCTTGCCTCCACCGCAGGCACTGTACCGGATCGACCGGTGTATGCTCCGGGGAATCATATCCTCCGGCGGCAACAGCCGGTCCAGGTTTTCTTCAATTAACTCCCGATATAACTCCAACTCCGGTAAAGTCAAACCTCTTCCTCCCCATGCGGTTGAAAATCTTCGGTCTGCGGAATGCCTTCTTTGATCCCCAAAAGAATTTCCACCTTCCCCTGGGCCTCGTCCAACTTGCTCCGGCAGTGGCGGGCCAGGGCAATACCTTCTTCAAAAAGCTTCAGGTTGTCTTCGAGGGTCTGTTCCCCTTGCTCCAGTTCGGTGATAATCTTTTCCAACCTGGAAATAGCTTCCTCAAAACTCTTTTCTTTTATGCGATCCGCATTCATCTTGTTTTTTCCCCCTTTTCAGCCTCTTCCACCGTGCAAACAAGTTCGCCCCGGCTCAGCAGTACCCGGACTTTTTCGCCGGGGGAAACCTCCCCGGCTTCCCGTACGATCCTGCCGTCAACCTTTTTCCGGCAAATACTGTAACCCCGCCGCAGTGTGGCCAGTGGACTTAAAGCGTCCAAAGCGGCTAAATTTCTCTCCAAAGCGGCCCGGGCTTTTTCCAACCGGCTTTGGACGGTACGGACCAGACCATCCCAAATCTCATCCACCCGCTGCCTCCTCTCATCCAACCAGCGGTGCGGTTCGCGTAATACCGGATGTTTTTCCATGAACTCCAGGAGATTTCTTTTTCTTTCCAACATCTGCAAGGCGGCGCTCCGCAACCTCTCTTCCATCAACAACAACCGGCGTCGTAACTCCCGCAACTCCGGGACCGCCATTTCCGCCGCCCCTGAAGGGGTGGGGGCTCTTAAATCAGCGGCCAGATCGGTGATGGTGAAATCTGTCTCATGGCCAACGGCGGAAATAACCGGAAGGGGACAGGAGGCCACGGCGCGGACCACTTCTTCATCATTGAAAGTCCAGAGTTCCTCGATGGAACCTCCTCCCCGCCCGATAATCAACAAATCCAGGCCGGGCACCGAACCCGCCAGCCGTAAAGCCTCACATAAACTCCGGGGAGCCGCCTCGCCCTGTACTTGCGCAGGAATGACCAGGAGATCCACGACCGGGCACCGGCGCCGGACAATGCGGATAATATCTCTGACCGCCGCGCCGGTCGGCGAGGTGATGATCCCAATTTTCCGGGGGAAACCGGGAATTGCCTTTTTGCAGTCCGGGTCAAACAATCCTTCCCCGGCCAAGCGTTTTTTTAATTCTTCGTAAGCCAGATAGAGGGAGCCCACACCGGCGGGTTCCATTTGTTCCACATACAACTGATACTCGCCGTTTTTAGGGTAAATCCCGATTCTCCCGCCGACAATGACCGCCAAGCCGTCGGCCGGCTGGAACTTCAGCCGGCGGTTTTCCGTGCGAAACATGACACAACGCAGGCGGGCCTGGTCATCTTTGACGGTAAAATACATATGTCCGGAAGAATGCAAGGTAAAATTGGAGATTTCCCCCTGAACCCAAACCTGCCGGAGGATAGGATCGCTTTCCACCAAACCCTTTAGATAACTGGTCAGTTGCGTGACCGTGAATATTTTCGGCATCTTTCTTCCCTCCGGGACAAATAATCTCCGCGCCGCCCGGCCCACCCTTTATTTTCTACCGGCCGGACCAGTATTTACATAAAGGAGTTCCAAAGAAATACGCGAATCAGCAAATAGAGCAGACATCGAATTAATCAACGCGGCGCCGGTCACCGTTTTCTGTTCCAGTTTCTTATCGGAGGAGGAATGCACATGAGACGATACAGCCGCCTGCTGATTTTCAGCTTTGTCTCTCTCTCCTTGTTTCTGGCCGCCCCGGCTGTTTATGCTCTATCCGATATCAAGGGCCACTGGGCGGAAGAAACCATAAACAACCTGGTCAACCTGGAAATTCTTCATGGTTATCCGGACGGAACCTTCCGGCCGAATCAAAGTATCACCCGGGCGGAAATGGCCAAGATCCTCGCGGTTACTTTTAATTTAAAATCATCCAAGGACATTTCTTTTACGGACACCGCCGACCACTGGGCCAAAGATTATATTGCCGCGCTGGTGGAAAAGGATATCATCAATGGAATTGCCGGCGGGGCCTTCCATCCGGAGCGCCCGGTGACCAGGGCGGAAATTACCGACATGATGCTGCGTCTGCTTAACGTGGAGTTTCCGGAGGAATGCACCTTGAATGTTACTCCTTCCTTCACTGATCTTGAGGATTCTCCCGACTTCGCCAAAACCGAGATCGCTTTCCGTCTCGGCCTTCTGCCCGGCTATTACCAGCCGGAGTTCATCCCGTCCCGCCTGGTCAGCAGGGCGGATACGGCCTGGATGATCAGCCGGCTCCGGGAAATAAAAGTGCTCCGCGGCGAAGTTCTGGACAACCATGGCGAGTCGGGGCTGTTGACGGTCAAACCCGAACAGGGTGAAGCCCGGCTGGTCCTGACCCGCGCCGAAACCATCCTGTTGCGGAATGACCTTGCCGCCGCCGTTGAGCAGATTCTTGCCGGTGATAAAGTTACTGTTTTCTTTAACCCAAAAGAAGAACCGGTTTTCATTAAAGCTTACGGCGAGGTAACCCAGAAAGATCTCCTCGGCCGGTTAAGTTCCATGCTGAAAGACCGGCTGACCCCGGAACAGCTTGCCTCTATCTTAGCAGGTAACTGGGACGAGGTCAAGGAGATGTTAAGAGGCGAACTCTACAATGAAATGCTGGCCCGCGGGATCACCCCGTCGGAAGCGGAAGCCATTCTCTTTCAAGACTGGCAATATCTCGACCTGGTGAGCCGGGACCGGCTCTCGGAGGCCCTCGCCGGTTACCTGGGAATAACCCGTGAGCTCAGCCGGGCAATTCTCGATCGTGACTTGGAAAAAATCAAGAATTATGCCCGGGTCGAGTTGGTCACGATCGCCCTGAGCAAATTGCTGGAACAAAAAGGCGCTTAACGCTTTACAAAATAGATAAATGCCATTTATGCCCGGCCGGGGAGGCCGGGTTTATTTTTTAAGAAACCGCGCCCGTGTCACCGCCTTCTCCCCGAACCGGTCCTTGATCCGGTCAACGGCCCGGTGCAGACGGTGGAGATCTTCTTCTCTTTCTTCGGTAAACAGCTGAATCTGTTCGGTTTCTTTTGGTGCCAGCCCGGAAAGGCTAATCCCCACCAGGCGCAGGCGTTTACCTTTCCATTTTACCCGCCGTGCCAACTGAAGGGCATGGGGGTAAATAATCTCTGCCAAATCAGTGGCGGACGTCAGGGTCATCCGCCGGGTAACAGTGGTAAAGCCGGCATCCCTGAGTTTAAGGGTGATTATTTTCCCCTTCATCCCCATTTTTCGTAACCGGCGCGCTACTTTTTCACAAAGTTCCAGAAGGGTTCTTTCGATAAAATCCCAATCGGAAGTATCTTCGGAAAATGTCACTTCGTGGCCGATACTTTTGCATTCCCGTTCGGGAACGACCGGTCTGTCATCGCGGCCAAAGGCCAACTCATGAAGGGCCCGCCCGGTTGCTTCTCCCAGTCGTTGTTGCAAAAGTTCCAGGGGATATTTTTGCAAGTCGCCGATGGTCTTAAGCCCTAAGTCCATAAGAACCTTTTTGGTGCTTGGCCCCACGCCCCAAATTCGGTCCACGGGCAAAGGCGCCAAGAAACTTTCCACCTCGTCAGGGTTTACGACCACAAACCCCCGGGGCTTTTTCAGGTCCGAGGCCAGCTTGGCCAGGAATTTATTATGGGCGATTCCCACCGAGGCGCCCAGTTCCAGTTCCCGTTCGATCCTTTCCACTATCTCCCGGGCAATCTGTTCCGCCGGCCCAAAGAGTTTTTCCGAACCGGTAACATCAAGAAAGGCCTCATCCAAGGAGATGGGTTCGACCAGAGGGGTATAATCATGAAGAATCGCCATAATTTGCTCCGATACTTCCTCGTACCGTCTCATCCGTACGGGGAGAAAAATCCCGTGCGGGCAGCGCCGGCCGGCCTCCCGCAGCGGCATGGCGGAACGCACGCCGTATTTTCTGGCCTCATAAGAACAGGTGGAAACCACCCCGCGGGCGGTGGGGCTGCCGCCGACAATGACCGGTTTCCCCCGGTAGGCCGGGTTGTCTCTTTGCTCCACCGCAGCGTAAAAAGCATCCATATCCAGATGGATAATCCGGCGTCCCTTATTCCGCACCTCATTCCCTCCCGCTTATCCTCGTTTGTGAGGTGAAAAAAAGTACCGGAACGGTACTTTTCTTATTCCCAAGACTTATAACAAATAAAACATCAACAGGATCGGCAGGGTTATTTCTTTCCCGATTTTTTCGGTTTTTTGGTTTCCTTTTTGGTAGCTTTATCCTTAGCCACTCTGAACCCTCCCTCCCGATAACATGTAGATATTATTGTACGCTCTTCATTATTTTCCTGCTATATAAAACCGCCAGGACAAAAATTTTTTAGATTTTTGGTTTACGCCTTTATTAAAAATGAGCCCATAGAAAATACCAAAAAAAACCCCGGGAGGGAAAGCCGGCCGGGAAGTGGAGGGGGATTTACCTGCCGGCCCCGGGGCCGGGGATACCCGTCTTAAGCATGTCATAGAAATGCCCCGTCAACCACTGGTTACCGGAATGAATTAAAAGGCTAAAAAGGCTATTCTTCAACTATTTGAATCCGCTTCTCTACCGGAAACTCCACCAGGTGGCAGTCGGTGGCATAAATTCGCTCCGGTAATACGACCAAAACATTTACGACTTCGCTTTGGTAGGGGAAAGGCCAACCGTGCCTTTGCCGGAACCGTTTTCCCCGACCGGACAAATGGACCTCTCCCCGGCGAATTGAAAAATCGAAATCCGTGAGGGCTTTCACACCGCAAACCAAAATTATCTACAAAACGTCCGTCCATAATATGATGAAACCGATCCACACCGGCGGCGGTTAATCTTTCCACGTCCGAGCCAAGGGAAAGTAGTTGACCGCATAATAAAGACGGGGCAATCTTAATCTCCATTGTCATCAGCCTATTTCACCCCGTCGTAAAGCGATAAATTCCGCAATTTGCTCTTTGGTGGGCAGGGAATCGGTTGTTCCCGCCTTGCTGACGGTTAAGGCCCCCACGGCATTGCCATAGAGAACCGCCTCGTCGATATCTTTCCCTTCTGAAATAGCATAGGCCAGAGCAGCGGTAAAGGCGTCTCCCGCACCGGTGGTGTCAACGGGGTTTACACTGTAAGCCGGGTAGCTTCTAAAACCTCTTTTATCGGCAATACAGGCTCCTTTTTCACCCATTTTTATTACGACGGTATCAACCTTCCGGTTTAATAAGATTTCCGCCGCCTGACGTCCCGTTTCGTAATCAACGACTTGAATACCGGTTAACATTTCGGCTTCATATTCATTGGGACTTAAAATAGTAACGCCATCAAAGAAGTCCAAAGGCACGGACTGGGCCGGACCGGCGTCCAGAATGAGCGGAACATCATACTTGTTGGCAATCCTAATAATAGCGCTTACACTCTCCAAGGGTATTTCCAATTGCGTAAGAATGATCCTGGAGTTTTTAATGACATTCTCCAAGTTTTCTATATCTTTAACCCCTATGGCATGGTTAGCGTCCGGGACATAAACCAGACCATGTTCTCCATTGGGTTCCACCAAGATAAAGGTGGTGCCGGTCTTTTCTCTTTCGTCCACATTTATCAGGGCAGTATCAATCTTCTCTTCTTTCAATGTTTCCAGGATCAAACGGCCAAAAGAGTCCTTCCCCACCTTCCCGGCGAGTAAAGCAGAACCTCCCATTCTTGCAAGGGCTACGGCTTGATTGGCTCCCTTGCCACCGAGCATTTGCTGAAATGAGTTTCCTTTAATCTCATCGCCAAAACGGGGTAAGATTGGCGTATTGACAAACAAATCCATATTAATACTCCCAATCACCAAAATATTAGAGCTCATCTTCTCCTCCCTCTATTCTGTTGTTGTTTTAGTCGATTAAAAAAAAAACGGCCTTAATTGGAAACGCCGTATTTTATCTTATTGACCTCATTTATCGCTTCCAACATGGCCGTTTGATTTGCCTCCGGTATGCTTATGGTATGGCTTGGAGCCGCAATATAACCGCCACCCTCACTCATGACCAATAAAACTTTTTTTACAGCTTCTTCGACCTCTTCAGGACTACCGAAGCTTAAATAGGTTTGGGTATCAAGTCCACCCATAAAACAAAGATCTTTGCCATATTCCTTTTTTAAGCGGTAAATATCATTAGCCGCCGGTTGAATAGGATCGAGAACATCACAACCGATTTCGATTAAGTCGGGCACAATTTCTTCAATATGTCCGCAGGAATGTTGGAAAACAAAACCGTTGTATTTTTTAACCACCTCATAAAGCTTGCTCAATCGCGGTTTAATGAAAACCCGCCATTGGGCAGGGGAAATTAATAAACGGTCCTGCATCCCCCAATCATCGGTAAATCTTACGCCCTCAGTACCGGATTTCATTATAGCCTCAGTCAACTTTAGTTGATATTCTGTGATTTTATCCAGTAAGAGTTCAAACTTTCCGGGATGCAAAACTGTAGCCATTAAACACTCTTCCATGCCGAGGATGGCTTGGGCCCGATCAAACAATGGCAGTTCGTTATAAACAAGAATAAGCTTGTCAACCTGTTTATTGGCTTCAATTTGCTTCTTTAAATCATTGGTAACAAGCTCCCAATCCGTCTCAGAGACGCGCAGCTCCGCAATTGCTTCAATATCCAGGTGGGAATTCCGGTCGATATAACTGCCTTCCACTTCGGTGGTAGGGATCCAATTAATTCCCCAATCGTCCCGGCCGCCGTCCACCGGACGAACCCTGAGGATCTTTGATTGCAAGGTGAGGATGGAGTGATAGCGGTAAGGTATCCAAGCGGGATGATCTCTGGTAATTGTCCGAATGACATTTTCCTTTTCTGTCATGATGCCGGCTCCTCCATTGTTCTGCGTAAGTAAAAGCGGCTTATTTATAATTCTTGGGGGCCACAATAACATTAATACCAATTTCATCGAGTTTGGAAACGGTTTTGGCATCGACGCCCCAATCGGTAACCACGGTATCTATTTCATTAATAGTAGCATAAGTAACCAACCCGCGCCGATCAAACTTACTATGGTCAACCAGCAAAATAACTTCCTTGGCTGAATCGATCATTCTCCTTTTAATCTGGGCTTCTTCTCTGCTCGTACTGGTAATGCCAAAATCAACGGATACCCCGCTTGCTCCGAGAAAAAGCTTGTCAAAATTATAGTGTTTTATTTGGTCTTCGGTTTCACCTCCTACCAAATAATAGCCGTCAATAGGCGGTTAGTGTAAAATTACTGTAGATTTTATAGAGGAGACATCTTTACTAAAAGAGAAGAGGAACCTCACATTCGCCAAGAATGAATACCCCCCGAAGGAGGCCGAGGTTCCTCATGGACTTAGTTCGTTTAGTAGAAGAAAAAATCCTTTCGGTTGTAGAAAGAATTTTTACTGTATTAGATGGTAAAACCGACTATCATAGTTTTGAACTTCAATTAAAGAAAGAGCTTGACGGCCTAGGTTGCGATTTATTGGGATATGTCATCGAAACCCTAAAGCAAAAGATTGAAGGGGATGCAAAGCAAGACCCGAATTGGAAGCGTGTCCGAAAAAATGACCGGAAAGAGATCTTAACTCTTTTTGGTCCGATCGTCTACCACCGAAGCTATTACCGACATAGAGAAAGCGAAGAATATGCCTACCTGGTTGACAAACAAATTGGTGTCACTCCCCACATGCGCGTAGGGGCAACTTTAAAGGCTGAGCTGGCGGAGGCAGCTGCTGGAATGTCGTATGAAGCGGCCACTATCCAGGCCAGCAAGGATAATCCCGTGTTAAAGGTTAGCAGGCAAACAGTAGCGTTGTGCGTTAAAGAGTTCAACCCTAAAATCGAACCATTACCGCAAGCCAAAAGACGTGTTTCCGAGTTATACATAGAAGCTGATGAAGACCACATCAAGGTTAAAGGGCGTAAAGGAACGCAGGCCCGGCTGGTTTATGTCCACGAAGGAATCGAGGATTATCCTCGTCGTCGGTTAAAACGAGTGAAGTACTTTACCAGCGTCAAAGAGAAACCGGAAGAACTATGGTGGAGAGTATTAGATTACCTTGAAGCCAATTATGAACTTTCAAGTATTAAGCGGATTTACCTATCTGGAGACGGGGCTCTTTGGATCCGCCAAGGGATGGAATACATCCCCGGAGCCATCTTTATCTTAGACCGATTTCACCTGGCGAAATATATTCTAATGGCCACCGCTCATGCTCCGGAACTAAGAAAGCCGTTATACTGGGGGATTAAGTCATTAAACAAACAGAAAGTCCTGGCGCGTCTTGATGAAGCTTTAAACCGCGCTGAAGAACAGCCACGACAAAAAAGGATTATTGATACCATCAAATATGTGAAGCACAACTGGGATGGAATAGAAAACGCCGTGAAAAACCCCCACGTAAGCTGTAGCGCTGAGGGCCATGTTAGCCATATTTTGGCCGCCAGGCTCAGTAGTCGCCCAATGGCTTGGAGTCTGCAAGGGGCGGAGAAAATGGCCAATATGCGAGTGGCCAGGGCCAATGGTGAGTCAGTTAGCAAACAATACCTGGAGGCAAAAACCCCAACTCCAATTATTGTTGAAATCAAGGACGTAATTCATAAAGAGCTAAAACGCTTAAAGCATACTAAATTATTGGGGAAAGGATATCACAATAATATTCCACTTTTCAGCAGTGGTAGTAACCTAACGAGAATGGCTTTAAAAGCTTTAAATAAACAAAGTGCAGTTTGACTGTAAGTTCGTTGATGTGAGGTTCAAAAAAATCTACAATGTCTTGACACTATCCAGGATGGGCGGGCGGTTGACGTCCAGACGATGCTATATTATAATATAAGTGAAAATAATTATTGATTGCGTATTCCAACTGTGATATAGAGAAAAGGAGAAACGTCACAGACCGGTGACGTTTTTTCATTTGCGGGGCAGGTGATGAAAACGAAGAAGGAGCTCCTTAATCAACTGGAAGCTTATCCGATCATTGCTGCGGTACGGGATGAAGAAGGAATGGCCCGGGCGCTGGCTTCACCGGTTAAAGTGATTTTTCTCTTAAACGGGACCTTAAGCAATATTCGTTCCCGGATCAACCAGGTCAAGGAAAGCGGAAAAGTAGTCTTTGTCCATTTGGAGATGATGTCGGGGTTAAGTAAAGACCAGGCCGCGGTGGAGTTTTTGCATATGGAGATGAAACCGACCGGGATTTTAACCACCAAACCTAACTTGATCCCCAAAGCGCGCAGTTTGGGTTTGATTACCATTCAACGTTTATTCATGCTGGATTCCCTCTCCATTCAAACGGGAATCAAGATGGTCAACTTGAACCGGCCCGATTTGGTTGAGATTATGCCAGCGATTATCCCTAAAGTTATTGTCAGGGTGAAGAAAGAAAGCCCGATCCCGATTATCGCCGGGGGAATGGTGGAAACCAAAGAAGAGATTATCGGGCTGTTAAAAGTGGGCGCCCTTGCCGTGTCGACAAGCAAAACCGATTTATGGTATTTATAACCCGATTGTCTTATAAAAAAATATAAGTTTGGTTCGGAGACGAAGAGAAGACCAAATAGGACGCGAAGGCGTCTATTTGGTCCTTTTATTTTCCAAAAACGGTTGGGCCGGCCTATCACGCTTAGGAATGATGGCCTTGGGGAATTTTAGATCATTTTGTTAATTTAAGGAGGTAAAGGAGAATGTCCATACCCGAAGTTGATGTCCTTGTGATCGGCGGGGGAGTGGTGGGGGCGGCGCTCCTCCGTGAACTCTCCCGTTATGAGCTGGCTCTTTTGCTGGTGGAGAAAGAAGCGGATGTCTCGTTTGGCACTTCCAAAGCAAACAGCGGAATTGTCCACTCAGGCCTTCATGACCGGCCGGGGACGCTAAAAGCCCATTTGTCCGTCCGGGGTTGCCGGCTGTTTCCGGAACTAGCAGCCGAACTGGGGTTTTTATACAAACAAAACGGGGCGGTGGTGGTCGCCCGTTCCAGTGAAGAAATGGCCGGGCTGGAAAAGTTGCTGGAAAACGGCCGGGCCAATGGGGTAAAGGGGCTTTCCTTAATAAACCGGGAAGAGTTGAGACGGCTCGAGCCAAACTTAGCGCCGGACCTGGCCGGCGGGCTTTTGGCGCCCAGCGGGGGAATTGTGGTTCCCTTTGACCTGGTTTTTGCCTTGACCGAAAACGCGGTGGCCAATGGCGCCAAATTGATGGTTGGCACTGAGGTGCTGGGGATTAAGGAAGAAAAAGACGGCTTTCTGGTACGGACCAATCGCCGGCCCCTCCGGGCCAAGGTCATTGTTAACGCCGCCGGTTTACACGGGGGAGAAGTGGCGGCGATGATTGGCGACCACTCGATCCAGATTTATGCCCGGAAGGGAGAAGAATACATTTTCGACCGGAAGCTGGAAGGATTGGTGCAACGGACCATCTTTCCGCTGCCGTCCAAAGTTTCAAAGGGGATTCTGGTCATCCCCACGGTGGACGGTAATATCATGATCGGGCCGACAGCGCACCGGGTGGAAGATTACGATTTGAGCACCTCCCCGGCCGGCTGGAACGAAGTTTATTCCGAAGCCCGGAAGCTGGTTCCCGCCTTGCAAGCGAAAGATCTGATTACGGCCTTTTCCGGCTTGCGGGCGGTCGGACCGACCGGGGATTTTATCATTGCTCCCTCCGCCGTTTCGCCCCGCTTTATTAATGCCGCCGGCATTGAATCGCCGGGCTTGACGGCGGCGCCGGCCATTGCCGAATATATCGTGGAACTGATCAAAGAGAGCGGACTACGTTTGCGGCGGAAGCGGGATTTTAATCCCTTCCGGCCGGTGGTCCGTTTGCGGGAGTTGAATCCCCGGGGCCAAGCGGACTTGATGCAGAAAGACCCGGCTTACGGGCAAATTGTCTGCCGGTGCGAAATGGTCAGCGCGGGCGAGATCCGGGATGCGGTGCGGCGCGGTGCGACCACTTTGGACGGGGTCAAGCTGCGGACCAGAAGCGGAATGGGCCGATGCCAGGGGGGATTTTGCACCCCCAGGCTCATCCGGTTGCTCAGCGCGGAACTGGGCTTACCGCCGGAGGAGATCAGTAAAAACGGACCCGGCAGCGAATTGCTGTTTGGGAGGTTAAGGGGAGGCCGGGAGGAGAAGACAAAGGAGGAGAAAGAAGATGCTTAACACCAGAGAAGTTGACCTTGTTGTTATCGGCGGCGGGCCGGCGGGAATGGCGGCCGCGGCGGCCGCCGCCGGAGCCGGGGTGGAAAAGATTGTCCTTTTGGAACGCCAGGAAAAGCTGGGGGGTATTTTACCCCAGTGCATCCATAACGGTTTTGGCCTCCGTTTTTTCAAAGAAGAATTGACCGGCCCGGAGTATGCCCACCGGTTTATCCTTGAACTGAAAAAATACCCCCAAATTCAAGTTAAGACCGGCACGATGGTGATGAAGATCACCGCCGGCCGGCAGGTGGTGACGGCCGGCGCCGCGGAGGGACTGGTTTGTTACCAGGCCCGCGCTGTGATTTTCGCCATGGGTTGCCGGGAACGTCCGCGGGGGGCGATTAATATTCCGGGAACAAGGCCGGCGGGGATCTATACGGCCGGCTCGCTCCAGTACTTGATGAATATTGAAGGGTTTATACCCGGGCGGGAGGCGGTGATTTTAGGCTCCGGGGATGTCGGTTTGATTATGGCGCGCCGTTTGACCCTGGAGGGGATACGCGTCAAGGCGGTATTGGAACTAATGCCCTTTTCCAGCGGGTTAAACCGTAATGTGGTGCAGTGTCTTGAGGATTTCAACATTCCGTTGTATTTAAGCCATACGGTCACAGCGATTCACGGGCAAAAACGGATAGAAAGAGTAAGCGTCGCGCCGGTTGACGCGGATTTGCGGCCGGTGGTGGAAAAGGAGTTTGACCTGTCTTGTGATACTTTGGTTCTTTCCGTCGGCCTGATCCCCGAGAATGAACTTTCATTACAGGCCGGGGTGGAACTGGATCCGGCAACCGGCGGACCGGTGGTCGATTCTTTTTACCAGACTACGGTGGATGGGATCTTTGCCTGCGGCAACGTCGTCCACGTCCATGACCTGGTGGATGACGTCAGCACCGAAAGCATCGTTGCCGGACGGGCGGCCGCCGCCTATCTTAGGGGGGAAATAGGGAGAAACCGGTGGTTTCCGGTAAAAGCGGGCCGGAATATCCGTTCCGTTGTCCCGCAGCGGATTGTCGCCGGGCAGGCGACCCCCCTCTATATCCGCGCCTGTTTCCCCGAGAGAAATGCCCTGCTCTGCATAGGCAATAGACAGTCCAGACGGCGGGTGGTATCGCCCGGCGAAACCATTTACTATACGGTGAAACCGGAAGATACCGCTACAACCGGTGGTTTCTTCACGGTGAGCCTGGAAGGGGGAGAGGCTGATGACTGAGTTGACCTGTATCTTGTGTCCGCTCGGCTGCCGGATTAGAGTTGAACGGGAAGAAGACGGCTTGAAAATAACCGGTTATGATTGTCCCAGGGGTTTGGCGTACGCCCGTGAGGAGATGACCGCCCCCAAGCGGATTTTGACCGCCGTCGTGAAAGTGGCAGGGGGAGAGAGCGGCGAAAGCATGCTCCCGGTGAAGACCAAGACGGCGATCCCGAAAGAAAAAATTTTCCCCGCGATGGAGGAGATCAAGGCCATTACCGTCTTTCCCCCGGTAAAGATCGGCCAGGTGATCAAGGAGAACCTGGCGGGAACCGGCGTTCCCCTGGTGGCAACCGCACCGCTTCCTGATGATGATTACAGATCATGACCGGAAATGGACTATAGGTTGGATCCCTTTTTTGTTGATAATTGAGTGAAAAATTTTTCTCGTCCAATAATGTATAGTTAACAAAAAAAGAAGCTTGCTATTATATATAGCAAGCTTTAAATGTCTTATCATGAAAGATGTTTAGTTTATAGGTGTAGGAATGAGTAATACATGTAAGCTTGGATCGCTGGTATGGTGAAAAGAGTGACGTTTACTAATGCTCCCGGTATCGAAGAACCGGTTTTTAAGTAAAGCTTTCGGTTGAAAATTGCCGACACAAACAGAATCACAAAGAAGAAGGAAGTCATGTAGACGGTCGCTGATGAGCCCGGAGGTATCGCGAATAAAGTACGGCCGGTCCGCACATAACCAACCCCAAATTGGAGTATTGCCAATATAAACATTCCGATGCTGTTTATAAGAGCCGTTAGCCACATATTGGCCTTTTCACTCATTTCTTTTAACCGGGCAGCATTTACTATCATGCTGTTCAAAAGATAGAACGGTAGGAAATAGATCGTATACAGGAGCCAACTGTAGTATTGTTCTTTGCATAGTGCAGTGAAGATAATAGACCCTGCCGGAGTAAATTTTAAATTACCGGCGCCGAACAGGTTGTAATAAACCGTGAGTAATACTGAGACAAAGCCGAAAACAACGAGCGCCAGAAGAATCGATTTTACAATATTCATTCCACTATATCTCAAACCATACATATCACAGAAGCTAACACCGGTTTTTCTGTCAAAAGTGAAATATTTAATTATTACCAGAACAAATAAAATGGCAGTCATGATCAGCGCCCAAAACGCAATTCTTGTTGCCAACTCAACTGTAGAAAATGGACTGGGCTTTATAAATGCACCCCAGCCGCTTCCCTTGGAATAGGTAAGAACAGGCAGTGCCACAAAAATAACCATGGATACCCAGAACACGGGGGATTTTTTGCTTTGTATAGGCATTTGGGGTGTGCCCTTCATGGATGCGAAAAACGGCAGCTTCATTAATAGGTCGATTAACGGCAGGATAAGAACGAGTAACGCAAAGAAACCTATGGCACTGGCGATGTCTTTAATAATCCAATGGGAAGCAACAGGGTTTTCGATGGTGTTCGTGCTGTCGCCGGCAACTATATCACCGTTATAGTATGCCATACATGTTGAGAAAAACTGCATGGCAGCTTTGGCTGTTGCTGTAGACAAATAGGTAAACCCGTGCCAGCCCCATGGTGTAGTAATCATGCGAAGTCTGTTGCTTGCAGCGGCTGCCTGAATTACAGGATCTGAAGCATCACTATAAAAGGGTTTTAGTTTCGTACTTAAAACCCGCTCCGTAGTACTCGACAAATTCGTTTGGTACCATGTATCCCTTTCGACTGCACCCTCCTGTGATAACATCGTCAAAGTGGCTTGAGAGGAAAGAGCCGCATCCTTGTCTTGCATCCCTTTGCCTCCATGCCCGCTTATATTCATAACCAAGCCGAGATTCGCTTGAAGATCGCGCCATACAGGTATCCCCGCTACTTCTACCACACGAGGGTCACAGCCGGCTGCGCCTGCGTCAAATACCATAATATTACGAACCGCAATTTTATCTTCATTCACTATCTGTTCCTTTCGCATCTCGTAGAGTGGAAGCTCGTCCTTGCTAAGCATCGAAATTGCTACAGCGTCGGCATCCTGAGCGGCAACCTGTTCTTTAGTGATCGTAACACCAAATTCGTTGTGGAGCATATTCAATAGCTTGTCTTGCAGTGTAAAGAAACCTGCGCTTTTTTCCGCCATACGTCCGGAGGCTGAACCTCCCAATGAATGCCCACAGATTCCTATTCGGGTTTGATCAACAAAACCGAGCGTACGCAAGTAGGTAAGCGCGTCTAGGGCACCCATAAGCGATGTATCGTCATCAAATGGACTGGGAGGATTAGCATAACCCCTGTGGCTGGTTCCTTCGCTGTGGCCGTGTCCATACATATCAATTTGGAAAACAACAAAACCACATCTTACAAGCTGTATGGCCACATTATCAAGATAAGTTCTGCTGTTAGTGAATCCCGGGTTAACGATCACGGCAGGTACTTTACTGATAAAGTTGCCTGCCTTATCGGTTTTTAATGCCGACTTTGGAATAAATATTGAACCGGTAAGGTTTGTACCATAAGGTGATATCTTGACTTCCTTCACAACAAACTGACCATTATTGGTTTTTACTCTCATAGAAACAAGACCCGTGATCAGTATAATGATTATGCACAGTGCTACAATTATTGCGCTTCGCTTTTCTTTTCCCATAAAAAAGCTCCTTTCTTTAAATTTTTCCCCATATTGCCTGATACGGGAGACAAAAAGTCCAACCAGAAATGCTTTTTTAGGGCTTAGGTTTTTTCTATAACGTATTTCCCTGTCACCACCCTCCTTCCGGCAATAATCAAATTTGTCCCCCCTTTGGTAAAACCATGGAAAACAGAGAACCTTATCGGAATTTTTGAATTAAATATAACTCACTCACGGTTTACTCCAGTAAAGCGCGGTATTGACGGCCTTTTTCCAACCGTTGAGCAATTCGCTGGCCTTTTCCTCCGGCAGCTGCGGCTTGAAGCACTTGTCTACTTGCCGTATTTTGGTGATTTCATCAATATCCTGCCAGTACCCGACAGCCAGCCCGGCCAGAAAAGCGGCCCCCAGAGAAGTGGTCTCGGTATTGACCGGTCTTTCCACCGTCGATCTGGTAATATCGGCCAAAAACTGGAGCAGAAAATTATTGGCTGCCGCCCCGCCGTCGACTTTAATCTCTTTTAATTCTATTCCCGAGTCCTCAACCATGGCCACAAGAACATCATTGGTCTGGTAAACAAGGGATTCGAGGGTGGCCCGGATTAGATGGTTTTTGTTACATCCCCGGGTAAGCCCGACTATAACTCCCCGGGCCGCCGGTTCCCAGTACGGCGCCCCCAGGCCGGTAAAAGCCGGAACAATATAGACACCGTTGGTATCGGGTACTTTTCCGGCAAAATACTCCGAATCGGGCGACTCGTCAATTAAACCCATTTCATCCCGGAGCCACTGTACGGCGGCGCCGGCCACAAAGATGCTTCCTTCCAGGGCATAGGTTATTTCCCCGTTTAATCCCCAGACAATGGTGGTTAACAGCCCGTTTTCCGAATTGACGGCCTCCGTTCCGGTATTCATCAACATAAAAGCCCCGGTACCATAGGTTATTTTGGTCATTCCCCCGCTAAAACAGCCCTGACCAAAGGTGGCCGCTTGCTGATCACCGGCCATTCCCGCCACCGGTATTTTTTCCCCGAAGAATAGATCCGGAGCGGTGGTGCCGTAAACTTCGCTGCTGGATTTTACCTCCGGCAGCATGGCCTCGGGTATTTTTAAAACGGCCAATAATTCCCGGTCCCAACATAAATCATGAATATTGTACAAGAGGGTCCGGGAAGCATTGGTATAATCGGTCACATGCACGGCTCCCCCTGACAGTTTCCATAGAAGCCAGGTATCGATCGTGCCGAAGAGCAACTCGCCTTTTTCCGCCTTCTCCCGGACCCCGTCGACTTCCTCCAGTAACCATTGGACCTTTGTACCGGAAAAATAGGGGTCCAGAAGAAGTCCGGTTTTTTTCTTGAATAATTCATCGTATCCTTCTTCTTTTAATCTTTGGACGATATCCGCCGTCCGGCGGCATTGCCAGACAATAGCGTTATACACGGGTTTACCGGTATTTTTATCCCAGACCACCGTTGTTTCCCGTTGGTTGGTGATTCCTATTGCCGCCAGATCAGCAGGTTCAATCCCCGCTTCTTTTAAGGCCTGCGGGATCACTTGCCTGACGGTCGACCAAATCTCCTCCGGGTCATGTTCAACCCAGCCCGGGCGGGGAAATATTTGGGCAAATTCCCGCTGCCCTTTGCCGACCACTTCGCCATTACGGTTGAAAACAAGCGCTCTCGTACTGGTAGTCCCCTGATCAATGGTTAAAATATATCCGCGCATCTTACCCTCCGCTCCTCCTTTGGCTTTAATTAACTTTAGAAGAAACCGTCAGCGCGGAGAAAAATTCCGCTTTTCCCCTTTGAACTTGACCGGAAAAGCCTGATTTTCCCTGCGTATCAAAAAAGGAGAAAAACCTTTTTAATTAGGTGGGAATACCCACGCATAATTGAGGTCTTTCTCCTTTATCTCTGACCATATATTTGTATATATGTCGTTTGCCTTCATTTATATTATATTACAAAACCGTGAATTTGTCAAAAAAAGAGGCACATGTGATAGTGTCAAGACACTGTAGATTTTTTTGAACCTCACATCAATGATCTTGCCATCAAACTGCATTTTGTTTATTTAAAGCTTTTAAAGCCATTCTCGTTAGGTTACTACCACTGCTGAAAAGTGGAATATTATTGTGATATCCTTTCCCCAATAATTTAGTATGCTTTAAGCGTTTTAGCTCTTTATGAATTACGTCCTTGATTTCAACAATAATTGGAGTTGGGGTTTTTGCCTCCAGGTATTGTTTGCTAACTGACTCACCATTGGCCCTGGCCACTCGCATATTGGCCATTTTCTCCGCCCCTTGCAGACTCCAAGCCATTGGGCGACTACTGAGCCTGGCGGCCAAAATATGGCTAACATGGCCCTCAGCGCTACAGCTTACGTGGGGGTTTTTCACGGCGTTTTCTATTCCATCCCAGTTGTGCTTCACATATTTGATGGTATCAATAATCCTTTTTTGTCGTGGCTGTTCTTCAGCGCGGTTTAAAGCTTCATCAAGACGCGCCAGGACTTTCTGTTTGTTTAATGACTTAATCCCCCAGTATAACGGCTTTCTTAGTTCCGGAGCATGAGCGGTGGCCATTAGAATATATTTCGCCAGGTGAAATCGGTCTAAGATAAAGATGGCTCCGGGGATGTATTCCATCCCTTGGCGGATCCAAAGAGCCCCGTCTCCAGATAGGTAAATCCGCTTAATACTTGAAAGTTCATAATTGGCTTCAAGGTAATCTAATACTCTCCACCATAGTTCTTCCGGTTTCTCTTTGACGCTGGTAAAGTACTTCACTCGTTTTAACCGACGACGAGGATAATCCTCGATTCCTTCGTGGACATAAACCAGCCGGGCCTGCGTTCCTTTACGCCCTTTAACTTTGATGTGGTCTTCATCAGCTTCTATGTATAACTCGGAAACACGTCTTTTGGCTTGCGGTAATGGTTCGATTTTAGGGTTGAACTCTTTAACGCATAACGCTACTGTTTGCCTGCTAACCTTTAATACGGGATTATCCTTGCTGGCGTGGATAGTAGCCGCTTCATACGACATTCCAGTTGCTGCTTCCACAAGTTCAGCCTTTAAAGTTGCCCCTACGCGCATGTGGGGAGTGACACCAATTTGTTTGTCAACCAGGTAGGCATATTCTTCGCTTTCTCTATGTCGGTAATAGCTTCGGTGGTAGACGATCGGACCAAAAAGAGTTAAGATCTCTTTCCGGTCATTTTTTCGGACACGCTTCCAGTTCGGGTCTTGCTTTGCATCCTCTTCAACCTTTTGCTTTAGGGCTTCAATGACATATTCCAATAAATCGCACCCCAGGCCATCAAGCTCTTTCTTTAATCGAAGTTCAAAACTATGATAGTCGGTTTTACCATCTAATACAGTAAAAATTCTTTCTACAACCGAAAGGATTTTTTCTTCTACTAAACGAACTAAGTCCATGAGGAACCTCGGCCTCCTTCGAGGGGTATTCATTCTTGGCGAATGTGAGGTTCCTCTTCTCTTTTAGTAAAGATATCTCCTCCATAAAATCTACAGTAATTTTACACTAACCCCACCCTGGCGGCATACCACCGGCCTCCCGGTTTTTTGCCCCTGGTTCATAAGCAAATATACTTGACAGAAATCCGGGAGAGATTTATATTAAAAAAAGACCCCATACGACAAGCGGCCTTATGGGCAATACAGGAGGTATTTTCGTGGCCTTCGATTTGCATTTACATACGCAAGCTTCCGATGGAACTCTGACCCCCCGTGAACTGGCGAACCGGGTGGCTGAAGCCGGCCTTACCGGCTTTTCTGTTACGGATCACGATGTCACCACGGCACTGAAAGATGCGGAAAAAGCCGCTGCCGAACTTGGTCTTTTTTTCATTCCCGGCGTGGAAATCTCCACCAGTTATTCACCCCAGACTGTCCTCCACATCCTGGGTTATGGCATCGACCCGGAAAACCGGGAACTGAGAGAAGTCCTCCGGTACAACCAGGCCGCCTGGGACAAAAGCGAAGAAGATTCCATCATCGCCCTGGAGAAACTGGGTATTGTTGTTAACCGGGAACGTCACGACTACTGGAAGACCCACCCGGAGCGCGGCGGGTGGCCTTTACTTAATGTCCTCATTGAAATGGGCCTGGTCTCGGGAGTTGGCGAATACTTTGCCAAGTATTTTGGTAAAGGAAAACCGGCCTACATTGATATTGTGTTTGTCCCCGCCCGGCAGGCCATTACGGCCATTAAAGCCGCCGGTGGTATAGCCGTCTTAGCCCATCCCGGATTATATGTTGACCAAGACAACAATAAACTGGCTGAGAAAGAAGGGTTTATCGAAGACCTGGTTTCTATGGGAATCCAGGGGTTGGAGGTTTTTGCCGGGATCAATTCGCCCCAAGAGACCCAGTATTTCCTCGAGTGCTGCCGGCGCTATAATCTGCTGGTCACCGGCGGCTCCGACTATCACGGCGATTTTGTTCCCGAACGGGTGTTGGGAAAACCGCGGCTCGATGAGGCTTATTTACCCCCTCTATTGAGGGCTTTGGAAAAAACAAAAAAGATTCTTATTCCCCGGGAAAATTTGGCGCAGAAATAATCTCCACACCGACTTCAACCTGTTCGCTGATGAAAATCCACCGTACCGCGCAGCGGTAAAGGTCCTCCTTGAGTTTGATTACGCGGCCGTCCAGAATCTTGTAAACCAACCGGGGGTCGACCCGGGAAATTTCCATTCCCACCAGATCTCCCAATAATTCCGTGAGGACGCTGCGAAAAAACGTTTCGTGGAACGGTTCGTTCACCTCAAGATCTAAAACCAGCCGCGTAACGACTCTTCTCCGTCTCTCCTGCAGACTTTGGGTCAGCTGTTTGATCTGCAGTTGTTCTTTTTTCAATTCTTCCCGGAGTCTCTCCTTTTCTGTTTCCGCTTGTTCAACCCGTCTCCCGGTTAGAAAAATCCCTCCCGCCGTTCCTAAGAGCAGTCCAACAAGGAGGACCGCCGCCATTCTCTGCCAGTAGTGAGGAGGACTTAAAAAAAAACACCTTTCATTCTCCCGCCCCTGCCAGAGTTGTAATCAACCAATAGCCGGTATTGGCGCCGGTAAACGCCCCGGCTAAAAGGAGAATCTGTTTTCCCAAGATTATGAGCTCGCCCCCAAGAATACTGGTCTCCAATGCCCTGATGGTGGGAAAGGTTCCGCCCACCGCTACCACCATCGCCCAGATTTTCAAGCCGCGGGCCAGTTCGTAGGCGGTGCGCAGGGGACGGCCGTCCAGAATCAGTCCCGGCAGGCTGCCGATGATGGCGCCGCCGAGGACCACCCCCAGGGAAGTAAAAAAGGGATAAGCGGCGATCTTTAATAATCTGAGCAAAGCTCCACTCCCCTCCCGTCAAAACTCACAACTGCCATCATGCCTCTCCGGAATCAGGGGTGGCGGAAGCGGCGGCAGAGTGAACGGCCAGGCGTAACCTTGGAAGACGGAGATAAGCTTCCTGTATAATTTATATAAAGATCATCACGGAAAAAGAAGGCCTTGATAATTTTCCCTTCCGTTTCCTCAGCGGGCGGAGAAGGTTTCCGCCCCTAACTGTTGGTCTCCGAAATAAGCTCGACGATGGTCTTCGGAGTGCCGGGACCTCCCCTTGCCCCTTCAAAACGAAGATAGACCCCGTCGGTTTTTCTGTACCAATAATGGGAACTCCAGAAGAGGGAAGCCATTCCCGGCAGGGTAACTTTGATCCGGACCGCTTCCACTTCCCGGCCATTGACGGTTAGATCCCCGGTCTCTTGTTTAAGCGCCACCATCTTATAAGGTTTCAGGTTGAGCGGTTCAATGATCCAAAACTCGGTCTTCTCCTCATCCGACCGGACAAAAGCCGCAAGAGAGACTTCGATAAATTGATACCAGGGAAGGGAGTCAACTTTAAACTCCCGGGTAACCTCTTTGCCTTTAAATTTTCCCCTGGCGACCAGCAGATTGCCCTCTCTCTCCACCACCAGGTCCGTCTCCATGCCCGGGTTCCTGAATTCCCAACGGACCGTGGAATGATCTTGATGACAAAGGCCGTAATGCTCTTCGTCGACATTCCCCGCTTGAACGGTGTAACCCGTAGCCGTGGACTTGATAGTCCATTTACTATTCACACTGGTCTCTCCCGTGGTTTCGCGATAAAGATAACTCTTTTCCGCCTAGAAAACCGGGGGACGAAATACCAGCGCCAAAAGAAAGAAGAGGAAAAAGCCTCTTTTCACCTTGAACTCACCGCCTTGTTCTATGGGCATTTCCGCCCTTTTTCTGCCCCTTCGCCCTGGTTAAACCAATATTTTCCCCTAATTAATTTAATATGTTAAGAGGTTTGAATCTTTGCCACCCGGCCGTCCCTCAACTCAATTATCTTCCCGGCATATTTCATGACCCGCGGATCATGGGTGGAGAAGAGAAAGGTCGTGCCAAATTCTTTGTTGATTTTGGTCATCAGTTCCATAACAACAGCGGCAGTCTCCCCGTCCAGATTGCCGGTGGGCTCATCCGCCAGGACAAGCGGGGCTTTGGTCACCAGCGCCCGCGCGATGGCCACCCGCTGCCTTTCTCCTCCGGACAGTTCGTCAATCCGTCTCTTCGCCAAGCCGCCGAGGCCAACCGTTTCCAAGGCGAAAAGAACCCGCTCTTTAATCTCCTTTTGGGGTACGGGCATAAAGAGCAAAGGAAATTCCGTGTTCTCATAAACGTTTAACGTGGGAAACAAATTGAAGAATTGGAAGATAAAACTGACTTTTGTCTTCCGGTACTTAATCCTTTCCCCCCTGGAGAGCTGGTTAAGGTTGAGCGAACCGACAAAAATTTCGCCGTTGGTGGGCGTATCAAGCGCTCCCAGCAAATTAATGATCGTTGTTTTCCCGCTGCCGGATGGGCCGATTAGGGCCACCATTTCCCCGGCGTCAATTTGGAGATTGACTCCTTTTAAGGCTTTAACCACGACTTTTCCCAAGGGATATTCATGACAAACATCTTTCATCGTAATAAAAGACAAGCCCATCACTTCCTGTGTTCATACTTAAAGCCGGCCGGAGTTCACCCACGCCCTTAGAAATATATACTCAAGCCGGTATAGACCTGAAAGTTTCGCTGCGTCAACCGGGCAAACTCCCTCCGGGCATCGGCGGTCATCACATAATAACCGCCCAGATTTAACATGGCCTCTTGGCCGATAAACCGGGAATACAGGAAACTGACAATCCCGCTTTGGTCTTGATCCGCATTTTTCATAACCCCCAGGGAAAACCGGGAGGAAAGATCATAGTAAAGGGCGGCGAGATAATAGTAATGTCTTAACGTCTCGCCTAAAACCGGAGTTAAACCCGGATGCTGTTGTAAGTAATCATCCAGATCCTCCCCTCCGTCCGGGTGATAAAAGAATTCTGCTTGCAACTGGAGGTTTCCGGTAAATTGAAGGGCCGGATTAAACTGCAGACCAAATAAAAACTTGTTATTCCGTCGTAGTTCCGTGCTTTGAAATTCACCGTACAACGAGAGGAAGTCGGCATAAGGAACTGCCGTCCGGAAATAACCTCCGTAAAGAGGAGGCCGTTGGTCTTGAAAACCTCCGACCAGAAAACCTTCCCAGGAACCGTAATTAAATTTGGTATAGATCACCTTTTTCGCCTGATTAATGGAGAAGGCGGGAAGAAGAGCGAGCGTTACTTCGTAGAAGAAGCGGCCGGCCCAACCGAAATAAGAAACGGAAGCCATTTCCACCCCTTCCTCGTTCCCTCTTTTCCTTTCATCCTGGTACAAAGGGGATTTCTGAGGGTTGGTAATATCCGAAGGGTTCCAGCCATAACCGACCCCTTTTAAAAAGCGGTTTTTACCCAGTACCATGCTCCAGCGGGGACTTTCGTAGGCCACGTAGGCTTTGTTTACCGTAAAAGTCAAGGCCGTCCGCTCAGCCGAAAGCGCATCTTCTGTGAAAACACAATCGCCGCTCAAATCCAAAAAGCCGGCCAGTTGATCCGTGCGGATTTTAAGGTTGGGATTGAAGTTAACGGTCTCGACCAAGGTATCCCCGGCGCTGGCGGTCAATAAATCATCATATACCAACTCGGCGGCCAGCTTCCCGGAGAAATCTATCCTCCCCAGGGCCGGGCTGGACTGGAGCAGAAAAAAGACGGCCGCCGCCCAACAAACCTTGAACACCTTTTGTCGCCCTGGTCCGACCATCAGTATTTCTCCTTCCTCATTGCTCATCGCTCGTTGCTCGTTGCCCGTTACTGGTCACTCGTTACCCGTAGAGAAGGACATCCATCGCCTCCGCCCGCCTTACATCCGGCTTAACCTGGGCAGATAACTCTCGGAAAAATAAACCGGGGGAATCTCAACTTCGTAATCGGCTTCTTCATAAATTAACACCGTATATCTCTCCTGCTGAAAGGCGGTGCGCATAATCATCCGCCTCGGTTTCATCTTTCCGCCCAACTCGCCATAGTCTTCAAAAGTCAAGATCCCCAGCAACCGCCCGGAGAGCGTATAAAATTCCTCCCGGATGAGTTTCCGGCCGGCGTCCAGAAAACAACGGATCTTTGGGTAGTCAACGGTTTTACCCTCCTTGGCCACCGCTTCGATGACCAAACCCTTTTCCGGAAAGCCGGCCATAACTTCCCGGTTAAAGTAGGGAAGGGAAGCATACTCCTCTACCGTAAGCTTGATTATTCGACAGTCATAGTCGGCAAGGAGATTGACACTGCCCAAATCCGTAAACGAAAAATCACTCCCCAATATCTTCTGTTTATTTGTGGACTTAACCGTCTTTTCAATGGACGGGTAATAAATCCAGGCATTACGGTTTACATTTAAATAAACTGTTCCCCGGTCCGGAAGCGGCCTTTCCACCCGGGAAACGAAATCCCGGCCTTTCATCCAGATGGTCATGGCATATTCTGTTTCCTGCGCGCCCCAGATTTTAATGGTCGCGGAATAACGCACCTGATCCTCAACCAGCATTGCTTCGATCTCTTGAAGCAAGGCGGTAAGGCCGGGTTCGCCGGCATACAGCGGGGCAGCCGCCCAGAAGATGGTCAGGAAAAGAATGGTCAGGAGACCGCTTCTTCCAATCGCCACAGGCATTCTCCTTCCTCCTGTCTTAGATCTGCTTAAGCGCTTCGACCGGTTTTAGCTTCAATACGCGGCAGGTGGGGAAAACAGCGCCTAAAAAGGCCATGAACAGAATTATGATTAGGGCGTTGAGGATAGCCGTGGTATTCACACGGAAATATAGCACATCCGAAGCAAACATTTACTTCATCGCCTCGTTCAACGCCGGGATTCCAACGATGGAAAAGAACAAGACAACAAAGAGACCCAGGATGGTGCCGAGCGCCGCAGGAACCAAACCCAACAGGGCGCCTTCGGTGACAAAGATCAAGAAAGTCTGAAGATTGGAAACGCCCAGGGCTTTCATGATCCCGATTTCCCGGCGGCGGCCGGTAATATTAAGCAATAAGATACTGTAGACGAAGAGGAAGATACTCAGATACATTAAAAAATTGGCGATCATCGTCGTCAGGTCGATCATGTTATAAATCCCCTGAAAAAAGCTGCCGGAATCAGCGGGCGGGACCACCCTCCAGCCCGGCGGGATAAGGGCGCGGAGACGCGCAAAAGTTGCGTCAACCCCGGTTTGGTCTTTGAAGAACACCAGCAGGGAAGAATAATAGGGTACCGGCAAACCCAAGGCGTCCTTGAGATCCGCATAATCCACGTAAACCAGGCCCTCCACCACCGCCGGGAATCCTTTGCCGGTAAAGATGCCGCCCACGAGAAAGCGGGACGGCCGGAGCATATTGTTTTGGTCTACCAGGAAAAGATAAACATACCCGCCCATTTGCAAGCCAAGCTTATCGGCGATTTTTTTGCTGACATAGACATGTCCGGCCTGGCGCCGG
>JAZIHH010000002.1:0-3784 GCA_036678685.1 Bacillota bacterium
GTGCGGAGTGGGCGGACCCAACCAAGAACTGGTCCTGGCGTTTGCCCCTAAAGTTTAGGTTGCCCGCCGAGGTGGTTTGCGTTTCGGTGGATACCGTCGGCACGGATGGGCCGACGGAGATTGCCGGCGGGATCTCGTGGACTCCCTAGCTTCCGGGGAAAGAGCGGAGGAACTGGGCGTCGATCTGGATTATGTTCGGTGGTGGCAGGGCACTTACCAAGTTGGATGATGCCTTGATCACCCCGGACATACGAAACCGATCCGCATAAATCTACGGCTTCTCTGCTTGTACGCTAGCCGAATAGATTCATCCCGAGGACGGTAGTAGTTTTAGTTCTGTCGGGAAGGACCCTTTAAATGCTAGCTCTTCCCTTTCCGAAATGCGGAAACTATGAAATAAAGGAGCAAAGTGGATTCCATCTAGAAAGTGTGATCGGAAAAAGATAGGCAAGGGAGATCCTGAGTGGTCCGGGCCGGCCGAGACGGTGGAGGTGGAGTTGGCCGGACGGCGGTACGGTCAAAGCTAGTGCCCAGGCGGCGCCTGAAAGGGAAATTGTAAACGGGAGGTCCAGTGACGGGGGGAAACGGTTCGGGGTTTGGGCGTGCAGAAGGCGGTGGAAAACGTAAACCGGGAGATCGCCCCTGAGACTTCATCAGTGAGAATGCATTAACAGCGGCGGATCGATCAATTAATGTTTGAACTCGACAGACAAACAGCGTTTGGGGGGAATTCAAGTGCTCGGCGATTCTCCTTGGCGGTGGCGGAGAGCGAGCAGGCTGCGGCCGGTTTACCGCTTTACCGCTATTTGGGCGGTCTGGGTGACGTGGTTTTGCCGGCTCCGTTGGCGACGGTGATCTCTGGCGGGAAACATCTCCCGTTCATCCCTTGATTTCCTGAGCCCTACTTTTTGGTCTTTGACGGTTTTCCCTGTTTCGCTGCGGCCCTCGAGGCACTGGTGGAGATCCGCTACCTCCTGGGGGAGAATCTAAAGAAAAGGTTCGGCTTGGTGGCCGATGACGGGGGGGCACTGGCCCCGGCGCTGAGCGATACTCCGCAGGCCTTTGAGCTGATGCTGGAGGCAGTGGAACAGGCCGGTTACGGCGGCAAGGTCGCCCTCGGGATCGATGCGGCGGCCAGCGATCTTTATCTGGAAGACCGCGGTTTGTATAAACTGGGCGGACGGGAGGTGGCGCCGGCGGAATTGCTTGATTACTACATTGGTCTGACGAAACAGTATCCGCTGGTCTTTATCGAGGATCCGTTCGACCAGGATGACTTTGCCAGTTTTGCCAAATTGACGGCGGCGTTGCCCGGTAAAAAGATCGTTGGCGACGATCTCTTTGTGACTAATCCCGAAAGACTGAGGATGGGAATTGAACAGAAGGCCGGGAATACCTTGCTCTTAAAGGTGAACCAGATCGGCACGGTGAGTGAGGCTTATGACGCCGGAATGCTGGCCCTGCAGAACGGTTATGCGGTGACGGTCTCCTTACGGTCGAGTGATACCAATGATAGTTTCATTGCCGACTTGGCGGTTGCTTTGGGGGCGGAACAGATCAAACTTGGTTCACCGGTTGAGGGCGAAAGAAATGCCAAATACAACCGGTTGTTAAAGATCGAAGCCGAACTGGGGACGGCGGCCCGGTTTGCCGGTTCCGGGGCCGGCGGTTAAGCTTTACATACCATAAGGCTGTTTGCCGGGTTGCGTAACAGTCGTTTTCCGGACGGTTTTACAGCAAAAACAGCCGTTGCCGGCGAGCGGCAGCGGGATGGTTTTCGTGCCGGTGCGGCCGGGATTGTCATCCGGGCCGCACCTTTCTTTATGGGAATTTGCTGCCGGATTGGGTTTATTATCTATCCCGGTGAAGATTCAACCGGACATTACACAGAATAACTACCCATGCGGCGGACGGAGACTTGACAAAAGAAGGAAACCATGTTACCATTTATTTAAAACGTTTTAAATACAATATGAAATAGGTATTGAATCCGGTAAGGTGGCGAACCGATAAGCAATTTTTTTTGATGCCTGAATAAAAACGTTTTAAATCAAATTAATAATTAATATTTATGGCCGTAGTGGTTTGCATTCCCAGCATAAATACATTCTTTCGGTCATAAAAAAGGCTTATTACTTCTTTCCAATTATTGCAAAGAAAGGAACGGATGATGGTTACGATCAAAGATGTGGCCAAAGCGGCGGGGGTATCGCCGGCAACGGTTTCACTGGCGTTGAATAACGACAAAAAAGTGAGCCGGGAAACCAGAAAACGGGTCCAACAGGTGGCCAAGGCCTTAAACTATATTCCAAATGCACGGGCGAAAGCTTTGGTGAAGAAAGCGACCCAGATTATTGGTTTGGTCATTCCGGAGATCGACAACCCCTTCTTTGCCGAAATGGCGCAGGCAATCAATGATTGCATCAAGGACTCGGACTACAGCATCATTCTTTGCGGAACCGACAACAATCCCGAGCTGGAAAGTAAATACGTCAACACCTTTATGAGTGGTCTGGTGGATGGGGCAATTTTTGCGTGTTTGACCGATGTCAACAATGAGCTCATCATGGAGCTCGCCCGTAATTACATCCCTGTTGTTTATGTGGACCGTTTGAACGAAGATACGCAAGTGATTCCGGTGGTCAAATCCGATTTGAAAGACGGCGCGTACCAACTGACGCGACACCTGATTGCATTGGGTCATCAGAAGATCGCGTTTATCGGGCGGAAAGACGAAGAAAGGTTTGCCGGCTATTGTCAAGGCTTACAGGAAGCAGGTTATCCGTTGGCCGAGGACTATGTCTTGGCCCCCAGTTATACTTTTGCACATGGCGTGGCGGCGGGAAAAAAGCTCTTGGGTTTGGCGGATCAACCGACCGGGATTGTTTGCTTCAATGACGAAGTGGCCCTCGGGTTAACCCAGTTCCTGGTGAAAGCGGGCAAAAAGGTCCCGGCGGAGTTCTCGGTGTGCGGGATCGACAATACGGTGTCCAGGTATTATAACCCGGAGATTACCACGATTGATGTGCCCAAGAAGGAGATGGGCAGGCCCGCCGCTGCACTTCTGCTGAAGATGATCCATGGTGAGCAGCTCCAAGAGACGGAACATTTTATCCATTTCCCGGTTAAACTCATCAAACGAGCTTCAACGGCGCCGGCCGGTTCGGCGTAAAACCGTTTCGTGCGTGGATTAACGCCTATTTGAATCAAGCAAAGGAGGAGTTGAAGGCGGATGAAGAAATATCAACCGCTCAACCCCAAACTGACCCGTTTTATCCATGGTGCCGACTATAATCCCGACCAATGGCTGGATTACCCGGGAGATTCTGGCGGAGGATCTCCGCCTGATGAATCTGGCCAATTGTAATGCGGTGTCGGTGGGGATCTTTGCCTGGGCGGCACTGGAGCCGGAGGAAGGGCGGTTTGAGTTTGCATGGTTGGACCGGATCATGGATCAGCTGGCGGAGAACGGGATCTATGCGATTCTGGCGACCCCCAGCGCCGCCCGGCCCGCCTGGTTGTCCCAAAAGTATCCGGAGGTTTTACGGGTTGAAGCCGACCGGCGGCGGATTTTACACGGGAACCGGCATAATCATTGCTATACTTCGCCGGTTTACCGGGAAAAGGTGCTGACCATCAACACCAAACTGGCCGAACGGTATAAAGACCACCCGGCTTTACTGGTGTGGCATGTGTCCAACGAGTACGGCGGGGAATGCCATTGCGAGTTGTGTCAGGAAAAATTCCGGGAATGGCTGCGCCATAAATACCAAACATTGAAGGC
>JAZIHH010000003.1:0-4486 GCA_036678685.1 Bacillota bacterium
AACTATACTTGACACAATCAGCATTGACATTGGAAAAAGTTGATGTTAATGTTTAAGTAAACAGATGTTTAATTTTAATTACACAAAAAAGGCAGGTAATTTTCTCATGAAGAACAAAACCTGGTTTTTAGTTGTTTTCCTTCTGGTAGTGGGTGTTTTGGCTCGGCCTGCGGAGATGCTGGAAGCATCCTCCGTTTACGAATTTGATTTTACGGGGCCCATGAAGTATGAAGATATGGTGGAAGAGATCGAGAAAATCCAAAACCTAAACCTGGTTTCTTTAAGTATCGAAGTATCGGAGATAGGTGAATCGGTGGAAGGCAAACCATTGTATCTGCTTAAGATCCGGGATAGACGGTCAAAAGACAACCTGGAGATCCTCGTTATCAGTCAACAACACGGTAATGAACCCGCCGGGACAACCGCCATATTTTCCCTAATCAGTGATTTGGTAAAGGATTACGCGCGACCGGGAGAAAAAAAGTTAGATCTGACAGGAATCACCTTACTGTTTGTGCCCATGGTTAACCCGGACGGTACGAATTATAACAGTAGAAATAATGCCAATGACCAGAATATTAATAGGGATTGGTTGAAAAAACAAGAACCGGAGACGGTGGCTGTTTTTAGTGTTTTTCAAGAGTATGAACCGGAGATATTTATTGATTTGCATGAATTTACAGCTTACCCATACCGTTCGGATTTTGATTTAACTTATTACCCGGGCCACGATGATAGTTCTCCGGAAGAACTCCGCAAACTGCACGAGGATTTCGAAACCAAGCTCGATCCAATTATTGAAGCAAAAGAATATCCGTGTGAGAAAATTTCCCCCAGAATGGAAACATGGACACCAGGGGATAAACGCCTGGCGGGAAATTATTTTGCCTTGGAACATTTTGCTGTCAGCTACATTGTGGAAAGCAAAGGCATGCCGGGCGGCGCTCGTGTTCCATCTCTGAGTACGCGGGCTGAGATGCACAAAACATTCATGGAGGCCATGATCGAATTTGCCGCTGACAATAGGGAACGGATTCAACAAGTAGTATCGTCCTTACGTTGATTAGTGCAGTTTTTTACGGTACGCCCGGGGAGAAAGGCCTTTTAACTTCTTAAACGCCTTGGAAAAGGTGAGCGGATCGTCATACCCGACGGAACGCGCGATATCGCCGATGGACAGGATTTCGTTTTGCATCAGTTCGCAGGCTTTATCCATCCGGAATTGCATGATGTATCTCTGCGGGGAGACCCCGAGAATTTCCTTGAAAACGGCTGAAAAATACCGGCGGTTCAAGCCGATGTAACCGGCTATGTCATCAACGGTGATTTTCTGGGAGTAATTACCAGCAATATAGGTGACGGCTTTGGTGACATACACCTGCTTACCGCCGGGAGGGCGCAAAGCGGAGCCGCCGGGGCCGGCCTCGATCAAGGCCGCCACGAACAGGTACAAAAGGCCCAGGAGTTGGAGATCCCGGCTTTTGGGATACTTTATGGCCTGTTGCATCCGGTGAAAGAGACTGCCGAGGTATTCCCGGTCTTCATAATGAAAAACCGGGTTCTCTGCGGTAAGGCCGGCTTGCTCCAGGTAGTAACCGGCCTTGAGGCCGTGGAAACCGACCCACGAATAAGACCAGGGGTTTTCCCGGTCCGCTTCGTAATAAGTGACAAGATCCGGGCAGATCAGAAAGCCGTCTCCCGGGCCCAGGTGCCAGGTGCGGTTTTTTATTTGGAAAAATCCCTTTCCGCTGTGGATGAAGTGAATGAGATAATGGTCCCGCACGGCCGGTCCGTAACCATGGCCGGGGGGGCATTTTTGTGATCCGCATTGATACATATTCAGGTCGGTATGACGCAAGGCGGGAAAATAGTTGTCGAACAAATTGTTCAGCCCCCGTCTCCTTTCTTGCCTACCGGTTCTTTTTATTACATTATACCATATTTCTCTGCCTTTTCCCTATGTACTCCATTTCCGGAAAAAGGTACAATAAGGAACAGACCGGTACTTAAGACGGGGTATTAGCATAGAGAACAAAGGAGAGTGGTTGCGGTGGCAAAAATCGCTTTTATCGGCGCCGGAAGCCTGGGTTTTACCAGGGAACTGGTCCGTGACATCTTGTCCTTTCCCGCCCTGGCCGACAGTACCATAGCATTAATGGATATTGATGATGAACGGCTGGGTTTTGCCAAGGCGGCGGTGGAGAAGATCATTGCCGCCGGCGGTTATCCGGCCCGGGTCTTGGCGACCAAGGACCGGGCGGAGGCCTTAAAGAATGCCGACGGCGTACTCTGTACCATCCTGGTCGGGGGTGTTCAGATCTGGCGGCATGATATTGAAATCCCTAAACAATTCGGGGTGGATATCAATGTGGGGGACACCCGGGGGCCGGCCGGGATTTTCCGGGCGCTGAGGACCATACCTGTGATGCTGGAGATCGCCAAAGATGTCGAACGTTACTGCCCGGAAGCGATTTTCTTGAACTACACCAACCCCATGGCCATGCTTTGCCGGGCCGTAGAGGGGGAAAGCAAAATAAGAATGACCGGTCTTTGCCACAGTGTGCAAGGGACCGCCGCCATGCTCGCCGGGTGGATCGGCGCGCCGGAGGAAGAGATCACCTATTTGTGCGCGGGCATTAACCACCAGGCCTGGTATCTGGAGTATAAATGGAAGGGAAAAGATGCGTACCCCCTAATCAGGGAGGCGGTGAAAAAACCGGAGATTTACAATCAAGAACAGGTGCGCAACGAAATGTTTTTACACCTGGATTATTACGTAACCGAATCCAGCGGGCACAATTCGGAATATAACCCCTGGTTCCGCAAGCGGCCGGATTTAATTGAAAAATATTGTACCCACGGCACCGGGTGGAACCCCGGACATTACGCTTATATCCTCAACGAGTACCTGAAGGCCGAAGAGACCTGGAAAGAAGAGACCAAAACCTGGCTGGAAAAGGAGCCCGTTAACCTGGTCCGGGGAAAAGAATATGCCGCCTATATCTTCAACGCCATCTTCGGCGACGGTACCATGTTTGAATTCAACGGCAATGTCCGCAACTTTGGCCTTATTGATAACTTACCGGAAGGCTGTTGCGTGGAAGTCCCGGTCCTCGCCTCCAAACGGGGCCTGGACCCCATCCGGGTCGGACCCTTACCCGCACACTTGGCGGCCCTGAACTATGTCAATGCTACCGCCGAAGAACTGGCGGTGGAAGGAGCGTTGACCGGGGACCCGCGGAAAATCTTTCATGCCGTCTGTCTGGACCCATTGACCTCCGCCGTGTTAAGCCTGGCGGAGATCAAGGAGATGGTGGATAAAATGTTCGCGGTCAACCGGGACTATTTGCCCCAATTCAAGCATTTTTCCTGAGTTTTACCGGCTGTTATTATTGCTAAATTTTCAAATTATTATTATGATATGATAAAATTTATTAACTAAATTAGACAATGATATATAATTACGATAGAGGTTGTAATATAACATAAGTGTATTGGCAACCGAATAGATAAGGGCAAACCCAATGAAAATTGGGGACGCAAAGCCACGGGTCTAAAGCTTAACAAGCCATGATCGCCGGGCTGCCTAAAGGAGGTTGTTTTTTATGTCTATGATCAAGGAGCGAAGTGAATCAGTGATCTTGTGGTGATTCAAAAAAGACCGGATTAAACTACGGGATTTGCGCACGGCTGGACCGGGAGGGGAAATTAGTGCTGCACTGAGCAGAAAGTATTGACAGCCGTAGAGATGAGTGGTATAATGTTCATTTGATGAACGGGTTATGGACCGCAACCACCTGCCGGCGAGGAAAGGATATACCCGATGAATAAAGAATACCTGATCATCACGCAACTCCAGCAAGACAACAAAATCACCCAGCGTAAAATCGCCAAAAACACCGGGCTTTCCCTGGGGCTGGTAAATCTTCTTTTGCAAAGAATGATTAAAAAAGGTTTGGTGGAAATCGAGAAGTTAAATGCCCGTTCGCTGCGGTATATTTTGACCCCCAAAGGAGTGGCGGAAAAGACCAGCCTTACTTATAAACACCTTAAAAACCTCTATGCGCATCTTACTGGTTTAATGGAAGTTATGGCGTCGGTAATCGCCCGGGCTTGGCGCCGGGGCTACCGGAAAGTCGTTCTTTACGGCCCGCCGGACGAGGTTTATCAGATCTTGAAACTGGCCCTTGACTACCAGCAGGTGGAGTATACATATGTCAAAAGTGGAGAAGAGCCGCCCCTAGGGCGGAATATTTTTATTGTCTGGAAGACCGAAGACGAGAAAAAATTTCCTCCCGGGGACTATGTGGTCAACATCGTTAAAATCCTATAAAACAAGGCACCAAACGTTATTAAATTAGGAGGAAAATGGGAAGAAAATAGAGAATTATACAAAAAGCGATAATAACCGGTAGAAATATTGCCTTGTTTGACAGTAAATTACGTAAAGGCAATAAAGGATAGAAGCAATATAAGTCCATAAGTG
>JAZIHH010000004.1:0-21292 GCA_036678685.1 Bacillota bacterium
TTGAAGCGTTGAATAATCGTCCTTTTCAGAAACTGCATGGTTCAAGAACCTCATGGTTCCTGGAAATCGACAAACCGGCACTCAAGCCTCTACCTGAGAAGCGGTATGAAATGCGCCAATGGAAGAAAGCTACGGTTCACATGGACTACCATGTGGAGTTTGAGAAGAGCCTTTACAGCGTCCCATACAAGCTTGTTGGAAAATCTGTCGACAAATTCCTGAAGAAGCCACTCAGAAACTTAGAGCCACACTTACGATCAAGGAATGCTCGTGGCCAGGCACAAACGCTGCGGCCCTTACCAGCGCTTTTCAACAATCAAGGAACATATGCCCTCTTCCCATCAGAAGTATGCTTACCGGAGCCCGAAAGATATGGCGGCCCGGGCTGGTAAGTTGGGAAAACATGCCGAAGAATGGGCCCATGGGCTGTTTGAGCGGTGCGAACACCCCGAACAAGGATACCGTGCGGTTTTGGGTCTTATTCAGCTAGCCAAAAAGTATTCTGCCAAGCGGGTAAACAATGCCTGCAAAAGAGCGATTACCTATGGCGCCTATTCATACCGCAGTATCAAATCCATCCTTGAGAAGGGCTTAGACAGAGTTCCTGTTGATCACCCCCCACAACTTGCACTACCGGAACACGAAAACATCCGGGGAGCTGCTTACTACGCGGAGAAAGGGGGTGATGAAAGATGGGTACTGAACAGACACTAGAGCGCATGCGCAAAATGCGCTTGTCTGGCATGGTTCAGGCATACTTAAGAGATTCCCAGACGGAAGGCATCTCCGAGTTGTCATTTGAAGAACGCCTGGCCCTAATGGTGGACCATGAATGGACTCTGCGGGAATCTAACCGTATTGCCCGCCTGCGTAAAAAAGCCCGGTTTCGTATTGATGCTATGCCTGAAGATATCGACTACGAGCATCCTCGTGGACTTAAGCGCCGGCTTTTTCAAGAGTTGCTGCGTTGCGACTGGATCCGCAAAGGTTACAACGTCCTTATCATTGGTCCAACAGGTGTTGGCAAAACCTTTCTTGCCTGTGCCCTGGGCAACGCAGCCTGTCGAGAGGGGCTATCGGTCAAATATTACCGCATTCCGACACTTCTCCGTGAGCTTGCCATTGCCCAGGGTGATGGGCAGTACTTCGAGCTTCTAAAAACGGTCAGGAAAGCGCAACTACTAATTCTCGATGATTGGGGCCTGGCCAATCTACTTCCGGCGGAATCCCGCGATCTCTTGGAAGTGCTTGAGGACCGTGCGCAGTACCATTCAACACTGGTAGCCAGCCAACTACCCATAGAGCATTGGCATCAGTGTCTTGGAGACTCCACTGTTGCCGATGCGATTCTAGACAGGATCATCCACAATGCCTACAAAGTTGTGCTGCGAGGTGAATCGATGAGGAAGATTAAAAGGGTTCTAGACACTGAGACCGAATTTAACAACAACCAGAGCGACTGATTACAATCAAGATGGGGGATACCCCTTCAGTGTAAACCATAATTGGACTCATAAGTGATCGCCATGAACCGAATTGCGCGATCGGATTAAACCGTAATCAGTGATCGGATTCAAGCGTATCGCGCGATCGGCATGAAGCGTATTAGGTGATCGAATTGACCGAAATACGCGTTTACAAACAAATATTGTTGGGGAAGATTTAGTAGGCAACGAAAAGAACAGTAAATTCATCTTCACTTCCTGGGATGATAAAAATAGCAATATCTATGTAATGTATCCTGATGGCACAGGATTAAATAAATTGACTAACGATAAAGTTAATTATTTTTCTCCTAAATGGTCGCCTGATGGCAAACACATTGTATATGTTGATAGTGCAACAAACGATCTTTATATAATGGACGCAGATGGAGAAAACAAAGTTAATCTTACCAATACGTTCGAATATGCAGAAGCTTATCCAAGCTGGTCACCTGATGGAAATAAGATTGCTTACATGGCTAGTCAAGCTCAGGAATTTTCAAAATATGATATATATGTGATTAATTCAGATGGAACAGGTAAGATATGTCTTACGAGCAATGGGCAATTTAACGGTTTCCCGGAATGGTCTCCCACTGGGGAACTAATCGCTTTTGTTCGGGAGGTAAACGGTTCCTTTGATTTATTTATCATGAACTCGGATGGGAGTGAAGAAAGACATCTTACAACTCTCACTAGAAATAAAGCCGCTATCGAAGCACTCAGTTTAGCATGGGCTCCTGATGGTAGTGAAATTGCTTTTAATTCCGATCGTGAAGATAACTTTGATATTTACGTCTTTTCTTTAATTGATGGTGAAATTGTAAATTTATTAAAAGAAAGCAGTTCCAATGAAGCATTTCCAACCTGGTCACCCGACGGCAAAAAAATAGCTTTTGTAATATATTATGATGAAAAAACTAGCATATGCATAATGGAACGTTATGGTGACAGCAAAGAGATGGTTTCGCCTGGTCTTATTAACGTGGGATCTCTAGATTGGTCTGGTGTCTGGTTTTAAGTCATTAGGTTAAAAGGCGGGGTGGAAAAGATGCACAAATTAAAAAAGCTTGTCTTATCTTTTCTAATCGTTATCTTGATTATTTTTCAATATCTTAATCCAATTGAAGCTGTTTCGGACTTAGAAATTACATCTGATGTTACAATTAGTGGTACTAGTATACATTACGACAAAATTATCATTCATAATGGAGGAAAATTAATTATAGATTCGTCCCAAATTACTATTAATGTTAATTATTTACAAATTGATGCGGGTGGTGAAGTAACCTATCATTCTAACCAAGAAAAAAATCAGATAAATATTATATTTAATATTCATGGGGATGCAATCATCAACGGCAGTATAAAATTAAAGGGAGTAAACGGAAAGAATGGCGCTTATAGCGGCGGTTCCGGATGGAACGGCGAGGATGGCGGAAATGGACAACCAGGAAAAAATATTACATTTAACATCAATAACAATTTGTTGTTTAACGGGGTAATCGATACTACAGGTGGTAACGGAGGAAGGGGCGGCAATGGACACGATGATGATGATTTTTGGACAGATCCAATTGGTAAAGGTGGTACCGGGGGTTCCGGGGGAAAGGGAGGTAACATTAACATTACCGCCCAAGAAATCCTGGTTAATACCAATGGGCAACTACTTGCTACAGGAGGAAACGGTGGTCGCGGTGGTAACGGCGGGGATGGTGGCACCATTGGCAAAGGGGGTAGAGGAGGTAATGGCGGTAACGGCGGTCAAGGAGGAGAAATTATTCTAACTGCTAGGACTGGTTCATTTAAAAACAACGGAACGATCAGGGCAAATGGTGGTGCGCGGGGAGAAAGAGGATCCGGAAGAGCTGGAGCCTCTGATGGTTCTCATGGTTCTCCGGGAGTCGCCGGCGTTATTGATTTAACCGGTGTGTATTTTGAAAATACAGGGGAAATCACCTCTACCGGTAAGACGAATAATGTACCATTAATTAAAATGGGTTATGGAAATAACTCCGGTACAATTTCTCCTGCACCAAAATGGCTTAAAGATGAATTAGCGCCAGTGCCAGAGGGATCTTTTACAATCACCTTCAATTCAGATGGTAAAATAAATGATCATAACAATATGTTTTATACTAACGATACTTCACCTATATTAAGTTGGACCGATTTTGCAGATGTTGAGTATTTCCGGGAAGGTCATTACATCCCGGCAAGCGGTTTTAAACATTATGAAATAAGATTATTAAAGGACAAGCAGAGAGTTGATGTGGATGGTGGGTCAAATCCTTTGAATATCACATTTCATAACGAAATTGAGTTAAAGAGAGGTTTTTTAAGTTCTCTTCCTGCTGAGTTAAAGGACGGAAAATATGAGTTGCAAATTTTAGCGTCCGACATTGCAGATAACCAAAGCAATTGGCAACCATCCCCGGCGTATCAATTTGTCATAGATACGCAGCCTCCAACCCCTCCTGTTTTATTATCCGAATCCGATGTGACTACCGATCGAATAACTGTTAATTAGGCATCCTCAACTGATGACAATCAGATCATTGACAGTTATGAGCTCGAAGTTTATCAAGAAAGCCAGGATGGTAACCAGATACCAATTTCAGATACGAAAATAATTAATGGTTCCATTTCTTCGTTTCCATTACATGATTTAACAGAAATAGACTCTGACGAAAAAATTTCTATTCACCCGAATCAGGAAATACAATATAGGGTTAGAGCTAAAGATCTTGCCGGAAATTATTCCGCCTGGAGCCCTGGGCGAGTGGTAACCGCTCCTGCTGTGGCAAAAATAGTAACCCATACAAGTGGTTGGGACCAAGAAACTGGACGGCATTATGTAAGCTTAGAAATGGAATCTTTAGGAGAGGGCGCCGATCAATACCGTTATAAACGTAAAAGGCAAAGTATTGACAACGGTCAAGTCGAGTATATTGAAGAAGCGGTTTCCGAGTGGTTTAAATTATCACTGCCGGCCGGGTCTGTTTTTGCAATAAAAGATCTCGGGGATAAAGGTTTCGTCATAACCGATGCGGGTGAAAGTGTTATTTATGACGATTATTCTTCCCAAATTTTACCCCATGGTTCTTACCGGTATATCATAGAAACCAAAAACTCCTCACCCAAAGAGGCGGATTGGAATACCGCATCCATCCCTTATGATCTTATTATCGAAAACATAGAACCTATTGAACAAGGAATCATTAGCCCGCTTGACGGTAAAAAATTAAACGAAGACGAAATCATGCTCAATATCCGGCCATTTATCGATCCTGATGGCGATCCGTTGCTTTACTCCTTTTATTTAGGATATGACAACAATAATAACGGTACGTATGAGGAAAATGAATTCATCTTTGTTGGTCAGGGTAACAGTCAACCGGGTACAGAAGTAATTTTTGTTACCGCCAATCTTACTGAAGAAGGAACATACCAATGGTTTGTCGAGGTAAATGATGGATACGGCACGGTTTGTTCAAAAAGGTATAGTTTTGAAAGAGATACCACTTCCCCGGTGATTAGTTTTAAAATCTTTGATCTCAAAGGTGAAGAGGAATTAATTGCCACAAATTTACAGGAAGTGATGGTGAGACTGATTACTGTTAGTCCGGACACGAAAGAAATACGGGTTATGGAAGAAGACAGATTACTATACCTGAGTAATAATCCTCCATTTACCGACATTATAATCAAATTAAGTGAGGGAGAAGGAAGAAAAAATATTTCTATTACCGCTACCGATGAAGCGGGGAATATAGGCAGTTCAAGAGAAACAATAATTTATGATTATACACCGCCTCATGTTCCAGTAAATCTACGATTGACGGGTGGCCGTAACCAACTGCGAATAGAATGGGATCCGGCACAGGATGCCGGAGTAAATGAAGCCAGGAGTGAAGTACGTGGCTATTTACTCTGCTATACCCGGGAACGGGTGGATAGTCAGGGAAATATCGAATACATTTCCGAAGAACAAATGGTTGAACAATCAACATCACCTGTTTATGTTTTGTCGAATTTAGATGATAATGAAAAAGTGCACATTACCATAAAATCCCTTGATTACGCCGGAAACTACAGCACCTCGTCTTTAACGGGGGTGGGCTATTCTTTAGCGGAAAGAGGCGAAATCAAAAATATTACTTTTCATTCAGCCCCGAATTATACAGCGTACAGAGCCGAACTCGAGCTTAAACCGGTTAAGGCTGCCGAGTATATGATTCGAAGATGGAAAGTCGAAACGGACAGTAACGGGGTAGAAAAACTGGTTGAGCAAACCGATAGCGAATGGTATTCCGCAACTATTTTAAGTTTTATCGACCAAAACTTATTACCCCATTCTAAATACTATTATTCAGTTTTTACCCGAAACGAAAGGGGCGAAGTAGAGTCTAACTTCGAACCGGAAAAGTATGCTTTTGTTGTCCCTAACCAGGAACCATCCGTCCCGCAGGTCATTGCCTTTAGTTATGCCAATACAATACCAGTAGTCTTACGCACTACCGGTGCAATTGATTCCGATGGTGATCATCTAAAGTATTGTTTTTCATTAAAAGACAATCAGGGTAATCTTTTATTGGAGAGAGTCGGGCCGAACAATCCCGATGATTTCGCTGGTTTATCTTATATTATTTCCAGCGATCTAATTAATGAAGAACACAACGGAGCAACTTTTTCCTGGCAGGTCGGGGTAACGGATGGTTATATGTTTGATGAAAACATGAATCCTGTTTACATCTTTAGTGAAGAAATACCTTTTACTGTCGATTTGGATAAGCCGGTGATTCATATTTTTCCGGAGGATTCTTCCAATTATGTTTCCAGTTTAAAACTGGACTTTACCATTCGTGATGAAATAAGTGGCTTGCAATACATCGCCTATTATTGGAATCAAGAGGACGTACCAATGGAAGACAGGCAAATTCAAGTTCTTGAGTTTGCGCGGGGAAGCAAGGAACAACAGTTCACAATTTCAGAAGGACCGGACGGAAGAAACAATCTTCATGTAATTGCGCGGGATGAAGCCGGAAATGAACAGACCAAAACTGTAATTTGCCATCTAGATTCATCGCCACCGGTTTTATCAAACTTAAAGGTACTTGGACAGGAAGTAGATGGCCGTTTGTATACAACGAATGCCAATAGTATAACCGCCCAATGGGAACTGGAAGAGGATTACACCAATATTGACTATTTCCGGTATGCCATTGTAACCCCGGAAGAAGTAAATTTCCTGGAAACCCTACCGTTCGAGCGTTTCAAAGTGATCGATGAATATTTCCCCCGGCATAGAAAACAATTTGCCCAGGTGGCGGAGGCGGATTGGTTGGAAGAGAATATGACCTATCACTTTGTCGTAGAGGCTGTTAATACTGTAGGATTAAGCACGGGACTTCATGTTAGTCCAGGCGTGACGATTGACTCAAAACCGCCGAAAATTGGGGAAATTTCGATCGAACCGGTGCGGATTCGCCAGAACAAAAGTTATTTAAGTTCCTTTGCTGAGCTACAACTTCAGGTTGATGTTAATGATCAAGGGGGAAGCGGAATTAAGGCGGTTCATTACGCGCTCCTTGACAATCTTCCTTTAGAAGAGAATGTCACCTGGTTTAACAGTCTTGAAGAACTTAAGACCAGCTTTATCCCCACTAATGGACAAGTATATTATCTTGCGGTCAGGGCGACAGATAAATTGGATCAAGTGAGTACGAACTATTCGGGGCCATTAATCATTGACCAGTCTCCGCCGGAAATTAAAGAACTGATTGCCGGTAGCAAACTGGAGATTACCGGGGCAAATCAAATTTACCAAATCCGGCCTGGGTCCTTGATTCCGGTTTCCTTGGTGATCGAAGATGAGATTGAACTGGAAAGGATTCAATATTCAATTGGGAGTAGACCCGGGCAAAACGATGTTTCTATGAACTTATATCCCGAGACTGAAGGCTGGGTAACTCTTGATAACTTAAATAAACAACAGCAAATAAGGATCGAAGAAAATTTATCCACCGGAATTTACTACATAACTCTACGGGTGGAAAATGCCGCCGGTTTGTTAGCCGAGAAGGCCGGTAATCCGGTTAAAATCGATCCGAATCTGGCGGTAAGACCAGAGGTTTGGGATGATGGACAATATACGGCAGCCAATAAGGAACTCCATTTTTCCTGGACTTTTGATGACGAAACGAAGGAAGTTACCGGCTTTGACTGTCGGGTATTATCATTCTCCCAAGGGCAACCGGTAACTATAATTGATTGGCAACGGATTGGTGCGGAAAAGAAGGGAGAAAGGTACAGTCATCTGCTTACAAATCTTAACCTCGAAAACGGTAAAGAATACTATATTGCCGTTCGTGGGGTTTACGCAGATGGTAACACATCAGTTGCCGGAATGACTGATGGGATAATTGTCGATATTACTTCTCCCGAGGAGATATACATCGACGACGGAACCTACTGTACTTCCGACCAACTCTCTCTTCGGTGGGGGGCAACCGATCCGGAATCGGGAATAAGCGGTTATCAAGTGCAGATAGGCACAACCCCTGGTGGAGATGAAGTTACGAAAGGCTGGATTAACCTGGATCACAGTGGAGCAGGGAGTATTCAAGGTCTTGCTTTATCCGAAGAATATACCTACTATGTCACATTGCGGGTAACAAATGGCGCCGGCCTGATCCGCGAAGTTTCCAGTAACGGCTTTAGAGTTGATAATACACCACCGCCTACTCCCACAGTACTTGATGACGGACGTTATACCAGTGAAAAACCGATTCATTTAAACTTCAATTGGAAATGGACTACTGTTGACCCTGAGTCCGGAAATGCGGAATACCAAATCGCCCTGTTGACAACGAGAGAAGTGACAGCGACCACCGAATGGCAATCGCTTGGAACAGAAACAGCCATCACCCTTACCGAGGGTTTACAGGAAGGTGTCTGGTATTACTTGGCGGTGAAAGCGATCAACGGAGCGGGATTATCAAGTATCGGCTACAGTGATGGCATCCTGATAGATACTACAGCACCTAGCCCTCCTAAAATTTCGGACGAAGGTGATTACCTTCTGATCGATCCTTCAGGATATACCGCCTTACGCGCTATCTTTACTGCTTCCGATGATGAGTCTGATATTGACCATTATCAATACAGTTTAGGTACACTGTCTGAACCGTTCTTATTGATTAACGGGCGAAAGGTTGAAACAAGTGAGATTATTACCGAGCCTCTACCATTAGAACCGGGAGAAATATATTTCTTTACTGTACAGGCGATTAATAAGGCCGGGCTCGTTTCAATGGAAGGCCGCAGCGATGGCTTGATGATTATCGATGGTTATCCGGAAATAATTAATGTTGATGATTTTGGCGAGTACACAACCTTTAATGACCAGATCATTGTTGCGTGGGATTGCCGTCAAACCGGTTACGCACCAATAAATTACTACCGGATCGAGTTAAGTACTGATCAACAACATTGGCTCAAGGTTAAAGATGTAAAAGAGAAACAAGCGGTTATCACCCCGGAGGATTTGGGATGGGAGAAATTTGAAGACGGTGAAACCTATTATGTCTCGATTAGAGGAGTTAATAAAGCCGGGATTGAGACGCCGCCACAAAAGGCGGGCATAACCAATGGAATTAAAGTCGATGGCTCTCCTCCGGCGGTGGAAGATCTCCGGATTTTACATCCTGATCCATACACCACGAACCGCTTTAAAATTCATCTGCAGGCTTCCGATGTTCATTCCGGGATTACAGCTTATAAGTTTGCGGTGGGCACGACCCGTGGTGGAACAGAGATTACTAAAGGTTGGCTTTTAAGAAAAACTACATCGCAAAATTATGAAGAGTACCTTGATCTGGAGCTTGAACATAACACTTGCTATTATGTGACATTTCAAGCCCGTAACGGGACAAGGCTTTGGTCGCCACTGGTCAGTGATCAAGGAGTCATAGCTGACCTAACTCCACCGCAAATCACTGATTTTACTTGTGAGGATTATATCAATGCAACGAAAAAAATAAACCTGTACTGGAAGGCCGAAGATCTGGAAACTGGCATTTCGGGATATAGGTATCAATTTGTTACGCAGTTGGAAGATTTGGACTGGAATAGCTCAACAGTTTTCGAGACAACAGATAATGAATGTAATGTTTTGCTTCCGGTAGAAGAAGGCCTAATCATCGAAGAAGCCAGCTATTACTTGGTTTTACAAGTTAGAAACCGTCTTGGCTTATGGTCGCCGTCTATTTTCCGGGAGTTAATTGTCGATACTGTCTGTCCTGTCATTACCTTGGAATATCCTGGGGAGATTGTTACCAATGACGGTGTAGCCAAGGTATTATGGACAGTAAGCGAACCGGCCGAAGTTAATCAGGCTCTTTACAAACTAATTCCTGGCGACGAACCAGAGTTGATTTCTGGGGGAGTAGTTGTCGTTAAGGATTCCTCACTTTCCCAAGAATACAACTTTGCTCAGAGCGATCAGGAGCCGGCAAGTTACTGGTTGGTATTGACGGCTACCGACTTGGCGGAAAATCAAGGGCTAACTGTCAAACAACCAATCCGGATTAATGCGAAACCAAAAGTCAATCTTGGTATGGATCGTTCCATTTTCAAGGGAAAAGAACTGGCAATGTCACCCTTGGTAGAAGATACGGATGGGGAAATTACCGCTTACCACTGGGATTTTGGTGATGGCCACACTTCGACGGAAGTGGAACCGAATCACATTTATTCCGAAATTGGCGAATACGAACTAAAGCTAACTTGTATCGATAATGATGGCGGTGTGGGGTCTGACACCATTATTGTGACGGTGACAAATACCTTTGCTGGAAATCTGGCCTTGGATGAAACTTGGTCCGGAAGAATTAAGGTATGGGATACGGTAATCGTTCCGTCCGGAATTAGGCTGACTATAGAACCTGGAACTATCGTGGAAATTCCACCTGGAAAAGCTTTGTGGATTGAAGGCAGTTTAGAGGTGCTTGGGCTTAAAAACGAAGAAGTGTTGTTGACCATCGATCCCAACTACTCCGCCCAAATGAAATGGTATGGGCTGCGGATCGACCCTGGTGCGGAAGCCCTGCTTATTAATACTCTGATTAAACGGGCGGAGCGTGGCATAATTGTTGTTGGAAGTGTTCCTTACCTTGAGGCGGTCGAATTAACAGAGAATACCGTTGGTCTGCATCTATATAATGCTTCACCCACGATTGTGAATTGTCGAATTATTAATAATGAACTATATGGGATTAAAGAAGATGGGGATTGTACACCCGTTTTAACCGGTAATTATTTCTTTAACAACTTGGCTGGTGACTATTATGACAGTGAATTAACGATTCTCTCACCAGTGGAATTGGGGGAATTAAATAATGAAAACTAATATACTTAAACTCAACCGGAAGTTATACTAGGGCTTCATGCGGGCAAAAAATGTTACTCTATGACAAGTGGCTGCCGCAGCGGATGTCACAGTTGTGAATTGCGTCTTCCAAAACAACAACACCGGTGTTCATGTTTTTAACAGCCGGCCGTTAATAAAAAACACAACGTTTAGTCAAAACACTTTGTACGGAATCAAGGAGGACCAGGGCGGGCGGCCGGTGGTGATAAACTGTGTCTTCAACGGAAACGGGTATGATTATTATCATGAAACCCTGACCGATCTTACCATGGAACAACTAAACGCGTTGGAAGAAAACGAAGGTAACCGGCGGCAATGACCGGGAGCCAAGGAGAAGGGGGAAAGCGCGATGAAGAAAATTGCCTGTATATCCTGGATATTAGGGTTTGTATTGATAAAAGTTTTCACAGTCGCTGTTGCGGCAGCTACCCAGGAGGACTTATACCTGCCAATTCACGAGGTAAGAAATTGTCATCATACCAGCAGCCTGACTCCGGGGATCAATCTGCTCGATGATGATCCCGGCAGTTACTGGGGACTGGTTTCCGGGGCCGGACAGGGCTGGGTCGAATTCTCCCTGGAGGAAGAAGCCCTAATTTACGGGTTGGAAATTGGCGGCATGTTGGTTGACGGCGCCCGGCTGGTTGTTGAATACCAAAAAGGAGACCAATGGCTGCCTTTTCTAGGAGCCAACCTTAAGACCATTCCTCCGGACGGCTTGCTTGATCTCTCCTATGACCGGGTAGTAACCAAGAAACTAAGGCTGCGCCTCTATGGCGACAGGGGAAACAGTCGTTTAAATAGCGTTAAGATTCGCGGCCGGTCAACGGATACCATTCGCTACTTGCTTACTCCACAGGTGACCGCGCTTTCGGACAATACTTCTCCTTTCTATCCGGTGGAACATTTGACCGACGGAAACACCTATACCATATGGCAAACTGTAGACGGTACCATACGGAGTGAACTCCTATTTGAACTCGCCCATGAACATAACCTGACGAATGTAAATATCTATTTTACCGGGGAAACGAAAGGCAATTTCCAGCTGGAGGCCAGGGAAGGCGATGCTTGGCGGGAGTTTGCGTCGATTATGGCTCCCCCCGGGGAAGGTTGGTATCGTCTACCCTTGGATGACCAAAATATCCGCACCCGGCAAGTACGATTGATAATATCCGGCGCCGGGAAACTGGGTGGACTCGGGGAAATAGAGTTTTGGGGGAAGGGCGGTTATTCCGGCGATGAACTTTATTTGCCCCAAGGTTTCTCTCCCCAAATCCTCGAACGCCCGTTAAATTTCGTTTTCCCTTTAGTACCGGGATTAGTACCGGGAGATGATGATCCGGCTCCGTTCATTCCGGAAAGCTCGATCAAGGTGTTATATAAATGTACCAACCCCGCACCGGTCACCAACACTGTCCAACATCACCTCCGGGTAGTCAATACCGGACAACTCCCCATTGACCTGTCAACGGTCAAATTGCGGTACTGGTACACTAAAGAGCCGCCGGGCGCCCAGCAGGCCCATATATACTGGGCTGATATCGGAGGGCAATATGTCACAGCTGAATTTAAGACGGCAGACTTCCCCGGTGCTGATAACTATCTTGAACTGGGTTTTAAGAAACAAGCAGGTATTCTGGGTCCGGGCAGTACCGTCGAAATCCAGCTTGGTTTTAATACCGCCAACTGGAAGGACTACCGTCAAGAAAATGACTACAGCTTTGACAGCCTGGCCCATGATTTTATAGAAAACAAGAACTACACCGGGTATATTGACGGCGGCCTGGCCTGGGGCGTTGAACCTTCAGGCGCCGCGGCGCCGGTATCCAGCCTGCAGTCGCCGGTAGTTTTACAAGGAAACGGTGGGAACTATACTGGAGAGGGCGGAGATCTTCAGGCGCTTTACAAATGTACCAACCCCGCGCCGGTCACCAACTCTCTTCAGCACAGCGTCCGGCTGGTCAATACCGGCTCTTCGCCGGTGGACCTGTCCACAATCAAGCTTCGCTACTGGTATACCAATGAACCTTACAAACCACAGGTGGCTAATATTTATTGGGCAACGATAGGCCGGCAACACGTTACCGCCCGGTTTGTCGCCGTGGAAAATATTACTCCGGAAGCCGACTACTACCTGGAATTGGGATTTACCAAAGGAGCCGGTTACTTGTCTCCCGGCAACGTCGCCGAAATCCAATTAGGTATTAATACTGCCGACTGGTCGAACTACAATCAAGAAAATGATTATAGTTATATGGCTGAAGCCGGTCATTTTCTGGAAAACCCTTGTTATACAGTGTATAAAAACGATAAACTGGTTTGGGGACGGGAACCGGCAAGTCCGGCTTTGGTCCCGGCAGTGAGCCTTACGCCGGTTTACTGTTTGGAGATGTCCCTGCGCGGCGGGACCGGCGGGCCGGTAAAAGTAGAGATCAACGGTGAATTATTTGAATTGTTTTCCAACACTGAACTCAGAGATCAAGTGATCTACAGTAAAATCCTGCCTGCTGAAATCCTGCAGGAAATTAATTACCTACGTATTCTCCCCCAGTCTTCGCCGGCGGAAATTACTTCCCTGCTGCTAGCCGTAAGAAAGAAAGACGGGGAACAAAGTTTTCCCGGAGGAAAATTAAATGACAGGTTGTTATTAACACCAGTCTCCGGCAGAAGCGAAGAAAATATTTCTTTACAAGAAAAAACTCTGTTGGAGAAGGTGATTGTTCATGCAGAAAACAGTTTCTACGCGCCTTTGTATGCCTGGGTCGAGAACAGTTGGCGGGAATTAACTCCTGTTGAGTCGTTGCCCGGCTGTATTATCTACAATGGAGGGGTGCTTACCCAAAAGCTAAGACTGATCAACAATGGGTTTAATTCCTTATCTGAAGTCCAGGTATTTGGCAGCAGCGTGACCGACCGGGCTCCGGAGGTAAAAATTCTTTGGCCAAAGGACAAGGAAGAAATTGACCTGCCGGGATGGGCGAATAAAAACCTGATCGGGTTTGTTGACAACCCGGCGGCAGAAATAACGGTGAACGGAAAAACCGTAACAAAGAACGGACATTACTTCTCCGTCAAACTGGCACACTTGGGACTTAAACCCTGGGCGACCGGGACGATAACCGTGATGGCCCGGGACGGGCAGGGAAGGGTTACCGTACAGGAGCTCCAGGTTTCTTTAGGGAAGTTTGCCGATTTTGAGCTTAACCTGCCGGAAGAGATCGTCTACACTGACCGGGAAACGATCGAAGTAAGCGGGAGTATTCGTAATGGGAAATATAACGTTTACGTGAATGGTCGCCAGGTGGCGGTAACCGGGAATTATTTCGCCGCCGATGTTTATTTGCAGGAAGGATTTAACTTGATTAAGATTACTTTCGAAGATGATAAAAAAGAGTTTTCCCGTATCGTTTACCGGCGGGTGGTTCGCTACGGTCGGCCGGTGAAATTGACTGTGGATTGGCCTTTACCGGGAAGTCATCTAAAAACCGAAACTGTAGTCATTACCGGGACTGTTCAAGGAATGGACGGTTTAGTTGTAACCATCAATGACCAACCGGTTATAGTTAACAACGGGTGTTTTCAATCACCTCCTTTGAACCTAGCCGAGGGTGAAAACCTGTTCATCGTGAAAGCCGAAGACAACCGGGGTGAACCGGTGACGGTAGAGTTAACTGTCCAGGCGGACTGGACGCCGCCGGTCTTGACAGGGATTACCCCGGAAGAGGGGAAAATAACGAACACCACGGAAATGCTCGTTACCGGGCAGGTGATCGAGGAATGGCCTGCTTGTGTCCTGGTGAATAACAAACCCGCGGAATTGCTTGACGGGGAGTTTAGAGCCGGTATTGTTTTGGACGAAGGCCGGCAGGAGATCCTCATCGAAGCCTTTGATCTGGCCGGTAACAAAACCAAATTAATACGGGAGGTTTTTATCGATACCGTACCTCCGGCCTCCTTCACTCCCCAAGTTGAGCCGTACGGTTGGACCAACAACAACCGGCCGGTATTCACCTTTGCCACCACTGATGAAGAAAGCGGCATCGACTACTACGCCGTCCGGGTCGACTACGGCCCGTGGATTGCCCCGGTATTCAGTCCTTATCAGTTTGCCGATCCTCTGTCCGACGGGGAGTACGATGTAGAAGTAAAGGCTGTGGACAGAGCCGGAAACGAGACCACTGGCGCGGTCACAGTTTATATTGATACCACCCCTCCGCCGGCGCCGGAAGGGGCTGAGGCCATTTCCGGAATCGAAAAGATCACATTGGAATGGGAAGTTCCATCGGATGAGATTATTGGTTACCGGATTGAACGCACGCCATCCTTTACCGGAGAAAACTACCGTGAGCTTTTCCTCTCCCTTGAAGAGCGGGAGATTAACCGTTACGTGGACATCGACGTTCATCCCGGCACGGAATACAGATATACCTTGTACGCCATAGACCGGGCTCACAACTACAGTGAACCTGCCGCTCCGGTCACCGCCCGACCGGGTATGACGGAAAAAGCCGTACCGGAGACCGGCGGAGTCGTCAAGTTTGATATCTGTACAGTCACCATCCCGGAAGGCGCCCTGTCTGCTCCCGGACAGGTGGTAATTGAAGAGTTTACCGCGGAGACTGCGGAAAATCCCTATGCCGAACCGGTAAGCCCGGTCTACAGTTTTACCTTGTTGGACGAGACAGGAAACGAGATAGAGGAAGATTTTGCCGAGCCGGTGACCCTGAGTTTCAACTATGTGGATTTGGCACTGCCAGAAGATTATAACTTGGGACTCCTGGGAATTTACTGGTATAACGAAGAAGGGGGATATTGGGAAAAACTCGAACCTGCCTATTTCGATTTTGAGACCGGTACCATTTCGGCGTACGTTCGTCATTTCTCCGAATACCAGATTAGATCTTCGGATTTTGTCTCTCCTTCCCTGGAATCTTACTACGAGATGGGAATCTCACCCTACCAGTCTTATTTCCAAAACAATATAGAATCGGTCTCCACCACCGGCGGCGGTCTTACCCTCAGTGCCACGGATCTGGTGCTGCCGGGACGGGACGGGTTTGACCTGGTGATCATGAGAATCTATGATTCCACCTTCGCCCAGCAGGAGAAGATTATCGAAGCCAACAATGAAGTGGATAACAAAGGCTACCGGAAAACACCGGTTGATACCTTCGGCAACGGTTGGGCGCTCAATATTCCCTGGATCGAAAAAACGGATAAAGGACGTTTTCTCCGCCTGCCGGAGGGACAGACAATAAAGATTGAGTTTAAAAACAAGAAGTTCGTTTACCACAAGGGTATACACTTTACCTTGGAACAACCGACCAAAAACGGCCCGTATTATCTGACCATGAATGACGGGACCAAATACGAGTTTGATTCGGCCGGAAAGGTTAAAAAGAAAATATCACCCAGTGGAAAAAATGAGATCAGTTATAATTATTCCGGCAGGCAATTGAGTTATATCATTGACTCCCTGGGCCGCAGGGTGGAATTTACTTATCAAAACAATGCAATTACCAAAATCAAGGTGGACGAGCGTTCTTTGGAGTATTTTTATGACGAGAACGGCAATTTAATTGAGGCCCAGGACCCGGAAGGGAGAAAAACCGGTTATAACTACGAGACTTTTGCAAATTTGGAGACGGGGTTTAAATACCGGGTGTCAAGAAGAGTAGAAGGCACAGCAACTAGTGAAACAGGTGAAAGCAACGATATTAGAGGGAGCAGTTCGGGTAGTAGCGATACTCTTACCACCTATACGGTGGATTTACTAACAAATATCACTTATCCCACCGGCGAGAGTTCCGGTTATTCGTATACGCTTTATGACCAAAAAGCTTCCGAAACTTGGAGTTCCACAACAACCACACGAGAAACAAAGCGGGTAACTCATAATGGGGAAAAAGTTAGAGTAACCTATGAATATACCACTACAACGAGTGGGTCTGCCGTGTACGCCGGGCAGAAGATTGTTGTTACCGAACATGCGGTGGCAGGGAAAATCACCAGGTATACTTATGAGTTAAATGAACAAGTGGGAAGCCCTAGAAGTTCAAACAGTTTCCTCCCAAAAAACAGCTATATATCAGCCTGCAAGATCGAGGAGGGTTTTATACATAACGAAGCATGGTTCCCGGCCGGAAAAACGATCGAAGAAGAGTTTCTCCACATTCAGGGCAACAAATTGGTGAGTGTTCCAACATCAGGGTTATACATGAACATTATTTCTTTTCAAAGAGACTATGAGGGGGTACTTTTAGTAACACGGAAAACCAAGATTGACGGCGGGAACGTTGAGGTGGAAAAAGTCACTTACGAATATGACTTGCCAATCCGTGCCGTGACCCAGGAAACATATTACCGGGGCGGGCAGGTCATTTACCGGATAATCAGCCAGTACGACGATTGGGGGAATCTCACCTACCGGAGAGATACCAGCCGGGAGTTGGTGGAAGAAATGACCTACCATAACCACGCCCGGATTAAAAATCTGGTGAAGACGAAAGAGGTCAAAAATTATAATCCGTTGATCGGAAATTATTCCACTGTCACCACCACATACTACTACAACGATGATCTCGGTAAACCGGAACGGATAGAAGAGAATGACGGGGAAGAGATTTATACCACACTTTTCACTTACCACAACAACGGCAACCTGGCGACCCGTACCGAACCCAACGGACTTCTGACCAAGATTTTTTACGATGAGAAAGACGCTTTTCCGACTAAAAAAGAGATTTACGGCGTCGAAGATGCCGACGGCAATACAACGGTGATTGAAACCTACTACGGGTATAATTGGCAAACCGGGATGAAAGAGTGGGAGATCGATCCCCGGGGTTACGAAACCAAATACGAGTACGACAAACTCAACCGGCTTGTTAAAGTTATTCTTCCCGATGAAGAAGGGCGGGAGGTAGTCCGGGAATACGAATTTGACGATGATAACAACACCTGTCTTTACTGGGACGAGGAAGAACGGGAGACCTTATTTATTTTCGACGGTTTGGGACAGTTGACGGAGATTGTCAAATACCTTGATATAACAAAATATCCCAACAATAATTATAACGAGATTAGGACCAAATACGAATATGACCCCCTGGGCCGGATCGTAAAGGTAATTGATCCGCGGGGTAGTCTGCCCGGGAATAACCCGGAGGATTACACCACCCGCTATGAGTATGACGGCCTGGGCCGGGTAACTAAAGTGATTTATCCCCGCACAGCTTCGGATATAACCAACCCATGCGTTACTTTGGAGTACGACGATACCACCAACACCGTGACCATAATCGATGAAAACGGTGACCGGGTTATTGAACGGAGCGACTGGGCGAACCGGCTGGTTGAGGCGAAGCAATATAACACTTTCGAAGGTACCACCGAAATCTACACCTGGCAGTTTATTTATGACGCGTTGGGGAATAAAATCGGGCAGGTAAATCCCCTTGGCCATGTAACCAACCAGTATTTTAACGCCCGCAGCCTGCTAACCAAGATAGAATTACCGCAGGTTCCGGCGGTTTTGCCCGGCAGCGAACAACCGGTTAACCACCGGCCCACCTTAACCTTTGAATATGATGAGATGGGCAACCGGACCGCGGAGACCAGCGCCTTGGGGAATGCCGTGGATCCGGACGGGTACAAAATAGAGTATGAATACGACCGATTGGGACGTTTGCTCAAGACTATTGCCAAAGCCACAGATCCTTTCACCGGTGAAAAAGAGGTCATTGTCACCAAACACTATTATGACCCGGCCGGGAACCGGATAAAGACCGTTGATCCCAACAACGGGGAATGGAAGTATGACTACTCGGCCAGGGGATGGCTGGTGAGGGAAGAGGACCCGGAAGGCAATGTCACCCGTTATCGTTACGATAGAGTGGGGAACAAAACCCATGAAACCGACCCGCGGGGGAGTGAGAACAGGGACGCCTTTACGACAGTCTATCATTACGACGACCTGAACCGGCTCTATTTAACCGAATTTCCCGACGGTACCTCTGTTGAGTTTGCCTATGATCCAGCCGGGAACAAGATAATGGAACGGGACGCCAACCAAGTGCAGACAACTTATGTGTACGATGCCCGTAACCGGGTGGAAAGAGTCTACGACAACCTCGGCCGGCTCCAGTTGGAGTACAAATACGACCCCAAAGGCAACCTTATTGAAGAAAAAGATGCACTGAACAACATCACCCGACGGGAGTACGACAGTCTGGGCCGGCTACGCCGGGTCATCTACCCGGCCGGCAACCGGGAAAGTTTCTCCTATGACGCCCTGGGGAACCGGACTGAGGTCGCGGACGGGCGGGGGAATATCACCCGTTACACCTACAACAGCCTGGGCTGGTTAACAACCATAAGAGATCCTTTGTGGAACGTGACCGAATACCGCTATGACCCCAATGGTAATATGGTGGTGATGGTGGCGGCCAACGGGTTGACAACCGTTAACCGGTATGACGAGTTAAACCGGTTGGTAGAGCGGACCGATCCCCCCGGCGTTACCACCCTCTTTAGTTATGACGGCGCCGGGAATCTCCTGCGGAAAAAAGACCCCCGGGGAACCATTTGGCAATATGAATATTATGCCAACCACCTTCTGAAAAAGTTACACTTAACCGGAGCGGACAACTCCGAATACGAAGTCCGTTACCAATACGATGCGGCGGGAAACCGGAGACTGGTTGTTGATTCCAATAATACCATCCGGTATAATTATGATGAAACCGGTCAGTACAAGCCGGATCCCTTGAACAGAATAAATTCAGTGGACCGGTACTTTGACGGGGCGAGTTACCGGACAGAGTACCGTTATGATCCGGCCGGGCTTCTCACCGGGATTAAGTACCCGGATGCCCAAGCATGGCTTGCATACAATTACAACAACCTGAACCAACTGCAAGAAGTGGTAGGTTTCACCGCTCCCCAGGGCATCACATACGAAACAGACGGTGTCGTCAGCAGCCTGAACCTCTCCAACAACATCGTCACTGCTTTCAACTATGACAATAACCGCCGGCTGCTTCAATTGGTAACTTCCGGACCGGAAGAAATATTGAAACTTGACTACGCTTATGACGAAAACAATAATATTATCCGTCTCAACGACCGGCTCTATCAATACGACGCGAGAAACCAGCTAACCCGGGCCTACACCCCCGACCGGTTCCTGGAAGAGGAAAAGACCCCGGGGAGTATGGGTCTACAAACCGGGGATTACCTCGGCCGCTCCTGGTTAAACTTCTACACCGACCCCGGCGCCGTGGTTGGGATTGATTACAACGCGTCCAGTATCGGGATTGACTTCGGCTATACAGTTCCGGCAGTGAAAAAGATCGTGCTCGTACCGGGGAAAGAACACCAAAACCACCGGGTACGTGCGGAAACGCTGGACCTTTTTTACTCCAATGACAACAGCACTTACACGCTAATCTCCAGAGAGAACTGGACCTACGTGCAGGACGAGAACGGGGTGATCACGCTTACGCTTGAGGAAACGCTCTCCGCCCGCTACTTAAAGGTCCATGTGAAGTTCGACGACCGGGACCTGGACTTTAACCCGGTGGACCGGGCGACGTTCCTCAACGAACTGGCTAAGATGCTCCGGGTTTACCAGGAGGCCTCTTCGCGGACGGAGGAGTACCAGTACGACGCCGTAGGGAACCGGACAGAGCTGCGGCTGCAGCTCGTCCAGACGTTCTATTACACCTACAGTTACTACGAAAACTCCGACCGGCTGAAGACCGACGGCAAGTACGCCTACGCCTACGACGCCGCAGGTAACCTGGTGAAAAAGGGGAACACGTTCACGATCAGCGGGGAGACGGTGAGTTTTGTTACTTCCGGGGACGGAGTTGAATACTGGGAATACGAATACGATCTCTTGAACCGGTTGACGGCGGTGAAAAAGAACGGGGTGGTTGTTGCGGAGTACGGATACGACCCGGAAGGATTCCGGGTGGTACGAAGAGCCCGCGGGGAGACAACGCATTACGTGTTTGAAGGCACAGAACCGGTCTTTGAAAAGAACATCATCACTGGGGAACAACGTTCCTACGTATTCGCCCTGGGCAAATACCTGGCCCGGGTGGATGGAGTAATTGGGGACCCGGAGGCGGCGGTCTACTACATGCACACGGACCACCTGGGTTCAATTAAAGTGGTAACAAATATAGCGGGTGAGGTAGTGTGGAACGCCGATTACCTAGCCTTTGGGACGAGATTTGGCGTGTCTGAAGATTCCACTTTCGAAGAATGGCATGGTTTTACGGGGAAGGAATACGATCCGGAAACCGGGTTGTATTACTTTAACGCTCGGTGGTATGACCAGAGTATTGTCAGGTTCATCTCGGAG
>JAZIHH010000005.1:0-285030 GCA_036678685.1 Bacillota bacterium
TGTGTAAAATTACTGTAGGTCTTTGCAGGAAATAACTTATGGAAAAAAGAAGAGGAACCTCACATTCAGCGATGAATGAATACCCCCCAAAGGAGGCTGAGGTTCCTCATGGATCTAATTCGTTTAGTAGAAGAAAAAATCCTTTCGGTAGTGAACGAAATATCAAAAATTTTCGAAGGCGAGATTGACTATCTAACCTTTGAGGCACAATTGAAAAAAAAGCTCGACGGTATAGGTTGCGCTCTAGTGCAACTGGTTTTGGAGACTCTTGAGGAAAAGATTCACGAAAGCGAAGAGCGCAAACGAGACTGGAAAGTCGTACGGAGAAGAGACCAGAAAGCGATATTGACCCCTTTTGGTCAACTGACCTATGAACGGAGCTATTACCAGCATAAAGAAAGTAAGCAGTATGCGTACTTGGTAGACGCACAAATAGGGATTACCCCTCATGCACGAGTAGGGCCCAATCTCAAAGCTGCCTTTCTGGAAGCATCCAGTAAAATGTCCTACGAAGAGGCCACGGTGCAAGAAAGCAGCTATAATCCTGAACTGAAAGTAAGCAGGCAAACAGTAGCGTTGACTGTTAAAAAGTTTACTCCTGTGAAATCGTTGCCACCGCAAGAGAAACGGTATGTGCGGGCATTGTACATAGAGGCCGATGAAGATCATGTGAGAATTAGAGATCATAAGCGGAAAAAGCCCTCGTTGCTCATCTACGTTCACGAAGGGGTAAGCGAGGAGGGTTCGCGTCGTCGTCTTAAAAACGCGAAATATTTTACGAAACCCTGGGGAAAATCGGAAGAGTTATGGTGGGAGGTTTTAGATTACCTGGAAGCCCGTTATGATCTTTCAACGGTTGAAAGGATCTATTTATTGGGAGACGGAGCTTCTTGGATCCGGGCTGGACTACAATACTTACCGCCGCAAACTATTTTTATCCTAGATAAGTATCATTTAGAAAAATATATACAAACGGCTACCGCGCATGCACCCGAGCTTAAGAGGTTGATTCACCGGGGGATCAAATCCTTAAACAAGGAGGCAGTCCTGGCTCATCTTCATGAAGCATTATGGCGTACTGACGAAAAGCCAAGAAGGAAACGGATTGTTGAGACCATCGGGTATATTGAGCGCAACTGGGACGGAATAGAAAATGGGGTCAAGCACCCCGGGATCGGCTGTAGTGCCGAAGGGCATGTCAGCCACATCCTGGCGGCCAGGTTGAGTAGCCGTCCGATGGCCTGGAGTTTACAAGGGGCAGAGAACATGGCCGCTATGCGGGTGGCTGTAGCTAATGGAGAGTCGATCCGGAAACAGTACTTGGCAATGCAAGCATCAATTCTGTTCCCTGTCGAGATAAAAGAAGCAGTGCAGGAAAAACTGAAGCGTTTACCCAAAAGAAAGCTGTTAGGGGTAGAAAACATCAATAATGTTCCACTATTACGTGGCGGTCACAACTTAACCAGGGTGGCTCTAAAATCTCTTAATGAATTCAATGCTGTTATTTAGTGCATGTTTGCTGAATGTGAGGTTAAAAACCTACAGTGTCTTGACACTATCAATTATTGAAACGCGGTTGTTTCCAGGGGGGGCAAGTGATATAATAGCATGAGTAAGAAGAAACATCCGGCTTTGTTAGACGTTATGTAATAAGGAGAGAGCTTCTGGAAGAGGGGATGCCAATGTTGCGGTTTCTCCGGAATCTATGGGATACCAACCAGCGGGAGTTGAACCGGCTCGGGCCGATCGTGGCCAGGATTAATGAGTGGGAAGCGGAATTTGTCAAATACTCTGATGAACAATTGCGGGCCAAGACCGGGGAGTTCCGCGCCCGCCGCCAAAATGGGGAAACATTGGAAGAACTCCTCCCCGAAGCCTTTGCCGTGGTCCGGGAAGCAGCCAAGAGGACTTTGGGGCAGAGGCATTTCGACGTGCAGTTGATGGGGGGGATTGTCCTCCATGAGGGAAAAATTGCCGAGATGAAAACCGGGGAGGGAAAAACGCTCGTCGCCACCCTGCCGGTTTACCTTAACGCCCTGGACGGAAAAGGGGTCCACGTGGTTACCGTCAATGATTACCTGGCCAAGCGGGACAGCGAGTGGATGGGGCAGATTTACCGGTTTCTCGGTCTATCGGTCGGGGTGATTCTCCATGGCATGGATCCCGCCGCGCGCCGCCAGGCTTACCAGGCGGATGTCACTTACGGGACGAACAACGAATTCGGCTTTGACTATCTCCGGGACAACATGGCCATTACCCGGGAGGAGATGGTGCAAAGGGAATTGCACTACGCGATTGTGGATGAGGTGGACAGCATCTTGATTGATGAAGCCCGGACTCCCTTAATCATTTCCGGGCAGGCGGAAAAACCGACCAGCCTCTATTACCAGTTTACCCGGATCGCGAATCGTCTCAAAAGAGATGAGGATTATACGGTAGACGAAAAGGCCCGCACCGTGGCGGTGACCGAGGAAGGGGTGGCCAAGGCCGAAAAAATGCTGGGCGTGGAGAACCTCTACGCGCCCGAACACACCGATTTGGTTCATCACTTGATTCAGGCTCTGAAAGCCAAAGAGTTGATGAAAAGAGACAGTGACTATGTGGTCAAAGACGGACAGGTAATTATTGTCGACCAGTTCACCGGCCGTTTGATGTTCGGCCGGCGGTACAGTGAAGGACTGCACCAGGCCATTGAGGCGAAAGAAGGCGTGAAAATCGAGCGGGAAAGTCAGACGCTGGCCACCATCACCTTTCAGAATTATTTCCGGATGTACGAAAAACTGGCCGGCATGACCGGAACCGCGGAAACCGAGGAAGCGGAATTCCGCAAAATTTACGGCCTGGAAGTGGTGGTTATCCCCACCAACCTGCCGATGATCCGGATTGATTATCCCGATGTGGTTTACAAAACCGTCCGCAGTAAAATCCAGGCGGTCGTGGATGAGATCGCAGAGGTCCATAAAAGCGGGCGGCCGGTTCTGGTGGGCACCATTTCCATTGAAAAATCGGAACTGCTCTCCGCCATGCTTAAAAAGCGGAAAATTCCCCATCAGGTTTTAAACGCCAAGTATCATGAGAAAGAAGCGGAGATCATCGCCCAGGCCGGACGGTTGGGCGCGGTTACCATCGCCACCAACATGGCCGGGCGGGGAACGGATATAATTTTGGGCGGCAACCCGGATTTCCTTGCCATTTCCCTCCTGAAAGAGCAGGGGATCAATCCTGAAGAAGCCACGGAGGAGCAGAGGCAAAAAGCGCGGGAAAAAGCCCTCCAGATTACCAGGGCGGAACATGAAAAAGTGGTTGCCCTCGGCGGGCTGCATATAATCGGTACCGAACGCCACGAAAGCCGGAGAATCGACAATCAGTTGCGGGGGCGGGCCGGCCGTCAGGGTGATCCCGGGTCCTCCCGTTTTTATGTTTCCATGGAAGATGATTTAATGCGCCTTTTCGGCGGCGAGGTGATCGTCCGCTGGATGGAGAGACTGGGTTGGGCGGAGGATGTTCCGATTGAACATCCCCGGATCGCCCGGGCCATTGAAAACGCCCAGCGCAAAGTGGAAGCCAGGAACTTTGAGATCCGTAAACATGTTTTAGAATATGATGATGTGCTGAACCGGCAAAGAGAGACCATTTACGGCCTCCGCCGCAAACTCTTGATGGGTGAAGACCTCCGCCCTCAGGTCATGGAAATGCTCGCCCAGGTGATCTCCGGGCTGGTGCAGATGCATACCGATGCCCGTATTCCCGAGGAATGGGATCTTAAAGGGTTGCTCGCCTTCGCGGAACAGATCTTTCTCCCTCCCGGTTTGCTGAAAACGGAAGACCTGGCCGGAGAGGAAGATCCGGAAGCGATCAAGAACCTGCTCTACGAGAGGGCCGTGGCGCTTTACGAAGAAAAAGAGAAGGAAATCGGCAGGGAAAGAATGCGGGTTTTGGAACGGTATGTGATGCTGAACACCATCGACCGGTTTTGGATGGAACACCTGCAAAACATGGACGATCTCCGGGAAGGAATTGGCCTGCGGGCTTACGCGCAACAAGATCCGCTGGTCGTTTATAAGATCGAATCATACCAGATGTTTCAGGGGCTCTTGGAAACGATCCGCGAGGAAGTCATCAGATTCCTCTTTAAAGTACAGATTACCGAGGAGAAAGCCCGCCCGCGCCGAAGAGTGCAAAACCTGGTTACCAACCGGGGGGAAAGCGGAGCGGTGGAAGTAACCCAGAGAAAAGTAGGGAAAAAAGTCGGGCGCAACGAACCTTGTCCCTGCGGGAGCGGGAAGAAATACAAAAAATGTTGCGGAAAGACGGCTTAATCCGGGAGGAAAAAACCGGCGAGCCGCCAATTCATGAAGGACAAAGGAGATGATGGATAATGGTGGAACCCGGTGAATTAAAAACGACCATTAATGCGGCTTGGCAACGTTTGCAGAAAATGAGGGAGTATCTTTGACCTTGCGGGCAAGGAAGAGCAGATAAAAGCCTTGGAAGAAAAAACGGCCCAGCCGGATTTCTGGGCGGACCAGGCAGCGGCCCAGAAAACCCTTAAAGAATTAAACAGTTTAAAAGATAAAGTGGAAAAAGTCACCCGCCTGGAGAGGCAGGTTAAGGATTATCAGGAACTGCTGGAATTGGCCCTGGAAAGCGGGGAAGAAGAGGTTTTGCCGGAAATAAAGGACGGTCTGGCCCGGGTCCGTTCCGACCTGGAACAGTTGGAACTCACCACCCTTTTGCACGGGGAGTTCGACCACTGCCATGCTTATCTCAGTATTCATCCCGGGGCCGGGGGAACGGAGTCGCAAGACTGGGCCGGGATGTTGCTGCGGATGTATACCCGGTGGACGGAGAAACGCGGCTTTAAAACAGAGATCGTGGAGCTTCTCCCCGGCGAGGAGGCGGGGATCAAAAGCGCCACCCTCCGGATTGAAGGAGAAAACGCCTTTGGGTTTCTGCGGGGAGAAAAAGGAGTTCATCGCCTGGTCCGGATCTCTCCCTTTGACGCTTCTGGGCGGCGGCATACTTCCTTCACTTCGGTGGAGGTGATCCCGGAGATCACCGATGAAGTGGAGGTGGAGATCCGGCCGGAAGATATTAAAATGGATACCTTCCGGGCGGGCGGCGCCGGCGGCCAGCACGTCAATAAAACCGATTCCGCGGTGCGCCTTACCCACCTGCCTACCGGCATTGTTGTCACCTGTCAGAACGAACGGTCGCAACACCAAAACCGGGAAACAGCCATGAAATTGCTTAAGGCCAAGTTGGCCGAGGAGCAGCGGCGGAAGAGGGAAGAGAAGTTGGACCAGATTAAAGGGGAACAAAAGGAAATTGCCTGGGGAAACCAGATCCGGTCCTATGTCTTTTGTCCCTATACCATGGTCAAAGACCACCGGACAGAAGAAGAAACCAGCAATGTGCAGGCGGTGATGGACGGGGAAATCGACCTTTTTATTGAAGCCTTCCTGCGCTCCAAATATAACCAGGCCGGTTAAAGGCGGTTAAAAGCAGTTCTTGCCGGCGGCAAAAGGGAATAATTATAAGATATGGACAGGGGATGGCATAAAGGTTGTCACCGGGACCAGGCTTGACCAAAAAAATACTCGCCTTCAGCCTCTTAGGAATCTGCCTGGGCTTTTTTACCGGGGAAAGTCTTGTCCACCATTATCTCGGGAAAAAGTTGGCGCAGGCGTTGGCCAAAGAGACCAGGGTGGCCGAGGAGGTAAAATGGGACCTGGCGCCTCCGGGTCTTTTTGACCTGGTGCGCGGGAGAATAAAAGACGTGCGTTTTACCGCTTCCCGCCTGGCTTTTCATGGCGGGCCGGTCCTGGAGGAACTGGTCCTGGCCGGCAAAGAAATCAAGTTTGATCCAAAAGCCTTATGGTTCGGCGGGAAGATGGAAGTGGAGGCACTGGTCGACACGGTCCTGGCTTTCCGTTTGACGGAGGAGGAACTGACCACTCTTTTACGGCACCGGGCGCCGGAATGGAACCCTACGCTCTTTCTGACCCCCGGAGAAATAAGAGTCGAAGGGGTCTACCGGGGATTGACGTATGAGGCCTCCGTCTGGCTGGAACAGGCCGGAGAAAACAGGATGCGCCTGATCCCCACCGGTTTAAGGGTCGAAGGTTACGCGGTGCCTCCGGGGTTCTTCCACACTTACCGGCCGGTCCTGACCTGGGAATTTCCGGTGGCCTTACCCTGGCCCCTGCGCATAGACGAGTTCCGGGTGGAACAAGGGTTTTTGCAAATCAAATGGCGGGAGAGGGAAAGATGAAATATTTCATTTCCACGGGCGAGCATTCCGGGGATATGCACGGCGCCGCCCTGGTCCGGGAGATAAAAAACCTCGATCCGGAAGCGGAGTTTCGCGGCATGGGAGGGCCTTTGATGGCCGGGGAAGGAGTACAGGTGCTTTTTGATCCCACTCGCCGCAGTACGATTGGTTTTTGGGAAGCGGCCAAACACTTATTTACCTACCGCCGGCTGCTCAGGGTTTACACCCGGGTTTTCCAAACATACCGGCCGGATGTGTTTATCTGGCTTGATTCCGGGGGCTTCAACCTTCTCCTGGCGGAGCGGGCCAAACGGCTTTCCATCCCGGTAGTCTGCCTTTTTTCTCCTTCCGCCTGGGCTTACGGGAAGAAACGGGCTGTGCGGATGGCGGAATGTGTCAGTCATCTGGCGGCGGTTTTACCTTTTGAGGCCGATTTTTACCGCCGTTTTGGCCTCAAAGTAACTTATATCGGGCACCCCCTGCTGGACCGGGTCAAAACCGCCATCTCCCGGGAGCAATGGCGCAGGGAGCAAGGGATCAAAGACGGGGAAAAAGTGGCGGTCTTGATGCCCGGCAGCCGGCAGCAGGAAATAAGAAATCACCTGCCGGTCATGCTGGCGGCGGCGGAAAAACTCCAGACCGAAGAGGATGGCTGGAAATTTTTTCTCCCCCGGGCGGCGACGGTGGAAAAAACCCACCTCACTCCGTACTTGACCGCCTTTTCCGGGCGGATTAACGTGGTGGACGAGAATGTTTATTCCCTGTTGGCCGCGGCCGATCTCGGGGTGCTTTCTTCCGGCACCGCCACCTTGGAAGCGGCTTTATTGGGCTTGCCGGTGGTGGTCGTTTACCGTGTCTCCCGCCTTTCGGCTTTTCTCTACCGGCGGTTGCAAAACAAAGAGAACCGGGGCCGCGAGGTGACCATCGCCCTGCCGAACTTGATCGCCGGCCGGAAAATCCTGCCCGAACTGTTGCAGGATGATCTGACCCCGGAGAATTTAACCGCCGCGATGAAAGAGTTGTTAAAGGAAGATTACCGGGCGGCCATAAAAGCGGAGTACGAAAAGATCCGGCAACAACTGGGCCCCTCCGGGGTGATGGCAAGAGCGGCCCGGGTGGTGACGGCGGAAGCACAGATGGGCGCCGATAAAAAGGGATGAAGTTCTAGGTTTCCCCCCCGTGACATATGGTAAATTGAATATGATCATCAAAACAAAACGGGGTGGGGGCCTTGCGCATTTTCGTTGTTCCGCGGAGGAAATTTTTTGGCCTTGCACTGACGATCCTCTTGGGCGGATATTTTCTTTGGCGGCCCGGGGCCATGATGAATACCGTCCGGCGGGTTTCAGTTTTATTGAGCGGGCGGATTATTCCCATCTATTCAGTGGAAACCCCCGATAAAAAAGTGGCCATTTCCTTTGACGCGGTCTGGGGCGCCGACCAGACCCCAAAATTACTGGAAATAATGGCGAAAAACAATGTCCGGACCACCTTTTTCCTTAGCGGGTTCTGGCTGGAGAAATATCCGGAAATGGCGAAAGCAATCGCCCGGGCCGGTCATGAGATTGGCAACCACACTTATACCCATCCCCACTTGAACAAGCTTTCCAAAGAAGAGATCGCCCGCGAACTCCTCCGCACCCACCAGTTGATCCGGGAATTGACCGGCCAGACAGCCACCCTTTTTCGCCCCCCCTTTGGCGAGTACAATAATAAAGTGATTGAAACCGCAGCCGAGTGCGGATATAAGACCATCATTTGGGATATTGACTCCCTGGACTGGCAGGACCTTTCCGCCGCCGCCATGCTGGAGCGGATCCAGAAACGCCTGCAACCCGGGTCCATCATTCTCTTTCACAATGCGGGAAAGCATACCCCGGAGGCGGTCGCCCAACTGTTGCCCCTCTTAAAGAGCAAGGGCTATGCTGTGGTTCCCGTCTCCCAGTTGTTGTTGCCGGGAGAAACCTACACCGACCATACCGGGCGGCAACGGCCCAAAAAGAAAACCCTTCCCGGGGGGCAAACCCCTCCCGACCATGGGCTGCTTGACCTTTACCGGCTGCTGGTTTCGGAAAGGGGGTACAGGTAATGGGCTTGGTAATTTTGGAGCGGAGGAAGATTGTCCGCTTTTTTTGCTGGTCTTTTCTGGTTTTATTAGGGCTGGCGACGCTGGCCCGGTGGCCGGAAACGGCGCGCAGCCTGTACGGGGTGAAAGAACGGGTGACCCTGGAAGGGCTTCCGGTGGAACGGCTTTTACCGGGCGAGGTACGGGCCCTGGTGGAAGAATTGGCGGAGAGGTATTTTATCCAGCCGCAGAATGCCGGTTTCTTCCCCGAGACCGGGGAGGTATTGGCCGAGCGGGAAGGGCGGGGGATTGATATTGACCGTACAGTGGAAAAGGTTTTAAAAGCCCGTCCCGGGGAGAACCTCTCCCTGGTTACCTATTCGATCCCGGCGGCGGTGACCAGGGATTACTTTTCCCCTGTTTTCCAGGGGAATCCGGAACGAAAAGAGGTCAGCATTACGGTGAATGTGGCTTGGGGGGAGGAAGAGATCCCCGGGATGCTCGAGGTTTTTCGCCAAAACTCGGTGCAGGCCACTTTTTTCTTTGTTGGCGACTGGGTGAAAAAATTTCCCGACCTGGTCCGGGCGATCAGCACGGATGGACATGAGATAGCCAACCACGGCCTTTATCACGGCCATCCGAATACCATGAGCCGTGACGAGTTGAACCGTTTAATTTTGGATAATGCCCGCCTCTTGGCCGAGGTGACCGGGGAACCGCCGGCCAAACTTTTTGCCCCGCCTTACGGCGAATTCAACGAGCAGGTGGTTTCGGTCGCCGGAAACCTGGGGTACCGGACGATCCTTTGGACCATCGATACGGTGGACTGGAAGCGGCCGGCCCCGGAGGTCATTGCCCGGCGGGTCCTTGAGAAGATCGAGCCGGGGGCGATTATTCTCATGCACCCCACCGCGCCGACCGTGGCGGCCCTGGACGGGATCATTAAAAGCCTTAAAGCGCAGGGATATACCTTGGTCACTGTGGGAAGGTTGCTGCGCGAGGAATAAACAGATTTTAAAGCGGGAGGGGGTTGGCCGGCGGTTTTCTTGACTGCCGGCCGCCGCTCTTTTTTTATTTTTTTAAAAAGGAAGAAAGGAAATCATGGCGTATAAAATAAGGAAGACAGTTAAGATGGGGCTAAACGGGATTGGCAAGATTGGAAAATGAAGGGGTAAAGGAGAGGAAGAGAAATGAAAAAAATTAAGGTTTTGTTCTTGACCGGAGTTATGCTGGCTGTCTTTGCCGTTTCCGCGTGGGGGTTGAACACGCCGGCGGTGTCGCAGGGCCATGGGGTGATTACCGGCCGCTTTGTCAGTGACTACGGTTTGTTTATTGGGGGTGAATACGGCATTACCCGGGAAATGGCGGTCCAGGTCGAACTGGCCCCGAAGAGCTTAACCAAAGTCGGGCTCAAATACCAGACCGCTCCTCATCTGGCGGTGACCGGCGGAATTCTCGGGTCGTCGGTGTTTTTCGGCCTGAACGGGAGCACCGCGTTGACCAATGAACTGACCGGCATCGCCGAACTCGACGTCACGATGGCGGACGACCGGGTGAAACTCCTCTATGAAGTGGGCGCCAGGTTTAATATTGACCGGAAGCTCGACATCCGCGGCGGGCTGATGGGTTTCGTCAGCGATAAGGCGGGGATGCCCGTCTTCCAAATCGGGGTGGGCTATAAATTTTAAGGTTTCAAGCCTGCCTCCGCGCTTTCTTACTTGACAAAACGCAAGTAAGAAAGTATATTATTGGTAAGTTGATAACGACCGACGATGAACGGAAGGAGTAACCCTGAACCTCCCGCAACAGAGAACGGGTCCCCCGGCTGAAAGACCCGGCGGGTGACAGGGTGAAGGTCGTCCGGGAGTTCTCCGGTTGAAACCGGCAAGTAGACCGGAGCGGGAAGGCCCGTTATTGCCACAAGAGGGCCCCGTTTTTGCCCGGTGTCCAACCGGGACGGGGAAAAAAGGTGGTACCGCGAAAATCCTTTCGTCCTTTTCCAGTGACGGAAGGTTTTTTTATGAGAAGAGGGATTTGTTTGCCAATGGAGGAGATGGAAATGAGCCGACAACTGCCCAAGACCTATAATCCGCAGGAAGTGGAAGAAAAGTGGTATCAGTTCTGGTTGGAAAAAGGGTTTTTCCAAGTTGAGGTGGAAAAGGAGAAAAAACCTTATTGCATCGTTATTCCCCCTCCGAATGTGACGGGAAAGCTTCACCTGGGTCACGCTTTAAACAATACGCTGCAGGATATTCTCATCCGTTATCACCGGATGAAAGGGGAGAACACCCTGTGGCTTCCGGGTACGGACCATGCGGGCATCGCCACGCAGGCCCGGGTCGAAGAGGAACTGGCCAAAGAAGGCTTAACCCGTTACGATCTGGGGCGGGAGAAGTTTCTGGCGCGCGTCTGGAAATGGAAGGAAGAGTACGGCGGCACCATCATCAAACAATTGAAACAGCTGGGGGCTTCTTGTGACTGGAGTAAGGAAAGGTTCACCATGGACGAAGGATGTTCCCGGGCGGTGAAGGAAGTTTTTCTTCGCCTCTACGAGAAGGGCCTGATTTACCGCGGGAGTTATCTGGTCAACTGGTGCCCCAAATGCGCCACCACCCTTTCCGATATTGAAGTGGAACATGAAGAAAGCGAGGGAAGGCTCTGGCATATCCGGTACCCGCTGGTTGGCGGGGACGGTTATATCCAGGTGGCCACGACCCGGCCCGAGACCATGCTCGGTGATACAGCCGTGGCCGTCCATCCCGAGGACGGGCGTTACCGCGGGCTGGTGGGGAAAAAAGCCATCCTGCCCCTGATGAACAGGGAAATCCCGATTGTCGCCGATCCAATGGTGGACCGGGAGTTCGGGACGGGGGCGGTGAAAATTACGCCGGCCCATGACCTTAACGACTTCGAACTGGCACGCCGGCACAATCTCCCGCAGGTGACGGTGATCGGTTTTGACGCCCGGATGACCGCTGAGGCGGGCAAGTATGCCGGCCTGGACCGGTACGAGGCGAGGAAGAGAGTTCTTCATGACCTGGCGGAGGGTGGATTCCTGGCGGGAGAGGAATCCCATCTCTATGCCCTGGGCACTTGTTACCGTTGCGATATGGTGGTGGAACCGCTCATTTCCAAGCAGTGGTTTGTCCGGATGAAACCCTTGGCGGAACCGGCCATCCGGGTGGTCAAGGAAGGGAAAATCCGTTTTGTGCCCGAGCGTTTCACCAAGGTTTATCTCAACTGGATGGAAAACATCAGGGACTGGTGCATCTCCCGCCAGCTTTGGTGGGGACACCGCATCCCCGTTTGGTACTGCCGCGATTGTCAAAAAGAGATTGCCGCCGGGGAAGAACCAACCGCCTGCCCGGCTTGCGGGAGCGGCCATCTCGAACAGGATCCCGACGTCCTGGATACCTGGTTCTCTTCGGCGCTTTGGCCCTTTTCCACGCTGGGCTGGCCGGAACAAACGCCCCTCTTGGAACATTTTTACCCCACCTCGGTGCTGGTGACGGCCAGGGACATCATCTTTTTCTGGGTGGCCCGCATGATCTTCATGGGGCTGGAGTTTATGCAAGAAAGACCCTTTGCGGAAGTGCTCATACACGGTCTTATCTTGGACAAGGACGGGAAAAAGATGAGCAAATCGCGGCCGGAGACGATTGTCGATCCCCAGGATGTGATTGACGAGTACGGCGCCGATACTCTCCGCTTCACCCTGGCCACCGGGACCGCCCTGGGACAGGATCAGCGGTTCCAGTTGGAAAGGGTGGAGGGGGTCCGCAATTTCGCCAACAAGATCTGGAATGCCGCCCGCTTCCTCTTGATGAACCTGGAGGATTACGTGGAAACCGGGGAAAAACCGGAAAACCTTTCCCTCCCCGACCGTTATATCCTCTCGCGCCTGCAGGCGGTGACGGCGGAGACAGGGGAGATGATTGACCGCTATGACCTGGGGGGCGCGGCCAACCTGCTCTATGATTTTATCTGGAGCGAATATTGCGACTGGTACATCGAAATGGCCAAGCCCATGCTCAAAACGGGCGGGGAGGAGCGGCGCCGCACCCAGCAGGTCCTGGTGAAAGTTTTCCGGCAAATAATGGTTCTCCTGCACCCTTATATGCCCTTTATCACCGAAGAAATCTGGCAAGCCCTGCCCCACGCCGGCGAAAGCGTTATGCTGGCCCCCTGGCCGGAACCGGAGGCCGGGTACAGGGATGCCGGAGCGGAAAGTGAGATGCAGCTGCTGATGGATGTTGTCCGGGCGATCCGGAATATCCGCGCGGAAACACGGGTCGATCCCGGCCGCAAAGTGGAGGCGGTCCTCCTCGCCGGCTCCGTCCAGCGGAGAATATTGGAAGAAAACCGTCTCTACCTTGAAGTCCTGGCGGGTCTGGGCCGGTTGGAGATCCGGCCGGAAGGGACCGCCAAACCCGACCGGGCGGTGAGCGCCGTGGAGAGCGGGGTCGAAATTTATCTCCCCCTGGCGGGCTTGGTGGATCTGGCGGTCGAAAGGGAACGGCTGCAAAAAGAACTGGCGGAACTGGAAACCGAGAAAAACCGGCTGGCCAAAAAACTGGAGAATCCCCAATTTCTCGCCAAGGCCCCGGCGGCGGTGGTGGAGAAGGAGAAGAAAAAACTGGCGGAAGTGGAAAGCAAGTACGAGAAAGTCTCCGCCCGCCTGGCCGCCCTCAGTTAAGCGGCGGGCAACTGTTGCCGGGCCCCCAGCACGCCGCAGGACGGGTCCTGCCCTGCCGTCCGGCCCTCCTCCCCGCTTTGTTAAAAAAAAAGCGGGGAAGCGGGGCGGGAAGGGGAGTCCGGGAAGGGGCCGGCCGGAAGAAGAGAGGGAAAAGGGGGGCAACCCCCTTTTTTCTGTAGGCCGAAGCCATCCCCGGCCGGAGGGGAACGGTGCCGGCGGCCGGAAGAGAAGAACGGCGGTTCTTCCTTGCCGGGCGTCAAGAAGGACGTCGGCGGCAAACGAAGAATAATTATGGACATAAATTGGGAAAAGAGGGGACGGCCCCCAGAAAAGGAGGAGGGAAATGCCAAAGTACATACCAGCCTTAACAGTTTTGCTGTTCTTCTTTATGGGCCTGGCCGGCCGGGTGGCAGGCGCCGGGGAAGGCGGGGGAAGCGAACCAATAGACCGGCTGAATTTGGGGATGGAAAAATATTATGCGGCCCAAGACTTTTTTTACCGGCAACGGGATCCGGACAAAGCAGTGGAACTGCTGGAGGCGGCGGAGGAACTCTTCGGCGGTGCGGAGGACGATTATGCCCGGTCTTACTGGCTGGGGCGGGCCGCGTTCTTAAAAGCCCGGATCAAAACGGAGGAGGGGAAAGAAGAAGAGGCGACAGAGGCTTTTCTCCAATGTGAAGCAGCGGCAAGAAGCGCCTTGGCCTGTGACCGGGGGGCAAGCGAAGCCCTTCGTTTGCTGGGCGAGGCCCTTGTGGAGCGGAACAAGAACGATTCCGCCTTCGCCTGGGCTTACTTGCCGCAGGCCTTTTTGCTTCTGGAAAAAGCGGCGGTTTTAGACCGGGAAAACCGGGCCGCCCGGAGCGCGCTGGCCGGGTATTACCTGGAGGCGCCCTCGCTGCTGGGGGGCAACCCCAAAAAAGCCCTTGCCATCCTGGAGAACCTCCCTGCTTCCGAAGACCGGCACGAAGAGTTTTTAGCCGCCTCCCGGTTGGGGAAGGCCTACGCTTTGGAAAGCCGGAAAGAGGAAGCGGCGGCCTTATTGACCCGGGCTCTTGCCATTTACCCGGAAGATCCGCAGGTCCGGGAGGAATTGAGAAGACTGCGGGCGGAAGAGGAGGTACAAAATTTCCGGCTCAGCTTTTACCCCATCCTCCCGCCGGCGGACGGATTGGTGCTGGACGGGGGCGTGATGGTTGAGTATGGAGGGTTTTCCCCCTATCTCTCCGGGTCTTACGATTTGGTGGAACAACTTGTATACTACAGTTTGGCGACCCGGCTGACGCTCAGTCCGGCGGCCACGGCCGAAGTAGGCTATTTCCGTCAATACGCCTCCCGCCACCCCGGGTACCAGTACCGGGAAGGTGCCGGCGGGCGGGCTTTATTGGCGGGACGGGTTGGGGAAGTTTCCTGGCGCTTGATCTTTTCCACGGGGAAATCGGCGGTTACGGGCAGACGCCGGTCAACATCGCTTCGGTATCGGCGGCTGCGGCGAAACCCCTTTATGAGGATTGGGGGAAAGCGGTGGGTCTTTATCTTACGTTCACCGCCGGCCGGGTGGAGGAGGAGAATTATTATATAACCCGTTTGGAACTGCCGGTACGGTATTATGATTACCGCGACCTGCTTACGCTCGGCCGGATCGACCAGGGGGAGAGAACCGGCCTCCATTTTACCAACCCGGTGCGGGGCTATGAAGACGAGGGCGGAAAAGGCAGCCGTGTGGTTCTTGTCCGCCTGGAACGGGGTTTCCCTTTGTTCCCCTACTCGGATAAACCGTTTCTAGGCGCCCTGTACGGGGTGATCTTTGCCGATGCGGGCAGCCTTTTCCATGACCGGACCGGTTTTCACCTGCAAAAAAGCGCCGGCGCCGGCCTTGTTCACCACACTCCCCTGGTCGAAACCCATCTGGACCTGGCGGTCCGGGAAGACTGGGGGGTGCGGCCGGTCTTTGCTTTTCAATTCAAGATGTTCTGAAGCCGTTTGGACGGGTTAAAAGAGAAAAACCCGCCCCGGAACCGGCGCGGGTCCCTAAACAAGAGAAAAAGGCCGGTGATAACCGGCGGGAATAAAGGGGCGGGCAAGGAGGAGTCGCCTTTGTTCTGGCAGGTCGTGAAGATGATCGGACAATTGCTGCTCCGGGTGGTAGAAGGTCTGGGGGCCCTGGTCATTCTGGCCGCTTTGGTGATCACGCTCCGGTACTGGCTGTGGAGACCAAAACCCGCGGCTCTTTTTCACCGCGGGCCTTCTGCTGTGAACTGGGGCCATCGCGGCGCCCCGGAAAGGGCGCCGGAAAACACCCTCGCCAGTTTCAGGGCCGCCGTGGACCAGGGCGCCTCCGGAGTGGAGTTGGACGTGATGTTAAGCGCCGACGGGGAGGTGGTGGTCGTTCATGATTATTCGCTGGAACGGACGACCGACGGCGCGGGGCCGGTCAAGGCGTACAGCCTTGCCGGACTGAAACGGCTTGATGCCGGCCGCTGGTTTTCCGCGGATTTCGCCGGGGAACGGATACCAACGTTACAGGAGGTAATCGACGGACTTGACCCGGGGGTTTTCCTTAATATTGAGATTAAAAGTGAAACTCCGGGTACCGACGGCCTGGAAAAGGCCGTAGTAAGGATTATTGCCGAAAACAATCTTTATGACCGCGTTGTTGTCTCCTCTTTCAATCCCGTCTCTTTAATGCGCGTGAAAGCGGCGGATAAGAAGATCGATGTCGGGTTGATTTATGCTCCCGATCTGGCAATCTATTTACGTCAAGGCTGGTTTATCCCCCTTCTCCGGCCGGAGGCCCTGCATCCCCGCTACGACATGGTGGATGCGGCATATATGGCGCGGGCGCGCAAAAAAGGTTTTAAGGTGGCCGTGTGGACAGTGAATGAAGGCGAAGAAATGGAACGCCTGCTCGATCTCGGTGTTGACGGCATCATTACCGACCGTCCGGATCTTTTACGGCAAATCCTACAAGCGCGCAATGGGAATTAGGGGAGACGGGGAAGGGAAAGAGAGAAGGGAAAAAATATTTGGAGGTTAAAACAATGAAAGCAATTGGCGTCATTCCCGCCCGTTATGGCTCCACCAGGTTACCCGGCAAACCTTTGGCGGAGATTGAAGGCAAGCCAATGATTGTCCGGGTTTACGAACGGGCGCAACAGGCAAAATCACTGGCCGGGGTTTTAGTCGCCACCGACGATGAACGGATCCTCCGGGCCGTTGAAGAACATCAGGGGAAAGCGGTGATGACCGCGAAGGATCATCCCAACGGCACCCAACGGATCGCGGAAGCCGTTAAAGATCTTGACGCGGAACTGATCATCAACATCCAAGGGGACGAACCCCTTTTGGACCCGCTGATGGTCGATTTGTTAGTCGAGGCGATGAAGAATAACCCCCGGGCGCCCATGGCGACCCTGCGGACAAAAATCAGGAGGAACAGCGATTTTGAAAACCCGAATGTCGTTAAAGTAGTGACCGGGCGGCAAGGATACGCCTTGTATTTTTCCCGGGCGCCCATCCCTTACCCCCGGTACGGCGAATATCACCAGGCCTTTAGACATATTGGGATTTATGGTTACCAAAAAGAATTTCTGTTAAAATATTCATCCCTGCCGGCCGGCCCCCTGGAACAAACGGAAGCCCTGGAGCAACTGCGGGCCCTGGAAAACGGATACCAAATATTGGTTGTAGACTATGACAAGGAATATGAAGGAATAAGCGTTGACACTGAAGAAGATTTGGAAAGAGTAAGGGCCATTTTCCGGGAACGGAACCGGAGTTAAGCCGGAAAAAAACAAAAAAAAGGCTTGACATTCCCGGCGGGGATCGTTATACTGCTAATGTAAAGTAAAATTGCTTGTCAGTTAGGAGGCTCATCGGGCATGGAGCAAGTAGCAAAGATGGGCCTGTTTTTTGATTTTTACGGCGGACTTTTAACCCCCAAGCAGCAGCGGGTTTTCAGCCTGTACTATATGGAAAACCTTTCCCTGGGCGAGATTGCCGAGGCGGAAGGGACTACCCGCCAGGCTGTCCACGATCTGTTACAGCGGACCGAGAGAATTTTGGCGCGGTGGGAAGAACAACTGTTGCTGGTGGAGAGATATTTAACGGAAAGGAAAGCCCTCCAGGAAATCAAGGCGACCCTGGAAGACTTGGGGAAGCATATTCCGGCCGGAGGCGAAGCCTACCACTGCTTTATGGAGTTAAAGAAGAAAATCATAGCCCTGGAAGACCATGTGCAAGGATGAGCGGGAGCGGGCCGGCCGTTGGTTTGGGCGGAGAACGGAGGAGGAAGATTAATGGTCTTTTCCAGTCTGGCCGGACGCTTGCAGGAGACCCTCCGCCGGTTGCGGGGGAAAGGCAAGCTTACCGAGGAAGATGTGGAAAAAGCGCTGTGCGAAGTGAAGCTGGCTTTGCTGGAAGCCGACGTCAACTTCCGGGTTGTCCGGGGATTTATTGACCGGGTGAAGGCCCGGGCCGTTGGCGAAGAGGTAACCGCCAGCTTGACCCCGGGTCAGATGGTGGTGAAGATTGTCCACCACGAACTGACGGTTTTGATGGGGGGAAAAGAGGAAAAACTGCGGGTCGCCCCCGAACCGCCCACCGTGGTGCTGCTAACCGGGTTGCAGGGTTCGGGGAAAACAACGACCACCGCCAAACTGGGTTATTATTTAAAAAAACAGGGGCGCCGGCCAGCGATGGTGGCGGCCGATCTTTACCGGCCGGCTGCCGTCCGCCAGCTTCAGATCCTTGGGGAAAAGTTGGACCTTCTGGTTTATCACGGTACCGGCCAAGACCCGCAAAGCATAATCAGGGACGCGGTGGAAAAAGCCAGGCAACACGGGCATGATTACCTCCTGGTTGATACGGCCGGCCGCTTGCATGTGGATGAGGAATTAATGACCGAACTAATCCTGATCAAGGAAGCCGTGCAACCGGAAGAGATTCTGTTGGTGGTTGATGCCATGACCGGCCAGGATGCGGTGAATGTCGCCCGCAGTTTCCATGAGAAACTGGGCTTGACCGGTCTCGTCCTGACGAAACTGGACAGTGACACCCGGGGCGGAGCGGCCCTTTCCATCCGGGAAGTTACCGGATGCCCGATCAAACTGGTGGGTACAGGAGAAAAACTGGAGGACCTGGAGGTTTTTTATCCCGACCGCCTGGCCTCCCGGATTTTGGGGATGGGCGATGTTCTCTCCCTGATTGAAAAGGCCGAAGCGGCAGTGGAAAAGAACCAGGCCCGGGACTTAATGAAAAAAATCCACGACGACGACCTTACGTTGGAGGATTTCCTGGTCCAACTGCGCCAGATACAGAAAATGGGCCCTTTGGAGCAGATGCTTGCCCTCTTGCCGGGGATGAGCCCGCAACAACTGAAGGGGATCCAGATCACGGAGAAGGATATGAAACACGTGGAGGCCATCATTCAGTCGATGACCCCGGAAGAGCGGAGAAACCCTTCGATTATTAACGCTTCACGCCGGAAAAGGATTGCCCGCGGGTCCGGAAGAAAAATCCAGGACGTCAACAGGTTGTTGAACCAGTTTGAACAGAGCAAGAAACTGATGAAACAATTAGCCAAAATGGGCAAAGGCAGGTTTAAACCCCGCTTGCCCTTTTGATAATATACCCGGAGGGCGGCCGCCCCTGTTCCCCGCAGTTTTGCCAGACCCCGGGACCCGGGGCGGGCCGGCGGACTTACGGGAAACCAGGGAAAAGACAACCAGTTTTATCCGCCCTTAACTTGTTGTCCGTTTCACCATCAGCGGGCAACGGGTGACGGGCCCCAAGCGACAAAACAGGAGGTGGTATTTGAGGATGGTGCGCATTCGCCTGACGAGGATGGGAGCAAAAAAACGTCCCTTTTACCGGTTTGTGGTGGCGGACAGCCGTGCGCCGCGGGACGGCCGTTTTATCGAGATCCTGGGTTATTACAACCCCATTGCCAACCCGGCGGAACTGGTTGTGGACAAGGAAAAAGCCCAAAATTGGTTAAACAAGGGAGCGCAGCCTTCAGAGAGAGTAAAACACCTCTTTCGCAAGGCCGGCGTGTTGCCGGATAAGGAAGCGGTTGGAGAATGAGAGGAAGCAGCTCTTTGAAGGAATTGGTGGAACTGTTGGTGAAATCCCTTGTCGACCGGACGGAAGAGGTTTCCGTCAACAAAATGGAGAACGCCGGTTCCATTCTTCTGGAGGTTACCGTGCATCCTGAAGAAGTGGGTAAAGTCATCGGCCGTCAGGGAAGAATTATTAAAGCCATTAGAACCGTGGTGCGTTCCTGTGCCCCGGCGGGGAAAAAAGTCCTGGTCGAGCTGGCGGAAGAATGAATTTTACCCCCTGGCGTAACCCGCCGGCGGATTTGGCGGCCGTGGGCGAGATCCTGACCACCTGGGGAAACAAAGGTGAAGTTAAAATCTCCCCTTTGACCGACGATCCGCAGCGCTGGCAGGAACTGACCAGAGTTTATTGTTTCCGTCAGAACCGCCGGGAAGAGCTGACAGTGGAGCGGGTACGTTTTTTCCGCCAATTTGCGCTTGTAAAATTCCGGGAAATCGACGGCCTGGGAGAGGCGGAAAAACTGCGCGGGCTTTTCCTTTGGATCCCCAAGGCCGAACGCAAACCGCTACCGGCCGGGAGATACTATTATGATGAAATTCTCGGTCTGGGCGTTTTTGACGAGAACGAACATTTCCTCGGGAAAGTGGAAGATATTATTGCCACCGGGGCGAACGATGTCTATGTGGTCCGCGGCGGTTGTTACGGCGAGATTTTACTCCCCGCTTTAAAATCTGTCGTCCTGACGATCGATTTGGCCGCCGGAATTCTGAAAGTGCGGTTGCCCGCCGGATTGGTAAATGAGGGATGATGGCCATGGAAGTGACCGTCCTTACCCTGTTTCCGGAGATGTTCACCGGTCCTTTTTCCTGCAGCATAATTAAGAGAGCCCGTGAAAAAGGGCTGGTTGCGATCGAAACGGTTAACCTCCGCGACTTTGCCGAGGACCGCCACCGGACGGTGGATGATGCGCCTTACGGGGGAGGACCCGGCATGGTGCTAAAACCGGAGCCGGTTTTTAACGCTGTGGAGGCGATCACCCGGCGCAAAGGGAAAAAACCCTATACCATCCTCACTACGCCGCAGGGGGAGGTTTTCCGGCAGAGCATCGCCGCGGAATTGGCCGCCAAAGACCAGTTGTTAATTATTTGCGGTCATTACGAAGGGTATGACGAGCGCATTCGCACCCTGGCCGACCGGGAACTGTCGATTGGCGATTACGTTCTAACCGGAGGTGAACTCCCGGCGATGGTGATGATTGACGCGGTTGTCCGCTTGTTGCCCGGCGCTCTTGGCGACCCGGCGGCCGCGGAAAACGATTCGTTCAGTTCAGGGTTGCTGGATTACCCGCAGTACACCAGGCCGGCGGTTTACCGGGGCATGGCTGTTCCCGAAGTCTTGCTCTCCGGCGATCACGCCCGCATCGCCGCCTGGCGGAAAAAGCAGGCTTTATTGCGAACGGCGGAAAGACGGCGGGATCTGTTGGCCCAATGTCCCGGCCTTCCCGGCCTGAAGGATATGGATGGGGCGGGGGAAGATCCGGCCGGCTTTACCCGGACCGGCAAAGAGAAGTAACACAGGAGTGTTGGTATTTTTAAATGTAAGGAGGGTGCAAATTGGACCTGATTAAGCAAATAGAGCAGGAACAGATGAAAAAGGATTTTCCGCACTTCGGCCCCGGGGATACCGTCCGGGTCCACCTGAAAGTGGTCGAAGGAGAAAGAGAGCGGATCCAGGTCTTTGAGGGCGTGGTGATTGCCCGGGCGAACGGAGGTATCAAGGAGACTTTTACCGTGCGGAAGGTCTCCGGCGGCGTGGGAGTGGAAAGAATATTCCCCCTCCATTCTCCGATGATCGAGAAGATTGACGTCATCCGCCGCGGCCGGGTCCGCCGGGCCAAACTGTATTACCTGCGTGAACGCTCCGGCAAAGGGGCCCGTATTGCCGAGCGCTGACCAGGGAAGGGGGGATACCGGTGGAATTTAAAAAGTCGGAGCTTCGTGACTTGATCGAGTCGGTGGCCGGGTCGGTGATGACAATTTTGTTCATCATGATTTTTCTCTTTCAATCCTATAAAGTGGACGGCAGTTCAATGGAACCCACGCTCTATCACAACCACCGGCTATTGGTGGATAAAATAACCTACCGGTTCCGTCCGCCCCAAACCGGAGAAATTATTGTTTTCAAGTATCCCCGGGATCCCAGTAAAAAGTTTATCAAACGGGTGATTGCCACCGAAGGACAGAATATCAGTATCAGCAACGGCAATGTCCAGGTCAACGGGATGATTTTGTCCGAGGATTATATCAAAGAAGAGACACGGGGGAATTTTGAGTGGAGCACAGTTCCCGCCGACTCGCTCTTTGTCATGGGGGACAATCGCAACCGCAGCCTGGACAGTCGTGATACTTATAGTGTGGGCTTTGTCCCCATGGAAAACGTGGTGGGCAGGGCGTTGCTCGTCTACTGGCCGCCCAAGGCCGCCCGGGTTTTGAGAAGGCCCAGCTATGAGGAGCCGGCTTACCCGTATGGTAATCTCCAAAGCTGGCATCATCATCCACAGCCGGACAGTTGAAACTGACCACCTTGGGTGGTCTTTTTCTTTACGGTAGAAAGCGAGGTTATCCTATGAAAAGAGTTTTTCTTGTTATCCTGGACGGGGTGGGAGCAGGCGCCCTTCCCGACGCCGGGCACTTTGGCGACGAGGGCAGCAACACGCTGGCCAATACCGCCGAGGCGGTCGGCGGGCTCCACCTGCCGGTGATGGAAAGCTGGGGTTTAGGAAATATTACCCGGATCGCCGGGGTCGACCCGGTAGAGCGCCCGGAAGCGGTTTGGGGCCGGATGGCCGAAGCCTCGCCCGGTAAAGATACCACGACCGGACACTGGGAGATGATGGGGGTTATTCTTTCCCGCCCGTTCCCCACCTACCCCCGGGGCTTTCCCGCCGAAGTGATGGCGGCCTTTGCCCGTGCCACCGGCCGCGAGGCCTTGGGCAACAAACCGGCCTCCGGTACGGAGATCATTGAGGAACTGGGCCCGGAGCATCTGAAGACCGGGCGTCCGATCGTCTACACCTCGGCGGACAGTGTTTTTCAAATCGCCGCCCACGAGGAGGTGATTCCCCTGCCGGAGTTATACCGGATCTGTCAAGCGGCCAGGGAGATCCTCCAGGGTGAACATATGGTATCAAGGGTAATCGCCCGGCCCTTTGCCGGCCGGCCCGGCGCTTTTTACCGGACGGGGGGACGGAAGGATTTTTCGGTTTCACCCCCCGAAGAAACGCTGCTCGACTTCATATCCGCCCGCGGTGTGAAAACGATCGGGGTGGGGAAGATCGAGGATATTTTTAACGGGCGGGGGTTGACCGGAAGTTTCCGGACCGGCGGCAACCGGGAGACAATCGCGAAGGTAAGGGAACTGGTCCGGACGGAAAAACCGCCGGCCTTGATCTTTGCCAATTGTGTCGACTTCGACAGCCTGTACGGACACCGCAATGATGCGGCCGGTTTTGCCCGGGCCCTTGAGGAGATCGACGGCCGGTTGGGCGAGATCGCCGCCGCCCTGGGCGAGGAAGATCTGTTAATCGTTACTGCCGACCACGGTAACGATCCCACTACCGTCTCCACGGATCATTCCCGGGAATACGTGCCGCTGCTGATTACCGGGAAGCGGGTGAAGAAAGGGTTGCCCGTGGGAACCAGGAAGACGTTCGCCGATCTTAGCGCCGCCATCGCCCGGGTATTCTCCTTTGACAACTGGGAGAAAGGGACTCCCTTCCCCATTCTGGCCTGAACCGTTTAAGGCCGGCCGGTATCCCGTCCGGAAGAAAGAGAGCGTAAGTAAAGGGTGAAAAAGATGCAAATGGTTGATTTGATCCGCAAAAAAAGAGACGGCAAAGAGCATACCCCGGAGGAATTGGCTTTCCTGGTGGAAGGGATCGCCCGGGGGACCATCCCCGACTACCAGGTGGCCGCCTGGTGTATGGCCGTCTATTTCCAGGGGATGTCCCCCCGGGAAGTGAAAGAATTTTCCCTGGCCATGGCTGCTTCCGGCAAACAGCTTGACCTTTCGGCGGTGCCTGGAACGGTCATTGACAAACATTCCACCGGCGGTGTCGGCGACAAAATCACCGTGATCCTCGCCCCCCTGGTCGCGGCGGCCGGGGTGCCGGTTTTTAAGATGTCCGGCCGCGGACTGGGGCATACCGGCGGCACCATTGACAAATTGGAAGCGATCCCGGGTTTCCGGACCGAACTCCCTTATGAAGAGATTTTCCGTCAGGTGCAGAAGATCGGGATCGGGCTGGTGGCACAGAATCAGGAACTGTGTCCGGCTGATAAGAACCTTTACGCCGTGCGGGACGTGACCGCCACCGTGGAAAGTATCCCCCTGATCGCCGCCAGTATTATGAGTAAGAAACTGGCCGGCGGGGCCGCCGGGTTTGTCTTTGACGTCAAAGTGGGCAATGGTGCGTTTATGAAAAATCTCGACGAAGCCAAAGAACTGGCCCAGTTAATGGTGGCCATCGGAAAGGGCGCGGGCAAGAAGACCATTGCCGTTCTAACCAATATGGACCAACCCCTGGGACGGGCGGCCGGCAACGCCCTGGAGATCCGGGAAGCCATTGCTTTTCTCCGGGGGGAACCCTTCCCCGATCTGTTGGAACTCACTTTAACCCTTGGCGCCCAGATGTTGTTGTTCGCCGGCGTGCAGGACAATGAGAACGACGCCCGGGCAAGACTGAAAAATCTGTTGTCTTCGGGCCGGGCTTTGGAAGTCTTTGAAAAATGGGTGGCCGCGCAGGGAGGCGACCCCCGGATCACGGAAAAACCGGAACTTTTGCCGGCCGCTCCCCTGCGCCGGCTGGTACCTTCTCCCCGCCGGGGGGTTGTGGTCAATATACAAACGGAAACCGTCGGCCGGATCGTCGCCCACCTGGGCGCCGGCAGGAAGCAGAAGGGAGAGACCGTTGATCCGGCAGTGGGTATGGTGTTGTTGAAAAAAATCGGGGAACCGGTGGAGGAGGGCGAGCCGCTGGTGGAGATCCACGCCCGCACCGGGGAGCAGGCGGCGGCCGCAGAAAAATTCCTCCTTCAGGCTTTGACCGTTTCTCCCGTCCCCCCTGCGCCCAAACCCCTGGTTTACGGGTATATTCTCTAGATTGTCCGGCGTATCATTTTTTAACTAATTAGTCGTTGCAGGAAAGAGAAAATTACGTTAAGATTGATAACGGAGTGCCTTAATCATACTTTGGGACTGTTTGTCGCCCCCCGGACCAAGCCGGATATATTACAGGAAAAGAATGGAGTGATGATATGCGTTACAAGACCTTTCCCAAGGGAATCCACCCTCCCGGGAACAAGGCCAGAACCGCTTCTCTGGCCATAGAGGTTCTGCCCCCTCCCAAACAGGTGGTACTACCTTTATGTCAACACATTGGCACTCCTTCCGAGCCGCTTGTTTCCGTGGGAGATGAGGTTGTGCCGGGGCAAAAGATCGCCGAGGCCAAGGGGAAAGTTTCCGTGCCTCTCCATGCCAGTATTGGCGGAAAAGTAAAGGCGATCGAGGAAAGACCCCATCCCAATGGCAAGATGATACCGGCTATTGTTATTGAAAATGACGGCGACAGGGATTTTACGCTCATGAAATCACCCACCTACGATCTGAAGGATCTTTCCGGGGAGAAAATCAGAGAACTCATGCAAGAAGCCGGACTGGTGGGAATGGGCGGCGCCTGTTTCCCCACTCATGTCAAGTATTGCCCGCCGGCCGGCAAAGAAATTGAGTATGTCATCTTGAACGGGGCCGAGTGTGAACCGTTTTTAACCTGTGATCACCGCTTAATGGTGGAAAGGCCGGCCGAGGTTCTGTACGGGCTCAAAGCGATGATGAAAGCCGCCGGCGCCCGTAAGGGATATATTGCCGTAGAAGCCAACAAACCCGATGCCATTGCCGCCCTCTCCAGAGAGGCGGCCGGTGATCCGGCGCTCGAGGTGGTGCCCCTCAAGGTTAAATACCCGCAGGGCGAGGAGAAGATGTTGATTTACGCCCTTACCGGCCGGGTGGTGCCTGCCGGGGGACTGCCGGTGGAAGTCGGCGTGGTCGTGAACAATGTGGCGACCGCGGCTGCCCTGGCCGTCTTCTTGCAGACCGGGAAACCGCTTATCTCCAGGATTATTACGGTAACCGGGGACGGGATTAAGGAACCGAAGAATCTCGAAGTTCCCGTGGGAACCCTGTTGGAAGAGATTGTTAACTTCTGCGGCGGACTGAAAGAGAACGCCGGGCGGATCATTTTGGGGGGACCGATGACCGGTGTGGCCCATTACCGGCTTGAACTTCCGGTCCTGAAAGGAACGTCCGGAATTTTAGTTCAAACCCGCGAAGAGATTGAAGTTGGGGATTACATGGCCTGTGTCCGGTGCGGAAAATGCGTGGATGCCTGCCCCTATTCTTTATTGCCGAATTATCTCGGCCTCTACGCGGAAAATGACCGTCTGGAAGAAGCAAAAAGATACGGGATTATGGACTGCCGGGAATGTGGTTGTTGCACGTATGTCTGTCCCAGCCGGAGGCCGTTGGTCCAGTTGATTAAGAACGCCAAAAACAAGATTGCCGCGGCGGAAAGAAAAACCGGCTAGCCTTTGGTGCGGCGTCTTGTTGGGCCGATAACGATAACAAAGAAGACATCAAGCGAAGGTGGGTAAATTTAACCTTAACCACCGGACAGGAGGTTCGATCTAAATGGAGACGAAACCGTTGGTCGTTTCACCGGCGCCTCATATCCGGGCCCCGTTGACCACCCCACATCTTATGTGGTTGGTAGTGGCCGCGCTCCTTCCGGCGACCCTGGCGGGAATCTTTATTTTCGGATGGACGGCGGCGGGGATCATCATCTCTTCCGTGGCCGCGGCGGTGCTGACGGAAGCGGGATGCCAATTGCTCATGGGCCGGCCGGTTACGGTCGGCGACGGGAGTGCGGTGGTGACCGGTCTGTTGTTGGCCTTGATTATTCCCCCGGGCGTCCCCTGGTGGCTGCCGGTAATCGGGTCGGCTTTTGCCGTGGCTGTGGGTAAACAGGTTTTTGGCGGATTGGGACACAACCTTTTTAACCCTGCCCTGATTGGCCGGGCGTTTCTCCTGGCTTCCTGGCCCGTCTTAATGACGACCTGGCAATGGCCGGAGGGCAGCCTTGCCTGGGCGGGAGAGAGCGCCGACGCGGTGGCCGGCGCCACGGTCTTGCCCCTCATGCGGTACGGGTTCTTTGCCGAGCACGGGGTAGCCGTTCCCTATTCTCAGTTGTTTATGGGCAAGATCGCCGGTTCCCTCGGGGAAACCTCCGCCCTGGCCCTTTTAATTGGTGCCGCTTTACTCCTGGCGCTCCGGATGATCGACTGGCGGATCCCCGTCGGTTACCTGGGGTCGGTGCTGGTTTTGGCTCTTCTGGCCGGACAGGATCCTTTATTTCATTTGCTCAGCGGCGGCCTTATCTTGGGGGCTTTTTTTATGGCTACCGATTATGTCACCACACCGGTGACTGCCGCCGGGCGGCTGTATTTCGGTTTAGGTTGCGGCCTCTTGACGTTTTTGATCAGAAGATACGGGGGTTATCCGGAGGGGGTCACTTATGCCATTTTAATTATGAATGCGCTTACCCCCTTGTTGGATAAATTTACAATCCCCAAGCGTTTCGGGGAGGTGCGGGCAAATGGCTAGAAGACCGTATATACCTTGGGAACAACTGCGGCTGATGCTGGTTTTAACACTGATCTGCGCTGTTTCCGGCGGATTCCTGGCCTTGGTGGACAGGGCCACCGCACCCCGGATTCAAGCCCGGGCCGAACAGGCGGTCCTCCAATCGCTGGCCTTCTGTCTTCCCGGGGCCGATGAGTTTCAAGAGGTGGAGGCGGGACCTCTCCTGGCCCGGATGAATGCGGACAAAGAAGTACGGGCGGTTTTTCGCGGTTTTGCCGGCGGTGTTCCCGCCGGGGTAGTGGTTAATCTTGAAACCCGGGGTTACGGCGGTCCGGTCAGCCTCATGGTTGGGATTACCGAAGACGGCCGGGTGGCCCGGGTTAAAGTTCTCAACCACTCGGAAACCCCCGGTTTGGGAAGTAAGATTACGGAAGAGCGCTTTCTGGAACAACCGGCCCTACGGAGAGCCGGGCGGGAATACCCCCCTGCCCTGACCCAGGACGGCGGCGAGGTGCAGGCCGTGGCCGGTGCCACCATCTCGTCCCGGGCGGTGGTAAGAGGCATTAACCGGGCCCTGGAGGTTGCCGGTACCGTCGGGGAAGGGTTTACCGCCCACAGCGGGTCCGGGCCGGAAGAAAATAAACAAGGGAATGGGGGAGGCGACAAGGAGTAATGAAAAAACGAGAAGTCTTTCTGAACGGGATTTTCCGGGAAAACCCGATTTTCCGGTTGGTTTTGGGGATGTGTCCCACGCTGGCCGTTAGTGTCTCAATGGCCAACGGCTTGGGAATGGGCCTGGCCGTTACTTTTGTGCTGGCCTGTTCCAACCTGATTATCGCTCTCCTCCGGAATGTCATTCCGAAAGAAGTACGTATCCCGTGTTTTATTGTTATTGTGGCTACTTTCGTTACCATCACTGACAAAGTAATGGCCGCGGCGGTGCCCGGATTGCACGAGGTATTGGGCATCTTTATCCCCTTGATTGTCGTGAACTGTATTATTCTCGGCCGGGCCGAAGCCTTTGCTTCCCGGAACACCGTCGGCCGTTCCCTCTTTGACGGGTTGGGGATGGGCCTCGGTTTTAGCCTGAGCCTGGTCGTGATCAGCTTTTTCCGGGAGCTTCTGGGAACCGGCCGTTTATTGGCTGCCGGGGATTTTGGTTTTCCCGGTTTGCAGATCTTCGCTGAAGAATACGGGGCTTTAATGTTAATCCTGCCCCCCGGGGCCTTTATCACCCTGGGGCTGCTGCTGGCCGGTATTAACTGGTGGTCCGCGAAGAAAGGAGAAGAAAAATAATGGTCGATCTCCTGGTGATAGCGCTCAGCACCATTTTGATTAGCAATTTTGTCCTCACCCGTTTTTTGGGGATCTGTCCCTTTCTTGGCGTTTCCAAGAAACTGGAGACGGCGTTGGGGATGGGTTTGGCCGTTACCTTTGTCATGACAATGGCCTCCGTTATCACCTACGGGGTGCAGTGGCTGTTGGACTTGTATAATCTGGGGTTTTTACGCACCATCACCTTTATTCTCGTTATTGCCGTCCTTGTTCAATTCGTGGAGATGATCATGAAAAAGTTCACCCCGGCGTTATACCGCGCCCTAGGGATTTATCTCCCTTTGATCACCACCAACTGCGCGGTGTTGGGGGTGGCCATCATTAATGTGGAAGAGCATTACAATTTTATTCAGAGCGCGGTAAGCGGTTTTTCCGGCGGGATCAGTTTCATTCTGGCCATTGTTTTATTTGCCGGGTTACGGGAACGGCTGGAATTCGTCCCTCTCCCCGAAGCGATGAAAGGTTTCCCGATCGCGCTGGTCACAGCGGGTTTACTCTCCATGGCTTTCTTGGGCTTCAGTAATTTTAATTTGCTGGCCCTTTTCGGTTTGTAATCCCTTCCCTCAAGACGGCTGCCGAGGTAAAGGCAGGGGAGATACGCGTTAAGAAGGAGTGAGCGAAATGAATACTGTGATCGCCTCTGTGATGCTCCTGTCCCTGATGGGAATCGTTTTCGGCTTGGGACTGGCGGTGGCCGCCCGGAAACTGGCGGTAGAAACCGACCCGCGGGTTGATGAGATTGAAGCATTGCTGCCCGGCGCCAACTGCGGCGCCTGCGGTTATCCCGGTTGCCGGGGCCTGGCGGAGGCCATTGCCGGGGGTTCCGCCCCGGTGAATAGCTGTCCGGTAACGACGGATTGTTCAGCCATTGCCGAAGTGATGGGGGTCGAGGCCCTTGCTTGCGAACGGCGGGTGGCCAAAGTACGGTGCATCGGCGGGAAAAAAGAGGCCAAAGAACGCTTTACCTATGTAGGAAGCAAGGACTGCTTTGCCGCGCACCAACTGGCCGGCGGCCCGAAGGCCTGTGAATACGGTTGCTTGGGCCTGGGCAGTTGTGTTGAGGCCTGCCCGTTTTCCGCCATCACCATTAATGAGAACGGCCTTGCCGTGGTGGACGAGGAGAAATGCACCGGTTGCGGCCAGTGTGTAACGGCCTGCCCCCGGGATTTGCTTGCCCTTTTGCCGGCCGGGGACCCGGTGACTGTTTACTGCCGGAATAGGGATAAGGGCGCGGCGGTGAGAAAAATTTGCCGGGTGGGATGTATAGGTTGCGGCATTTGTGTCAAAGAATGTCCTACGGGGGCGATTACCATGGGGAACAATTTGGCCGTGATCGACCCGGAGAAATGCGACCAATGCGGGCGTTGCGTGGCAAAATGTCCGGTGAAGGTGATCCGGGGCGGGGCCGCCGCACCTTTGCCGCAGGCTTCAGCCGGCAATGAATAGCAAATATCCCTTGGTGTTGGCTTCCGCTTCCCCGAGGCGCCGGCAGCTTCTGCAGTTGTTGGGCCTTGATTTTCAGGTGCTCCCGAGCACGGCCGAACACACAACAAAGAACCTGCCGGACGCCCCCGGGGAACGGGTCATGGCGCTGGCCGCCGGTAAAGCGGAAGAGGTGGCCGCCGTCAAGCCCAAGGCGCTGGTGATCGCGGCCGATACTTTGGTGACGGCCGGCGGACGGCTGCTGGGCAAACCCCGGGACGAAGAGGAAGCCCGGGAAATGCTAGCCTTTCTTTCCGGACGCCGGCACGAAGTTTATACCGGCGTGGCCCTGTACTGTGCCGCGGAAAACCGGAAACTGGTCGAATACGAGTCGACCATTGTACAATTCCGTCCCCTCTCCGGGCGGGAGATTGAAGCTTACGTCCGGACGGGTGAACCGATGGACAAAGCCGGTGCTTACGGAATACAGGGTTTAGGGGCCGTTCTGGTGGAACGGATCGAAGGATGCTACTTCAACGTGGTCGGCCTTCCTTTGACCCGTCTCGCTTTGATGTTGAAAGGCTTTGGCCTCGAGGTTTTGGAGGTGAAAAGTCATGGCGGGTGCCGGCATCAAAAGCCTGCCCGCGGAGGAACGGCCCCGTGAACGGTTGAAAAAATACGGCGCGCAAAGTCTTTCCAACGCCGAATTATTGGCCATTTTATTGCGGACCGGCGCCGCCGGTCTTTCCGCCCTGGATCTGGCCGGCGCCCTTTTGGCCCGGTTCCAAAGCCTGAACGAGATCGCCGCCGCCGGGATTAATGAGTTGTCACAAATCAAAGGGGTGGGACTCAGTAAAGCCGTGCAACTGCTGGCGGCCTTCGAGTTGGGGCGCAGGTTGCAAAGGTCGGAATTGTCGCCGTCACCCCGGGTAACGTCCCCCGCGGATGTGGCGGAACTGGTCATGCCCCGGCTGCGTTTCTTAAAACAAGAGCATTTTTTCGTTATTCATCTTAACACCAAAAACAAGATCCTCGCCGAGGAACTTATCAGCAAGGGGACCCTCGATTCTTCCCTGGTGCACCCGCGCGAGGTTTTTAAAACCGCTGTCAAAAACAGCAGCGCCGCCTTGATTTTGGTCCACAACCATCCCAGCGGCGACCCGCAACCAAGCAACGATGATCTAAATCTTACCAGAAGACTGAAGGAAGCCGGGGAACTCATGGGCATCCCCATTCTCGATCACCTGATCATCGGTGACAATAAATATATCAGCCTGCGGGAAGAAGGACTATGGTGAGGTGCTCACGAAATAATAAATGAAGTTAAACCAAATGAAGTTAAACCAAATCTACCAACAGGATTGGGGAACCGGAGGGAATAATTGATGTTTAACCTTTTTCGTCGTTTTGCCCGCGATGTAGGCATTGATCTGGGAACGAGCACCACCCTTATTCATGTCAGAGGTCAGGGCATCGTTTTGCAGGAACCCACGGTGGTCGCCTTTGACCGCGACAAAGAAAATATCATTGCCATCGGCGAGACGGCCAAAAGAATGCTGGGACGCACGCCCGCCAGCATCGTTGCGGTGCGGCCGATGAAAGACGGGGTGATCGCCGATTTTGACGTCACCGAGAAGATGTTGCGGTATTTTATCGGGAAAATAATCCGTTATGCCGGTTTGTTTGCCCCCCGGGTAGTGGTGGGCATCCCTTCGGGAGTCACGGAAGTGGAAAAAAGGGCGGTGATTGACGCCGGACGGGAAGCCGGCGCCGGCGAAGTCTACTTGCTGGAGGAGCCGATGGCGGCCGCCATCGGGGCCGGGTTGGCGGTGCAGGAACCCAACGGGAATTTGATTGTGGATATCGGCGGCGGTACTACGGAGGTGGCTGTGATTTCCCTGGGCGGCATCGTAACCAGCCGGTCGCTCCGGGTCGCCGGTGATGAGATGAACGAGGCGATCGCCGCTTATGTTAAAAAACATTATAACCTCCTCATTGGCAAACAGACGGCGGAGATGATTAAAATCAAGATTGGCTCGGCCTGTCTTTTGCCCAAGGAGGAGTTCTGTGAAGTTAAAGGCCGCGACATGGTGACCGGTCTGCCCAAAGTGATTACCATTTCTTCCCGCGAGGTTACGGAAGCCCTTCGTGAAACGGTCAATGCCATTGTGGAAGGGGTAAGAATGACCCTGGAACGGACCCCGCCGGAACTCGCCGCCGATATTATTGACCGGGGAATTGTGATGGCCGGGGGGGGTTCCCTCCTGCGCGGACTGGACCGTTTGTTGCGGGAAGAGACCGGAATGCCTGTCCAACTGGCGGAAGATCCGCAAACCTGTGTGGTGAGAGGAACGGCCAAGGCGTTGGAAGCCTTGGATCTTTTGAAAGGAGTTTTAATTTCCCGGTGCCGGGTCAGTTAAAAAGGGGCGGGTAAGATGTTGCAACCTTTTGCCCATAAAAAGGTCCTCCTTATTATCTTGGGCGTCTGTTTTCTCCTTATAACCTGGTCCGTTTTTTATACCGCTCAGGAAAGAGTGGAATTTACCTGGCTGGAGTATCTGGTGAAACTGGTCCTCTTTCCTTTCCAGAAGGCTGCCCATCACGTCACCGGGTTTGCCGTTGATGTCTGGGAGACCCTGAGCAGCCTGGCCTCTTTACAACGGGAAAATTACGAATTGCGGGAAGAAGTGGTCCAGCTCCAACTGCGTCTGGCCCAACTGGAACCGTTAAAAGAGGAAAACGAGCGTCTCCGTGAGGTGGTGGGTTTTACCGCCACGACTTCTTTAAATTTATTGCCGGCCGAAGTTATTGCCAGAAACCCCGGCCACTGGATGGAGACGGTGATCATTGATAAAGGCGAAAACCATGGCTTAAAACGGAATATGCCGGTTATAACCAAGGAGGGTGTGGTCGGCCGGCTCTTTCGCACGGCTCCAGGTTTTTCCGAGGTGATTTTGCTGACCGACCCCCGGGATGGGAACAGTATGAGCGGGGTGATCGAAAGAACCCGGGACCTGGTCTATATCTACGGCTACAGCAGCGGACGTCCCGGCCATTGTTTGGTCAGGCCGTCCGACCTTGATGTCGAGATCCGGGTGGGGGACAGAATCCTCACCTCCGGGGCCAGCCTTCATTTTCCAAGAAATCTGGTGCTCGGTGTCATCACCGAAGTCCGCGACCACGAAGATGTTTTCAACCGTGAAGCCCTAATGAAACCGGTCGTGAACTTCAGCCGGCTGGAGTATGTTTTTGTGGTCAGGGAGTAAAAAAGGAGACGGGGGATGCGGGATGCGGGTATGGAGCATGATTGCGGTTTTGCTGGCCGCAATTACCCTGCAGTCAACAATTTTTGCCCGTTGGAACTTGTTCGGGATCATGCCCGATCTCATCCTGGTGCTCGCCGTATGTTTCGGGTTGCTGTACGGTCCCGCCCAGGGTTTAAGGATAGGGCTGGCCGGCGGCCTGTTGCTGGATTTGGCCGGCGGCGGAATCCTGGGCATCAATACTTTGACCAAAGCCCTCTTTGGTTACGGCGCCGGCTACCTGGGGAAAACCGTTTTTAAGGAGAATATCCTTGTGCCGGTGGTTGTTTCGGTTGCCGCCACGGTGCTTGGCGAGGCCCTTTCCTTTTTTTTTCTGAGCCTTTTTGGCTGGCGGGGAAGGTTCTTCCATTACCTTTTGACCACGGTTTTACCCCTTTCCTTGTATAACATTTTACCGGCCGTGCCGCTTTATCTTTTTTTATTACGAAGAATGAAAGGTCAAGGCCGGGGGAGGATCTGAGGGTTGAAAGGACGAGTCTTAAGGAGCCTGGAGTCAAGGTTCAAGTTCTTTTATATTCTGGTCGCCTTGATCTTTGCCGTCCTCTTGTGCCGTCTCTGGTTTCTCCAGATTGTCGAGGGGGAACAGAAATATGCTCTTTCCCTCCGCAACCTGAGCCGCCAGATCCGGATTGCCGCCCCGCGGGGCAATATTTATGACCGCAACGGCGTCTTGCTTGTTACCAACCGGTTTTCCCATGTTGTTTCCGTGGTTCCCGAAGATGTCCGGAACAACCCGGAAATCCTCACCTTCCTCAGCGAGGTGCTGGCCGTCCCCGAAGAAGAACTCTCGCGGCGCTTGAAGGAACAGGAAGGCCGGAGACGCGAGCAATACATTCCCGTGAAACACGACGTGGATCCGGAAACAATCAGCCGCATTATTGAAGCCCGGTTGGATTTTCCCGGGGTGGCGGTCGAACGGTATCCAGTAAGAAACTACCCCTTGGGGGAGACGGCGTCCCATCTTTTCGGCCATATCGGCGAGATTGATTCCCAGGAGTTGGAAGTAATGCGCCCCGCCGGTTACCGCCTGGGCGATCAGATTGGCAAGATGGGCCTGGAGAAAACCTATGAGACTTATCTCCGGGGAATCGACGGCTTACGCATAGTTAAAGTCGACAGCCTGGGCAACCCGCAACAGGTTTTGGAAGAGATTGGATATTCCCCCGGGCATAATCTGCACCTCACCCTCGACCTTGAACTGCAACTGGAGGCGGAAACCGTCCTGCGGGAACATCTTTTGTGGCTGCAAGAGCATACCGAGTATAAAAAGGCCCGGTCCGGGGCGGTGGTTATTATGGATCCCCGTTCCGGGGCGATTCTGGCCATGGTCAGCTATCCCCAGTTTGACCCGAATATTTTTGTCACGGGAACCGCCCAGGAAGAACTGCAAAAGCTCTTTAATGATCCTTTAAAGCCCTTTAACAACCGGGTGACCAGGGAAGTATATATGCCCGGTTCCACCTTCAAGCCGGTCACGGTGATTGCCGCCTTGGAGGAAGGGTTGACCGGCCCAAATCAGAAATTTATCTGTACGGGTTCCGACCGGGTGCACGGGACCCTCTTTAACTGCTGGAAAACGGAGGGGCACAATGTCCTGAATCTGGTGGAGGGGTTGGCTTTTTCCTGTAATATGGTCCTGGCGGAACTGGCCCGGGAAGTCGGGCCGGAAGGCATAGCCAAGTATGCGCGGTTGCTGGGTTTCGGCGCCCCGACCGGTTTGAACCTGCACCCGGCGGAAATGGCCGGGCTGGTCGGGGATCCCGAGTACAAGCGGGGAACCAGGGATCCCCGGTGGTACCCGATTGAAACCGTTCATCTCTCTGTCGGACAGGGTTTTATCCAAGTGACCCCGCTGCAGTTGGCCCAAACCTTCGCGCTTATTGCCAACGGCGGGAAATATTACCAACCATGGGTGGTCCAGCGCATTGAATCCTCCGACGGACGGGTGATCAGGGAATTTTCTCCCCAGTTGCTCCGGGAGGTTTCCTTGAAACCTTCCACCCTTGAACTGGTGCGGGAAGGTTTGAAGAAAGTGGTTACGGAAGGTACGGCCATGGGGGCCTTTTGGGGGTTTCCCCTTGACGAGATTCCGGTGGCCGGGAAGACCGGCACCGCACAAATCCACGGCAAAGATGATTTTGCCTTCTTCGCCAGTTACGCCCCGGCTGACCGGCCGGAACTGGTTATTCTCGTCGTGGTGGAAGAAGGGGGCTCCGGGTCCGCCGGGGCGGCTCCGGTGGCGCGGCGCCTTTACGAAACTTATTTTGGCTTAAAGCCTCCGTCGGCGTCCGTCAAAAAACCTCTTCCCGGGGATTTTCCGGGCGAAGAATAAACCGGCCTGGCAGTTTGGAGTATTGAAGCAGGATTTTCTTTGTCCAAGTTAAATATTATAGGATGACCGAGGTGTCTTTGATGTCAACTACCCCTGTCATGCCTGCTTCCGCCAATTGGTTGGTGTTTAAAGGATTGAAACAAGGTTTGACCCTTGTTATTCCCGAAGAGAAACCCTTTACTTTTTGGCTTGAGGTTTTAGCTTTCCAATTGGAGCAGGCGGGAGATTTTTTCCGGGGCGCGCGGGTCATCGTCGAAACGGGGGCCCGTAAATTGACCACGGAGGAAAAAGACCGGCTGGAACGGCTTTTGGCCTCTTATCATATGACCGTCTCGTTTCTTCCGCTAACCGTGAAAAAAAGACGGCTGAAACAGGAGAAATATGTCTCGACCCGGACTTTAATGGTGAAAGGGACGGTACGCTGCGGGCAAAAAGTGGAGTTCAACGGGAGCGTAGTGGTGAAAGGGGATGTCAACCCGGGAGCGGAGATCGTTGCCACCGGTGATATTATTGTTTTCGGCCGCTTGCGAGGGCTGGCCCATGCCGGGGCCGGCGGGGACAAGGACGCGGAAATAATGGCCTTGTCCTTCAACCCGGTGCAGGTCCGGATTGCCCATCTCTTCTCACGGGCGCCGGAGGAAAGGGAAGAACGGACCGGTCCGGAAGTTGCCCGCGTACGAAACGGCCGGATTGTCGTGGAAAGGTACGGGTAAAACCGGTCCGTACGGGACAAACCCCGGCAGGCGGCGGCCGGCCGGGGAAATTTTGGCTTCTGCAACTAAAGATTGCAATCCATGCGCGCAGCCCTTCGCGGAGGGCTCCCCCCGGCCGTATCTGCCGGCGGGCAACGGGGACCGGCAGTGGGCTGCGAATTTCTAAGGAGGTACAGAAATTGTCCGGTCGTGTGATTGTCGTTACTTCCGGCAAGGGCGGGGTAGGGAAAACCACCGTCGTCGCCAACCTTGGGGCGGGGCTGGCCCTCCTCAACCGGAAAACAGTCTTGATCGATGCCGATATTGGCCTGCGCAACCTGGATGTGGTGATGGGCCTAGAGAACAGGATCGTCTTTGATTTGGTCGATGTGGTGGAGAAAAATTGCCGTTTGCGTCAAGCGTTGATCAAAGATAAAAGATTCGGCGGTCTTTATTTGTTGCCCGCCGCCCAGACCAGGGAGAAGGATGCGGTTACCCCCGAGCAGATGGCAAGAATTTGCGATGAATTAAAAGAGGAGTTCGACTATGTCCTGGTGGATTCCCCCGCCGGGATCGAACAAGGTTTTAAAAACGCGGTAGCCGGAGCTTCGGAAGCGATCATTGTTACCACCCCGGAAGTTTCGGCCGTCCGTGATGCCGACCGGATCATCGGCCTGTTACAAGCCGCGGACTTCCACGATCCGTTGTTGATCTTGAACCGCCTGCGCCCGGAGATGATCAGAAGAGGGGATATGATGGATGTCGATGATATCAATGACATCCTGGCCATCAAGTTGCTGGGCATCATCCCCGATGACGAGAATATCATCATTTCCACCAACAAAGGAGAGCCCGTCATCCTCAATGAGCATTCCCGGGCGGGAGAAGCGTTCCGCAATATCACCAGACGGCTTGAGGGAGAAGAAGTTCCGCTTATGTCCATGGATTTTGATTTGGGCATTTTTGAACGCTTACGCCGGTTATGGAACCGGGGTAATAAGGGGTGAGGGAAATGGTTTTTAAGAAATCAATACGGGAAACCCCCCCCGCCAGCAAAAAGCAGGCGGTGGACAGATTGCGGTTGGTAGTGGTGCATGACCGGTCGAAGATCGCTCCCGGTTTGATGGAGATCTTAAAGGGAGAAATCATCAATGCCATCTCCCGGTATGTGGAAATCGATGAAGAAGAGATGGAAATAGAGCTCAACTCGACGAAAAACCGGGTGGAACTGGTGGCGAATATGCCGATCCGCAGTGTGCGAAGGGTTTGACCAAGTAACGGGTACGGGGTGTGGTAGCTTTGTGGGACCGCCGTTTTTTACGTAACCTGGATTATCCCTTGCTTTGCACGGTGGCCGGGTTGACCGTGGTGGGCCTGTTAATGATTTACAGCGCCACCCACGCCAATACCGCCCTCAATTTCGGAGATCCCTACTTTTTCGTCAAGAAACAGCTGGCTTCCGTCGTCTTCGGTCTGGCGGGGATAATTCTGGTGTTGTTTCTGGATTACCGTCTTTCCGATTTGGCCGCCCAAATCCTCTACGTTTTCAACCTGCTCTTTCTCGCCTTGGTGCTGGTCTTCGGGGAAAGAATCGGCGGCGCCAAAGCCTGGTTACATTTGGGATTCTTCTCGGTGCAACCGGCGGAATTTGCCAAACTCTTTGTCATCTTTACCCTCGCCAAGCTGCTTGCCGAAAACGAAAACCTGAATACCTTCAAGGGTCTCTTCCTTGCCATTATCCATGTCCTCCCGTCCCTGGTCTTGATCCTGCTCCAGCCGGATCTTGGCACGGCCATGGTCTATGTTTTCATCTTCTTTGTCATGCTGTTTATGGCCGGGGTCCGGATCCGTTACCTCTTGGGCCTCATCCTCTTGGGCGTTGGTCTTTTGGGGGCCATGTGGTGTGCCCATTATTACTTTGACTTCCCGTTTTTCTTCAAAGATTACCAGATTAACCGCTTGCTGATTTTTCTCAACCCGGACCGGGATCCGACGGGTGCGGGCTGGAATGTCCGCCAGGCGGTAATTGCCGTTGGCTCGGGAAGGTTTTTCGGCAAGGGGCTTTTTCAAAACACCCAGGGACAACTGGGTTTTCTTCCGGAAAATCATACCGATTTTATCTTTGCCGTTTTCTGTGAAGAATGGGGTTTTGTGGGCGGTTTTATCCTTCTGGCCATGTTTTTCTTCCTCATCTGGCGCAGCCTGCGTATAGCGCAGCACGCCAAAGACAAGTACGGGACCCTGATTGCCTCCGGCATTATGGCCATGTTTCTCTTTCATATCCTGGAGAACGTGGGGATGAATATAGGAATCATGCCGATTACCGGTATTCCTCTCCCCTTTATCAGTTACGGCGGAAGCGCCATGACCAACAATCTCTTGTGCATCGGCTGTTTGCAGAGTATATGGGTGAGAAGACAAAAGATCCTCTTTTAACCAGGCTCCGGCCCACTCTCCCGGCGCACCCTCCTTTTCACCCTGAGATTATCCGCCCGGGAAAGCGTCCCTCTTTTTCGTTCCTATTCTTTCCGGCCTTTTTCCGGCGGCCGGCGGATAAAAAACGACGGCCCCATGGCCGCCGGTCAACCGGTTAGCAGTTAAAAACCTCTTCTTTTAATACTCTACCCTTCTTTTATCCGTTATCTTTTACCCTTTACCCGTCATCCTTTCTTTATCCTTTACCCTACCCGGAGGTCCCGCCGGAAGCAGTCCAACGCCAACTCCTAATCAAGATCTTTACTTTCTTCTCCTTGTGTACCGGTTCCCAGTTCCCGCTATCTCCTTTGCATTCTGGGCGGTAGGTGTACGTTGCAGGAGAAGGTCGGCTCCTCGCCTTTGCTGAAAGTCGCGGTGAGCACTTGCTCCAGAGGACAGAAGGGCGTGGCCAGCAGTCCGGATTCGGTACAGATCTTGACCACCACGATCTCTTCTTTCCGGTGGATCTGACATTTTTCCTGGGGCATGGGTGTCCGGTCCCAGATCTCCAAACCCGTGGCCGTCCAGTAATTCTTGTAGACCACCCGTTCCGGGGGACAATCCCCGGTCGCCAGTTGCCCGGAGTCGAGGCAGATTTGTAATGAAGTGATACTGGGCAGATCGGGCATGGTATGAAGGGTGCAGGATTCGGCCGGTTCGGTACCGGCGATGAAAGTCTCGGGGATGGTTTCCGGACAGTACGGTGTGGCCAAAAGGCCCGATTCGGCACAGATTTCCACCCCGAAACTGATTCCCGCCGGGGGGGTAAAATCGGTAACGGGTTTGCCGGTCAAAGCCTGCCGCATAAAGGCGCCCCACATTTGCGCCGCATGGGCGCTGGAGAGGCGGACCCCGTCGACGATCAAGGGCTGGGATTGCCGGTCGTTGCCAATCCAGACCGTGGTGACCAGTTCGGGGGTATACCCCACAAACCAGGCGTTGGTATTGTCGCTGGAGGTGCCGGTTTTTCCGGCCGCCGGCCGTCCGATGTTGGCCCGCCAGCCGGTCCCGTTTTCAATAACCCCTTTTAAAAGATCCGTCATCAGGTAGGCCGTGGTTTCGCTGAGCACCACCCGCCGTTTAGGGCTGTTTTCCAGTAAAGTGTGACCTTGGGCGTTGACCACCTTCAAAATGGCAATGGGCTCGGAATAAACGCCCCTGTTGGCCAAAGGAGTAAAGGCCGCCGTTATTTCCAGGGGTGTTACCCCCCTGCTCAAACCGCCGAGGGCCAAGGCGGAAAAGTTAAGATCCGAGGCCGGGCCGGACGTGATCAGGCTGGTCAGACCCATTTTCCGCGCATACTCCATGACCCGCGCCGGACCCATTTGCTCCACGAGTTTAACGGCGACCGTATTGATGGAAAGTTCCAAAGCTTCCCGCAGGCGGACCGGCCCGCGGTAAACGTCGCCGTAGTTACGGGGGGCCCAAATCCATTCTTTCTCCTGCCCGCTGCCTTCCACCGGTTCCACCTCGTACTCGATGGGTTCGTCAACCATGACCGTAGCGGGGGTGAACTCCCCGCTGTCCATGGCCGCGGTATAGAGGAAGGGTTTAATGGCGGAACCGGGCTGGCGGTAGGCACGGGCGGCCCGGTTTAACTGGGTGTTTTGGAAATCCCGCCCGCCGATCATAACCCGGATATGGCCGTTGGTTGGATCCAGGGTCACAATGGCGGCCTGCGGTTGAATGACGCCGTTCTCATCCTCTTCGCCCGCGGGCAGGTTATCAGCCAGTATTTTTTCGGCTTTTTCCTGCAAGTCCAGGTCCAAAGTGGTATAAATTTTATAACCCTGTGTGTACAGGGCCTCTTCATCAAACCCGTGTTTTTGCGTGAGTTCCTGAATTATATAGTCAATAAAGTAGGGTGCACGCCGCCGGATGCCGGTCATCGGCACCACGTCCAAGGGCATTTTCTTCGCCGCTTCCGCCTGTTCTTCGGTGATATAACCGGTGGTCACCATCCGGTTGAGAACCCAGGCGCGCCGGGCCAGCGTCCTTTCGGGTTCAAAGTAGGGGGAATAAACGTTTGGTCCCCGGGGGAGTCCGGCCAGCAGCGCAAACTGGTGCAATTCCAGTTCCCAAATATGCTTGTCAAAAAAACGCTGCGCCGCCGCTTCGATCCCGTAGGCGCCGTGGCCGAAATAGATTTCGTTCAGATAACGTTCCAAAATTTCATCCTTGGTTAACTTCCGTTCCAGATTGATGGCGATTAACGCTTCTTGTATTTTGCGCCGGATCGTTTTTTGGTGGGTCAGAAGAAGATTCCTGGCCAGCTGTTGCGTTATGGTGCTGCCTCCTTCGGCCCATTCGCCCGCCCGGATGTCGACCCAGAGCGCCCGGAGGATCGCCTTGATGTTTATGCCCCGGTGTTTATAGAATTCGTGGTCCTCCACGGCGATAATGGCGTCTTTCATCAACTGCGGTACTTGGTCGAGGCTGACCGGTATCCGGTGTTCCTGGAAGAGACGGGTGATCTCCCGGCCGTTAATATCATAAACAATGGTGGCGGCCTTTGATTCCGGAGCTTCGTCCGGAATACGGGCGCTAAGCAAGATCCCCGCCAGGGTACCGGTTAAAAGACCGGCGAGAACAACCACAATAACAAGGGTCCAATTGAAACTAAAAACAGCGCTGCGGCGTGCCATTGTCACCCTCCCTTGTCTTAAGGAGTAACTTATTTAATTATAACATAAAATCGCTAAAAAAATCAGAACAAATGTTACAGGAGAAAACCAGGCAAAAAACGGCTCTTGTTCTTAAAAACGTTCTTAAAAACCGCCGGGACCATAGATATATAAAAAGAGGTGAGACGCATGCGGGTGAGCCTGTCCAAGAGAAAAAGGGTCTGGAAAAAGTTTTCTTTTTCCCCGGGCCGCCAATTCCTTTCCAAGGTCCTTATTATACCTTTATTGATCCTCGCCGGTTTTTTCTATGCCGAACACCGGTTGCGTCCCGCCCTGCATGAGATGGCCCGGACCAAGGCGGTCGAAGTGGCGACCCAGGCCATAAACATCGCCGTCCGCGAAAAGGTAGTGCAAAATATCAATTACGAAGACCTTATTGCCGTCAAAGTTGACAACCGGGGACGGGTCGTTTTAATGCAGCCCAACACCGGTGAAATCAACCGCCTGGCCGCCCATGCCACCATCGCCGTCCAGGAAGAACTGGGAAAAATCAAACGGGTGCGCCTTTATATTCCCCTCGGCCAGTTGATGGGAAGTCAGGTCGTGGCCGGCCGGGGGCCCGGGATTCCCATCGATATCATCCCGGCCGGTGCGGTGGAAAGCCGGGTCTTTGACAGCTTTGAGCAGGCCGGAATCAATCAGACAAGACACAAAATCTATTTGGAGGTGGCCACGATGGTAAGAGTGGTTGTTCCTCTAACGCATGCCAACGTACAAGTCCGGACCGAAGTTCCCTTGGTGGAGGCGGTCATTATGGGTGAAGTTCCCCAGGTCTATTTTGGCGGGCAACCGCCGGTGCTGACCTTACCGCAATTGGATCCGGAAGGGGCCTTGCTGCCCAACGATTAAAAATTAAGGAAAACCGGCTACGAAGCAACGTAGCCGGTTAACCAAAAGATAGTTTGCCGCATCAACTGCTGATAGGAGGGGTTTTCCCACGCTTCCCGGTCGTGGCCCAGCGCAATATGGGCCACCTTCCCTTTTTCCTCCGGTTTGCTCCAGACCAGCGGATAGGCTACCCCCCGGTCGATGGTGATCATATGAATTTGCACGGAGGGATCATGTTCTTCCCGGTAAAGTTCGTCATAAATGCTAAAGGCGCGCAAACCTTCGGTAACCGGGTGTTTTTCCAACAGAGGATAAACGGTGAAGACAAAAGGCTCGGGATGGGAGAGAAAAGCCCCACCGATTAATTGCCGCAGTCCGGGCGGGGACCCTCCGGTGACCGTGGCGGCATGAGCCGCCAAAAAAACGCCGCCCTTTCTTACCCACCCGGTCAGGGCCTCCACCTGCCGGGCATTGAGTTGATTGGCGCCGGTGACCGGTGTTTTTTCTTCCGGCCCGACGAAACAGGTGTAACTGATCACCAGCCGGTATTCCTCTTCTTCCAGACGGAGCAAACGGTCCGGGTCCAAAGTGAAATCCACCTTGAAAGGGTAGGGCGCCAGGATCTCTTTTACCGCGGCGGCAAAACCGTGAAAATCATGCCAGCCGCCGCCGGCCAAAAGAAGGACACGTACGGGCTGCATCATCTCACCACCGCAGTTCTCTCCCCTGGTAATCCACGAAGAGAGGCGGCGAGGTTTTTTCCGGACCGTCTTCTTCCCGGGTGATCCTTTCAATAAGTTCCCGGATCATGGCGGCGGATTCATCCGGATCGAGCGTCGCTTCTTTTCCTCCCATATCCGTGCGGAGCCAGCCGGGGTGAACCGCTTTGATCCGGAAACCCCGGGGGCCAAGGTAATTGTGGAGGATACGGGTTTGCATGTTTAAAGCCGCTTTCGACATGCAATAGGCGAACTCCTGGGTGCGCCAGCAATCGCCGATACTTCCCGCCTCCGAGGAGATGTTGACAATAATTTTCCGGCGTCCTTTCTCCAACAGGGGTAAAAACTGCTGGGTAACAAGGAGGGGACCGAAGGCGTTTACTTCCATGGTTTTTTGCAGGTGCCCGTCGGCCAGGTTTAACTCGGGCAAAGGAACATTGTCTTCCAGGTGCACACCGGCATTGTTAATCAAGATCTCAAGCGCCGGTACTTCCCGGGAAACCCTTTGGGCGGCCGCCCGTACCGAATTTATATCCGTTACATCCAGAGGCAGGACCGTAAGGAACGTGCCGTATTCTTCCTGGTATTTTTGAAGAAGGGATCCGGTTTGGTAAAACCCGGCAAAAACCCGGTAACCGGCGGCCAGAAACCGGCCGGCCAACGAGCGTCCCAGGCCTTTGCCGGCGCCGGTGATCAAAACGGTATCAGTCATGACACCCGCCCTTTCCAAATTTTTCTTATGTTAGTGTTAATTACATATACTATTATAAACGGCGAGCGAAGTTTTTTCCAGATGTTAACCGGGGTTTGCCAAATTTTTTCCCGGCCCCCGGCCGGCCTTACCTTTTCGTCGACCGGTACCAGTCAATAAAGGCTTTGATACCGTCGTCAAGAGAAACTTGGGGTTGAAAGCCAAGCGTTTGGTGGGAGTGGGTCAGATCGGCGCGGGTTTCAACGGCATCTCCGGGGGCCAGCGGATAATAGGCAAGGCGGGCTTTTTTCCCCAGATGACGGCTGATCAGCTCGATTAAATCCAGTAAATTTATGGCTTGGGCGGTGCCCAAGTTAAACAAGTCATAGGTAAGGGGAACCGAAAGGGTCTTGATGATTCCCTCCACCACGTCATCAACATAGGTGAAGTCCCTTTTTACCTTGCCTAGGCCGAAGACGGGAACTTCTTTATTCTCGTCAATCAACCGCGTAAATTGGTAGACAGCCATATCCGGCCGCTGACGTGGCCCATAAACCGTGAAAAAGCGGAGGCAGGCGACGGGTATCCGGTAAAGTTCGTAATAGGTCCGGCAGAACAATTCCCCGGCCCGTTTGGCGGCGGCATAGGAGGAAACCGGCCGGTCAACGGGGTCGGTTTCCTGGAAGGGCAGGGGACCGGCGCCGTAAACCGAAGAGGAGGAAGCAAAAATGAAGCGGCCGGGTTTGTACCTGGCGGCGAATTCCAGCAGGTTAACCGTGCCCTTTATATCCACGTCCACATATTCAAGGGGAGCGGAGAGAGATTTCCGTACCCCGGCCAGGGCGGCCAGGTGGATGATGGCGGTAAGCGGATGGCGTTTGCCAATCGATTCCAGTAGGCGAAAATCCCTGATGTCCCCATGATAGTGGTGAAACGCCGGATGGCCGAGCAAGCTGGCGATATTCTGTTTTTTCAGCGACGGGGCATAATTGTCACAGAAATTGTCCAGGTTTATTACTTCCGCACCCCGGTTTAACAGAGCCCGGCAGAGATGGGAGCCGATAAAACCAGCCCCGCCGGTAACCAGAATCGTCCCTTTCCCGCCTTTAACGGCTCTCTTGGGGGCGGGCTTCATGATTTCACCGGCGCCGGGGAATTTTCGGACAACCCCCGCCCGACGCTTTCGTAACGGAAGCCCAGACCCTGTACCTGCCGGGGGGTAAAAATGTTGCGCAGGTCAATTAAGACCGGGGCTTTCATGATCTTTTTCAAGGCTGCCAAATCAAGACGCCGGTATTCATCCCAGTCGGTCACAATGACCAGCGCTTCGGCGCCGGCGGCTGCTTCATACGGATCGTGACAATAAACCAGGGATTTTCCCCAAAACTTTTCCGCGTTTTTCAACGCCAGCGGGTCGTGGGCTTTGATTTTCGCCCCGGCGGCCAGCAGTTGGTTGACCACGGTAATCGCCGGCGACTCCCGGAGATCATCGACCCCGGCTTTAAAGGCCAGGCCCAGAAGGGCCAGGGTTTTTCCCCGGAGATTGCCGGTGATGTTCTGAATTTTCCTCACCATGCGGGCTTTTTGCCGTTCATTGGCTTTAACGACCGCTTCAATGATGAAAACGGGTTCCCCGCAAGCCCGGGCCAGATGGACGAGGGCTTTGGTGTCTTTGGGAAAACAGGAGCCGCCGTAGCCGGGACCGGCGGCCAGGAACTCGCTGCCGATGCGGGCGTCGAGGCCGAGCGCCCGGGAAACAGTGTCAATATCGGCCCCGGTGGCTTCACAGAGATTGGCGATTTCATTGATTAAGGTGACTTTGGCGGCCAAAAAGGCATTGGCGGCGTATTTGATTAACTCGGCGGATTCCGGGTTTGCCCAGACAAAGGGGATCCCCTTGGCCAGCAAGGGGGCATAGATTTTTTTAATCACCCTTTTCGCCCGAGGACTGTTGGTCCCGACCACCACCCGGTCCGGACGGTAAAAATCGGCCACGGAATTCCCTTCCCGGAGAAATTCCGGGTTGCTTGCCACGTCAAAAGCAAGATCCGCGGTGAGATTGGCTTGGATAATCTTTTGGACCTGTTGGGCCGTACCCACCGGGACGGTTGATTTATTGATAATGACGGTATATTTTTTTAGATGGGGGGCAAGGCTCCGCGCCACGGCAAGGACCTGACTGATGTCCGCCGCCCCGTCCTTCAGGGAAGGAGTGCCTACGGCGATAAAAATCGCCTCGGCCTCGCCGATCCCGGCATCTATGTTGGTCGTAAAAGAGAGGCGTTTGTTTTGTAAACCCCGGGCCACAAGCGGCTTTAAATTTTTTTCGTAAAAGGGAATTATCCCGCGTTTTAAAAGAGAGATTTTTGTGCCATCGTTGTCTATGCCGGTCACCGTGTGACCGAAATCCGCCAGGCCGGCCGCGGTGACCAGTCCCACATAACCACAACCAATGACGGCAATATTCATGATAATCCCCCTTGGAGTGTAATCTTATTTATACTATGTATAAAAACGCCTGCTTTTCCGGGCAAAAAGAAGTTAGGCGGGGGAAAAAGGAATAAAAAAAGCCCTTAACGGTCCGCCTTTCCCACTTTTTTCATGGGCCTGGCGGAGCCCCGTTTCGGGCCGGGTATTATCAGGGAAAAAACCTGGCTTATGGGTTTACGGGTGTTCTCTTTTCCCATATTTCCAGGATTTCTTGGGCCACCCGTGACCAACTGAACATCTTTTCCGCGAGGGCGCGTCCTTTGGCCCCCAATTCTTTACATAACTCAGGGTTGTTTAAAAGGACGGCGATTTTTTCCGCGAGGGCCGCGGGATCTTCCGGCTTCTCCACCACCAGGCCGGTTTCGGCGGTGACTTCCGGGTTGCCGCCCCGGTTCGTCGTAACAATGGGCAAGCCGGAAGCCATCGCTTCATAAAGAACCCGGGCCAACGGTTCCTGCCATTGCGACGGGCAGACGAAAATATCGCCCGCCCAGTACCAATGGGGGATTTTCTCCGGGGAGACAAATTCCGTGGTGAGGACGGGCACCGGCGCGCGTTGGGCCAAAGCGCGGACATAAGCCACATAATCGTTGACGATATTTTTTCCGTACCATTTGCTCCCCACCAGGACGAGGGCGATGTTTTGCTCTTGTTGGGCCAGGATTTGCACGGCTTGAATGAGGATGTCGGCGCCCTTTTTCGGCGACAGGCGACCCACAAACAACAGAACTTTTTTCCCTTGCAAACCATGTTTTTTGCGCAACGCTTCACGGATGGCAAGGGCTTCCGGTGTGACACAGGGAGAAAAGCGGGTTAGATCCACGCCGGAATAAACGGTGCGCAGTTTATTCGCCGCCTGGGGGTACATGGCCAGGATGGTCCGGCCGACATAATTACTTACTGTGATAATCCGCTCTGTTTTTTCAAGGACGGCGGCGGCTTCTTCCGGGGCAATTTTGCGCGGGAGAAACATATCATTGTGCATGCTCAGGATGAGGCGGGCACGGGGGACGGCTTGATGAACGGGAAGCACCAACCGCGGGCGGTTAAAGATATGGATCAGGTCGTAGGAACGGCCTTTTAAGAAAGCAACCACATTTTGCCGGTATTTTTTCAGGGAGCCGCCGCTTTCCACCCTTTCATAGGTGATGTTGCCTTCGGTATTACGTTTGGGGAGAGCGGGATCGGTCCGCCCGAGAATGGTCAGTTGGTGCTCTTTGGCCAGTAGGGGAGCGACCCCGGCGATATAAGTCTGAATGGCGCCGCCCCGTACCGGCGGCACCGGTAACTTTTCCGTGGCGATCATCAGAACCTTCATGCTTACCCCACCTTCCATTCACTTAGTGCCCGCAGAGCCGCCTGTTTGCCTGTTTCCCTCCGGACCATTTTTTCCAGTTCTTTTTTGGTTTCTTTATTTAAAAAAACAACCGGCTCATAGAATACCGGTTTGATGAATTGGTAGAACTCGTTGGGCATGGCGAGATCGATTAAAAAAACTTCATACAGCCCCGGTTCAATAGGATTGGCCTTATGGTAGGCGCTGATCATGGCTTTGATTAAGGGGAGATTCCACTCCTCTTCATCCTTCATTGTGCTGGTGATTAACTTACGCAGGTCACGAATGGGCAAATCGAAAGCGACGCCGTCCAAATCAATGACCCAGACTCCTCCCGGGCCAAGCTGGGCATTACCCCAACCGTAATCCTGGTGGGCAAGGCCCCAGTAACGGTCGCCGCGGGCCGTTAAAGCGGCGTAAGGCGATTGCCGGAGACGGTTCAAGCCCTCCTGTGCCTGGGGGAGGAAGAGTTCCACCGCGGACAACAAGGCCGGCCCGGCGGGGGTGTCCCGGTAAGCTTGGGCCAGGGATTTAACCCAGCCCAGCTTGGTGATGATTCTTTCATAGTAATCCGGCCACCGGGTCAGGCGCGAACTATACTCGGCTTCGGCCGGCGGTATGTAACCGCGGGAGAGCCGGTGGAATTCCCCCAAACCGTAGCAGATGGCCTGGGCGCCCTTTAAGTCCTTGCTGGCCTGGTGCAGGGAGTCGATCCACTGGCAGACAATCCAGAGCTTCCCGTTTTTCTCCACATATAACCGCCCGTTCTTATCGGGAACTAAAGCAGGCACCCGCGCCTTTTTTTTGACCAGGTAATCCTGGGCGGCGATACTGAAGAGGCTTCTTTCCGGGGTCCGGTGCAGCACTTTCAGACTGTAGCTCCCTTTTTTAGCTTTAACATACCAAATGGCCCCGCCTTTTTCCGGTTTGGTGGCGACGACCATCATCACCTTTGCCTCTATTTTGTATTGGGCAAGGACGCCTTTGGCCGTTTTTTCCAGTTCCGGCGGAACGCCTTCGGGAGCCGGCCGGGGAGCGGGCGCAGCCTCTGGTTTTTTAGGGCGTTTACCGGCTTTTTTTTGCTCCTTTTCCAATTGTAATTGCCGGGCGCGTTTTTTTCTTTTTCTCTCTTGTTCTTGTTTTAAGAGGAGAGCACGTTTTATCCTTTTTCTCTGTTCTTGTTTTAGCAGGAGCGCCCGTTTTTTTCTTTTTATTTCCAGTTTCCTTTTAAGCGCCCTGGCGCTAATCTTTCCCATCTCAACCCCTGTCTTCCCCGTAATTAATCGGACATTTTAATATATTCATTTGTTTGCGCGGTGGGACCGGCCTGAAAACACAAATACCCGGAGAACAGGAAAAGAATGGTATTGGCGGGCGGCGGGGGAGCGGGAGAAAAAATGAGGGGCCGGGCTGTCTGTTCCTGTCGTGGTTGCCGGGGGTGGGACGCGGGGAGAAAAGAGGGCGGTTGGCGGGGAAAAAGGGGAATAAAAAAAGACCCCCCGGGGTCTTTTTTCTCCGCCCTTTTTCAGCCGACCCGCTGGACCTTGCCCGCCCGCAGGCAACGGGTGCAAATTTTCAAGGTTTTGGTGGTTCCGCTAATTTTCGCCCGGATTTTTCTGATGTTCGGCTTCCAGACCCGTTTGGTTTTGATGTTGGAATGACTTACATGGTGCCCGCTTTGGCGTCCTTTGCCGCATAGTTCACATTTACCGGCCAATTTATCTACACCTCCACGTATCCGAGATCCATTACACAATTGGTAGTATACCATAGACCGCCTGGGACTGCAAGGAAAATTTATATTCCCCGGACGGCGGCGGACGCAAACGGCCAAACCACCCTGGACGGTGATGTTTAGATCAGTTATAATATAAATAATATTGCCCCGGTTACCTGGTAAGTCCGGCCCTTTTTAAGTTTTTATGGTAATGCCGGGCCCGGCGGTTGACAACCAAACTCACCGGGTAAACTTAGAGCACAGTCTTAAGGAGAGGAGGGAAAAGGGATGGACGATTTCCTGAAAAAAGCCTTTCTGGTGGGTTTGGGGGCCCTGGCCATCACTAGGGAACGGACGGAACAGCTGGTGAAGAAGATAGAAGCCAAAGGGGAAGTAACTTCTTCCGAATTGAAAGAACTGGTCAATGAGATGATGGAAAAAGGGGAAGAAAGCCATAAAGCATTGACCGAGTTTATAAAGAAAGAGATCGAGCGGATAAAACAGACCATGGGCTTGGCCACCAGAGAAGAAGTAAATCTGTTGCAAAACCGGTTGGAAAAACTGGAGGCCCGCCTAAACCACAGCCGGCCTGGTGAAGAAGGCTGAAGGCCGCAGCGGGAAAGAAAGGGGGGCTCCCCCTTTCTTTCCGTAAGAGAAAATGGCGGATAAAAAAACCCCGTTTTTGACGGTTTTTTACCGAAATGAGCAGGAAGTTATGATATCAAAGGAGAATATTCTTTAAGAATTTCTCCCAAAAAGGGGGGTTAATTGGTGGAGAGAAATCTCTCCGTAAAATCCCAACGGCCTTTGGGCACGATCAACGTAGCTTCAGAGGCTATTGCCATGGTGGCTGGCATAGCCGCTTTGGAATGTTTCGGCGTGGTGGGAATGTCTTCCCGCAGCCTGCAGGATGGGATCGCCGAGTTGTTACACGGCAGAGAAAACTTAACAAAAGGGATTGAGGTGCGAATTAACGGAGACAAGGTGATTTTGGACCTTTATGTCGTGGTGGAATACGGGACCAAAATCAACGAAGTAGCCCATAATGTGATTGAAAATGTCAGGTATGCCGTTGAAGACAACTTGGGTCTTACTGTTGACAAGGTCAATGTAAACGTAATGGGCGTGCGCACCGAATCAACACCCTGACATGAACGGGGAGGGGCAGGGATTGAACGAGGAATTTATTGAAGGTTTGCAACTAAAAGCTTTGTTGGCAGCGGGGGTCGATTGTTTAGATGCGCATAAGGAGGAAGTAAACGACCTGAATGTTTTTCCCGTACCCGACGGTGATACGGGAACAAACATGGTCCTGACTTTCCAGGCGGCATTAAAAGAGGCCCAACAAGCGTCCAACGAAGTAAAAGATATTCTGGAGCGGGCGGCACGGGGTTCTTTGATGGGCGCGCGGGGGAACTCGGGAGTTATCCTCTCCCAGTTTTTTCGCGGGTTTGCCCGGGCGGTCGGGGATGCCGGGAAACTGGGCCCGGCCGAGATTAGCAGAGGGATTGACGGCGCGGCCAAAATGGCTTATCAGGCCATTCGCAAGCCGGTGGAGGGAACTATTCTCACCATCGTCCGCGAGGCGGCGGCCAAAGCCCGGGAATTACAAAAACAGGACATGCCTTTGGGAGAGTTTTTAGAACAAGTTTACTTGCATACGGTCGAGGTTTTGGAAAAAACCCCGGAAATGCTGCCCACACTTAAGCAGGCGGGCGTAGTTGATGCCGGGGGCAAGGGCCTTTGTTATTTTATCCAGGGGTTTGTGGAAGCCCTGAAGGGGAAAACCACCAGACCGCTTCAGGTTGTGGAAAGCACGGAACTGAGACCGGCTGACCCGGTGGAGGCCCAGTTTGCTTCCAGTTACGAAGAAGCCGAACTGGAACCGGAGAGTATCACTTTTCAGTACTGTACGGAGTTTATTTTGAAGGGCAAAGATTTGCCCGTTGAAACGATAAAAGAGGATTTGGCCACCCATGGCGACAGTCTATTGGTGGTCGGCGACGAGCGGGTGGTAAAAATCCATATTCATACCAATAATCCGGGTCTGGTTCTTGATTACGGAGTCCGTCTCGGTGAAATGACGGAGATTAAAATCGACAATATGGTGGAACAACACCGGCAGCGCCAGGCCAAGTTGCGCCGGGCGTCAATTAAACCGGTGGACAAAAAGATCGGTATCGCGGCGGTGGTGGCCGGTGACGGGCTGCAGAAGATCTTCCGTGACCTGGGAGCGGATGAAATTATTGAGGGCGGCCAAACGATGAATCCCAGCACCGAGGATTTATGCCGCGCGGTGAACAAGATCCGCGCCGCGCAGGTGATTATCCTGCCCAACAACCGTAATGTTATTATGGCCGCCGGTCAGGTGCAGGCCTTGACGAAAACTCCGGTCACGGTTATTCCGTCAAAAACCATTCCCCAAGGAATCAATGCGCTTATGGCTTACAACCCGGAGGAGAAAATGAAAAAGAACCGGGAGGCCATGATCAAAGCCGTTGAGTCCGTGGCCACCGGCGAGGTTACTTTTGCCGTGCGCGACACCTCGTATAATGGGTTGGAAATCCGCGCCGGCGATATTATCGGCCTGCAGGAAGGAGATATCGTCTGCGTGGCCAAGAAACCTTCCGAGGCGCTTCTGGAATTATTGGGAAAAATGATTGAAAAAAAGGAAAGCCCGTTTATTACTATTTATTACGGACACGATATTGATCAAGAAGAGGCCGAAAAGGCCCAAGCCGAGATTATGAAGAAGTATCCCCGGGCGGAAGTGGAAGTATACCACGGAGGCCAACCCTATTATTTCTACATTGTTTCGGTAGAGTAGATTCGGTAGAATAAAGGATGGATTGTTGTTGATTCGTATTGCCACAGACAGTACAGCCGATCTTCCATTAAAATACATTGACCGCTACCAGATTGCAGTTATTCCTCTCAATCTTCATTTCGGGGAAGACATACTAAAGGACGGAGAAGAAATCTGGGCGGAAGAGTATTATCGCCGGTTGACGATGGAAGCGTTTCCTCCTTTTACTTCCCAACCATCCCCCCATGAGTTTCAAGAATTTTACCGTAAAATCGCTGGACCGGAGGATACCATCATCTCCATACATATTTCCGGTAAACTCAGCGAGACCGTAAAATCCGCCCGCCTGGCCGCGGAGCAGTTGCAGAAGGAGCGCCGGGTGGTGGTGGTCGATTCGGAGACGGTCTCCATGGCCTTGGGTTTAATGGTTCTGGAAGTAGCGAAAACTTTGGAACATGAGCAGGATCTGGAGAAAATTCTGGACCGGATCGCCTGGCTCAAGAAGAACATAGCCGTTTTTTTCACCGTGGAAAGTCTGGAGCATCTCTCCCGCACCGGACGGATCGGCGATTTTTCGGTGGAGGCCGGCCATTTTTTACACAGCAAACCGATCTTGAGCATTGAAAACGGCCTGGTGGTCCCGGTGGACAAGGTCCGGGGCAATCTGGGGCGGATTCACCGGCGGCTTTTACAATTGGCCCGCGAAAGACTGGGCTCCGCGCGGGCGAAAATCATTATCCTCCATGGCGACGCCTTGGAAGACGCCAAAAAAATAGAGGAGTTGAGCAAGGAGTTTTTTATGGAGACGGAGATCACTATTGCCACCATCGGGCCCGTGGTGGGTGTTCACGCCGGCCCGGGGGCGCTGGGTCTGGTAGCCCTTCCGCTTCCCTGAGGCCATGCGGGTGACAGGCGGTAGATACCGAGGGCTGAAACTGGCGGGACCGTCCCATCACGGACTGCGTCCGGCCATGGACAGGATAAGGGAAGCGCTTTTTAATATTCTCGGGTCCTTTTTTGCCGGCGGGCAAGTCCTTGATTTGTTTGCCGGCACCGGTTCCTTGGGCATTGAAGCCTTGAGCCGGGGGGCGGCGCGGGTGGTTTTTGTGGAAAAGGACCCCCGGAGTCTCCAGGTGTTAAAAGAAAATCTAAGAAAATTGCCGGCCCCCGCGGAGATTAAGGTCTATCCGGGGGATGTCTTCCGCGTGCTGCCCCGTTTGGGACGGGAGGAAGAGAAATTCGGTCTGATTTTGGCCGACCCGCCTTTTAAAGCGAATCTTTGGGTCAGGATCCTTAAAGCGGTCGCCCAAAATAATCTATTGACCGCCGACGGTCTTCTTGTCGCCCAAGTCAGCCGGTATTATACCTTACCGGAAAGGGTCGCTACGCTTGTGCGTAAAGATAAGCGGCTTTACGGCGAAACCTCACTTGAATTCTGGGTTTACCAGCCCTGTGGAGTTGATGAAAATGACCATAGCCATCTGCCCGGGGAGTTTTGACCCGGTAACCAACGGTCACCTGGATATCATTGAACGGGCGGCGGCCATCTTTGACCACGTTATTGTCGCCGTCTTGGAAAACCCAAGTAAAAAGCCGTTATTTACCATAGAGGAACGCTTGAATTTTCTCAGGGAGGTTTTAGCCGGCCGGGATAATATCGAGGTCGAGCATTTTCAAGGCTTATTGGTGGATTTTGCCAGGAAAAAAAAGGCCCGGGTCATCATTAAGGGACTAAGAGCTGTTTCCGATTTTGAATCCGAGTTTCAACAGGCCCTGACCAACAAGAAATTAAACCCGGAAATCGAAACGATGTTTATGATGACCGCCAATGAGTACTCTTTTTTAAGTTCCAGTATGGTTAAGGATTTGGTCTACTTTGGGGGTAATCCGGAAGACCTTGTCCCGCCGGTGGTGGCGGCGGCATTGGCCGAGAAATTCCGGGGGTTACATAAATGACCAGGATTCATTTTTTATTGTTGTTGGACCGTTTGGAGGAGATGGTCACCAAAAGCCCGCGTCTGGGCGGCCGTTCTTTGGTGGTAAAGGATGAATTCATCGAATTGCTGGACAAGATCAGGTTAACCCTTCCGCCTGAAGTGAAAAAGGCCGATAAGATCATCAGCAAGCGGGAAGAATATATCCAAAAGACCCGGGAAGAAGCGGAAAGGATAATCCAGGAGGCCACCAAAAGGGCGGAACAGATCCTCTCCGAGCATTACCTGATCAAAGAGGCGGAAGAAGAGGCGAGAAAGATTACGGCCGAGGCCGAGGAATACGCCCGCCAGGTCAGGATGGAATTAAAGGAGTATGTCCAACGTTTGCTTGGCCGGCTGGAAAATAACCTGCTGCAGGCTTTGCAGATCCTGCACCGTATTAGCAGGGAATTCAATGATGAAGAAGAAGAGGAAAAAGAATAGTCCGGTCCGTACCGGGAAGGAAAAAACAATGATCCTTTTTTAAAAAAGAAGGAGATCCGCGATTCTCCGCGAAAAAATGAAAAGTATAGTTGGTGGTGGGGACCTTACCACCGCGTAAAAGAGGAAAAAGACTGCGATAAGGATAATGCTTGCCCATGGAAAAAAAGATTTCCATTGCCATCGACGGGCCGGCCGGTTCCGGGAAAAGCACAGTCGCCCGGCGGGTGGCGGAAGAACTCGGCTTGTTATATGTTGATACCGGCGCCATGTACCGGGCGATAACTTTAAAAGCCCTCCGGAACAATATTCCCTTCCATGATGAAGAGGCCTTGGGCGTGCTGGCCGCAAAGACCCGTTTGGATTTTCTGCCGGCCGCGGACGGCTCTTATCATTTAATCATGGACCGGGAAGATGTCCACGAAGATATCCGTTCCATGGCCGTTAATGAAGGCGTTTCGCTGGTGGCGGCGGTGGAAAAGGTGAGAAAAGTCCTGGTGCAACGGCAGAGAGAACTGGCGGCCCGGGGTGGCGTGGTGATGGAAGGAAGGGATATTGGTACCGCCGTTCTTCCGGAGGCGGACTGGAAGTTTTTTTTGACCGCGTCCTTACCGGAACGGGCCCGGAGGCGCCAGCGCGAATTGGCGGCCAAAGGGGTGGCGGTGTCCTTGGCGGAAGTCGAGGCCAACCTGCGCCGGCGGGATGAAATCGACAGCCGGCGCCAAATCAACCCCCTGCGCCCGGCGGCCGATGCTGTTCAACTCGACACCACGGCGTTGAGCGTGGAGGAAGTAGTGGCGAAAATCACCAGCATGGTTCGTGGGGGAAACACCAATGTTCTATAGGATTGTCCGGGTTGTGGTCTATGTTTTAGCCAAGATATTATACCGGTTGGAGATCAAAGGAGGAGAACATGTGCCCGCGGAAGGTCCGGTGATTTGTGTGGCCAATCATGCCAACCTCTTGGACCCTATTTTTTTGGGCTGCAGCCTGAAAAGGCCGGTTACGTTTATGGCCAAGGAGGAATTGTTTCGCGTCCCGGTTTTAAGCTGGATTATTAAGAAATTGGGCGCGATTCCGGTCAAGAGGGGCACCGGCGACCGCGGGGCTTTTCGCACAGCCATGCGGGTGTTGCAGGAAGACAAGGTGTTGGGGATGTTCCCCGAAGGCACCCGTTACCGGGACGGGAAGATTCACCCCTTAAGACCCGGTGCCGCGCTCCTGGCCCTGTACACCGGGGCCTGTATCCTGCCGGTCTTGATTCACGGCACCCACCGGGCGAAATTTCTCCGTTTCCCCAAAATCAAAGTTTGGATCGGAAAGCCGTTCTTTTTGTCCCCGGCGGGAAGCAAGAAAGAGACAGTCCGGGAGGGGACAAGCAAGATTTATTCCCGCCTGGTGACCCTCCAGGGGATGCTGGAGACCGCAGCCCGATGAAGAAAGAGATTATTGTGGGGAAAAAAGCCGGTTGTTGCTTTGGGGTGAAAAGAGCGCTGGAGATTGCCGGCGCCACCCGGAAAAAATACCAAAAACCGGTCTATACCTTTGGGCCGTTGATCCACAACCCCAAAGTAGTCCAAAAACTGGAAGAAGCCGGGATTGTTCCCTGCCAGGGTTGGGAGGAAATGGAACCCGGGGGCATCTTGATCATCAGATCCCACGGGGCGGGGCCGCAAGTTTTTGCGGCGGCCCGGAAGAGAGGCTTGAAGGTGATTGACGCCACCTGTCCTTTTGTCCGGCATGAGCAAAAGCTGGCGGTCAAGCTGCATAAGGAAGGATACCGGGTCGTGGTGGTCGGCGATCCGGAACATGCCGAAGTTCGGGCGGTGGCGGCTTCGGTCCCGGGGGAAGTGAATATTATCAACCCGGCCACGGCAGAACAATTATTACCGGCGCTAAAGTTGCCGGCCCGGGTGGGAGTGGTTTGTCAAACCACACAAACCCAGGAAAATTTACAGCGGGTAGTGACGGCCCTTTTGCCCCAGGTAAAAGAGGTAAAAGTATACAATACCATCTGTAATGCTACGGTGGAGCGGCAGGCCGAAGTTTATGAGATGGCCCGCCGGGTGGATATATTATTGGTAGTGGGCGGCAAAAATTCGGCCAACACCGGCAAACTGGCGGAAATAGGTTCTTCGCTGGTTTCAACTTATCATATCCAAGGGGTTGAAGAACTTAAACCCTGCTGGTTTCATGGGAAAAAAACCATCGGCGTAACGGCGGGGGCTTCAACTCCTCAAGAACAAATTGACGAAGTTGTAAACTGGCTGGAAGAAAATTTGCAGGAGGCGTAGAGATGAACGAAAAGGAACGACTGGTGAACCCGATGGACGACAAACAGCCGGAGGTGGATTTTCTGGAAGAGGATCCCACCATGGAAAAACCGGCGGCGGCAGGGGCTGCCAACGGGGATCCGGAAGGCGAAAAGCCGGTAACAGAAGAACCTCCGGGGGCGGAATCCAGCGAAGAAAAGCAGGCGATAACGGATTCCCCAGTTGCTTCGGGTGAGGAAGAACAGATGCCGGAGGCGGTTGTGCAAGAGCTGGAGGCAGAGATGCCCCGCCTCGAAGAAGGACAGATCTTGTCAGGCCGGGTGGTTTTGGTACAGGATGACGCCGCCTACGTCGACGTGAACTGGAAATCGGACCTCCCGGTGCCGCTGAACGAACTGACCCGGGAAAAGGTGGCTTCCGCCCGGGAAGTTGTAAAAGAAGGCGATGTGATCAACGTCATGGTCATCGCCGCCGAGGAGGACAAGATCATTCTTTCCCGCCGCCGCGCCGAAGAAGAGCTGCTCTGGGAGAAGCTTAGGGAGGTCTTTCACCAGAAAAAGCTGATTAAAGGTAAAGTATCCACCGCCATTAAGGGCGGTTTGCAGGTCGACCTGGACGGGGTTACGGCCTTTCTCCCCGCTTCCCATGCGGATCTCGGGTATGTGCCGGACCTGAACGTCCTGGTTGGACAGGAGCTTGACCTTTATATCATAGAGTTTTCCAAACCCCGGCGGAGAGTGGTGGTCTCCCGGCGGCTGGTTTTGGAAGAAGAGAGGGAAAAGGCGGAGCAGAAATTATTTGCCGAATTAAAAGAAGGCGATGTCCGCACCGGAGTCATCACCAGGCTGGCTTCTTTCGGCGCCTTTGTCGATCTGGGACAGGGCGTGGAAGGGTTACTGCATATTTCGGAAATTTCCTGGGACCGGCTTAACCATCCTTCGGAACGTCTTAAAGAAGGCGAAGAAGTGAAGATGCAGGTCATCAAGGTCGACCCTGAAGCCAAGCGGATATCTTTAAGTATCAAACAGCTGGCCCCGCATCCCTGGACCACGGTGGCCGGCCGGTACAAAGAAGGAGAAATTATCGAGGGCGAAGTGGTACGCCTTACTTCCTTCGGCGCCTTCGTCCACCTGGAGGAAGGTATTGACGGCCTGATTCATATTTCCCAGTTAAGCGACGAGCGGGTGGAGAAAGCGGAAGATGTGGTCAAAGTCGGGGAAAAGGTCCGGGTGAAAGTTTTAAGAGTGGACCCGGAACAAAAAAGAATCGGCCTCAGTTTGAGGGAGGCCAACAAACCAAAGGTGACCCCCAAAAAAGAAGAAAGACCCGAATTGCGTTATCTTGAGGAGGATAAACCGCTCTCTTCGAATCTTGGCGAGATACTCTCCGAAAAATTAGCCGCCGGGAACGCCTTGGGTAAGGAAGAAAAGGAAAAGGAAGAAGAAAAGGCGGAAGAGAAAGAAGAAGTAAAGGAAGAACCGGGAGCGGCGGGTACGGCGGAACAGGACGGGGAGGCGGAGGAACCGGCGGAAGAATAGGGTGGAAAACCGGAGCGCCGGATGATAAATTAGACAGCCGGAGATAAAGAAAGACCGGAATGGGCAATATTCCGGTCTTTCTTTTTTATCATCTTTTTTAAGTAAAGAAGAGGGTTTCCGGCCAACCGGACCGCCTCTCCTCTTCATCTCTTTGTATTGGAAAATTGCCGCGGTGAAATAATAAGAGCGCAAGTTGCAGGAGGAGTGAAAAGCGATGAATGTGGGAATTCTTTTATTAATTGGCGCCGGGATTCTCATCTTATTGGGCCTGGCCCAACAGACCCTGGATCGTCTCTATCTTAATGATAAACAAGCCTTATTTTTTCTCGGGGCGATGGTGGCGGGAAGTTTTATTAATATTCCCCTTTCCCGGGGGCCTTCAGCGATTTCCGTCAATTTGGGCGGGGCCGTCCTCCCCGTCGGGCTGGCGGTTTATGTTTTTTCCCGTGCCGGGAGCAGAAAAGAAGTGACCAGGGGGATCATAGGCATCCTCCTTACTTCTTTGGTCATCTATGGCATCTCCAAACTTTATTTCTTCGATACCTATGCCGGGATCGCCGAACCGCAATATATCTGGGGCCTGGTCGCCGGGGTCACGGCCTATCTTCTCGGCCGTTCCCGGCGGTTGGCGTTTATCGGCGCCACCCTTGGCATCCTCGTCGCCGACCTTGCCCATGCGATCGAAGCGGCGGTGAAAAGGATTCCTTCCCCGACCAGGATCGGCGGGGCGGGGGTCTTTGACACCTTGGTTCTGGCCGGCATCATTGGGGTCATCCTCGCGGAAGTGGTGGGAGAAACCAGGGAAAGAATTCAAGAAGGCCCGGGACGGGACCCCGGGGAAGAAGCCGGCAACAACGGGGAGGGAGAATGAAAAATGAAAAAACGCTTCTGGATCAAACTTATCCTGCCGGTAGCGGCCTTTATTATATGGGGGTTGGCGTTGCCGGCCGCGGCGGAACGGGAAAGAAGCGACGACGGTTTCTTCACCATCCTGGACGAAGACGGTGAAGTAATCTGCCGGACCGCCCATTATATTACGGCCGGCGATGAATACCTGACCGCCGCCAACAAGTTGTACCGGGTGGAAAAGGTCGAGGGCGACCAAGCCCACGCCCGTCTCGTGGAAGAAGCGACGCTTGCGGCCGGCCCGGCCCGGCAATCATTATTGACGGAAATCAGGCGGGCGGCAACGGCTTTATTTCGTGGAAAGCAACAACCGGCGCAAGGGGAAGAAGAAAAAAGGCCGGTCGCTCTTTTTCATACCCATTCCGGCGAGTCGTATGTGCCCAGCGACGGACGGCCCCATATCGAGGGGAACGGGGGCGTTACGAAAGTGGGCGAGGCCATGGCGCGCCGCCTAAGGGATGAGAATGTGCCGGTCATCCACGACCGCACCAGTCATGACCCGCAGGATGCCATGGCCTACGACCGGTCACGCCGGACCGTGGCGGAACTTTTGCAGAAAAACCCCATCGCTTTGATTGATATTCACCGGGATGCCGTTCCCGCCGAGGAATACGAAAAATGGATTGACGGCGAGAAAGTGACGAAGGTCCAGTTTGTGGTGGGAAGGCAGAACCCCAACATGCAGGCGAGCGACGCTTTTGCCCGGCAGGTCAAGGCGGAGGTGGACCAAAAATATCCCGGGCTGGTCAAAGGAATATTCTATGGCAGCGGCAAGTACAACCAGGATATGGCCCCCCGCTTGCTGCTGATCGAAGTGGGAACCCATACCATGGAAAGGGAGGCCGCGGAAAAAGGCGCGGAGATTTTCGCCGCCGCCGCCCACCGGGTGCTCTCTACCGGAGCCGCCGCCGAGCAGCGGGGGAGATTCCGGGACTGGCGTTGGCTGTTATGGATTGCCGGTTTCCTGGGCGTCGGCGCCCTCATTTACTTGCTTTTAAGCGGGGGTTGGAAAAGAATATCCCGGGTTTTGGGCGGGGAAACGGGTGGCAGCGGAACGGGCCGGCCCCAGGAGGAAAGCGAACCCGGTGCTCATCCTCCGGAAGACGGGGGACCATAAATGCGGGTCGGCCTTCCCCGAGCCCTTTTGTATTACTGGTACGGTCCGGCCTGGAAAACCCTTTTGGCGGAGACCGGTCATGTACCGGTCGTTTCGCCGCCGACGAATAAAGCCATTATGAACCGGGGAATAAAAGCGGCCGTTGACGAGCTTTGCCTGCCGGTAAAGGTCTTCCTTGGCCATTGCCTCAGCCTGGAAGAGAATTGTGAAGCCGTGCTGGTTCCCCGGTTGACCGGCCTGGTGCCGAAAGAGTTTATCTGTCCGAAGTTTATGGGGCTTCCGGATCTGGTGCGCCGCCTGCTGCCGATTCCGGTTTTGACCTGGGATAACCGGGGAAAGGCCTTTCCCGGGCTTTCCGATTTACCGCCGGAACTCTTGAACGGCCGCCGCCGCGCCGGGGTGAAAAAAGCCCTGAAAAAAGCGGAAGAAGTTCATACCGCCTATACGGCCCTGCAGTACCGGGGCTACCTGCCGCAGGAAGCGGAAGAGCTTCTGGCCGGCGACCGGGGGGAAAGACCCCGGCGGACAAAGGATTTACTCATCGGCCTGGTGGGGCACCCGTATTGCCTCTATGATTCTTATCTCAACATCGGCCTGCTCCAATTTTTGCAGGCGGAAGGGTGCCGGATCCTGACTCCGGAAATGGTGACCGGCGGACAAATCGCCTCCGCGCTGGAAGGATTGGCCAAACCCCTGTTCTGGACCATGGGGAAAAAGATCCTGGGCGCGGCCCGGGTCTTCCGGCAGGCCGGCGCCGGGGGTCTTATTCATGTGGCGGCCTTTGCCTGTGGACCGGAAGCTTTAATAGGCGAACTGGTAAAAAGGGAATGCGAGAAGGGGAAAATCCCTTTTCTCCAACTTTTTCTCGACGAACATTCCGGGGAAGCGGGGCAGCATACCCGGCTCGAAGCTTTTCTGGACCTGGCCGGCGGAAAGGAGCATGATACAGGGTGCGTTTGACTTTTCCCCGCATGGGACAGATTGACATCCCCCTCCGGACCCTCCTGGAGGAGCTCGGCCACGAGGTAATACCTCCTCCGCCGGTGAGTAAGCGCACCTTTGAACTGGGCGTTAAAAACGCGCCGGAATTTGCCTGCCTGCCCTTTAAGATGACCCTTGCCAATTATCTTGAAGCCCTCGAACAAGGGGCGGAGGCGGTGGTTACCGCCGGCGGGACCGGGCCCTGCCGGTTCGGGTATTTCGCCCAGGTCCAAAAGAAAATCCTGGCCGACCTCGGGTATGATTTTGAACTTTTCCTCCTCGATCCGCCCGGTACAGGCACGGGCGACCTGGTCCGGTCCGTCCGGTACTTGCTGGGCCGGGCCGGCCCCGTCCGCATCGCGCGGGCCTTCCGTCTGGCCTGGGCCAAAGCCCGTTTCCTGGACCGGGGGAATGAACTCTTCCGTTATTACCTGCCCCGGGTGGCGCCGAAAAAAGCGGCGGAATTGGAATACAGAAAATTTTTGCGTTTAACGGCTTTGGAAAAAGAGGTTAAGCGCCTGCCGCTGCTCTATGCGGCCCTCTTGTATAACCTGGAAAGCATGGCCCGCGCGGAAAACCAGCCAATATTGAAGGTCAAAATTGTCGGCGAGATCTATATGGTTTTGGAGCCCGGGGTCAACTTTCATACCGAAAATACCCTGGGACAAATGGGGGTGGAGGTGGTGAGAAACCTCTCCATGACCCACTGGGTGGAAGCCAATCTACTGAAGGTTCTTTTTCCGGAACACCAAAGGCGCACGGCATTGCTGGCCGCGCCCTATCTCGCCTCCAGTGTCGGCGGCCACGGCCGGGAGACTGTTGCCGAAACAGTAGCGGCCGGCCACGACCGGCTGGACGGGATCATCCATATTCTCCCGTTCACTTGCATGCCGGAGATCGTGGCCCGGAGTCTTCTCCCGGATTTAAGCCGCCGGTTCAACCTGCCCGTTCTCAGCCTGGTTCTGGACGAACATTCGGGGGCGGCCGGTATTTCCACCCGCCTGGAGGCTTTTGTGGATCTGCTGCGGGAAAAAAGAAAAAAAGAAGCGGCGCCGGTCAGGGAAAAAACACCAAAAACGGCGACGAAAAACCGGTGACGAAGGAAGAAGGAAGGGATGGACGATGACAAAAGGGTTTTATCTCGGCGTAGACGTGGGGTCGGTCAGTACCAACCTGGTGGTGATTGATCCGCAGGGGAGAGTGGTGGAAAAGATCTACCTGCGGACCGAGGGAAGACCGGTGGCCGCCGTACAAAAAGGCCTGAGCAGCCTGGGGAAGATTTTCAAGGATCACGAGATCCTAGGGGCGGGGGTGACCGGCTCCGGCCGCAAGTTGATTGGAAAAGTCATCGGCGCCGACCTGGTCAAGAACGAAATTACCGCCCACGGCACGGCGGCCTTGTACGCCAATCCGGAGACGAAAACCGTCTTTGAAATCGGAGGGCAGGACTCGAAGATTATCATCATCCGGGAAGGCACGGTAGTGGATTTTGCCATGAACACGGTTTGCGCGGCGGGGACCGGTTCGTTCCTGGACCAGCAGGCGAAAAGGTTGAACCTCTCTTTGTCCGAGTTTGGCGATCTAGCACTGCGTTCGCGGGTCCCGGTGCGGATTGCCGGGCGTTGCTCGGTGTTTGCCGAATCGGATATGATTCATAAACAACAAATGGGCTACAAGCTCGAGGATATAGTGGCCGGTCTTTGTGAAGCCTTGATGCGCAACTACTTTAACAATGTGGGCAAAGGCAAGGAGATTCTGCCGTCGGTGCTTTTTCAAGGAGGCGTAGCGGCCAACCGGGGGATCAAGGCCGCTTTCGAAAAAGAACTGGGTTACAGCATCGAAGTACCCGAACATTACGAGGTGATGGGAGCGTGGGGGGCGGCGTTACTGGCCCGGAAAAGTGTAAAAAAGACCGGTTTCCGCGGGTTTGCCCTCTCCGAGCGGGAAATCCGGGTGGAAAGTTTTGAATGCCCCGACTGTCCCAACTGCTGTGAAATTGTCACCGTGGTGATTGACAGGGAACCGGTTCCCGGATGGGGCGGACGGTGCGGGAAATGGGAGAAAAACCTCTCCCAGGCCACCGGATGAAACACGCGCCGGAGACCATGACAGCCGTATAAAGGGGTACATAGCCGCATGAAAAAACGGAAGGTGTTTCGCCAACCCAAGGGCGCCCGGCAGGTGCGGGAGGAGAGAAAAAAGAGAAAGACCGGTGACAACAGCGGGGACCTGCTTGTCCCGGAATTGGCGAAAAATGTCCAGTATTTAAAAGAAAAAATCGGCCAAAGCGATGACGTGATCTTCCGGGAGTATACTTTGGATCTGCCGGACCCGGTGCCCATCGTCATCGTTTTTGTGGACGGGCTGGTGGCCAAGGAAACGATTAACGAATATATTCTCCAGGCCCTGACCTTTAAGGGCGAACTGAACAGCGAATGGGTACGGGATAAAAAAAACCTGGTCCGCCACATCAAAGACCGGGTTCTCAACATCAACGAAGCCCAGCTCCTTTCCAACCTTGACGATCTGATTACCCTGGTTCTCTCCGGCGAGACGCTCATCCTTTTTGACGGTTATGATGAGGGTTTAATCTGTAACACCAGAGGCTGGGCGCACCGCGGCATTGATGAACCGGAAACAGAGTCGGTGATCCGCGGACCGCGGGTGGGGTTCAATGAAATCCTCCGTTTTAACACCGCGCAAATAAGGAGGTGGATCCGGGATCCGGACCTCCGGGTCCGGGTCCTGAAGATCGGCCGCCGGACCAAAAGCGACGTGGCCCTGGTTTACCTGGAAGGGGTGGCCAATCCGCGGGTGGTGGCGGAAGCGGAACAAAGATTGAACCGGATTGATGTGGACGGCGTAATGGAGAGCTCGGTTTTGCAAGAAATGATTGAAGACCGGCATTTTACGCTTTTTCCCACCATCCAAAGCACGGAAAGGGTGGACCGGGTGGTCGCGGCGATCCTGGAAGGGAAAGTGGCGGTGGTTACGGACAATACCCCCTTCGTCCTGATTGTTCCCGTCAGTTTTTGGGAGTTTTATTACGCGGCGGAAGACTATTATCACCGGTGGCCGATGGCTTTTCTCTTGCGTTTTATCCGGTTTCTGTCGTTTTTTTTCTCCCTCTACCTGCCCTCGTTGTATGTCGCCCTTTCCACCTACAATCCGGAATTAATCCCTTTTACCCTCACCATCCAGCTGGCCGGAAGCCGGGAAGGGGTGCCCTTTCCCCTCTTCATGGAGGTCCTCTTGATGGAACTGGCCATCGAGATCATCAGAGAGGCCTCCGCCAGGCTTCCGGGGCCTTTGGGACAGACCATCGGTATTGTCGGCGGTTTTATTCTGGGCGACGCGGCCGTCCGGGCCGGTCTCATCTCGCCCCTGACCACGGTGGTGGTGGCCTTGACGGCCATCTGTTCCTTTACGGCGCCCAATTTCGGGATGGCGGTCTCCATAAGGGTTCTTCGTTTTCCCATGGTCCTCGTCGCCATGGTGGGCGGTTTGTACGGGTTGGCGTTGGTCACCTTTATTTTGCTGGTGCACACGGCAGGGATCCGTTCTTTTGGCACGCCTTTTTTGACGCCTTTTGTCCCGTTGCAGCCTGAGGATCTCAAGGACAGTCTGGGACGGGTCCCGTTCTGGGCCATGATTACCCGGCCCCGTAGTTACCGGCCGTTGGATTTGAAACGGCAGAAAGCAAAGGCCGGCTCCTGGTGGCAAGCGCTTTCCCATTCACCGCGGGAGGAGGAGAAGGAGAAGGAAGAATGAAAAAAGAGACGCTGTTCTTAACTTCGCGGCAGATCATTTTACTCATTATGGGCCTTTCCATCAGCGGGGGAACCCTTATTTTACCGGGGAGGTGCGCCCGGATTCTGGGTGCCGCCGGGTGGTTGCTGGTGCCGGCCGTCGGCCTCCTTTTCCTCTTCGGCGCCTGGATCACCGCCCGGCTGGGCCTGTTGTTCCCCGGCGAAACGCTGATTGAATTCAGCCGGCGGCTGGTGGGCCGGCCCCTCGGGGTGCTGGTCAGTCTGGTATTTATCTCCTTCTTCTTTCTTATTCTCCCGGTGGAGATCCGGATCCTCCAGGAAGTGGTGAATATTTCCCTTTTGCCCCGGGCGCCGTCCTGGTTTGTCACCGGCGCTTTTCTGCTGGTTTTATCCTATACCGCCTCGGTGGATTTCGATACTTTGACCCAGGTGAATGAGGTGTTAATCGAAATTTGTATCGCGGTCGCCCTTCTGGTGGCCCTGTTGGGGTGGCGGTTTTTTGATCCCGTTAACGTGCGGCCGGTGTTCAGCGGGGACGGACGGGAATTGACCGCTTACTGGGAGGAGGCGGGAATGGTTTTGGCCTTTACCGGGTACCCGCTGGTTTTATTGGTTTACCCTTTCACCCGCCGCCCGCGGGAGGTTTCCCGCGCGACGGTTTGGGCCCTGGTCGCGATTGTTCTCATGAACACCTTTTTTGTCCTCACTGTACTGGGGGTTTTCGGTCACGGGGAAACAGCCGGCCAGGCCTGGCCCGGCCTGGAATTGGCCAAGGCCGTCAATATCGAGGTGGTGATCTTGGAACGGCTGGACTTGATTTTGGTTATTTCCTGGCTTTCAGCCATCTTCACCACTTGTTTTCTCGCCTATTTTTTTGTCGCCTTCGGCCTCGCCCGGCTGTTGGGTCTGCGCCGGCGGGCTTATCTCCCCTGGGCTTTGGCGCCCCTTGTTTACTATTTGAGCACTGCTCTTAACAATTACTTTGTTTGGAACCGATGGCTTGCTTACCTCTCCATCCTGGCGGTCCTAACCGGCCTGGTCCTGCCCCTTTTTTTGCTGGCGGTCGCCCTGCTCCAAAGATGGCTGGCCTCCCCCGCCCACGCCGAGGAGGAAAAAGAATGAGAAAAAACTGTTCTTCCCTGATTTTGGCTCTGACCTTCTTTTTACTCCTGCAAACCTCCGGCTGTTGGGAAGGACGGGAAATTAACGAGCGGGCCTTTGTTTTTGCCGTGGCTTTTGATCTTCCGGAAACGGAAAACGGGGCCAAACCGGAAGAGTTTACCATGAGCGTGCAGATCCCCGATCCCTCGCGGATGGCCGGCACTCAGGAACAGGGCGGCGGGACCGGTTCCGGAAAACCCTTTATTATCCTGGGCACGACGACCGATACGGTCCTTAAGGGTTTGCTGCAGTTGCAAAGGGAAATGGACCGGATGCTTTTTCTCGGGCACACCCGCCTGATCTTAATCAGCGAGGAAGTGGCGCGGGAACACGGGGTCGACCAAATTCTCGACTATTTTAAACGGAACTTCCAGATCCAAAGAATCGCCAGGATAGCGGTGGTGGAAGGAAAAGCCCGGGAGATTCTGGAGCAGATGCCGCCCATAGGGCAGGAGCCTACCACTTTCATTTTGAACCTGCTCTCCGGCGCCGGGGGCAACAGTCTGGTTTACATCTCGGATCTGGGCAAATATATGGTTCAGCAGTCCACGGCGGGTTTGGACCCGGTTCTGCCCCGTATCAGAAAGAGTGAGGATTCCATCTTGACCGGCGGCGCCGCGGTGCTCCGCCGCGGGTCGTTTGCCGGCTGGTTGACTCCCTTGGAAACGAGGGGTTTTAATATCCTGATCAATGAATTCAGGGGGTCCAGTTACCAGGTGGAATGCCCGTTCCACCCCGGGAGGACCATTACCGTGGAAGTGGTCCAGACCGGCGCCCACCACCGTCTGGTGAGGAAAGGTGAAGAGCTTGGCCTGGAAATTCATGTCCGCGGTGTGTTTGAAACCGCGGAGTTTACCGGGGACCACGGCCCGGAAGAAAGGTTGAGTACGGAATTAACGGAAAGAGTGACCGCCCGGATTCTCCATGAGACCAGGTCGGCGCTGGCCAAGGCGCAGCAGTTGAAAGCGGACATTTTAGGGATCGGGAAAAAGATTAGTGCCGATGATAACAAGGTGTGGAGGGAGATGGATTGGGAAAAAGAGTTTCCCCGTTTCCCGGTGGAGATCAAAGTAACGATGGAATGGGCGCAGACCGTAAGGCGGCTGGCCAAGTAGGGGCCAAGGGAGTGGCGGCCGCCGCGGCCGCGGGCCGGGTTTCCCTACTCAAGACCGGGACGGAAGGCGCCGGAGCGGCCCGGGCCCTTTTCACCGGCAGGCGGCGCCGGTTTTGTCGGGAACGAAAAAGAGCACCGGGAGGATGGAAAGATGGCTGAACTCTTTTGGTTGTTCATAACGGCCGGCGGGGCGGCGTTGCTTTTTCTTCTGGTTCCGCCGGCCAGAATCCGCGACTTGGCGCTCTTCGGTTACGCCGGGGGGTTTTTATTCGCCGCCGTACAAAACTACGCGCTGGTTCATGTTTTGCAGTGGTGGCGCTATCATCACCTGTTGCTCGCCGTGGGCGGGGTTCCCCTGGCCGTGCTCCTCCTTTGGTGGGGGCTGGCCATCTTTTTCGGCCATACTTTGCTGGAAACCGCCCTCAACCGCTTGCTCCTTTTTATCCTTTTCGCCGGGGTAGCGGCTGTTTTCTGGCAGATTTTAGTCTGGAGCGGCTATCTTTCGACTGCGGGGAACTGGAGTTTTGTGCAGACTTTCGTGCAGGGGGTAATCTCCCATGCCGTGCTTTATGTTTTTTTCCTGTTTATGGTGCCGTCCGGGATGAAAAATCCCTCTTGACGCCGGGTTTTGCCCGGGAAAAATGACCGGCCGGGGCAGGAAATAGCAACGGAAGGTCCAATTTATAGATGTAAAAGGTCCCACCCGCCGCGGGTAAACGATGGGGCATGAGTTCAAGAAGAGTTTTTCAAGGGGGTTGGGCTTGATGAAAAGCACGGCAAAGAAAGTCTTGGTTTTTTTATTTTCTCTCCTGGCGTTGGCCCCCCCGGCCGCGCCGCCTCACCGGCGCCCCGGATCAATGCCGCCGCTGCGGTCCTGATGGACGCCTCTTCCCGGGAGGTCCTTTACGCGAAGAATCCCCATGCGATCAGGCCGCCGGCCAGCCTGACCAAGATCATGACCGCTGTTTTGGCCCTGGAAAAGGCCGACCTGAACGATGTGGTGTGGGTCAGCCCGATTGCGTCCGCGCGGACCGGTTCCTCCATGGGACTGGTGCGGGGGGAGGCCCTTACTTTGGAAGACTTGTTGTACGGCATGATGCTGGTATCGGGCAATGACGCCGCCGCGGTCATTGCCGAACATATCGCCGGTACGGAATGGGATTTTGCCCGGTTGATGAGGGCCAAAGCCGAAGAACTGGGCTTGGAAAACACCGGATTTATGAACGCCTGCGGCCTCCCGGCCTACGGCCATTATTCCACCGCCTACGATCTGGCCCTTTTAACCTGCTATGCCCTGGAGAATCCCGTCTTCGCCCGGATTGTCCAGACCAAAGAGAAAACCGTTTCCGGGCGGCGGGCGGCCCGCACCAGAAAACTGGTGAACAGCAACAAGTTGCTCTGGCAGTATTCGTACGCGACGGGAGTGAAGACCGGGTATACCAGCAGCGCCGGCCGGTGCCTGGCAGCATCCGCTACCTGCCGGGGGGTCACGCTGGTCGCCGTCGTTTTGAATTCCAGCACCACCTATGAAGATGCGAAAAAACTGTTTGAATACGGTTTTGCCGGCCGGCCGGCGACCGTCAAAGCAGACCCAGTTTCTCCTTAAAGAACCGGACCTTGGCTTCCGCCACCCGGGCGGCCTTCTCCGCCCCTTTTTCGAGAATTTCTTCAATCACTCCCGGGGCGCTGAGGTCCTGCATCTTCTCCTGGAGCGGCCGCAGGGTTTCGATGACCGCCTCCGCCACATCCTTTTTAAATTTCCCGTACCCGGACCCGCGGTAACGTTCGGCGATTGACTCCAGGGATTCACCGGAACACAGGGAATGGATAACCATGAGATTGGAGACGCCCGGCTTGTTTTCTTCATCGTAACGGATTTCGTTGTCCGAGTCGGTAACGGCGCTTTTGATTTTTTTGGCGATGACATCCGGCGGGTCGAGAAGGGCAATGTAGCTTTTGGGGTTTTCCGCGGATTTGGACATTTTCTCCCGGGGGTTGGTCAGGCTCATAATCCGGCCGCCGCCGGTCCGCGGAGGGATGTACGGCTCGGGAACAGTGAAGATCTCTTCCCCGAAACGGTTGTTGACACGGAGGGCGATATCCCTGGTCAGCTCCAGGTGTTGTTTTTGGTCTTCGCCCACGGGGACCAGGGTGGCGTCGTAAAGCAGAATGTCGGCCGCCATCAGCACCGGGTAGGTTAAAAGCCCGACCGTGACGTTTTCGTGCCGGGCGGATTTATCTTTAAACTGGGTCATCCGCCGCAACTCGCCGATATAGGAATGGCATTCCAGCAGCCAGCTCATTTCCGCGTGGGAGGTCACATGGGACTGGACAAAGACCGTGGAGATCTCCGGGTCAATGCCGCTGGCCACAAAGAGCCGGGCGGTATTTTTAATATTTTCCCGCAGTTGTTGCGGGTCCTGGGGTACGGTTAAGGCGTGCAGGTCCACCACACAGAAGTAACAGGGCATTTCATGCTGGAGGCGGACAAAGTTCTTGAGGGCGCCGAGATAGTTGCCGAGAGTAAGGGCGCCGCTGGGTTGGACGCCGGAAAAGATACGTTTTTCCATTTTTGATTCCTCCTTTGCTTCATAAAATTAAAACCCCGCCCGGTTTGGGACGGGGTTTACCCGTGGTGCCACCCAACTTGACCTTACGGTCCTCTCGGTGAATACTTGGGTTGATCCTCAAGTATCTCTTCAGTTAACGGTGAAGAGCCGTCCTCTTTGGCCTTTGCGGGCGCTCCGGAAGCTCGCGGGTCCATTCCACTTCCCTGCGGGACCGGTTTTCAGCAACCACCGGCTCTCTGTACCCTCGGTAAAGTGTACTATTCCCGTTCATCGCTTTGGCGGGGAAGATAAACTTTTCAAGAGACCGACCGGGGAAAAACTTTTCCCGGCGGCGCTGGTTGCCGGGTAACGTTGGAAACGGCAACATTTAATATAATTATAAAAACCGGCGCCCGGCTTGTCAATGGACTTTTCGCTCATTTCGTGGCAAAATCTTTACTCCGCCGTTTTAAAATGGAAAAGGGACTATGGTATAATATAAACAATGGCAAAGAGCCGGGCGCGGGCGGGAAGGCCCGGATGGAAAGAGGGGGAGGTCTTTATTATGCCACCGGGAAAAACGGGGTTTGTTCATCTCCATGTCCATTCCCAATATTCGTTGCTGGACGGCGCCGCCTCCATTGACCAACTGGTCCGGCAGGCCGTGGCCTGCGGGCAGCCGGCCCTGGCCTTAACCGACCACGGGGTAATGTACGGGATTTTAAAGTTTTACCAGGCGGCAAAAGCGGCGGGCATTAAACCGATCCTCGGCAGCGAAGTCTATATGGCCCGCCGCACCCGGCACGACCGGGTCCCCAAAATTGACGACAACCCGTATCACCTGGTGCTCTTGGCCGAGAACGAACAAGGCTACAAAAACCTGATCAAGCTCTCCACCCTCAGCCACGTGGAAGGGTTTTACTACCGGCCGCGGGTGGACCGGGAGTTGCTGGCCGCCCATGCGGAAGGCCTGATTGCCCTCTCCGCCTGTTTGAGCGGGGAGATCCCCGGTTATCTGGCGGCCGACAACTTCGAGGAGGCGGAGGCGGCCGCCGCCTGGTACCGGGAGGTTTTTGGCCCGGACCGTTTTTTCCTGGAACTGCAGGACCAGAACCTGGCGGGGCAGAGAAAAATAAACCGCGGCCTTTTGGAGGTGGCCAAAAAACTGGGACTGGGCGTCGTGGCCACCAACGATCTGCATTATCTCAGGCAGGAAGACGCCAAAGTCCATGATGTGCTCCTTTGTATCCAGACCGGGAAAACCATCCACGATCAAGACCGGCTGCGTTTCCCCACCGACCAGTTTTATTTCAAAACCGAAGAAGAAATGGCAAGAATTTTCGGGGAGATTCCCGAGGCTTTGCACAACACCCGGCGCATCGCCGAGCGGTGCAATGTCCAGTTGGAACTGGGAAAATATCATCTGCCCGCTTACGACGTGCCCGAGGGTTATGACAGTTTTTCCTACCTGCAACATCTCTGCCGGGAGGGGATCACCCGCCGGTACGGGAAGAGTACCAGGGAAATTGAGGAGCGGCTCGCCTACGAACTGTCGATCATTAAAAAAATGGGCTTTGTCAACTATTTCCTGATCGTGTGGGACTTTGTCAAGCAAGCCAAAGAATGGGGGATTATGGTCGGGCCCGGGCGCGGGTCGGCAGCGGGCAGCCTGGTCGGGTACTTACTCGGCATTACGGAACTTGATCCCTTAAAACACCAGTTGCTCTTTGAACGTTTCTTAAACCCGGAAAGAATCTCCATGCCGGATTTTGACATAGATTTCTGTTACGAACGGCGGGGGGAGATTATCGAGTATGTAAGGGAGAAATACGGCCCGGACCGGGTGGCCCAGATCATCACCTTCGGGACCATGGCCGCCCGGGCGGCCGTCCGGGACGTCGGCCGGGCCCTGGGCCTTCCCTACGGGGAAGTGGATAAAATCGCCAAGTTAATCCCCCTGGAGCCGGGGATCACTCTGGACGAGGCCCTGAGGCAATCGGCGGAACTCCGCCGCCAGGTGGAAGAGGACAGGAAAGTCGCTACCCTGCTGCGGATCGCCCGGGCGGTGGAAGGCTTTCCCCGCCATGCCTCGATTCACGCCGCCGGCGTGGTCATCTCCGCCCATCCCTTGACCGACTATGTGCCGCTGGCCCGGGCGGCGGAAGGCGAGATTACGACCCAGTATCCCATGGACGACCTGGAGACGATCGGCCTTCTAAAAATGGATTTTCTCGGCTTGCGCACCCTGACCGTGCTCCGGGACACCATGGAACTGGTCGAGGCGCAGACCGGGAAGAAACTTTCCCTGGCGGAGATCCCCGAAAAAGACGGGAAGACCCGGGAGTTACTCCTTTCCGGGCAGACCGTGGGTATTTTTCAACTGGAAAGCAGCGGGATGAGGAAACTCCTGGTCCAGCTGGCCTCGGAATCCTTTGAGGATTTGATTCCCCTGGTCGCCCTCTACCGCCCGGGACCGTTGGGCAGCGGCATGACCGAGGATTTTATCAAAAGGCGGCACGGGGAGAAAGAGGTTGTTTATCCCCACCCCTTACTGGAAGAGGTCTTAAAACCGACTTACGGGATTATCCTCTACCAGGAACAGGTGATGGAGATCTGCAGCCGGATGGGCGGCTTTACCCTGGGCGAAGCCGATCTGGTCCGCCGGGCGATGGGCAAGAAAAAACCGGAGGATTTGGCGGCCATGCGCCGGAAATTCGTGGACGGGGCGGTTGAAAAGGGCATTGATCCCGCCACTGCGGAGAAGGTCTTTGACCTGATGGAGTATTTTGCCGGTTACGGGTTTAACAAATCCCACTCCGCCGCTTACGCCCTGGTCGCCTACTGGACAGCCTATTTTAAAGCCAATTATCCGCAGGCTTTTATGGCCGCCCTCTTGACCAGTGTGATGGGGAACAGTGACAAAGTCGGGCTCTATATTGAAGAATGCCGCCGGATGGGGATCCCCGTCCTTCCCCCCGACGTCAACAAGAGCGCGCATAAATTTACCGTGGAAGAAGAGGGGATCCGTTTTGGCCTTCTGGCCGTGAAAAACCTGGGGGCGGCCGCCATCGAGGCCATCCTGAAGGAACGGGAAAAGGCTCCTTTTACCTCACTGCATGATTTTTGCCGCCGCCTGAACACCGGCGTACTGAACAAACGGGCGGTCGAGAGCCTGATCAAGGCCGGAGCCTTCGCCTCCACCGGACGCACCCGCCGGGCGATGCTGGAGGCGATGAACGAAATTTTTGAAAACGCCCAACGCCTCGCGCAGGCCCGCCGCGAAGGGCAACTCTCCTTTTTTGACCTGGGTGATGAGTTTCAAGTACCGGAAGAAGAAACCCGGCGCCCGGAGGAGGAATACCCCCCCGCCACGTTGCTGGCGATGGAAAAAGAGTATTTGGGCGTTTACCTGACCGGAAACCCTCTGGACCCGTGGAAGGAGAAGTTCCGGAAGAACGGGATCCCCCCCTTGCTGGAGATCATCGAGGAAGCCGGCGACCGCGAGGTGCTGGCCGGGGGAGTGGTCAGCGCCTGGAAGCGGATGGTCACCAAAGCCGGGAAGACCATGGCCAGTTTCCGGCTGGAAGACATGACCGCCTCCCTCGAGGTGCTGGTCTTTCCCAAGCTTTACGAGAAGATTCACCACGAGGCCGGCAACGACCGGGTAATTGTGGTCAAAGGACGGCTGGACGCCGGCGAAGAAGAGAAAAAACTCCTGGCCGAGCAGATCCGGTGGCTCTCCTGAGGGCCGGGACGGCTATAGCGCTATAGCGGCGGGGAGCGGGCGGCGGCCGGGCCCGGCGAAAACCGGCAACCAAAAGCCCGGGTTAAGTAGTTTAAGGAAAACAAAACTTCAGGCCGGGGAAAAATTACGAGAAAAACGGGAGGAGAAAATGATCCAAGCTTTCATTTTTGACATGGACGGAGTTATTATTGACAGCGAACCCTTACATTTTTCCGCCGACAAGATGCTGTTGCAGGAATTTGGCGTTACCATCACCGACGAAGAACTCCACGCCTATGTCGGCACTACCGACCGGCTGATGTGGTCGGAGCTGAAAGAAAAATATAACCTTCAACTTTCCCTCGACGAATTATTGGCCAGACAGAAACAGTACAAGAGGCAAGTCTTTACCGGCCGGGAACTGCAACCGGTGAAAGGCATTAACGAACTGCTTGGCGATCTGAAAAAGAAGGGCATTCCCACCGGTTTGGCCTCTTCGTCCGCGCGGGATTTCATTGAACTGATTTTGCAGAAGTTGAAGATCCGCGCTTATTTCCAGGCTGTGGTCAGCGGTGAAGAAGTCGAAAACAGCAAACCGGCGCCGGATATTTTTTTGCAAGCGGCCAAATTGTTAAACGCCGCGCCCGCCAACTGTGTGGTGCTGGAAGATTCCGAACACGGGGTAAAAGCGGCCAAGGCCGCCGGCATGAAATGTATCGCTTACCGGAACCCCAGTTCGGGCCGGCAAGACCTGTCGGCGGCCGACAAGATCGTCACCACTTTGGAAAACCTGAACTACCTGGACCTTTTTCCAACCGTCACCAAGGGCCAAACCGGCGCTTAAAAACAGCCCGCAACCATTCGCGGGCGATCAGGGCGTGACCGGCTTCCGTCGGGTGAACACCGTCATATAACCAGTAAGCGGGTTTTTGCCGGGTGGAAGCCAGGGCAAAGATGCCGTCATACGGGATGAGAAGGGCTTGAAATTCCCGCGCCAGTTCCCGGATGACCTGGATTTTGGGGTCCAGGTCTTCCCTCCATCTTTCCTGGCCTTCCATAACCGGCAATAAAAAGGGTTCACAAAGAACAATCGCGGCGTCCAGCGTCTTCTTGGTTTGCTCCAAAATCTCCCGGTAATATCCGGCAAAATCCTCCACCGGCATCGGCCGGTTACTGTCGTACCTCCGCCAGCAGTCATTGATGCCGATCAGGATCGAAACCAAATCGGGCTTGAGGTCCAGACAGTCTTCCTGCCAGCGGGCTTTAAGATCCGCCACCCCGTTGCCGCTGATGCCCCGGTTAAGAAAAGTGATGTTCAGTTCGGGATAACAAGCCCGGACCCACCCGGCGATGAGCAACGGATAGCCGGACCCCAAATGGCCGGGGTCCTCCCGGTTCCTTCCGGCATCGGTAATACTGTCCCCTTGAAAAAGAATCAGCGCATTCCGGCGTAAAGTAAGCTCCATGACGGCCCATCCTTTCTGCATCATGTAATTAATCATAAATTACGATACGGGCTTCTTTTTCCCCTGCCCCGGAACGGCCGGCGGGCAGGTAAAATTTACGGGCGTGCTCAACGCAACAAAGTTTAACGGAGACCCGAAGCTTGCTGCAGATTCCCCGGAATTTGCCGGGTGCTCCAAGCTCCCCGGAGAGCCAAAGCTGGCCGGGACAAAGGGCGCCGGGCAAGACCGGCAGGGGTACGGATGCCAACGGCCTTGGCAGCTGGGTCGCTTCGGGTTAGAGAACTTTGACAAACAAGTAAATTATAAGCTATAATTAATTTGAATAACCGGTTAGTCAGGAAAGGCGGAACCATTAATGAAACCAAACCAGACATCCGTAGAAGAGAACGGGACCAGAAAACGGATTCTCGAGGCGGCCGTGCAATTGTTTTCGCAAAAAGGCTATGATGCCACGCGGGTCAATGAAATCGCGGAGAAGGCAAAGGTCACCAAAGGACTGATCTATTATTTTTTAAAAGCAAAGAAGAGATCTTGGATTATCTGCTTAATATGCTATTGGAAAACTTTGCCTCCTTGGGCATGGCCTATGTACATACCAACATTATCGGCATGATTAAAAACGGAAAACTGGATATAGAACCGGACCGCTTTCATTTTACCACCGAAGAGGCGATCATGAATTTTCTTCAAAACACTTACAGTTATTACGGGGAAGTGCTGGATTTTGCCTTGCAGAACCGGGAGATCCTCCGCATCTTAATCCTGGAATCCCTGAAAGACGGCAAGTACCGGAACGGTATCTTCCGGGTCATGGATTTCCTGAAGGGGGATGAGAGAAATCCGATTTTCAGGACGATTGCGGAGACAGACAAAGATTTTACCACCTCCGAAACGCTGGTTTGTTTCAAGTTTTTCTTCTCCCTCATTCCGCTGGTTAGTTTTGCCGTCTATTATGATGACTATAAAAACTTTAACGGCTTAAGCGACAAGGAACTTCGTGCTTCTTTTTTACGTGCCGGTCAGCTGATGCTGAAGGCCATGGTCTCCGGGAGAGATATTTTGCTGCCGAAGGAAATATAAAAACTTAAATATCCGCCTCAGGCCGGCCGACAGTCGGCAGCGGCCGGACCGGGAAAAAAGGGGGGAGATTTTCTTCATTTGACCAAACGGTTAGTCAATAATAGCCTGGCAGTCCAGTAAGATGTTAGTAAACGGAGGCACGAAGGAGGAATGAGTGATGAGAGTGGTGCGCAAAGCTATGATTGACTTACTGTTGTGGTATTTGTCAAACAACCCCATGAAGAAATTACCCCGGATCTTTGCCCTTGCCCGGAAACTGGACCGGGGTAAGCTGCACGCCCGGCATATTCAAGTAATCGAGCAGGCGTTGTTGGATGAGACCAGTAACTGGCATTTGCTGGTCAAAAAACTCTTTGCCGAGGTCGACCTCGGGATCATCCGTAAACTGGCGGAATGTTTTTTTATCAATGCCAATTTGGAACGGGCGCCCCGGGCCCGGGCGGCGGAGCGCAAATATGACTGTAATATCCCCTGGGCGATTTTGATGGACCCGACCAGCGCCTGTAACCTGGAGTGTACCGGCTGTTGGGCCGCGCAATATGGTCATAAACATAATCTTTCTTATGAAACCCTGGACTCCATCTGCCGGCAAGGGAAGGAGTTGGGCACCTACTTCTACATTTTCTCCGGCGGCGAGCCGTTGGTCCGCAAGGAGGATATTATCCGTCTTTGTGAAGCCCACCAGGACTGTTATTTCTTTGCTTTTACCAACGGGACCCTGGTGGACGATGAGTTGTGCCGGGAGATGCTGCGCGTCGGCAATTTAACCCTGGCCTTTTCGATTGAAGGAAACGAAGAAGCCACCGACATGCGGCGCGGTAAAGGGGCCTACCAAAAAGTGATTGAGGCCATGGACCGCATGCGCAGGCACAGGTTGTTGTTCGGTTATTCCACCTGTTACCACCGGTATAATACGGAGAGTGTCGGGTCGGATGAGTTTGTTGACGAGATGATCGCCCGCGGGTGCCGGTTTTCCTGGAACTTCACGTATATGCCCGTGGGGAAAGATGCGGACGTAAACCTCCTGGCCACCCCGGAACAACGGGCCTATATGTACCGGCGGATCCGGGAAATACGGGAAACCAAGCCCATCTTTGCCTTGGACTTTTGGAATGACGGGGAGTTCACCGGCGGCTGCATCGCCGGCGGACGTTGTTACCTGCATATCAACGCCAACGGGGATGTGGAACCCTGCGCCTTTATCCATTATGCCAATGTCAATATTCATGAGGTAAGCCTCTTGGAGGCCTTGCGTTCACCGCTCTTTATGGCCTACCGGAGAAGAATACCCTTCAACGGGAACCACCTGCGTCCTTGCCCGCTACTGGATAACCCGGAAGCGCTCCGCGCCATGGTTAAGGAATCCGGGGCCAAATCCACGGAAATGGAAGCCCCGGAGGATGTTGATACTTTATGTGCCAAAACCATACCGGCGGCGGAAAAATGGGCCCCCGTCGCCGACCGTCTGTGGGCGGAGGCAAAACAAGGCGCAGAGGAGGAGAGGTGCACCGGTTGAAGGGCCGGCAGGAACCGGAAGGAACAGGAAGGAACAGAACAGGGGAGGCGTAAGAAGGGACGGGGCATGGGACCCCGTCCCTTTGCCTGCCGGGGGGATTAGCCGGGCCGGATTACCGGTTTTCGGAGGGAAGCGAGGGTTCTCCCTTTACCTTTATTTTTTTAAATTACCGGGAGGGATTTCAGCTAAAGGATCGCTTCATAAGTGCCGATAACTAAGGTAGACAACGGAATCGAGAAAGGCAAATCTTGCGAAAGCAAGAGACGCAAAGCTACGGGTCTAAAGCTTAACATGATTGTTGGGTCATTTTAACATGATTGTTAAGCCATGACCGCCGGGCTACCGAAATGAAGTTGTTTTTTTATTCCCTTTTATAGCTAAGAAGAGGCGTCCAGAAATTAATGGCATTGTCGACAAATAATAAATAGACAAAAAATAGTTGTTTATTTTTCTACTTTATATATTTAAATTAATAAACTGGAAAAAACCCCGGGAGAGTAAACGTTAAGATACTGGCGGAAGTACCGGTTGAAGGCGAAGGCGGATCACGGAGAAAAAAATCAATTGGCATTTTAGGGGCGAGACAACAAGATTCCGAGGGGGTAAAGACGGGTGAAAAGGGTGTTAATTGTCGACGACTCCGCGCTCATGCGCATGATGTTAAAGAACTTACTGGAAAAGAACGGATTTCAAGTGGTCGGGGAGGCCGATAACGGAAGAACCGGGGTGGAGAAATATAAAGAGTTACATCCGGATATTGTCACCCTTGATATAACCATGCCGGAAATGGACGGCTTGACAGCGCTCAATGAGATTATTCAGTATGACCAGGATGCCAAAGTGGTTATTATCTCGGCGATGGGACAAGAAGCAAATGTGAGGCAAGCAGTGCTTTCCGGGGCCAGGAATTTTATTGTCAAACCCTTTAAGAATGAGCATGTGCTTAAGGTTTTAGCCAAACTCTAGGGGTTCCTGAGGATTAGCAGCCGGAAGCAGTTTCCCGGTGTTAAGAAAAGCCGTGTTGAAAGCCATCGGGAATTTCTTTTCGCACCGGTGCCAACGGGGGAGGAGTTTTCATGGCAGAGTTGTCCCGCGATACAATGTTGGAAGCGTATCTTTTTGAATGCAATGAATTGTTGGCCCAATTGGAAGAGATTACGTTAAATATCGAGCAAACCAGGACTTATTCCCTCGAAGATCTCAATGAACTCTTCCGGATCACACATACGATTAAAGGGTCGTCGGCGATGATGTCCTACCATGACATAGCGGCCCTTGCCCATTCGCTGGAAGATCTCTTGCATTTCATCCGGGAAGAAAACCCGTCCACCCTTGATCTGTCAACGCTTACGGATTTAATTCTGAAAGGTAAAGATTTTATCCAAAGGGAACTGGCAACCATTGAAGCGGGAGAGGAAGCCGCAACCGATTCCGGGGAACTGGTGGACGCGATCCGCGGTTTTTTGGCCGCCTTAAAAACCGCCAAACCGCTTCCCGCCGGATCGCCGCTGCTGCCGCCGCCGGAAAGCGGTTCCGGGGAACGACAAAGCCCGCCGGAGGATGACCCGGAAAATCAGAGGTATAAAGCGGTAATTTTCTTTGAGGACGGCTGCCTCATGGAACATGTACGGGCCTTTGCGGTTTTACACCAGATCAAAGATCTGGTGAGCGATATTTCTTACCTGCCCTGGGATATAAGCGACGACAGTAACGCCCGGGAAATAATCCGGCAAGAGGGGTTTACCATCTATTTCCGTACCGAAGACCCGGAGGCAGTCCGTCAGAGATTAATGAAGACCGCCTTTCTGGAAAGGCTGGAGATGGAAGCCGTCGCCGGGGAAGAAGAACTTGCGCCGGCCATCCCACCGCCGCCGCCGGCAAGCGGTTCTCCGGAAGAACCAAGCCCGCCGGAGGATGACCTGGAAAGCCAAAAGTATAAAGCGGTCATTTTCTTTGAAGACGGTTGCCGCATGGAACATGTGAGAGCCTTTGCGGTTTTACACCAAATCAAAGATTTGGTGAGCGATATTTCTTACCTGCCCTGGGATATAAGCGACGACAGTAACGCCCGGGAAATAATCCGGCAAGAGGGCTTCACCATCTATTTCCGTACCGAAGACCCGGAAGCGGTGCACCAAAGATTGATGGCGACCCCCTTTCTGGAAAGGCTGGAGATGGAAGCCGTCGAAGAGGAAGATGAACTTGGGCCAAACCACGCGCCGTCGCAACGGGAACCGGCCGCGGCCGCGGGGGAAGGGGAGAAAAACCGGACAAAAGAGTCAAGGGAACGGAAAGCCGCGGACAAGCATGACAACAACTACAACAACGCTTCGGCCAAATCGCCAGCGCAGAATTTCATCAGCGTAAGTGTGACCAAAATAGACAAATTAATGAACTTGGTAGGGGAAATGGTCATCGCCGAGTCGATGGTGGTCCAGAACCCCGACCTTAAAGGCTTGTCTTTGGACAACTTTGAAAAGTCCGCCCGTCATCTGAATAAAATTACCAGCGAGTTACGGGAGATTATCATGTCCATCCGTATGGTTCCGCTCTCCGCAACCTTCCGGCGGATGAACCGCATTGTCCGGGATATGTGCCGGAAGCTTGGCAAGGAAGTGTAGTTGGAAATTGTCGGAGAAGAAACGGAAGTGGATAAGAACGTGATCGAACATATCGCCGATCCCCTGATCCATCTGGTCCGGAATGCCATCGACCACGGCATCGAGACGCCTGCCGAGCGTGAAGCGCAAGGGAAGAAGGCCGCCGGGACCATCACTTTGGAAGCGAAAAACGCCGGCGGGGATGTGTTGATTATTGTCAGGGATGACGGCAGAGGGCTGGACCGGGAGACCATCCTGCGCAAGGCGGAAGCGCGGGGAGTCTTGCCGCCGGCGGCCGAAGGCCTGACCGACCAGGAGATCTATAACCTGATCCTGCTTCCCGGCTTTTCCACCCGGGACGAGGTGAGCGAGTATTCGGGACGGGGGGTCGGCATGGATGTGGTTAAAAATAATATTGAAAAGATCGGCGGTTCGGTTATGATCGACAGCAGGCCGGGCCAAGGGACGACTTTTACGCTCAAGATCCCTTTGACCCTGGCCATCATCGACGGCATCAATATCAAAGTCGGCGATACCCACTTTACCATTCCCACCATTACCATCCAGAGCATTTTTGTGCCCCGGGAGAACGAGATCACCGTTGATCCCGACGGCAACGAAATGATTATCGTGAGAGGAAAATGCCATCCGGTTATCAGGTTGCACCAATTTTACAAGATTAAAAAGGGAAAGACCAATTTTTCCGAGGGTATTTTGGTCATGGTCGAACAGGATGGGAAAACCGCCTGCTTGTTTGCGGATGAACTGTTGGGTCAACAACAAGTGGTTATTAAATCGTTGCCCCATTATATCCGGCATGTGAAGAAGAGCCCGGGGATCGTCGGTTGTACGCTGCTGGGCGATGGAAGCATCAGCCTCGTTCTTGATCTCCCCGGTTTGGTTGGCGCCTTTACCGCGCTGTAAGCTGTAAAGCGATAAAGGATATTATCCCCGTGCCGGGAGGGGTTACGGACCTCCTTTTCCCGGCCTTGCCTCCGAAAACTTGGAAGAAAGGAGGGGAGAAAATGGCGGAAGAACTGTTGGAGGAGAGAGAAGACACGCAGAAAGACAAGTACCTTACCTTTTCCTTGGGTACGGAAGAATACGGGATCGAAATTAAATACGTACGGGAGATCGTCGGTTTGCAAAAGATCACCGAGGTTCCCGGGTTACCCCCCTATGTCAAGGGAATTATCAATTTAAGAGGCAATATCATCCCGGTCCTTGATGTCCGCGCCCGGTTCAACAAGCCGGAAATCGGATACAATGACCGGACTTGCACTATTATCATTGAAGTCCAAGAGATCCTAATCGGCTTGATCGTGGATGCGGTCGCCGAAGTATTGTCCATCCCCGAACATGATATCGTAGTTCCCCCGCAGTTGGGCAATAAATACCAAAACCGGTTTCTCAAGGGCATCGGTAAGGTGGAGGATAATGTTAAACTCTTGTTGAACTGCGAGAAATTATTAAGTGACGAAGAGCTTGAAGAAATCAGCAAATCCCTTGCGGATGGGGAGTGAGCTTCAGTAATTTGCGCGGAGGGAATGCAAGATGAGGATAAAAGGAATAAGCCGATCGTTAAGGGGAAAATTGACGGTAATTATTCTCACCATGGGTATTATCTCCATTGGGATCGTGGTTGCTATTGCCGTCTTTACAATGCAAGCCCAGATGGAAGAGCAAATCAAAGAAAAACAGATGCTGTTGGCGCAGTCTTTTGCTGCGGTGGTCGAGCAGTTCTTTAACGACGCTAAAGGAATGATCAGGACCACCGCTCTCTTGCGGGACGTGCGCGATGTTTCGCTGGCCGGTTTGATCAGCGAGGAATATAAAGGTCTTCCCAGGGGGGCGGATATATTAAAACGGGATATCTTAATAAATATCGTGGATAATTACGGTGAATTCCTTTATATGGAACAAGTGACGGCGGAAGGGATTATTATGGTCGCCGAGCCGTACGAAATTCAAATGGCTTTACCAGAGATGGACCTTAGTTATCGCGATTGGTTTAAAGGGGCCATCAGTAAAATGGATGCCTATGTTTCCGAGGTTTACGTCAGTTCCTCCGTGGAAGAACCGGTGGTCGCCATTTCCCACCCGCTCGTCGATGACAGCGGCCGGTTACGCGGGGTGCTGATGGGGGCCATGTCTCTGGACCGCTTGAACAAATTATGCGCCGAATTGACCTTTGGGGAAACCGGCTACGCTTATCTGGTGGACCAAAGAGGAAAGTATTTGAGGTTATTACCAGTGACAAGGAAGCGGCCATCGAGTTTTATAATCTTTCCCGGACCGCCTCCATGCTCAAAGGCGTAAGCCCCACTTTCCCGAATCCAAGCCAAAAAGATATTGACAAGTATGCGGCCGAAGGAAAACTGATCGATGCCAACCTGGGTAACAACCAGTTACAATGGGGCGGCTTCCAGGATGAAAACGCCAAAGATATCGCTTCCTGGCTCCAGGGGATGATCACCCTCGATGATGCGTTAAAAGCCGCCGACAGCAGGAGAGCTAATAGTAAACCGTAATCTCGCCGGCCTTCCTGGGGGGAAGCGTAAAGCAACAAGCGTTCCCCCCCTTCCATCTTTTAAGTGGGGGTTATGAGCATGTCGCGAAAAAGAGCAAGATACCGCTGGGAAAAACTTCAGTATTTTTCGTTGGTCTTGCCGGGACTAATCCTTTTTACCATCGGATTGATCGTCCCAATGCTCCTCTCCTTCGGCTATTCCTTAACCGACTGGAACGGGCTCACACCGACCTTCTCTTATATCGGTTTGGAAAACTACCGCCGGTTTTTTTCCGATCCCTTTGCCACCCAGGCCTGGAATTTCACCATCCGGTTTACCATCTGGAATACGATTATCCAAAACATTCTGGCCTTATTCTTCGCCGTGGTCTTAAACAGTGCCATAAAGGGGAAAAAAGTTTACCGGACCATTCTTTTTATTCCCTGCCTCTTCAGTGCGATTATTGTCGGGTTTGTCTGGTTGCGGATGTTCTCCAATGTCCTTCCCGCCCTTAACAAGTTATTGAACACCGACATCAATTTCCTGCTCTTTGGGAGTGCCAAAACGGTACTGGCCGGGTTGTTAATCGCCAATAACTGGCAATGGGTCGGCTATTGGATGTTAATATATCTGGCGGCCCTCCAGTCGATTCCCAATGAACTATATGAATCGGCCGCGATTGACGGGACGACCACCTTACAGAAATTCCGCCATATTACCCTGCCCCTGCTGGCTCCGGCGTTTACCATCTGTATTGTCGGAATTACCACCGGTTCCCTTAAAATGTACGAGTTGCTGGTCACCTCCACGGCGGGCGGCCCGGGGCGCGCCTCAACATCGATTGTTTATCATATATACAACACGGCAATCAGCGGGCGGCAATACGGATACGGCTGTGCCATCACGGTCCTCTTTGTTTTCATCCTGCTCCTGGTCGCCCTCTTGCAGCTTAGTTACCTCAGAAAAAGGGAGGTGCAGTTATGACCGGGCCGCAAATCTTCTTGCCCCTAAAAAAGCAGCGTTTAGACAAGAGTGCGCGTAAAGGAAAAACTAGGACCAGGGTAAAAAGGATCATGGTGCAGGTTTTTATGACGCTGGTCGCCCTTTTGTTTGCCGTGCCGATTCTGACGATCGTAAATTATTCCTTTAAAACCACGCGGGAGCTTTATGTAAGCAGTCCGCTCGCCCTGCCGGAAAAGCCAAATTTCGCCAATTATCTCAGCGCATTTAGAAAGTTGGAACTTCAGTACACTTTTACCAACACCTTTTTCTATACGTTTGTCTCGGTTATCGTTTTGGCCATTTTATGCGGAGCGGCGGGCTGGGCCATCGCCCGCAATAAAAACAAAATTTTTCAGGGTTTTTATATCTACTTTTTACTGGGCATTTTCATCCCTTATCAGTCGCTTTTCCTTTCCATCTATATCGTGGCCTTCAAAACGGGTCTTGTCAATACGTGGATCGGCCTGATTCTTATGTACATTGCCACCGGAATGTCTTTTGGGGTCTTTTTGATGACCAGTTTTATGTCAACGGTCCCCCTGGAGTTGGAGGAAGCGGCCAAGATTGACGGGTGTTCGGTTTATCGGACATATTTTTGTATTGTTTTGCCGCTCTTAAAACCGGCGATCGCCACTTTAACCATTCTCCAGGCCTTTCAAATCTGGAACGACTTTTTAATGGCCAGTCTCTTCATCAGCAGTCAAAAACTGCGCACGATCACCCTGGCCATGCAGTTGCTCTTTTCCCAGCAGGCCAGCGATTACACCACCGCCATGGCGGCGATTATCATCTCGGTCTTACCCGTAACCATCCTCTTCGTCTCGCTGCAAAAATATTTTGTGCAGGGTATGACGGCGGGGGCGCTGAAAAGCTGAGCGGACCCTCACAAGTTCCCATCTATTTACGGCAATTACCATATACAAAGGAATGATACTATGGATATCATGATTAACGAAAACAACCTCCGGTTACTGATCCGGGTAACCGCCGAAAAAGATGTCCGGCTTTTGGATTTTTCGCCCTCTTCTTTTCCGCTGCAACTGCCGGCCCCGGAAGCAGAAAAAGACTTTCGCCTGGTGAAAATCCAATGCAGCGGGGAGAACAACCACCACAGCCATAACCTCAAACACATCGGCACCATGCCCGGTTCTCGCCTGGTTTATAAAACCCACCGGGATTATAGGGCTCCCCAGGGCCGGAAACTGGAAATCGAAATGGACGACGCCGGGTTGTTGGTCATTGTCCATTTTCAGTTTTACGACGGCATCCCGGTTGTCCGCGCCTGGACGGAGATCCGTAACCAAAGCGCTACGGCCAGAGGCCTGGAATATGTCTCTTCCTTTGCCTTGACCGGGATCTCAAAAGAGGGTTTATTGCCCTGGGACCAAAAAAGCCGTTTGTATATTCCCCATCACACGTGGTACGGAGAGGCGCAATGGCGGGCCTATACCCTTCCGGAACTTGGTTTGTCCAAAGTCAACGATCATTCCTTCAAACGGGTTGCCTGCACCAATACGGGTTCCTGGTCCACTGCGCAGTTTCTCCCGATGGGTTGTTATGAAAATACGGAAGGCGGCAGTCTCCTTTTTTGGCAGATTGAACATAACGGTTCCTGGCACTGGGAGATTAGTGACAAGGCGGATCAATTATACCTGCAACTCAGCGGGCCGACGGAAAATGAAAATTCATGGTGGAAACAACTGGCCCCGGGAGAGACTTTTTCCTCCGTGCCGGTGGCGGTCGGGGTGGTCGCCGACGATTTTGAACGGGCGATGCAAGAATTAACCCGTTACCGCCGGGCGATTCGCCGTCCCAACCGGGACAACCAACTGTTGCCGGTTATTTTCAACGACTATATGAACTGCCTCTGGGGCGACCCGACCACGGCCAAGTTGCTGCCCCTGATTGACGCCGCCGCCGAAGCCGGCTGCGAGTATTTTTGCATCGACGCCGGTTGGTACGCCGACGGTTACTGGTGGGACGGCGTGGGAGAATGGCTGCCCTCGGAGAAACGTTTTCCCGGAGGCATTCAAGAGCCGTTGAATTATATCCGGGCCAAAGGAATGATCCCCGGGTTATGGCTGGAAATCGAGGTGATGGGGATCAACTGCCCGCTGGCCCGCAAAGTTCCGGATGAATGGTTTTTTACCCGTCATGGCCGGCGGGTCATTGATCAGGGCCGTTATCAATTGGATTTTCGTAATCCGGAAGTCCGCCGCCATGCCGACAACATCATCCGCCGGCTGGTGCAGGACTACGGGGTGGGTTACATTAAAATGGATTACAATATCAATACCGGCAGCGGGACCGAGAGAAACGCCGACAGTTTCGGCGACGGCCTGCTGGGCCATAACCGGGCTTATCTGGACTGGCTGGACCATATTTTCCGCCAATATCCCGATTTGGTGATTGAAAATTGCAGCAGCGGCGGGATGCGGATGGATTACGCCATGCTCAGCCGGCATAGCATCCAATCCAGCAGCGACCAGACGGATTACCGGAAATACGCGGTGATTGCGGCCTCTTGCGCCACCGCCGTAACCCCGGAACAATGCGCAGTCTGGTCCTACCCCCTCCGGGAAGGCGACCCCGAAGAAGTTGTTTTTAATATGATTAACGCCATGTTAATGCGGGTCCATTTGAGCGGGCACCTGGCGGAAATCTCCCCGGAACGGCGGGCCTTGATTAAAGAGGGAATCAATTATTATAAATCCATCCGCCGGGATATTAAAGAAGGCCTGCCGGTCTGGCCCTTGGGATTACCAACCTTCCAGGACCCGTGGGTGAGCTGGGGGCTAAGATGCGGACCCACAACCTATCTCGCGGTCTGGCGTTTGGAAGGTTCGCGGGAAATCTGCCGCCTCCCTTTGCCCTTCCTCCAGGGGAAAAAGGTTGCAGTCCGCTGCGGTTACCCGGCCGGGCTCGGTTGTGAGTTTAAATGGCATCCGGATAAAGGTGAACTCAGTGTCGCTATACCCCGCATAAATTCCGCGCGGTTGCTGGAATTAAAAATCTTGGATTAAAAAAGATAAACCTGCCTGGTCCGGCTCCCCTTTGCCAAGAATTCCTTCAATTATCCGCCAAATTCCCGAAAACTCCAATTTATTTTCCTGTTGAGATTTATATAATGGTCATAGAGCCTGGGAGGTAATGCCATTATGCCAACCCTCCCGGGCTTTATTTAATATGAGAGTCTCTGGAAAATATTCATAATTACCAGGTAGGGATTGGTTTTTTGTTTAGAATTTGTTGAGGATCGGTTTTTTATAATAACCATAATCTTGTCTGACCATGATTCATCAATTTATATTAATGGGGGGTCTCTATGGGTAAAAAGTGGTTATGGTTGTTTCTCTCTTTCCTGGTCTGGATATTGCCGGTTTATCCCGTCTCCGGGCAGGATAACCTGTATAGAGTGGCGGTGTTGCCTTTTGACGACGGTTCCATCGATGAACGCTGGTGGGGAGATTACGATATCGGCAGCGGCGTAGCCGACGTACTGGTCACCTCCATGCTTAATCTTTCACCCCCAAGGTTCCGTCTCATCGAGCGGGAACAGATCAACAGGATACTGGAAGAACAAGACTTCGGCGCCTCAGGTAGAGTTGATGTCAAAACCGCCGCCGCCATCGGCAAAATTCTCGGGGTGCAATTTCTCGTTATGGGCAAGGTTACGGAGTTTGCCAACAAGACTACCGGAGGGAGTCTTTCCCTGGGCGGGAAAGGGCTTGGCCTCTCGACCACAACCTCACGGGTGGCCATCGACGCCAGACTAGTTAATGCCGAGACCGCTGAAATCGTCGCCGCCGTCACCGGCACGGGAGAAAAGAAACAATCCAATCTCCGCCTCGAGTATGACTGGAAAACTATGGATTTAAACAGCGAAGAATTCCGTGCCACCAATCTGGGCATCGCCCTGAGAGAAGCCACCGACCAAATCGCCAAGGAACTCGGGGAAAAAGTCCTCGCCTTCACCCCCGCTGCACCGTCAAAACTGACCGGCTTTGTAGCGTACGCCGATGATTCGCGAGTGATTTTGAACATCGGTGCGAATGACGGTGTCAAAGTGGGAATGCTCTTCGACGTCCTCCACATCATCATGAAAATCGAAGATCCGGAAACCGGCGAGATCATTGATGAAATCACCGAGGTTATTGCGGAAATCAAAGCGGTTGAGGTCAAAGAGAAGTCTACCACTTGTTCTGTGGAAAAAAAGTTAAGTGCCGAGTTTGCCATTGCCGTGCGTGACAAAGTCGTGCAAAAATAGAAAATTCTTATCCTTGGTAAGCATGGGTAATTTAAAAATTATTGGAGGGTTCACCTTGAATATCTTAGCAAATTATAAAAAAAGCTTTGCCTTGTATGGTAAAAACTTTGTCCCGGTCTTTCTGGCCACCTTAATCACCGCTGTTCTCTCGGGAATTACCTTCGGCCTGCTGGCCGGACCGTTGCTCGGCGGGCTGTTTGTTTTGATCGGCAAAACCATCGCCGGGGAGAAAGCAGAATTAAAAGAGATTTTTAGCCGGTTTGACAAATTTCTCCCCACTTTGGTCATTATTATCCTCACCGGTCTCGCCTGGTTTATCATCTCAATTATTGGGGCTATCCCCGTCTTTGGTCCGTTGTTCCGTCTGGCCGCCGGTTCTCTCCTCGCGCTTCTTTCTTTTCTGGCTATAGCTTTTATTGTCGACCAGGACCTCGGCCCCGTGGACGCTATCAAGCGGAGCCTGCAATCCTTCCTGACCGAACCGCTGACGGTCTGGCTTTACAGCCTGGGTCTTTTGGTTATCAGCTGGATGGGAACCCTCTTATTCATCTTTCCGGTTGTTTTCACCTTACCTTTGGGGATAATCGGTGCCACTCTTGCTTATTACGAATTATCCTCCCGGGAACCGGCCGCCCTTCAGTTGCAAAACCTAAACCCAAAAATCCGGCGGACAGCAATTTTATCCCTGGCCGGCCTCTTGGTGCTCGGGCTTATTTTCACTGTCAGAGGCTCTTTTCTTCGTTCCGGCCAAAGCAGAATCCAAAGGAGCCTGACCGGTAAAATCTTAAGTACGGTTACCGGCCATAAAGTGGATCTTGACAAGGAGGGCGACTCCTTTACCATCGGCGGGGTCACTTTTGGTACGAAAATTCCCAAAGATTTTCCCAAAGACGTCCCTGTTTACCCCCAGGCCGAAGTTATCTCTTTCCTTGGCGGGGCGGAAGGCAAAGAATATAACGCCGGCGCCATGCTCGCCACAGAAGACCCTGACGTCAAAGTCGTTGCGTTTTACGAACAAGAACTTAAAAGCAAAGGCTGGGAAGTTGAAACTTCTTATTTAGGGGAGATGGCGATTATCACCTTTAAAAAAGCAGGGGGCTGGAACGGTTCCGTGACCGTCATTCCCGGTGAAGGGGAAACGACCATCAGTCTTTCCGTAAAGAACAGCGAGTAAAGGGCGGAACGTATACCGGGAAGAAAAGAACGGATTCAACTATTCCTTTCTATAAACCCCCGGATTCAAATACCGGAATTTTGTTTCCTCGCGGTTCAAGAATTCCGCCTGCCCGATAAAGAGATAACCACCGCTTTCCAGGGCGTCATAAAAGCGGTTGGCCAGTTCCGTTTGGGTTTTTGCCGCAAAATAAATCATGACGTTGCGGCAGAAGATGACATGAAACTTTTTCTTGAAGGGAAAGACCTTTTCCATCAGGTTAAACCGGCGGAAGATCACTTCGCGTTTAATCGTGTCAACAACGGCGCTTCTTTGCTGATCAATTTTGAGAAAATATTTCCGCCGCCAAGGAGGCGGGACAAGCCGGAGCTTGTCGTTGGAATAGATTCCTTGGACTGCTTTTTCCAGGGCTTTCGTGGAAATATCGGTGGCCAGTATTTTTGTGTCCCAGGTTTCCTTTTCAGCGCCGAAAAAGTCGGCAATGGTCATGGCCAGGGTGTATGCTTCCTCCCCGGTGGCACAACCGGCGCTCCAGATGCGCAGATCCTTATTCTCCCTTTCTTTCTCTACAAGATAGGGCAGTACCAGGTCGCGAAAATAGACAAAATGATCCGCTTCTCTCATGAAATAAGTATGGTTGGTGGTGAGCTTGTTGACCAGGGTATCAAGGGCCGCGCCGGTCCGGTCTTCTTGCACATATTTTAAGTAGGCGGCAAGACTGCCGAAATTGTTCCTGGCGATATAGTTCTGCAGTCTTCCGACGACCAAACTTTTTTTATGGGTCAAATCAACCCCATAATTTGTCTTCATGAAGTTGACCAGTTGGGCAAATTCCCGTTCGCTTATTGGCCTCATTTTGCTCCCGGATCCTGCGCCAAACAAAGAAGCCGTAACGGCTTCTTTGTTTGGCGTACGTTTTTATTAATATTTTCCGTAATTATCCGTTTCCAGTGAGGTCTTGTTCATCGGCCGGTTGTCTTCAAATCTGTCCGCCGCTGTCAAGATTTCTTCTTCCCCATGATAAAGGGGTTTTTCCTTTGGTGAACGGTTTATCTGCTCCGCCCTGTCGCCGTTCAACTGGAACACGTCCGGAGTTAAGGCGTTGCCTCCGCCCCGCCGGTGTTGATTATTCTTTTTCAGTTTGAATTTGCGGATGGAATTCTTCATTAACTCCGCCTGGCTGGAGAGTTCCTCACTGGCGGCCGCCGTCTCTTCGGCGGTGGCCGAAGTGTTCTGGACGACCTGGGATATCTGATCAATGGCCTGATTAATCTGGGCAATTTCGGTTTCCTGTTCCGCGGAGGCCGTAGCGATCCTGGCGTTCAAACTGACGGCATCATTGGCCCCTTCTTCGATCTTTTTCAACACCTCCGCGGTCTCGTTGGCAATTTTCATCCCGATCTCCGCTTTGAGGATGGAATCTTCGATCATCGCCGTTGTTTCTTTGGCGGCATGGGCGCTCCGCGCCGCCAGATTCCTGACTTCCTCCGCAACGACGGCGAATCCCTTTCCGTGCTGGCCGGCCCGGGCCGCTTCCACCGCCGCGTTCAGCGCCAGGATATTGGTTTGAAACGCCAAATCGTCAATGACTTTAATCACTTTGGAGATATTGCCGGCCGCATCATTGATATCCGCCATTGCTTTAAGCATTTCTTGCATCTGCCGGTTGCCCTGGACGGTAGTTTCTTGGGCTTTGCGTGCCAGTTCACTGGCTTTATTGGCATTGGCGGCATTCTCCTTGGCCTGCGCGGCAATCTGGGTAAGGGTGGCGGTAATTTCCTGAATCGAACTGGCCTGTTCCGTCGTCCCATGGGATAGCGACTGGCTGGAAAGGGACAACTGGTAGGCGCCGGCCGCCACTTGCTCGGCGGCAGAATTGATGTTATGTAAGTCGGTGTTCAAATTGGCGATCATCCGGTTGAAGTTTCTGGCCAGGTTGCCGATTTCATCCCTGGTAATGACCTTGATTTCGCCCGTCAAATCGCCTTTGCTCATTTTTTCCACTTCCGCATCCAGCAAAAGGATCGGGCGGGTAATATTGTTGGCCACCAACACCGTTATAACGCCGGCGGCGGCCAGTAAAAGAATGGAGGCTGCCAGAATAACCCCCCGGGCCGTCCTGACGCGGGCAAAAGCTTCATTCGGATCCTGCACCACAACCAAACCCCAGCCCGTATCGCCGACCGGCACAAAGGCGGAAAAGACTTCTTCCTGTCTTTGGGGATCAAAGTAGCGGCCGACTCCGGATTCACCCGCGATTACCTTTTGGACCATCGGGATGTCCAAAACATTGGTAATCGTTCTGGTGACCTCAACATCCCGGTGGGCCGCACAGTTTGTCGACTGCCTCGGAATTCTTGGTGGTTGCACTCTTCATGAAGGTCATGTTCGGTTCAAAAATAAGTTTGGCGTCGCCGGTTTGGTTGGGGAAGGGGAAGATCCCAAAATCGAAGTTTTCATCGATGGTCAGGAAGTTCTGGATGGACCAGAAGCCGGAAACCTTCATCGCCGCTTGGCCAAAGACCATTCTGGTGTCGCAGTCGATCTGGGGCAGGGAGAAGGTTTCTCTGGTCCAGGTGTTGTCATAAATCAATTTCACATATTCGTAACACTTCCTGTACTCCGGTGAAGTGGCAAAAGAGACTTTCCCGGCCCGGAACTGATCGCCCCAGTCGGGTGTTTTGGCAAATACATCGTTGATCGCAAATTGCATGACGATGTTGCCGATGCTCCAGGTGTCAACCATGTGCGAGGCAAAGGGGGTTATTCCCGCGGCTTTCAGTTGGTTGATGACCCCGGCCAGCTCCTCATGGGTGGTGGGGACTTGCAAGCCAAGTTCTTCAAACATTTTTCTGTTGTAATAGACACCCTGGTACAGACAGTTATAGACGATGCCGTAGACCTTGCCGTCGATGGTGACACCGGGGATCGCGGCATCCAAAATATTATCGAGATAACTCTTGCCGCTTAAATCGGCCAGTAAACCCTGTCCCCCGTAAGTGGCCACATCTTGCGCTTTACCAATAATGATGTCCGGCAGACCCGTCTGGATATACTGCTGCATCCGGGGGTGGAAGTTGTTGCTCCATTCGTGGATTTCCCATTGCAAAGTAATTTCCGGATATTTTTTGGCCACCGCCGCAGATATTATATCCTGGATGCCGTCGTCCGTCGTGGATATTCCGGCGAGGATGGTTACGGTTGTTTTTTGCGGAGCGCCGAAAATTGTCGTGGAGCAAAGAAAAACCGCGAGGAGTACGAAAAGAAACGATTTGGAAACGGTTTTCATTAAAGTAAGCCCTCCTTTTTTCCTTCCTTCCTTTTTAATTCCTTAGCCGTCAAACCCCGTTAATAACTTTTAGAGAATACGCCTCTTTTACGCCTCCTTTCCCTCTTTATTTCCTTAAGGCGACGTTTCTTATGGGGATCTATTCTCTAAAAATTTTCATAATCCTGCCTTAAAACTGAAAAAAATAAAATATTTTCAGGAGGGACCGAAAAATTTTCAGCAAGAGGCATGATCTTTAACCGCGGCCAATTCACCCAGGGAATCCCGTTCCACAATTTCGATGGGGAGAACGACTTGTCTTTGTTGTAAAGGTTGGTTGTTTAACAAGGCCAACAGCATTTCCGCAGCTATTTTACCCATGGTCACCACCGGCCAACGGATGGACGCCAGCGGCGGAACGGTGAAAGCGGAAGCTTCTTCATCGTCAAATCCTATTAAACGGACGTCATCGGGGATTTTAAACCCCCGGTCGTGCAAGGCGCTGATGACTCCGACGGCCAAAAAATCATTGTAAACAAAAATTCCGGTCGGGGGTTGTTCGACTTGGTCCAATAATTTCAGGGTGGCGTTATACGCTTCTTGCTGGGTTTCCCCGCCCTCTACCGTGTAACGCTCATCGTACTTAATATTCCAATCCTGCAGGGCTTTCCGGTATCCCTCCAGGCGGGCGAGGGATGCCAAAGTGGTTAATTTACCGCTGATGTAGGCAATGCAGCGGCATCCGCGTTTGGCCAGGGCCGTTACTGCCGTGTACGCGCCGCTAAAGCTGTCTACGTCCACATAGGGAATATTCAAGGTTGAAATGGGCCGTCCCAGAGTCACAAAGGGATATTGCAAATTGTTCAGTAACGTTACATAGGGATCGTCGATTTGCGTTTGGGCCAAAATAAAACCGGTCACACCGCTTTTAATCAACTCGTTGATTTTTTGCCGGGGATTGATCTCGGCCCTGGTGGTACTTAAGATTATGCGGTAATTTTGTTTTTCAAATACTTGTTGGACGCCGGATAAAAACTTGGCAAAAAAGGAGGCGCCGCTCACAAAAGCATCGGAACTCTCCACTAAAAAAGCAATCGTTTTAACGGTTGCTTTCCGGTTTTTTGCGTACATGGACGGTTTGTAACCCATGGCCAAGGCCAGAGCCTGAACCTTCCGGCGGGTTTCCTCATTGACACCGGGACTACCGGATAAAACCCTGGATACGGTGCTTATTGATACTTGGGCTTTCTCTGCGATATCGGTGATGGTAACCTTTTTTGTATTGGCCACAAATTTTCACTCCAATCCCGGGAATTTTATTTATAGTATTCTCTGCAAAAAACCAGAAACCTGCCGGATCACTGAAAATTTTCAATAAAGAGCGGTGGAAGAAGAGTTTGAAGGCGCCGGTTCCCGGCGCCATGCAGGCGTCATGCGGGAGTGAACCCCGCCGCCCGTTGCCTTTCCGTATGGCAGCGAGGGCGGGGTTCAACCGCTTCTTTTACCGGAAACTTATGAGGGCTAATTTACCGGAAGGAGTCGCCACTGTTGATTGTGAGCGCCGTTGGCGGGCCACTGGATCACATTGGCGCCGTCGCCCGTGCCCGCCCCGTTGACATCCAGCATTTGGTTGCTGTTTCTGTTCCTTATGTTGTAATAGCCGTCGCCCGTGTCCAGCAATTCCCAGTGCTGATGATAACCGCTGTTATCCGACCGTTGCTCGACATTGGCCCCGCCGGACAGGGAAGCATTCTCCACGGTCAGCAGTTTGTTGCTGTGCCGGGCCACTATTTTGTAATACCTGCTGTCCACAGGGATGAGGTACCAATGTTGATTATGGTTGCCGTTGTCCCTCCACTGGAAGACATTGGCGCCGTCGGCTGTCGAAGCTTCCTGTACATCCAGCAGTTTGTTGCTGTGCCGGGCTTGTATTTTGTAGTAGGTAACCGGTGTCCGCATCGCCAGTTTATTACCGGGAAATATTCGCTAAAAATTTTCAGGTTCCTGCCAGATTACTGAAAAAAATAATAATTTTTCAGTAGAAATAAATTTTTCAGCAAAAAAACATGGTAGGGGGCCGGATTCGGGAAAATTGCTGTTCTGCGGAAGGACAATAATGGTGGCCGGATGAATACAGAGGGGAGATAAATCCCATAACGAAACGGTTGGTTCCGTGGCGGACGGAGGTCACTGGTCTTTATCTTTAATGCTGTTATGGGGAAAGGTTTTTGGCTTGTTGTGGAGAATATTGTAATGTCACCGGCTGTCAAACTGGTGGACAGAATGATGGGTAAACCTCTATCAGCTTCTATGCGATGGGGTATAAGCTATGGGGCAGCATAATTTTTGAATTGGGGGATGACGATGTCCGACAAGCTTTCCTTCTGGTCCAAGTTTTTGTATGGTGTTACCGACTTTGGGTTTAGTATCGCTTATACGATTCCCGCTTTTTACCTTCTCATCTTCCTCACCGACGTGGTCAACTTTCCCCCGGCCTTGGCCGGTACGCTTCTTTTGGTGGCCAAGATCTGGGATGCGCTGATTGATCCGGTGATTGGTCACGTCTCCGACCGGACCAAAACCCGATGGGGGCGGAGAAGACCTTTTCTTCTCTGGTTTGCGTTGCCGTTCGGTTTGACGTTTGGTCTCATCTGGCAGATTCCCCAGGTGGCGTCGCCGGTGGGGCAGACCCTGCTTATTTTCGGCGCCATCTTTTCCTTTATTACGTTCTTTTCCTTGCTTTCGGTCCCGTATTCCTCACTGGCGCCGGAGATGACCAGGGATTACGATGAACGCACCAATCTCAACGGTTACCGGATGTTCTTTTCCATCATCGGCGGGCTGGTGGCCGTGCTCTTGCCCTCCTATTTTTTCGGGTTGTCACCGGACCTGCGTTACGGATACCGGATCATGGGGATTTCGATCGGGGTGGTCCTGGCCATCCTGCCGCTCTTTGCCTTTGCGGGGACCAAGGAAAAGCTCTCGGCCAGGCAGGACCGGGTGCCGTTGAAAAAAGGGCTGGGTTTGGTCCTCTCCAACCGGCCTTATATTTTAGCCCTCACTACGTACCTGGCGACGTGGGTGGCAATTGACATTATCTCGGCCGTCTTTATTTATTACCTCAAATACTGGCTGGCAATCGGCGAAGAGAAGAGCAACATTATTTTTGGGATCATCTTTATCGTGGCCGCCGTCTTCTTGCCCTTCTGGGTAAAATATACGGAGCGTTTCGGGAAAAAAGAGTCTTACTTTGCCGGTCTGGGCTTTTTGGCCGTGATTATGCTGGCGACCATCTTTATCCAGCCCGGCCAGCGCAATCTGGTCTACCTGGTGGCCGCTCTATCCGGAATCGGGGTTTCGGCCGCGCATATCATTCCCCTTTCCATCATTCCCGATACCATAGAGTTTGACGAATTGCGCTCCGGCCACCGGCAGGAGGGCATCTACTTCGGGCTGGTCACTTTTATGCACCAATTCGCCACTTCGGGCGCGCTTTTTATTGTCGGCCTTGTTTTGCAATGGTCGGGTTATGTTCCGAATATCGCCCAGAGCGCCGGCACCTTGCTGGCCATCCGTCTGCTGCTGGGGCTGTTGCCGGCCGTTTTGATCGGCCTCGGCGTGCTGGTTTTGCTTAAATTCCCCATTGACCGCGCCTATCACCTGCAGATCACGAGGGAACTCGCTGCCCGGGCCACTTCCGCCGCCGGGGCGGAGGAACCGTCAGGAAAATAAAAAGAGACCAACCATCGGAGGTATCATCATGTCAGTAACCATCCGTACCGTAGAAACGAGAAAGGACAAGAAGGCCTTCATCAATCTCGCCTGGCAGATTTATAAAGGGAATCCGGCCTGGGTGCCGCCGCTCCGCCGCGATCTGTGGCAAACCCTTGACCCGGCGCGGAACCATTTCCTCCGTTCCGGGCCGTTTCGCCTCTTTTTGGCTTTACGCGACGGGAAACCGGTCGGGCGCGTCCTGGCCGGGATCGACAGGAAAACGAATGAAGCTAAAGGAAAGTGTGAGGGATATCTCTCGCTCTTTGAATGCGTGCCCGATTATGACTACGCCCGGACCTTGTTGGATGCGGCCTGTGCTTACCTGCGCGCCAACGGGGCGACGTCGGTCCGGGGGCCGGTCTCGCCAACCAATGGCGATGATTACCGGGGCTTTTTGCTAAATGATTTTGAAAATCCGCCCGTGTTGATGAATTCTTACAATCCGCCCTATTACCCGGAGTTCTTTGAACGGTACGGCTTTCGCAAGCACATTGACTTGTTCGCTTATCACTTTGACATCCATGTTCCGCGGACGCCGGAAGCGGTAGAGTATGCGATGGAGCGGTACGGGTTTACCGTCGAACCAATCAACCTCAAACGGTTAGAGGCTGAACTGGCCGATATCAAACAGGTTTTGGACGAGGCGATGCCCGAGGAATGGCCGGATATGATGCCGCCCGACGAAGACGCCTTGCGGGAAATCGCGAAGACCCTGCGCCCGTTGGCGGACCCGGAGTTTATCCTGATTGCCCGGCATAAGGGGCGGCCCATTGCTTTTAACATTACCCTCCCTGATTACAACCAGGTCCTGCTTCACCTCCGTAACGGGCGGTTGTTTCCCTTTGGCTGGCTCAAGTTTCTCTACTGGAAGAGGAAGATTGACGGTCTCCGCTTCTTTGTTCTCTTTGTCGTCCCGGATTTTCGCCGGAAAGGGGTCTCGGCGGCCATCTTTCTCCGGACCTTCGAGGCGATAAAGAAGTCGCGCTACCGCTGGCTCGAGGGTTCCACCATTGGCGAAGAGAACCACTGGATGCGCCGGGATGCGGAGCGGGCCGGGGGCAAGCACTACCGGACCTACCGGATTTACAGGAAAGATATTTAAAGTTCCGGAAATGCTACATCATAAATGTACGAAAAAATATTTGCCCCTGCCCTTCTTGATGTCTTTCCAGTATTTCCAGGGGTTAATGAATTTACGCTTTAAACTAAATCCGGGAAGACGCCACTCGCTTTCCCGTTTAACAATCAATAAAAAGTATTAACAAATAGTATGATCGATTTGTTCGGGAGGGTAAAACATACTTTTGCGGTTTTTGTAAAGCAGGCAGGATGAGCAAATAATCAAGGCGATACCGGAGAGGGTCAGGATTTGGGGCGCTTTTAAAAACTTGGTAATGACCCCTGAAGCGAGATAAGAGAAGGGGATTAAACTTGTTAAAATCATCGAAAAGGCTGACAGCACCGAACCACGGAACATATCAGGGGTATCTTTTTGGAGAATTGTGTCTCTGGAAATATCCCCCAAGCCCGCGATAAATCCCTGGATCAACATGGCGGCAACGGCAATGATCAAAATTGGGATATTGGCTAATATGATAAGGGCTATTCCGCAAAAAACAGGGAAAATAAGCACAATTATTCTTTGGTGGGGAAACGAGGATTTAAAAGAAAGAAACAAACTGGCAAGAAACGCTCCCAGCGAGTCGGCCATAATAAGCAAGCTTAAACTTAGACTAATATCACGGTAAAAAATCTCTGTCATCTGAGTTAAGTCCGTATAATGGTGTAAAATTGGTTTCCTAAAAAAGAGGGAGCCATTAACAAATTCCTCAGTTAGAATAGAGGTTGGAGAAACCAAAATTCTGAGAGGAGGAATTTGAAATGGCTCAATACCAGATTACCGTAGATCAAGAACTTTTGCATCGTCTATTTTTAGGAAATAACAAGGATGCCGGCGTGTCAGCGCTATTGGAATCGGTATTGAACCAGATTTTGCAGGCGCAAGCCACCGAACAGCTTCAAGCCGAACCATACGAACGCACTGATAAAAGGAAGGGGTACCGTAACGGCACACGCCCGCATACACTAACCACCCGGGTGGGAACCATAGCCTTACATGTTCCGCGTTTTCGTAACGGTCAGTTTTCCACCGAGATGTTTGCCCGCTACCAGCGGAGCGAACAGGCCTTGATACTGGCCCTGATGGAAATGGTAATCAACGGGGTCTCTACCCGCAAGGTCAGTCAGATAACGGAAGAGCTGTGTGGTACCGAATTTTCCAAATCCACTGTTTCAGAGTTGTGCAAGAAACTGGACCCCATTGTGAACGCCTGGAATAACCGGGACTTGAGTGAGAAGTGTTATCCTTTTGTATTGGTGGATGCTTTGGTACTGAAAATTCGTGAAGATGGCCGTGTCCGTTCCCGGAGTGTTATGATTGCTATCGGCATAAACACTAAAGGATACCGGGAAGTTCTAGGGCTTATGATTGGCGACAGTGAATCCGAAGCCAGTTGGAGCCAGTTCTTTTCCTGGCTTAAAAGCCGTAACCTGCGTGGTGTCGAACTGGTAGTATCAGATGACCATGGCGGCCTGGTCAAGGCGGTTCGCCGCTACTTCCAGGGCGTTACCTGGCATCGCTGCCAAACCCACTTTATGCGTAATATCATGGACGCTACGCCTAGGTCGGCAAAAGAAGAGCTTTATCCACATCTGCGAGCTATTCTGGATGCGCCTGATATCGGTACTGCCCGGTTGTTATTGAATCAAACCTTGGAGACATTTGAGAAAAAAGCACCCAAGGCCATGCAAATACTCGAAATGGGCTTTGATGACGCTACCGCGGTCCTTATGCTGCCGGAAAAATATCGCCGGCGTCTGCGTACTACAAACGCTGTCGAGCGTCTTATCGAAGAGATTAGGCGCAGGGAACGAGTTATCCATATTTTCCCGAACCGGGAATCGGCAATTCGCCTAATTGGAGCCTTACTTATGGAAATTGACGACAAGTGGATAGCCGGCAAAAAGTATCTGGATATGAGTGAATACCTCCAGTGGCAAGAAGAGCAAAAACAAACTAGCGACCGAAGTAATGTCGCGTATATCAGATAAATTTAATGATAACTGAGGAATTTACACACTAATTTGGACTTGATCGTCATCTGTTTTAAATATATAATCATAGGCGCGGTAAAAAAGGTCATAACGGAAAAAGTAAAGAAAATTGCTTTAATAAATTTAGCTTGCCTGATATACCGGAAACCCTCCGCGAAATTCTTTAAGACAGTTTTATTTTTTCTTGTTTCTTGTGAAAATTGGGGAATCTCTACAAACATTTCCATTACCGCGGAAATAATATAGGAAACGCCATTTATAATAAAAGCTAATGGCGCTCCGAGCACAGTTATTATTATTCCTCCAACAAAAGGGGGGCTAAAATTTCCACGAAGGCGGCAGTGATTTTAAATAGGGAATTAAGCCCTGGATAATTCATCTGCTTTAACGACGTTAGGGATACTTGACCTTAGGGCAGGTTTAAAAAAAGTGGTGCCAACACCCATGATAAAACTAATTACCATGATTTCTTTATAAGAGCTCGTTTCTTGTAAAACCCTTAATCCCAGAATAAGAGAGCATAAACCGATTAACAAATGACATAAAACGATAATATGTTTCCGGTTGTATTGATCGGCAACTCCTCCGGCGTAGGGGCCAAAGACTAAGACCGGAAGAATATTTATGGCCAGAATAAATCCTGCTAAAGAAAGGGACCTGGTATAACTACTAATGAAATACAAGATAGTTAGATAAAATAACCAGTTGCCCAATTGTGAAACGGCATTGCCAACAAGTAATTTACGAAAGTTCCTGTTCTTGAGAACCGCATTGTTTTTCACAACTTGCAGCAAACTCAATTAAATCACTCCCTAGAGCCCCAACAGTATAGCCATAAATACCGTATTCTCAATAACCTGCCAACTTTATGATCTTAAAGTTTACCAAAAATAAAAAAAATGTCAACAAACTTTCCTTCTGATTTTAGCGGCGCCGCATATTTAATGTTTTATGGAAAAGCCGGGAGATAAAATAAAAGAATTAAAAAAAGGAGGATCCTGTGGGTATCCTGGAAGTCAGAGGCCTGGCCAAGAGTTTCGCGGCGGTCCACGCCCTAAAAGGGGTCTCCTTTACGGTCCGGAGCGGGGCGGTCGTAGGCTTGATCGGGCCGAACGGGGCGGGTAAAACCACCCTCCTCAAATGCATCCTGGGGTTGGTCCGTTACGAGCGGGGAGAAATATTACTAAACGGGCGGCCTCTCGCCGGGCGGAAAGAGATGGCCGCGCAGATTTCTTATATCCCCGAACAACCGGTCTATTATGAGGAGCTGACAGTCGAAGAGAACCTGAGCCTCTACGCCATGCTTTCCGGGATCCCGCGCCGGGAATTTGCGGAAAAGAAAGCGATGCTCGTGGACTGTCTTGCCTTGGCCGAGCACTTGCCAAAACTCCCGGACCAGCTTTCAAAGGGGAACAAGCAGAAGCTGATGATTGCCATGGCCTTTCTGAAAAGTTTCCAACTGCTGCTGGCGGACGAACCCTTTTCCGGGCTGGACCCGGTGATGATCCGCCGCTTGAAAGACCTCTTTCTCGCGGTAAAAGAGGAGAAGAAGACCGTCCTCCTCTCCACCCACCTGTTGGACCTGGCCCAAACGATCTGCGATGAATATATCTTTTTGGACCACGGCGCCCTCCTGGCCGCCGGTAACCGGGAGGAGATCCTGCGCGCCGCGGATGCTTTCGGCGAAGAGGAAGGCAGCCTGGAAGCGGCTTACCTGAGGCTGCTGGCAAGGGGAGAAGGCTTGTGAACATCCCCGCCCTGCTCTTAAAGAATCACCTCCGCAGGTACCGGCAGCTTCTCAGCAAAGGGTGGCCGTTGGCAGCCGTTCTGGCGCTCGTCCTTTTTATTGCCGGTGCAGCGCGGACGTTGGTTGCCAACCGGGAGTTGCTGAGCGCCTACCTTCCGCCAATCTACACGGGAGTGTTATTGCTCTTCGCCGGCCGGCGGCTTTTGTTTCTGAGATATCCTCCCTTCTTTTTTTCCTGGCCCGGGCTTTATTTCTTTCTGACCACCCCGGTTAATCACCGGCTGGTCCTGGCCGGAAAAATTCTCCTCTCCTATATACCGTTGTTCTTTTTGAGCTTGGGTTGGAGCCTCTTGGCCGGTCAAGCGCCGACCGGCCTGCCCGGCGGGACCGGTTTCTTCTTTTGCCTGGCCGCGATGGCCAACCTTTCCTGGCTTTTATACAACGCCGCGGCCGGCCGGATTTTCCTCCGCAAGGCCCTGATCTTCCTGGGCATAACTGCTTTGCTCTTGCTCAAAACCCCCGCTTTCGTTTGGGCCCTCATAGCAGCCGGCAGTTTCCGGCGGGCGCTCGCTTCCCTTGATCAAATCAACTGGGCCAAATATGAGCGCCATTGCCGGCTGGCCTACCTTTCCCGGAAGTATTTGCTGGCCGGCGATTGGGGCGGGCTGGAGACCCTGACCTATGAATACGCCCGGGAGGAACCTCCTGCCACCTCCTTCTTGGCAACCAGGGTGTACGTTACCGGTTACAAGGCCTTTCTTTACGCCCAAATTCTGCTCATGAGCCGTTATCCGTTCCCAGCCTGGGTCGTTTTCCTTGGCCAATATGCCTTTTCCGTCTTTCTCATGGGGAAGGGGGAGTTCCTTCCCTTCTTCGGGGGGAGCCTGCTCCTCTCCTTCGGGTTCGCCGGCCTGTTTTTCTTTCCCGTCCAAAAGCTGGGGCAAAAAATGGCGCAAGGTCTTTTTCCGGCCGGCGGCTTTCCTGCTTTCCTCACCGGGGCGCTCATCCTGCCCGCCGCGGTGGCCTGGGTGTTTCTGGCGGCGGTCTTTTTGCTCGTTCCCGTCGGCTTCAATCCCGTCTGGGCGGTGGCCGCGTCTTTCTTCCCCGCGGCCGGCCTTTCCTACCTGACGGTGGTGAGGGGCATGTTCCAGCCGGGCTTTTCCGGGTGGTTTGTCACCGGGGTGTTTCTTTGCGCCCTGCTATTTTCCTGTATCCATCGGGCCTTATGGGGGGAGGCCCTTGGGGTCCTGCTCCTCTTTATCCCCTATGTCCTTCTTTCCGGGCGGCGGATGAAGGAAATTTATGAAAGGGTTTAACGGTTTACTGCTTCCCGGTCGGTTTTATGGTTGGGGAAGGAAGCATAATCAGGTATAAGGCCGGGCGGGGTAATTAAAAACATTAAAAATTTAATCATAAACATTAATTAATTAATGAAAAACATTAAAAAGTTATTGACATCCGAAAAAGATTCGTGGTATAATCACCTCAAATTTATTGATTGGGGTGATTATTCATGCGGGCCTCGGAGTATCTGGAAAAAAACATAAAGCTGGTTACCGTATTGCGCGTTCTTGCCCAGATTGGTTTCTGGGTTGGTGCGGTTTTGGGCTCTTGTTTCCTTATCCTTTTGGCAGGGTCCTTTCTTATTAAATTTGATTGGAAGCTTATAACAAAACTCATTATGCATCTGGAATTCGGCATTATTCGTTATAAATTGCCTTTAATCGCCGAAAGATTAAGCGTGAATGAATTGCTAACCGTCTTCCGGTTGTTTTGTTCAGTTATTGTTCTGAATTCTACTGTTTTCAGCCTGGTTTCCTTATATTTAAAGGGTATTTTGTTTGCCGTAGAAAAAGGTCACCCTTTTGCTCCCGGGAACGCCCGGCGTTTATCGTTAATAGGTATAGTTTTAATCATTAGCGCTTTGTTGCTACCAAATTTACAGGCAATTCTTGTTCATACAATTCTTCATGCCGCCAATATTGACGGTATGTTTTCGGTTAACTTTACTGTTAACACGGCAATACTTTTTGCCGGTCTCTTACTTCTGATCCTGTCGGGCATTTTCCGCTATGGAGCTTACTTGCAAGAAGAGTATGATGCCACGCTTTAAAGAGGGAAGGGAAATTCATGGCCATAATCCTTAGATTGGACCGGATGCTGGCGCACCGGAAAATGCAATTGAATGAGTTGGCGGAAAGGATCGGCATTAGTGTGGTTAATTTATCGAATATAAAAACGGGCAAGGTCAAGGCCATCAGGTTTTCTACTTTAAACGCCATATGCCGGGAATTGGATTGTCAACCCGGGGATATTTTAGAATATGAACCCGATTAATTGACACAAACCGGCCAGCAGGCCGGTTTCTTTTTTTTAAACAATTGTCCAAGGCGTTTATCACCATTTTATTCCTGCCCAAAACAGGCAAGAAAATGAAATTGGTACTTGACAAAAAACAAAGTACTTTGTAGTATAAAGTTAAGGAAAATAAAGGAGGTGTGGCCAATGAATATGCAGGAGGCCTTGGACCAGGTTGCCTATTTACAAAAGTTGGTTGCCCAGACCCGTCTCCGGGCGGCGGACGGTTACCCCTTTTTTCTCCTTTGGGGCCTGCTTTGGATCGCGGGATATGCAGGTTCCATTCGGTGGTCCCAGGGGGTATGGGCCATAATTGCGCCGGTTGGCGTACTTCTCTCCGTCGTTCTCGTCCTCAAAAAGAGGAGAGAGCAACCCGTGCCTCCGCTGCTGAAAAAAATCGGCTGGGTAATGTTGATTTTATTTATCTACATTGCGTTTTTATTCGGTCAATTGCTGCTCATTTCGGATAATCCCCAAATCGTCAATTCCTTCTGGCCCTTTCACATCGGTTTACTCTACATAGTAGCAGGAATCTTAACCGGGCGGTCGCTGGTGATGATCGGTTGCTGGTTGATTCTGGCGGCGGTAGCGGGCATTTGGTTCCCCTCGCCTTGGCAGGAAATATGGCTGGCGGCCGGAGGAGGCGGCAGTTTAATCCTCACCGGCGTGCTTCTGCGGAAACAAGTGATTAAAGATGCCTGAGGGACTCCTTCAAAACCTGAATGAACTCTTCCAGGCCAAAGCCCGTCTGGGGATCATGACGGTCCTTACTTCGATGGGGGATAGTGATTTTTCAACCCTCAAAAACCGGCTGGGTTTAACCGACGGCAATCTCAGCGCCCATCTCCGCGTCCTGGAAGAAGCGGGCTATATCTGGATCGAAAAAAAGTTCGTGAAGCGGAAGCCCAAAACCATCTGCCGCTTGACCCCGGCAGGACGGGAGGCTTTTCTGCACTACTTGAAAGAACTGGAAGAGATTATCCAATTGGCCCGGAAAGAGGAAAAATAAAAAAGAAAGGAGGACTTTTTTGAAACGGGTATCTTTAGTCTTGGCCATCTTGTTAATTTTGGCCCTGCCTTCAGTGGCCTTGGCGGGGGACGGCGCCCAGCTGCGGAGAGCCAATTTCGCGGTCGGCTATCATTTGAACAACTTCCGTTATGACTTTGGCTATGGCCTCAACGTGACCAGCCCATACTTTTTCAACGACCGGGTTGCGGTGAGGCTTTCAGTAAACACCATGTATTTTGAAGGAATTCCCGCCGGCAGAACCGGGATGGATTGGATGCCATATACCGTATATAAACTGGGGCTGCTCGGCGCGAGCACTGTGGTTAACGACCTATTCCGCTTATACGGCGAGGGCGGCTTCTTGTATATTGTACCTAATAGCCGTTTTTCGGAGAAAAATAGTTTAGGCGGTTACGGGCATTTCGGTTTTGAATTCTTTATGGATCAAAACGCCCCGCTTTGCTATTTTATTGAACTGGGAAGTGTGGGTTCCGGAACCAGAGCGGAAAAGATCGCCGGCAAGCCGTATTATGCCGCCGGCTTTGCGGCAGCGGTGGGGTTGCGGTATCATTTTTAAACCCCGGTGGTAAAAGCGGTGGCTATATTCTCCGTCCAATATGAAAGACGGCCGCGGCTTTCTTCCCGCGGCCATTTTTTTGCCTGACGGTGTAAAAGAGGCGTTTTGGGTGGTTTTTCGACCCGGAAATACTCGCCCGGTTCCCGGTTTTACAATCAAGCGTTGTACTTTCCCCAAACGTTTCGCACCGGTCTTTTCGCGGACAAGCTTGCCGGATGTTTGTCTTAAAAAGAAGTGTGCTACAATTATTATTATAGAAGTAATGTCCTGTATACCGTTTTATACCTGATACGAAAATCTGTCTTAAGGGGGAGATAATAAAAAATGAGAAGAACGATATTTGTCCTATCTCTCATATTGCTCTTGCCGGTTTCCACAATAGCGACCGGGCCTTCTAATATGTTTTCAATTATAAAACCTGTTTCCGTAAATTCCGACGGCGTAATATTATGCAAAACAAAATTCCAACAAAACCATCTGGGCGCCCATAGGGTTATGCCTGTTAATTACGGTTGGGCCTTGGTGTTTCCAGACGGCGAAATAAAGGAATATTCATTTCACTATTTTGATACAGACTCATATGAAGATGAAGCCGTTATTTTCAAGCACTATGAATACCTTGAGAGTCTCTTTACGAAAAGCATTGATTGGGATAAACCTCCAGTATCGTTATTGCCGCTAATTGAGGAATATGGTTTTAACTCCAACAATGCCGATATGTTTATTGTTGATAAAGAAATGAATTTAGAAACTTTCTTAACCACATATAACCTTGGCATGGAGGATATGGTCCAGAAAACATTACAGAATCATCATTCTATAGAAATAGGCGAGAAGATACATGTATTATATGTTTTTGACAAACTAATCTTTCTGAAAAATCACCTAGGATTTCTCGATGAAGAGAAAATTGGTGCGGAGTTTGATTTTTATCATGAATTATATGGTGAATTACTGGGCTATGAAGTCTTTGATATTACAGGAATAATTAAGAGGAAATAAAGGTAAATTTTGTTTTACTCAACGACCACCGCGGTTCCGGAAGCGGTCACCATAAGCATGTTTCCACCCTGGCCCAGGACTTCGTAGTCAATATCCACCCCGACCACGGCATTGGCGCCTAATTGGGCGGCGCGGTTTTGCATTTCCTTAAGAGCAGCTTCCCGGGCTTCTATAAGCTCACCCTCGTAGGATCTGGAGCGACCACCAAAGAAGTTGGTAAGCCCGGCGGCAAAATCTTTCAGAAAATTCACGCCGGCGATTACTTCACCAAAGACCACTCCTTTGTATTCCAGAATCTTTCGGCCTTCTACCGAAGGGGTAGTGGTCACGATCATTTTTAACCCTCCTTGTTTTCCCTAAAATTACTTTTTATTATACCAAATAACCCCAATGAAAGCTATTATTATGAGCAGAGGGCGCCTCTATGGCCCGGCAAGATCGGGAACTCCGTCCGCTCATATCGTCCACTGGTTATGAATAATCCCTGTTAAACGCCATTCCTCTTCATATTCCTCGAACACCAGCCGGAGGCTTTGCCAGTCCATTCCCTCGTAAGCCGGATCAAACCCGGAAAAATAATACTCAACGATAATGGGATTTTCATAAACCTCAAATTGGTTTTCAAGCATATTCCCAGTGCTTAAGATTTGGTTGTACCCGATCTGCTCGGCGTTGATAAAGTCGGCGGAGTAGATAAATCTGGCATAATATTCGCTGGGGGTTAATATTATCTCCGCACCGCTGCCGTCATAATAACCCCAGAGGTAGCGTTGTTGGTCTTTAAAGAAATTTCTTATTTCACTTTTGGTAAAAACCAGGTCCCTTTCGCAGTCCACATAGGTGTAAGGAGTGAACCGGACCCCTTTTACCGGGTGGACATATGACGCCAGTTTTTCCGTATCTTTGGTGCTGAGCGCTTGCATGACCGCATTGGCCACGTCGGCGATAATTACTTCAGCCTCTTTGCTCGGGATGATCCCGTTTTCCTTAACTCCGGACGCCACCGGAGGTTCTTCCTGACCAGCCCTATCTTCCTTCCTTTGCTTATCCGCTTGCTGACGCTCCGGAAGGTCAAATTCAATGGCGGTTCTTAACTGAGGATCGTTGAGCTGATCCGTTTTGACTTTACGGTAATTTAAGCCGCCTTTTTTTGCCGCTTGACCAAAGAAAAGGGCGAGGAAAAGAACGGTTATGCCGGTGAAAATAAAAATAATGCTCAGGGGCTTCTTTTTCATTAAATCACATCTTTTTTGGTTTGATAGGTTGCTGTATGTTAAAGACGATGGGCGACGGTGTTTTGTTCCGGAGTATTCAATAGTTTTACTTACCATTCTACCATGGCGATTCCTTTAACCTTCTCAAAGTGCTGGTCAAAGGGGTGATATCTTTAATCCCACCGTCAACCATTTGACTGGCGGTAAAAGCCAGTCCGAAATGGTACTATTCACCTTATATAGGCTGACCGACTATTCCTTTGTTTGCAATAATGGTAAGTTTGCCATTATCACCATCTTTGTCCAAAATGACTACAGAGAGGAATATTTATCTAATAGTAGAATATTATGTAAGGATTACCCACATGAAGATTCGAATGGGACAATTTTTCATAAACCTAAGAGAGAAGAAATCAGGGAGGGTTCAAGGAAATGGAAGCGAAAAAGGGAAATTTATGTAATCTTATAAAAGAATGCTTTTACGCCAGACAGATCCTTGTTTATTTTGTGCTTGCGTTTTTAATCTCCTGGCTTTTCTGGGGAGTAGTTTTTATAACTGATAAAATTGATATTATTAACAGTTCCACAGCTTCTGTCATTACTGGGATCTCCACTTTACTTGTCGGCTTCGGCCCCCTTTTTGCGGCTATGATTGTAATAAAAGTGAACGGTGGAAGTATTCGTCTTTGGTTCCGCCGGATTTTCCTGTGGAAAGTGAAGTTCCACTGGTATTTGGCGGCTTTAGTTGTTCCGGTATTGGTCTTCCTTGCCAGCGGGGAGTTGTACTCTTTAATGGGGGGAGAGGTGGCAGAAAGGTTTGATTTTAATCTACTTGCCGTGCTGATCCCGTTATTCTTATGGAACACTTTTCTCGGAGGCGGGCAGGAGGAATTGGGCTGGCGGGGTTTTGCCTTGCTGAAGCTGCAAGAAAAGTATACGGCTCTTACCGCCAGTATTATTCTAGGTTTTATGCACGCCCTCTGGCACCTGCCTATGGTTTTTATTCCCGGAACTTATCAAGCTAGCTCTTCTTTTCTTTTCTATGTTTTGAGTGTAATCGGTATAGCTGTTGTGTGTACATGGTTATATAACAACACTGGAAGTGTCTTACCAGTAATGATCTATCACGGTATGAATAACACTTTACCCCTCTTTGCGCTTTTGCCGTCGTTTGATCCGGAAGCGATCGCGAAACTTACAGCGCAGGAAACTACTTGCTCCGCTTTGCGTTTTTGCCGTCGTTTGATCCGGAAGCGATGGTTATCCCGGAAATACCCACTTTGCTGATGATAGCAAATGTCCTTGTGCTTTTGGCTGTAGCCATAATTATCAGCTTGGTTTTTGGTGTAAAACGAATGACGAGAAAAACGGAGATCCCGACTATTTCATTTTAAATACTAAATATGGCGTTGCTCAACAAAACGTCGTGTTCTTTTCTTTTCATCAAGTAATCGCTGGTATTTGTTGAGCAGCAAATCAAGCTCATCACCGGCCTCCAGAACTTCGGCGTCGGTACAGCCTTTAGCATTCCAGAGGGCCTGGAGACGCGCCCGGCCGCGGGCGATTTTTATTTCTAGGATTTTCATTTGTACCTTTTTAACCAGGAGCATTTGTCTTGTTCCTCTTGCAAAAGTATTACCGGTAGATAGATTGGCAAGCTTGATTCATGAAGAGACGCTGGAAACAAAGTGGATGTACCAGCTTTTCTGCGAAGCTCCAAACATTGCAGCGTTTACCATATCATGGTATAATATGCATATAAAACTAGAGGGACGAAAGCGCTCGATTCGGGCAGAACGACTGCGCAAGGTTGGCGGCCCCTGCAGTCGTTCATCTGGATCTTGATCTGGCGCGCTTTCGTCCGTCAATCAAATAACACCAATTGACAAGATTTTGTCTATGGTGTTATTGATTGTTTGGGTTTTTAGGGGTTATCTCCGCAGCGGCTACCTGGTTATAGCAGTAATAGCGACGTCGTAATGGTTTATATTAGCTGTGATAACAATCTTAGGAAATTCTGGTTATATTATATGTTCTTTGTGAACATTTGTCAAGGAGAAAATCTTAATGAAGAACACAACTCCCGGCGATAGGGTAAGGCAATTAAGAAAGCATTTAAACCTTACCCAATTGGCTTTTAGCGAAGAAATTGGGATGACTCATGGTAATTTGTCAAAGATTGAAAAGAATCAAATATCAATGACCAAAGCTTTTCTGAAAGCTTTAAAACTGCGATTTTTCTGTAATCCCCACTGGATAGAAACCGGCGAAGGGGAGATGTTCATCTCTCCTGAAGAATATATCGCCGATGGAATCAGGTATTTAGGCGTACAAAAATACGGCGAAGGTTTATTGAAAGTCTTGAATGACCCACAATTTGCCGAATTGCGTTCAATGATAATGATCGGGGAAAAAGCAACGGGTGAGATAGATCCGGAGTTAATGAGTTATTTGTGCTATATTCTGAATAAGTGGCAGCAAGGGGATGAAGATATTCGAGGGTGGTTGAGGATACAGTTGGATAGTCAAAAGTGTGGTAGTGAGTGAGTATAAAGGATACAGAGGTGGCGATTGCTTGGCATTTTGAACACGAGTGAAATAAAATAGAGTCCTCTCGAACTCTTGTTCCATGACAAACAGTTGTCACCCCTCTTTGTTATAATGAGACAAAGAGGGTTTTTTCGTTATCAATAGAATGTTTTTACAATAGTGGTGAATAAAGCAGTTTAGTTTGATATTTTCCTGTTGCTGATTTAAACCTAATGTAAGAAACAGGGAGGGTCCTTTATGCCGCTTGAACTTGGTGTATGGAGGATAGACGAAGGTCTGAAATCGGTCGAATTTAGCTCGTTAGATATTGAGTCCCGTCTTGAGGATATACTTGATGAAAATATCAGTATTGCTTCGCCAAATTGGCTTGTGATCGGGAGACAAGTCCGTACGGATTACGGTACGATTATTGATCTTTTGGCGCTGGATCAAGACGCCAATCTCATTGTAATTGAGCTTAAACGGGATAAGACCCCTCGTGATATTATTGCCCAGGTTCTTGATTATGGTTCCTGGGTTCGTGAGTTAAAGACCGACCGAGTCGCGCAGATTTTTGATGATTACCAAAAAAGATGGCATAGCAACTCCGTTCAGGTTTCAATTGACCAAGCGTTTAGTGGGAAGTTTAAAATCTCAATGCCTGATGAGATTAATAGCAACCATGAACTTGTAATAATTGCTTCGGATCTGGATACAAGTACAGAACGGATTGTTCGCTATTTAGCTGACGAATATGGCGTCAGAATCAATGCTATTTTCTTTAGAGTGTTTAAGGATGAAGGCCGGGAATACATAAGCCGGGCATGGTTCCGTGATCCTGCGGAAGTGACGGCGGGATTTGGGGAAGAAGTGACAGCAAATGAATGGAATGGCGAATACTATGTATCTTTTGGTTACCCTCTTGAGGTGGTACGGGACGGGCTCAACAGGGGTTATATTGTGGCAGGGGGAGGCTCCTGGTATTCGAAAACCCTTGCCATGCTGGAACCTGGTGCACGAATCTGGGTGAATGTACCAGGGACAGGTTATATAGGAGTAGCTGAAGTGGAAGAGGCAATGGTACCGGTAGATGATTTCACAATAAAAAATGAGTCAGGTGAAGAGGTTTTGCTTACTAGCGAATCGAAGGCCGCGAAAACACTCCAAAAAGCTGCCGACGATATCGAAAAGGCCGATTATTTAGTAAGGGTTAGTTGGCTGAAAAAAGTTGATCCCAAAAATGCGATTCGCGAGAAAGGTTTCTTCGGCAACCAGAACTCAGTAGCAAGGCCCCGCTCTCCAAGATGGAATTACACTGTTGAACGCCTCAAAATCAGATTTGGGATTAATGATTAGCCGGCAATTATGCTGGAAGTCTGCTGAAAGGAAGTGTTTTTATGATTATCTGCAGGGGGCTTAACCCTAATGACCAGATAAATTCAGTTGCTGAATGGTTTGAAAAATGCCCGCCACAAAAAGGAGAAGACCAGTGGAAAGATGGCCGGAGTGCCAAGGAACTCGCAAAATATTGGCTAAACAATCAAAAAAATTCTATTCAGGAGTATACAGATGTTATTAATTCACATCCTGAACTCCAGAATATAGCTCTAGAGCTTGGCTCACCCGAATATGTGACTGATTTTGATGGCTATAGAAATGGAAGGGTAAATGATTTCTTCATTTGCGGGAAACAAGGATCTGAAAGGTTGCTGATTGGGGTTGAAGCAAAGGTTGATGAAGAATTTGGGGAAATTATTGGAGAATATTATCTGGAAAACCAGCTTAAAAAGATTAATGATATTAATACCAATGCACCGGCAAGGATTGAGAATCTGATAAAGGCTTTATTTAAAAAACCGGTGCCAAAAGGAGTCTTTGATCTTCGTTACCAGTTATTTCACGCAGTAGCTGGTTTATTAGCCGAGGCAAAGAGGCAAAATGCCAAAAAGACAATTCTTATGATACATATCTTCAGAACTGAAGATCTTCAACCAGAAAAATACAAAAGTAATATGAGAGATTTAGACCAGTTCGTAAAGATAATCAGCAATTCGCAATGGGATCATCTTTCTCCTGGAACGATCATTGGGCCGGTTCGTGTCCCGGGTAACCAACAGTATATACCGGGGGAAATACCGTTATATATAGGGAAGATAGAATCCTGAAAAATGCGAGTTGTTTTGAACAGGATCGTCTTTGGGGCATGATTTGTCGAAGAAAAGGCCCCATGGAATAATGTTGGAGGTGTTGCAATGTACCAGCAAGAACTCCAGAAGATGATCAAAGCGATTCCGAATCCCCATGAAACGCCGGCAGAGGCACGGAAAGTCCATGAAGAATTTTTGCGGCTGTATCCTAAAGAAAAATGGGCGACCATGACTTTGGAGGAGTTTGTTATCGGGTCCGGACAACAGACCGCCTGCTGGTGGATAGAGTTTAATACACTGTCTTTAGGCGGTATTAGAGGCGGATCCGCCCAGAAGTTTCAGATTTATCTGTCGAAAAACGGTGAATACGTTTATGACAAGGAATCTTTTGCTTCACCGGCGGAAGCATGGGAAACAATGCGGCGGGAAATTGTGGAGATGCTGGATATGGCCGGGGAAGGACGGTATGAAGAGCTTGACCGGGAGAATTTGATTTTATACAAGGCCAGCGCCTTCCGGATGAAACTGCTTTTTCTGTATTATCCTGATCAATTCCTGCCAATCTATAGCATAAACCATCTTCATCATTTTCTAAAAACCTTTGCGGTCCCGGCGGAAAAGTGGGAGAAAAAAGGCGTGGTTGCAGCAAATCGCGCTTTATGGGAGTTTAAACAGGAGGATCCCAGGCTTAAGGATTGGGCTCCTCTTGTGTTTATGCGGGCCATGTATGAGTATTTTCCTCCCAGCCGGGGCTATTGGAAGATTGCGCCCGGACCCAATGCCAGTATCTGGCGGGAATGCTTTGAAAATGGTTATATCGCTGTAGGCTGGCCTGAGGTTGGCGATCTTACTAATTATTCCTCAGTTGAAGAGTTAAAAAGGGAATTTCAGAAGTTATGGTACGCGGATTCCCCCCAGACAGCCGGCAGAAAAGCGAAAGAACTTTGGAATTTCTATAATCTGAAACCGGGAGACATGGTCCTCGCCAACGACGGACAAGCCAGGATAGTCGGGGTAGGAACGGTAACAGACGAAGGGTACCGTTTTCGTGACGATTTGGATCATGAATTTAAACATACAGTTGGGGCCAAATGGGATAAAGGTTTTCAGCCCAAAGAGATCGCTCCGCAGAAAGACTGGTTTTCCGTTATAATTAAAGCCTTACCATACCAGGTATTCATGGAGTTAACTACGGATCAGCCCAAGATATCTCATTTCACTGCGGCAGAAGAGACATTTTTTCAGCGGATAGAACAGCTTTTGGAACAAAAAGGTCAAATCATCTTATACGGGCCGCCGGGGACCGGCAAGACGTACCTGGCCCGCAAGTATGTCCAGTGGGTGCAAGAAAGAGAGGGGCAGAATGCGGGGAAGGACAAGGCGAAACAAGACAATGCGGAACTGGTTACTTTTCATCCTTCATTCAACTATGAAGACTTCATCGAAGGCTTTAAACCGGCGGCAGCCGCGGGCGGACAGGTTACTTTCAGGCTGGAACAGGGTGTTTTCGTTACTCTTTGCCAGAGGGCGGAGAATGACCGCCAGCGGCCATACTTTTTGATTATCGACGAGATCAACCGGGGCAATGTGGCCAAGATCTTCGGCGAGCTTCTGACTATTTTGGAGAAGGACAAAAGAGAAAAAGTACAAGTACGCCTGCCCCAGAGCAAGAGCTGGTTCTCAGTCCCGCCGAATCTCTATATTATTGCCACGATGAATACTGCCGACCGCAGTATTAAGCTGCTGGATGCCGCTTTAAAACGGCGTTTCGCCTTTATCGAAATCCTGCCGGATCCGGAATTGCTTGATGTGCCGGTAGAGAATACCAATCTGACCCTGGCCGATATAATGAACGGTCTAAACGCAAAGCTGCGGGAGTTTGTGGGGCGGGATAAACAGATTGGACATGCCTATTTCATGCGCAACGGGGCGCCGGTGGTCACCATTGACGAATTAAAGCATATTTATCGCTATGAGATTATCCCGTTGATCCAGGAATACTGTTATGACAACTATCAGCAATTAGCTGACATCGTGGGGAATGATTTTGTCGATACCAGCCTTGAAGAGATTAACGACGACCTGTTTACCGGCAGTGATGAGGATTTTACCCTGGCATTGATGAACAGTTTTTCCGCACAGCGGTGAGGCAATGAAGAATTACAATCTCTCCGAATATCAAAGCTTAATTATTGATAATTATAAGCTTGCTACTGATGAACGCCTGTATTTGTCGGAAGTAGCGGGTGACCGGGAGGAGCGGTTTCACTGGCGGGAACTGAAAAACGGTTTGGAAATAACCGCCACCAGTTGGGTCGGGGTTATCCAGCTGGAAGATATGGTAATCAATATCAGGCCTAAATTTGACCCTGATTTTTCCGGTTTGCTCCGCATGCTCGCGTATGCCCGGGGGAACGATTATTCTGCCACGGCAAAAGAAACGACCTTCCGCAAAGGCCTTCATTTACTGGAAATTATCGTGGAATTGCTTTGCCGTGAAATAGATGCTCTGCTGAAGTTGGGTGTTTTTAAGGAATACATCCATTTGGAAGAAGACCTTTCTGTCCTCAGAGGCCGGCCTGATCTGCGAAGGCAATTGGAGGTCAATTGCTTATCGCCAATCAAGATCGCTTGTTCTTTTGATGAACTCTCTACTGACGTATTGGAAAACCGGGTTATTAAAACGGCTATGGAAAATGCCCGGCGGATAATCCTCCCTAAAGCATTGTCTCTACGTATCCATTACCAACTGGGGGTTTTTAGCGAGTTATGTGGAGCGCACCAGGGGGAATTCCCTAGTTTCACTTATAACCGGTTGAACGAGCATTACCGCCGTTGCCATGAACTCTGCCGCCTTTTATTGCACTCCTCGGGGATGGGGGATCTTTTTTTCCGGGAAGATAAAGGCTTTTTCACCTTGTTGCTTGATATGAATGTCTTGTTTGAAAGCTTTGTCACCAGACTGATAGGTAATCATTTGCCACCGGATTGGCGTTTACGGGCCCAATACAGAAAATCCGATGCTATCACCTGGGAAGATGGCAGCAGCTACCGGGAGATAAAACCTGATATCCTTTTGATCGCTCCCAACGGGACCCACCGGATAATCGACACCAAATATAAACTATATAGCGAAAAGAAGATAGATACTGCCGATATTTTTCAATTGGCCTATTATGCCCAGTCTTTCCTAGCCAAGGATGAACAAGGGTTTTACCATGCCTGTATTATTTATCCTGCCGCTGACGACAGTGAACCGGCGGGTAATACATTATTCTTGAACCGGCGCATTGAGATGTATAAGGGGCGAATAGATGTATATGCGCTGAATTTGAAAAAGGCGCTAAGGGCGATTGAGGAAAAAGATAGGGCTTATCTGAATAATTTGGTCAGAGATGTTTTAGGCCGCGAGTGTGGGTGATAGTGTTGTAATCTGATGAAAGAGTCTGTATAGACAAAGAAAAATAAAACGGAATTTGTCTAATTCGGGCTGCAGTTGGTATGGCCGGATATTAAAGATTCAGATGTAAAAACGATTGATGTGTCACAAATTAAGGGTTCAAATAGTCTAATTATTACAGAAAGAGTGGTGAGGGGTTATTGGATGATAACTTAATTGTTCTGGCCAAAGCCGGAGATGAAGATGCTTTTGAAGAATTATATAAAAAAACGTGGAGAGAAGTATCTCCGATTCTTAAATCGAGGTTTTTTGAGTCTATCTGTATGGATGATATAGAAGATGTTTTTCACGATATAATGGTAAAATTTCTTCGCAATCCATTGGCAGTAAAAGCTCAAACATATAAACAGTTTTTCAACTGGGTTATGATGTGTTGTAAAAACAGAATACTAGACATTTTAGAATCCAAATATAATAAAAGTAAGGTGCCATTAATTACTATGGATGAAGAAGGAGAAGAAACTCCGTTTGAAATTGAAGACCCATATAATCTAGAAGACGAATTTATAAAAAACGAAATTAATGAACATATTTTAACCGAAATAAATAAGCTGGATGAGGTTGATAGGAAAATCATTATGCTATTATACAACGGGTACTCACAACGAGAAATATCGGAGCAGTTGGGTATGGCTTATGATAATGTCAGGCAAAGAAAAAGACGAGCCATAAAAAAAATCTCCAGTAAAATTGGATGGATATTATAAATAAGGGGGGGGTCAACTGTGAGTGAACTTAAGGAAAACCTGGAAAAGGTTCTTGAAGACTATATTGATAGCTTGGATAATGAAGAAGAAAATCGTGAGTTGTTGTTAAAATTAAAGAAAGCTAGCAAAGACTCCATTAAGGCTAGGAGTTATTATAGAGAAGCTAGAATAAATCAATATTTTTATTATCGAAGGCTTGCTATTGCACGTGAAGAGAGTGTTGTTAATAGAGCTCGTATGGTATTCAAAGAAAGAGAACAAAAGAGAGAACATGTTAATATATGGGCTTATTTCAATAACCTCAGAGAAAACAAGAATTTATCATGGGGAGAGATACTAAGCACAGTCAACTTTAATCCCAGGTTAGCTTGTGATATTCAAAAAGGAGACATGGACTTAAGGAGAATTACTCCACGAATATTGGCGAAGATTACTGAATTACTTGAGGGTGATCCTAAGAAGGTAGTTAATTTAGCATACCGCTTTTTTGTGGAAAGTCAAAATATTATGCCAACACCAAGAGTAGTATCTTATCGGGAAGTAAGAGAAGGTTTTGTTCACGATGGTAAAAATGGCGGTGGGTTTGAGAAAAAAGATGAGGAGCGGCAAGAAATGCTAGAATATTTAAGAGAGCTAGAAGAACTGTTTAGCTAAATATACCTTCGTTTAATAAGCTGCACCCACATAAAATCTGAGCTCACCATAAATCTTTGAGCAAGAATCTCCGGTTTTGGAATATCAGCAAATTCAGCAAATAGTGGCTTAAGAATTTTATCAGGTACCAGGATCTCCCCAGCAAAATCCCAAGCTTCTTTTTCATGTGGGTCAGGATCTTGAAAAGAATCGATTTCATCCCATTTAGAACGAGTATCGTGATGTAATGCCAAATGCCCTAATTCATGGGCGAGGGTCGACCTAAATAAATTTTTAGGGAGATCCTTTATTATTTCTATCCTTCCGTTACCCAAGAAGCGGCCAGCTGCTTTTGAATTGTCAGAAATTCTGTCTAGATAAACTACGCATGCTCCTAAGTATTCACAAATCGGTTCCAATGGGATTGGCAAGGAATTCAGGTTAAGCTCTTTGAGAATTCTTACTGCTTCTGTTTTGGCTTTGCGGGGTTTTATTCGTAAAGGTGTCTTGGGATAATTATCTTCGTATTTGCGAGGTTTAGGGTACAAGAGATCTTCAATTGAAAATCCCTTCTTCGGCATGTCACATTTTCCCTTTCGTAATCGTCTTCTATAATGAATAGTAACCCTCAGACCAAAATTTGTCAAGCTGGGGGATACAAAAAAACAGAAGGGAGCTTGGTTTCATGAGCAGAAAGGTACATTTCATCAATGTCGGGCATGGCGGAATGACTTTACTGGAACTGGATGATGTCTTTGTTTTGGTGGATTTGAAGATTAACAGTCTGGAGGATTCTGCATATAAGTATTTAGAACAAGTGATACCTGAACGAGAAAATGGGAAAAAGGTTATCGACTATTTGGTAATCACTCATCCGGATCGGGATCATTTAGAAGGAATTGATCTCTTGGATAAAAATTTTGAGATCAAGAAGATTTGGGAAAGTGGGTTTCGGCGAAGTGAGGATGCCGAAGAGAGCCCGCCTTACGATTATTTTCTTGAGATGATCGAGCGAATGGGGAGCCGGAAGCTTTCAGCCAGTAGTACACCGTATGATTTTCCGGTAGAAGATGTGGAATACTATTGCCTATCCTCAAAGAGTAATAATGAGGATGATGCCCATTATAATTGCCTTGTGCTTAAATTCATTGTAGGTGGATTTACCATTATGTTGCCTGGAGATTCGAATTGCGAGGCATGGGAAGACAAAATACTAAAAAATTACCCAGACTTATTAGATTCTGATATCCTTCAAGCCAGCCACCACGGCTCTAATACCTTTTTCTTCAGAAAAGAAGATAAAGAAAAGGAAAATCCGTGTCTTGAAGCAATTGAGAAGATTTCTCCCACGGTTACCGTGATATCTTCCCCTAAGCCAGGGGAACAACAAGAAGGATGGCCACCTCACGAAGAGGCCTTGAAGTATTATGAGGAATACACTGATGCCAACGGCGGTGTATATATTACAGGAGAAAAAGGGAATATCGTCTTTGAGCTGGATGATGATATAAGATTTGATGATTCCCTGTCTTCTAAAGGATATCAGTTTATTAGAGGTAAGGCTAATTATTCCAATTATAAGGGACCTTATTTGTCCCAAGGTAAGACTTCCCGAAGTCCTTCCAAGGACTCTTTCGGTTAATGAGACGGGGGTGTTTGTTATTGCAGTGGTACGAGAAACCAACTAACTTAAAATTATTGCAACAGGAAGAGGAGGACGCAAAAACCTTAGGGCTGGAATCTTATTATAGTATTAACAAAAACCTGGTAATGCATAAGAGAAAGTTTTTTAAAGGTAAGCCTCTAACCATATTGTATATTTATCCTTCAAATTTCCCGTATGTCCCTATCAATGTTATTATCCTAGAAGGCTTTATTAATATGACTGATCTTGCTAATTCAAATATTCATCCATTCATCGAAGGGGGACATAATTTTGAAGGAATGATATGTTACCAAAACCATGAACCCATACCAGGAAGAAACGAGGCTAGAATCAGGGAGGTAGTAGATAGAATAGAAAATTGGTTTAAAGTTGGAAGAATCCAATATAATAAAGAAGATTTTATTGTTAGATTTAACATTGGAAAAACGTGGTACATTTTACCTGAAATATGTGAGAACAATTGCCTATCAGATGGAGCTATAGGTGTTTTTCAGGCGAGTTATATAGGAAACAAAACATACATCATTAACCAGATTGAACTAATTGAACCCCAACATCGCACTCTGGTGTTAGGGCCGATACCACGATTTGAAATAATTAAGAATGAAGCTGCATGGTGGTATAAGAAAGGAATAGTGATTTTTGCTAATACACTCCCTGAGTTAAAATTGGTAAAGGAATCCTTTACTAGAGTGCCGAATTTAAACAAATATATAAATAAATATAAAAAAGGGAAAAAGGATGGATTCTTGCGTTTTGCAAACGAGGTGGGATTTTCACCGCCTTTTCCGCTGATAATCATTTGCCAGGGTGCAAAAACCCCTGGATTTGGCATAACGGTTAAGGGAGATAAATTGGATTTAGAAAATTACCGTGAAGACTCGCTTCGAATTACCCGCCTGCGTGTTAAAGAAGATATTTTTAGTCGTGCAACAGAAGAAGATAAAAAAAACCTGGATGATTTATCTCAAAAAACAGTTGCGATTTTGGGATTAGGGGCATTGGGTAGTACGATTGCTGTAGAATTGGCGAGGAGCGGTGTCCATAAATTTGTATTATGCGACAAAGATCGCCTAGATGTTCCAAATATTGGTAGGCACGATTTAACTCTTTCGGAGGTGGGTTGTCTCAAAGTAAAGGGAGTCGGGGATAAAATTAACATGATAAATCCTGCTAGTGAAGTTACACTTTGTACCGATGATTTAAGAAGCCTGGATCCGAAAGATGAGTTGTTTTCAAAGTTACTTCAATCAGATTTAATTATTTCAACAGTTGATGAACATCCTGCCTGCCGGGTGATAAATTCGTACTTGGTTCCTCAAGGCAAGAGAATTCTTTTCGCAGGAGTCTATTATCGCTCAGTGGCAGGTTATGCTATGATTGCCGAGAAAGAAATTGCGTGTCTTGAGTGTTTGGATCGCCGGATAGATTATTATATCCAGAATAAAGAAATACCGGATTTCCCGGGAATGGTTCCTAAAGAATTATGGGAGCAATGCTCGGCACCTACTTTCCCCGGTGGCAGTGTAAGAGTCCACTTGATTTCCCTCATGACCGCTCGAATAGCGTTAGATTTATTACAAAACCGCCGGGTAAGAGATAATCAGAATAGACCATACAATTATTTCTTATTAAATATGGAGCCCTTACACATAGATCAAAGATTATTCTCTGAGGGGTTTATGGATTGCAAGAAATATTTTGTGCATGGGATAAATCAATGCAGAATATGTGGGGAGACAGTGTTTTGACTTATATTTCTACAGTGTTTCTTTTTACGAAGGCGCGAAAGTCTATTCAATATGAAGTAAAGCGTTACCCAACCGTTGAAACCGGTGGAATACTAATGGGGGTACCATTATCGAATGGTAACTTCTTAGTGACACACGCAACATCTGCAGGGCCTAATGCTATTAGAAAGCCTAATACATTCAAAAAAGACTGGTGCTATACGCTTAATGTACTGGACTATTTAGAAAAAAGATACTCCGTAATTTACCTGGGAGAATGGCATTCTCATACATCAATTGGTAAACCCAGTTTTAAAGATATTATAGCAATGAAAAGGGTTGCCCATAAGAACAAAGCACCGTTGTTGTTACTAATAGTATCCGGGGATGGGGAAAAGTCTTTTTATCTTGTTTCTCCGTCTTTTATTAAACCCGAAATAAAACAGCTATTGTGGGTGGAAGTTAATAATACAAAAGATATATATTCCAAGTATCAGGTGGTGGCCAAATAATGAATATACCTTTTAGAATATACGATTTCACAAGTGTTTTATTCCCGGGCATATTAGCTTTAGGGTTTATCTATTTAGAAACTCCTTTTAGCTCATACCCTCTCAAGGAGGATGCTATACATTTGGGATTCTATTTCGTGGTAGCTTACATAACAGGAATGATACTACAACAGTTTTCAAGGATTTTATTCAAAGCAATTAACCTATTAAGTATATGGAAATTGTTTTCCAAATGGTTCAGAAGTCTTTTTCAAAAACAAGCCAGAGACTATCAAAATGAGAATAATGAAGCTATTAGAGGACGTCATGGAGATTACCGCTTTTCGAAAGAATTACAAGAAAAGATACAGGAGGCCTTTTATGATTTATATGCTTTAGATCTTAATGAAATCGATAGAGAAGAGGCTTTCGCTTTGATTTATTCGCAAAATGATATGAGCCAAAGAGAAGTTTTTGTAGCAACAGGGAATATGAAACGTGCTTTAGCTGTGCTTACGGAGTTTATTGTTATCTTTTATTTTGTTAAGTATTTCTTTTGCTACGATGTCATTTGTCTTATAAAAGCTGTCGTATCAATTGGGATCCATTTGCTTATAGCAAGTGGTGTTTATTATTTCAAAGAATTGTCGGACAAAATTCCCTATTTGGCGTTTTATAAAAAATATTGTGAGCAAAATTATAAAAAAAAAACGGCAACTAAAAAGAAAGCACGGACTACCTCGTATTAAGTCCCTGACCGCCGGAGCGCCTATGCCTTGTACCTGGTGGCGATACGAGGCTCTTTCCTGCGAGCAAAATGGAGAGCCACTCTTAAATCAGGTTAAGTATTGATAGAGTTTGCGTTTATAAAACCTAATACCAGTAATTAAAAAGGGGTTTTCTTAATGTTTATTCAATAACATAAACTTAGAAGCTGTTCGAGCGATGACGTTGCGGTTTACCTAATATTTTAGTAACTTTTTTAAATTTAGGGTAGTAATTTATCGGGTAACGATCCTTTTATGGTTTGTTGAGACAACTTATCATTTTGGATCCCGATGGCTTTTCCATGTTAGTGTAAAATTACTGTAGGTCTTTGCAGGAAATAACTTATGGAAAAAAGAAGAGGAACCTCACATTCAGCGATGAATGAATACCCCCCAAAGGAGGCTGAGGTTCCTCATGGATCTAATTCGTTTAGTAGAAGAAAAAATCCTTTCGGTAGTGAACGAAATATCGAAAATTTTCGAAGGCGAGATTGACTATCTAACCTTTGAGGCACAATTGAAAAAAAAGCTCGACGGTATAGGTTGCGCTCTAGTGCAACTGGTTTTGGAGACTCTTGAGGAAAAGATTCACGAAAGCGAAGAGCGCAAACGAGACTGGAAAGTCGTACGGAGAAGAGACCAGAAAGCGATATTGACCCCTTTTGGTCAACTGACCTATGAACGGAGCTATTACCAGCATAAAGAAAGTAAGCAGTATGCGTACTTGGTAGACGCACAAATAGGGATTACCCCTCATGCACGAGTAGGGCCCAATCTCAAAGCTGCCTTTCTGGAAGCATCCAGTAAAATGTCGTACGAAGAGGCCACGGTGCAAGAAAGCAGCTATAATCCTGAACTGAAAGTAAGCAGGCAAACAGTAGCGTTGACTGTTAAAAAGTTTACTCCTGTGAAATCGTTGCCACCGCAAGAGAAACGGTATGTGCGGGCATTGTACATAGAGGCCGATGAAGATCATGTGAGAATTAGAGATCATAAGCGGAAAAAGCCCTCGTTGCTCATCTACGTTCACGAAGGGGTAAGCGAGGAGGGTTCGCGTCGTCGTCTTAAAAACGCGAAATATTTTACGAAACCCTGGGGAAAATCGGAAGAGTTATGGTGGGAGGTTTTAGATTACCTGGAAGCCCGTTATGATCTTTCAACGGTTGAAAGGATCTATTTATTGGGAGACGGAGCCTCTTGGATCCGGGCTGGACTACAATACTTACCGCCGCTAACTATTTTTATCCTAGATAAGTATCATTTAGAAAAATATATCCAAACGGCTACCGCGCATGCACCCGGGCTTAAGATGCTGATTCACCGGGGGATCAAATCCGTAAACAAACAGGCAGTCCTGACTCATCTTCATGAAGCATTATGGCGTACTGACGAAAAGCCAAGAAGGAAACGGATTGTTGAGACCATCGGGTATATTGAGCGCAACTGGGACGGAATAGAAAATGGGGTCAAGCACCCCGGGATCGGCTGTAGTGCCGAAGGGCATGTCAGCCACATCCTGGCGGCCAGGTTGAGTAGCCGTCCGATGGCCTGGAGTTTACAAGGGGCAGAGAACATGGCCGCTATGCGGGTGGCTGTAGCTAATGGAGAGTCGATCCGGAAACAGTACTTGGCAATGCAAGCATCAATTCTGTTCCCTGTCGAGATAAAAGAAGCAGTGCAGGAAAAACTGAAGCGTTTACCCAAAAGAAAGCTGTTAGGGGTAGAAAATATTGATAATGTTCCACTATTACGTGGCGGTCACAACTTAACCAGGGTGGCTCTAAAATCTCTTAATGAATTCAATGCTGTTATTTAGTGCATGTTTGCTGAATGTGAGGTTAAAAACCTACAGTGTCTTGACACTATCAAGTTTTGCCGTTTTCCTTGACATGAACCTTTTTTTGGCTTAAGATTTTACTTAAGAGGAACACCGGTTTCAGGAAGACCGGTTTTGGTCCGGCGGTCCGGCTGGCGTACGCGGCACGACCGCAGGAATGAAAAAACAATAAAACCGCCTGACAGGGAAGAACTTCTGACCTGGAAGGGACAACAGGAGAAAAACATAACTATCGGCGCCAGTACTATACTTGGCGAAGATTACTCCGCCCCCTTTCCAGGGGACGTTTTTTTCTGCATTGTTCGCCAAGCCTGTTCAATTTGGGTGTGAAAGGAAGAAGAGACTTTGGGCGCAAAAGCGAGAAATACCATGGAAAAGAACCTGAAAGAGCTCTTGACCAAACTCTATAGAAAAAACTACCTGGAAAAACCGGAACTCCTGTATCTACTGGAGAACATCACTTACCAGAATGCCGGCCTGCTCTTCGCCTATGCCCGGGAAACCAGGGTCAAGACCTACCAGAGAAAGGTGTACCTCCGGGCGGTGGTGGAGTTCTCCAACTATTGCCGGAACAACTGCTGGTATTGCGGGATCAGGAGGGACAATACGAAGGTCGAGCGGTACCGGCTCTTACCCGAGACGATCCTGGCTTGCTGCGCCTCGGCTTACCAGGCCGGTTACCGGACGCTTGTCCTCCAGAGCGGCGAAGACGGGTTTTATACCGCTGCCGTCCTGGCTGACTTGATCCAAACGATAAAAAAGGAATACCCCGGGATGGCGGTCACCCTCTCCATCGGCGAAGCCCCGCGCGAGACCTATTACCGGCTTTACCAGGCGGGCGCCGACCGGTTCCTGCTGCGCCATGAGACGATCGCCGCGGACCTCTATGAAAAATACCACCCGGGAATGAACCTGCAGCAGCGGCTAAGGTGCTTGAAAGATCTGAAAGAGATCGGCTACCAGACGGGCGCCGGCTTTATTGTCGGCCTCCCCGGCCAGACCAATGAGGTGCTGGCGGAGGAGCTTTTGTTCCTAAAAGAATTCGGTCCGGATATGGTGGGAATCGGGCCGCTCATTCCCCACCCGGAGACACCCCTGGGAGACAGCCCCGCCGGTTCGGTGGAGAAAACCATAATCCTGCTGGCGTTAATCAGGCTGCTTCTCCCGGAGGTCCTCCTGCCGGTGACCACGGCCGTCAAGACCCTGGACAGTTACGGCTGGGAAAAGGGGTTGGCCGCCGGGGCGAATGTCATTATGCCGGTGGTCTCACCCGTGGAGTGCCGAAAAAAATATGAGATTTACAAGAACAAGGCCAGTGCCGATTACGCCGCTTTGCCGGCGATCAAAAGCAGAGTGGAGAACGCCGGGTTTGAACTGGATATGTCCCGGGGTGACCACTGTAAACGACAGCAACCGGTGGGAAGGAGCGGGTAGGGCCGGACCGTCCCGGACTAAACGGGCGTGACAGGAGATAACGCGAAAGGCGGTTGTGATAAGAGAATATTTCATTAAAGGAGGAGAAAAGATGCGGGACTTTATCAATGAGGAAAGGATCACTACTCTGCTGGAGGAGGCGGTGAACCCCGAACCGGAAAGAGTCCGGGATATCCTGGCCAAATCCCTGAGCAAGGAACGGCTGGAACCGGAAGAGACCGCCATTCTGCTCCAGGTGGAAGACCCGGAGCTCTTGGCCGAAATGTACCGGGCGGCCGGGGAAGTGAAAAACGCCGTCTACGGCAACAGGATCGTCTTTTTTGCCCCCCTCTACGTGGGGAACAAATGCATCAACAACTGTATTTATTGCGGTTTCCGCCGGACAAATACGGCTGTGCAAAGGAAGACTTTGACCCTGGAGGAACTGGAAGCGGAAGTACGCACCCTGATTAACCATGGGCAGAAACGGTTGATCCTGGTCTTCGGGGAACACCCGGCGTACAATGCGGATTTTATCTGCCAATGCATGGAGAAGGTTTACAGTATCAAAGAAGGACGCGGGGAGATCCGCCGGGTCAACATCAACGCCGCCCCCATGGAGGTGGACGAATACAGGAAGTTGCATGAGACCGGGATCGGCACTTTCCAGATCTTCCAGGAGACCTACCACCGGCAGACCTATGCGGCGGTCCACCCGGCCGGAGACAAGAAAAGCGATTTCCAGTGGCGCCTCTACGGGTTGGACCGGGCGATGGAAGGCGGGATTGACGATGTGGGAATCGGCGCCCTTTTCGGCCTTTACGACTGGAAGTTTGAAGTGATGGGCCTGCTTTTCCATGCCATCCACCTGGAGGAGAAATACGGGGTCGGCCCCCACACCATCTCCGTGCCCAGGATTGAACCGGCGATCAATACCCCCTTTGCTTCTGACCACAAGAAAAACAAGTATTATGTCTCGGACGAAGATTTTAAGAAAGTGGTGGCGGTGATCCGCCTTTCCGTACCTTATACCGGGCTGATCCTCACCGCCAGGGAACCGGCGGCCATCCGGAGGGAACTCATCCCCCTGGGGGTAAGCCAGATTGACGCCGGTTCCCGGATCGGGATTGGCGGCTACCAAAAGAGTGACGGCGGGTATATCCCGGAGAAGGAACAATTCCAGCTGGGGGATATCCGTTCCCTGGATGAGGTGATCGCGGAGATGTGCGAGATGGGATATATTCCTTCCTTCTGTACAGCCGACTACCGGTGCGGGCGGACCGGTGAGCAATTCATGGCTTTGGCCCGGCCGGGACTGATCCAGAAGTTCTGTATACCCAACGCCATCCTGACTTTCAAGGAATACCTGCTGGATTACGCCTCGGAGAGAACCCGGGTTGCCGGCGAAGAGGTAATCAAGAAGACCCTCGAAGAGATGGGTAAGGAAGATCCCCGCCGCCGGAAGATGATTGAAGAAAAACTCTTGGAGATCGAAGCGGGTAAGCGGGATGTCTATGTCTAGAATAGCCGGACGCTTCCCGGAATCCCCGGTAGTTTTTTCGTATGTCTTTTAGGTAAGTTGTTGCTCTTCCTGAAGGAGTACCGGTCTCCGTGGGCGAAAGAGACGTAAAAACTGAATCTGGCAAAGGTTGGTGCAAATCATGGATAAAACCCCAAGTTCCAACCGGCTTACCATTGCGTTCTACGGCAAGAGAAATGCGGGTAAATCCCAGCTCTTAAACGGCATCACCGGGCAGGAGGTGGCGGTGGTCTCCCCGGTCCCCGGGACCACCACCGACCCGGTGAAAAAAGCCATGGAGTTTCATCCCCTCGGCCCAGTCCTCTTTATTGATACCGCCGGTCTTGACGACGAGGGTGAACTGGGCCGGCGCCGGGTGGAAAAGACCCGGCAGGTAATGGACAGGACGGATTTTGCCGTCTATGTTATGGACATTAATGACCCCGGGGAAGAGGAGTACCGGAAGACAACAGCCCGGTTTAAAGAGCTGAAGATCCCCTACCTGACGGTGATCAACAAAACCGATACGGCAAGCAGCGAGCAGCTGGCCGCAATGAAAGCCAAGTACCCGGAGGCTCTCTTCCTCTCCGCCGTTAACCCCGGTGATCTTGAGTGGTTTAAAAAGACACTGGTTGAGAAAATCCGGGACTCCGTAGATGAGGAAGAGCCGCCGCTGGTTGGGGACCTTGTCCCGTACAACGGAAAGGTGGTCCTGGTCGTCCCTATTGATGCGCAAGCCCCAAAGGGCCGGCTCATCCTCCCGCAGGTACAGGTAATCCGGGACTGCCTCGACCACGGGATAAAAAGTTATGTGGTGCGCGATACCGAACTGGCCTCCGCCTTGGCGGATTTGGACGGTATCGACCTGGTGATCACCGACTCCCAGGCCTTTAAGGGGGTGGCCCGGATTGTACCGGAATCCATCAAGCTGACCTCCTTTTCGATTCTCTTTGCCCGGCACAAGGGGGATTTTGCCACACTGCTGGCGGGGATCAAAAGCCTGGAGCAACTCCCCGACCCGGCCCGGATCCTCATCGCCGAAAACTGCACCCATAACCCCGGCTGTGAAGATATCGGCCGGGTGAAGATCCCGGCCTTGCTCCGGAAGAACCTGCCGCAGCGGCTGGAGATTGAGACTGTCGGCGGCAAGGAGCTTCCCGCCGATCTTGGCAAATACGACCTGGTGATTCATTGCGGGGGTTGTATGCTGAACCGCCGGGCGATGCAGAACCGGTTGTTGTTCTTCCGGGAGCATAATATCCCGGTGACCAACTACGGGATGGTCCTGGCCTACTTCAACGGGATCCTGGAACGGGCGACCGAGATTTTCAGAAGCGAACGTGTAAATTAATAAGCCGAATGGCAATCATAAGATAAGAATTAGCGGAAACCAGCTAACGACAGGGGAGTTCACCTAAGCTCGAAAATATTGACTAAGCGAATAAGCGCGGAGATGTCATGTAGAAAAAGCGTTTGGATTCAAAACCCGTTACAGTAGCAGGAAAAACACCATCTATGTATAATAAAACAACTAAATTCATCCATGGAGTTGAACGCAAAAATGCGTCCTTTTTTAAAATGGGCGGGCGGTAAAAGCCAATTACTAGACATCTTTGATGCGCGATTGCCTAAGCATATTAAAGAAACCAAAAGGATTGCCCGTTATGTTGAACCGTTTGTGGGCGGAGGAGCGATGTTTTTCTTTTTGAAAGAGAATTATCATGTCGATGAATCCTATTTATTTGATATAAATGCAGATTTAATCGTGTGTTATAAGGTCTTACAAAATAATCATCTGGAATTAATGTACACATTGGGGAAAATTAGTACAGAGTTTTCCCAAAAAACAGTAGAAGAAAGAAAAAGATATTATTACCAAGTCAGGGATTTGTATAACAAGCAACAAAAAAGCTTTAACTATGAGGTTTATAGTAAGGCATGGGTTGAGAGGGCCGGCTTTATGATTTTCTTGAATAAGACTTGTTACAATGGCCTATTTCGTCTTAATCAAAAAGGGGAGTTTAATGTTCCTTATGGTAGATATAAAGAACCTAAAATTTATGATCCGGACACATTAAAAAAAGCAAACATAGCTTTACAAAACACGGAGATATTTTGTGCTGATTTTGAGGAATCAGAAAAATTCGTAATACAAAATAGTTTTGTATATCTTGATCCTCCATACAGACCTTTGAATAGCACTTCTAATTTTACAAACTATTCGAAAGATGGGTTTTCTGACCTAGATCAGAAAAGGCTTGCCGAGTACTTCAAAAGGTTAGACAGGAAAAAAGCCTATCTTATGCTTAGTAATTCGGATCCCAAAAATGAAGACCCTGATGACGATTTCTTTGAAACTATATATCAAGGCTATAAAATTGAAAGAGTTCCCGCCAAAAGATATATAAACTGTAATGCCCAGAAAAGAGGTCCAATAAATGAATTGATCATAAGAAACTATAGTTAAGAAGTGGGGTATTAGCAATGGCAGGCTATATAATTAACTTAAACAACGAAGATTCCTTACAGACATATATATTCAACGGAGTTTATGCAACAATTCTGTCCCCACCAAAAAATTATTGGGGAAAGCACCATGAAGCGACATTTGCTGACTATGTGTCCATGAAGCCTGGAGATAATATTTATTTTTTTATCAACCGAAAGATTTATGGCATTGGCGAGTTAGTTACAATAGAAGACGATTGTAAATTTCTTAATTATCCAAAAGCCAATAAGCCATCAAATTATGACTACAATACAGAAAAACCTAATTTGTTATGGGATGAAAGAGAATATAGTATAAACCAGCGTTGGCTTTGTGTTTTTAAGCCTAGCCCGTATTTTTTTAAACTCGGAATTGACATGGATGAAGTTTTATCATCAAATCCATCAAAGTTTAGAATGTTAAGAGTTTTTTGGCAGGTATCATTTATAAAAGTTGATGATGAAGAAAACAAAGCTTTCCAAGATGTGATACTGAAGGCGAATCAGAAAGCCTTAGAAAACCCGGATAAAGAGAAAATATTTCCAAGTAATTATCAAAACTTCCATTCCTTACTGCGAAAAAAGATAGCAAAAATGCCTTCAGCTTACACTTTAAAACCAGATGATATTTTAGTATCTTGTGCAAATGGACAGAAGCTCAAGCACGAAATAGCCTTGGAAGCAGGTCTTTTATATCAGCTTTTCAATAAAGAACCAAATACAATTAAAGTATTTGGTTCTTGGGATTACCTTTCACATCAGGTGATCGCTTCTCCGTTTAAGCCTGTAAATTATATGGATAAAATGGATGTTTTTGGTTATGCGTTTATACCAGGTTACCAAACGGTTGCAAAGTATTTGGTGGTTGAATTGAAAAAAGACAATGCAGCTTCGGAAGACATCGAACAAGTAATGAAATACGTTGATTGGATTAAAGATGAATATGCCTATGGTGATTATGGAATGATTAACGCCTTTTTGCTTGCATATGATTTTGAAAAAGATGTTGTTCAATACGCTAAAGAAGTAGGGCTAAGGAAATATACTATTGGCAGGCGACCCTCAAAATCAATTACATGGAGGAATTTAGAGCTTGTTAGATATCGTTTTGATCAAAGAAATTGCATTATCAACTTTGAAAAAGTTACATAATGCTAAGAAGCATTTTTCTAGATTTGCGGTATTCTGATGATAAGCCATCGGGATAACACTCCTTTTGGTTTGTTTTTTGAGCAGCTTACTATTTGGAGTCCCGATGGCTTTTCCTCTTCAAAATTGCGCACTTAATTATACACTAGCTATTGGGATAACGTGTAATATTTTTCGCACAATTGAAAAGGGAGGCCTCAAGTGGTAAAGTTAAGTTGAAGTTCAAAAGAGAAGAGGATAAGGCATATAAGTGGAGGGGATTAGCATGTCGAAAAAGGTTATACTTGCATCGGTAGTATTGGTTTTGATTTGCATAATTGTCTATTTCGTCACCTCCCTGTTTGGGCAAGAGGGGGAAAAGGTGAAGGATATTATCGCTTATGAAAAACAGATCGAAGAATTAAAAAGCAAACTGTTGGAATGTGAAGAGGAAAACAGAAGCTTGGTTCGGAGAAACCTCTCATCTTCTGCGCGACTGCTCTTTGAACCTTTTGAGTCCCTCGGCGAAATATATGAGATAAACCCGGAATATAAGATCGAAGATGAATGGTATATTTTTAAAAAGGGTGATTTTGAAATTAAAGTATTAGGTTATAAAGACGCAGAGAAGGCCACGTTGATGATATTACAACTGGAAACAGAATTTTACCCTATTGATATTCCTCTCGAAAAGAACGATGTTGTGTGGAAATTCTCGAAAGCTGACTTCTTTAAACACCCTTTTTTTGATAATAAAGATGTTTATTATGTGTTATGGGCGGAAATCCAGAATAATGGGCAAACAGTACGCACGCCTTTACTCCCATTTCATTTAGAAACAAACCAAAGATAGTATAAGATTTATACCAACGAAAGATCAAAAATGAGAAAATAGATGTTGGAAAAGGTTGGAGGAGCACATCAAGACAAGGTATTTTTTGAGGTGAAAACAATGAAGAAAAAAGCCATTTTTCGTACAGCAATATTAGTAATCAGCATTATTATGATTTCTCTGCAAACTGGAGGAACCGAAAAAACCAATTATGCAAAAGATCTTCTGGATGAATAAGGCGAGTATAATCATGAATTATGATTCTATGAGGAATACCCTATATTACTCCGGGCACGTTGCTCAAAATACCAGCCGGCGAAGGGTTGAGAGAAAATGATCATCAGAAAAGTCGATAAAGCTATTTTAGAAAAAGAACCATATCAACTTTGGAATGCTTTTGTTGATCTGTTAACAACGGAGGAATATGATAATTTAGATGAGATCCAACGAATAGCTTATTTGGCTTTCTGGTATGATGCTGAAGTTAATAACGGGGGCCATCTTCAGTATTTTGAAAACAGGGGAACCAGTCATTTAGCTGATACTATAAATGCCTTAAAGACTTTAGGTGCTGCTGCCCAGGCTGAAATCTTAAAGGAAGCGGGGAATCTATTTCTAAAGAAGAAAAGGAGACCAATTAAATCAGTTTTTGCTTTTGTCCGTGCGGCAAAAGAGGGTGAGTTTGACGAGGTTGACGACAAATATTACGAATGCGAGCCTTCCGTCCAGGATTTGCTTGAAGCATATCTGGAAAAGAACAAGGATCATTTTGTTGAAATTGTCTAAAAGCCAGGGCAGAGGGTTTATTCCGGCATGGATATGCACATATAAGCATACGCTTGATGGAAATCGCTGAAATTAAAGATTTTGATATTAGGATCTTGGCTCCTGATGTGGTTTTAGCAACGTATAAGGCGATAAAGCACCATGAAACAAGAGAAGAAATGAAATATTCGCTCCGTAGTTCAACCTGGAAATGCTTTAACGGTCAATGGAAAATAGTTTTTCATCAAGGGACACCAACCAAAAAGGAGAACGTATTATGAGTGATGACAGTTAGAGCCTCTAGCGAGATTAAGATCGGGGATAAAGTATATACGATCAATGATCCGGATGGGAATGAATACAGAATTGTAACCCTATTGGTGGAGGCAAATAAGTAGCAAGGCATAGAAGAGAATCTTTGGCGGAGAACAAAGATTTGGGTATTGTGAGGTAAAAAATGATTATCAGTGCCAGCAGACGGACAGACATACCCAATTATTACTCTGAGTGGTTCTTTAACCGGATAAAAGAAGGATATGTATTTGTCCGCAACCCTATGAATACAAGTCAGGTAAGGAAAATAAACCTTTCCCCCGGGGTCGTAGAGGGGATCGTTTTTTGGACGAAAAACCCGCTTCCGATGCTGGAAAGGCTTGAAGAACTGAGGGGATACACCTATTACTTTCAATTTACCCTTAACCCCTACGGGAAGGATGTCGAACCCAATGTCCCTTCAAAAAATGCTCTCATTATCCCTTCCTTCCGCAAGTTGTCGGAGAAAATCGGGAAAGAGAGAGTTGTCTGGCGTTATGACCCCATTCTTTTCAATGAAAAGTACACCATGGATTATCATGTTAAGTATTTCAAAGCGTTAGCTGCAAAGCTGTGCGCTTATACGGAAAAATGTATAGTCAGTTTTCTGGATTTCTACCGGAAAACAGAAAGAAATACAAAACATCTTAAGCTTATTGATCCGCCGCTTGAGCAGAAAATTGAGCTTATGCAGAAGTTTGCGGAGATTGCCAGGGAATTTGGGTTATCCCTCGATACCTGCGCAGAAGATCTCGATCTTGACCGGTTTGGGATTAAACGCGCCAGTTGTGTAGATAAAGAAAGATTTGAAAGACTGCTTGGCGCCAAGCTTATTGTGGGAAAAGACAAAAATCAGCGTCCGGAATGCGGCTGCGCGGCGAGTATCGATATAGGCGCCTATAATACGTGCAAAAATGGGTGCTATTACTGTTATGCAAATTACAGTATGAAGGCTGTCATGGAAAACTATCATAATCATAATCCTTTGTCCCCACTAATAATTGGCGAACCCGGCGAAGAGGATATAATAACCGTCCACGAGGGAAAATCGTGCCGGGATTGCCAAGTTAACCTAAAAGGGGTATAGCTTCATCAAGGAGTTATAATCGCCGTTTATGAGAGGGCAGAAAAAAAGAAGGAGCATTCCTGTATTGAAATCAAATGAACTTTGAAAAGACGAGTACCTCCTGTTAGAATACTGGGTGTAAGCAAGTTACCCCTAACAAAATAAGACTAACAGAGGAGGTACTCAATATGAAGTATAGCCAAAATGAGAAGATTGCGCAAGTCACAGAGAAGACTTTAATTGTGGGTGTAGACGTAGCCAGCATGACACACTTTGCCAGAGCTTTTGATTTCAGAGGAATTGAGCTTGGGAAGATAATAAGAATCAGTAATGATGTCCAGGGATTCCGTTTATTCAAGCTCTGGGTGAATGAATTGAAAGGAAAATACAACAGGGATACTGTTATGGTAGGGATGGAACCCACGGGGCATTATTGGTTTAACTTCGCCCAGTTTCTTAAGGATTCGGGCATACGAATCGTATTGGTTAACCCGTTCCATGTCAAGCGGAGCAAAGAATTGGACGACAACAATCCGACCAAAAATGACCGTAAGGATCCCAAGACCATAGCCATGCTGGTGAAAGACGGCAGGTACCAAGTTCCCTATGTGCCTGAAGGCCTCTACAGTGAACTCCGGACGGCAATGGAAACCCGTTGGCATATCGTTCAGGGTTTAAATGCGATTGGCAATCGAGTAAAGCGTTGGCTTAGCATTTACTTTCCCGAATTCAGCAAAGTATTTAGCGCCTGGGAAGGTAAAGGCGCACTAATCGTCTTGAAGGAGTTTCCTACCCCCGAAAAGGTGTTGCAAAAAGGGGTAGACGGCATAGCTGCACGCTGGCGAAAGGATAAACTGCGGCCACTAGGCCTAAAAAGAGCCATGCGCCTTGTCGAAGCGGCTAAGAACTCTGTCGGGGTACGGGAAGGTCTTCGCGCGGCCGAGACCAGCCTGAGAATGCTGCTTGCCGAGTATGAGATGAAGAAGCAGCAACTTGAAGAGATAATGGTCTTGGTTGAAGAACTGATATACCAAATACCAGGGATCAAAGAAGTCCTTAAGATCAAAGGCATAGGTCTTGTTACAGCGGCAGGATTAATGGCTGAGGTAGGAGACCTGAGCCGGTTTGACCATCCCAAGCAAATCCAGAAGCTGGCCGGCCTGAACATTAGAGAGAACAGCTCAGGCAAGCATAAAGGTAAAACAACCATCAGCAAGCGTGGCCGGAGACGATTGAGAGCATTGTTGTTTCAAGGGATTATGCCTGTGGTGGCAAAGAATCCGGAGTTCCGGAGGTTACACCAATACTATACGACCAGAGCCCAAAACCCGCTAAAAAAGAAGCAATCCTTGATTTTACTTTGCTGTAAGCTAATCCGGATAATCTTTGCGCTAATGAAAAAGCAAGTAGCATATGACCCGCAGAAAATGATGAATGACATTCAAAGGCCGGTAGCGGCTTAACCTTAGTATTACCTAGACCACTGGAAGAACCTTGACAAAATGAGCCGGATAGTCAGGTTGAATTAATCCATAAGGGCGCTGACCCAGCATAGGAGCATGACTGACATCCACCTCATGGGTAGGCAGGACGAAGGAATTTGGGGCATTGACCCTGTGAGATATGGGAGGTTTGCCGCCAGGGAGACATGTGGATCATAACGGCCGCAATATTGTGAAAATGTATGGTTGCGACCGGCATACACATGCACTTCCTAATAATTGAATGCCTGTTTATATTACCCATAAAGACTCATTTCTAATAAATGAAATATTGTGAATAAGTGAGAATTTAGGAGAAAAATGAAGATCATAGAGGGAGGTATTAAGAGTATAATAACGAATTAAGGAAAATTAAAGATGGCGTGAACCATTAGTTGCAGTGAAACCCAGTAAACTGTTAGGTAATATGGAGAAAATGAAAAAAGTAGTAATCCGCCATGAACCTGTGTTGTCCTATCTGTACATATTTGGAATAATGTCAGTATTAAGCTTATTTGAAGATGGGCTTACTGACCCCTTTTTTGTTATGTTACTTATAGAATCATTTTTGGTTGCCATTCACCTGGTTTTCCGCAGTGAAATACTGGCGGAGATTGATAATGAAGGTATAAATATAACAGGCAAGAGATTTATTCCATGGCGGGAAATAGAAAAATGGAGTTATATGCCTTCAGCCAGAATGCAACGGAACAGGTTAAAAATTAAACTCAGTAACGGAGAAGAGTATGAAATAAAAGGGTTCAGCTATTTGAAGGTTACAAGAGTCCTGAAAAAATATGTTCCTGAAAAACAGAGCAGTTTTTCTTTCGTATGGGATTTGCTTGTTAGGGGGTTTTTTCTCCTATTAATTATTTTGTTATTTCTAAATACAAATAAACTAATGAAATAACCGGTAGATTCCGCAGCAAAATTTTGAATGGAGGAAGATAACTTGAAGAAGGTATTTGAAACACCCTATTCATTAGTAACTGAGAAAAACGGGGTTATTTATGTTAAAGCAAAAACGCGAATAGTTATGGTTATCACCCTATTTGGGTTGATCCTCGGGTTGTTCGCATATCTGTTGTCCCGCATGTCCCTTACTGCAGATGGTGGAATGGAGCAGTTCTGTTTTTGGGCGGCAATCATTATCCTGCCTTTGTCAGGATTGATCTTCATCATCGGCCTCCTTCAGAGTTTAAATTCCATAACCATCTTTGACCTTAACTCCGGGAAAATGCAAAAAGGCTCCAAAGTATATGATTTTTCGCAAATTCAACGGATTGCTCTGGAAAAGAGGCCTTTTGGTGATCGGGAAATATTCTACATAACAGCAGTTGTCAACGGCAAATCGATAAAACTTACCTCAGAGGCGGCCAAAGATACTCTGGAACAAGTAGCTGATTTTTTGAACCAGCAACTTGCGAACTCCGGGGCGGCCATGGCAACGGCAACAGATGTTTACCTGCCGGACCCCTCATGGGTGGAACGGCATTTTATCGGAATTTTCCTTACCGCCTTAGGTGTTATCTGGACAGGTACCGGTTTCTTTTTCCTCCAAAATCTCATCTTCGAGGTGTTGAGGGATGGGCATGGTCCGTTGGTTTGGCCGCTGGGTATTTGGATCGCCGGGCTGGGTATGGGTGATTTGGCCGGAATTCCAGTAGGTCAATTATTTACCAAAGCTTCCGGCCGTTCGCCAATCAGCATTTTAATTTTGCTTTTGTATTTTGGTTCCTATATTTTGCTCTGCTGGCGTTAATGTGAATAAGAAGTGAAGAAGAGCATTGGAAAGAGGTCAAGAACAGGGTATATAGATAAAAGAGAAATGAGAGCGGATACTTCTTGTTATCAGGTGGTAAAGAAGGGCGGAGAAGTTGTTTTCTGTGGTTCGGAGGAGGAGAGGAAAAGAACGAAAGAGGGATAAGGATGTTAAAGCAGGTTGCGGGAAGGATTCAAATCATGCAAGGCGATATTACCAAGGTTGAGGTGGACGCCATAGTAAACGCCGCCAATAGCAGTCTCTTGGGTGGCGGCGGGGTTGACGGGGCGATTCACCGGGCCGGCGGACCGGAGATCCTGGAAGAATGCAAAAAGATCCGGGGAAAGCAAGGGGGGTGTCCGACCGGGGAGGCCGTCATCACCACCGCGGGTAAGCTGCCGGCCAAATATGTAATCCACACCGTAGGGCCGGTTTGGCGCGGGGGTGACAAGGATGAACCACGCCTGCTTGCCAACTGCTACCGGAACAGCTTGGCGCTGGCGGTGGAAAACGCGGTGACGACCATTGCCTTTCCCAATATCAGCACCGGTGTATACCGCTTCCCCAAAGAGCTGGCAGCGGAGATTGCCCTGCAGACCGTGGCTGATTTCTTAAAAGACGAAGAACAGATAAAAAAAGTAATCTTTGTTTGTTTTGACCGGGAGAACTACCAACTTTACCTAAAGAAAATTGAGGAATTGACATAAGCGACAATTAAGCAGGTTCCGGAGAAAACTCTTTTATAGGGTTTATGCGATAAGGGAAATGTAAGCAACAAGCGAAAAAGGGGGATTTCAAATGGTCCGGAGAAGCAAAGACAGAATAGTTACGTTTAAGGAAAACGTATTTCAAGGGGAAGGCGGGATCACCATCCGGAACCTGCTCAACGGGCCCGAAGAAATGTACGGCAAGGGGCGGGCCTTTGCTCACAATACACTACAGCCCGGATGCTCCATTGGTTATCATGTCCACGAGAACGAAGGCGAAGCCTACTATATTTATAGCGGTACCGGCGAGTTTAACGACAATGGGACCATTACCGCCGTTACCGCCGGCGATGTCACCTTTACCGGCGCCGGTGAAGGGCATAGCCTGAAAAACATTGGTTCCGAACCTTTAGAGTTTATCGCTTTGATTATCTATAAATAAGAACGGGAGAAAACAGCTACTCACGACTTTTTTTCTCTTTCCACTCCCGCCAGTATTCCCGCATAAACTCTTTGGTGACCGGCAGGGAGTACGCGGCAAGCAGCCGTTGATACTCTTGGTCAAATTGTTCGTAATCACCGGGGGCCTGACTTCTGCGCAGGCGATAGCTCCATTCCACGCCGGTGGTCAGCGCCGTCCAGGAGAGGTTGGCCGAACTGATGAAGACTTCACTGTCTTCAGGCATGGTGAAGAAGTAGGCTTTCGGGTGAAAAGAACGTCCCGTTTCAGCGTAAACCCGGAGGTTGAGAGCGGAACCGACTTTTTCGCCCAGATACTCCAGGGCATAGGGTTCGGTGTTACATAGATAGGTTCCGGTGAGAATGGTGACGGGCGTCCCCCGCTCCGCAGCTTCCCGTAACGGCTTGGCCATGAGCCGGGCGCCGGATTCGGTAATGAAGGCGACCAGAAAACGGATCTCCGAAGCCTCGGCGATTGCCGCGCGCAGGTATTTATAAAGGGAGTCCCCGGGACCTCTGACGGCGTTGTTAACCCGGTACGGGTCCTGTTCATACCGGCTCATTTTTACCGCTCCTTCGCATTTTACTTTTTCTTTCTCCGGTTTTCCATTTTATCCTCCTTCAAGGCCGGCGGCCCGGTTCGGCCTACACTTGGAAAGCGTAGTCAGCCGCCGGTTCGGTTTTGCTCACCAGAAGATCAAGGGCGGAGGCCATTTGTAGTCCCCCGTGCCGATTGCTCCGCCAGTTTATTAATCTCCAGGCAGGCGAGGCGGTCACCGTGTGCCCGGACGGTGTTGCCGGCAATATTATAGCATATTTTGCCAAATGGCCAATGGGGGATCGTCAAGTTAAAAAAATTTTGTCCGGCGGGAGAACTCCCGGCAACTATAAAAAGGATTGAGAGAAGAAAAAGCGAATTTCTTTCCGGAACGGCTGCCGGAAGGAGGCCTAAGGAGCAAGATCTTTTCGATACTCACCAAGAAAACCGGAGGAGATTATATGGAATTCACGATCAAGCGTTTTGAGGAGTTAACGCCCGCTGAATTATACGAGATAATAAGGGAGCGGATTAATGTCTTTATCGTCGAACAAAATTGTATTTATCATGATTGTGACGGGAAGGACTATAAAGCCTGGCATCTGCAGGCGCGGGAAGGTTCCCGGTTGGCCGGTTATTTACGGATCTTGCCGCCCGGGGTCTCTTATACCGAAGCATCCATAGGAAGGGTTTTGGTGGCGAAAGATTTTCGCCGGAGAGGCTTAGGCCGAACATTAATGAACCAGGCCATTGATTATATTCTTACAGAAATGAAGGAAAAAAAGATCCGGATCTCAGGCCAGGCCTATCTGGAAAAATTCTATACCGGCCTTGGCTTTCAACGTGTCTCCGATGTTTATTTAGAAGATGGTATTCCCCATATTGAAATGTTATACAAACAATCATGAAGGAGGGTCAAAAGGATAAGCCGTTACCGGGCCCGGCCAGGCTTGTTGCAAAACATATCTATTTCGGGGGCTGAACGCAGGCGAGCCGTCTATCCACGAAAAGATCGATCTTCTTTGGATATTATTCTTCTTTTTGTTCAGACTACGGATGGAGGTGTCGTCAATGAATCTGAATTGGACGAACAAAGAGCGAACTTTGCTGGAGGACCAGATAAGCCACGAGAAAATCTGTATACAAAAGTATACGGATTATGCGCAGTTGGCATCCGACCAAGAGTTGAAGGCGATCTTTGAAAATCACGCCCAAAACGAGCAGGAACACCTGAATACCCTCACGCAACTCCTGAACGGGCAAATGCCCAATCTTAACCAACAAATGGCCGACCAGGCCCAACAACAGCAACAACAAGGCAGTACCATTACCGGCCAGTTGTTTCAGCAGCAAATGCCGGGAGGTGTCCCGGGCGGCCCGCCGGCCTGGCAGCAACAACCGGCAGGCGTCAATTTCCAATTGGGCAATGACCTTACCCCCAACCAATCGCAGGACCAGAATCTCTGTAATGATTTACTGATGACGGAAAAATACGTTTCCGGGACCTATGATACAGCCATTTTCGAGTTCAGAGATCCGCAAGTGCGCCTACTCCTTAACCATATCCAGAAAGAAGAACAGCAACACGGAGAAGCCATCTTTAACTATATGCAAGCACATGGCATGTATAATCCGCAGTAAAGTTAACCTCCAAAAAGCGCCAACCCGGGAGTTTAATCCCGGGTTGGCTTCATGTTAAGCTCTTTTATCTTTTTGGCCGCCTGTGGATTTTCCTTTTTCATGGGAGACGTAAAATATTTACGCAAGGACTCTTGTTAAGATTCCAGAAGTATGGTATACTATGAACGGATAATGATTCTGCGCGAAGGAGTGGGCTAGTGTCCCACTCTTTCATCTTATGACCCCGTTCTTAGGCGGGAAGAAAGAGGAAAAATAATGACGAAAAAGAATGAATCTTCTATTAAAGACCTGGTGGAAGAGGTCGGGAAAGAACTGGATTATGAGGTGGTGGATGTTTTTTTCGCCCGGGAAGGCCGGCAACGCGTTTTACGGGTTTTTATTGACCGTCCCGGGGGAATCAACATCAAAGACTGTGAGTCTTTTAGCGAACGATTAAGCGCCGTGTTGGATGAAGAAGACCCGATTCCCGGCCCCTATTTGTTGGAGGTCTCCTCCCCGGGCATTAACCGGCCTTTGACCAAACCGGAACATTTTCAAAGGTTTAGGGGGGAGCCGGTGGAACTGAGACTTTACTCGTCGTTTCAGGGGCGAAAAAGAATTAAAGGGCGCCTTGAGGGCTGGTCTCCGGAGGGAGACGGAGCAGTTTTACTCGAAGTTGACGGGGAAAAAATGGCCGTACCATGGTCAATGGTGACCAAGGCCCGTTTGGACCAGGAGGATTGAAGTGAAAATGAGGGAGGAAAGTTGGAAATGAACCGCGAGCTGGTTGATGCTTTGGGGGTGGTGGAGAAAGAAAAGGGCATCTCCAAAGACATCTTAATTGAGGCTATTGAATCGGCACTAACTTCCGCCTATAAGAAAGACCAAAAGGGAGCGCAAAACGTCAAAGTTCAACTTGACCCCGAAACCGGCGAATTTCGCGTTTTCACCTACAAGACAGTGGTGGAGGAGAAAGAGGATGACGTCACGCAGATCTCCCTTTCCGAGGCTAAAGCCATTGATCCTGGTTACAAAGTTGGCGATCAGGTGCAAATAGAGATTTTCCCCAAAGAATTCGGCCGTATTGCGGCGCAAACGGCCAAGCAGGTTGTGGTCCAACGGATTCGCGAGGCGGAACGGGCTTTGATTTATGAGGAATTTTCCGCCCGGGTCGGCGATATTATCACCGGAGTGGTGAGGCGTTTTGATAAACGCACTGTCTTTGTTGACCTGGGACGGGTGGAAGCGATTTTACCGCCCGGGGAGCAGATTCCCGGTGAAAAGTATGAACAGGGAGACCGGATCAAAACATATCTGGTGGAAGTGAAAAAATCAACCAAAGGGCCGCAGATTATCCTCTCCCGCGCCCGCAACGGGCTTTTAACAAGACTGTTGGAGCTGGAAGTCCCGGAAATCCAGGAGGGCATTGTTGAGATCAAAGCCGTGGCCAGGGAACCCGGGATCCGGTCAAAAGTTGCCGTCCACAGCAGATATGAGAATGTTGACCCCGTCGGTGCCTGCGTAGGCGCCAGGGGTTCCCGTATCCAGATGATTGTCCGGGAGCTCAAAGGGGAAAAGATCGATGTTATCCCGTGGCAACCGGATCCGGAGATTTTTATTATCCGGGCCATGAGTCCGGCCAAGGTCCACGATGTTAAACTTTTTCCCAGAAAAAAAATGGCCCTGGTTATTGTTCCCGACAACCAGCTTTCCATGGCCATTGGCAAGGAAGGTCAAAACGCCCGGTTGGCCGCCCGCCTTACCGGGTGGAAGATTGATATAAAAAGCGAGAGTCAGGTTGAAGAAGCCCGGGAAGAGATTGAAGCTTTGATTGAAGAAGAAAAGCAGCTTGAACTGCTTGAACAGGAGGAACAGGAGCAGGAGGCGGTTCTTGACGAGCTTCCGGTCGTCGATGACGCAGAACCGGAAGCGCCGCTTTTTGCCGGCGAAGAGGAAGAAGAGGAAGAAGAGGCGGTTGAGGAAGAGGAAATCCTGGAATACCCCGAAGAAGAACTCTTTGCCATCCGGGAGGAAGAAGAAGAAAAACCGGCCAGGAAAAAAGCGGGTAAACGCCTGAAACGCCGGGAGAAAGTCCGGGACCTGATGGAGGAGATGGAGGAGGGCTTGGACTTTTTTGAGGATGTAATCAAAGAAGAAGAAGGAGAAATAGCCCAGCCGGGAGAAGAGGAAACAGAATTGGTCTTTAGCGAGGAGACCACATCCGGTTTTACCATCGGCCAGCTTTTGGCGGACCAACTCAAAGCGAAACTTAAGGGAGACCAAAAAGCGGAGGAAGACGGGGAAAAGGAGAGAGGGAAAAAGAAGTGACGAGGCGCGTCAAAAAAATTCCCCGGCGCACCTGTATCGGGTGTGGCGCGGTTCGCAACAAAAAAGAACTGGTGCGTATCGTCCGCACGCCCCAACATGAAGTCCTTGTTGACACCAAAGGCAAAAAATCCGGCCGGGGGACGTACATTTGCCCTGTGTTCCAGTGTCTGGAGAATGCCTTAAAAGGAAATTTGCTGGCCAACAAGTTGGAAACCACAATTACGCCCGAGGATAAGGAACGCCTGCGGGAGCAGTTGACAATGGTGATCGCCGGTGAATAAGATCCTTTCTTTACTGGGACTGGCGCGTAAAGCGGGACAACTTGTTTTGGGTTTTGACGCCGCCTGTACGGCGATCAAAAAGAACCGTCTGCAACTGGTGATTATAGCAGGCGATGCCGCGGAAAATACAAAAAAAAAATGGAAGCAGTCTGCCGGCGGCATGATGTCCCTTTTTATTCCTTGTTAACCCGTGAAGAGTTAAGCCGGGCCATAGGCAAAGAAAACCAGGTGGTAATCGGTCTTCTGCCGCACGGTTTGACCGGAGCGCTGGAAAAGCATCTTTCATCTATTATAGAAAAGGAATAACTGGAGGTGGTTTGATGAGCAAACTACGTGTACATGAACTCAGTAAAGAACTGGGCATTCGAAGTAAAGATCTGATCCGGATTTTAAACGAGATGGGAGCCGGGGTTAAAAATCATATGAGCACGGTGGAGGAAAAGTACTTGAATCAGGTTCGTCAATCCTTTAATACCGGGGTAAAGGTGAAAAAAGAACCGGCGGTTTCCCCCAAAGACACCAAAGACCAAGAGGCTCCTGTCAAGAAAACAACCACCTCTTCCGATAAGACCGTTTCTCCCCCGAAAACCCGGGAAGCAGAAAAAACCAGAGAGAAAGTGGATGCGGAACCCCAAAAGGCCGCAGACGGACGCAAAAAAACAGTGCCGCCTAAGGCGCCGGCTGCCATGACGAAGCCGGCTGAGCAAAAAACAACCGCCGCGCCGGCCAGACCTGCCGGTGAACAAAGAGAGGCGGCGGCGCCGCCGGTAGGCGCCTGTCAAGAAAAGAAAGTGGCCGTGCCGGAGCGTAAGCCGGAGGCCCCCCGGGCCGGCGTAAAAAGCGCTAAGCCCGGAAAGCCGGCGGTTACAGGGAAAAAGGCTGACAGCCGGCGTCCGGAGGGACAAAAAGAAAAAGGACGTCCTGCAGCGGTAGCAACAAGGACCAAGGGGCAACAACCGTCGCGCAAACAAGAAAAACAAGAAGCCGGGCGGAAACCGGTCAGGGAAGAAAAGGGGAAAGCCGAAAAGACGCCGATGAAAGAACATCCACGGAAAAAACCGGCTAAAAAAGCGGCACGTCCTCCCCAACCGGTGACGATGGTTAAAGCGGTACAGATCCCTGAGCGCATTACAGTAAAAGAATTTGCCCAAGCGATCGAAGTGGCTGTGGGTGAAGTGATTAAGAAACTGATCTCTTATGGTGTTATGGCCGGAATTAACCAGGAGATTGATTTTGACACCGCGGCTTTGGTGGGAGAAGAGTTTGGCGTGGAGGTAACCGCGGCGCCGACGATCGAAGAGGAACTCAAAGTGGAAGAGATTGTCGATGACCCCGCTTCTCTTCAACCCCGGTGGCCGGTGGTTACGATTATGGGCCATGTTGACCACGGAAAAACCTCTCTGCTTGACGCCATCAGGGAATCAAATATTACAGCCTCGGAAGCCGGAGGCATTACCCAGCACATTGGGGCGTACCAGGTGGAGATTGGCGATAAAAAGATCACTTTTTTAGATACGCCGGGGCATGAAGCGTTTACCGCCATGCGCGCCCGGGGCGCCCAGGTCACGGATATTGCCGTCCTGGTGGTGGCGGCGGATGACGGCGTGATGCCGCAAACAGTGGAGGCCATCAATCATGCCAAGGCCGCCCAGATCCCGATTATTGTAGCGATTAATAAAATTGACCTGCCGGTTGCCAATCCGGACCGGATTAAACAGGAATTAAGCCAGCATGACCTGGTTCCGGAAGCCTGGGGCGGCGATACGGTGTATGTCGAGGTCTCCGCCTTGAAAAAACAGGGCTTGGATGAACTGCTGGATATGATTCTTTTGGTGGCGGAAATGCGGGATTTGAAAGCCAACCCCAACCGCCCGGCCAAAGGAACGGTCATCGAAGCAAAGTTGGATAAAGGTCGCGGGCCGGTGGCCACTGTCCTGGTCCAAAACGGCACGCTTAGTGTGGGTGATACAATCATCGCCGGGATGCATTCCGGGAAGGTCCGGGCCCTTGTTAACGATAAAGGGAAAAAGGTGAAAAAGGCCGGCCCTTCGGAACCGGTGGAGATCATCGGTTTAAATGATCTGCCGGAAGCCGGGGACACCTTTTATGTCACCGACGAAAAAACCGCCCGCCAGCTTGCTGTCAAGCGCCAGCAATTCTACAGGGAACAGGAGTTGAAAAAATCCCAGCGCGTCAGTTTGGATGATCTTTTTGAGCGGATCAAAGAAGGAGAAATCAAGGAGCTTAATATTATTTTAAAAGCCGATGTCCACGGGACCGTGGAAGCCACCCGCCAGTCTTTGGAACAGTTGACCACCGATGAAGTAAGAGTCCGGGTTATCCACAGCGGGGTGGGGGCCGTCAATGAGAGCGACGTGATGCTGGCTTCCGCTTCCAATGCCGTCATCATCGGCTTCAACGTCCGTCCCGACCCCAATGCCAAACGCCTGGCGGAACGGGAAAAGGTTGATATCCGCCTTTACCGGGTAATCTATAATATAATTGAGGACGTACGCAAGGCCATGGAAGGAATGCTTGCTCCCGAGTACGAGGAGGTAATTTTGGGCCGGGCGGAAGTCAGGGCCGTCTTCAAAGTCCCCAAAGTGGGCAATGTGGCCGGCAGCTATGTTCTGGAAGGGAAAATTACCAGAAATTCCGAGGCCAGAATTTTACGGGACAATGTTGTTATTTACGAGGGCAAAATTGAAAGCCTGAAAAGGTTCAAGGATGATGTGAAAGAAGTGCCCGGCGGCTTTGAATGCGGAATCGGCCTCGAGAAGTTCAACGATATAAAGGAGGGGGACGTCATCGAAAGCTTTATCTATAGGGAGGTTAAAAAGACAGGAACAACAGGCGCTGGAGGATAAAGGTTTCTTGCCTGACAGGGGGTGAGAAAGTGTATGATTATCGCGCTGAACGTCTTGCCGGAGCAATAAAAGAAGAACTGGGCGAACTGCTGCAAAGAGAGATTAAAGATCCGAGAATCGGTTTTGCTTCCATTACCAAAGTAAAAGTCTCCCGGGACAAGAGCCATGCCAAGATTTACGTCAGCATCCTTGGCGACAAAGCCCAGCAGCAGAGTACCATGGAAGGGTTGGAAAGCGCCAAGGGCTTTATCCGGCAGGAACTGGGCCGTCGCATACGCATGCGGCACACTCCCGAGCTGCATTTTATTGCCGACAACTCGCTGGAGGAAGGCGCCCGGATTTTATCTCTTCTCAACCAGATCAACAACGAACGAGAGGAGAAAGAATCTTGACCAGCAAGGAAGAGATCATTGAACTGCTAAAAACCGGGGACAATTTCATAATCGGTTGTCATTTACACCCCGATGGTGATGCCATCGGGTCTTTGTTGGCTTTGGGCCTGGCGCTGGAAGCAGCCGGGAAAACGGTGGAAATGGTCGTCCCGGAAGGTGTTCCCAGTACCTTCCGGTTTATCGGCGGGGCGGAAAAAATCATCGAAGCGCCCACGATCACCCCGGAAATGATCATCAGCGTGGACTGCGCCGAAAAATCCCGCTTGCTTTTGCCGCCGGAGGTCTTTCTGCCCGGGGTCCCGGTGGTCAATATCGACCATCATGTTTCCAACTCCCTCTTTGGCGATTACAATTATGTTCAGCCCGAAGCCGCCGCCACCGGCGAGATTATTCATCATCTTTTGACCGCCGGGGGCTTTGCTTTCGACCACCGGGCGGCGGAAGCCCTTTATACGGCTATTGCTACGGATACGGGCTTTTTCCGCTTTTCCAACACCAACAGCCGCGTGCTTGCCCTCGTCGCCAAACTGGCCGCAAATTACGACCTTTCCCCGGGACATATTGCCGCCCAGGTCCATGAGGAGAAAAGCTACGAGTCCATCCGTTTGCTGGGCGAGGTCCTTTCTACTTTACGGATAGCCGAGAATAAAAAGATCGCCTGGATGTTGATGAAACACGAATTATTGGTTAAATACGGCGTACCGTTGGAAGAAACTGAGAGTTTTGTCAATCATGCCACTTCCATCCAAGGGGTGGAAGTCGGTCTATTTTTTAAAGAAGTCAACCCGGGAGAGGTCAAAGTCAGCTGGCGTTCCAGATTATCCGTGGATGTCAGCCGACTGGCCGCCCTTTTTGGCGGCGGTGGACATGCCCGGGCGGCCGGGTGTACGATTAATGCTCCCCTTTCCCGCGCTGTTGCCGAGGTGCTCTCTATTTTGAATAATTGTTTTACCGAAGATTCGGTAAAGGAAGAAACACCGCGTGTATAACGGTTTTTTGGTGATCAACAAGGAACCCGGTTCTACTTCCCACCAGGTGGTGGCGGAATTGCGGCGGCTGCTCGGACAACGCCGGATTGGGCATACCGGAACTCTGGACCCCATGGCCCGCGGCGTTTTGGTTACCGCGCTGGGAACAGCCACCAAACTCATTTCTTATCTTAACGAAGAACGCAAAGTGTACCAGGCGCGCCTGGTTTTGGGGGTAACCACTGACACGCAGGATATCACCGGCCGGGTCCTCGCCCGGGACCCGGAAACCAGGATCACCCGGGAAGAACTTGCCGCCGTGCTGAAAGAACAGCTTGGGCGGCAGGAACAAATACCCCCCATGTTTTCCGCAGTTAAAATCAACGGAGAGCCCCTTTACAAACTGGCTCGCCGCGGGCAAACGGTGGCGCGGAAAAAACGTCCGGTCCATATCTACCGGCTGGAGATTTGCGGCCAACCGCAAGCGGTGTACAAGTACGGGGAAGGGCCGGAACTCCTGATCGAATGTTCCAAAGGGACTTATATCAGGACTCTTTGTCATGATATCGGCCGGGCCTTGGGCTGCGGCGGGTGCCTGGGCGAACTGGAACGTACGGCCTCCGGGCCTTTTACTTTGGCCGACGCCTGGTCCTTGCCGGAGATTTCCTCCGCTCTCCGGGAAGGAAGGTTGGAGGAGAAGATAATCCCTTCCCTCCAGGCCCTTTCCCATATGCCTTGTCTTACCCTTAATCCGGAGGCGGCCGCCCGTGTGGCCCATGGAAATTTTATCCCCGCCGCGGAAGAGGGGGCTGAGGCAGCCCTGGGTGTTACCGCCGGCCAAGAAATCGTGGCCGTCTTAAAGTTGGTACAAAGAGGCGGCAAAAGATTCTGGCAACCGGTGAAAGTCCTGAAACAGGCAGGAGCGTTCGGTAAAAAGGGTGAGAAACGGTGAAGACCTGGTTTTCCATTGAGCAGATGCGGCAGGAACTTTTCGCAAAAGACCTTTTGGTAACCATCGGCAATTTTGACGGCGTGCACCGGGGACACCGGAAGTTGCTGGCCGCGGCAGCCGGTGAAGCAAAGAAAAACGGCTGGTTTAGCCTGGCGGTGACCTTCCGGGAACATACCTCCGCCTTGTTGCAACAGGAAGCGCCGCCCCTCTTGACCACCCTGGAGGAAAGGTGTGAACTTTTAGCCGCTTTAGGGCTTAACGGTTGTCTGGTGCTGGATTTTACAACCGAGATAGCCCGTTTGACGCCGGAAGAATTTTTGCTTCTCCTGAAAGACTGGGGCGCCCGGGGAATTATCGTAGGGTATGATTTCCGGTTTGGCGCAGGGGCGGCCGGCGGCACCGGCGATATTTTGGCTTTCTGCCGCCAACATGGGTTGTTGGGAAGGGTGGTTCCCCCTGTGGAAGTAGCGGGGGAAATCGTTTCCAGTTCCCGGATCCGCTCTTTGTTACAGGACGGCCGGGTGACGGAAGCCGCCGCCATGCTGGACCGGCCCTACCGGGTAACCGGTAAAGTGGTGCCCGGTTCCCGCCGCGGCCGCCAACTGGGGTTTCCCACCGCCAACCTGGAGCTGCCCGCCGGCAGGCTGATGCCGGGGTATGGGGTATACCTGGTCCGGGTTTTCCTTGGGGAACGCCGGTTTTACGGCCTGGCCAACATTGGCGTAAGACCCACTTTTTCCGGCCGCAGCCCCCAAATGGAGGTTTACCTCTTGGATGCCTGCGAAGATTTGTATGACAAAACCTTGCATGTGGATTTTCTGGCTTTTATCCGGAAAGAACAGAAATTTTCTTCCGCCGCCGAACTGACGGCGCAAATGGAGAAGGATAAGGAAACCGCTCGCCGGCTGCTGGAACTGGGAGAGCGCTTGAATGGCATTCAAGCGTAAAAAGATACGAAATTTAAAAAAGATCCTTGACAAATCACCGCCCGCAGGGTACACTATTAATTGATGCATCCATGGGCCCGTAGCTCAGCTGGGAGAGCGCTTGAATGGCATTCAAGAGGTCAGGGGTTCGACTCCCCTCGGGTCCACCAAAAACCCAATAATAATTCGAGCCTGATAATTATTAATTATCCCGTAAGGTATTAAGCATCACGCCCGTTGCCCTTAACAACTGAAGAAGGGCTTTTTTTATGCCTGTTTGCCTGCAGCCGTCATTTCCCAAAAGATTTTGAAAGTTGAAGGAGCGCCTCCCTCCTGCCCAAGGAGCCTCCCTCCTGCCCGGCGCCGCGGGAAATTTACAGTGATTGCCTTGACACCCGCCCAAAAATTTTCTATAATCCTGTTTGGAATCTTCTATAATATTCCATACTCATCAAGAGAGGTGGAGGGAACGGGCCCGATGAAACCCGGCAACCATGGCTGAGGCCAACGGTGCCAACTCCCCCAGATTTTCTGGAAGATGAGGTTATCTTGTCCTAACCCTTTCCGGAGAAGGGATTTTTTTTTAAAGTCCTCTTTCCTGTCATACTATAAACGAACTATAAACGAAAGGAAGGAAGAAAGAAAATGAAGCCTACCCGCCGGTTGTTTACCTCCGAATCTGTAACCGAGGGACACCCCGACAAAATTTGCGACCAAATCTCCGATGCGATTCTCGATGAAATTTTGACCAAGGACCCCAACGCCCGGGTGGCCTGTGAAACCGCGGTGACCACCGGTTTGATTTTGGTGATGGGCGAGATTACCACCGAGTGTTATGTGGATATTCCCCGTGTCGCCCGGGAAACCGTGCGGCAGATTGGATACACAAGGGCCAAATACGGGTTCGACGCGGATACATGCGCGGTGATAACAAGCATTGACGAGCAGTCACCCGATATTGCCATGGGGGTTGACAGTTCCTGGGAGACCAAGAGCGGGGAAAAAAGCGATCCCTTTGATATCCTGGGCGCCGGGGACCAGGGGATGGTTTTTGGTTACGCCTCGGACGAGACTCCGGAGTATATGCCGATGCCGATTTCCCTTGCCCACCGGCTCGCCCGCCGGCTGGCGGAGGTGAGAAAGAAAAATATCCTTCCTTACCTACGACCGGACGGGAAAACCCAGGTGACAGTGGAATATGAGGATGAAAAACCGGTGAGGGTTGATACCGTGGTCGTCTCCGCCCAGCATCACCCGGAGATCGATCTGAAGGTCCTCCGCCAGGGGATCCTGGAAGAAGTGATCAAGCCGACCATCCCGCCGGAATATTTGGATGCCAAAACCAAGTATTTTATCAATCCCACCGGCCGCTTTGTCACCGGCGGACCGCAGGGTGATTCCGGTTTAACCGGGCGGAAAATTATCGTCGACACTTACGGCGGCATGGCCAGTCACGGCGGGGGAGCCTTTTCCGGAAAGGATCCGACCAAAGTTGACCGGTCCGCGGCCTATGCCGCCCGGTACGTGGCAAAGAATATTGTGGCGGCCGGGTTGGCCCGGCGTTGTGAGATCCAGGTGGCTTACGCCATAGGGGTGGCGCGCCCGGTTTCGGTGACGGTCAACACTTTCAATACCGGCCGTCTTAGCCCGGAATGGCTGGAAGAATTAATCCTGGAAGTCTTTGATTTGCGGCCGGCCGCGATCATTCAAAACATGGATCTCCGGCGCCCCCTTTACCGGCAGGTGGCAAGTTACGGTCATTTCGGGCGGCTGGATTTGGACCTTCCGTGGGAAAAACTGGATAAAGTTGCCGTGTTACGGGAAAAAGCCGGGCTGGGAAGTTAGCGGCACCAACTATCTTGCAGATCCGATTTACCTGTGATATAATTTATTAGTTGATAGAGCAGGAAAGAAGGTGAGCTATAATGAAAAAGGGTATTCATCCGGAATATCACGAAGCAACTGTATCCTGCGTTTGCGGGGAGACTTTTGTTACCGGTTCGGTAAAAAAAGAAATTCGCGTGGAGATTTGTTCCAAATGCCACCCGCTTTTCACCGGGAAACAACGGATTGTGGACTCCGGCGGGCAGGTTGAAAAGTTTCAAAAGCGTTATGAGAAGAGAAAACAGGCTTAAACCGGCGCTCTTCTCTTTGTCTTGTCCACTCACGAATCTTTGTCCTCTCCGATAACGGCAAGAAGGTGAAGAATTTGTCCGAAAATTTTCACTTCGGTGGCCAGGGTGTTTTGGAAGGGGTAATGATGCGCGGCCGCCGGCATTATGCGGTGGCCGTCCGGCGGAAGGCGGATGAAATCGTCCTGGAAAGCCGGGAAATCGGCTCATATCTCCAGAAATATCCGATCTTAAAACGTCCGCTTATCCGTGGCATAGTGGCCCTGGGGGAAGCTTTTGTCCTCGGCTTAAAAGCGTTGCAATTTTCCGCCAACCAATTAATGGAGGAAGAAGGCGAAGAAGAACTTTCCGGCCGGGAAATGGCCGTGGCCATTATTTTGGCGGTGGGGATGACCGTTTTACTTTTTATCGTTTTACCACTGCTTTTACGCCAGTTGACCGCCAGGTTTATCCCCGGCCTTTTTTGGCGGAATTTGAGCGAGGGTCTCTTCCGCGCCCTGATTTTTGCCGGTTATATCGGCGTTGTTTCCACAATTAAAGATATTCAGCGGGTCTTTGCCTACCACGGTGCGGAGCACCAAGTGATCCACACTTATGAAGCCGGGGAGGAGTTAACGGTAGAAAACGCCAGGAAGAAGTCGCCTCTTCACCCGCGCTGCGGGACGAGTTTTCTCCTCTTTGTGGTGCTCATCAGCGCCGTTCTCTTTTCCTTTCTGGGAGAGCAGACCCTGCTTATGCGTTTTGTGTCACGGTTGTTGCTTCTTCCGCTGGTGGCCGGAATTTCCTACGAAGTGATTAAGCTCTCCGGGAAAAGCAATACTTTTTTTCTCTGGCGGTGGTTGAGCAAACCCGGGCTTTTACTGCAACGCCTGACAACGCGCACACCCGACGATAAGCAGTTAAAAGTGGCGATTATGGCTTTGCAGAAAGTTTTGGCCTTGGAAAGCAACGCCGGTGTCCAGCCGGTAGATTTTAACGCCGCCGCCATGAAGAATGAGGGTGAGAGCTGTGTTTGAAAAACTGGAGGCCATAAAGAAAAAGTACGAAGAGTTGGGGGAGAAACTGGCTGACCCGAAAGTGGCAACCGACCCCCGGGAAATGCAAAGACTGGCCAAGGCCCATGCGGACTTGGCCGCTATTGTTTCCACCTATGAGAAATACCGCCGGGTAAAAGCCGATATTAAAGCGGCCCGCGCCCTGCTGGAGGAGAAACTTTCCGAAGAGGAAGTCCTCCTGTTAAAAAAAGATCTCAGTGAAATGGAGACCAGGGAGAAGGAACTGCGCGAACAATTAAAAATTCAACTTCTCCCCAAGGATCCCAACGATGAAAAAAATGTTCTTGTCGAGATCCGGGCGGGAACCGGTGGCGAAGAGGCCGCCCTTTTTGCCGGCGATCTCTTCCGCATGTATAACCGTTATGCCGAGTCGCAGGGGTGGAATGTGGAGCTTATGAGCGCCAACCCTACAGAATTGGGCGGTTTTAAAGAAGTGATCTTCCTGGTGGAAGGGAGAGGTGTTTACTCCCGGCTGAAGTTTGAAAGCGGTGTCCACCGGGTACAGCGGGTGCCGGTTACCGAGGCCGGGGGAAGGATCCACACTTCTGCGGCTACGGTGGCGGTTTTACCGGAAGCCGAAGAAGTCGAGGTGGAACTGAACCCCAATGACCTGCGTATCGATGTTTTCCGTGCTTCCGGCCATGGCGGGCAGCATGTCAATACCACCGACTCGGCGGTGCGTATTACCCACCTGCCGACCGGGATGGTTGTTACCTGCCAGGATGAAAAGTCGCAGTTAAAAAATAGGGAAAAAGCCTTAAAGATTCTCCGGGCCAGACTTTTGGACCAGATGCGCCGGGAACAACAGGCCGAGTTGGCCAATGTCCGCCGGAGCATGATCAAGTCGGGCGACCGGAGTGAACGGATCCGTACCTACAATTTTCCTCAGAACCGGGTGACCGACCACCGGATCGGTTTGACCCTGCACCGTTTGGAGGAGATCATGGGCGGCGATCTGGAGGCGCTTATCTCCGCCTTGCTCATTGCCGAACAAACGGAAAAACTCAAGCAGGTGGACGGGGAGGCTGCCAATGGGGGTTGATGTAAAAACCGCCCTTTCTTCCACCACTTCATTTTTGGCCGGCCGCGGCCTGGAAAACCCCCGACTGGAAGCGGAGATTCTTCTCGCCCATGTCCTGCAGGTCACCCGGTTAAACCTATACACGGCGCCGGACCGCCCTTTGCACGCTGAAGAAATCCGCCGGTTTAAAGAACTGCTCCGGTTGCGGCTGGCAGGGACCCCCACGGCTTATCTTACCGGGAAAAAATCCTTTCTGAAGTGGGAGTTTAAAGTTACGCCGGCCGTCTTGATTCCCCGCCCCGAAACGGAACTGCTGGTGGAAAAGGCGGTTGCCGCCGCCAGAGAACGGGGGGGAAAAGGAAGGTTGCTGGATCTGGGTACCGGCAGCGGCGCGGTGGCGATCTCCCTCGCCCATTACCTGCCGGACTGTCTGGTCGATGCCGTGGATCTTTCGCCGGAGGCGGTGGCGGTGGCCCGAGAAAATGCCCGCCGCCTGGGCGTGGAGGAGAAAGTGACTTTTTATACCGGCGATCTTTTTTCCGCTTTGCCGCCGGAGAAAAAACACAGCTATTTAGGGATTGTTTCTAATCCTCCCTATATACCCAGCCCGGTTCTTTCCACCCTTTCCCGGGAAGTGCAGGTGGAACCGCGGTTGGCTTTGGACGGCGGGGAAAACGGTCTGGCAGTGATTACCCGCATTCTTCAGCAGGCCGAAGCGTATCTTCTCCCCGGAGGCTTTCTCGCCCTGGAACACGGGGCCGACCAGCAGCTTCCGGTCAAAGAACGGGCGGAAGCGGAAGGATTTCACGGGATTGTTTCGTACCAAGACCTTGCCGGGCACCCGCGGGTGATGATTTTTTCCCGGGAAGATTCTAAGAAGGCAGGACAAAGTCAGGGATAAGTATGACAAGACCGTTTTCCTTTTTACGGCGCCTCTCGCCACAACAGGTTTTAGTATGCGGATTTGCCGGGATGATCCTGGCAGGTTCATTGTTGCTGCGGTTGCCTGCAGCTTCTACCGCCGGCGAGCCGCTCCGTTATATTGACGCCCTTTTTACCGCCGCCTCCGCCGTGTGTGTGACCGGCCTGGTAGTGGTGGATACGGGCACAACTTTGTCCTTTTTCGGGCAACTGGTGGTCTTACTCTTGATTCAATTCGGCGGATTGGGATTCATGACCCTTTCCACAACCCTGGCGCTTCTTATAGGAAAAAGAATCGGGTTAAGAGAACGGGTTTTGCTTCAAGAAGCATACAACCAACTGGACTTGTCGGGATTGGTCCGGCTGGTCAGGAAGATTTTACTGGTTACTGTCCTTGTGGAAAGCTGCGGCGCGCTTTTTTTATTTCTCCGTTTTTCCCGTTTGATGACAAAGCCGGAGGCATTGTACTATGGGGTATTTCATGCTGTTTCCGCTTTTTGTAACGCCGGATTTGACCTTTTCGGCCGGTTTTATGGCTCCTTTTCCAGTCTGTCTGCTTTTACGGCGGACTGGTGGGTTTGTCTGGTAATTGCCGGTCTTTTCATAACCGGTGGTTTGGGGTTTCCAGTGTTGGTCGACATAAAACAAAGATTGCAGGGTAAAGAACGTCTTTCACTTCATTCCCGCCTGGTACTTCTGGTCACCTTGTTTTTGATTGTCAGCGGTTTTATTCTTTTCTTTCTTTTGGAACATAATAACCCCGACACTTTGGGTAGACAACCGGCAGCCGCCAAAGTACTTGCCGCTTTTTTTCACGCCGTAACCACGAGAACAGCGGGTTTCAGCACTTTGGAAGTTAACAGGTTCAGGGAGATTACGCTTTTTGCCTTGCTTTTTTTCATGTTTATCGGCGCCTCGCCGAGTTCCACCGGGGGCGGGATCAAGACCACCACCTTTGGCGTATTGATCTTGACTGTCTGGTCGGTAATCCGCGGGCGCCGGGATACCGAACTCTTCGAACGGCGGTTACCCGGCGAGGTGATTTTGAAAGCGTTGACGATAACTTTTATTGCCGCTACTTTGATTGTGCTGGTTACCATTTTGCTCAAGTTAACGGATAATCTCCCTTTCCTTCCGGTTCTTTTCGAAGTGGTTTCCGCCTTCGGCACGGTCGGTCTATCCACCGGAATCACGCCCTATCTTTCTGATCCCGGGCGTCTCTTGCTGATTGTTACTATGTTTTCCGGAAGAGTAGGCCTGTTAACCATTGTCTTGGCTTTGGCCCGCGGTATGCAAGGCAACGACGGCATACGTTTTCCGGAAGAAAAAATCATTATTGGTTAGCGGGGATTGACATGAAAAAACAATTTATCGTCATCGGACTTGGCCGTTTTGGCAGCAGCGTGGCCCGTACCCTGGCCGGGTTGGGCCAGGAAGTGCTGGCCGTGGATATTGACGAGGAAAGGGTAAAACAACTCGCCCCGGTGGTTACCCATGCCGTCCAGGCCGACACGACGGATGCCGGGACCCTAAGATCCCTGGGCGTCGGGAATTTTGACGTAGGAGTGGTGGCCATCGGGGAGAACTTGCAGGCCGGTATTCTCACGGCCTTGCTCTTAAAGGAACTGGGCGTGCCCCATGTGGTGGCCAAAGTCGCCAATGAGCTGCACGGACAGGTTATGGAGAAAATCGGAGTCGACCGGATCATCTATCCCGAGCGGGAAATGGGAAAGAGACTGGCCCACAGTCTGGTTTCCCCCAGTTTACTTGATTATATTGAGCTGGCGGAAGATTACCGGATCGAAGAGGTGGTAGCGCCGAAAAGCATGGACGGCAAAACTCTGCGCGATCTGAATCTCCGCAATAAACTGGGGATTTCCGTCATTGTCATCAAAAGGGGTGAAGACAATATGATCATTTCCCCCGGCGCCGAAGCGGTGGTCTACCAAGGGGATACTTTGGTCATCATCGGGAAAAACAGCGATTTATCCCGTCTGAACCGGTTGTTTGAAGATTAAATACTAAAGGCCGTCCGCCGCTAAGGGCGGAAAGCCGTGAAGGGTGGAAAGGTCCGCCTTTCACCGCGACGGCTGTTTCTTCCTCCAAAAGTGCCAATAAAAACGGAATGATAAAGTTCATTCCTTTCTTTTGTCTAAAGCCGGCACTTTTGCGTAATAATTATAAAGGAGTCAATAACAGGCAACAACAGGGAGGAGGCGGCCGTATGGGAACTTCGTTTTGGGAGAGGAGAATCGCGGAGAATAGAAAGCAGGCCCGGGAGAACGAGCTGTTTTTGGCTTCCCGGAAAGTAATCGCCTTTAACCTGCTGGGAAGCTCCGGGGCGGGCAAAACGCAACTGCTCAGGAGAACCCACGAAATCTTGCAAGGAAGAATCCCCCTTCAGGTAGTGCAGGGTTCGCCGGCAGCGGGTTTGGATATGGAAAAACTGCGGGCGTTGGGCATCCCCGTTTCCGCGGCCAAAGAAGACAACGCCGGCGGTTATCTTAAAGCCGGGGAAGTCGGTCCCGCCCTCCGGCGGTTACCCCTTTCCCCGGGAAGTTTGGTCTTTATCGAAAACCCGGGGGAATTATTCTCACCCGTTGATTTTTATGTGGGAGAAAACTGCCGGGTTCTGGTGCACAGTGTGGCGGAAGGGGATGACAAGCCGTTAAAATTCCCCCGGGCTTATGCCGGGACGGATCTGGTCATTCTTAATAAAATCGACCTCTTGCCGTTTTCCGATTTTTCTCCGAAAAAGTTTACCGCCCATCTCCGGCAGGTCAACCCCGGTGCGGAGCTTCTGGCCGTATCCTGCCGGACCGGTGTGGGTCTGGATTCCTGGCGGGACTGGCTGTTGAAGTATTGCGGGGAGAGCCTGGTTGAAGAGAGCGGGTGAAGCAGGCCGGACCAGGGCTGATTGACTTTTTCCCTACGGCGTGCTATACTGACATAAAATTATTCACCTGTTATTTTGTAGTTCTGGTGACGGTCCGGGTGCGGGAAGACGAAGACCATAAAAAGGCGAGGGAGGACAGATGGAACAAACGGTAATCAATATCGGACTGATGGGAGTTGGTACGGTTGGTACCGGAGTCGCCCGGGTGTTGTTGACCAAAGGTGATTTGCTCACCGCCCGTTCCGGAGTCCGGCTGAGGCTAAAAACCGTTGTCGATGTAGACTGGGACCGGGAACGGGACTTGAATTTGGACGAAGTAAAAGTCAGTACCAAGGTGGAAGATATTATCAACGATCCGGAGATTGACATTGTGGTGGAGACCATTGGCGGTTACGAGCCGGCCTTTACATATTTGTCACAAGCCCTGGCTGCCCGCAAACATGTCATCACCGCCAACAAGGCCCTGCTGGCCACAAAAGGGCGGGAACTTTTCTCCCTGGCAAAGGCCAACCGGGTGAACATTCTCTTCGAAGCCAGTGTCGGCGGGGGTATTCCGGTGCTCAAAGGCTTGCGGGAAGGGCTGGTGGCCAATAAGATTCTTGGCCTCTACGGCATAGTGAACGGGACCTCCAATTATATTCTGACCCGGATGCATCAGGAGGATTTGGAATTTGCCGAGGCCCTGCGCGAAGCCCAGATCAAGGGCTTTGCCGAGGCCGATCCTTCCCTGGATATCAGCGGGATTGATGCCGCGCATAAACTGGCCATCCTGGCGGCGTTGGCTTCCGGGGGCCTGGTGGATTTTCATTCGATTCCGGTGGAGGGGATTTCTTCCATCACTCCCCTTGATATCAACTACGCCAAGAGTTTTGGGTATGTGATTAAACTCCTTGCCGTCTGCCGGTTTGTTGGCGAACGGGTGGATTTACGGGTCCATCCCACGTTGGTACCGGAGGATCACCTTCTGGCCGCCGTCGACAACGAACTCAATGCCGTCTTTATCACCGGCGATCTGGTCGGCGATACGATGTTTTATGGGCCGGGCGCCGGGCAGAACCCTACGGCCAGCGCGGTGGTGAGCGATATTATCGATTTGGCCCGGGATCTGCGGTTAAAAAACGGAGAGTCTCTTACCGGTCTCGTTATTGATACGGAAAAGACCCTTTCCCTCCTGCCCCTGGGTGAGATCTCCAACCGTTACTACCTGCGGCTGTTTACCCGGGACCGGCCGGGCATCCTGGCGCAAATTGCCGGAGTGCTTGGGGAAAACAATATTTCCATCTCTTCGGTGGTCCAGTTGGAAGCCCACGGGGAAAAAGAGTTTGTCCCGATTGTGCTTTTGACCCATGAAGCCCCGGAGAAATCTTTAAACAAAGCCTTAAAGAAAATCGGGGAATTTGCTTTCATTCGTCCTGATATCCTCCGGCTGAGGCTTTTTCAACCCCATTGAAGCAGGATTTGGCTTGGCCCATGGGATATAATAAGAACATAGGAGGTTAGCAAGTACATGAAAGAACAGGTAAAGGAAGTCCTGGACAAGATTCGCCCTTCCTTACAGGCCGACGGAGGCGATGTTGAACTGGTCGATGTTACGGAAGACGGGGTTGTCCAGGTTAAACTGAGAGGCGCCTGTGCCGGATGTCCGATGGCCACCCTCACCCTGAAAAACGGAATCGAGAGACGTTTGCGTGAGGAAATCCCGGAGATCAAAGCCGTCGAAGAAGTATGAGGAAAAAGGGAAAAACGCCGGCCGGCGTTTTTTCTCTTTTTTTCCGGAACTTTTGGAAGGAGCGGATTTGGCGGATCTTCCCCGGTTGATGAAGGAATTTGGCAAAAAGCGCCGAAATGAATTGGCAACCTGTGAATTTTGCAACCTGTGAAGATAAACGAGGTGAAGAAATGAAAATCAAAGTTATCTTCAATCCACTGGCCGGGAGAGGGAGAGCGGCCAAACTGAAACCGGAAATTTTGGCCGCCCTGGCGGAAGGTAACTGTAATTACCACTGGGAAGAGACTTTGGGCCACGGCCATGCCGTAGAAATCGCCAAAAAAGCGGTAGCCGACGGCTTTGATCTGATCATCGCCGCCGGCGGGGACGGTACGGTCAACCAGGTGGTAAACGGGATCGCGGGCAGCAATATACCCCTGGGCGTTTTGGGTTGCGGTACCGGCAATGATTTTGCGGCCATGCTTGGCATGCCCAAGGAGGCCGGCCGTGCCGTCCGGCAAATTATTGAAGGGGAAACGAGACGGATCGACCTCTGCCGGGTTAATAACCGTTATTTTATTTCCTCAGTGGGTGTGGGTTTTGACGGGGAGGTGGCCTACAATGTCAACCAGGGGATCCGGTTTACCGGCGGCATGGCGGCTTACCTTTTGGGCGCCCTTAAAACCCTGGTCTCGTTTAAACTGCGGCCGGTTAAACTGGTGATCGACGGAAAGACATGGGAGTTTAATACTTTAATGCTGGCGGTGACCAATTCCCGGACCTATGGCGGGGGGATAAAAATAACCCCGGAGGCCAGAATCGATGATGGTTTATTTGATATCTGCGTGGTCAAGGATTTGCACCCTCTGAAATTATTGTCTTGCCTGCCCATGGCCGTAAAAGGAACCCATCACCGCCTGCATAATGTGGTTATGTTTCGGGGGCGGGAGGTCTATTTGGAAAGCGGTTCGCCGCTCTTTTACCATATGGACGGAGAGGTTTTTCAAGATACGGTCTTTCGTTTTTCCATTCTTCCCGGGAGTTTTCCGGTGAAGGGTGCGGATTTTGAACCCTGGCTCACCGCGGAAACAGCCGCGGCCAAGGAGGCGTGAGAATGAGGGAAGCCGTAATCATGGGTTTGCTCGCCTATTTGCTTGGCGCCGTCCCCACTGGTTTTTTGGTGGGCAGGTATTGGAAGAAAATCAATATTCAAGAGGAAGGAAGCGGGAACATCGGGACCGCTAATGCTTTGGAGGTTATGGGGCCCGGCCCTGCGTTGGTGGTCTTCGCCGGCGATGTGGGAAAAGGCCTTCTGGTTCTGGCTTTGGCCCGGCGGTTCGGGCTTTCCCCCGGACTGGAATTATGGATGGGTTTTTTGGCGGTCCTCGGACATATATTCCCCATTTATCTGCGGTTTAAAGGCGGAAAAGGGTTGGCCACCGCCCTGGGCGTGGCCCTGTGGGAAATTCCCCCCCTTGTTCTTCTTTTCCTGCTGGTCTGGGCGGTGGTCTACCTGTTCACCCGCCATGTGGCCACCTCTTCTTTCGGGGCCATGCTGGGGGTGGCGCTGTACACCGGTTTACAAGGAATCTGGGCCGGGCTTTTCATAGCCCTCCTAATCGCGGGACGGCATGCCCCGGAAATGTGGTCTTTTGTCAAAGAAAAATTTCGTCCTTCCTGAACCGGCCTTCAGCACAAGCCGGCAAAACCGGTCTGGCGCAGGGCTTCGTACAGGATAATGCTCACGGAATTGGCGAGATTAAGGGAACGGGCGCCGGTCGCCATGGGGATCCGGAGATTGTTCTCCGGCGCCAGGGCGAGAATCTCCTCCGGCAAGCCGCGGGTTTCCGGGCCGAAGACCAGAAAATCATCTTCCTGGAAAGCAATCTCATGATAAAACCGCTTCCCTTTGGTCGTAAGGAAAAACAGGCGGGCGCCGGGATGCGCGGCGCGAAACTCATCAAAATCCAAATAACGGCGGAGAGAAACCAGAGGCCAGTAATCGAGACCGGCCCGGCGAAGATGGCGGTCGTCCAGAAAAAAACCCAGGGGTTCGATGAGATGAAGCCGGGTGTTGGTGGCCGCGCACAGCCGGGCGATGTTTCCTGTGTTTTGGGGGATCTCCGGTTGGTAAAGGACGACATGGAACATACTCTTTTCTCTGCTCCTTATAAACATGATCTTTGGCTGGTATTATTTTTTATTCTTTTTGTATAACAAGAACCCTTTTTATACTGGCAGGTGGAATCATGACCTATCAAGAGGCCTTGGCCTATATTCACGGGCGTTACCGTTTCCGCGTAAAGCTGGGCTTGAGACGGATGCATTACCTCTTAAACAAACTGGGTGATCCCCACCGGCAGTACCCGGTCGTTCATATCGCCGGCACCAACGGTAAAGGTTCCACCGCCGCCATGTTGGCGGCGGTTTTACAAGAGGCCGGTTACAAGGTGGGACGTTTCACCTCGCCTCATCTTAGTTCATATTGTGAACGGATCGTCATCAACGGCCGGCCCATCGCCCCGGAAAACCTGGCCGCCCTGGTGCAACAGGTAAAACCGGTGGTGGAAGCGGCGGACGGCCTGCCGGAAATCGGCCCCGCCACCGAGTTTGAATTCGGGACTCTCCTGGCCTTCTCCCATTTCGCCCGGGAACAGGTGGACCTGGCCGTTGTGGAGGTAGGGCTGGGCGGCCGTCTCGATGCCACCAATGTAGTTTCCCCTTTGGCCGTGGGGATTACTCCCATCTCCATGGACCACCGGGAATACCTCGGGGACACCCTGGAAGCCATCGCCCGGGAAAAAGCCGGCGTCATCAAACCAGGATGCCCGGTGGTAACCGGTCCCCAACCCGGCGCCGTGACGGAAGTATTGGCCCGGCGTGCCGCGGAAACCGGCTCCCCGCTTTACCGTGTCGGGAAAGAAATAAACTTTCAGCTCTTAAAAGCCGATCTGACGGGAACCTATTTGAACCTGCAATGGGAACAAGAACCGGTGCTTTCCGTGCGGGTAAACCTCTTCGGCCCGCACCAGGCGGCCAATGCCGCCCTGGTTTACGGCTTGCTGGTAATCCTCCGGCGGGAAGGAATCCTCTGGCGAACGGTGGATTTAATTGAAGGGCTTAACCGGGTAGAGTGGCCGGGGCGCCTGGAGTTAATCCCGGGAAAACCCTCTTTTTTACTGGACGGCGCTCATAATCCCGATGGCTGTCTGGCGCTGGTGAAGAGTTTAGAAGAGCTTTTCCCGGGAAAAACCATAACGGCGGTGGTCGGCATTATGGACAACCGGCCGGTGGAAGAGATGGCGGCCATCCTTGCGCCCAAACTTGGCAAAGTCGTCGCCACCCTGGTTCCGGACCCGAAGGCGGCTCCGACGGCAAGGATTGCCGCGGCTTTCCGCCGCCTGGGAGTTGAGGCGGTAGAGATGCCCGACCCGCAACAGGCTTTTCAGGCGGTACTGACCGCCGCCGGTGATTCACCGGTTTTACTTACCGGTTCCCTGTACCTGATCGGCGCCCTCCGCCCCTATTTGACGGGGGAAAGCGGGCAAAAAATTGGCTAAACTTCTTGTCAGACGGACTCAATCATGATATACTTTAAAAGGTACGCATTACGCACGCTTTACGGATCCGGAGTCCGGGTGCCCGGCGACGGGTGGGTCCGGAGATGAAGAAAGCGGAGGAATTAACCAAAAGAGGAAGGAGGTGACCAAGTGTCGGTTGTATCCATGAAGCAACTCCTGGAGGCGGGAGTGCATTTCGGTCACCAGACAAGACGCTGGAATCCCAAGATGGCGCCCTATATTTTTACCGAGCGCAACGGGATTTACATTATCGACCTGCAAAAAACCGTGAAAATGGTGGAGGAAGTCTACCATTTTGTGCGGAATCTGGCCGCCGAAGGAGGTTACCTTCTTTTTGTCGGCACCAAAAAACAGGCGCAGGACGCCGTGCGCGAAGAGGCCATCCGCTGCGGAATGTTTTATGTCTGCCACCGTTGGCTGGGCGGGATGTTGACCAATTTCCAAACCATCCGTTCGCGGGTGGAAAGACTGAAGCAGATCGAAAAAATGGCCGAAGAAGGTTACTTCTCCGTTCTTCCCAAAAAAGAAGTCATGCAATTGGAGAAGGAACGGGCCAGGCTGGAGAAGTATTTAAGCGGTGTGAAAGAGATGAACCGGCTTCCTGACGCCGTTTTTATTGTCGACCCACGGAAAGAGCGGATTGCGGTGGCGGAAGCCAGAAAACTTGAGATCCCCATCATTGCCATTGTCGACACCAACTGCGATCCTGATGAAGTGGATTATATTATTCCCGGAAACGACGACGCCATCAGGGCGGTACGTCTGATCTCGGGTATAATAGCCGATGCCGTGATCGAAGGCCGTCAGGGCGAGCAACTGGCCGAAGCGGAGGAAACCGCAACCGAAGCCCCGGAGACGGCTGAAGAACCGGAAGAATCCCTTGAATTTACGGAAGAAACTGCCGGCCTTGAATCGGAAGCAACGGCGGCAGCGGCGGAAAACGAGTGAGGATTAAGGGGGGCGGGTTCTTCACCTATGTCCCCCCTTCTTCCGTCGGTTTACGGGCGACTATGGATGAGGAGGAATAAAAATGGAGATTACAGCCGCGCTGGTTAAGGAATTGCGGGAAAAAACCGGGGCCGGGATGATGGATTGCAAAAAGGCCCTGGTGGAATCGGCGGGCGATATGGAAAAGGCCATTGATTACCTGAGAGAAAAAGGTCTGGCCGCGGCGGCCAAAAAAGCCGGGCGGATTGCCGCCGAGGGCTTGGTCGCCTCTTTTGTCACCCCGGACAAAAGACGCGGCGCCTTGGTCGAAGTGAACTGCGAAACAGATTTTGTCGCCAAGGTCGACGCCTTCAAGGAATTCACTGAGGAACTGGTGGAACATATCGCGCTTAACGCGCCGGCGGCTCTCTCCCGGGAGCAGGGCAAAGAAGGTCCTTTCTTACTTGAACAGACCTTAAAAAGTGGTCTTACCGTTCAGGAGACCTTGAACGGGCTGATTGCCAATATTGGCGAGAATATAGTTATTCGCCGCTTTACCCACTATGGGGTGGAAGGCCCCGGTTTGCTGCAGGACTACAACCATCTTGGCGGGAAGATAGGCGTCCTTTTGGAACTCGCTTTGGATCGGGACGGCCTCTCCGACAACGAAGACCTGCAAATACTGGCCAAAGATTTGGCGATGCAGGTGGCGGCGGCGCGCCCCGAATACGTTAGCCGGGAAGATGTGGACGAAGAGACTTTGGAGAAAGAAAAGTCTATCTACAAGGCGCAGGCCCTCAACGAAGGAAAGCCGGAAGCCATTGCAGAGAAGATTACCCTGGGCCGTCTGGAAAAGTTCTTCAAAGAGACCTGCCTGATGGAACAGGAATTTATCAAAGATACGTCGCTCACCGTGAAAAAACTGGTGGCCCAGGTGGAAAAGAAAATAGGGGCCGGCATTAAAATCAAGCGTTTCGTCCGGTATGAAAAGGGTGAAGGTGTCGCCAAGAAGGACGATGATTTTGCCGGTGAAGTCATGTCTCAGCTAAAGTAGGGGGACACCGTCGGTGTTCCCTTTTTTGCAGGATTTTTTTTCTGAAAAGCGAATAAAAAACAGACGGGGGTAGGGTAATGCTTTCACCCAAATATCACCGGATTGTCTTGAAGTTAAGCGGCGAAGCACTGGCCGGGGAAAAAGGCTTTGGCATTGATCCTCAGGTGGTAAGGGATATCGTCTTACAGACCAAGGAAATTGTCGAGCTCAATGTGCAAGTGGCGGTGGTAGTTGGGGGAGGCAATTTCTGGCGGGGCCTGGAAGCAAGTAAACAGGGGATGGACAGGGCGACCGCCGACTACATGGGGATGCTGGCCACCGTCATGAATGCCCTGGCCTTACAGGATTGTTTTGAACGCGTGAACATTGAAACCCGCGTGCAGAGCGCCATTGAAATGCGGGAAATTGCCGAGCCGTATATTCGCTGCCGCGCCATCCGGCACCTGGAAAAAGGCCGGGTGGTGATTTTCGCCGCCGGCACGGGCAACCCGTTTTTTTCGACGGATACCACAGCCGCCCTGCGCGCGGTGGAACTGGATGCGGAAATTATTTTTATGGCCAAAAAAGTGGACGGCGTTTATGATGCGGACCCCCGGGTCGTTCCCACGGCGAAAAGATTTGAGCGCCTTGATTATATTGACGTTTTGAATAAAAGGCTTGGCGTGATGGATGCCACCGCCGCCAGTCTATGCATGGACAACCGGATCCCGATTGTGGTTTTCAATATTAAGGAAAGCGGAAACATCAAACGGATCGTAATGGGTGAAAAAGTCGGTACCTTTGTGGGAGGTGAAGACCGGAATGACCGCGGAAGTCAGTGAGATTTTACAAACTGCCGAAAAGAGCATGGAAAAAGTGATTGAAGCGACCAAGAAGGATTTTTCCGTGATCCGTACCGGAAGAGCCAATCCCGCCATTCTCGAAAAGGTTCAGGTGGAATGTTACGGGACCGAGACACCGCTTTTGCAGGTGGCGGGAGTTTCGGCGCCGGAGCCCCGGTTGTTGGTGGTTCAGCCCTGGGACAAATCCATTATTAACAACATAGAGAAGGCGATTCAAAAAGCAGATTTGGGTTTGAATCCCACCAACGACGGATCAGTGATCCGGATTGCCATTCCCCAGTTGACGGAGGAACGCCGCCGGGATCTCGTGCGCCTGGTGAAAAAAGAGGCGGAGGAAAAAAGGGTAATTGTCCGCAATATCCGGCGGGAAACCAACGAGAAAATAAAAAAGCTGGAAAAGGACGGCCTGATTTCCGAGGACGAATGCAGAAAAGGCCTGGATGAAGTACAAAAACTTACCGACAAGTACATAGACCGGATCGACCAGTTGCTGGAACAAAAAGAAAACGAGATAATGGAGGTATAACTTTGCCTTTACTGGCGGTTCCCGGCCTTCTGCGGCGGTTTTTTTCCCGGGAGGGGACGGGAATTCTCACCGGCGAGCTGAAAATCCCCCGTCACCTGGCCATCATTATGGACGGCAACGGACGCTGGGCGGAAAAGCACGGCCTGCCTCGTACCGCCGGGCACAGGAAGGGAATGGAACAGGTCCGGGAAATTATTGAGGAATGCGGCCGCTTGGGGGTTGAATACCTGACCCTTTATGTTTTTTCCACCGAGAACTGGAAACGGCCCCCGGAGGAAGTCTCTTTTTTGATGCAACTTTTGGAAGAGTCCCTCGAGACCGAAGTGGAGAAGATGGCCGAGAAGGGAGCACGGGTCCGTTTTATCGGTTTGCGGGACAGACTAAGCCCGCGGCTAGTCGCCAAATTGGAGGCGGCGGAGAAAAAGACCGCCGGCAATCAAGGTCTGGTGGTGAATTTAGCTTTGAATTACGGCGGGCGGGCGGAAATTGTTTCCGCCTTGCGCAAGATTGCAGAAGAGATCACCAGCGGGCAGGCGTCAGCCGGCGATTTGGATGAAGCGTTGGTGGAAAAATATCTCTTCACCGCCGGGCAACCGGATCCGGATCTAATCATCAGAACCAGCGGCGAGCAAAGGCTCAGTAATTTTCTCCTCTGGCAGGCGGCTTATTCCGAATTTATCTTCACACCGGTGCTTTGGCCGGACTTTGGCCGCCGGGAACTGCACAATGCCCTTCACGAGTACGCGGGAAGAAAGAGACGCTTTGGGGGACTTAATCAATCCGGGAGTGAAAAATGAAAAAACGAATTATAACTGGAGTTTTAGGAGCAGTTGTCTTTCTTTTTTTAATTCTGTACGGAGGGGACTGGCTGACGGTGGCCGTGGCTTTGATCATGGCCGTCGGCATCCGGGAATACCACCTGTTGGCTGCAGCCGCCGGCGTGAAAACCAGTTTTCCCTTAATCTTGATTCTCAGTTTACTTTATTTGGGCGGACAATGGTGTTCTCTCCACTTTGCCCGCTTTCCCCGGGCCGGGATGACGGGGTTAATCTTTCTCCTTTCCATCCTCGGCTCTTTCTTGACGGCTTTGAAGAACAACCAAAAACAAGATTTTCTCGTCTTTACGGCCGCCAACCTTTTCGGCCTGGTTTACCCGGGAGTTTTCCTTACCTACGCCGTATTGATGCGGGCTTTTTCCCCGCCCCTCGGCGTCAAGGCGCTCATCTTAACCTTGCTTACGGTCTGGGTTACCGATACAAGCGCTTATTTTATCGGTTCCTGGCGCGGGCGGAAGAAACTCGCACCAGTGATCAGCCCGGGGAAAACGGTGGAAGGGGCGGTGGGCGGGATCACGCTCGGTATCGCCGGCGGCCTCTTGTTCGGCCTGTTAACCGGTTTTCCCCTGGCCTGGCTGCTAGTGGTCTGTCCCCTCGTGAGTATTCTGGGACAAACCGGTGATCTTTTCGAATCCCTTTTAAAGCGGTCCGCCGGCCTCAAGGATTCCGGGGTTGTTTTCCCCGGCCACGGCGGTGTTTTAGACCGTTTTGACAGCCCGCTTTTTGCCCTGCCGGTGGTCTATTATCTCCTTTCTTTCCTGTAAATTCATGACCGGATCCAGGTCCCGATCACCCGGGGTCTTTTATCGGGGCGGGCCGCCGGCTCTATTTTTGCCGGATCTATTTTAAGGAGGTGCGGAGTGAGAATTTCCAAGAAGCTCCGGACTTTTCTCATTTTTTTAACCCTGGCGCTTTTTTTGTTCCTGGGGATTAAATATGTTTTCCCTCTGCTCACCCCGTTCATCGCCGGTTTGATCATTGCTTACCTGATGGAGCCGTCGGTTAAATGGATGGAGAACAAAATAAAGCTGCCCATGTGGATGAAAAAAAGAAAGATCAATATTTCCCGGCCGGTGGCGGTCCTCGTTGTCCTGGTCATCATCTTTATTGTGGGCGGTTTAGTCTTAACCTTTGTTTTTTCCCGGCTGTACGTGGAGATCAGGGATCTTCTGGTTGAACTGCCCGGGAAACTGATGTGGCTGGCCAGGGAGAGTGACCGTTTAGTCGGGCAGTTGCGGGAGAGATTCCAAGTGCCCGACGCTTTTTGGGAACAACTCCGGTTGCGCCCGGAGAACCTCATTGAAACCGCCAGCGGATTTATCCAGGATTTCTTGCAGAATTCACTCAATTTTTTCCGGGGATTCCCCGTTTTCATCGTCAATTTATTCTTGAGCGCGCTGGCCGCCTACTTTTTCAGCCGCGACAAAACAAAGATCATTGCTTTTGTTATGTCCTTGGTGCCGGAACGGTGGCGGGAACCCGCCCTGCGCCTCCATAATGACGTGGTTCTTTCCGCCTTGAATTTTCTGAAAATCCAAATAACCCTGGCCATGATCAGCGGCTTGTTGGCCGCCTTCTTCCTCGGGCTCTTTGGTTTTGTCCGTTCCGGGCTGCTGGGGACTTTAATTGGGATTCTCGATTTGCTGCCGTTGGTCGGGCCCACCACCTTGTTTTTGCCCTGGATCGGCTGGAATTTTGTCAACGCCAATTTCGGCCGCGGCTTCCTTTTAACCGCGATTCTCCTCGTGGTTTTAGGCGTGCGTCAGTTGGCGGAAGTGCGTTTGGTCGGGAAAAGGCTGGGACTGCACCCCCTGATGGCAATGTTCTCAATCTATGTGGGGCTGCGTATTTTTGGCGTCTACGGCGTCTTTATCGGGCCGGTTCTCTTTGTAATGTTGCGCTCCTTTTATTACGGAATCCTTCCCTTGCTCGAACACGAGAAGCTTTTGTAGGTGAAAGGTGAGTCGGGTGAAAAAAATCGCAATCATTGGTTCCACCGGTTCCATTGGCAGGCAAACTTTGGAGGTGGCGGAATATCTTAGAGACCGAATTACGGTGTACGGGCTGGCGGCCCACCGCCGGATTGATTTACTGGCCGCGCAGGTGAAAAAATACCGGCCGCGGGTGGTGGCCTTGAGCGATTCCGGTAAATTGAACGACCTGGCTTCCCTTCTGGCCGGGTGGGACGGCCGGCTTTTGATCGGGCCGGGGGGACTGGAGGAATTGGCCGCCGACCCCGAAGTGGACCTGGTGGTCGCGTCGGCAGTGGGGGCGGCGGGGATTAAGCCGACCCTCGCGGCGGTGAAAGCCGGAAAAGAGGTGGCGCTGGCCAATAAGGAAGCCCTGGTGGCGGCGGGAGAACTCATCATGAACGAGGTCAAGGCGAAAAAAACCCGTTTTCTTCCTATCGACAGCGAACACAGTGCGATCTTCCAGTGCCTGGCCGGGCAACGCCAAGCGGAGGTAAAAAATATTTACCTGACTGCTTCAGGCGGCCCGTTTCTCCATACTCCCCTGCCGGAAATGGCGCGGGTCTCCCCCGAACAGGCCCTGGCCCATCCCACCTGGAGAATGGGGGAGAAAATCACTGTTGACTCCGCCACGTTAATGAATAAGGGGATGGAAGTGATTGAGGCCCACTGGCTTTTCGGTCTCCCTTACGACCGGATTAAAGTCGTGATTCACCCCCAGAGTATTGTTCACGGGCTGATCGAAACCGTGGACGGTTTTTTCCTGGCCCAATTGGGCCCGGCCGATATGCGCCTGCCGATCAAGTTTGCCTTGACTTACCCGGAAAGAACGGATAATCCCTTTAACGGTCTGGATCTCTTTTCCCTCCGCCGGTTGGAGTTTTCCCCGCCGGATACGGCACGTTTTCCCTGTTTGTCCCTGGCCTACGCGGCGGGCCGGAGGGGCGGTACCATGCCGGCCGTTATGAATGCCGCCAATGAAGAAGCGGTGGCCGCTTTTTTACAACACCGGCTTGGCTTTTGCGAGATCGGGCCGATGGTGGAAAAAGTTATGGAAGAACACGAAAAAAACGGGGTCGTATCCCATCCCGACCTGGAAACAATAATGACTGTCGACCGGTGGGCCAGGGAAATGTTTTCTTCACTGTTGCCGGTGGTTTAGGCCGGAACAGCGGGTTGTAGAAGGTTTAACCATGCTTTCTTCCCTTGTGATCACTCTCGTGGTAATCAGCGGGCTGGTTGTGGTGCACGAGCTGGGCCATTTTTTGGCCGCCCGGCGTTTTGGCGTGACGGTGCACGAGTTTTCCGTAGGGTTCGGGCCCCTGCTTGCCCAGACGGAACGGCGCGGGATCAAGTACTCGCTGCGCGCTGTTCCCCTGGGGGGTTTTTGTAAAATCGCCGGGATGGACATTGCGTTGGAAGGGGACCCCAAAGAAAAACCGCGACCAGGGGAGCGGGCCTTTTATGAGTTGCCGCTTTATCAGAAAATTTTGATTATTCTGTCCGGCCCGTTAAGTAATTTGCTCCTTGCGATGGTGACTTTTATTTTTATCGCCGCGGCGATCGGGCTTCCCGATCAAATGGAGGAAAAGGCGATCGTTGGTTTTGTGGAGCCGAAATCGCCGGCTTTTGAAGCCGGGCTGTCGGCGGGTGATGAGATTGTTGAAATCAACGGCATGCCCATCCGCCGTTGGGAAGATCTGGGGGAAATAATCAGACAATCCCCCGGTCGGCCCCTGCTTTTTAAGGTGAGAAGAGGCGAAGATTATTTTACCAGGGAGATAACACCTTTTTATGATCCGGGTGTTGAGGGGGGAAGGATCGGGGTGATGCGGGCCTATACTGTCAAACGCTTGCCGCTGCCCCAGGCCGTCTCCTACGGTGTCTACAGTACCGGCTACGGGATCAAGGCGATTGTGGTCAGTTTTTACCAGATGCTGGCCGGGCGGGAACGGGCGGAGTTCCTTGGGCCTGTCGGCCTGGTCGGCGCGGTGGACCAAGCCCGCCAGTCGGGGCTGCACTTTCTTTTTTCCATGGTGACCAGTATTAACCTGTTTTTAGGCTTATTCAACCTTTTGCCGGTGCCCTTGCCCCTGTTGGACGGGGGGTGGATCACCATCTTCCTCATTGAGCGGCTCCGGAGAAAAGAATTTTCCGCCGAACAGAAAGCCATGGCGCAAATGGCGGGTCTCTTTTTTATGATGGTCTTATTCCTGATGATTACTTTCGGGGACATCGGGAGTATGATCCGCCGGTTGACCAGATAGTCTCTTCTTTGTCGTTAACGGTTCTGAGATTGTTATTTCGTGGGGGAGGAAATGAGGCAAAAGCGGAAAAATACCCGGCGCATTGAGGTCGGCGCCGTGGTAATCGGAGGCCAAGCGCCGGTGGTGGTCCAATCGATGACCAACACCGACACCCGGGATGATCAGGCCACTTTGGCCCAGATCGAGGCCTTGGCCAAGGCCGGCTGCGAACTGGTGCGGGTGGCTGTTCCCGACCGGAAAGCCGCGGCGGCCCTAAAAAAAATTGTGGCGGGGTCGCCCCTGCCGGTGGTGGCGGATATCCACTTTGATTACCGGCTGGCCCTGGCGGCGTTGGAGGCGGGAGTGGCGAAGCTCCGGATTAACCCGGGAAACATCGGCGGCCCGCAGCGGGTAAAAATCCTGGCCCGTGAGGCCGAAGCCTGCGGGGCGGCCATGCGGATCGGGGTGAACGCCGGTTCTCTTCCCCGGGACCTGCTGGCGGAAAATGAGGGCGATGTGGTCCAAACTATGCTGGCGGCGGTAGAAGAACAGATCAGGCTCTTAACCGACCAGGGTTTTGCACGGATTGTCGTCTCCCTGAAATCCTCTTCAGTGCTGGAAACGATTCAAGCCTGCCGGGAATTTGCCGCCCGGTGGGATTTTCCCCAACACCTTGGGATAACCGAAGCCGGCGCCGGCCGCAGCGGTTTAATCAAATCCGCGGTCGGTCTGGGTGTTCTTCTCGAGGAGGGAATCGGGGATACGATCCGGGTTTCTTTAACCGGCGACCCGGTGCAGGAAGTGACCGCGGCGTATGAGATCTTAAAGGCTCTTAACTTGCGGGAACGGGGACCGGTCGTCGTGTCCTGTCCCACTTGCGGCCGGTGTGAGATCGATCTGGAAAGAATGGTCCAACAAGTGGAAATAGCGACCAAAGATCTAACCCGGCCCTTGCACCTGGCGGTAATGGGATGTATGGTCAACGGGCCCGGGGAAGCCGACCGGGCCGATCTGGGCCTGGCCGGAGGTAAAGGAGCGGGCGTGATTTTTCGCCGCGGAAAAGTCATCCGGCGCGAAAACGAGGAAAATTTACTCCCCGCTTTTTTGGAGGAATTACATAAATTGTTGGCCGAAGAGGAGCAGTGATTTGAAATAAAGAAACGGATTTATCCGGGAGGTGTCGGCATGAGATTTTCCCAGTTTTTTCTTCCCACTTTGCGTCAGACGCCGGCGGAGGCCGAGATTCCCAGTCACCAATTGATGCTGAGGGCGGGTATGATCCGTAAATCCGCCGCCGGAATGTACTCTTTTTTGCCCTTGGGTTACCGGGTGCTGAAAAAAATCATCCGGATTGTGGAGGAAGAAATGGACCGGGCCGGAGGTCAGGAACTTTTGTTGCCCATCGTCCAACCGGCGGAAATTTGGCGGCAAACCGGCCGGTGGGATTTGTACGGCGAGGAAATGTTCCGGCTGCGCGACCGGCATAACCGGGACTTTTGCCTGGGGCCCACCCATGAAGAGATGATTACCACTGTCGTTAAGAACGAGGTCCGTTCCTACCGGGATTTGCCGCTCCGGCTCTACCAGATTCAAAATAAATACCGGGACGAAATCCGGCCCCGTTTCGGTGTGATGCGGGCCAGGGAATTCATCATGAAAGACCTGTACTCCTTTGATGTGGACGAAGAAGGAATGAACCGGAGTTACCAGGCGATGTACGACGCCTACACCCGGATCTTCCGCCGGTGCGGTCTGGAGTTCCGGGCGGTCGAGGCCGACACCGGGGCCATCGGCGGGGATGTCAGCCACGAGTTTGTCGTCCTGGCGGAAGCCGGCGAAGCGGTGGTCCTTTACTGTAAAAATTGTAATTACGCGGCCAATGAAGAAAAAGCCGTGGCCGCTTTGGGGGAAAAGGCGGGCGATCCCCTTCAAGAGATGGAGAAAGTTTCTACACCGGGCAAGACTACCGTGCCGGAGGTGGCCGCCTATCTTGGTGTGCCGGAAGCAAAATTAATCAAAACCCTTTTTTACACAACCGACAAGGAGTTGCTTGCCGTTTTGCTGCGCGGCGACGATGAGTTAAATGAGGTCAAATTGGGGAATTTTATAAATGCTCCCTACCGGATGGCCGGTCCGGAAGAGGTGAAGGACCGTCTTTCTTTGCCCGTCGGGTATCTCGGCCCTTGCGGCCTCCGCCGGCCGGGCGTCCGGGTGCTGGCCGATCTCCGGGTGGAACAAATGGTCAACGGGATCTGCGGGGCCAATGAAGAAGGTTACCATTTGGTCAACGTCAATCCGGGCCGGGATTTTACGGTCGACCATTATTTGGACCTCCGGCTCAGCCGGGCCGGCGATCCCTGTTTCCACTGCGGGGAGCCCTTGGCGGAGACCAGGGGGATTGAAGTGGGACACATTTTTAAACTGGGAACCAAATACAGCAGTTCCCTTAAGGCGGTTTTCCTCGATGCCAACGGCGAAGAAAAGCCGATTGTAATGGGGTGTTATGGGATCGGGATCAGCAGAATAGCCGCGGCGGCGGTGGAACAAAAACATGACAAAGATGGAATCAAATGGCCGCTGTCCATAGCTCCTTTTCAGGTACTTGTTTTACCGGTGACGCAGGAACAATTGCCCCTGGCGGAAAAGATCTATACGGACTTGACAGAGGCCGGCGTGGATGTACTCTTGGATGACAGGGACGAAAGAGCCGGCGTTAAGTTTAAGGATGCCGACCTGATCGGGATTCCCCTCCGCCTTACTTTGGGGCCGAAAAGTGTACAACAAGAAGAGGTTGAGGTAAAAATAAGGATGACCGGGGAAGAATTGCGCTGGCCGCTGGGGGAGGTTGTCGCCCGCGTCCAGCAGTTCATAGAGGAGGAAACGGAGAAATTAAAGTAACCGCCCGGGAGGTTTAAACGTGGAAATTGCGGCGATTATACCGGCTTATAACGAGGAAAAATCCGTAGCCGGAGTGATTAAAGCCGTCCGGTCGTGCCCGGAGATTACCAAAATAATAGTGGTGAACGACGGTTCGACCGACGGGACAGCAAAAGTGGCCCGCGAGCAAGGGGCCCAAGTTATCGATCTCCCTGTCAACATGGGAAAAGGCGCGGCCGTGACCGCCGGGGTGAAGGCCACTTCCGCCCCGATCCTTTTGTTGCTCGACGCTGATTTGCTGGGTTTACGGCCCCATCATCTTCGGGCCCTTTTGTGTCCCATTCTTCAGGAGAGGGCCGATATGACGGTGGGTGTTTTTAAGAACGGCCGGCCTCTTACCGATCTCTCCCAGCGGTTGACACCTTTTTTAAACGGCCAGCGGGCGCTCAGGCGGGAAGCTTTTGCCGCCTTTTCCGGCCTGGAACCGACCGCGACCGGCTACGGGGTGGATTTCTGCCTGAGCCGGTTTGCCAGGGAATCTGGTCTCCGGGTGGAATTGGTCGCACTAGACCACCTCACCCAGATTATGAAAGAAGAGAAGAGGGGTTTTTGGCCGGGTTTGACCGCCCGCTTCAAGATGTACCAGGAAGTAGTAACGGCGATGTTAAGATTACGGATTCCTCCGCAGTGATTGAGGTCGAGGTGATATTCAATGACTGAACGTTATTTGCTGGAGCCGGAGATAAAAAAATTATCTGAATTGAGGGGGATTGAAAAAATCTCCCTTTCTTTTGAGACAAAAAAGATTTTGTCCCAGGTCACGCTGGATAAAGTAATCGTCCATAGCGGGCGGGGATATTTGGAACTGGAACTGGCGGCCCCGGAAAGATTTACCGCTCTTGCCCGCCGGGAAATCGAAGAGGTTTTATCTGCCCTCACCGGGCTGGAGTGTAAAATCAAAGAAAAAACCGCCGGCCCGCCGGCGGTGGCGCCCGACTGGCCAGGCCTGCTGGCGAAGGTAAAGGAAAAACTGCCCGGTGTCTATGGCTGGCTTTCCGAGGAGGCGCCCGAACTATACGGTGAAAACGGGTTGCGTTTAAAGGTCACCAGTGAACTGGGGGTGGAATTTCTCAAACGCCGGGAAGATAAATTACGGGAGTTTTTCCGGCAAGAAACAGGAAAAACTTATGTTTTATCCTATGAAATTGTCGACGGGCAACCGGACATTCCGGATTTGGAAGAAGAAAGGCAGCGGGAGGCCCTGGCCGCGTTAAAATCCCTCGCGGCGGCCAAAAAAGAAAAAAACGACGTTCTGCTGGGCAGAAAAATCCGCACCAAACCTTTGGCCATCGAAGAACTGCCGGAAGAAGGAACAGTAGTTACCGAAGGGAAAGTTTTCCATGCGGAAACCCGGTCTTTAAAATCAGGCAAAAAGATGGTCTTGTTGATGCTTACTGATTTTACCGGTTCTTTGACTGTGAAAATCTTTCCCCCCAATAACCAGGCCCTGGCCGCGGTGGCCGGAATTAAAGAGGGGTTATGGTTAAGGGTGCGCGGTAAAATCCGGTATGATGATTTTCAAAGGGAACCGGTGATGATTGCCGAAAGCATCCAGCTTATCCCGCCACGTCTTCCCCGGGATGAAGCGGAAGAGAAAAGAGTAGAGTTGCATTTGCACACTAAAATGTCGGCCATGGACAGTGTGGTTGAATTGGAAGAAGCCATTAAATTGGCGGCTTACTGGGGACACCGGGCCCTGGCTGTGACGGACCACGGTGTGGTGCAGGCTTTTCCTGAAGCCGCCCACCTGGCAAAGAAATATGGGCTTAAGATGATCTATGGCATGGAAGGATACCTGGTGGATGACGAAGGTCTGTCGTCGTCGAATGCTTTGCCGCCGGAGATGAATCCGGAACAACTGCCGTCTTATCATATTTTAATCCTGGTCCGGAACCGGACCGGCCTGAAAAACCTTTACCGGTTGGTTTCCGACTCCCATCTCCATTTTTTTCACCGGCATCCCCGGATTCCCCGTTCCTTGCTGGCCCGCCACCGGGAAGGACTGTTCCTGGGTACGGCCTGTGAGTCGGGAGAGTTGTTTTCCGCCCTCCTGGCGGGGGAAAAAGACGGGGAACGCCTGGCCCGAATCGTAAACTTCTATGATTTTTTGGAGATTCAGCCCTTGGGGAATAATGATTTTCTGGTGCGGGAGGGAAAGCTCACCCGGGAAGAACTGATGGAGCTCAACCGGTTTATTTGCCGGTTGGGCGAAGCATACAACAAGCCGGTGGTCGCCACAGGCGATGTGCACTTTCTCCGGCCCGGCGACGAAATTTTCCGCCGCGTGCTTATGGCCGGTCAGGGATACAGCGACGCCGACCGTCAGGCCCCCTTGTATTTCCGTACCACCGAAGAGATGTTGGCGGAGTTCTCTTATCTTTCCCCGGAAACCGCGCGTCAAGTGGTGATCGAGAATCCGGCGCGGCTGGCGGAAGGCATCGAAGAGATACAGCCGGTGCCGGAAGAATTCTGCCCCCCGGATATACCCGGCGCCGGGGAAGAAATCAGGCAGATGGCCTACGCCAAAGCCCGGGAGATCTACGGGGATCCCCTTCCGCCCAGGATCCGGGAACAACTGGAGTGGGAGCTAAAAAGAATCATTGACCACGGGTATGCGGTTATTTTTCTTATTGCCCATAAGTTGGTAAAAAAATCCCTGGAAGACGGCTACCTGGTCGGTTCCAGGGGCTCGGTCGGCTCGTCGCTGGTGGCGAAGATGTGCGGCATTACCGAGGTTAACCCCCTGCCCGCCCATTACCTCTGTCCGGACTGCCGGTATTGCGAGTTTCCCGAGACGGGCAACCGGTTGTCCGGAATCGACCTCCCGGCAAAGGATTGCCCGGAATGCGGGACTCCACTGCTCAAGGACGGCCATGACATTCCCTTTGCCACTTTCATGGGGTTTGACGGCGACAAGGAGCCCGATATTGACCTTAATTTTTCCGGAGAATACCAGGCCGAGGTCCATCGCTATACAGAGGAGTTGTTTGGAAAAGACAGGGTCTTCCGCGCCGGGACCATCAACACCCTGGCGGAAAAGACCGCTTACGGTTTTGTCCGCGGTTATGTGGACGAGAAAAAACTGGAACTGAAGAATACGGAGATCAACCGTCTGGTCCAAGGATGCAGCGGAGTCAAACGGACCACCGGTCAACACCCCGGCGGGATGATCGTGGTGCCGGCCGGGCGGGAAATCTACGATTTCACCCCGGTGCAGTATCCGGCCAACGACCGGGAAGCGGAATGGGTGACCACCCATTTCGATTACCGGTCGCTCAGCGGCCGCCTGGTGAAATTGGATATTCTCGGCCATGACGACCTGACCATTTTGAAGATGCTTTCGGATCTGACGGGGGTTGATCCCAGTGCCATCCCGTTGGATGATCCGGCCACGATGAAATTGTTTTCCTCCGCGGAGCCGCTGGGCCTGACTGCGGAAGAACTCGGGTTTGATTTGGGGACCTTGGGCATCCCGGAATTTGGCACAGAATTTGTCCGGCAAATGCTGGCGGAGACCAAACCGACCACCTTTTCCGAATTGGTCAGGATTTCCGGGCTTTCCCACGGTACCGGCGTCTGGCTGGGGAACGCCCAGGAATTGATCGAAAAGGGCGTGGCCACCTTGTCCGAAGTTATCAGTACCCGGGATGATATTATGAATTATTTAATCCCGAAAGGGGTCCCCTCCCGCAAGGCCTTTGCCATCATGGAACAGGTCAGAAAAGGAAAAGGGCTTTCCCCGGAGGACATTAAATTGTTAAAAGAATACGCCGTACCCGACTGGTATATTGAAGCCTGTCAGAAGATTAAGTATATGTTTCCCAAAGCCCATGCGGTGGCTTATGTTATGATGGCTTTCCGCATAGCCTATTTCAAAGTGCACTACCCCGAAGCCTTTTACGCCAGCTATTTTACGGTAAGGGCTGCGGAGTGCGAGGCCGGGTTGATGCTGAGAAGCGTCGCGGAGATCGAGGAAGTGATGGGAGAATTAAAAGAGAAAGGCAACGAAGCCACGGCCAAGGAAAGAAACCTCTATGTTATTCTGGAGATTGTGCGGGAAGCTTTACTAAGGGGGATCCGTTTTCTTCCCGTTGATCTCTACCAATCGGACCCGGTCCGGTTTCTCATCACCCCGGAAGGGCTCCGGCTCCCTCTTATTTCCCTTCCCGGGCTGGGAGAGAGCGCCGCATGGTACCTGGATCAGGCCAGGCGGGAAACGCCTTTTTGCTCGGTGGAAGACCTGAAAACGCGGGCCCGTTTATCCTCGGCAGTCATCGACGTTCTGGAAGACCACGGCTGTCTCAAGGGTTTGCCCGCGAAGAACCAGTTGACTTTATTTTAAAAGTATTGACAAAAAAACCGGGGTCGGTGATAATGATTTTTGAATGGGGGAAAGAGGATTGCGCCTCGTTTATCTTTTACTTGTCACCGTGGTGCTGCTGGACCAAGCGACCAAGCTGGCAGTGGAACGTTTCTTGGCCCTGAACCAGAAAACCACCGTTGTGCCGGGGGTTTTGTCCTTGACTTATATTTTAAATCCCGGGGCGGCTTTTGGCATTCTTGAAGGCCATACCACCCTCATTCTCTTTATGGCGGCGGTTCTTTTTTTTCTGGTCTATGTTTTCCGGCGCGTGATCAGCGGGCAACCGGCGGTTCTCCGCTGGGGCTTGGGCCTGGCCCTGGGAGGGGCCGCAGGTAATTTCATCGACCGTGTGCGCCTGGGGAAGGTCATTGATTTTCTGACCTTGGAGTTTTGGCCCCTGCACAACTGGCCGGTTTTCAACCTGGCCGATACAGCCATTGTTACCGGGACTTTCTTAATCAGTCTTTATTTGTTAAAACCATCGCTCTTTGTCAAAAAGGAGGAGATGGAGGGATGAGGAGGGTTCTTTTTTCCCTTGGCAATTTATCCGTTTATTCCTACGGGTTTATGGTCGCGGTCGCTGTTTTCCTCGGTGTTCTATGGGTGGGAAAGGCCGTCCAAAAGAAAGGCCTGGGAACCTTCGATCATGTGGTCGAACTTGCCCTCCGGGTCTTTATCGGCGGGTTAATCGGCGCCCGGCTTTTTTATGTTCTGGTCGAATTTCCTTATTACGCCCGGAATCCGGCGGCCATTTTCCGCCTGACCGACGGCGGGCTTTCTTTTTTCGGCATGCTCTTCGGCGCCTATCCGGCCGGCCTCTATTATCTGAAAAGGGCCAAATTGTCGGTCTGGGAAATAGCGGATGAAATCGCGGTTTACCTGCCGCTGGGGTACGCCCTCGCCCGGGTGGGCTGTCTGCTGAACGGTTGTTGTTACGGGGTTCCGTCGCATGTACCGTGGGCTTTTCCGGTTCCAACCGTCGATCACCTGCCGCGGCACCCGACCCAGCTTTACGCCGTTCTTGTCAGCCTGCTTATTTTTTCCATAATATGGCTGATGCGCAAGCACCGGCCTTTTTCCGGTTTCCTGTTTTGGTTCTATATCCTGTTGTATACAGTGGGAAGGTTCATTGTGGAAGGCTTCCGGGTGAGTCCTATCATCGCCTTTGGCCGGCTACGCTTGACACAACTTTTTTGTCTCCTGCTCTTCATCGCGGTGGGAATATACCTTTGCTACCGGCTAAAAAAGGAGCATGCAACCGAAAAACATGCGCCGACGGATCTTACAAGTTGAAGAAGACCTGAAGGGGGAAAGGATTGATGTTTTCCTTTCCCGCCAGGAGTGGGCGCCTTCCCGTGCTTTTCTCCAGAAATTAATAAAAGACCGGAAGGTTTTGGTCAACGGCACGCCGGTGAAAGCCAGTTACCGGCCGGCGGCGGGGGATCTGATTGTTGTTGAGGTTCCCCGGCCCGAACCGGCCCGTGTCGTCCCCCAGCCGCTTCCCTTGGAGATTCTCTATGAAGATGAAGATCTGGTGGTTGTCAATAAACCCCGGGGCATGGTGGTGCACCCGGCGGCGGGAAACCGGGATCAAACCCTGGTCAATGCCTTATTGGCCCATTGCCGGGAGCTTTCCGGGGTGGGAGGCGTAATGCGCCCGGGCATTGTTCACCGGTTGGACAAAGATACCTCCGGCCTGTTGGTGGCGGCGAAAAACGATTTTGCCCACTTGGCTTTGGCCCGGCAGTTAAAGGAAAGGACCATGCTCCGGAAATACCTGGCATTGGTGCACGGGAGAATCACTCCTCCCGGCGGGGTGATCGACGCCCCGATCGGGCGGCATCCGGTCGAGAGAAAGAAGATGACGGTCCTTGCTTCCGGCCGGCGGGCGGTAACCCATTACCGGGTGCTGGAGCATGTCGGTTCCTGTACTTTGCTGGAAGTCAGACTGGAAACGGGCCGCACCCATCAGATCCGTGTCCATATGCAATATATCGGGCATCCGGTGGTCGGCGACCCGCTTTACGACAAGAAAAAACGGGAACCCGCCCCCCTGGAGGGACAGGCTCTGCACGCGGCCACTTTAGGTTTTATCCATCCCCGGACCGGCCAATACCTGGAGTTTACCGCCCCCCTCCCGCCGGAGATGGAGGCGGCCATCGCGGCTTGCCGTAAAAACAGCGAATAAAAATTGTGGCAAAAGATTGACGGATACGAAGATTAGTGATAAAATTTATTTATAATTGAGTCTTCCCCGTAAAGTAGAAGTCTTCCGCTTCTCACCCGGCGGCTTTGTCAGTCCGGGTCTACCTGCCAGCTCTATGGTTATATGGTGTTAACTTTAACGAGCGGATGACCGTTCGTTTTTATTTGCCTGTTCGAGGCAGAAAAAGTAGGAGGTGGCGGCTGATTAACAGTGACCTGCGGATAAATGAAGCTATTCGGAGCCGTGAGGTCCGAGTGGTGAGTGCCGATGGACAGCAGTTGGGGATTTTGCCGTTGAAAGAGGCGTTACGGCTTGCCCAGGAAAAAGAGTTGGATTTGGTGGAAGTGGCGCCGACCGCCAAACCGCCGGTTTGTAAAATCATGGATTATGGTAAATACCGTTATGAGCAAAGGAAGAGGGAGCGGGAGGCCCGTAAACGCCAAAAAATCGTTGAAGTAAAAGAGATTCGCTTGACCCCGAAGATTGAAAGCCATGATTTCCAGGTCAAAGTAAAAAAAGCGGCAAAATTCCTTGAGGAAGGGGACAAGGTTAAAGCCAGTGTGCGGTTCCGAGGCCGGGAAATTGTCCATGCCGAGTTGGGGAGAAACCTCTTGCTCAAGCTGTATGAGGCCGTCAAAGATTCGGCGTTACTCGAAAGAGAGCCGAAAATTGAAGGAAAAAACATGGTGATGATTCTCAGCGCCAAACAGGATTAAAAGGAGAGAGTAGGATAATGCCGAAGATGAAAACCCACCGTGGGGCCGCCAAACGGTTCAAAGTGACCGGGCGGGGGAAAATAAAAATCAATCATGCTTTTAAAAGCCATAAGCTGGAGAAGAAGACGTCCCGGCGAAAGCGTTATCTTCGCCAGGGCGGCTTAGCCAGTCCGGCCGATGTCAAGAGAATCAAACGGATGCTTGGTGTCTAAATGAGAGAGAATTGGAGGCGTTACTATGTTAAGGGTGAAAGGCGGCGTCGTCACACGCCGGCGCCATAAAAAAATATTGAAAATGGCCAAAGGTTACCGCGGGGCCAAGAGCCGTACCTTCCGCATTGCCAACCAGCAGGTTTTAAAATCTTTATTCTATGCCTACCGGGACCGGCGCGTAAAAAAACGCGAGTTCAGAAAGCTTTGGATCACGCGCATCAATGCGGCCGCACGTCTTAACGGGCTTTCTTACAGTACTTTTATTAACGGGTTGAAGAAAGCGGGCGTGCAAATCAACCGCAAGGTCCTTGCCGATATGGCCCTGCGGGACGAAGGGGCCTTCAAAGAGCTGGTCAACATCGCGAAAGAACAAATCGGCAAGTAAAAAACAGCCCACCGGGCTGTTTTTTTTTACGGGGCCGCCGGAGAGGAAAGGGGACATAAAAAGTGGTGACCAGCAGGGAAAATCCATTATTTAAATTGCTTAAGGCGGTGCGGACCAAAAAAGGGAGGAAAAAACACCGCCTGTTTTTGGCGGAAGGACCGCACCTGGTACAAGAGGCGCTTAACTCTTCCTACCAGGTATATAAGGTGATTGTGGAGGGGGAAGAGGCGCCCGCCCGGTTGCGGCCTCTCTTGCAACAGGCGGCCGAGAAAAAGGCGACCATCGGTCATCTGAGCGGCGCCCTTTTCCGGGAGGTGGCGGAGACCGAAACGCCCCAGGGTATTCTGGCCTTGGTGCGCCTGCCGGAGGAGGAAAAACCCCTTCCCGCGGCCGACGGCTTTTTGGGCTTATTGTTAAACGAGATACGGGACCCGGGAAATCTGGGGCTTATCCTACGAAACGCCTGGGCGGCGGGGGTAAAAGATCTTTTCCTTACTCCCGGCACGACCGACCCCTACGCCGGGAAAACCGTCCGGTCCTCCCAGGGGGGGATTTTTCATCTGCAACTCCATCACCGGCCGTTGACGGATTTTTTGGCCTGGGCGGGTAGGAATAAAGTAAAAATCTATGTCGGCGATCCCCGGGGGCAAACCCTTTATTACCAAGAGGATTTTTACGGCCCGGTTCTGTTTGTTCTGGGTCACGAAACGCGCGGGCCGGAAGAAGCGGTGCGGAAAGCGGGTAAAAGTATCAAAATCCCCCTCTTTGCCGGCGCCGACTCGTTAAATGTGGCGGTTTCGTCCGGGATTCTGCTTTATGAAGCATTGCGGCAGCGCGCGCAGGGGCGCGGCGTGACCGGGAAGTGACGGCCTGACCCTGCCCTTTGCGCAGGGGGAAAACCAGGTCTAAAGCCTGCTTTTCCGGCATAGTTTAAAGAAAGGATCGGGGAGAAGGGAGGAGAAGCAGGTGAGCGGATATCCGGTCCTGCTCCTGGTGTTGCTGATCTGGTGCGCGGTTTTCCTGTTTTTATTCTACCGGCAGGGCAGAGCCGCCGGGCGTGGGGAAATGTGGCGCTTTTTCCGGCGGGTGTTGACAGGGAAAGGACCGGGCCCTTGGGAAGAAAGCAGTAATGAACTGCTGTTTTGTCTGGCCGTGCGCATGGGCGAACTGTTCGTGGCCGGGTTGGTTCTCCGTTTTCTACTGGCGCCGGATCTTCTCTCCGGTTTACTGGTGAGCGCCCTTCTCATAACCGGGGGAATAATCGCCGGACGCCGTAGTTTTTTATCCCCGCCGGCCCGGGCGGAATGGGAAAAAATATATCCTTTGCCGGAAGGATACGGGATTTTTGCCGTCACCCTTACCCGGCCGGGAAAGGAAGAAGAATGGATCGGCGCCACCTTGTCCGAATTGGACTTACGCAAAAAAAACCTTTTAGTCCTGGCGATTCTCCGGGCCGGGCAATTGGTGGCCTTCCCCAAGGGACCGGAGGTCCTCGCCACCGGCGACCGCTTGATTATATTTGGGAAAAAGTGACCCCGTAAATGGGCCTAACAACTTGACTCATCAGGGCCGTTTCAATATAATTGAGACATAAACGGCGAGGGGAGATAAGCATGGAAGAGAGTTTCTATCCTAATGAAGTGTTAGGCGATTATGTAATGGTCAAAGCGTTGGAGGACGGGGTCACCTTAATCGGTTTAACCCGGGGGAAGGAGACGAAATTCCACCATACCGAAAAATTGGACAAGGGTGAAGTGATGATTGTCCAATTTACCCAACATACTTCGGCCATTAAGATCCGGGGAAAAGCCGAAATCATCGCCAAACACGGCAAGTTTTACAGCGGGCGGGATTGAGCCCGCGGTCCGGCCCGCAGATAAACCCTGTTTCCGGCCGGAAGGTCATGCCGTGTTGGGAAGGGCTTGTCCCCGGGTTTTTCCCCCAAAACCTGTCAAAAACCGGATCAACTGTTTTGGACCCGGAATTCCCGCATAAAGTTGGCCAAGGCCTGAGCGCCTTCGAGGGTCATGGCGTTATAGAGCGAAGCCCGCAACCCTCCGACCGAACGGTGTCCTTTGAGGCCGATTAAACCGTTTTCCGCGGCTTCCCGGACGAATTTCTCCTCCAGCTCCGGACTGGGCAGGCGGAAAGTGATATTCATCAAGGAGCGGCATTCTTTTTCCGCATGGCCTCTGTAAAACCCCTCACTTTCGTCAATTTCCCGGTAAATTAAAGCGGCTTTTTCCCGGTTTCTTTCTTCCATGGCCGTAAGGCCGCCCATCTCTTCGATCCATTCCAAGACCAGTGCCATCATGTAGATGGAAAAGACCGGGGGCGTATTGTAGAGCGAATTATTTTCGGCATGAGTTTGGTAACGGAAAATAACCGGCAGATCCGGGTTGGCCTTCTCCATGAACTCCCGCTTAATGATGACGACCGTCACACCCGCGGGGCCAAGATTTTTCTGCGCCCCGGCGTAAATCAGGGAAAACTTGTGCGCTTCAAAAGGACGGGAGAGTAGATCGCTGGACATATCCGCGGTCAGCGGAAGATCGCCGCAGTCGGGGAATTCATGCCATTGGGTACCCATGATCGTATTGTTGCTGGTCAGATGAACATAAGCCGGGTTGGGTGAGAAGTTAATCTCGCCGGCGGTAGGAAGACGTCTAAAATTTTCACCTTCCGTCGAGGCGGCTATGTGCGCCTTACCCAGGCGGGACGCTTCTTGAAAAGCTTTCTTTGCCCAGCTGCCGGTGATCAGATAATCGGCGGTCCCGCCGGGAGGGAGAAAGTTCATGGGGAGCATGGCAAACTGGGTGCTGGCCCCTCCTTGCAAAAACAGGCACCTGTAGTCGTCGTTCAGGCCCAAAAGCTTTTTCAGCCGTGCCTCAGCCGCCAGGTGAAGCTCTTCATAGGTCTTGGACCGGTGGCTGATCTCGGTTATTGACAAACCGGTGGAATTGAAGTTTAAAAACTCGCTTTGGACTTTTTCCAACACCGGCCGGGGCAGGATAGCCGGGCCCGGATAGAAATTATAGACTTTCTTCTCCATTGCTCTCCGCTCCTCTTTTTGGTTTTATTTGCATTATACTATTATCTCTTCCGCTACTCAAGCCAAAAAAAATAAAAGGAATTTTTTAACCATAAGTTTAACGGCAAGGTGCGGGCGGAAGAACGGGAGAAGGCTGATTTTCGGGCCGCAAGATCAGGCCGGAAGATTATAGGCCCGGGAGAGAAGTTTTTGCCCGTTTTCCTTTTTAACCTGAAAGATCAGGCGGGTCTTGTAAAAATATTTGGCCGGAATTTGCAGGAGACTAAGGCAAGGGCGTAAGGCCCCCTTAAAGATTACGTAAAAGCCGCGATATTTAGCTTCCAAGAGGTCGACCCCGCCGGCGAGGATGGGAAGATGAGCGCCGGACGGAAGTAAAGCCGGCAAATCCCAGTCGTACTCCTGTTGAAGCCGGGAGCGGTGGGCGGGAATCTCCTCGCCAAGCAGAAGAAAGGGCTTGATGTGGCACGGTTCTTTACGGGAAAGCAGTTCCAAAGGAAGGGGGATGTATTGAACAATGGGGTGGGGATAGAGCGCCGACTTACGCAAAGCACCTCCTCCTTTCGTTACGGCGTCATTTATCATATGCCGGATGAGAGGAGGAGGTGCGGAATTCAACTCACCGCGAGACCGGGATTCCAGGAAGAAAAGGAAGGGCCGGTGGCCGGAGATCTTCCTCCTGACCTTTTTCCAAAAGCGAAGGGGAATCCGGACCCCGTGTTTTTCCTGCCAAGTCCGGCGGGGCGGAGCCGGGAAAAAGCAGAAAGGAGGTGAGCAGGAACAAAAGAATCCAGATGGCCGTTAAGACCAGCCGCTTCCCCCAGAAAACGGTCTGTTCCAGCAGCTTCCCTTTGCGGTAAAAATAAACTTTCTGCAGGATATCTCCGGGGCTTGACGGCGGCTCAAGATTTCCCAGAGTTCTTTTGACCTGGGTGAGCTCTTCGTAAAGACGCGCGCAGGAAGAACACTGAAAAAGATGTTTTCTTACCAGCCGCCGGCTGTCAGCGGAAAGCTCCTGATCCAGATAGGAGGAAAGAAGGTTTTGGATCCGGTGGCAGTTCATTCCTGTTTTCCCCTCTCTTCACGGAAATAAGGCTGAAGCAGTTCTCTTAGCAAGCGCCGTCCGCGATGAATGCGGGAGCGCACGGTTCCCAATGAACACTGAAGGACCTGACTGATTTCTTCGTAGGATAAGCCCTGGACGTCGCAGAGGACGACCGCCACCCGGAAGTTCTCCGGCAGGCGCATCAGCGCCTGCTGGATGATGGTTCCCAGTTCACGCCGGAGGGTTGAATCTTCCGGGAGGTTGCTGTAATCCGGAACCTCGGTAGTTTTTTCTTGTTCAAAGTGGGGATGGGGTTCATCCAGGGAAGAAATAAAAGGCCGGCGGCGTTTTTTCCGGTACTGGTCAATGAAAAGACGGTAAATAATCTGGAACATCCAGCGGTCAAAAGAAGTCCCCTGCTCAAAACGGTGATAGGAACGGTAGGCTTTGAGCAAGGCTTCCTGCAACAGGTCTTGAGCGTCATTGGCATCCCCGGTTAACCGGTAAGCAAAATGATAAAGCGCTTTTTCGTAGGTTCTTACCTGTTTTTCAAAATTATTCCACTGCCCGGCTGGAGAGTGGGTAAGAGTTAGGGTTTGGGTGCGCAACATTTCCGCCATTCCTTCCTATTCGGGCGTTTAGTTAAGGCCGTTTATTTAGAATAAACAACAAGTATATTTTACTCTTCTCACAGGCGGATGTCAAAATTGCTCTTCCCGGGCGCCTTCAATTCAGGGTTTGGTTCCCAAAGTGACCGTAAAGGTACGGAAGGCGTTTTCTCTCCACACAAGAAGGGTGGCTTTATCCCCGACTCGCATATTGGCGATTTGTTTGGCCAATTCATCGGGGGAGTCCACGGGAATCCTGTTGATCTCCCTGATAATATCCCTGCTTTTAAGACCGGCTTTTTCCGCCGGGGAGTCTTTAACCACGCTTTCCACGTAAACTCCGGTTTTGAATGGAAGATCCAGATAAGCGGCTAATTCCTCGTTGACCGGCAGCATCCATATCCCCAGCCAGGGGGTGGGCGGGGCGGGAGTGGTCAATTCTTCCAGGTGTTCCTTGGCCAGGTTGATGGGGATGGCAAAGCCCATGCCCTGGGCATTGGAGATGATTGCTTCATTGATCCCGATCACCCTTCCGGAGAGATCAACCAGAGGACCGCCGCTGTTGCCGGGATTAATCGCCGCGTCGGTTTGGATCAGGTATCCCTCTTCTTTTGGATTATTAAGAGAGCGGTTCAAGGCGCTGATTATACCGACGGTGACGGTTTCTTGAAAGCCGAAGGGGTTACCGATGGCCACCACCCATTGGCCGATCTGCAGGGAATCGGAATCACCAAGTTCCACATAGGGAAGTTTTTTCCCGGCGTTGATTTTTACCACCGCCAGATCAATTTCGGGGTTGGAGCCAATAACCCGGCCCTCGTAGCTGTCGCCGTTTTTAAGGGTCACGGTAATCCGGTCGGCATAGCGAATCACATGTTCATTAGTGAGAATAAGCCCGTCGGAATCAATAATGAACCCCGAACCCGTACCTCTTTGTTCGAATTCGAATCCTTTAAAGGAATCGGGAAAGTTGGGCCCGAAGAAATCCCGGAAAAATTCGGGAATCATAAACCTCCCGCCGCTCACAGTCCGGACGGTATCGATATAGACAACGGCTGGCGCCACTTTTTCCCGGACCTTTATAATCGCCGTTTCCCAACTAGATTCCGGGGAAGCCGGGTTGAAAGCGACAGGAGTGATCCGCGGCGGATTGACGGTTCCCGCCGCGAGGTTCTTTTCCCCGTTGAAAGCGGCCGGGCCGGCCGGTTTTTCCCCGCCGGAAAAGGCGAAATATGCAGCGGAGGCCACTACCGCGGTGATCAAGACAACAAGCAAAAGAGGCAGTATTTTGCGGCCTGTTTTCATCAAGGGCACCTCCCTGATCTATCTACTCATTGACATTTTGTCTCTTCCTTCTGTCTATAACGTAAAACGGAGGCGGGAAAGAGAAAGTTCCCGCGGGAAAAAAGTGGCCGGCGGGAGAACATAAGTTCGCAAACCGGATTACGGCCAAGGATAAGCTGGTAAGAGGTTTTTTAAGGAAATTCCATGCAAATTCATAGACAAAAGAAGGATTTTTCTAGCTGGAGTGGAATATATAATCTAAACTTTGGAAACTCTCATCATGACCCTGACCAATGCCCCTCCTTGCCCGCCTGTCTTCTTTTCCCAGCCGCTTTGTTCCAAGGAGGTGCAATATGCCTTTTAGTATGACCGGTTATGGTCGTTATTTTACTGAAGATGATCTGTTCCGGCTGACGGTGGAGATCCGCAGCGTTAATCACCGGTTCTTGGATATCTCGGTCCGGTTGCCGAAAAAGTGTTTATGGTTGGAATATGAGTGTATGCGGGTGTTAAAGGGCCTGTTCCGGCGGGGGAAAATCGAGGTTCATATCCAATTGGAGCCCAAACCAGAGGCCTCCACCGCCAAAGTTGTGGTGGATGAAAATTTGCTCTGCCAATATCTGGACCAGTTGGCACAGGTTAAACGACGTCTCGGGTTGCCGGGACGTCTGCGGGTGGAACACCTGTTGTCCATTCCTGACCACTTTTTTCTGGTCGAGGCGGAAGAGAACCGGCAGACCCTGGTGGAGGAAATGGTGCTTTCCGGTGTAAAGGAAGCCGCCCGTCAACTTCGGGAAATGAGAGAACGGGAAGGCGCCGCCATTGCCGCGGATTTAGAGCGGCGCATTCAATCGTTACAGGGACAAATAGGTGAAATTGAAAAAATTGCCCCGGAATTGCCCGGTGTCTACCGGGAAAAAATTCTTAATACGATCAAGGAATATGTCAGCGAAGCAATGATCGATGAAAACAGGCTGGCTGCAGAGATCCTTTATTATACGGAGCGGATGTCGATTACCGAGGAGATCGTCAGGTTTAAAAGCCACCTGGACCAGTTTACGGCCGCTTTGTCCCAACAGGTTCCCGTGGGGAGAAAACTGGATTTTATCAGCCAAGAGTTGCTGAGGGAGATTAATACGATTGGTTCCAAAACCTCAGACCTCGCCATCTCCCGGCAGGTCGTGGAGATGAAAACAGAAATCGAAAACATTAGGGAACAGGTGCAAAACATTGAATAGGAGGTGAGAAAATGCCGCTTCCCACCTTATCGCTGGAGGAGAAGAGGAAGGCCTTAAGAAAAGCGCAGCGGGTAAGGAGCGAACGAGCCAAGCTTCGTCAGGATTTGAAGGCGGGACGTACCACCATCCGTGAAGTGTTGGAGCAGGTTGACAACGATGTGATCGCCAAGATGCGCGTGGCTTATCTTCTCGAATCTTTGCCCAGAATCGGGAAAATCCGTACACGCAAGATCATGAACGAAATTGGAATTGACGAGACCAGGCGCGTACAGGGACTAGGCAGCCGCCAGAAGCAGGCTTTACTTGAGCGTCTCGGCAACCACTAGGGAAGGGAGGCCATTAATTCCGGATGGAGATCAAACTGGTCAATATAGGGTTTGGTAATATTGTTGCGGCAAACAGAATCGTGGCTATCGTCAGTCCGGAGTCCGCACCGATTAAAAGGATCATTCAGGAGAGTCGCGATAAAGGCATGTTAATTGACGCCACCTACGGGCGCAGAACCCGGGCGGTAATTATCGTCGACAGCGACCATGTAATTCTTTCCGCAGTGCAACCGGAGACCGTTGCTCACCGTCTATCCTCCAAAGAAACACAGACCGAGCCGATGGAGCAGTAAAGCTAATGAGTAAAGGACTGTTGTTTGTTGTTTCCGGGCCTTCGGGTGTGGGAAAAAATGCAATCTTGAACGAGGTTTTAAAGCGAAGGGCGGATCTCTTTTATTCGATATCCGCAACCACGCGCCCTCCGCGGCGGAACGAGGTCAACGGCGTAGATTATTTTTTTCTCAGCGAAGAAGAGTTTCGTCACTCCATCGAAAAAGGAGAATTTTTAGAATGGGCCCGGGTCTACGGCAAGTATTATGGAACACCCCGCAAAACAGTGGAGGAGCACCTTAACAAGGGTGAACATGTCATCATGGATGTGGATATCCAAGGTGCGGCCCAGATCCGGCAAAATATCCCAGAAGCGATCCTGATTTTCATTTTCCCTCCATCCCGTGAAGAACTAAAAAGACGGCTGATAGGGCGAAAGTCGGAAAATGAGGAGACGATAAAAAAGCGCCTTGCCAATTTGGAAGAAGAATTGGCCTCTGTTTTCCGTTATGATTACGTGGTGGTCAACGATCATTTGGAAAACGCCTGCCGGCGAGTGGAGGCGATCATCGCGGCGGAAGAGGCAAGAGTAGATCGGGGTTATTGGCGCCGTTATGTTAACCTTGACAAAGTTGAGGAATAATGTTATTACTTAATAGGCAGTAATTTATACGGCAAGGAGGTCTGAACCTCATGATAACCCCCTCTCTTGAGAGTCTTCTCGAACGGGCGGACAGCCAATACTCCCTGGTTGTCGCCACGGCAAAACGGGCGCGGCAAATCAATGCGCAAAAAGATGAATCCGGCAACGATAATAGCATCAGGGCTGTTTCACTGGCCTTGGAAGACATCTTAAACGATCGGATCACGATTGAATATAAGTAAGTAACAACCCGATTACTTTATGATTACTTTATCCCTCAATTTTAACCCGGTACCTTGCTGTACCGGGAATTTTGTTATATAATTTAAACTGCTTAAAGCGGGGGATTTCTTGCGGGATAGGGGCGATATGCGTGTTTACCAAAGGAAAACATGTTGTTCTCGGAGTGACCGGGGGGATAGCCGCTTATAAGGTTCCGGAATTAATCCGGGCGCTGCGGCGGAGAGAGATAACCACGGAAGTAATTATGACCAAAGCGGCACAAGAATTCATTACTCCTCTCACCTTTAGAGAACTTACCGGCTTTCCGGTTCATACGGAGATGTTTTCCCCACCCAGGGAATGGCGGACCGAGCATATATCGCTGGCCAGAAAGGCCGACCTTCTGGCGATCATACCCGCGACCGCCAATATTATCGGGAAAATAGCCGGAGGAATCGCCGATGATCTGCTCAGTACCACCGTCATGGCGACCCGGGCGCCGGTTTTGCTCGCCCCGGCCATGAATACGGCCATGTATGAAAATCCAATTGTGCAAAGGAATTTATCGATTTTATCCAGTCTTAATTACCGGGTGGTTCCGCCGGAGAGCGGGGAACTGCTTTGTGAAGAGAAGGGCCGGGGGCGCTTGGCATCCCTGGATGTTTTGGAGGAAGAAATCTTACGCCTGCTCACCCCCCACGATCTGGCGGGGAAAAAATTGTTGATTACCGCCGGACCCACCCGTGAATACCTTGATCCGGTCCGTTTTCTCAGCAACGATTCTTCTGGAAAAATGGGCTATGCCCTGGCCAAAACGGCCTACCGCCGGGGGGGAGAAGTCACTTTGGTGACAGGCAAAACTCACCTGCCGCCCCCGCCGGGGGTGAAGACCGTTCCTGTCACCACCACCTGTGAACTCTATGAGAAAGTGATCGCGGAATTTCCGGCGGCCGATATTATCATTATGGCGGGAGCCCCGGTTGATTTCCGGCCGGAGAAAACGGCCGCCCAAAAAATTAAGAAAAACGCCGCCTCCCGGCCGGAATTGCGGCTGCAATTAAACCCCGATGTGGCGCAGGCGGTGGGCGAACAAAAGGGCGACCGTCTTTTAGTGATTTTTGCCGCGGAAACGGAAAATCTCATCGCCAATGCTCGGGAAAAGCTGGTGCGTAAACATGCCGATCTGGTTGTCGCCAACGATATCACGGAAGAAGGCGCCGGCTTTCAGACCTCGACCAACAAGGCAACCCTGATCTCCCACGGGGGGATAAGAGAATTGCCCTTGTTAAGCAAAGAAGCGTTGGCGGAGGAAATTTTAACCACCGTTCTCAGCCTGTCCCCGAAAAAGCAGCGGAGCCCGGTGAGACAGGAATGAAGACCCCCTGTTACGCCCGGGTGGTTGTTAATTTACCCCAGTTGCCCGGCGACTGTTTTTATGATTACCTTCTGCCCGGGGAGGAAGAATGGGAACCGTCGCCCGGCGCCCGGCTGCTGGTCCCTTTTGGCGGCCGGAAAGCCGAAGCGGTCCTCTGGAAAAAAACAACGGAGACCGAATGCCCGGAGAAGGTCCGTCCGGTGCTGGCGGTGTTGGATGAGGAACCTCTGCTTTCCCAATTTCAACTGGACCTCATCGATTGGATGGCCGGACGTTTTTTTTGCCGGCGGATGGATTTATTACAACTGTTTTTTCCGCCGGGGTTGAAAGTGGCGACGGAAAAATGCTGGCAAAGATTGGTTGGGATGAAGGAGATTGAAGATTTTCTCAACAACCTTCCGTTGCCGGATAATACCCGCCGGAATTTTTGGGCGAAAGTCCAGGGACTGACCGGGGAACCAACACCCCTGCCGGCTTTGGAAAGAGAAGAGTACCAGTTGTTGAACCGTTTGCTCCGGGCCGGATATGTGAAAACCGGATGGTTTCCGAAAAAGTCGGCAGCCGGATTTAGAAAAGTTAAAACCTACAAGGTAAAGACCGGGGAACCCGGTATAAAACTCACTCCCAAACAGCAACAGGTCTTCCGGTACTTGAAGGCCCAAGAAGGAAGGGCGGTACCGGCCGGCGAAATTTTAGCCGCCGCCGGTGTGACCGACAGCGTTCTGCGGGCGCTGGTGAAAAAGGGAATTATCGAATGTTCGTGGCAAAAAGTGAGCCGCAATCCGTTTTCCGGGATGCCGGAAAAGACCCTTTCCCTTCCTTCTCTCAACGAAGACCAGCGTAAAGCGTTGTCGTTGATTTTCTCCGCCTTGGAAGGGGAGAAACCCGCCGCTTTTCTTCTTCACGGCGTGACCGGGAGTGGAAAAACCGAAGTTTATCTAAGAGCGATTGAGGAAACCCTAAAAAGGGGGAAAGGCGCTTATTACCTGGTGCCGGAGATTTCTTTAACCCCGCAAACCGTGGAGAGAGTTCGATCTCGTTTTGGGGATACGGTCGCGGTCTTCCATAGCGGCCTTGGCCTGGGGGAACGGTTTGAACAATGGTGGCGGGTCAAGCGCGGCGAGGTAAAGGTCGTGGTCGGCGCCAGGTCGGCCTTGTTTGCCCCTTTGGCGGAACCCGGGTTGATTATCCTTGATGAAGAACATGAATATACATACAAACAGGAAGAAACCCCACGGTATCATGCACGTGAGGTAGCCAAAGAGATTTGTCAACGGGTAAACGGGGTTTTGATTTTGGGAAGCGCCACCCCGTCCCTGGAGAGTTACCGGGAGGCGCAAACCGGTAAACTGGTAAGGATTACCCTTCCCCGGCGCGTATTGGGGCGGGCGATGCCCGAAATCAAACTGGTCGACCTGCGCGAAGAGTTTAAAGCCAAGCGTCTTTCCGTTTTGTCGCCGCTTTTACGTGAAGAGATCAGCCGCCGCCTCGACCGGGAAGAACAGGTTATTTTGTTGCTGAACCGCCGGGGCTACGCTACTTTTATAATTTGTTGTGAATGCGGTCATGTTTTAAAGTGTCCCTCTTGTGATGTGACTCTCACTTACCACCGGCCCAATCTTTTGCTCTGTCATTACTGCGGGCTCCGGAAACGGCCGCCCGATACTTGTCCCCGGTGCCGGGGCCACCATGTCAGGTATGCCGGCCGCGGGACCCAGCGTTTGGAAGAAGAACTGAAGCGGCTTTATCCCGGTTCCCGGGTGGTAAGGATGGATGTGGACACGACCGGACGCAAGGGACGGCATGAAGAAATCTATCAGGAACTGGTGAGAGGAGAAATTGACATCCTGGTCGGAACCCAGATGGTGGCCAAGGGGCTGGATCTGCCCCGTGTCACGCTGGTCGGAATCGTGAATGCCGATACCGCTTTAAACTTGCCGGATTTCCGTTGTGCCGAACGGACCCATCAATTGTTGACCCAGGCCGCCGGACGGGCGGGGCGGGGAGAAAAAACCGGAACGGTAATCATTCAGACTTTTAACCCCGGACATTACAGCATTTCCTGCCTCCGGCACGGGGATGAGGAAGGGTTTTACCGGCGGGAATTGCGTTTCCGGGAAGCGGGGAAATATCCCCCTTTTACCTATTTGGTGCGGCTGGTCTACTCCGGGGTGAAAGCCGATGCCGTGGCGCTGGCGGCCAGGGAAATAACAAATGAGATCAAAAAGGAATTGGCCCGCGCCGGACAGGAGTTTCCTGAGGCCCCCAAAACCGAGGTCATCGGGCCGCAACCGGCGATCATCGCGAAAATACAGGACAGGTACAGGTGGCATACACTGCTGAAAGCTCCCGACCTAAAACCTTTGTCTCTCTTGCTTCCCCGGGTCCTGGAGCAGCACCGCAAGAAGGCCCGGGATGTACGGGTAATTGTGGATGAAAACCCCTACTCGATGCTGTAATCGGTGGTAATTGGCGGCCCCGGGAAGATAAAAGCCCGCAGGCGCCCATGAATGGAGGTTGGGCAATGATCAGGAAAATTGTGGCGGTTCCGGAGCCTGTTCTTCGTGAGACCGCCCGTCCCGTCAAGAAGATTTCCAAAGAAATCCGCAGCCTGATAAAGGATATGGCCGAGACGATGTATGCCAATAACGGGGTGGGACTGGCCGCTCCCCAGCTCGGGATCTCCAAAAGAATAATCGTAGTGGATGTAGGGGACGGGCTGCTCTCCCTGATTAACCCGGTCATTGTCGCCGCGGCCGGAAAACAGCGGGATATAGAAGGATGTTTGAGTATTCCGGGGGAATCCGGTTACGTAACAAGGGCGGAGAAAGTTACTGTGGAAGGGCTTAACCCCGGCGGGCAGGTGATAAGGGTAAATGCCGAGGGACTGCTGGCCCGGGCCCTACAGCACGAGATCGATCATTTAAACGGCATTCTTTTTATTGATTACCTGAAGGACGGGGAGGAAAAGGATGAGGAAGATGTGATGGAAAAATGAAACTGCTTTTTATGGGGACGCCGGAATTTGCCCTTATTTCCCTGGCCCGGCTCCTGGAGTCCCCCCACCGGGTAACCGGGGTGGTAACCAGGCCGGACCGGCCGCGGGGGCGGGGGTTAAAGGTCAGCCCGTCGCCGGTTAAAAAATTGGCCCTCGAAAAGAACCTTCCGGTTTTACAACCGGTCCGTTTGCCGGATCCGGAAGTGACGGCCTTTTTACAGCAAGCCCGGCCCGATGCCATCGTTGTGGTGGCCTACGGTCTGATAATACCAAAGGTCTTATTGGAGTTCCCGCCGTATGGCTGTATCAATCTTCATGCTTCCCTGCTCCCCAAATATCGGGGCGCCGCGCCGATCCAGGCGGCTCTTCTTAACGGCGAAAGCATAACAGGAGTTACCACCATGATGATGGATGAGGGCTTGGATACGGGAGGGATCCTGCTCTCCCGGGAAGTTGCCATTGGCGAGTGGGAAAACGCCGGGTCCCTGCATGACCGGTTGGCCCGGGAAGGCGCGGAATTGCTGGTGGAAACCCTTTCCCTGCTGGAAAAAGGAGAACTGGTTCCTGTCCCGCAAGAAGAACGGCTTGCTACCTACGCCCCGAAATTGGAGGAAAAAGATTTTATTTTGGACTGGTCCGGTTCTACCCGGTCGTTATGCAACCGGATCCGGGCTCTTGATCCCTGGCCCGGAGCGCGCACATCGTTGGCCGGTAAAATGCTTAAGGTTTGGGCGGCAAGACCCGGCCGGCCCCGGCCGGAGTTGGCGCACGCAAAGCCGGGGACTACAGGAGAATACCGGAAAGGTGAGGATGAAGGTTTGCCGGTCCGGACCGGAGACGGCGTGATTCTCCTGACCGAACTGCAACTTGCCGGAAAAAGGCGGCTGCCGGCCGCGGACTTTTTGGCCGGGTGTCCCGTCCCGCCGGGAACTTCTTTGGGTTAGAACCGGGAACTTTTCCCCCTGCTTACGCGTTTTTCACCATAGAAAGGATTTATGCGGTAGAAAAGAAAATCCTGAAATGCCTTATGGTTCAATAATTGGACAGTTACTGTCAAGGTTATAATAGAGAATAGAGAGAGAGGAGGAATTTGGTGTTTCCGTTTTTTTATGATCCCACGTTCGTCCTGTTGATTCCCGCCCTGATGCTGGCGATGTATGCCCAGTTGAAAGTGAGAGGGACTTTCGAAAAATACCTGCGGGTCCCAGCCAGTTCCGGAATGACCGGCGCCCAGGTGGCAAGAGAACTGCTGAATCAGAACAACCTGTATGATGTCGGGGTGGAGATGACCCGGGGTCTCCTGGGCGACCATTATGATCCGCGGCAAAAGGTGATCCGGCTCTCCCCGGAAGTTTACCAAGGGCGCTCTTTAGCGGCCTTGGGGGTAGCCGCCCATGAAACCGGGCATGCCGTTCAACATGCCCGCTCCTATATCCCCCTCAATATCCGGAACGCCTTTTTCCCGGTCGCCAGTTTCGGTTCGTCTCTGGCTTTTCCCCTCTTTTTCATGGGGTTGCTTTTTGGCGCCCGCGGTTTGATGGATCTGGGGATTATCCTCTTTACGGCCGCGGTTTTATTTCAAATCCTGACTTTGCCCGTTGAGTTCAACGCCAGTTCACGCGCGTTAATGATGCTGGAAAACGGCGGTTATCTCTCCCGGGGCGGGGAAATCCAGGGAGCACGGAAGGTTCTAAGTGCCGCCGCCTTGACGTACCTGGCGGCCACCGCCGTAGCTGTGGCGCAACTTCTTAGATTACTGCTTTTACGGGAAGCGAGGAGAAGATAGCGATTCCCGCTGACGTAGGTTTAAAAGGGAGTTGTGGTCAAGACGAGAGACACCGGCCCTTTAGTTCCGCCGGTGTTTTTCTTAGTATTGGCAGGCGGTGCCCGTCGCGGGCGGGGGAAAGACTCCGGCGTTGCCAGATAAAAAAGCGCATATACTTGTCCGGTACGGATTTTTATGGTACTATAGTAATAATACGGTTTTCTAAGGAGGAATTTATTTGAGGATCGAAGTTTATATTGACGGCAAATTTTATCCAAAAGAAGAGGCGAAAATATCGGTTTTTGATCACGGTTTGTTATACGGCGACGGCGTCTTTGAGGGAACAAGGGCGTACAATGGCCGGATTTTTGAATTTGATGCGCATATCGACCGCTTGTATGATTCGGCCAAAGTGATTGCTTTAGAGATACCGTTGAACAAGGAAGAGATGAAAGAAGCCCACCTGGAAACCCTGCGCCGGAATAAATTGCGTGATGCTTATATCAGAACCGTGGTCACCCGGGGCATCGGCGACTTGGGACTGGATCCCAAGAAATGTTCCCGTCCAACTGTTATTATTATTGCTGATAATATCGTTCTCTACCCGGCGGAGTTTTATGAAAAAGGACTGCGGGTGGTCACTGTGGCGACCAGGAGAAACCTGGCGGAAGCGGTAAACCCCATGATTAAATCCTTAAATTACTTAAACAATGTGTTGGCCAAGATCGAGGCCAATTTAGCCGGTGTGCCGGAGGCAATTATGCTCAACCAGGAAGGGTATGTGGCCGAATGCACCGGCGATAATATTTTTATTGTCAAAGGAAATGATCTCTTAACGCCGGCCACCGTTTACGGCGCTTTGCCCGGGATCACCAGAAAAGTGGCGATGGAACTGGCGCCCGAATTGGGTTTGACGGTTAGGGAGACGCTCCTGACCCGTTACGATCTTTATGTGGCGGATGAATGTTTTCTTACCGGCACCGCCGCGGAAATTATTCCGGTGGTGGAGATCGACGGGCGAACCATCGGTTCCGGGACGCCGGGCCCTTATACCCGCCGGTTGGAAAAGCTGTTCCGCCGGAAAGCTCAAGAAGAGGGCACTCCCATTTATGAAGATGAAGAAATTTAGCTCCCGGCAAAAGCGGGCGGTGAAAATGGCAAACAAAGGCCTAGCCGGTAAAAACCGGTGGTACCACCGGTTTTTACCGGCTAGGCCGTCATTTTAGGCTTGTTATGGAGCGTACCCTGGCCCCTTACTTGTTTTTTTTATACTTTACGGCTTTTCAGGACATTGCCAAACTGGTCGACGGTAATTTCCAGGCGATGGATGAAATCGCCCAGAGAAGCAAGTTTGGCCACACTCTCCAGGTGCATGAACTCATTGAGCATGGAATTCAAGATCTCATAAATCTCCGACAACTCTTTGCTTCTTTTACTCAACCGTTCCCGTTCCTGGTTTACTTTCTCCTCCAGCAGGCGGTTTTCTTCCACGAGACGGTCAATGTCTTTCAATAGTTGTTCTTCTTTTTTCAGGTCTCTTTCCACGGCGAGAAGATGTTCGATAAAACCTCTCAGATCCAGCTGGTACCGTTGGGATTCTTCCAGTTTTTTTACCCTTTCCTCCAGTTTTTGAAGGGCTTCGGGTAGATGGGCAAGCTGATAAAGGAAAGCATTCTTTTTCTCGCCGGTTTCCGGAACAAGGCTCAGGCCGGTGGTTTTCTTTTCTGCGGCATCCGCGAAGAGTTCGACCTTTTCTTCTTCCGTCACTACCGGGACCTGAACTTCTTTTTTGCGTTCATAAGCAGACGGTTCGGCGGTCGTCTCCAAAACGATTTCTTTTCCCTGCAGGACAGGACTTTCAGGGATTTTGATTCCGGTCCGTTTCAAGACATCCCGTCCAATGGCGATCAAGGCTTCTTCACTGAGGCCTTTTTTTTGTACCAGCCGGTAAAAACGGAGTTTTAAAGCTGCTTCGCTGATCTTTTTCCTTAACAGCTGTTGGAGTTCATTACATGCCTCGTTGCGTGTTCCCCCCAGAACCTGGTGTTTGGCGAAGATTTCCAATATCAATTGGTCTTCATCCTCGGCCAGAAGTTCTTTGGGGGTATGGGTTTGATACTTTGTGCGCATGATCTTGTAATAATCCGTGTTGGAGATCCCTTTTTCCTTGAGGATCCGGCAGAATTGGCTGCGCAAAGCGGAGATCTTCCGGTTGAAACGCCGGGAGAGTTCTTTGCGGAGCCTGGGGTTCCACCAGTTTTCAAAAATCATCTCGTTTTCATCTTCCGAGTAACGAGGCTTGGTTTTCCCCAACTGGCTAGCCTTGTTTTCCCCGTCATCAAGAAAATCTTTCTTGGCCAATCCTTCGTTTCTTTCCATAATAATCCCTCCATATAAATCTTTTACCCTTTTTATTATAGGGTTACGTATTTATTGTGTTCGTTTGCGACAAGAAATATGCCAAAAATAAAAAAAAAGCAAAAAAAATACTCCCGTAAAAGAGTAAAACAAAGCCGCGCCAAAAGGCGCTTCCTCCGGGAGTACGGACAGGCTGTTTTTTTCTCCCCCCGCCACCGGCCAAGAGTTGTAATAAAGTTTTTGTCCGGGCCAATAATTTTTTATTGACTTATTGCTCTGATTCCACCAAACTAACCAGTTCGATTTCACCCCAGGCCGCCAGCTTCGAACCGCAGATTAACAGGACACCCCAAACACCGGGAACCGAAGCAACTTTTTCGGCGGTTTTCGCCAGGTCGGAACTGGTTTGGACCTGGTTGCCGGCGGCGGTGGCCACCGCATCCGCCAAAGCGGCGTCCGGGGAAACAACCACCGCCGCATCGGCCTTTCCCATACTCAAAGAAGGGCCGACTGTTCCGGAGGAAGTGCAGATGCTCAAGGGTCCCCCGGCCGGTACTTTTAACCCCACTTTCCAGGAAAAAGGGGAGCGGCCGGCATAAACTGCAATTGTTCTCGGTTTTTGGCGGGTAAAGAAAAGATCGCCGCCGTTTTCAATAAAAAATTCCTCAACCCCGGCGGTCAATAAACTCTCGCCAAGCATCTCCGCCAAGGCACCCGCCACTGCGGCCATAGGACCGACCCCCGCTTTGCGGGAGGCGGTGATCATTCTTCTCACCAATTCCGGGGCGCCGGGATTGTCAGGCCAGGGTTCGAGGGCGGTAAGAAAAGCCGGATGGCGGTAGATATACGATTTTAGGCGGCGGCGGAGATCACGGATGACATTTTCCGCCTTCTCCCGGCAGTCCCGGGAAGATTCCAGCCAGAGGTCGGTTTCTCCCACCACAATCCGGCAACAATGATATCCCGGCCGGGGACGGCGGTAAGTCCGGTAGACATCACTTTTTTTGCCGGGCGCTTCCATCTTAAAACAGCACCTTAATAATCCCTAGCGGGCAAGAGGGAACACAAAGCTCGCAGACTATACATTTTTCCCGGTCAAAGACCAGGCGGGCCGACTCAGGATCGATCTGCAAAGCCTCGGAACGGCATACAGCCGTACAGGCGCCGCAATGAATACATTCTTCGTCGGCAAGGACCAGCTCTTTGCTTAGCGGCTCGACTTTTACTCCCTGCCGGATAAGGAAATCCAAGCCCTGCTGGATCATCTCCGCCGAACCGTTGGAAAGTTCCAGAACCATTTTCCCTTCCTCGCCGGGGGTGATTTTTGCCTTTAAGATATTGATCGCCAGGTCGAAATCTTTCACTAAATGATAGGTAAGGGGTTTTTCCGACAATTCGGAAGGAAAAGTGAGAACCACCCGCTTTTTGATCATGTTCCTACCTCCTCACGCTCAAGAAGGGGTTTTACACCGCTGCGAAACGGCAGTTGTTTCACCGGGGCCGTCAGGAAAAATTGTCCGTTAAGAATTTTTTCCTTCAGTTCAGCGGCGATTTGCCGTGCCTTGTACAGGCTGGACAAGGGGGCAGTCGGAATTGTTTTGCCGTTCAATTTGATTTTCCCGCTTCTTAATTCAGCATAAGTTACCGTCCCCAAAGCCGGGCGGTTTCTGCTTGGCACTCCGTAATCAAAAACGGTGGTTGTTAACTCATGATTGCTTACGGCCACCCGGGAGACTATTTCTTCGTTCAACAACGGAATGGGGATCCCGATTCCCACATATAAAGAGATACCGTATTGGTGAAAAACCGCGGCCCGCAGATAATCCCGTTTCATTCCCCGCAGGTCCCCGATGACGGCCAGGGTACCGGCGGCATTTTCGGGCGTTCCGTGTTTATTTCTTTTTTGTCCCGGATTATGCTGGGTTCCTTCCCAGGCAATATAGCCTTCCCCGCCGGCCAGAAAAATTCTTGTTCCAATACCGATGGTTTGAAAATCGGGATCATTAAGCAAGGGACTCAATTCCCCCGACGTGCTGTAGGTGGCATTGCCCAAATTGGGCAAGAGGGTTCCCATATAAGTATAAATGGGTTTGTCAGAGGAATTGACCGCCACCGCGTAATTTTGGTAGGCATTTCTTGGATTAAAAAGATAAGCCTGGTTTAAATCTTCCAATCCCACCCAGGTTTCAATGTTCTTCCGGGGATAACAGTCCGTTCCGTAAGCAATGGCCCGCAGTTTGACCTTCTTCCCGGCGACCAGGTCTTCTATAACATGGGCGCCTCCATAAGAGAGATTTAATCCTTCCGCTGGTTCGGTGGCGCCCAAATACGCGTCGACGGCTGCCAAGCCGGTATAGGCCGGAACGTCATTTAACCATACTTTGTACATTTTGATCGGGGGGTCGGCATGGCCGAAGTTGAGAAAAGCTCCTGAGGAACACATTGCGCCAAAAGTAGCAGTGGTGACCACATCCACTTTCTCCAATACCGCGGCCGTTCCCTCTTCTTTTACCATCGGGATAATTTCTTCGGCAGTAACTACTGTTACTTTCCCTTTTTTTATTTTTTCGTTAATTTCCTCAAAGGTTTTCGTATTGGCCAATAAATCCACCTCCAGTCGTTTATTCCTTCCGGTTCCATGGGTAATATTTAATTATTACCGCGAAAAATTATGACATAAAAGAAAAGAACCCAAGAAGGGGTTCGTTAAAAACTGTCCCCTTCTTATCTCTCAGGGTTTCACACCCTGCGGGAATTGGCACCCTGTTGCTTTCAACGGGTTGCCGAGGCTTCTTCGGGCCCGTCCCTCAGCCTCTCTGGATAAGAAGGAATTTCAGCTATAGGAAATGTGTTTTAATAATCCTATCATAAAAAGAACAAAGAAGTCAAGTGGGAGCGAAAATTTGATAGTGTCAAGACACTGTAGATTTTTTTGAACCTCACATCAATGATCTTGCCATCAAACTGCACTTTGTTTATTTATAGCTTTTAAAGCAATTATTGTTGGATTACTACCACTGCTGAAAAGCGGAATATTATTGTGATATCCTTTCCCCAATATTTTAATTTGCTTTAAGCGCTTGAGCTCTTTATGAATTACATCCTTGATTTCAACAACAATTGGAGTTGGGGTTTTTACCTCCAGGTATTGTTTGCTAATTGACTCACCATTGGCCTTGGCCACTCGCATATTGGCCATTTTCTCCGCCCCTTGTAGACTCCAAGCCATTGGGCGACTACTGAGCCTGGCTGCCAAGATATGGCTAACATGGCCCTCAGCGCTACAGCTTACATGGGGGTTTTTCACGGCGTTTTCTATTCCATCCCAGTTGTGCTCCACATATTTGATGGTATCAATAATCCTTTTTTGTCGTGGCTGTTCTTCAGCACGCTTTAAAGCTTCATCAAGATGCGCCAGGACTTTCTGTTTGTTTAATGACTTAATCCCCCAGTATACCGGCTTTCTTAGTTCCGGAGCATGAGCGGTGGCCATTAGAATATATTTCGCCAGGTGAAATCGGTCTACGATAAAGATGGCTCCAGGTATGTATTCTATCCCTTGGCGGATCCAAAGAGCCCCGTCTCCAGATAGGTAAATCCGCTTAATACTTGAAAGTTCATAATTGGCTTCAAGGTAATCTAATACTCTCCACCATAGTTCTTCCGGTTTCTCTCTGACGCTGGTAAAATATTTCACTCGTTTTAACCGACGACGAAGATAATCCTCGATTCCTTCGTGGACATAAACCAACCGGGCCTGCGCTCCTTTACGCCCTTTAACTTTGATGTGGTCTTCATCAGCTTCTATGTATAACTCGGAAACACGTCTTTTGGCTTGCGGTAATGGTTCGATTTTAGGGTTGAATTCTTTAACGCACAACGCTACTGTTTGCCTGCTAACCTTTAATACGGGATTATCCTTGCTGGCGTGGATAGTGGCCGCTTCATACGACATTCCAGTGGATGCTTCCGCAAGTTCAGCCTTTAAAGTTACCCCTACGCGCATGTGGGGAGTGACACCAATTTGTTTGTCAACCAGGTAGGCATATTCTTTGCTTTCTCTATGTCGGTAATAGCTTCGGTGGTAGACGATCGGACCAAAAAGGGTTAACAGCTCTTTCCGGTCGTCTTTTCGAACGCGCTTCCAGTTCGGGTCTTGCTTTGCATCCTCTTCAACCTTTTGCTTTAGGGCTTCGATGACATATTCCAATAAATCGCAACCCAGGCCATCAAGCTCTTTCTTTAATCGAAGTTCAAAACTATGATAGTTGGTTTTACCATCTAATACGGCAAAAATTCTTTCTACAACCGAAAGGATTTTTTCTTCTACTAAACGAACTAAATCCATGAGGAACCTCGACCTCCTTCGGGGGGTATTCATTCTTGCCGAATGTGAGGTTCCTCTTCTCTTTTTGTAAAGATATCTCCTCCATAAAATCTACAGTAATTTTACACTAACTTGGCTGGGCCGCGCTTCGTGGTTCCTTCGCAATAGACGGAAATACCTTGCTCCTTCCTTCGTGGTGGAAGTTGCCGTTGGCGGGAAATAGCGTGGTGTTCACCGGATTTATCGTGACGATGCGCAAATAATGTACACGATAACATTAAAAAATGGAAAAAAGACGGTAAAAAAGCAGGGATGTTCACGGACAAGAGAGTATATATGACTGTAATCGAGTACAGTGCAGAATGGAGTAACCCGATGAAAGTGACGATGAATGATATCGCCAAAGCGGCCGGGGTGTCAAGAACAACCGTTTCGCGGGTGCTTTCGGGGAAAGCGGTTCACCAAGAGGAAACCCGGCAAAGAATTCTTAAGTTGGCGGAGGAAATGAATTATTCGCCGGATCTATTGGCGAGAGCGGTTAAAACCAAAAAGACCGGCAATATCGGAGTTATTGTCCATAACGAACATGATCGACAAGGGGTAAACTCTCTCCACATACCAATTGTGGAGGCGATTCTCGAGGAGGCAAAACAGAACAACTATGGCTCGTTTGTTTTAACGGATGGCGAAACCGAAACCCCAACCGCACGCACTTTGATTGACCGGCGGGTGGATGGGGTCATCCTCATCAGTACGGTGGGGACGAGTGTCCTTCGCCGGTTTCAAGAAAGACAAATCCCGGTGGTGTTAGTAAACAATGTAAGCAATCATCCGGAAGTCCCCTATATTGTTTTTGATGAATTCCAGGGGGTCTATGAAGGGGTAAAAAGAATCATCCACAACGGCCATCAGCGGATCTTATACCTGGGTGGACCATTGACCGTCCGTTGGTCGCTGAAAAGATATGAGGGTTATATTGCCGCCACCACCGAATTGGGGCTTAAGCCGGAACCGGAACTGATCCAATTCGGTCCTTCCACTTATCTGACCGGTTATGAAAAAACGAAAAGCCTCTTGTCCAGCGGCCGGTTTCCTTCCGCGGTTTTTGCCGCCAGTGATATGATGGCCATTGGGGCGATGCGTGCGATTTATGAGACCGGATTGAAGATTCCTGATGACATCGAAATTATGGGTTTTGATGATATCGAAGCGGCCGCACTGATGATCCCCGCTTTGTCAACGATCTATGCCCCCAAAGCGGAAATGGGGGTTAAAGCCTTTCAAATCTTGAACGAGCTGATGGCGGGAAGGACAGATGTGTCGGCGGAAAACGTGCTCCCGACCAAGCTGATGATCAGGGAGACCTGTAAATAAAGGTGATATGCTCTCAATCAATCTCAAATAAAAAACATTATCATAAAAAGGAGGTGAGAGGAGGTTTTCTTAGCACATGATAATTTTTAGCCAAATCAGCAAAGAAGAAAGAAGGAGCATTCCTGTATTGAAATCAAATGAACTTTGAAAAGACGAGTACCTCCTGTTAGAATACTGGGTGTAAGCAAGTTACCCCTAACAAAATAAGACTAACAGAGGAGGTACTCAATATGAAGTATAGCCAAAATGAGAAGATTGCGCAAGTCACAGAGAAGACTTTAATTGTGGGTGTAGACGTAGCCAGCATGACACACTTTGCCAGAGCTTTTGATTTCAGAGGAATTGAGCTTGGGAAGATAATAAGAATCAGTAATGATGCCCAGGGATTCCGTTTATTCAAGCTCTGGGTGAATGAATTGAAAGGAAAATACAACAGGGATACTGTTATGGTAGGGATGGAACCCACGGGGCATTATTGGTTTAACTTCGCCCAGTTTCTTAAGGATTCGGGCATACGAATCGTATTGGTTAACCCGTTCCATGTCAAGCGGAGCAAAGAATTGGACGACAACAATCCGACCAAAAATGACCGTAAGGATCCCAAGACCATAGCCATGCTGGTGAAAGACGGCAGGTACCAAGTTCCCTATGTGCCTGAAGGCCTCTACAGTGAACTCCGGACGGCAATGGAAACCCGTTGGCATATCGTTCAGGGTTTAAATGCGATTGGCAATCGAGTAAAGCGTTGGCTTAGCATTTACTTTCCCGAATTCAGCAAAGTATTTAGCGCCTGGGAAGGTAAAGGCGCACTAATCGTCTTGAAGGAGTTTCCTACCCCCGAAAAGGTGTTGCAAAAAGGGGTAGACGGCATAGCTGCACGCTGGCGAAAGGATAAACTGCGGCCACTAGGCCTAAAAAGAGCCATGCGCCTTGTCGAAGCGGCTAAGAACTCTGTCGGGGTACGGGAAGGTCTTCGCGCGGCCGAGACCAGCCTGAGAATGCTGCTTGCCGAGTATGAGATGAAGAAGCAGCAACTTGAAGAGATAATGGTCTTGGTTGAAGAACTGATATACCAAATACCAGGGATCAAAGAAGTCCTTAAGATCAAAGGCATAGGTCTTGTTACAGCGGCAGGATTCATGGCTGAGGTAGGAGACCTGAGCCGGTTTGACCATCCCAAGCAAATCCAGAAGCTGGCCGGCCTGAACATTAGAGAGAACAGCTCAGGCAAGCATAAAGGTAAAACAACCATCAGCAAGCGTGGCCGGAGACGATTGAGAGCATTGTTGTTTCAAGGGATTATGCCTGTGGTGGCAAAGAATCCGGAGTTCCGGAGGTTACACCAATACTATACGACCAGAGCCCAAAACCCGCTAAAAAAGAAGCAATCCTTGATTTTACTTTGCTGTAAGCTAATCCGGATAATCTTTGCGCTAATGAAAAAGCAAGTAGCATATGACCCGCAGAAAATGATGAATGACATTCAAAGGCCGGTAGCGGCTTAACCTTAGTATTACCTAGACCACTGGAAGAACCTTGACAAAATGAGCCGGATAGTCAGGTTGAATTAATCCATAAGGGCGCTGACCCAGCATAGGAGCATGACTGACATCCACCTCATGGGTAGGCAGGACGAAGGAATTTGGGGCATTGACCCTGTGAGATATGGGAGGTTTGCCGCCAGGGAGACATGTGGATCATAACGGCCGCAATATTGTGAAAATGTATGGTTGCGACCGGCATACACATGCACTTCCTAATAATTGAATGCCTGTTTATATTACCCATAAAGACTCATTTCTAATAAATGAAATATTGTGAATAAGTGAGAATTTAGGAGAAAAATGAAGATCATAGAGGGAGGTTTAATGATGAAAAAAGCTTTAAACCTTTTTTTCATCTTTTTGCTGGTGTTGGGAATGACAATCGTCGGTTTTGCCTCGGAAGAGTATGAAACCGTTATTATCCGCGTTAGTTCCAAAGGCTCGGCCGCTGATGTGGCCCGCGGGCAAAATCTTGTCCGGGCGGCGGAAGAGTTGAATCGCTGGTTGGCCCAGAAGAATGACAAAAGAAGAGTGAAGGTCGAACATATTCACGACTCCAGCGGGACCGATGATAATGAAACGAACCGGCGGTTCTTTTTGGCTTGGCACAGTGGGCATGCGGAGGATATCATTGCCCTGCCCCATAGTAATGTGGCGCTTTATGCCGAAGGCAATTATGCTTTGCCTTTGGACGAGCTGATCAAAACTTCGGAGTTCGGTTCCCTTCTAGAAGGGATTTATGATAATTTATGGGAGGCGGCGAAATATAAGGGGCGAATTTACGCTGTTCCGCAGGATGCGGAGGCGCGCGTTCTTTTTTACCGCAAGGATGTCCTCGCCCAAATGGGCTGGCGTGAACAGGAAATTGCCGATCTGGCGGAAAAAATCAGAGAGGGCCAGTTTACCCTGGAGGATATGATCGCCCTGGGTAAGCAGGCGCAGGAGCAAAAACTGGTGGACTGGGGCTTCTACCACCGGCCGACCAACGGTCCCGCCTTTACCATGATTCTCCGGGCTTTCGGTGGTGAAGTATATAATGCGGAGGCAGACAAGATTGTCCTTGACAAAAAGGCACTGACCAAAGCATTGGCCTTCTTCCGCCGTATCACCCAGGAGGAGAAGATTACCCCGGAAGGGATGACCATTATGGAGTGGCGGAATTTGCACCAGGTCTGGGTCGAAGGGGATGTCCTCTTCTGGCTTGGCGGGACATGGCATTGGGGCGAGTACCAGCAGGTGCCCTACTACAGCACATTGGGGGAATTGACCGAGGATTACATGTTTGCCAACATGGGTTACGCCTTGTTCCCCGCGGTCGAACAGGGGGGCCGCCCGGTCACCTTAACCAATCCCTTTGTCTATATGATTAACAGCAAAACCAAGCACCCGGATTTGGCCTTTGCCCTGGTCGCTCTGGCTTCGCAGCCGGAATACAACGCCCTCCATGCTGTAAACAGCGGGCATATGGTGATCAGTCCGGACGCCGCGGAACAGCCTCTCTACAAAGAGAATGCGTTTTTTAAATCCGTTGCCTATATGCTGGAATACACGATGACCCAGCCCAACACCCCGCGTTGGAACAATTTTACGACCGCTTTGTATAAAGCGGTGCAGGCGGTGGAACTGGGGCAGCAAACCCCGGAGGAAGCGGTGGGCTGGATGGAGGAGCAACTCAAGCATGACCTCGGGGATCAATTGCTCATTTTGGAATAGATCATAATAGAACATGCCTGTAGCGGCGGGAGGCTCACTTTCGGCCTCTCGTCGTTTTTAACGATGACTTGATAAAGGGGGAAGAAGCATGGGAAAGCCAACCAACAAAACACTAATGTCACCCAAGCTAATGCAGTCTTTGCGGAGCGCTCCCTTTATTGCCCCGTTTATCATCCTGGTCTTTCTCTTTTATTTGGTCCCGGTTCTGTTAACTGCCGTGTTATCCGGGACCGGGATGGACTTTACTATGCGCTTTAATTTTGTCGGGCTGAAGAATTTCGCCCGTATTCTCAGCGACTCCGTGCTGCCGCAGATTTTGCATAATACCTTGGTTTACGTCTTTTTCACCTGTTTGCTTAACGTCGGGTTCGGTTTTATCCTGGCGTTGCTCACCACTTATTTCATTAAAAATGAAAATATCGGTTTGTTCTTTCGGACGCTTTGGCTCTTGCCCAGAATGACGCCGCCGGTTATCTATGCCTTGCTCTGGTTGTGGTTTTTAGACCCCACGGAGAAAGGGATGCTGAATGTCATTGTGGGGGCCTTTGGCCGGCCGCCCCAGAATTGGATTCTTAATAACCCAATGCCCACCGTGATTCTGGCCAACGGCCTAATCGGGGTTTCCCTGGGGATGGTGATTTTTTCTTCGGCCATTAAATCGATTCCGGATGAACTATACAAGGCGGCGATGATCGACGGGGCCGGGGATTTCAAGATCATCCGCCACATAATTCTACCGTTGGTCAAGTGGCCGTTGATGTTTTTAACGGTTTGGCAGATTTTGTCCCTGATCACCTCTTACGAATACATCATGTTAATCACCGACGGCGGGCCGTTGTTTAACAGTGAAGTCTTGTCCCTTTACTCGTACCATAAGGCCTTTTCGAACTTGGAATTTGGCTACGGGGCAGCTTTGGCGGTGATCCTGGTCCTCATCGGGATATTAGTAACCACGTTTATGCTAAAGGTATTTGGGTTTGACCGCATGATGGATCCGTCAAGACTTAACGCATAACAGGCTATACGAAGAAGGAGGCGTTGCAAAATTGAAAGGAAAACGGAGCGCGGTCAAAGAAAAACTGGTGGTTGCGATCATGACCATAATTACTTTGCCCATCCTCCTCCCTTATTTATGGCTATTATTAAATTCTCTGGCCAAAGGGGTTTATTGGGGACTGATTCCCCAGCGCTTCACCCTTGAAAACTGGAGTTTTTTGTGACGCAAGGTCAAAATTGGGGCCAATGTCTTTCCAAGCGTCTGGCCGATTGTTGGCAATACTGTTTTGCTGGCCGGTGGCATCACCGTATTGGTCGTGTTGATCGCGTCTTTGACCGGCTATGCGTTGTCGAGAATTAACTTCACCGGAAAAAGTTTTTTATTGAAGTCCACCATCTTTTTACACGCTTTTCCCGGCGTGGCGCTGCTGATTGCCATGTATTTTGTCCTGCAGAAACTGGGTCTGATCGATACACTGCTGGGGGTCATCCTGGTCAAGGTGGCCTTGGAGCTGCCGATGGCCACATGGATTATCAAAGGTTTTTTCGACAATATCCCGTTGGATACCGAATGGGCGGCTTACCTTGACGGTTGCAACCGTTTTCAGGCCTGGTGGAAGGTGATTCTCCCGCAAATGAAAACGGGCCTGGCCGCCATCGCCATCTTCTCCTTCATATCGGGTTGGTCGGAGTTTATTTACGTCTATACCTTTATTTATTCGCCGGCCAATTACACTTTGGCGGTTTACTTGAAAAACCTGATTGGCGACTTTCGAATGTTAAACTACAACCTGCTGTGCGCTACAGGACTGTTTTATATGATTCCGGTCATCTTGTTCTTTGTCTTTTCCCAAAAAACGCTGATGCAAATCTCCTTTGGTGGGTTAAAGGAATAAATGAAAGCGTATGCGGTGGGAATTTGGCTCCCTACACGGGCCGGCAATTGGAAATGCGGCCAAGAGCAAAAAAAGCGCAGGTTCGGTGGCCGAAATCCCTGCAGGGATAGGGGCCGAAACTGCGCTTTTTTAATCTTATACCTTACCGAGGGCCCGCGGTTATCCGCTCAGATCGTCCACTGGTTATGGATAATTCCGGTTAAGCGCCATGCATTTTCATATTCCTCAAATACCAAACGAAGGCTTTGCCAGTCCATTCCTTCGTAAACCGGATCAAACCCAGAAAAGAAATACTCGACAATGATGGGATTGTCATAAACCTCAAATTGGTTTTCCAGCATATTCCCAAAGCCTAAGACTTGGTTGTAGCCGATCTGTTCGGCGTTGATAAAATCGGCGGAGTATACAAATTTGGCGTAATATTCGCTGGGGGTTAAAAGGATCTCCTCACCGCTGCCGTCATAATAACCCCAAAGGTAGCGTTGCTGGTTATTAAAGAAATTCCTTATTTCATCCGTGGTAAAGACCAGATCCCGCCCGGTATCAACGTAGGTGTACGGAGTGAACCGGACCCCTTTGACCGGATGAACATATTGCGCCAGTTTTTCCGCATCCTTGGTGCGGAGCGCCTGCATGACCGCATGGGCCACGTCGGCGATGATTGCTTTGGCCTCACTGCTTGGGATGATTCCTTTTTCTTTATCACCTGATGCCACCGGCGACTCTTCCCGACCGATTTCCTCAGCGTTCTGCTCTTTGCTTCCCGGCGTATCCACTTGTTGACGTTCCGGAAGGGTAAATTCGATGGTGGTTCTTAACTGATGATCCTCAATTTTAACCCCGTCTTCCTCCGGGATGACCATGATCTCGATCTCCGCCCGGTAACGCCCCGGATTTACCACGTTTCCTTCTTTATCCCGTAGATCCCATTGGTCTTGCCAGCGCAAGGATTCTCCCGGTTTAAGCTGTTTATAGACTATGGCCATGGTAAAGAATTTACCGTCGGAATACCGGTAGACTTCTTTACCCTTTTCGTCTTTGACCACCAACTCAAACTGCTGCCCCGAGCCAAAGGGCAGTTCCATTACCTCACTGGAGTGGTTGGTTAATGCAAAATCGAAGATTACCTTGTCCTCTGTAATCCGGCAATTACCGCTGGTCGCCAACAGCTCCTCTGCGAAGTTCGGCTGCTCCGCTTTCGCGGGAGGGGTAAATGGACCGCTTTGCTTGAATGTTTGGCCTAAGAAAAGGGCGAGGAAAAGGACGATTATTCCGGTGAGAATAAAAGTAACGCTCAGGGACTTATTTTTCATCGTATCACTTCTTTCTTGCTTTAATGACTGTTACATATGTTAATGACGATGAACGGCAGTATTTTGTTCCGTCTTTAACTGTGTTTTTGCATGTGGTTTACGGGGCCCGGTGTGGTGCGGCTGATTGCCGTGTATTGTGTCCGGCAGAAGCTGGGCCTGATCGATACGCTGCTTAGTGTCATCTTGGTTAAGGTGGCTTTGGAACTGCCGATGCTCCTCTTACCAAAAGCAGGGAAATTTTTACTAATGTAGAAAATATTCAAACTATTACCATATGTTCATGTCCTGGCCTTTGGGAGCAGCGAGGGGATGAACCATCGTTTTTCTACTGAAATCAGAAAAATATTATACAACAGGAATAAAAAACTATTTAAATTTTAAGGAGGAGTTTGCAATGAGAATAAAGAGGAGAGTGATGACCCTTTTCTTGGTGTTGTTAATCTTCGGCGCGACTGTTTTTGCTGCGCCCCAGGATGGGGGGACTGATTGTTTCCAATTCGACCCGTCGCGGATGGACGTGGGCAGCATGTATCATTATGTTGCATCGGATCAGAAAGGGAAACACCCGATGGATACTTATGTTTATGTAAAATCCCTGGATACGATTGTGGTTTATAAGGATTACCGGCAAATCTTGGACCGGGTCATTATTGTGGAAGGTAAATTCAATTGGGATTACATGATGGTGGAGGGTCTTCATGCCTATAATCCTTTAAAGGACCTGACCCGCCCTCGTGAGGAGATTGAGACCATCGGACAGATTGATTTTACAAGGAATGTTTTTGTGACTAAAGCAACCCAAAACAACCGGCGGGGAAAGCCGGTGACGAAGACGCATACTCTTCAATACGAGCGGGAGCCTTTTTATGAATATTCCTTTTTCCACTTTGACCTCCAATTTGCCCTGAGGCATCTTAAAGACGGCGTCAATGAGTTTGTGGTTGGTAATACCTTTGTCTTCAAATCTGGTGAGATGATCATCAAGTATGCCGGGGAGGAAACGATCAACGGTATTCCGTGCCGGAAATACGAACACCGGACGCAAGGGTTTCTGGCTAAGTTATTGGGGGCGCGGGGCTACATTTGGCTGGCGAAGGACGACCCCCGGCATTATACGGTAAAATACACCTCGAACTTGTGGCGGAATCCAAAATGGAAAAACTTCTGCCTGCAGTTGAAGGAGGTTAAAAAGATGGAACCCAGCGAATGGGAGGCCTTTGTCCAAGAACTGGTGGCGGAGGCCAACCGCTTTTTTGGGATGGACTAAACCTTCTGGGGTGGGAACGGCCGGAGGCTTTGAATTTGCGTTAATTATATCGTCCACTGGTTATGGATAATCCCGGTTAAGTGCCATTCAGCTTCATATTCCTCAAATACCAAACGCAGGCTTTGCCAGTCCATTCCTTCGTAAACCGGATCAAGTCCGGGGAAATAATACTCGACGATGATCGGGTTTTCATAAACTCAAAGTGGTTTTCCAGCATATTCCCAAAGCCTAAGACCTGGTTGTACCCGGCCTGCTCGGTGTGGATAAAATCGGCGGTATACATAAATTTTGTTCCGTCTTTAACTGTGTTTTTGCATGTGGTTTACGGGGCCCGGTGTGGTGCGGCTGATTGCCGTAGGGGGTTGAAGGAATAAAGTCGGGAGCCGCTTTTGTTTGGTGATAAACAGTTGTTACCTCTACTTTGTTATGATGCTGATAAAAGGGTTTTGCAGTTATTAATAGAATATTTACATAATAGCAGTATAAAGTCCACATGTTAACCTGGTAACATTGGCTGGTTATTAGAGAAACTGGTAATCTGCTAACTGCCATACCTAAGTGACATCTGAAGAGTAGATAGAGATAAAATAATTATCCATTAAATTGTTTATTATCAAAAATATTATATATTAAGGAAAGGGATATTCCGTTATGGGAAAACCAAAATGTTTATGGCAAAATAGAAATAGAGCAAATGGCAAGATAGAAGTCTAGCAGAAAAATGGAAAAATCCATTGCCAGCACCCTCAAAAAAGATTACCCTTCTAATTAGCCATCACACAAATTAGGGGGGTAAAGAAAGGATGTTGACAATGGACGAAATCAATCATATCAAATATTTGTGTGATAGGAAAGGCCAATCTTTAAGGGAAATCGCAAGAGAGACCGGACATGCTTTCGAAACCGTAAAAAAATATGCCGAAAAACAAGATTTCAACATCGCTCGCCGCAAGCAAAGGCGAAAAAGTAAGCTCGATCCCTACAAGGCAATAATTGATGAATGGCTAACCAATGATTTAAAAGAAAGACCAAAGCAAAGACATACCGCCAAACGAGTATATGACCGCTTGCAAGAGATGTATGGCATAGGATTCAAGGTCTCTGAGCGTACAGTGAGATACTATGTATCGGCTAAGAAAAAAGAGTTATATACCAATAATGATTGCTCTATTCCTCTTGAACATTCTCCTGGGAAAGCCCAGGCGGATTTCGGGGAGGCTGATTTCATTGAAAACGGTGAAAGATTTACCGGGTTGTATCTAACACTCTCTTTCCCCTACAGCAACGCCGGGTTTACGCAGGTTTTCAAAGGCCAAAACCTGGAATGTCTCGAAACCGGGTTAAAGAACATCTTTGAATATATAGGTAAAATACCGGGAGGTATTTTGTTTGATAACCCGCCAACCATCGTAAAAAAGGTCTTAGAATACGGCAAACGAGAAATAACAGAAAACTTTAAACGATTCGCCCTGCATTATGGCTTTAAAACGAACTTTTGCAATCCAGCGCGCGCTCAAGAAAAAGGGCATGTGGAGAACAAAGTCGGTTACAGCCGCCGGAACTTTTTTGTGCCAGTTCCCGAGTTCAAAGATCTTGAGGAGTTTAATAAAGACCTCCTCGAAAAGGCTGTCCAGGACATGCAGCGGAAGCATTACAAAAAAGGAAAATTGATTGCCGATCTGTTTGCCGAAGATCTAGCGGTGATGCATAATTTACCGGAAACTCCGTTTGAAATCGGCCGGTACGAAAAAGTCAAAGCTGATAAATATGCCAAGGTTAGATTTGACAACAAACAGTATTCAACATCGCCCATCTTTGCCGGCAAACAATTATGGATAAGAGCCACCGCCCAGGAAATTATCGTCATGGATGAAGATTGGCACGAAGTCATCAGACATCAGCGCTTATACGGCAAAAAACAAGAAGCAATGAACTGGGTCCCCTATCTACAGCTGATGGCAAAACGACCTACAGCCTTAAAATACACGGCTTTCTTTCATCAGTTACCGGAGATTCTCCAAGAATACTTTGCGCAATGCCATTACCCGCAGAAGAAGGCCTCTTTAAACATCCTGCGCAAAATGGTGGAAGAAACAGATCTGGAAACAGCAACTTCCGCCTTTGAACAGGCATTAGACCAAGGAGTATCCGACCCGGACAGTATCTGGCTTACCTTTTACCGGATGAACAATCCCACAATTGAACTGCCTGAGCTAACGCTAAAAGAGAGTACGCCTCAACTTCCGGCCTTTACGACCGATACCGCGCTTTATGATCTACTCTTAATGAAAGGAGCGGTATCATGCAAGAAATAATTGCCAAGTATTGTCGAGAGCTCCGCTTAGGTCAAGGGTTTGTGGAAAATTACCCAACCATCGAAGCCGATACTCATGAGCAGTTTTTATTAAAACTGCTCCAAATGGAGGTTGAACGTAGAGCTATACATAGGAAAAATCGATTACTAAAACAAGCTGGTTTCCCGGTAATTAAGACCTTTGCCGGGTACTCCTTTGCTGAGATTCAAATTCCGAATAGCTTGGAGATGGAATCACTTAAAACCGGGGCTTTTATTGGAAACAGAGAAAACTTAATTCTTTATGGACCACCCGGCACCGGCAAGACCCATTTAGCTACTGCTATTGGCATAGAGGCTTGTAATAGCGGAAAAAGGGTCAAGTTTTTCCGCACAGCCACATTGGTTAACCTGTTACTGGAAGCTAAAGCTGCCGGCAATATCAAAAAGGTTTTTCGGCAATTAGAGAAAACAGACCTTTTAATCTGTGACGAATGGGGCTATATCCCTTTCGAAAAATTAGGAGCCCAATTACTTTTCCAAGTAATCTCCGAATGTTATGAGCAAAGGAGCGTGATTATCACCACCAACATCGAATTCAGCAAATGGAATGGGATCTTCTATGATGAAAAACTAACCACTGCTTTAATCGATCGACTTGTCCACCATAGCCATTTGCTGGTTTTTACGGGTACCAGTTACCGGCTGAAACACTCTACCATTAATTGCTAATTATGGAAATGAGGGTGCTAGAAAAATTAGTTGCCGAATGCTAGATTTTCTACTTGCCAAATACAAACCAAAATCTCGTCAATTGGTGGTGTTTTTAATTAAACCGGAATTTCGTAGTTGGAGAGAGTGTTTAAAAGAAAATATTAGCCACTATGATAACTACGACTTAGCGCAAGAATTAAATCTAACTGGTGCAATTATCATAGGTGAAGTGAAAGTAAAACAACCTACATGGCTCTCTTTTTTGCAAGAAGGAAGTAACCAAGAAATTAAGGCTATCAGTAATACTTCTACAAGGGCTCTTCTATTTATTAATTTAGAAGATAAAATGTTTGCAATAACTTTTGGTTATGGACAACATATGCTAAGAGATGATTGTTATGAACGTGGATTTGGATTTAAAGTTACTATCAACTCTGTTGACCCATTGAAGCTTAGAAGTATAGATATTGCAAATATTGAAGAACTTACGGTTCAAACAAGAAAGCAAACAAGTAAAAGTTCTTCTATGGATGCTTTTGGTCTTAATATCCTAAGTGACTTAATGTGCGCAGTTACTGGAGAACCATCGGATAAAACATTAGGAGTAAAAATAACTGGAAAAGATGCTCTTGTTCTTAATTCTAAAATGCGTTTTCGTGATTTAGAGGAAAAGTTAAGAAAATTATTGACTGCTTATTGTAGCGAGAAATATAAGGAAAATTTTCCTTGGATTGATAACTTATCTGAAGTAAGAGACCCTGTAATTTTGAAACAACTTAACGTGTCTCTAATTGAAACAATAAAAACTAAAAATTTTGAAAATATACACCTTGCGCCGCCTGAAATAGTAGAGTGGGGATCGCTGGAAGGGTTTAAATATTCCACATATAAAAGAAATGATGATATCTTCCCTGATTTACAAATAGAGGATTTTATTAATTCAGTTCAATTAGAAAAGCTTGACCTAACTAAATTGAAGAAAACTAAAGTATTGGTAAAAATAGCTACAGAAGAAAATTTGATTCCTATGTGGAAATTATATGATTGCATAGTGTTCGAAACATATATTAATCAAGAATTATACGTATTGACAATGGGAAAATGGTTTAATATTCAGACTGACTTTGCAAAAATGGTTACGGATTTTATAAAGAATGATATTCCGGATTTCGAGATAACATTACCTAATTGTCAAGCAAATGAAAGTGAGACTGAATATAATAAACGTGTTGCAGAAAGTATTGATAACATTATTCTTATGGATAGAGAACTAATACCATGCGATAGTGCTAGGGACAAAATTGAGCTCTGCGACTTATTTACTGGAGAAGGGCAATTTATTCATGTGAAACCGAAAAAAAGTTCTTCTACCTTGAGTCACTTATTTGCACAGGCGAGAATTTCGGCGGAAAGTTTCCTACAGGATAGAAAATTCCGGGAGAAAGTTCGCCAACATAATAATATTAAAAAGATGAAAATGGAACGGTTCTTTCCCGATGCAAAACCTACGCCAAGAGATTACGAAATAGTGTTTGCCTTCATTGATAAATCTTCCAAACAACTGCACGAATCATTACCATTTTTCACAAAGTTAAACTTTATGCAAACAACTCGAACATTAATTCTTTTAGGCTTTAAAGTATCAAAGACTAAAATAAAAAAGACTCACTTAGGGTTTACTGAAAAAGTCCCAAACCATTGTAAAATTTGAGGAATTGCCTATTTATTTTATTACAAAAGAGTGCAAGGAAAGCGAGAAATATTCAATCCTTGCACTTGGAGTAACTAGTATGTACCGTAAAACTGAGCAACAACTTCCCTTGGATAACTCTTTCTCCTTTTGGTATTGGTGATTAACGCTCAACATATTCCTGAATAAGGGATGCTAGCACTCGAATACTTGTTTCGTGACAAATGAGGTTCCCTCGGTTTGCCGGACACTCAGTTAAGAGGTAAAATGATTCAGAAGGAACTGAGTGTAAATGGGACAAAAACGGAGAGTGTATTCTAAAGAGTTTAAAGAACAGGCAGTACTTTTATCAGAAACCTCCGACAAATCGGTTAGAGAGATAGCTCAAGACCTTGGAATCTCCGAAAACATGCTCTGGCGATGGAGACGCGAGCTACGAGAATTTGGCGATAAAAGCTTTCCAGGCCGAGGGAAACGTCCACAAGGAACCGAGTTAGAAGAAAAGATTCGTAAACTCGAAGAAGAATTGTATACGGTAAAGATGGAGCGTGATATCTTAAAAAAAGCGGTGGCCATCTTCTCACAACCCCAGAAATAAAATATCAAATCATACGCGAGCTTGCTGTAAACTACAGCATTGGGAAGATGTGCCGCTTTTTGAAAGTCTCGCGTAGTGGATATTATGATTGGCTGAACCGTGGTGAAAGCCCCCGTAGTAAACGCAATCGAGAATTAGCTGTAACAATCACGAAGCTCTTTTATCAGCATAAAGGACGGTATGGCAGTCCTCGTATCCATAATGAACTGCAAAAACAAGGAATTAAGTGTGGTAAATCCAAGGTTGAAACTCTCATGCGTCAGATGGGACTAAGAGCCCGAGAAAAAAGTAAATACAGGAAAACGACTGACTCAAAACATGATTATCCAATTGCGCCAAACCTTTTGAACCGTAATTTTCAAGTGGATGCTCCAAATCAAGTATGGGTCTCTGATATTACACACATCAGAACCATGGAAGGTTGGCTTTACTTAGCAATCGTCATGGATTTATACTCTAGAAAAATTGTTGGCTGGTCGATGTCTAATTCGTTAAGCTCCTCAATAGCTGTTGATGCACTGCAGATGGCGATTCGTAATCGGCAACCCCGAAAGGGTCTTATCCATCATTCCGATCGAGGTATTCAATATGCCTGTAATTCTTACAGAAGGCTTTTACAACACAATCATCTTGTCTGTTCTATGAGCCGTAAGGGCGACTGTTGGGATAGCTCCCCAGCTGAAAGCTTTTTCAGCACACTAAAGATCGAATGTATTAATGACCGGGTTTTCCTGACCAGGGCACAAGCTAAACGGGAAATATTCGAATACATCGAGATTGATTACAACCGAAAACGTTCCCATTCGTCAATTGGATATATGTCCCCAGAAAACTTTGAAAAATTTAGATTAAGCGCTTAATCCGGTGTCCGTTTTACCGAGGGAAGCCCAAATACCGGGTATTTTGTTTGTATTCCAAAACCCTGTTGGTTTAGTTCTTTGCAACTAAATATAAAAATAAAAATAGTATACCTTTTGCTGGCATCAGTAACTGCAGGGTTTCGTCGTTTTTTAACGAATAAAACTTTAAATGGTGTTTTTTTTTGGATTTTCCAGAATGTGAAAGCTATTGGCAAACTGAAGACGAAATGAAGGCGTATTAAGTAAGGGGTTTCTGGTTTGTATAAAAGAACTAATTTGTTTCTGCTAGAATGAACCCTATCACGTTTTAAAATTAAGGGGAATGCATTCAAACGAGGGTGAGAAGATGAAGCTGTCACCACCATATGAAGTATTTTTACAGAAGGAAATAAATGAACTGCAGAGGAGTTATCATAAACTTCTAATTATTTGCAACGGAAACAGTGACGCATTGTCCGATTGTATGACGTCTTTAGGAATACCAACGATCAATCTGAATCTAGAGTTAAGTAAAGCTCTGCTAAAAGTGCCAAGCAGCCGTCGGAGCCGACGCGCTGGCGAGATTGTGGCGGAGATCATCAGGGAATGTAAGAGCGACAAGATCTATTTCAACCACATTGAACTTTTGTTCCACCCGACATTACAACTGGATCCGATTAGACTCTTTCTAAACTTGAGCCGCAATAAGGTTTTGATTATTTCCTGGAGTGGTAAATTTAAGAACGGAGTACTCACTTATGCCGAATTTGGGCATCCGGAATATCGAGAATATAAAGATATTGAAGCGAAGGTCATCACCCTAAAGGAATAAGGGGAGGGAAGTTCAGTGAAGTATAATGAACTAATTCAATTTGAACCAATCGAATCGGTCATCCAGATCCGGGATGTAAAAGACCGGGATTATGCCTTGAAACTCGTGGATACCTACGTGATCTCGGACCGGATGGCGGAAGCGATTAATGAGATTATCATCGAGCAGTTACAGTTCGATCATTTTGCCGATAACAAAGGGCTTTTGATTGTCGGTAATTATGGTACCGGGAAATCTCATCTGATGAGTGTGATTTCTACGATTGCCGAGTTTGAAGGGGTAAGCCAACGGCTTAATAACGAAAAAGTAGCCCAAAAAGCCCAGGCGATCGAAGGGAAGTTTAAAGTCATCAGAATAGAAATTGGTTCTTCTACAATGCCCTTGCGGGATATTATTTGCGGTGCATTAGAGGATAATCTGGCCGAATTGGGTGTTGATTACCGATTTCCTCCCATGGATCAAGTGCGGAACAATAAAGATGCCTTGACGGCGATGATGGGTAAATTCCACGAAGTCTTCCCGGATCAGGGGTTGTTATTGGTCGTAGATGAACTGCTGGACTATTTGCGGGGGCGAAAAGACCAAGAAGTCATACTCGATCTGGGCTTTCTCCGTGAAATAGGGGAGTTTTGCCGCAATTCACGGTTTCGTTTTATGGCCGGTGTCCAGGAGATGCTCTTTGATAACCCGAAGTTTCAATTTGTCGCGCAACAGCTGCGTAGGGTAAAAGAGCGTTTTGAACAGGTGCTGATTGTCAGGGAGGACATCGCCTATGTGGTCTCGCAGCGGCTCTTAAAGAAAAACTCCCGGCAAAAAGCATTAATCCGGGAACATTTGTTTAATTTTACTCCCCTTTACGAAAAGCTAAGCGAGCGTATGGATGAGTTTGTAGAGTTATTTCCGATTTATCCGGCTTACCTTAGCACTTTTGAAAAGGTAACCGTGGCGGAGAAAAGGGTGATTTTGACTACGATCAGCCAAGAAATGAGGAAGCTTTTAGACCAGGAAGTACCGGCTGATCAACCGGGCGTCATCTCTTTCGATAGTTACTGGCCATATATTGAAGAAGAGCCGAGCCTCCGAACAATACCGGATATTCGCGAGGTTATGTCAAAGGTTAAAGTCTTAAAAGATCGGATCCAAAATGCCATGACGAAAAACCAGTACAAGCCGATGGCTTTACGGATCGTGCATGCCTTGGCTGTTCACCGGCTAACGACTGGCGATATTTACAGCCCGTTGGGGATGACTGCGGAAGAGCTCAGAGATGCCCTCTTTTTACACATTACCTTACCGGAAGAGGACAGTGAATTTTTACGCTCAACGATCGAGGCGGTGTTGAAAGAGATTTTAAAGACGGTAAGCTGGCAGTATATTTCTTTCAGCGAGGAAAATGGCCAGTATTACTTAGACCTGAAGAAAGATACGCCGGTGGATGATCTGATCCAGCATAAAGCGGAGAGTTTGGACGGTAACACTTTGGATCGTTACTACTTTAACGCTTTGTCCCAAGTTCTGGAGAAAGCCCTGAACAATTCTTATGTGACCAATTATCGAATCTGGGCCCATGAGCTGCCGTGGTGGGACGCGAAAGTCACCCGTCAGGGGTATCTCTTTTTTGGCGCGCCGAATGAACGGTCCACTGCTCAGCCGCCGCGGGATTTTTATATTTACTTCTTGCAGCCTTATGATCCGCCCAAATTTAAAAACGAAAAAAAACCCGATGAGGTCTTCTTCCGGCTGAAACGGAAAGATGCATCCTTTGACCGGTATTTAGCACTCTATGCGGGCGCTGAAGAGTTAAGTATGGTGGCGCCGGCCGGAACAAAAAAGCTTTATGAGGATAAGGCCAAAGAGTATTTGCGGTTAGTCAATAAGTGGCTCCGGGAAAATATCCAGGAGGCCTTTGAAGTCGTTTATCAGGGGACGGGGAAACCGGTTAAAGAATGGATTATGAATCTTCCGCCTCAAGCTAGTACTATGGAGATTATTGACCATGTGGCCGCCAATTGTTTGGCCGGATGGTTCCGGGAAAAGTATCCTGATTACCCCCATTTTATTCGCTTGCTTACCCCGATGACAAGGGAAAATCTCACCGGTTATGTTCAAGATGCATTGCGGAGTATTACCGGAGAGACTACCCGGAACGGCCTGGCTATTTTGCACGGTTTGGTCTTAATGGAAGACGAGAAGCTTAATGTGGGGAGATCCGGTTATGCCAGGTGGATCTTGAACAAGCTGGAGGAGAAGGGAAAAGGGCAGGTTGTCAACCGTGCGGAATTGATTGCGACCCTCTATACCTGCCAAGGAACGGAAGATCTGGAGCTAACCCAGGAATTTGCCATGGAACCGGAGTTATTAGTGGTATTATTAGCGGCGCTGGTCTATAACGGAGATATCGTGGTAACAATCAATGGAACTTCTTATGATGCGATGAAATTCGACCAGTTAATCAAATTACCACTCAATGAAGTGAAAGCCTTCAGCCATATTAAACGTCCCAGTGGCTTGCCGTTACCAGAGTTAAAAGCGCTCTTTGATTTCATGGGGATTGCCCCCGGTCTCTTGCAGGAAAGAGCTTTGGAGGAGGGAATAAGAGAACTTCACCGCAAAACCAATTATTTATTAGAAAAAACCATTTCTGTTCTCCAGATCGTACGTTCTGGGATCCCAACCTGGGAAGAATCGCTTTTGACCAAAAGTGAACAAGCAACTTATACAGAAATACTCTTAAAATTCCAGGAGTTTTTGGAGAAGCTTCTTATTTTTGACACACCGGCGAAGCTTCGCAATTTCCGTTATTCGATTGCAGAGATTGAAGAACAGCGTCAAGCCCAAGATTTGCTCAAGATAATAACCGAGCGGCAACAACGGGCCCAAGAAATAACACCTCTTGCTGGTTATCTGAAATTTGCCCAACTGCATCTTCCTGATTTCCATCCCTGGCAGCAACAAGCAACAGCAGCCCTGGAGGATCTATGGCAAGCCTTGCAACGGGGAGAGCCGTGTCAAAATGAAAAAGCAGCTGTGCTCCGGCTGAAAACAGAATACCAAGACATATATCTGGCCTTACATGCCAAAGCCCGTTTGAACGCCTCAGAAGAGAGTAAAGTCCATGATTTACTAACCAGCCAAGAAGTGACAGCGTTGAAACAGTTGGCTACGATTGATCTAATGCCTGCCAGGCAACTGGAACAACTGTTGGAGGAGCTTTCCGAGTTGAAAGCCTGCTGGCAACTGACCAAAGCTGATCTGGATAACCTGCAACTCTGTCCTTATTGTAAATTCCGGCCCAAAGACGAGCAAAGAACGAAAGGGAGCATCACCGATTATGAAGACCGGGTTCACGAACTGCTTGCGCAATGGACTGCGACCTTGATTACTAATTTAAATGACCCGGAAGTGAAGAAAAGTATCGAACTCCTAGGCGAAGAGGAACAAAAATTAATCCGCGAACTTCTCCAGAAGCAGGCGTTCACTTTACCTCTCAATGTCCGGCTGTTACAGGCGATTAAAGAAAGCTTGCAAGGGATTGAGCGGGTGGAGATTCCCTTGACCGATCTAATTTCCGCCCTTGGTAACGGTGCTCCTTTGACTGCGGAGGAAGCGCGCCAACGTTTTGAGAAAATGCTTGCGTCCCATATCGGAACACAAGCCACCCAATGCATAAGGATCATGCTGAAACTACCAGGTAGGGAGGTATAGTAGATGTTGTCCAACCCTGAAAATCTTAAGTTTGAATTCGACCAAGGCATGGATCAAGAAGACAAAACGGTTATCTGTTTAGGAAAGAAGTTCAAAAACGATGAAGAGCGCCGGGTCTACTTTACTGAACTGCTCCGGGAAAAATTGAAAGACCCGGAGTTTCGGAAGATCGAGGGTTTCCCTATTGCGGAAGACGAAGATATTCTGGCTTTGTCCGATCCTCCTTACTATACGGCCTGTCCTAACCCCTGGTTGCAAGATATTATTGAAGAATGGGAAAAACAAAAACCGGCCAAGCCGGAAGGTTATGTTTATAAGCGGGAACCATATGCTGCTGATGTCAGCGAGGGGAAGAATGATCCCATCTATAACGCCCATTCCTACCACACTAAAGTGCCGCATAAAGCGATTATGCGCTACATTTTGCATTACACGGAGCCGGGTGACATTGTTTTTGACGGTTTTTGTGGAACCGGGATGACCGGCGTCGCCGCCCAGTTATGCGGGGATCGTGATGCTGTCTGTTCCTTGGGGTATAGGGTGGAAGAGGACGGAACGATTCTGCGGGAAGAGACGGACGAAAATGGAAAAAAAGTATGGGTCCCCTTTTCCAAACTTGGCCCCCGCCGGGCGGTACTCAACGATCTTTCTCCCGCCGCGACCTTTATTGCCTACAACTATAACACCCCGGTGGATGTAGCTTCTTTTGAGCGGGAAGCCAAGCGGATTTTAAAAGAAGTTGAGGCCGAATGCGGCTGGATGTATGAGACGCTCCACACCGACGGCAAGACAAAAGGGCGGATTAACTATACAGTTTGGTCCGATGTTTTTGTGTGCCCCAATTGTTTAGAAGAGATTGTTTTTTGGGAAGCGGCCGTTGATAAAGAGCAGGGAAAAGTTCTCGGGGAATTTCCCTGCCCCCATTGCCAAGCTATGTTGACAAAGAGAAATATGGAACGGGCTTGGATAACTAAGTATGATCCGGCTATCGATCAGAATATCCGCCAAGCTAAACAAGTACCGGTGCTGATTAATTATTCGGTAGGGAATAAGCGCTACGAAAAAACCCCCGACGGGTTTGATTTGGAGTTGATTAATAAGATTGAGAATAGTGAGATTCCCTATTGGTATCCGACGGATCGGTTGATAGAAGGTAAAGAAACAAGACGTAATGATCCGATTGGCATTACTCATGTGCATCATTTTTATACGAAGCGGAATTTGTGGGTGTTAGCGAAGCTCAATGCGAAATGTCAGGAAAAACTTAGAATTATTTTTCATTCAATTGTTGCAACTTTATGCTCAAGGTTAGTTCGATATAATATGGGCCATAGGGGCAATGGCCCCTTAAACGGAACATTATATGTTTCTTCATTAAATGCAGAGAGTTGTATTTTAAGACTTTTTGCTGGGAAAGTGAAGGATTTCGCACGAGCCTTAATAGCTAACAGTTATAATATTGTAAGTACTCAGAGCCTTGAGGATACTCTGGTAAAGAAAGAATCTATAGATTATCTTTTCTTAGATCCCCCATTTGGCTCAAACCTTAATTATTCTGAACTCAATTTCCTCTGGGAATCATGGCTAAAAGTGTGGACTAACAATGAGCCAGAAGCCGTTGAAAACAGTGTACAAGGTAAAGGGCTAAACGAATACCGACAAATAATGACCGCCTGTTTCAAAGAGGCTTACCGTGTCTTGAAACCGGGAAGATGGATGACGGTAGAATTCTCCAATACCAGTGCGGCAGTCTGGAATAGTATTCAAACTGCACTGATGGAAGCCGGGTTTATTGTGGCCAATGTTTCGGCTCTTGATAAAAAACAAGGCAGCTTTAAAGCGGTTACTACTCCTACGGCCGTCAAACAAGATCTCGTCATCTCCGCCTATAAACCAAATGATGGCTTTGAAGAACGTTTCTTGAAAGTAGCGACCACCGAGGACGGAGTCTGGGAGTTTGTCCGTACGCATCTTAAGTATTTACCAGTCGTTAAAAAACAAAACGGAGCATTAATTTCTATCCCAGAGAGGGACCCCCGCATTCTTTATGATCAGATGGTGGCCTATTATGTCCGTAAGGGGTATTCAGTTCCTCTTTCCAGCCAAGAGTTCCAACAGGGCTTGGCGCAGCGGTTTGAAGAACGGTATGGGATGTATTTCCTTCCTGAACAAGCACTGGAGTATGACCGGCAGCAGATGACCGCAGAGCGGCTGGAGCAAATTCCGATCTTTGTGACCGACGAGGCGTCGGCGGTACAATGGTTAAAACAGCTATTGAAAAATAAGCCCCAGACCTATCAGGAGATTCATCCCCAGTTTATCCAGGAGACGCAGCGAGCGTGGAACAAATTTGAAAAACCCATAGAGTTAAGAGACCTTTTGGAACAAAACTTCTTATGTTATGACGGACGGGGACCGGTACCCAGTCAAATCCATGCTTACTTGTCCAGTAATTTTAAAGACTTGAGGAATTTGGACAAGGAGGACCCGGCGCTCAAGGCCAAAGCAAAAGACCGCTGGTATGTGCCGGATCCTTCTAAAGCCGGGGATTTGGAGAAATTAAGGGAAAAATCCTTACTGCGCGAATTTGAAGAGTATAAGAAAGCACCCCAAAGAAGGTTAAAGGCCGTGCGCCTGGAAGCGGTGCGCGCCGGATTTAAGAAGGCCTGGGGGGAGAAGGACTATCAGACCATTGTGGAAGTCGGACGCAAGCTTCCGGAAAAGATCTTGCAAGAAGACGATAAACTTTTGATGTACTATGACAACGCTCAGATCAGACTGGAGTAGAGGTGACCACTTTGCGCGGATGGCGGGAGTATATTCTATCTTTTTTCCAGGAGCCGCTTCCTAACTTGTCTCTGGCTTCGGATCCGGACGGCTTGTTAAAGGATGATCGAATTTATGCGGACCTCAATAAGCGGGCAGTGGAGATTGTGGAGGAGGACGACCCAATCGCTTTCCGTTATCTGTACGAGCTAAAATACAGGGGAGCAGCGGCCGCCGGAAGCATCCGTTTAGTAGTGAGGACCGGGCAAGAGGATTTTCGGGGGATTCCTTATGATCTTTTACGGTTGGGGAGGAAGCTGACCTTTCGTCTGGCCGACCTCTTTCCCAAGCTTAATACCTTAGTGGTGAAAGAACTGGGACCTCAAGAATTAGAAACCCTTTATGAAGTTTACCCCCATTACCAGGGCGGAAGTTCGCTCTCCGAAACCTGTGACTTTCTCTTACGTAAGGTGTTTAAGGTACCTTACGACCTGATCGATAACCGAACCACTTTGGTCCGGTTTTTACTGTCCAAGTATTACCAAGGGCAACACTACCCGGAAACATTACAGCGGTATTTGGTAGAAAGATTGGCGAATAATCCTTCTTTACGGGGTTTACCGCTGAAAGAGTTGCTGGAGTCGGAGCATGCCTTTTACGATTACTTACAGAAGGAATGGGGCGTTTTTCTGACCACTTTGCAGCGGAATGCGGGAAAGGCAAAGGAAAGTCCGGCGGATGACGCCTTTAAAAGGGAAGAACATCCCTTCACCGATCAGGAGGTCCGGCGACTTCTGGACAATTTATTTGTGGAAGGCAAATTAAAACCGCTGGCCGGGTATAGTTCTAAGCTTCTGCCGTCATGGACCCATGTGGGATTGGTCATTGACCGACAACAAGATCAAAAACATCGGCTACAAGGTTTGCTGACTACATTGGAACAACGGCTCCAACCAGAACCGACCTATAAAGACTGGCAACGCATAGCCGCCATTTATGGTGAGGCCAAACATCTTCTGCTCGCCATGGGATTACCGGCCACAGATCAGCTGGTTTTGCATTGGCAGAATTTAGACCAAAGAATAAATCAACAGTTTGCCACCTGGATGTTAGCGTCCTACCGCGGTTTAAGAAACCTTCCCTATTTACCAGTACCAGTCATGGTCCACCATATTCCCCACTATTTGGCGGCTAAGTTCCAATCGAAAGTAGCTTTAATTGTTATGGACGGAATGAATTATGCCCAGTGGGTGCAGATCCGGGAAGCTTTACAAGGTGATCCGGGTTTTCAGTATGCTCTGCATGAACATGGCGTCTACGCTTGGGTGCCGACGATTACCTCCGTGTCCCGGCAGGCAATATTTAGCGGCGAAATTCCCATGTATTTTAGTGATTCAATTAATACCACCGCGCAGGAACCAAAGGTTTGGCAACTATTTTGGGAGAACCATCAGATCATGCCCATGTATACATTTTATGGAAAGATCTTAGGTCAAGAGAATGAGGAGTGGTTGGTGGGGGTCAATAAGAGTACTATTAAAGTCTGTGGTTTGGTAATTAACCTGATTGATCGGCTCATGCATAATTCCCTCCAAGGTCACCAGGGAATCTATGCGGAGTTGGCGTTGTGGTTAAAGAAAGGCTTATTACAGAAGATGTTGATTGCCTTATTGGAGGCCGGATTTGATCTTTATCTGACCTCAGACCATGGCAACCAGGAGAGCAGAGGGGTAGGCCGCATCGCCGAAGGGGTTTTAGTCGAAACCTGTGGCCAGCGGGTACGGGTGTACCAGGACCCAAAAACCCGGGCACGGGCGGTAGAGAAATATTCTGCTTTGGAGTGGCCGGGAGATGGTTTGCCGGATGGTTATTATGTTTTAATGGCCAAAAACGGAGAATCTTTTACCAAAGAAAAAGGGCTTACTGTCAGTCATGGTGGCATTAGTCTCGAAGAAGTAATTGTTCCATTTATTCACATTACAAAACGAAAAGAGGCAGTAATATGAGTAAGATTGTAGGTTTTGATTATCATATTAAGTTACACCATTTGGACTATATTGCCCGGGAGGCCCAGAAAAACGACGTAAAAACCATGTACCGGAAGTTGGAAGAATTTCTACAACAAGACATTGCCGGGCCGTCTTCCCGGAAAAAATCGACCACAATGCTCATGCGCATCTGGTATTTGGTGAAGGAAGAGTATAAAGGGCTGCAAGCGGAAGCCTTTGCTTTGTTGGACCAAGTGTCAGAAAGGGAGCGGCTGGTTTTGCATTGGGGGATGACTTTGCTGGCCTATCGCTTTTTTTATGACATGGCCCAGGAAATAGGGAATGCTTTTACCCTCCAAACCGAAGTGGCCAGCGAACTATTGGGCCGGAAAATGAAAAAGTTGTACGGGGATAAAAGACGGGTGGAGATCGCGACAAGTGCGGTACTTATGAGCATGAAGGCGTGGGGTGTTCTTGATTCGGTAAAGCATGGCCGGTATCGATTACAAGAAAAAAAGGAGATACTTGACCATCGGCTTAAACTTTGGTTGGCGAAAGTGGTGATTAAAGTTTCAGCCTGTCAGGCCATGCCTCTGGAGATGATTACTTCAGCGGGGAGCGTTTTTCCTTTTCAGTTTGAGTTAAAGCTTAATGACCTGGAAGATAGCGGTTTATCGGTGCAACGGCAGGGCCTGGATCTATTGATGGTGAGTTTATCATCTCTCCCTAAATGAACTTGAACTCTACCAGGCGGTAACGGATTATGTACGCCACTATTTCAACCGCGCAATGAGTAAAGGAAATAACAGCGTTGCTTTTGCGATGATGTTATTACAACGCCGATTAAGTTCATCCTTGGAGGCGGTTCATTTATCCCTGGAGCGTCGGCGCAATAAATTAGAGCAGTTACTGGCGGCCTCTCTGGAAGAGAGAAGAAAATATTACCGTCAATTACAAAGACTACCTTTCGAGGATTATGAAGATGAAAAGAGCGATCACCCACTTTTTAAACTGGCTGTAAAATTAACCGAAGAAGAAATGGAAAAAGTAGCTTTTACCCGTTATATGATCTCCTACCCGGTGCCGGAACCTTTGAGTGTCTCCGTTTATAAAGTGGCGATCACTGATGGAATGGGACAGGAGTTGGAGAAAAATCTGCTGTTTTTGGGGAAAAGACCAAATGGCGAGATCATTGAGTTGGCTCCTTATTGGTTATTCCAAGCAGAATTCAGTGAGGAGTTGATGGTTTTAGCTGAAATTGACGATCTTGTATTTGCTTCAGCTGCTTTGCAGAGAGCAACCACCATTAAGGAGCAAGTTAGCGCCAAAAGGTCGCGACAACAGGAAAAGGTCCAGAAGTACCTGGAGAAGGCCTTTAAAACCCAGTATGATGAGGTTTATGACAAATTAATTACTTTCCAAAAAGATGATGTAGATCACCGTAATTTAGCCCTAATTAATCAGATGAACGCCAAACTGGTAGACATTGAAATGCGCCGTGAACGTCGCTTACAAGAAATAGAAAGGCAGAAGAGGGTGTTAATGAAACCGCTGCAACAGATTGCCCAATTGGAACTAATGCCGAACGGGAATGCTTACAGAGTTTTTCCCGGGGATTATCAAGAAGCAATCGAGGAATATGAAAAGGCTTATGGACGGCATAATGTAAAAATAATTCAGGCATTTGGCTTAGTGGATTTTTATAGCGAAAGGTTCAACGGCGAACCGAGGTATATTATTGTTACCCAGAATAAAGATTTGGTTTTGCCACAAGCTTACCTGGAGGATTTACAAGGGATTATCGACTGGGCTTATATTTATGTGGTGAAAGAGGACAGGATTGTTGAAGAGGTTAGGGTGGGGGATTTAAGTATACGGGTTTAATTATTGTCATGTTATCAGTTCATGTTTGCCGGGGGTAGCCGTGTAAGTATTAACTAGCCATATGGGGAGGTTATTATTGCCTACTGTATAAGAGGTATTTTAGGAATTAGGATTACTTACTGATTTCTAGTGAAAATGAACTAAATAGCCATTTTTATGGTAAACTATGATTGAAAGGAGGCTTCAGCGATGGCTACGGCAGACCAAATTAAATCATTAATACAATCCCATTTTGACCGAAATGAAGAACGTTTTCGAACTTTAGCACTGCAACTGGCGGCATACGAAGCTAAACAAGGACACACGAAATTGGCGAGGGAAATTCGGACGATTATTGACAAAGCTGGAGCCAAGTCAAATAAAGTTGTACCCCTGAATAAAGAACTTAATGAATTAGTCCAAACAAGTATTAATGTCAATCGCTTATCAGAACTGGTGGTAACTGAGGAAATTAAGTCAAGAGTAGAAAGAATAATAAAGGAGTATCGGCAACGGGATAAACTGAAAAAATACGGGATGGCTAACCGACGAAAAATATTACTGGTTGGTCCTCCAGGGACCGGAAAAACCATGACGGCTTCAGTTTTAGCCGGTGAACTGCATTTACCTTTATGTCTAATCTTGATGGATAAGATGGTCACAAAATTCATGGGGGAAACAAGCGTAAAGTTACGCCAGGTGTTTGAGATCATTGCTGAACATCAGGCAGTTTATCTTTTTGATGAGTTTGATGCAATCGGGACGGAACGCAGTCGGGAAAACGATGTGGGTGAAATGCGACGTGTATTGAATTCCTTCCTGCAATTTATTGAGCAAGACGATTCGCAAAGTTTAATTGTGGCAGCGACAAATAACCACCAGCTTCTTGACCAAGCTTTGTTTCGTCGTTTTGATGATGTTATTCATTATCAACTCCCAGGCGAAATCGAGATTCGCCGGTTAATTCAAAACCGTCTTGGAGATTTCCTTAAGGCAAATATGGAAATGGATAAGATCGTAAAGAAAACCCAAACCCTTAGCCATGCCGAAATTGCCATGGCCTGTGATGATGCTATTAAAGAGGCTATCCTTAGCGATCGAAAGAGGGTGGATGAAGAGCTGTTAATTATGATGATTGATGAAAGGAAAGCTGCCTACGGTAAAGGGGTGATTTAAGTTTGCCGGATAAGTATTCCCATATTTTTCTGGAGAAGACGAGTAGCGAAATTGATTATACGTCAAAAAGAGGAGGTGGTGAAAAGAAGATTCCTCCTCGTGACCGGTATGAGCATGGAAGAAGGATCAGACAAAAACTGGATGAAGTATGGAAACGTAATCAAGAATTAGCCGCAGAGCGCAAAGCAGCATCTTTACCAACCAAAGATGGAATGTACCTCGAATTTGAAAGTGCCCCCGAGTACGAATTGGTGACAAAAAGTTTGGAAGACCGGAGAAAAGGGATTAAGCTGTTGTCTGTTCGTGCCGAGATAATGGAGGATAAAAAAATCCATAAGGCGACTGTTTTTATTCCTACAGGAAAAGAACAGGTCTTTTTAAAGAAAGTTCAAGCATATTTAGAAAAAGAAACCGAAACAAACAAGCCGAGACACAAAGAACTTATTGAGTCATTAGAGGATATTAAATTGGCAGTGTTGGAGTCTTTTTGGTTAGGGAAAAAAGAATGGATACCTGGTGATGAAGCAAAGTGGTGTGAGATTTGGTTGAGCGATGATTCAGAAGAAGTTGAAGCTGAGTTTCGCCGGCTGGCCAACGAAGAGTTACATATTATATTACGTGATGAATCTCTAAAATTTCCGGAACGGCGCGTGTTGTTGGGAAAAGCAAATCGGCATCAATTACAGGAGTTGATTGCAGCAAGTCCGCATATTGCCGAATTCCGTAGAGCTTCAGAGATTGTTTTTTTTGATGAGATGGAAAATAAAGAGCAAACGGAATGGGCGAAGGATTTATTGGGACGAATGGATGTTGATGAAAAAACCAATGTTTATGTCTGCATACTCGATACGGGAGTAAATAACGGACATTTATTGTTACGGCCTGTTTTATCCGACGAAGATTGTATTGTTTATGAGGATTCATGGGGAACCCATGATCATGACGGGCACGGAACAAACATGGCAGGTTTAGTTGTCTTTGGGAACCTCCAAGAGGCTTTGGAGAACAATTCAAGAGTTGAAATTAGGCATAGACTAGAATCGGCCAAAATTTTACCAGATAAAGGCGAGAATGATCCGAAGCTTTACGGTGCAATTGTCTCTCAATCGATTAGCCGTATGATCATAAACCATCCCGAAAGGCAGAGAATTGCTTGCATGGCCATTTCTTCACCTAAGTATTCCACTTGGGACGGCAGCCCATCTTCATGGTCGGCGGCAATAGATGAGATAGCATCTTTGGATAAGCAGCAGAAACTGATTATTCTTTCTGCTGGGAACATAAGGGAGCCGGAAGATTGGAGCGCTTATCCTGATAGTAATAAAACCAGGACAGTTCAAAACCCGGGACAAGCTTGGAATGCAGTAACTGTGGGCGCTTTTACAAATTTGACCGAGATCGATGAAAAAAAATATAGTGGTAAAGCGCTAGCACCGGCAGGTGGTCTTTCTCCATATAGTACAACGTCATGTATGTGGGATGATAAATGGCCAATTAAACCGGATATCGTTTTTGAAGGAGGAAATGTAATTCGCGACAGTTACGGTTGCACGCAGTGTACGGAACTTTCTTTGCTTACGTTACACCACCGGCCATTTGAGCGTCAATTCAGTACCATCTGGGCCACAAGTGCTGCAGCTGCCCAAGCAGCCTGGATGGCTGCGCAAATACAGGCACATTATCCGCAAGCCTGGCCAGAAACGATCCGGGCGTTGATGATCCATTCTGCAAATTGGACAGAGCAAATGAAATGCCAGTTCTTAACGGGAAAGAATAAAAGTAATTATCGGGAATTGCTGCGGACTTGTGGATATGGGGTGCCAAATCTAGAAAAAGCCCTCTGGTGTCTGCGTAATAGTGTTAATTTAGTAATCCAAGCCGAGCTTCAACCATACGATAAAAGCGAAGATGGAAACAGATATAAGACCAAGGAAATGCATATTCATGAACTGCCATGGCCCCAACAAGAATTATTGGCTTTAGCTGATACACCAGTAACTTTGAAAGTAACGCTTTCATATTTTATTGAACCCGGACCAGGAGAAGTCGGTTGGAAGGACCGTTATCGGTATCCTTCGTGTTTGTTGCGTTTTGATGTAAACGGAACCGATTCCAGGGATGCTTTTTTGCAACGTATTAATGCTGCTATACAAGAGGAAGATAAGAAAAGCGATGGTGGTGGTGTTTCTTGGACGTTAGGGCCAAATAACCGTAACAAAGGATCGATCCATTCAGACACATGGCTAACGACAGCGGCGCAGTTGGCAATGAGTAATTATATCGGGGTTTATCCAGCGATTGGTTGGTGGCGAGAAAGAGCCTGGCTTGAGAGGTGGAATAGGAAAATTCGTTATGCATTAATTGTGACAATAGAAACTCCAGAACAAAATGTAGATTTATATACTCCAATCCAAGCTATGATTAAGGTTAAGACTCCAGTAGAAATCTCTATTCCTTGAATCGAGGCTAGTTTCCGGAAAACAGCGGGTTAACAGAATGATTTATAACGGTTTAATTGGTGGCAAAAAGAACGGAAATTAAGTCTAGATTCAGAGACGTATAGAGGTTTTTGTTTATTAAATTATTCAGGAGCGGTATACGCCAAATAGACGATGATCAACTACTTCAAATAACGGCCCCAATTTCTCCGGGAAACAGCGGCGGACCTGTTCTTAACGAACAAGGACAGGTAATAGGTATTGCTGTTGCCACTTACAAGAGTGGTCAGAATCTAAATTTTGCTGTACCTATAAATTACTTAAAACCCTTATTGGATGGAGAATTAGAAATTGTTCCATTTCCTTCGGAACCGTTATCAAGAGAACATTCTATTTTTGAGAGCATTGGGGAAATTGGAACCGAAGGTGTTACCGGCGGACAGATGACTTGGGATTCTTATTCCCAATCAGGTAATTAGGGTTTCCTGAAAAAGTCCTAATTGACGGCAAAATTGGCCACAAAACCGTACATTGACAACTCAAATCTCGCAAGGAAAAAACGGACAAAAAGAAGCTGTAGCTTCCTTTGCAAGTTCATCACCAAGAATTGCAGATGAATAACGCATTCACTGGTCTCTTGGAGTTTAGCCATTATACAACCTAAACCGTAGCACCGTTTTCCTTCTCCAAACTTGCCTTCTATCTGGTTCCGTATTCGATTATCCATCTGCTCTATTCGTTTCTGACTTTTGAGTTTTTTGATATTCGGCCGTCCCAGCCGCGGCCCGCTTAGGCGGATTCCGTTTTCTTTGCAAAACTCAAGGTTTTTTCGGTTTCTAAAGATTTTGTCCGCACAGACTACTTTGGGGTAATAACCGTAGCGCTTTCGATACCTTTCAATGCTTTCGATCAAAAGAGTTCCTTCGTTGAAATTGTTCCAGTCCAGTTTTTCTACAAAAGCAAAGCCGCCAACGAGGCTTGCGACTACTTTTGCACCAAACTCCGTTTGTGCGCGGGCTTTTCCCCGGACAATAGGACGGATGTGCGGTTGACTGATACTGACGATCCGATCTTCAATTTGGTTGGCCTTTTGCTCATACATGGCTTGTTGTTGCTCATAAAGCTTTTGAATAGTCTGGAAGTCCCGTTCCTGTTTTTGATTAAGCTTACCGTGCCCGTCCATGCCTAAAAGGTCTTTCACGATCCTGATATCCCGTGCCACGTAGCGTAATTGCTTACCAACGGCTTTCCGAAGCGCCTTCTTGTGATGCTTTTTGGCTTTTGCTTGAGAAAGATAATCCTTTCTGGCGTTACGCCTGTAAGTGCGCGGCTTGAGCATTTGTCCTTTGAAAGGCTCATACAGTGTATCAATGATCATCTCCAGCTTTTCACGGGCTTCATTAAGCAGTGATAGATCGGTCGGATAACGAATATCCGCCGGTGCACATGTTGCGTCGATAATAAGCCGGCCCCTGTTCTTCTTGCCGGAATCTCCTCCCGGGCCATTCTTGTCATCAGGACCATGGTCATCCGGTTTTTTCGGTTTCTTCTCTAAACAGATGAGCTCATTAATCTCTTGCATGATTGGACCGCTTAAGCGTTTGCGGAAATGAACCATCATCGAAGCGTCAAACGGAGCCTTCTTTTGAAATTCCGGAAGCCCGATAAAGTATTGGAGATATGGGTTTTCTGTCAACTGGTTCACTAACTCTTCATCGGAGAGGCCTAAGGTCTCTTTGATTATTAGGGCGCCAAGGGCCATTCTCACCGGCTTGGCCGGAGCGCCTTGGCTTTTTGCAAACAACGAGGCGTATTTCTCTTCAATGACATCCCAGGGGATGATCTTTGATAGCTTGACCCATCGATTCTCTGGATCGAGTTCACCACTAAACGGGAGATAGAAGTCTTCCAATGGAAGTTGGCGTTCAGTTTTACGGTACATGGCAGTCACTCCAAATGCAAGGGTTTTGCATCAAAGTTCTGCTTTTCCTTGCATTTTTCCTGCTACTTTTTTGAGTTTTTTCCTTTATTCATGCGGGTTTGGGAATTATTCAGGAAACCCTAATTACTCTTTTACACTGAGGAACAGACTAAAGGAGCCGGTTGAGGACATCTATTGCCTCATCATTTTTTATGATGCAAATAATATCCCTATAGATTTCGACTTAGTGTATTACGAAGGGATTATTCCTCCTGGTCTGGGAAAAAGAATAAATAGCAGAATAGATGCGAGTGTCGAGAAATTAAATTCCCCAAAGAATTCACTACCTCCTAGACCACCCCAAAACCCGGTTGAATTCCGGATCCTTGATTTTACCATTGTAGAATGGTAGAGTGCATAATAAGTAATAAGGAGTAGGAACCTTAACTTATGGGTTTATTGGTTTGCGTAAGGAGGGTATATAGTAAGTAATCATGAAAATATTTCCTTCGCAGAACGAGATTAATATTGCTGCGGACCTGCTTGTTAACAAATACAATATATCTTCCCAATTACTAGGCGAGTTGTTTGGGACTCAGCTTAGAGACCAGGCGAACAGAATCTTAAGAAGAATGGGTGGGGATAGACTTGATCAGTTGCGGTTAACCAGATTATGGATCTACCGTGAAGGTCCGAACATTTTTAGTGGGAATAGTTTAGCAACAAAAAAACTACGGCGCTTTCTTTTGGGCCAATTAGAGGAAGAAAAGCTGAAAGCTCTTTTTGAACGGCATGGCCCCGTAGACTCTAGAATTACTAATCCTAGTTATATGATTACACCTCTTGTGAACAAACCATGGCGAGCTGGGGGAAGGTGGTCACTGGATTTTGTTAAGGCTTTGAGTTTCCCCCTTATTTTCGCTGGAGTCAAAGCAAGACAATCTACAAGTAAACCGTCTGTGGTTGAGATTCAACCCCGGGTACCCGTTCCTCCACTGGTCGACTTTCAAATTGATTTAAAAAATAGAATGCGGGAAGTGTTAGAGCAAAATGGTGACCGCACCAGATGTATAGTTACTTTACCCACCGGCGGAGGAAAGACAAGGGTGGCAGTGGAGGCCTTTATTGAATGGTTGGCACCAAGATTTAGTGAAGGAAAGTATCTTATCTGGATTGCCCAAAGCGAGGAATTATGTGAGCAGGCGATCCAATGTATAATTGACTTGTGGAGTGACAAAGAATTTTATCATCCTTTGAAGGTTTATCGCTTTTTCGGTAATTATAGTATTAACGAGGAGGATTTAACTGGGGGTGTGATCGTTTGCAGTATCCAGAAGATCCATAACAGCTTAAAGTCAGAGAATGAATTGTTTGATTGTATCCTGCTTGAAACCGGCGCGATGATCATAGATGAAGCGCACCGGGCGGTTTCTTTCATGTATGATAACTTGTTTGACAGGGCTTATGAATTACGGGGTGAAGATTTGTTTCCGGTTTGTGGATTAACCGCCACGCCTGGACGGGCAGGGATTAATGCTGCTGAAGAAACGGCAAAACTGGTGAAAAGATTTGAGGCATATCTCATCAAACCTGATTTAGGTGAGGCTTATGCCGATAATCCGCTTAGATTTTTCCGTGAGCAGAAATATTTAGCCAGAGCCAAACATATCGTGTATCGCTCTGGAAGAAAATATGTATTGACAGACGACGAAAAGATTGAATCTCCGGATACGGATGAAAAATTAACACCGGGCTTTCTGCGAAGGTTGGCTAATGATGAAACCCGCAATTTTATGATAATCAATCGCTTATTGCAGATTCCTAAAGATAAACCAACCCTGGTCTATGCTTGTACGGTGGATCATGCTCATTTCTTGGCGATGATTTTGGTTGATAAAGGTAGAACAGCAGGGGTGGTAACGGCGGCAACTCCCCTTACTATCAGACGTGGTCTAATCAAGGGGTTTAAAGAGGGGAAGATCAATTTTCTCATCAATTTCGGGGTTTTAACGACCGGGTTTGATGCGCCTAATACGGAGTATATTGTGATTTGTCGTCCAACCACCAGTATGATTTTGTATGAACAAATCGTGGGGAGAGGCCTGAGAGGGCCTAAGTTTGGTGGGACTGAAGAATGCACAATCATTGATTTTGCGGATAATATCAACCGCTTAGGTGGGCCCCTTGCGTACCAAAGGTTTGCCGAGGATTGGCAGTGGGATGAGGAAACAGAGGAAAATAATGATTCCATGATGAGTGAGGTTGCCGTTAGTCGGGAATAGAGTTGATTCGGAAGGTGTTTGATGGCAGAATAATTTTCCCTACCGGTGTTTTTTATGCTTTAATACCGGAAAGATTCTGTAGTATTGCTCCTCCTGACGGGAGTATTTTATAGGGCAGGAAGATTCGCAGTTAAACGCCTAAATATTATATTACGAAACTTAAAAAAAGGTAACAGGTTGAGACAGAAACCCTATAATATAAGGGAAAGTATCAAACGTTGTAAAATTTATAGCATCAGAGGGGGATAACGATGGCTGGATATTCAAAGATTTATTGTATCGGACCGGAAGGCGGTTTTATGGGTTCCGATGGGATTAACAGACTTGATCTACTGATTTTGGTGGGCGATGGAGATCGGCGGTGGTTCGAAGCTAGAATCTTTAATCCTGAGATTCGTCCTTTGGGAGAAGTAGAAATAATTATTCCCCAAGGACCTGACCATCCGGATTCGCTTTTGGATGCCTTGATTGCTTTTTTCCCTTCTTATTTTGATGATTGTCCGACGATGGCTCAAGTCCGTAAGGAGATAGAAGGCGTACAACGTCTGGATTTTGATAGGGGCGAGGGAATACCAGAAAGCTGGGAACAATTAAGAAAAGAAGCGCGGAAGTTGGTAAAGAATTTGCCGGTATATGAGGCGGTACTCAAAAAAGTGGAATAAGCAGCCTGCCAAGCAACGGATACAATTGCTTGGACAATAGAATACGGATATACTACTAAGCGGGGTGTGTCGGTACAGGCTTGCTTTGCTTAAAGGAATTATTCAACACAATAAGGGGAAAACTCAAATACTTAGAGAAAACAGCTTTATTGAAGAAAAGAAGAGTCCTTTGCGTTAGTTTCGAACGCAAGGGCTTTTCGCATTTATACCTGATTTTCCTTGTTCATCTCGATAATCTTTTGTCGTCTGTGGCAATGGAAAGAAAAAGGAAATTTACTCTTGACAACCGACAAAGTACTTTGTAGTATAAAGTTAAAAAAAGGAGGTGCGGTTGATGAAAACGCAGGAGGCTTTGGACCAGATCGCCTATTTACAGAGGTTGATTGCCCAGACGCGTCTCCGGGCGGCCGACGGTTACCCCTTCTTTCTCCTTTGGGGCCTGCTCTGGATTGTGGGGTATGTGGGTTCGATCTGGTGGTCCCATCGCGTGTGGGTCGGCGTTTCTCTGGTCGGTGCGGTCATCTCCGTCATGATCGGCTGGAAGAAAAAGCAAGAGCAGCCGGTTCCGCCGCTCCTGAAAAAGATCGGCTGGCTTATGCTGGTTATGTTTGTCTATATTGTGTTCCTCTTCAGTCAAATGCTGCTGCTTACCGACAGTGTGCAGATCATTAACTCCTTTTGGCCTTTCCACATCGGTCTGCTCTACATCCTGGCCGGCATCTTCGAAGGCCGTTCGATGCTGATGATCGGCTGTTGGCTGATGGTGGCGGCGGTGGCGGGTCTTTGGCTCCCCTTTCCCTGGCAAGAACTATGGCTGGCGGCCGGCGGCGGTGGCGGGTTAATCCTCACCGGTGCGCTGTTGCGGAAACAAGTGATTAATGATGCATGAGGGTTTGTTCCAAAATCTGAATGAAATCTTCCAAGCCAAAACCCGTCTCGGGATCATGACGGTCCTGACTGCGATGGGGGACAGTGATTTTTCCTCCATCAAAAAACAGCTGGGTTTGACCGACGGTAACCTCAGCGCCCATCTGCGGGTTCTGGAAGAAGCGGGCTATATTCAAATTGAAAAGAAGTTCGTCAAACGGAAACCGAAGACCATCTGTCGCTTAACCACGGCGGGACGGGAGGCCTTCCGGCAATACTTGCAACAGTTGGAGCAGATCATTCAATTGGCCCGGCAAGAGGAGAAGTGACCGGTCTTTTACAGAGCGCCGGAACCGGCGCTTTTTTGTGGGGCCTGTTTCGGTCCGATAGAAGGAAAAACCGGCGGGATAGCGAAATGGGAAATTATACTAAAAACCCGATGCTGATGATTTTCACTGGAGACCAGTAGTTGTCACTGTTATACAGGAGAGCTTGATAATGCCAACGGTCACTTAAGCATTATCGGGGAAAATACGAGCTGTGGAAGTGGGGAAGATGAACTCGCGAAAAGGGATCTTTCTAATAACCGCCATAGTTCTCCTCGGGGTAGCGTTCTTGTGGCTCCTGGGCACGCCCAAAAAGGTAATCGAGCATTCCCCGAATAATGAGGCTTCACTGGTGGCGATAGAGGATGGAACCGATGAAAAAACGGTCAGCGAATTCGAGCCGGAGGTAGAAACGGTAATCGAATGTGACATTCTTGGTGATGAGCAGAATGAGTTGATAGAGCTATATAGAAGAGACGGGCGCTATGTTTTGCGGGTAAAACAAGAACAAAACACTATTTTCGAAGAGAACTTACCATACGCAAACATTTGTGCCTGGCAGGCTGTTGATCTAGATGGAGACGGTAAAAGTGAGCTTTATGTTCGTGGCACCGATGGGGGATGGTCAATCCAAAAAGATCTTTTTCAGTTTCGTAACCATGGGATGGTCTCGATTCTGAACTTGACTGGAACGGAAGCGTTTTTTGAAGGCATGGAGAAAAGTATAGACCACAACCGCTTTACATGTTCCTATCGCTCGGCGGACGGCGATCTTACTTGTCATGGGACTGGTTTATTACCGCCAAAGCTTTTTTCCGGGCTTGAGGAAGATGAAAACCCCAATGCTTTCCTCGTTACTACGTACGATTGGGTTCCTGTCAAAAAGGGCGCTACCTGGTATATAGCCGCTGCGGCCACCATTAAAATTAAAGTGGGGCAGTATTACTGGGGGCCCCCAGTCCTGGACCCGCCGCCAAGTGACTTTACGGATTTTTATTGTGATCTAGCCAGATTACATCTTACTTTGCAGAGAGTTGATTCAAGCTTCAGTCCGGTTGAAGCTAGACTTGTTCTTAATTATTCAGAAACTCCCCCGCCGGAGGTGGATTTGCTTAGTTATGATGAGGCGTCATTTGGCGATAAGATCTCGTTATTATCAAATATTTATGAAGTCTACCAGAGTCTTGGTGGCAGTAACGAGGATGAAGTCAGCGATGGTTATTCGGTGAAAGAAATAAATGGAGTCATGCTTACGGGTTTTGTGGATGACTCAATTATTAATATTAAAGTCACGACCCCTGAATATCCAACCATTAGAGGGTTAAGGGTGGGCGATAGTGTTGCGGATTTAAAGTCGCTTTACGGCATTCCCGATCTGGGGTTTTTTGAAGATGATCTGGTAACCTATTATTTTTCGCATGTGGATCAAGATACGGGGAAGGTACAGCTAAGATTTTACCGGAAAATGAAAGTAAAGATTGCAGGGGGCAGAATCACAATGATCGAATTTGACCAAATGGCCAGTGATTAAAGTTGGCTTCGTTCGCAACAGGCAGGGCAGAGGGGGATGTTTCATGTGCAAGAAAAGCCGGATTTTATGGGTGGTTTTGCTTGTTTTGTGCTGGCTGGGGGCAGGTCCCGTTTGGGGGGAGGTCCGCAAAGGGCAGCAGCGCATTGAATTCACGCAATGGTATACAAGCTGGGGAGAACGGGATGTTTTTGAAATAATGCAGTACAATGCGGACGGGTTTTGTACCAGCCAAGTGGTTTTGTTGAACGATATGGTAGTTGAAAGCTCCTTTACGTTATACGACGGGGATAAAATTGTCGCCTATGATCTTGAAGGAAAGCTGCGGTCGGTAACGGAAACGGCGGGGAACAAGACAACCCACTACTACTATTTTAGCGGCAGTCCGGGTGGGAGAACGGAAAGTATCAGGCAGGAGGATAAAACCAGATACATTTCCTATCGTACGGATAACGTGATTGATGAGATGTACGATGAGATTATTTTCGCTCCCAACTGTAAATTGATCCGGTGGTTCGATCCGGAACAGGAAGCAGTGGTGCGGGAAGAAGTGGTTATCGAGAAATATGACCAAAATGACTTACTGGTTTATCGGGAAAGAGCGGTAAACGGCGTTACCGTAGGCCAAGAAGAGTACAGTTATGATGTGGTCTATGACGACAAAGAACGGCCGGTTTTGATTAACGGATATGCAGTGGATGATAACGGGAAGCGGTTGATTTACAGCCGAAGAATAGAATACGCCGACCAGATATGATATAATGTTTCCATCAAATAGGAAAAAGGAGAAAAAATGAAAAGAATAGTATTTTCTTTAGTGCTTGTGCTTGTCTTCTCCGCCTTTGCGTCAGCGCAGATCGAGTATATTCGTTTTGCTGTGCCGGATGAGGAAAACAGTGCCAACCTTTATAACCTGGAGCCCTATTATTTTCTGCATTATTTTTACAAGGATGTCTTGTACTTTTTTGACCTAATGGAGCCATTGGATCTCACAACGAAGACGCTTATGTTTGAAAAGATGTTCAATAATTTGAGTGCCGATTATCCGGTGGGCATATTTCTTAAAATTGCCGGCTGGGATGAACCCTTGTGTATATCGTACCGGGTCCTTTCCAATGAAGACGGCATGTTTGTTGTGATGGTAACTAATTATGACTTAAAACAACAAAAGATCTTGGCCGATTTCTCCGAGAATTGTTACGCGCGCCTTTATTACATATTCGGTGATAAACTGGTGAATGGCGATAAATTATTCTCGGCGGAGAAAGAAGAGGACTATCAGACCAATCTGAATAATTTGGCAGATTTATATATCTTCGATGAGCGGGTGGAGAATGATTCCTTGGTTGAAGACCTCTTGTTTGAGCATCTTGATACGACTGAATCGGCGGTTTTGCGATATGTTGGTTATTTGACTTTGGCCCAGTATTACATGATCACCGATGACCTGGAGAAAGCGGAAGAAAATTTGGCCGAAGCGGAAATGATGTTTGCTGATTATTTCACGGAAGAGGATAAGGCGAACTTGGGGTTGCCCTTTATCGTGACGAAAGAAGAAGTGCAAATCATGGCGCTGGTTAAAGGGGCGGCCGCCGGGAATGTTGAGGAGTAGTGTTTTGTAGGGTTTAGTCGGCGGGCGGAACAGTTGCCCTTCATGGGCAACTGTTTTTTTCGTCTCAACTTTTTAGTGTTTCAGGGCGCTCCTGATCAAGTCCAGATTAGTGTGTAAATTCCTTAGTTATCAATAAGCTTATCTGATATACGCAATATTGCTTTGATCATTAATTTGTTTTTGCTCTTCTTGCCACTGGAGGTATTCACTCATATCCAGATACTTTTTGCCGGCTATCCACTTGTCGTCAATTTCCATAAGTAAGGCTCCAATTAGGCGAATTGCCGATTCCCGGTTCGGGAAAATATGGATAACTCGTTCCCTGCGCCTAATCTCTTCGATAAGACGCTCGACAGCGTTTGTAGTACGCAGACGCCGGCGATATTTTTCCGGCAGCATAAGGACCGCGGTAGCGTCATCAAAGCCCATTTCAAGTATTTGCATGGCCTTGGGTGCTTTTTTCTCAAATGTCTCCAAGGTTTGATTCAATAACAACCGGGCAGTACCGATATCAGGCGCATCCAGAATAGCTCGCAGATGTGGATAAAGCTCTTCTTTTGCCGACCTAGGCGTAGCGTCCATGATATTACGCATAAAGTGGGTTTGGCAGCGATGCCAGGTAACGCCCTGGAAGTAGCGGCGAACCGCCTTGACCAGGCCGCCATGGTCATCTGATACTACCAGTTCGACACCACGCAGGTTACGGCTTTTAAGCCAGGAAAAAAACTGGCTCCAACTGGCTTCGGATTCACTGTCGCCAATCATAAGCCCTAGAACTTCCCGGTATCCTTTAGTGTTTATGCCGATAGCAATCATAACACTCCGGGAACGGACACGGCCATCTTCACGAATTTTCAGTACCAAAGCATCCACCAATACAAAAGGATAACACTTCTCACTCAAGTCCCGGTTATTCCAGGCGTTCACAATGGGGTCCAGTTTCTTGCACAACTCTGAAACAGTGGATTTGGAAAATTCGGTACCACATAACTCTTCCGTTATCTGACTGACCTTACGGGTAGAGACCCCGTTAATTACCATTTCCATCAAGGCCAGCACCAAGGCCTGTTCGCTCCGCTGATAGCGGGCAAACATCTCAGTGGAAAACTGGCCGTTACGAAAACGCGGAACACGTAGGGTTATGGTTCCGACCCGGGTGGTAAGAGGATGCTCGCGTGTGCCGTTACGATAGCCCTTTCTTTTATCAGTACGTTCGTATGGCTCGGCTTGAAGCTGTTCGGTGGCTTGCGCCTGCAAAATCTGGTTCAATACCGATTCCAATAGCGCTGACACACCGGAATCCTTGTTATTGCCTAAAAATAGACGATGCAAAAGTTCTTGATCTACGGTAATCTGGTATTGAGCCATTCAAATTCCTCCTCTTAGAATTTTGGTTTGTCCAACTTCTATTCTAACTGAGGAATTTGTTAATGGCTCCCTCTTTTTTAGGAAACCAATTTTACACCATTATACGGACTTAACTAGGTGGACAAGGGATGAAATTAAGACACAAGATTTTATTGGGAATTATTGGCCTTTTATGCATATTTGGTTTGAGCACTTATCTTGTGGTGAATTACCAGGTTGCCAAATTAGTGAATAGCAGTTTACTAAGAGAACTTTCCTCCAACCTGAGATTAGGATATAAACTCATCGATGAGATGTACCCGGGAGAATGGCGCGTGGAAAATAACAATTTATATAAGGGGAGGGAATTGATTAACAATAACATTCACGCCGTAGATGTTATTAAGGAGCAGACGGGAGCGCTTGCCACTATTTTTCTGGATGATACCCGGATTACAACAAACGTGACCCTGGACAATGGGAAGAGGGCGACCGGAACCAAAGCCGCGCCGGAAGTTGTGGCCAAAGTTCTCCGTGGTGGGGAGAATTTCATCGGCGAGGCGGATGTGGTCGGCAAGAAATTTTTAACGGCATACACCCCGCTCCGGTCCAGAGAAGGAAATGTAATTGGGATGTGGTTTGTGGGAATCGAAAAGGAACAGGCTGATCAGATTATCGGTCAACTGAACAGACTCATCGGCCTGGTTCTTTTAGGATGCATTGTTGTCGGGTCTATAACCTCCTTCCTATTTACCAATTTTATTTTGAAGCCGATTCCCCATTTATTAACCGCCTTTCACAGGGCTTCCCGGGGAGATCTGACAACGGAGGTACCTGTTCTTTCCCGGGATGAAATTGGCAGTTTGGCCCGGGAATTTAATTATATGTTGCAAAAACAGCGGGAATCCATGATTTTAGTGCGAAATGCCACGGAACGGATAAATGAAACTACTATGCAGATTTCCAAAGGAAATGAGGAACTCGCTCAACGTACCCAGGAACAAGCCTCGACTTTGGAAGAATTATCCGCCACCATCGAAGAGTTAAGCGCTTCAATACAAATGGTGGCGTCCAACGCAGCGCAGGGGGAAAAACTCTCACAAGCCACCTTGGACGTGGTGGAAGAAGGGAAGAAAGTCATTGCCGAGACCATTATGGCAATACAGGAAATATCGGTAAGCAGCAATCAGATTGCCGAGATCATTAAAGTTGTCAATGATATAGCCTTCCAAACCAACCTTCTGGCTTTAAACGCCGCGGTCGAAGCCGCCCGCGCCGGGGAACAGGGACGGGGGTTTTCCGTGGTGGCGGAGGAAGTAAGGAATCTGGCCAACCGGACTGCTGAATCAGCTGAAGAAATTGCGGCTTTAATCAGTGAGAGTGTAGCCAAAGTCGATAACGGCAACCAGATGGTAATGAAAGCCGGGGAAACGCTTGATCTGATTGTTGAGAACACCAAACGGACATTTGATGCGAATGCGGAGGTGGCAGCGGCCATGAGGGAACAGGCTGAGGCCTCCGTTCAAATCCAGACAGCTGTGGAACATATGAATCAGGTTACTCAGCAAAACGCCGCTATGGTTCAAGAACTTGCTTCTTCCAGTCAGGCGTTGGATGGGGAAGCCGGTAACCTTCAGGCTTTGGTTGAAAAGTTTACCGTGGAATGATTAATAAAACGGCATTTCGTATAACCGGGATAATTGCATCTTAATGAGCGGCCGGAACAAGCGTGTAGAAAAGGCGTGCGGGCCTTATAGCCCGCACGTTTTCTTTCTTTACAAATTTCAATTCCCGCCTTTTCCGGCCTTGTTCTGGCGCGTTCCTCTTAGCCGAAAAAGTTAATATATCCCTGGATCAACACGATTATGATAATAACCGGCAGTACCCACTGGAAATAGCCTTTAAAGGCGCGGGGCAATTTTATGCCTTTGCCGGTGTTGACTTCCTTCAGGTAGTTGTCAAAGCCCCACCCGTAACGGGTGACGCAGAAAAGGAGGTAAATCAGGCAACCGATGGGCAGCAGGTTGTAGCTGAGGATAAAGTCTTCCAGGTCCAGGATCATCGTGCCCTTTCCTAAAGGCTGGAACCAACTGAGGACATTAAACCCTAAAATACAGGGGATGGAAAGCACAATAATTAAGAAGGTATTAATTATGGAAGCCTTCTTCCGGCTCCAGCCCCAGAGGTCCATGCCAAAGGCGATGATATTTTCAAAGACCGCGATCACCGTCGAATAGGCGGCAAAGGTCATAAAGATAAAGAAGAGCGTACCCCAGATTCTCCCGCCGGCCATAGAATTGAAGATATTGGGCAGGGTAAAAAAGATCAGACCCGGCCCTTCACCGGGGTCAACGTTAAAAGCGAAACAGGCCGGGAAGATAATAAGCCCGGCAACCAGCGAAACAAAAGTATCCAGGGAGGCGATGTTGATCGATTCGTGGAAAAGATTGCGGCCTTTACCGATGTAGCTGCCGAAGATGGCCATCGAACCGATGCCCAGGCTTAAGGTGAAAAAGGCCTGGCTCAAGGCGGCATAGATCGTCGCCCAGATCCCCTTCTCCTGTACGCGGCTGAGATCAGGCAACAGATAAAACTTCAGGCCTTCACCGGCATTGGGCAGAGTCATGGATTTTACCGCCAGCACAATGATGATGGCCAGCAATAGTACCATCATGACTTTAGTAACCTTTTCAACGCCTTCCTGCAAACCGAGGGAGCAGACGCCGAAACAGAATACGGTTGTAATCGCCATCCAAATGAACATTTCCAGAGGATTGCCGGTAAGATTGACAAAAACTTGTCCTATTTGTTGGGTGTTTAGTCCGCTAAACTGCCCGATTAAAAACTTGTAGAAATAAGCCAGCATCCATCCGGCAACGGTCGTATAAAACATCATCAGCAGGTAATTCCCGGCTATGCCCAGATAGCCCATGAGGTGCCACTTCTGTCCTTTTTTCTCCATCACATGGAAGGAGGTGGCGATACTCTTCTGGCTGGCGCGTCCGACCGCCAGTTCCATGGTCATGATTGGCAAACCAATCGCAAAAATGCAAATGAGATAGATTAAAACAAATATTCCCCCGCCGTACTGTCCCGTAATGTAGGGGAAACGCCAGATATCACCCAACCCGATGGAACAGGCCGCCGAGATTAAAATAAATCCCAAGCGGGAAGCAAACCTTTCTCTTGATTTCACTTTTCAACCTCCTTAATTGCTGTTATAAGTACAGAAGTTGACCGGTCTGTCCGGAACCTTATTTAAAACAATTCCGTAAACCATGCAAAAATTATATAATAAATTTTGCCATTTAGCAATGCTTTTTGGCACTGTTTGGGTATTATTCGCGGCGGAGGGAAAGAATTGCTTGTTATAGCAGATTACTTAACCCCAGCTCCTCCGCGTACCGGAGGGCGTCGTAATATTCTTTCCTTGTGATCCGGGTGGCCAGTTCCGGAAAGTGGCCGGCCTGGTGCGCCGGGTAATACTGGGCCATGATGTTGACCGCTGTCTCCTTGGGCAGTTCTTCGGCGATAAACCTCAGAACCCGATCCGTGGCCGCCAAATTACCCGGCATCACCAAATGCCTGATTAAAAGGCCCCGGTAAGCTATTTGCCTTTCGTCCAGTTTAAGGCAACCGACCTGTCTGTGCATCTCCTTTACGGCCACAGTCGCCAGGTCGAAATAATTGGCGGCTTTCGTATATTTTTTAGCCCTTTTATTATCGCCGAATTTCAGATCCGGCATGTAAATATCAACAATCCCCGCCAACAGTTTGAGGGTGTCAAGATCATCGTAGCCGCCGGTGTTGTACACCAGCGGCAGGGTTAAGCCTTCTTTTACGGCCAGGCTAAGCCCGTGGACGATCTGGGGAATATAATGGGTGGGCGAGACGAGGTTGATATTGTGGCAACCCTTTTTTTGTAAGGAAAACATAATCCAGGCCAGTTCGGAAGGGGAGACCTCGTCCCCGATCCCGTAATGGCTGATCTCGCAGTTCTGGCAGAAAACACACTGCAGAATACAGTGGCTAAAGAAGATGGTCCCGGAACCGCCATGCCCCACCAAAGGCGCTTCTTCACCAAAGTGGGGCCCGTAGCTGCTGACAACCGCCCGGGCTCCGGCCCGGCAAAAACCCCGTTCGTTGGCGAACCTGTTGACCCGGCAGTGATGGGGACAGAGGACACAGCTTTTCTGCTTTTCTTTAAGAAGGGTTACCCGCCGCTCCAACTCGCCGCTCTCCACCAGCCGGAGATAGCCCGGTTGCCGCTCTGTCATTTTGTTCCTCCTTTTCGCGGTGTTTTCATTATTCCCCGGTTTCTTTACCAACACCTGTTTTGGCCGCCTCCCGACGCCTTCTCGTGTAAAATCTGTTCGGCGGGTTTTCCCAATCTTCCTTTTTTTATTTTTTATCATGTACCAGAAGGCCCTGGAAAAGACGTTGCCTGGACAAATCCTGCCGTAAACAGCAACACCGGAAATTTTGCGGGTACCGGCGTCAAGGCGCTAAGCCGTCGGTTTGCCGGTATTCTCTTTCCAGGATGCTTAAGATCAAGGTGTCATTATATTTCCCTTCCCGGTAAACTTCCTCACGAAACACCCCTTCCCTTGAAAAACCCGCTTTTTCATAACAGCATATAGCCCCGGTATTTTCCGCATCCACCCGGAGCCAGATCCGATGCAGATTCAAGGTGTCAAAAGCATAATGGAGGAGGAGGGCAACAGCTTCGGAACAGTAGCCTTTTCCCCATTCCTCCTTTTCGCCGATAAAAATTCCCAGTTCCGCATGGCGGTTACGCCAGTCGATCCCTTTCAATTGCGCCCCGCCGATATGCTTCCCGGCGGCAGTGTCGATGGAAAAATGCAGTTCATTATGGCGCCGGCTACATTCGTCCAGCCATTTTTGGAGTTGCTCCAGGGAAAGGTGATAACTGCCCAGAGTGGTGAAGAAATGGGTTACCTCCCGGTCGTTCAACCACCGGTGGCGGTCGAGTAAATCCTCCGGTTCGACGCCGCGGAGAATAACTTTTTTTCCTTTTAAAACCATACCGGACCCTCCATGAGTTTTCTTCATATTAGGATATGGAGCAGGCCTTCTCAACGTCAGCCCTTTCCGGATCTCACAAGAGAATCCCTGGTGGCACAGGTTTTCCGTCTCGCATAAAATGGAACGGAAAAAGAGGTGTCTGCTTTGAAAATTGGCATTGTGGGCGCCGGCGGCCACGGCCGGGTGGTTCTTGATCTGATTCTGGAAAACACCGGTATGGAGGCGGCAGGCTTTTTTGACCAAAGGACCGGCGGGGAAGGACCTTACGGCTGGCCAATCCTGGGCGATGAAAGCAGCCTGGTGGAGAATTGGCCCGTTTTTCAGCTGGACGGGGTGATCGTGGCCATCGGCGACAACCGGGCCAGACGAAGGATCTTTGAAAAACTCCTGGCCGCGGGGATCCCCCTTGTTTCTCTTATTTACCACCGGGCGCAGGTCAGCCGGTTTGCCCGGATTGGCGCAGGAACGGTCATCTGTGCCGGCGCCGTGGTCGGACCGGGTGCTGTGATCGGTGACAATTGCATCATTAATACCGGCGCTTCCGTTGATCATGATTGCCGGGTGCAAGACCATGCCCACCTTTGTCCCGGGGCGGTCCTGGCCGGAACAGTGACGGTGGGGGAAGAAGCCATGTTGGGCACCGGGACCGTGGTTATTCCGGGAATAACCATTGGGAAGAGGACAATAACCGGAGCCGGCAGCGTGATTATACGGGATCTTCCGGATAACCTTGTAGTCGCCGGAGTGCCGGCCCGTTTAATCCGCCGGTTGGAGGAGGAAGAAGATGACCTGGGACAAGAGATCAACAACCGGTCCGGACAGGGAAAAAAGACTGATGACAGGTTCAGATAGGGAAAGAAGAGCGGCGGCCGCCCATGATGGGGAGAGTAAACCGGCCGCCGGTCCGGATGGGGAAGGAAGACTGACCGGTCTGGGTTGGGCAAGAAGACCACCGGCCGGTCCGGATGAGGAAGAGGGAGTAATAATCATTGCCGAAGCCGGCGTGAACCATAACGGCAACTTGGCCATGGCGTTATCCTTAATTGAAAAGGCAAAACAAGCGGGCGCCGACGTTATTAAGTTCCAGGCCTACGTTCCCGGGGAACTGGTGGTGCCGGGGGACAGTCAATACCAGATGTTAAACAGCTTTGCCCTTGAAGAGAAGGATTTCCTCCTTTTGCAGGAAAAATGTGCGGAAGAAAAGATTCTTTTTTTGGCCTCTGTTTTTGATGAAGTGAGCCTGGCCTTGCTGGTAAAACTCAATGTCGCCGCGATTAAAATCCCTTCCGGGGAGATCACCAACCTTCCGCTTATCAGAAAGGCTGCCGCCACCGGCAGGCCATTGCTTGTTTCCGCCGGGATGTCCACTTTGGGAGATGTGGAAGCCGCGGTGCTGGCCGCGGAAGAAGAGGGAAACAAGAAAATCGCTTTGTTGCATTGTGTCTCCGAATACCCCGCCCCCTTGGAAAAAACAAACCTCCGTGCCATTAAAACCCTACGGGCGGCCTTTAAATACCCGGTGGGTTTCTCCGACCATACGGAGGGTTATGACGCAGCCCTGCTGGCCGTGGCTTTAGGCGCCAGGATCATCGAGAAGCATTTCACCCTGGATAAAAACCTGCCCGGTCCGGACCATAAGCTTTCTCTGGCCCCGGGGGAATTCCACGAGTTTGTCCGTAAGATCAGGAGCGCGGAAAAAGCGCTGGGGAACGGAAGAAAAACAATTACCGCCGGGGAAAAGGCGGTCCGGGAGAGGGCCGGGAAAAGCCTGGTCGCCCGGGTTGACATGGCGAAAGGTACGGTTTTCTCCGAAGAACTGTTCGCCTTGAAAAGGCCGGGCACCGGCATTCCCCCGCAATACCTTGCCCTGGTGAGCGGGGCGCGGGCCGCCCGCTTTATTCCCAAGGATTCCTTGTTGCAATGGGACGACTTCATCATGGGGGAGAAGGAAAAGAATGAAGCGGCGAGTAACAGCCTTGACGGGATGCAGGGCCGACTATGGGATCTTTAGGCCGGTCCTGCAAGAGATAAACCGGAGGGCTGATTTGGAACTGAACTTGATCGTCACCGGTATGCACTTGCTGCCGGAATACGGGGAGACCATCCGGGAAGTAGAGGCGGACGGTTTTCCCATCGCGGAGAAGATCGACAGCTTACTGAAGAGCGACTCGGGCGCAGCCATGGTTAAAGCCACCGCCCTTTGTCTTTTAGGTGTGGTTCAGGCTCTGGAGAGGATAAAACCCCAAATCCTTCTGGTCCTGGGGGACAGGGACGAAATGTTGGCCGGGGCGATCGCCGCCGCCCATATGAAGATTGCGGTGGCGCATATCCACGGCGGGGAACTCTCCGGTTCGATCGACGGTTCCATCCGCCATGCCATTTCCAAATTTGCCCATCTCCACTTTCCCGTTAGCCCCCAGGCCGCCCATTGCCTGACCGTTTCCGGGGAGGAAAAGTGGCGGATTTTTCTGGTGGGCGCCCCCGGTTTGGATGACGCCCGGACCGGTCTTGCGGTTACCCGGGAGGAACTCTCCAGAGAACTGGGGTTTTCCCTGCCGGAAGAGTTTGTCCTGGTGGTTTTTCACCCGGTCGTGGGGGAGGAAGCGGCCTCGGCGGAAAATTTTGCTGCCATCCTCAACGCCCTTGCCGACTTGGGCCTGGCGAGCCTGGTTTTCTTGCCGAACGCCGACGCCGGCCGCAATCTCTTATTGAACATCTTAAAAGATTACCAGGATTCTCCCGGCCTGCGGATCGTCACCCATCTTCACCGTCGTTTTTATCTGGGCCTGCTGGCAAAGGCCGCGCTGATGATCGGCAATTCGAGCAGCGGCGTAATTGAGGCCCCTTACTTTTCTTTGCCCGTAATCAATCTGGGCAACCGGCAAAAAGGACGTTTGCGCGCGGGAAACGTCCTTGATCTGGACGACGGCTGCGGCAAAGAGCACATTAAAGAGGAGATCAAAAAGCTGCTCCGCCAGCGGAAAAGCGGGGAACCTGCGAGGAAAAAGGTCAATCCCTACCGGGGCGGCGCGGGGGAAAAAATCGCCGCGGTCCTGGCGGAGATCCCCCTGGATGACCGTCTGCTGAATAAGGATTTTGCCTTTCCCCCGTTCAAGGACGGAAAGAACGGATGGTCTCGATGATCTTCTCCTGTTCAGCCGGGAGCAAGTCCGGGTAGATCGGAAGGGTGACCAGTTGCCACCAGACGGTGGACGCCACCGGACAGACCGCCTTGTACTTCCGGTAACAGGGATGGAGAAAAGCCGGGATATAATGGACGCCGGGGGCGATCCCGTTCTTGGTCAGGTGGGTGATGAACCGGTCCCGGATCTTCTCCTCCGGCAGTCGCACCTGAAAAAGATGCCAGGACGACTGGACATACGGCCGTTCTGTGGGCAGGGTCAACCACGCAAGCCCGGCCAATCCCTCCCGGTACCGGTTGACAATCTCCCGGCGGGCCTTATTCAGTTCATCCAGCCTTTTCAACTGGACCAGGCCGATGGCAGCTGCCAGATCGTTCATATGGCATTTGAAACCGATCCAGTTAACATAATACTTCCACTTGTAGGTAAGGTCCTCCACCGTCCTTTCCCAGGTATCTTTGGAGATACCGAGCCAGCGCATCTCCCGGAACCAACGGTCCTGCCATTCATGTTCACAGGTGATGGCGCCCCCTTCACCGCAGGTCAAATTCTTCACCGCATGAAAACTGAAACAGGTGAGATGGGGACGGCTGCCAACGGGCCGGCCTTTATACATGGCGCCGCAGGCATGGGCGGCATCCTCCACCAAAGCCAAGCCGTGGGCTGCCGCCAAATCCGTCAGTTCGTCCAGGTCGATGGGGTGCCCGGCGATATCCACGCCGATAATGGCTTTGGTGCGGGGGGTAATCTTTGCCGCCACATCCTCCGGGTCGATGTTCAAGGTATCGGGCTGAATATCGGCGAAAACCGGTGTTGCCCCGGCATAGACCACGGCATGAACCGTAGAGACAAAAGTCAGCGGCGTCACGATTACCTCATCACCCGGGGAAAGACCCAGGGAAGCCATGGCAAGATGGAGCGCCGCCGTGCCCGAGTTTAAGCCGATACAGAATTTGGCGCCAACTTTTTCCGCAAACTTCTTTTCAAACTCCGCCGTCTTCGGGCCCAGGCCGATCCAGCCGGAACGCATGGTTTCAACAACCGCCGTGATCTCTTCCTCCGTGATGGACGGTTTTAAAACCGGAATATACTCTTTATCTTTGTGTACGGGTTTCAAAGTAATCCCCCCAAATGCCCTATGGTGCCGATTATTGCGAGTTAACGACCTTTTTTATAATATTGGCGACCGCGCCGATCTGTTCCCACCGGAGCTTGTTATAAAAGGGCAAGGCCAGACAGGTGGCGGCCGCCTTTTTTGTCTCCGGAAATTCCCCGCCTTGATAATTTGGATAAAGGGATCACGGGCCGCTTCCTCCTTTCAGCAGAATCTCTGCCAACTCCAGATCTTCCGGGTAATCGATATCCACGGACCGTCTCTCGGGCATAAAAAAGGGTAAGACCGCGTTCCCCAGCAGTCGCCGCTCTTTTAAAAGACCGGTTTTTCCCATGTATAAAGCCCCGTTGATCCGGAAAAAGGGTTGTTTTTCAGTGGGGGAGAAGAACGGTCTGATAAACCCGTTTTTCTTACAATATATCTCTTCACTGCGCAGCGGCCGCCCGCTGACACTGACCAGGGAATCCGCAGGGGAATTCCGGAGGAGTGCGAACGCCCGGTCAATATCTTCCGCCGTCCGCAGGGGAGAGGTGGGTTGCAAGACGACGAAATAAGGAAAGGTCTGGTTTTCTTGCTCCACCATATAGGCGACGGCATGGCAAATCACGTCCACCATTGGCGTATCGTCACCGGCCAGTCCGGCCGGGCGCAGAAAAGGAACTTCCGCCCCGGCGGCCAAAGACACCTCCCGGATCCGCGGGTCGTCGGTGGAGACCAGAACCCTGGCGACCGCCTGCGCTTGACGGGCGGCTTCGATGGTGTAACAGATCAACGGTTTTCCCGCCAAAGGACGCAAGTTCTTGAGCGGCAAGCGTTTTGAACCGCCCCGGGCGGGGATGACGGCGAGCAGGAGCTCCTTGGAAAAGGAGTTAAGAGACAAGGGTTTATTCCTCCCTCAGTTTGAGGATGTTCTCCCGGTCGACCTGGCCGACGAGGTGTAAAATTTCCTCCCGGGTCAGGGGGGATACTTCCTGTGAAGAGACCGGAACTGAACATCTCTTTCCCTGTTTTTTCTTTTTATGCCCGGTCAAACACTGGTATTCCGGATGAATGATTAACAAATTGCCCCGTTGTTCGCAGCGGGAGAGTTCATGCTGGAAGATCAATTCTTCATGAAGTTTTTCCCCGGGCCCGGCCCCTGAGATCTTAATCTCCACACGTTTCCCGGTCACTTCAAAGAAGCGATCCCGAATCGCTTCCGCCACGTCGATCACCCGCACTGCCGGCATGGAGAGGATGAAGACCTCACCGCCGGCAGCCTGGGAAGCGGCCAGTAAAATTAAAGCCACCGCCTCGTCAAAAGACATGATAAAACGGGTCATTTCCGGATCCGTGACGGTGAGCGGACCGCCGCGGCGGAGCTGTTCCAGGAAGATCGGGATCACGGAACCCCGGGCGCCCGCCACATTCCCAAAGCGCACACAGGAAAACCGGGGATACTCTTTGCCGGTGATCAGGTTGGCGGCGACCAGGAGTTTCTCAGCCATCAATTTGGTTGTCCCCAGCACGTTACTGGGGTTGACCACTTTGTCGGTGCTGATCCCCATGACCAGCTTTACACCTTTGGCGATGCTCATGTCGATCAGATTTTGGGTGCCGATGACATTGGTCTTTACGGCTTCAAACGGGTTGTATTCACAGGCGGCTACATGTTTAAGAGCCGCCGTGTGAAACACGATATCTACTCCTTCCAGGGCCATGCCCAAGCGGGGTGCGTCACGGACGTCCCCGACCAGATTCCGGAGGTTGGAAGGTTCGCCCAGCTTTAAATAGAGATCCAGTTGTTTTGTTTCATCCCGGCTGTAAACTCTGACCGACCGCGGATGGTATCTCAGAATCTCCTGGACCAACCGCGAACCGATGGAACCGGTTCCTCCGGTTACAAGTACGGTCCGGTTTTGTAACAAATGACGATAATCCTTGCCATTCACTGAAAAAACCTCCAGCCTGTTCTAGTTTATGACGGACGGGCAATTCAGTGCGCGACTTTCAACCTAAACCGGCAAATTTATTCCTTGATAACAATTCCCGGGGAAACAGTGGCAATTGGCAGCCGTTACTATATAATAAAGTAATCATACAATTATCCGACCAAAGTATTGGAGTATCTTAGTTATGTTATGTTTTTTAATAACCGCCAGACGGCAGCCAAACCTTCCCGCCACAAAATCCTGGTCGTCTCCCCCGGACGGGGGGCGGCCATTACCATCGCCTATGAATTACCGTTTTCGGTTTTGGCGGCCCATGGGTTTACCTGGGACTTCCAGTTGGAAGGAGAGCTTAACGCGGGAAATTTGGCCGGATGTACTCTCCTGATCCTCTATCGCTGCCGGCAAGCACGGACCATTGCTTTTCTCCGTCTTGCCCGGGAAAAGGGGATCCCTGTCCTTTACGAACTGGATGACGATTTATTGGCCCCGCCCACCGATGAAAGCTGGGGCGAACTCTACCGGAAAGAGTTCCGCCGGCATATTATCGAAACCCTGCTGGTGGAAGCCGATTTAATCAAGGCGGGGTCACCGGAACTGGCAAAGCGGCTGCAGAAACGGGGGTTCAACGCGATTTACCGGCCTTATCCCGTGAAACTCCTGGCATTGCCAGTAAAAAAAAGAGAGGAAATCCCCCTTTTCCGTGTTGGCTATTTCGGCACTCCTCATCACCGCAAGGATATTGAAGCCATTTTCCCGGCTTTGCTGCGCATTGATGAACTTTTCCGGGAGCGGGTGCAGTTTGAATTTATCGGCTGTTACCCTGAAGGCTGGGCCAAACTGAAAAGGGCGGTTATCCATCCCGGTGTCCATGACTATTTCGCCTTTCTCCAAAAACTCGCCTCCCTTAATTGGACCGTTGGTCTGGCCCCCTTGCGTCCCACCCCTTTTAACGAGGCGAAAAGCGACAGTAAATTCCGGGATTACACCGCGGCCGGCATCCCCGGCATCTATGCCGACCTTCCACCCTACCGCCAGACCGTCCGTCCGGGTATCAACGGTTGGCTGGCCGGCCACGACCCGGCAGAGTGGGTGGAAAAGATTGGCGAGGCCCTTTTGGATGCCAAGCGGGAGGAGATACTGGCCGCTGCCCGGGAACAGGCGCGGAGAGTCAATAGTCCGGAAACAGCGGCCGCCGCCTGGCGCAGACTTTATAAAAAAATGATAAGTAAGGTGAGTGCAAATGACCTTTTGTCATGCTGACAAAACCAGGACCGCTGAAAAGACAAGCCGGGATTTAATCTCTACCTGTGACCGGCTGAAATTTAGGGCCGAGGGGTCACCGGTCCTTTGCAGTCTCCCTTGCGTTCCCAAGTTCAGTACGTCTTTGGACCATTTTCGTAACCAGATCACCCGTCAAGTACTTTTGGATATAAACAGACGGTGCCGGGTTTTGTTTGCTTTACCCCCGGGCGCCCTGATTCAGGTGGGGGAGTATACAGAATCCCTTTTAATCCGCAGGCTCATTGAATTGGAGGTTGAGGGACTCTCCATCAATTCCCTCACCGCCGCTCTCCGGAATGTCCGGTTTGAGGTGATTGCCGTTGAGTCGGCTATCATTCAAGTCAGCGGCGAACTGGTGATTACCGTAGTCTATACCGGTGTCGACTCCCTCTCCCATACGCAGGAAGTAACCGCGCCGTTTAGTGAACAAATAACCGTACCGGGGGATTTCCCGGCGAACATAACCGTCAATGGGACTTTAAGCCTGGATAATATCTCGTATATTGAGAATATTGACCCCAGTTTTCTGGTGATCGAATCGGTTACTGTAGTCGCACAGCTTACGGCCTTCGTAAGAATACTGGTGCCCTCCGGTTAGAGACAGACCCTAAAAGTAAACACGAAAGAAGAAATTAAAGCCCGGAAAGACAAGTCCGGGCTTTAATTTTTCCGGGCCGGACGCGGATAAAGTAACCGGCAGAAGGTCACGGTGATAATTCTCCCCGGGCCAGCTGGAGGAGGGAGGTAAAAAAGCGGCGGGTGGAGTTGCCGTCGGGGATCGTTACGTAAGAGAGGTATTGCTCTTGAGCGGCCTGCACCCGGGAGAGAAAATCCCGGTCCATGCATAAGCGCTCCAGAATTTCCCCCAGTTCTTCCGTGCTTTGCACCGGGATGGCCCCTCCGCTTTTATAAAAGAGATAAGAGGGGGGGTGGCTCGGAAAAACCGGGGTGATGACCGGGACCCGGTAAAAAGCCGCTTCCACCCCGACGGTGGAGAAATAGGTGACTACCGCGCCGGCTTCCGCCAATAAGTCATAGAGGGAAAGGTTAACCGGAGGAACAAACCGGATCCGCGGATCATCACCGCTCCACCGTTTATAGGCGGAGATCAGTTTTTCGTGATGGGGGTGAAGTTTTACCACCAGAACCCACCTGGGGTCTTTCTTTACGGCTTCCCAGACCATATGGAAGATGGCTTCCCGCTTCCCGATCTGCTGGTCTGCTAAGACCAGGATCCGCTCCTCCGTCAGGCTCAGCGCGGTCCGGACCGGAACCGCCGGCGGCTCCTTGATTGGCAAGGGATCAAACCGCGGGCAACCGGTGGGGATCACAGCCTTCGGCTCAACGCCAAACCGGAGCATCCAATCTTTAAACTCCTGCCCCCAGCAGAAATAGGCCGTATTTAAGATCGGCAGGACATGGTAGAGATAGGCCGTTTCCGAAGTGCCACGCAAGGTCAGGGGATGATAGGCCACAGACGGGATTTCGGAGGCGCGGCAGACTTCACTTAAAATCCGGGGCGGCAGGAGGTAATTGTTTCCCTGATAAGCTACGCAGGAAGGCTTTATCCGCTCTTTACCTATCCACGTGCCGTATAAACCGGTGACCGCTTTCTCCGCTAAAGCGATAAACCACCGGCGAAACCGGGGATGACCAAAGATGGGGTGGCCGGCCAGGCTGTGCAACAGCTCCCCCGTTTCCCTGCGAAACCGGTTAAGGTCCTTCCTGGGGGGAACAGCCCTGCCCCTGATTGTTCCAGTGATAATAATACCCCGGAACTCTTCGGGGATATAGGTAGCCATTGGTCCTTCGATCAACACCGGGCCCCCGGAAAAACTGGTATCCGGGTAGGGATCCACCAGGGAAGGTTGCAACCGGGTCCAGGGAATGGAAGGCAGGTCACCAAGTTCCCGGCGCCTTTCGACCAGTTGCGGGAGGTTGCAGAGAAAGCGGAGATAATCGTAGAACAAAACCCGGGCCAGGGACATCCCTCTGAACTTCAGCGGGGCAAAGACTTGGCAGAATTCATTAAGGAGGGAGAGCCCCTCGGGAGTCATGGGATCAAAAAGCATCAGTAGACACCTCCGCAACGACTGAGGTTTTCCAGTTCCCGGATGAGTCTCCTGGACGAAAAACCATCGGTGACACAGTGTTTTTTCAAAAAAGGCCGAGCCTTTTCCAGTACCGCCTGGCGGAAATCCTCTTCCGTCAGGATCCGCCGGGCAAGAAAAGCCAGTTCCTCGGCGGTACGGGTGGCAAAAACCGCCCCGCTTTGGCTATAAGAGAAATTGGGCGGGAATGGTTCCACCGTCACCACCGGCACATTAAAGAGCATGGCTTCCAAGGCTGCCGTGGAGAAAGAGGTGACAAAGAGATCCGCCGCGCTCAGCGCGTCGTACAAACTGACCTCGCCAAAGGCAAACATCCGGCATCTTTCCTTGCCGGCCGCCAGTTGCTGGTAGAATTCCTTTTTTTCGTAGGGATGCAGCATAACGAGGACAAAGAGGTTATCTATTTTATGTAAACCATTCAAAGTGGTGGTGACGACCTCCCGGATTCTGGCTCCGCCCAGGGGCTGGGTGGCGTAAACCGCGATTTTGTATGCGGAATCAATCTGCAATCTCTTTTTCAGGCTCTCCTGGTCGGACCATTCCCGGTTAAAAATCATGTCAAACCTGGGGGAGCCAGTCACCACTACCCGGCTTTCCGGGGTGCCGAATTTTAAATACCACTCTTTGGTCTCTTTACCCCAAACCGCCTTTTTCGTGGCCAACACCGGCAGGTGGCAGAATAACTGGGAGTCGGCGATGATCCCGTGCTGCACTGTGAGGGAAGGAATCTGGTTGGCGCGGGCGATCAGATTCAGGGCGTTGCCGAACCAATGGATCGAGGAGATGGTCAAGACCGCGCCGACGTCAAGCTTTTCGATGAGCCTTTGGACGGCGTCAAACCTGGTCACCAGGTCGGGGAGGCGGCTTAATATCCACTGCAAAAAATAGGGACTGCCGAAAACCGGGTCCTGCTTTTCTTTGGCCAACAGCCCGGTGATTTGCTTTTCGAGTTCCCTGACCGCCCCGGGATTGGGCTGGAAAAACTCCTCGATGTTATGGGCGGTCAAATCCGGCCGGTTGCGTTTGACCACGTCCACTTCCGCCTGGAAAGGGCTGAGCAGATAATATCTTTCCGGGGGGAGGAAAAGGGAGGCAAGATCCCCGAACCCGCTGCGCATGAGGAAAATTCCCCCGGGGTTAGGTTTACAGACGTAGGGTTCGTCAAGAAGCGAGAAAAGCTGGCCGGCTTCCAACTCGTGCATTTCTTCAAAAAGAGTTTTCTCTTTCATCCCGGCCCGGCCCCAGCGGTGATTGATAAAGCCAAGGCATTGGTAGTAGAGGTGCTTGCTAATGGGCACGTTTTGGTAAGCAACCGGGTGGAATAAGGTAAAGAAGCGTTTCAACAGTACGCCGTAATAGGCCAGTTGTTCACCGTAGGCTATCAGTTTCATAGGGGTTTACCCTTCTTTTTCTTGACCAGCATGGAGAAGAGTTCTTCCCAAAGGCCGGCGATTACCGGGAGCGAATTATGCTTTAAAATCCACATCCGGGCATTATCGGCGAGGCGTTTCCGCAAACCGTCGTCCAGGATTAATCTTTTCAGCGCATGGTACCAGGCGTCTTCCGTATTCTCCGTGAGCAGGCCGGTAATTTCGTGTTGAACCGATGCGGTATAGGGGGGAATCGCCGAATAAATGCCGGCAATACCGCAGGCGCCGTATTCGCGGAATTTGTTATCGGTTTTACACTGGTTGTAGACGGTATCAAGGAGCGGCGCCAGACCGATATCCCAATTCCGGCGGTACAGGGTGGCTAAGAAAGCGTCATAATTGGAGAGAAACTCGGAAAAGGTGAGGTTCGGGCCGGGTTCGACCCCGTCCGGCAGGCAGCCAATGAATTCCCACTTCAGATCGGGAAACTCCCGGGAGATCCTGGGGATGACTCCGGCGATAAGGGCCAAGTCCCGGTTGTGGTTGACCGAACCGGCATAGCCAACGATCAGGTGTTGGTGGGGGGTTTTTTGCAGACGATGAAAAACACTGGTATCAACGGCGTACGGGTGGGATACCACCCGGGAATTTCTTTCCCGGGCAAAAGGGATCATCTCCGGGGATCCGACTTTGACCAGATCGGCGGAGCGCAAGAGCGTCTCAAGGGTCCTGACAATCTGCGGCAAGCGCATATACCTGCCGATGGGCAGGTCTTCCGGCATTGCCAAGTAATGATCGTCCAGTTCATACAGGACCGGTAGGCCGGCGTCTTTTACGGCATGAAGAATACGCAGGCAGTTGGGACGGCAGTTCCTGTGGAAGACCACCAGATCCACGCCTTCTAAGAGACCGGGCGTAAAGTCATTCTCCAAAACCAGCTGCCACCGGATCTTTTTTTCCTTCTGCAGATAATTAAACGGGCGGATAATCGAGATTTCCACTGAGGGGAGAGGGGTCTGCACCACACAGAGGATCTGGAGCATCATGCCGCACCTCAGCAAAGGTAAAAAGCGCATTTCGCTTTTTATTTATGACTTTATGACAATCTATCATATGCCGGAAAAGCCTGGGGTGTTTACCGACGCCAACTGGCAAGAGATGGGGAAGAAGCTCCTTCCTTCTCTTGACAAAAGCGGATTTGCTATGATTAAATCTATTTAATTAGAATTGGAATCAGGCCGCATCGGGAACGCGGAGGCCGCGCAAAAAGAGTAAAGGGGGCAATAAAATGCAGATTGTAACTTTGGGGCCCAAGGGGACCTTTTCTGAAGAAGCGGCTCTGATTTACCAGAAACGGATGACCGGGCGGATGGAACCGGGAAAGATTAGATTTGCCAATATCTATGATTGCCTTCAAGAAGTGGAATCTTACCGGGCGGACCGGGCGGTTTTACCGGCAGAAAACATGGTGGACGGTATAATAGGCCTGACTTTTGACGCGCTCATCGAATTTCACGACTTTGTCAAAGTCAATGATGAAGTCCACGTCAATATCAGTTATGTGTTGGCCGGTAAAATGAAATCCCTTAAGCATATGAAAAAAATCTTTTCCCATCCGTCGGCCCTTAATCAATGCGCCCACAGCCTGGATGCTCTCTTCCCCGACGTTATTCAGGTTCCCGTCTCCTCAACCGCGGAAGCGGCGGTCAAAGCCGCCGAAGATTCTGAGGTAGCGGCTTTATGCTCGCCACGAACGGCCCGGGAGTACGGGTTGGATATCTTTCATCAAAATCTGGCGGATTATCCCAATAATGAGACCAGATTTTTTGTCTGCGGGTTAACGGACAGTCCGCCGACAGGCAATGACCGGACCTTACTGGCTGTCAGGTTTGGCGTGAACCGGCCGGGGCAGTTGCACGAAATTACCGGTTTTTTTGCGGAGAACAATATTGATCTGACCTTTGTCCAATCCCGGCCCTATAAAGTTCGTCCTCAAGAATATGTGCTTATTTTTGAAATGATTGGCCATAAATCGGAACCGGGGTTGAAAAACGCCTTGAATAAGGTGGAACAGAAAGTCCGGGAAACCGACGGCTGGAAAAAAGTGTTGGGAAGTTATCCGCACCGGAACAAGGAGGAGAATCTTCTTGCTTGACCTGGAAAAGAAAATAGCGGCATTAATTGAACGGGCGGAAGAAGATTTGCAAGAGACTTTCGCCGGGTTTGAAGAGACCGGTTTATATAACCAGGCCCGGGTCTTGGAAGCCTTTAGAGAGGAAAGGGTGGGGACCCACCACTTCGCCTCTTCCACAGGATACGGGTATAGTGATCCGGGCCGGGAAACTTTGGAACGCATTTTTGCCCGGGTGTTCGACGGAGAAGCAGCCCTCGTCCGTCAGCAGATTGTCTCCGGGACGCATATTATAAGCTGTTGTCTTTTTGGAATCCTCAGGCCCGGCGGGGAGTTGCTTTTTGCCACCGGGCCCCCTTATGAAACTTTGCGAACAGTCACCGGTCTGGAGGGAAATGCTCCCGGAAACCTTAAAGAATTCGGTGTTACGACAAAAGTTGTCCCGCTCCAGCCGGACGGACGGATCGACATGGACAGGTTGCTGCAGGAAATAACCCCAGCCACGCAGATGATTGCTTTTCAACGCTCCTGCGGCTACGAACAACGCCCGTCAACCAATATTTCTGAACTGGCGGAGGTTTTCGCCCGTTTAAACCGGATGGAATCCTGCCCTGTCCTTTTTGTGGACAACTGTTACGGGGAATTCACCGAGACGAGGGAACCGGGGGCAGTGGGCGCGCATTTGGTCGCCGGTTCTTTAATGAAAAACCCGGGAGGAGGGTGGGTGCCCGGGGGCGGTTATGTAGTAGGAAAAACCGAACTCATCCGGAGAGTCGCAGCCCACTTGTATGCCCCCGGTCTGGAAAGCGAAGTCGGCCCTTCCTTGTTGAATTTGCGCCTTTTTTACCAAGGTTTTTTTGACGCCCCCCACCGGGTAGTTGAAATGTTAAAAGCGGCCGCTCTTTTTGGCCGGGTCTTCCAGGAACTTGGGTTTTCGGTGGAACCGGCGCCGAAAGCCGGGAGAACCGATATTATACAACGGATTGACCTGGAAACTCCAGAAAGATTATTAAAAGCCTGCCGCGCCTTGCAACAGGCTTCACCGGTAGAAAGCTATCTGCATCCAGAACCCGCGGCCATGCCCGGTTATAAAAATAAAGTGGTGATGGCGGCCGGGACTTTTGTTTCCGGCTCCACTAGCGAGTTAAGCGCCGATGCTCCGTTGACTCCTCCTTATAGCCTTTATATCCAGGGCTGCCTTTCATACCTCCACGCCAAATTGGCCCTGGCGCGTATCCTCACCGCCTTGTCGGAAGATATATTCTAGAAGTTCTTTGCAAATTTCGGCTGTGGGGGAAGGAATAAGGATGGCAATAGGGAATATAAAAAATACAAAGCAAAAGCGGTTTAGCTTTCGCCTCTTAACTCTGAAAATGCCGCTTAAACATAACAGTTAGGGAGTTGAACTGGCGTTGAATATTGTTGAACTTATAATTAAGGCCGTGTTGGCCGTGGGTACCGCCTTGTTCCTTTATCGTGACGCGAGGGCCAGGGATTATTCCTGGTTAATGTGGACGATCATTCCCGTGATTTATTTTTTCACCCCGGGAATTCTCGGAGCCATATTTTCCCTTTTTCTGATCGTTATTATATATACCTCCACCCGTCCCAAGGGGGCGTTAAACCCGTGCCCGCATTGCAAAAAGAAAATCCATCACATTCTTGCTTTTTGCCCCTATTGCCGGCAGTCCGTCAAAAGAGAGTGCCTGCGGTGTCATGAGACTGTCGAGTGGGATGCGGTCATTTGTCCCCATTGTCGCTCAACCAGCCTCACCGATTCATAAAGGAAGGGACCAAACAAAAACAAAAAGGCAAGGTGAGAAAGATTAGCGGGACCCTCTTTTTCGGAACGAGCCCGGTAGAAGTGGTTAATATAGTTATCAGGCTCTTTTTTGCCGGATTATTAGGGGCGTTTATTGGTTTGGAAAGGGAAGCTCATGGACGCCCAGCCGGTCTGCGTACACATATCCTGGTTTCTTTGGGCTCCTGTTTGGTTATGTTGATCTCCATTTACGGCTTCAGAGAATCCGCGAACAGCGATCCGGCACGCCTGGCCGCCCAGGTGGTAAGTGGAATCGGTTTTTTGGGAGCAGGTACAATTCTTCGGGAAGGGGCTACAGTCAGAGGATTGACAACCGCTGCCAGTTTATGGGTGGTGTCCGGGATTGGACTGGGGGTGGGGAGCGGGTTTTACCTTGGCGCCATTATTACCACCATTTTTTCCATTATTACCCTCGCTTTTTTGGAAAACATTGAAATAAAATATTTTTCTACCGAGGGTATAATAGTAGAAGGAGTCATGGAGGACAGACCCGGCCAGCTGGCTTCTTTCTGCAAAGTTTTTGCCGATTACGGACTGGATATTAAAAATATTAAGATGGAAATTGACGAAGAAAAAAAACAGGTCTTAATTTCCCTCCGGCTCAAAGGACAAACGATGGCCAGGGAAGAAATATTAGCGAAGCTCTCCACTTTGCCGGGATTGACCAAAATCAACTGGCGTTAGGGCGTTAGAGAAAGGGGATTAGCCGGCGTGGGCAAGATTATCCCTTTCCCCGTTCAAGAAGGAAAAACATGGGACGGGAAAGAACTGACCGATTCTTTCATCCGTAAAAAAATACTGGCCGGCGAGGCGAAATTGTTGGGAGTCTTTGAACAAGACGGCTGTCCGTACACCTGCTACCGGTTGGATTACGACAATCAGACCTATTATATTTTTGATTTGTCATCCTGGCGGCAATAAAAGGAAAGGAGGAGAAAGGAGAAGAATATAAAAGTTAATATAAAAAGAAAAGGAGGGATTGACCATGATAGAGGTAAGCCGGGAAGATCTGGTCAAGGCCTTAAAGAGATATAAAGGCCTGGCCAAACAGGATCTTCTGGCCAGTGAATTAACCCCCAACCCTGTATATTGGCGAACGCACGCGGAAACACGCCGGGCGGAGTACAACAAATTGATTGAGCTCATTGAGACTTCCGGCACTGAAAAAGCGTGCGTTTATGCTTTTAAAGCCTATATTTTAAATGACAACGAAAATGAAGATTCCGGAGAGTCCGCAGGACGGAAACAGGCTATAGAGTTGTTTTTTCAGATCTTCGGCGTTGAACCGGAAAAACTGCGCGTGGCCCGGATGAAGCAAAAAAACTTTGAAGAATTTTCCCAGCAATATCTTATGAAGAGAAAAGAGATTGTTTAGACAAAAATAGCGGCTGAATAAAGAGGATAACCGCCTGCGCCGGTGAAATACCGGTGAACAGGCGGATTTTTATTTTGGGAAGCTTAAAATTTCCGCACCAGACCTATAACCCGGCCCAAGATCGTTAAGCTCTCGGGGTACAGAGCGTCGTAAGCCGGGTTTTCCGGCTGCAACCGGTATTTGTTCCCGGGTTCGATAAAAAACCGTTTGACCGTGGCTTCGTCATTTTCCAGAAGTGCCACGACAATATCACCGTTTTGAGCAAAAGAGGTTTTATGAACCAACACCAAGTCGCCGTCATATATCCCGGCGCCGATCATACTGTCGCCTCTCACACGTAACATAAAAAGATCTTTGTAGGAAGTGAAATCATGGGGGAGGGGAAAATACTCCTCGATATTTTCAACGGCCAGAATCGGTTGGCCGGCCGTTACCTTTCCGATGACAGGAACAGGCAGAATATTGGAGAGCAATTCAGAGGAGAGGTCTTCATAGGGCTGTTTTAATATTTCTAAAGCCCGGGGTTTAGTGGGATCACGGCGGAGATACCCAAGGGCTTGGAGTTTTTCCAAATGTGCGTGTACAGTGGAACTGGATTTTAAACCGACAGCTTCACCAATTTCGCGGACAGAAGGGGGGTACCCCTTCTTTTTCGTCTCGCTGTAAACAAAGTTGAGAATTTCTCGTTGACGCGGGGTAAGGTCCTTCATTTCCGCCATCTCCTTTGTTAAATAAAAATTAGGGGAAAAGAGAGGATTTGTTAATTTCTAAATTATGTTAGTAATAAGTATACCATAAAGATAAGAAAAATGCAAACAATTGTTCGTTTTTTTCTTGACAACAAACATATGTTTGTGGTATTCTAGAGACAAAGGGAACATATGTTTTGTGCCCAGGCGGGGGGTGATAAAAAGTGAAAAGCAAAGAACTTATAATTAAGAAACGATGGCGGGTAAATCCGGCCAGGATGATTGCCAACCTTTTTATATTGTTCTGTCTCTTACTTTTAGTATTTATCATTATGAACTTTACCGCCGGTCAAACCAGGGGAGTAGGGGAAGAGGAGGTTCTTGAAATAATTGTCGAACAAGGGGATTCGTTATGGAGCATCGCCTGCGCGCTTTATCTCCACCAGGATCCCAGGTATACCGTGGCGGTAATCCGGGATTTAAACGGATTGCAAAACATGACTACGATTCACCCCGGACAGATTCTACAAATCCCGAAGTTTTAAGAGTTTGGGGTACTAAAGAAAGAAAACAGGCATTGCCGGCCCTTGACGGACGGCCAAAAACCGGAAGAAAACCGCTGCCAGCGGTTATTTTTTTATTCTTAATTAAATTAATTGAAAGGCAAATTGTTTTATATTATAATAAATTTAATATCTTAATAGTTTTATATACAAACTATTATTACTGATAAAGGAGGAGGCTTGTGCAGGAAGATCTTCTCATGATGCTTACCTTACTGGCGTCCTTTCACCGGAACCTCTATACACGAACCCGCCCGGTTGCCGCCAGAAAGGAAATAAACTATCAAAGATTTACCATTTTGTCCTACTTAAAACTCTTCCCGGAACACAGTATGAAGAAACTATCCCGTTTACTGGGCGTCTCCTCATCCAGTCTTTCCATTATTATTGACAGCCTGAAAAAAGAAGGCCTGGTAGTTCGGAAAACCGATCCGGACGACCGCCGAAGAGTCCTCCTTGAACTTACCCCAAAAGGAAAAGAAGCCTTAGAAAAAATTAAAGAACCCATAATTGGGGCCTTAAAAATCTGGACGGGCAGAATAAAAAGAGAAGACCTTTATGAGCTGGAAAGGGCGGTCTCCGTTGTAAACAGAATTTTTTTGGATAACCCGGTTTCCCCGGAGGGAAACATTGCTTTACGCCGGCCGGTAGCCTATTGACTAGAGAAAAAGCGGCAGACGTTTCTTCGATAATTGAACGACCGAACTTTAACGGCTTCCCATCCGTGCCATCCACGATATATAGATATCAGTCGAACGTATTATGGTTAATAATGGGGTAATAATCCTACAAATTATATTATATCCTGCTTTGACATAGAAATATTGTGACGGAACTATCGTCGTCAATATTCCTTGACTTTATATTTTGTTTATGGAAAAATAAGTAATAGATATTATTTATACTTATCACCCCATGTCTTAACGGTTCACAGATTGAACTATACAGGTAAAAGCATTTATCTTCCAATACTTAAAAAGGAGGTAGCAATCCTTGCCAAAAACAATGAATAATAAACTTTTGGGGTGGAGTGGCCGTTTTTTACTGGTCCATCTTGTCACTTGGGCGGTAATTGCGAATTTATTCCTGCTCCTATAGGATACCCTACCTGAGTTCAGCCGAATTGCCCTCGACTTTTTCCGGCCGTATCGGTTCGGATGGCGGGCAATTCTTTCGGAAGCAATACGCGGTATCGTTATGGCGGTTGTTTTGTACCCCTTTTATGATCTTATAATAAAAGAGAGCCGCGGTGGCCTAATCCTTTTTGGAGCCCTCTGGGGGCTGGCCGTCTTCGGCTCCATTGAACCAATGCCGGGTTCGTTTGAAGGAATAGTTTATACGAAAACCACTTTCGCTGAGCATCTAATGGTCCTGGCGGCAGCCGCGGTTCAGGTACTGCTGTTTTCTACTCTGTTTCTTCGGTGGGAGAAAAGGGGGTTGGCGTCCCCATGAAAATAAAGCTTCCAGGCTATATTGGGCGGTTTACTTTTTTGTACGTGCTCGTTTACACTATTGTCGGTATGGTCTGTTACCAGTTGTTTGGTTATGAGGAAGCCCTGGCGACCTTGGAACATTTCGAACTTTTCCGCCCGCTGGAAAGCCCGGCCATGGCTGGTATGGTTTTTGCCGGCGCCGTCATCCGTGGGGCGATTCTTGCTTTGCTGCTCTACCCGTTTTTCCCTGTTATTTTGAAGAAAAAGCACGGTTGGTTGTTGCTGTTCACCGTTTTTTTCGGCCTCACCACCTTCGGTTCACTCATTTTTCTGCATAACCTTCTAGATATCGAGGCACTTAGGCAGGCAGGTTCAGTAAGGGAAGCATTGAATGATCTGAGATACGGAGTGCCGGAAATATTCCTGCAAATGCTGGTGTTTTCCTGGATATTTTTACGGTGGGAAAGAAAGAGGAGCGTCAAAGCCAATGTTTCCGTTTAAAAGATGAGCACTATTACCCGCAAAACGTAACTTAATAGAGCACAATAGGGGAGCATCAGCTTTCCTATTTTTTATCAAATCCTTCAACGTGTATTTTTTACGGTTTAAAGTCTTCGGGATTAATTTTCAACCTATTAAACTGTAGACGTCTTCGATGGATATCGTCTTTTATAAAATCCCCGGCGGTTTCTGGTTACACAACAAGTTTTGCCAGTCATAAAAGATTGTTTTTTTAATTGCGTTGTCGAGTAATAAAAATATCCTGTGCATCAAAAACCGACCATCCTGACTCTAAAATAATGATATTTTTTACGTCCTATAATATATATTATGTGAACAAGAACGGAAAAAGAGAGTTTTATTTACTTTCAAACGCGCAAAGGATTCGTTATACCCTGAAGCCCCGCGCAGGCTTTTCTCTGCCCGAAATAACCAGCTCCTACTGTAATTTAAAATATTAAGGTCAGATTAGGTCAGGACTTTAAACTTATTGTTTTTCTTAAGTGTGTGCAAAATACAACAGTGTATTACCTATTCCCTTTTAAACTTGTTTTTAAGAAAACAGTCTTTGAATATGAATAAATATACTTTAACGAGAATTGTAAGTTAAGTCCGTATAATGGTGTAAAATTGGTTTCCTAAAAAAGAGGGAGCCATTAACAAATTCCTCAGTTAGAATAGAAGTTGGACAAACCAAAATTCTAAGAGGAGGAATTTGAATGGCTCAATACCAGATTACCGTAGATCAAGAACTTTTGCATCGTCTATTTTTAGGCAATAACAAGGATTCCGGTGTGTCAGCGCTATTGGAATCGGTATTGAACCAGATTTTGCAGGCGCAAGCCACCGAACAGCTTCAAGCCGAGCCATACGAACGTACTGATAAAAGAAAGGGCTATCGTAACGGCACACGCGAGCATCCTCTTACCACCCGGGTCGGAACCATAACCCTACGTGTTCCGCGTTTTCGTAACGGCCAGTTTTCCACTGAGATGTTTGCCCGCTATCAGCGGAGCGAACAGGCCTTGGTGCTGGCCTTGATGGAAATGGTAATTAACGGGGTCTCTACCCGTAAGGTCAGTCAGATAACGGAAGAGTTATGTGGTACCGAATTTTCCAAATCCACTGTTTCAGAGTTGTGCAAGAAACTGGACCCCATTGTGAACGCCTGGAATAACCGGGACTTGAGTGAGAAGTGTTATCCTTTTGTATTGGTGGATGCTTTGGTACTGAAAATTCGTGAAGATGGCCGTGTCCGTTCCCGGAGTGTTATGATTGCTATCGGCATAAACACTAAAGGATACCGGGAAGTTCTAGGGCTTATAATTGGCGACAGTGAATCCGAAGCCAGTTGGAGCCAGTTCTTTTCCTGGCTTAAAAGCCGTAACCTGCGTGGTGTCGAACTGGTAGTATCAGATGACCATGGCGGCCTGGTCAAGGCGGTTCGCCGCTACTTCCAGGGCGTTACCTGGCATCGCTGCCAAACCCACTTTATGCGTAATATCATGGACGCTACGCCTAGGTCGGCAAAAGAAGAGCTTTATCCACATCTGCGAGCTATTCTGGATGCGCCTGATATCGGTACTGCCCGGTTGTTATTGAATCAAACCTTGGAGACATTTGAGAAAAAAGCACCCAAGGCCATGCAAATACTTGAAATGGGCTTTGATGACGCTACCGCGGTCCTTATGCTGCCGGAAAAATATCGCCGGCGTCTGCGTACTACAAACGCTGTCGAGTGTCTTATCGAAGAGATTAGGCGCAGGGAACGAGTTATCCATATTTTCCCGAACCGGGAATCGGCAATTCGCCTAATTGGAGCCTTACTTATGGAAATTGACGACAAGTGGATAGCCGGCAAAAAGTATCTGGATATGAGTGAATACCTCCAGTGGCAAGAAGAGCAAAAACAAATCAATGATCAAAGCAATATTGCGTATATCAGATAAGCTTATTGATAACTGAGGAATTTACACACTAATCTGGATTTGATCCAACTCACAAGCCTGCTCACATCTGGTTTTATGCAGAAAATCCACAAAGTTTTGTCCCGTCTCTTCCTTAAAACGGGTACAAAAATGATTCTTGCTTAACCCAACCTGTTTCGCCACCAAAGAGAGGTTCAAGTCTTTATTATTATAATTTTCCTTTATGTAGATCAGCGCTTCCCGGATTGGGGTAGAGTAATTCATGAAACCGGTACGCTCAATAAGGGTGATTAATCGGTTAAACTTTTCTACAAACCAATCTCTAATCGCCGGAATGGACGGAAAGTTCTCGAGGTGGGATGAATATTGCTCCTCTTCCTCGAGAATCTCAGACAATCCAATCCCCGCTCCCCGGCACTGGCGCGCCATTTCACCGTAAAGCTCCTGGCAGACCTGGTGTAAAAGAAAGGGTGAAGTTTTTTCTGTTACTTTATGGAAAAGACAGGTCAGCGCCGTCTTGATTTGTCTCCGGTTGCCCGTCCTGATCAAAATGGAAAAATCCGGTCCGTCACTTTCCAGTAAACAATGATCCTTGGCCTCACTAGGGATATCTTCCGGAAAGATCATCTTCTTTTCCGGCCAGAAAAAGCGGAACATCATATGCTCCCGTGCCTTTCCGTACTCGATGGGCAATTGCTTGTAACTGGCAATAACCGAACCGAAAACGGCAGTGGTTTTAATCTGCAGATACTGCATAAGGCAAGCCTGGATCTGCCAGACATTCGACGGAATCAACTTTTTCCGGTAATAACCGGCTTCACCCCGGGGAAAACTATAAATTAGGACCCACTCCCCGGGAACAGAACTATCGGTAACTAAAGCGCCGGCTTTATCCGAGATCTCTTCAATCAGATTCAAAGGACGAAGGCCGGAGCGGGAAATGAGTTCTCCTTGGTTGTCTCCTTTTATAAAGATGAGCTGCCAATTGTTTCCATCCCAATTTAGCCCTAAGTCCTGTAAAAATTTTTGGTACACTTGCTCATCCAGTTCCCCGCTGATTAGACTCTCCGCAAAATGCTTTTTCAGTAAAAAGAATCCCAACAAGGCCTGCTTCTGTAATTTTTGTATTTTTTCATCTTCCGCCGATTCTTGTTGCAGTTTACTCCATAACCTTTTTAAAATCGGCAATAAGGTATCGTTGTCCAAAGTCGACTTGAGCAGATATTCATCGGCCCCCAGTTTCAGGGCCTCTTGCGTATAAGCAAAATCATCATAATTGGTAAGAATGATCGTTTTCAACTTGGGCTTTTTTTTCTTAAGGATTTTGATCAACTCAATACCGTCCATCCCCGGCATGCGGATATCGGTAATTAAGATGTCCGGGTCGGTAGTGTCAAATTTGCTAATCGCCTCTTGGCCGTTGGCCGCGTCGGCAACAAGGGTAAACCCATTTTCCTGCCAGGGAATGGTCGAACGCAACCCAACCCGTACTAACAACTCGTCATCAACGATCATTACCTTACCCACTTTGCAATGCTCCTCTCGGCATATTTACTAATCCGGGGAATCCTGATTTTTACCCGGGTTCCTTGCGGCTCCCGGTTTTCAATTGTAAACTCGTAATCCTGGTCAAAATAAAGCTGGATCCGTTCCTTCACATTCCTTAAACCAAAGCCACTGAAACGGTCCTTGTTGCTGTATTTGTTTTCCATGATCGCTTTCCGCTTTTCCGGATCAATTCCTGGACCATTATCCGCCACTTCAAAAGCAATTCCGGCACTGTCCGAATGCACCCCGACGAAAATCTCCCCGCCAACCATATTCCCGACACCATGATAGATCGCGTTCTCGACAATCGGCTGTAAAATAAAACGCGGAGTCAAGTAACCGGTGACCGACGGATCGACACTGAAAGTGACCGAAAAATTATTACCGTAACGAAATGACTGGATGGCCAGATAATTACGGACGTTTTCAATCTCCTCACTGATGGGAATCAGATCACTGGTCTTGCTAATACTAGCCCGTAACAAATTCTCAAGGGCGGAAATGATCTTTGCGATCTCGTCAATATGATGAATCTTCGCCAGCCAACGCAAAGAATCAAGGGTGTTATAAAGAAAATGCGGATTAATCTGCGCTTGAAGCGCATTCAACTCGGCTTGCCTCTTTTTTTGCTGGACCTCATAGATATTGTCCATTAAAAGACGAATCTGTTCGACCATACGGTTGAAACTGGCGGCTAACCTGTTAAACTCTTGCATACTGCGAAGACGAATGGCGATTTCGAGGTTCCCTTCCTCGACCTCTTTCATGGAGTTACAAAGGATTTGAACCGGAGCGGACACTTTTTTCGAAAAATGCACCGCTAGATAAATGGCACCAGCCAACAGGAAAACACCCAAGACCAGAATTATGTTACGAATCGTCATGTTTTCTTTCTGCAAAAGCGCATAATCAATGGAGAAGATCACCTTCCAACCGCAGAAAGAGACCGCCCGATAAACAACCAGCTCTTTTTTCCCCTCTATTTTCCGTAATTGGCTGCCCCAATCGCGAAGGTATAATTGGCGAAAGTTCTTCTCCTGATATTTAACGGCCGCCTCCGGGCTGCCAAAAATCAGTTTCCCTTTCGAATCCAAGACCGTAATTTGGCCTTGATCCCATAACTCCAGCCTTTCCAGCATCTTGGTGACAAAACTGTAGTCAAGGTCAATCAAAACCCATCCTAACTTCCGCCCGTCCAGATCTGTGATCCGTTGCGCATAGGTAACTACTCTTGCGGGATTGAAATAAAGGGCGTCAGCATAGTTATCCTCATGGATATCGGTAATAAAAATATGTTCATCGGAGTTGACCATCGCTTGATACTAGTCATATTCCTGCAAATAACTAATTAGAATCGGAGGCCCGCTCGAATAAATCCTCCTCTCATCCTCGGATACTACGTAAATACCCCTAACTTCAGTCCGGGTACTGGTCAAGCTGGCAAGGAAATATCTTAACTTGTTATTATAATTAATCTCTTTCCAGCGGTCTAAAAAGGTTTCTTCCCGTAAAGCAGTAAGTAAGTCGGTATTTACTGAAATCATATACGCCAGACTCTGCAAATCCCGGAAGTAGTATTCAATATTCTCCTTAACCTTAATGATCATCTGTTCAACATAGATCTGGACCTTGTTGTTGATTATCCGTGAGGAAGCAGAGTAAGTAATTAAACTCAACAGCAAGGTAGGAATCACCGCGATAATAATAAAATACAAGATCAAAGTCCCTTGGACGCTCTTAAAAAAATCCCGGAGCAAACCAGTGAGGTTTGTTTTCTTAGTCAAGGGTTTCGAAGTCCTTTCCTAAATAGTTACATTTTATTAATTCTAAAAAAAAAAACTGCAGTTCCTTCTGTAATAAAGAACCCCAGTTAGAAAATGACTATCATCACATCAACGTTTATACTAATACAAAGGTTGTTTCAAGACCGTCCATTTAAATATCCGGCCAGGGGTTTTATTGCCCGCAACAAGAAAAAATCCTCAAGTAAAATGCTTAAACTGCGGTAGCCATTTTTCATTAACTTTAAACATCTCACTAACCATTGCTTTAATTTCAGCCAAACTTAAAACGGCTGAGGTTAAGGGGTCATAACAGACGGCATGGAATATTTTTTGCGGGTCCCCAGTCAAAGCCCCTTCAACCGCCATTTCCTCACAGCGGGCATTAATATCATTTAAGATCGCCAGTTGTTCGGGGAGGCTGCCAACGTGAAGCGGATTAAGCCCTCGACGCGAAGCAAGCACTGGCACCTCTACGCAGCAACCTTCCGGCAGGTTGTCAATCAGGCCGAAATTACGGACATTGCCGTTAAACTCAAAAACCGTTCCGTCACCAAAGACCGCATTAAAGATGTAGGCGGCATATTCGTGTCCACGGTCAAGATTGATCGCATCCTTCCGCAACCAGTCCCTAATCTCATCTTTCCATTTATGTTCCATTCTTCGGTACTCATTCAAAATATAAGCATGATGCCCCGGATTCCATCCTGTCCCGTGGGTACAGTATTTTTCAATTAAATCCGGACGTTTACGAAACCAGGCGTTATACTCCGAATTATGCCCGCTTGATTCAGTCACATAATATCCAAGGTGCAGAAACATTTCGTTCCGCACTTGTTCCTCGTTGTAAATTTCCGGTCTCTTGATGGCTTCCCGGATTAAAGGATAAGCATCTTTCCCGTTCCATTTAAACTGAAGATACCAGGCTTGATGGTTAATCCCGGCACACAAATAGGTAATCTCCTCCATTGGCGCACCGATCCATCGGGCCAGCATGCTTGCGGTTCCCTGGACACTGTGGCAAAGACCGGTGACATTAACCTGTGTCGTCCCCTGCATCGCCCGGCAGAGCATGGCCATGGGGTTTGTATAATTAAGGAAGAGTGCCTCCGGACAATATCTTTCAATGTCACGACAAATATCGAGCATCACCGGGATCGTCCTCAAAGCACGGAAAATACCTGCCGGTCCACGGGTATCGCCGACATTAATATCCACCCCGTACTTTTTAGGAATTTCGATATCATGGCGCCAGACATCAACGCTGCCAACCAAAATGGTACAGACGACCCCGTCCGCATCTTTTAAGGCTTCAACCCGGTCGGTGGTGGCTATTACCTTGGCCGGATAATTGCCGGCGGCGACGATTTTATCCACCGCTTCTTTGATAAAGGCCAGTCGTTCCCGGTCTATATCCATGAGCGCTATCGTGCTGTCGGCCAAAGCCGGAAACGAAAGAATATCCCGGACGAGATCCCTGGTAAAGCCAAAACTGCCGGCCCCAATAAAGGCAATTTTTTTCAAAAGACCACTCCTCTACTAAATTATTATTAACATTAATCATTGTAAAGCGGTGACACCTCTCTGTAAATGGCATATTGAATGATCCATATGGAATTTTGTTATAAACAAACGAAAAACCCCTAATTCTTGAAGGTCTCTAAATAAACCTAAACCCCGACCCTAGTTGGTAACACAAAACAACCGGCCAGTACGGAGTATTTATATGCTATACTAAATTTAAGTTTAACCCCATTGCCCAGGCAGCGATCGGCAGTTTTTTAAAGGAGACTTAATTATGGCCAATAATAAACAGTTAAAGATAAGACGCCTCATCAAGATCGAGTTTAACTCCCCCGTTCCGGCTTGGTTTTTCCTGGCCCTTTTTGCGATATCATGTGTTTTCCCCACCCGCGCTTCCGCTTCCGTGGCTTCCAAGCCGACGGTAGCCCTTGTGTTAGGCGGCGGGTCGGCCTGGGGTTTAAGCCATATTGGGCTGCTGAAGGCCCTGGAAGAGAACGGCGTTCCCGTTGATCTCTTCGTCGGCACCAGTATGGGCAGTATCATTGCCGGCCTCTACGCTGCCGGTTACTCCGTCGACAATATCATTGAGCTCTTTACAAGCCTGGACCCGGCCACCTTCCTTGATCTTCCTTTCCCTCCGGGTGGCGGTTTTATTGAGACCAAAGGGTTGCAGCAATACCTCGATACACTGCTGGGCGGCAAGACTTATCAACAGTTATCCATCCCCTGTTATCCGGTGGCAGTTAATCTCAAGACCGGCGCGGCGGAGGCGATAAACCGCGGCAAGGTCAGTACCGGCATTCTTGCCAGCATTGCCATTCCGGGCGTCTTCCCCCCGGTTCGCATTGCAGACCAATACTATGTGGACGAGGGGTTAAAAAACCAGGTCGCCGCCGACGTGGCGGCGGAATTGGGCGCCGAGATCATCATTGCCGTTTATTTAAAAGCCAAGCTAACAGGGGCGGACTACGATGACCTGGGCGATAACGTTATTCGCTCCGTTTTTACCATGGTCGAAGGTTATGTGGCGGAGAACGTCACCCCGGCCGATGTCCTCATCGAACTGGAGATGGACTTTGATTCTTTCATCGCTTTTCACCAGGTTGCTTACTTTGTGGAACAGGGCTACCAGGCAGGGAATCAAGCCATGGCGCAGATTAAAGCGGCAATCCTGGCCTACGACCCGACGTTCGAATTTACCCCTTATCGGCAAACTGGATATGGCCACGCCGAACTGCAGCAGATCCTGAAAGAAGCGGAACTGGCCGCGGCCAAAGTACCGAAACGCTTTACCATAAAACCGGGGGTCTCCTTTGACCGCGACCACAACTTTACCAAATGCGAAATCAGGTTGACCAACGGTGCACTCGGCTTGTTTGGGATTGGTTACCGTTACGGCTTCGATCCGGCCAATGGCGGGCACGAAGTCTTTATCGACTGGGGAACAAAAAGAAGGGGCAATGCCGGCATTTTTGTCCGGCAAAGCCCCAACCGGGAAAACCCCACCTACGGTCTTGCCCTCAACAGTCCCAAATTTAAGGATTATATATGGGAAGCGGTCTACGTTTCCCAGGGTGACATCGTCTGGCGGTCCTCGCTGGTCAACCGCTCTGTTTTCAAACTTCCCTGGGCCGTAACCGGATTGTCTGTGGACCTGATCGGCCTCCGGCAAAACGAAAAGAACCTTACCCCCACCGAGAAGCTGATGCTCGGTCTCCGCCCCGAAGTGACGTTTTTCCCGTGGGGAGACCGGCTCTTTCCTTTATTCCCGGTCCTAGCCCGACCCCATTTCACCGCCGGAGTAGCGGTCACTTCCCCCCTCTCCGCCTATCACCCTCAACTTACCTACGAAGCCCGCCTCGGCACCGATCTCCTGTTGTTCGGCCTTTACCCAAGGAGTTTTTCCGTGGGCGCCCGGCTGGACCATGAACACAAAATCCATTGGCAAGTGGAGTTGAGCTATTAATTCCGTCATCCTGCGGCAACCGGAAACCGCAACTGCAAAGCGCAGATTAAACCACCCGGGTCAGACTGTGCCATAGAAACCAAGCCATCAACAACGCCAGCATCAGCATGAGCAGCGCCGCATCGGCGCTCAAACCCACCAAATTCACCCGGCCGACTTTGGTGTTTCTTGACCGGTCAAAGCGGCAGGCGGCCAGATACAGGCGGGTACCAAGTGTCCGTCCCCATTCCGAAACCGCCGCCCCGATCATACGAAAACACGCCGCTCCTTTCCGGCCCAGCGCCAAAGCACCCTGCCCAAACAGGCCCGCCAAACCCTCCAGCGTCAACCAACGCGGCGGCCGCCAGTGAAAGACACCCCACTTCAGACCCGCCCCGCAGACAACAACCCCCAGGGCCAAAGTGACGACCATCCCAAAGAGATCGGTGAAACGCCAAAACGCCAGCTCACCAGTGCCGGCAACCGCCGGTGCCACCCCCAAACCCTGGACCGCCGGCGCCACCGCCACCCTTGGCAATAACCCCGGCACCAGACCGATCCCAACCATCACGATTGACAACAAAACCAGGGCCAGATGCAGCCGGCTGGTCCGCACGGCGGCCACGGCGGCGGTCGGCGGTGCCGCTTTCGGTTTGGCTAAAAAGATCAGATAATACAGCTTGGCAAAGGAGGCGGCGGTCCCCACTCCCACCAGGAAAAAGAGGGGTTCCAGCCGGCGCGCCCAGGGGGCGCCGGTTTCCACCGTCAGACTTAACGCCCGGTGGAGCAGGGTCTTACTGGCATAACCATTCAGTCCCGGCGCACCGGTAATCCCCAACACCGCCAGCAGCATAAGGAAAGCGGTGACCGGAAAACGGCGCCACAACCCACCCAGTTTATACAGGTCCGTTTCTTGCGTGTGGAGATAGATCACACCCACGCCGAGGAAAAGGGCGGCTTTGAAGAGGGCGTGATTAAAAAGATGATAGAGCGCGCCCACCAGACCAAGCTCGCCGACGGCACCCGGGGCAAGGCCGATCCCCAAACCAAGAAGGATATAGCCCATCTGGCTAACACTATGGTAAGCCAAGAGCCGTTTTGCGTCGCTCTGGAGCAGGGCGGCCCCGACCCCGACCAGCATTGTACCCGCACCAAGCAGGGCCAGGCCCGGTCCGAACCAACCAAGCCCCTTCCCCAGGGTCCGGCCCCAGCTGGCCAGCGCGCCCACCCGGATTAAACCGTAGACACCCACCTTGATCAGGAGTCCCGACAGAAGTGCACTGGCGGGCGTTGGCGCCACCGCGTGCGCCCGGGGCAACCAAAGATGCAAGGGGACCATCCCCGCCTTAATACCAAAACCCACTATGAAAAGGGCCAGGCTCCAGGCGAACATGGCAGGGTGCAAAGGTGTTACCGGACCGGTCCCGATCAGCGGCACCCCCCCGGTCGCCACAGTCATCAGTACAATGCCCAAGGCCAGCAAAAGTCCGCCGCCAATGCTGAAGAACAGGTAGTAATAACCGGCGCGGACCGCCGCCCGGTCCCCCCGGTGAATCACCCAGAAAAATGAGGCCAGCGTCATCAACTCGAAGCAGAGGAGCAGAGTCAGCAGGTCGCCGGCGAGAAACAAGCCCAGAACAGCCGCTAAGGTCAGTAAAGTACAGAGGGCAAAGCGCCCGGTTCCACCCTCCTGCTTCATGTAGTCCGGCGCATAAAGCGCCACCACCAACCAGAGAAAGACGGCCAAGAGGACAAAGAGGACGGTAAGGGCATCGGCGTAAAAGGACGGCTGGTAGGGACCGGGCAACGGAAACGACAGAGCAACGGCGTCCCCGGTAAAGACACTACGCAGACCGAACCCGCTTAAAATGAGCAGCAGTGTGCTGGTGAGCAAAGGAATGTTCAGCGCCCGGCCCCGTTTTGACCACAAGAAGCCGGCCCCGGCCAGCGGGACCAGGGGCAGAATGGCCAGTAACATTGAGTGGCCTCCTTTCGTACAGAACTACGGATCTGCTTTCGTCAGAGACTATGGATCCGGCTTAGTTTAGCAGGGGAATGCTTTCCCCCCGTGCCTTTTCGTAGAACATTGTTTTTAAGGATGATTAAGAGTCGAACACCATCACAAGCGAAGGCGACGCCAACCCCAAGCCCGGCGCCCAGCGCTTTCCCCCGGCGCACCGGGGGCACCTGGCGGATAGCCGGGGCTTCATCTTAAAAGAATTAAAAGAACCAATCAACCACCGCCTGCACCCCCGGCCAGACCAAGCCCGGGAAGAGACCCATCCCCAGCCCAATCACCACCAAAAGCAGGGTAGGGGCCAGCATCAAAGCCACCCGGACGCCCCCCTCTTCCGGCGCGGGCGACGGTGTTCTTTCCGCCCGAAACGCCTTGACCACCACTGGAATGAAACAAACCGCATTAAGGAACCCGCTCACAACCAAGACCACCGCCAGCGGCCATTTGCCCCCGGCCACACTGCCCTGCAGCAAATAATATTTTCCCCAAAAAGTGCCCAGCGGCAGCATGCCGATCATCCCCATGGTGGTGACCGCGAAGGCGGCCATCGTCTTGGGAAGGACCCGCCCCACGCCGCCCATGCGGCTGACCCGGGTCACCCCGGTCTGCTCCGCGATGAGCCCCACACAGAAGAAGAAGGCGGTTTTCAACACCGCGTACCCGATCATCTGCAGGACCGCTCCGGCCAAACCCCAGGGATGCAGGGTAATGGCCCCCAAGAGAATATAGGAAAGGTGGCTGATGGTCTGGTAAGCCAACCGCCGCTTCAATTCATCCTGCCGCAGGGCGACGATGATCCCCGCCAAGATTGTACCCGCCGCCACCCAGGGCAGGAGGGCGCCAACCCCCAACTCGGCCAAGAGCCCGGTCCCAAACACCGAATAGACCATCCGCAAAAGGCCATAAACCCCGGCGTAGACGACGGCCACCGCGTGCAACAGCGCACTCACCGGGGTGGGGGCCACCATCGCCGCCGGCAACCAGCGGTGCAACGGCATGAGGGCCGCCTTGACCCCGAACCCGACCGTAAACGAGAACAAAAGCCAGTTCAATCCAATTTTAAACCCGCCGGCCAGGATCGGTCCGCCGGCAAAATCCAACCGCCCGCCCCACACCGCCGTAAGCACAATCGCCAGCAGAAGGACCGCCGCCCCCGCCAGGTTATACAAGAGATACTTGGTGCCGGCCCGTAGCGCTTCTTCGCTGCGTTCCTGGATCACCAGGGGATAGGTGGTCAGGGTAAGCAACTCGTAAAAGAGATACAAAGCCACCAGATTGCCGGAGAAGGCCACCCCCAGGGTTACACTGAACGCCAGGAGCAAAAAGGAATAATAGGGACGCTGATGGGCCTTCCCCGCCATATAACCAAAGGAATAAACCACGGTAAACAGCCAGAGGGTGGACGCGATCAAACTGAAAACGACTCCCAACGGATCCGGCTCCAGACTAAAGGACAGTCCGCCAAGCTGTCCTACGAGGCGCAGCCGTTCCCCCGCCCACACCAGCCGCGCCACTTGCCAGCTGCCCAAGATCCCGCCAACCGTAAAAAACAGCACAACTAAGTTGCGGAGACGGCTCCTGGCCGCCGGAAGCACCGCCACCAGCAGCCCGCCCACCGCACCGCTGGATAAAGCAAGAACCAGTGCCAGCAACTCTTTCATCTCCTCCTTGGGCCCTAAACGAAGGCCATTAACTCGGCAGCGGCTTTCCGGGCCAACTCCAGAAAAGGCCCGGGCCGGACACCCAAGACCACGACGGCCGTCGCTAGCAAAAGCAGGGCCAATTTCTGCGGGCGTCCGGGATCCCGCCACGCTACCGCCGGTGCCGGTCTAAAGTAAGCGGTCCGGATCACCGGAAGCAGGTAAGCCGCACAAAGCACACTTCCGGCCAAAATCGCCACCACCGGCAGGATCATACCCGCTTCCAAACTGCCCACCAGCAGATACCACTTGCCGATGAAACCGGAGAACAGGGGCAGCCCGATCAGACCGCAACTGCCAATGGTGAAAGCGGCCATGGTCAGCGGCATCTTCCGGCCCACCCCCGCCAACTCCCGGATCCTGCTCTTCCCCGTCGCCGCCTGGATGGCGCCAGCCGCCAAAAACAGGGTTGCTTTGATCACCGCGTGGCTGGCCAGGAAAAACAGGGCCCCCGTCAAACCGGTCGCGTTCAGCAGCCCGCCGCCGAGGACCAGATAACCCACTTGGGCTACGGTAGAATAGGCCAGTCTCCGCTTTAATTCTTCCTGGGTGAGGGCCAAAAGCGAACCGGCGATGATCCCCGCCACCCCAAGGAGCGTGAGAATGCGGTGGACCGCCAGCTCCCGCAGGAGCTCTCCGCCGAAAACCCCATATAGAAACTTCAAAAGGCAAAGCAGATAACCTTTAACGGCAAGCCCGGACAGAATGGCGCTGGCCGGTGACGGTGCCGTGGCGTGGGCGTCGGGCAACCAGACATGCAAGGGAAAAACGGCGGCTTTCACTCCAAAACCGATGATGACAAAACTAACCGCCAGCAAGACGGTATGGGGGTAGTCCGGCCAGACCCGGCCCAATTCCTGCCCGGCGAAGCCCATATTCAAGTGGCCGGTCAGCATATAGATCAATCCAATCCCCCCGAGGACAAAGGCGGAGCCCAACGTGGCCAGGATCAAATAGGTAAACGCCGCTTCCGCCGCCCGCGGGTGCCGGCGCGCACTCACCAGACCACAACAGCTCAGGGTGACCACTTCCACCAAAACATAGACATTGAACAGATCGTTGGTGACCGCCATTCCGGCCAGCGCCCCCACCAACAGCAGATAAAGCACATAAAAACGGGTCACCCGCCCGGTATCACCCACCTCGGCGGTGAGGTTGCCCCGGGCAAACAGGACAACGGGCACACTGACCCCGGTAACCGCCAGCGCAAAGAAGACGCCCAAATTGCCGGCCACCAGTTCGATCCCCCACGGCGGCGGCCAGCCCCCGAGCTGATAAATAAAGGGTGAACCCTTTCGGGCAAACACCACCGTGGCCAGATGCCCGGCCGCTCCCAGGCCCAAAACCGTCGCCAAGAACGCCAGGGTCTCGACCAAACGGATCCGGCGGGCCAGCGGTGTAAGGATGAACGCGATAAAGAGGGGCGCAATCACCACCAGCACCGGCAGATTAGCCCTGAGCAAAGCCGTCATCGCCGGTCACCTCTTTTCGCCGCACAACGATCCGCCGCAGGTCGGTCGTGCCGTACACCCTATACAACCGCACAATCAGCGCCAGGGCAAAGGCGGTCACACTCACACTGACCACAATCCCGGTCAACATCAAAGCCGAAGGCAGCGGGTTGATGTACACCGCCTCTGCGTTCGCCGTCGCACGGATCGGCGCCACACCCCCCCGGATATTCCCGCTGGCGACAAAGGTCAGAAAGATGGCGCTCTCCATGATATTAATCCCCAACAATTTTTTGAACAGGTTCGGATGGGTCAGGACCGTAAACGTCCCAATGACAAAGAGGATCGCCGCCGCCAGATAGGGGTAATTCACAAGCAATCTTGGCCATAATTCATTCATGATTCTTCCTCCATCATGGTAAAGAATAGGGTCACAATGGTACTGGCGACGCGGATCCCAACGCCCAGCCCGATGAGGGGGATCAGCCCGCCCGAAGCAAGGGTTCCCGGGGTCCCCAGGTCAACACCGGCTAATTTATTCGCCAAAAAAGGGACCCCGCGCCCCAGACCGACCATTCCCATCAACCCGTACCACAGCGTCCCGTAGCTCTCGGTCCAAACCAGTACTTGCTCCGGCAATTTGGCCTTGCCTTTTTCGATCCCGTAAATCGTTGCGAAAGCGACAAAACTAAGCCCGACAATAATCCCGCCGGCAAAGGAACCGCCGGGCGAGACGGCACCGTGGAGAATCACATAAATGCCGTAGACAAAGATAAAGGGTAAAATCAACGCGGCCGCCCGTTTTAAGATAAAATCCCTCATTGCTCGCGGCCCCCCCCTTTTCCTGTTTTTAAGGTAATGACCACCGCCAGGGTTGCGGTGAACAAAACAATGGTCTCGAACATGGTGTCGTACGCCCGGTAGTCAAGGACAATCGCCGTCACCATGTTTAAGGCACCGGTCTCGGTCAATGCCCCGTCGATGTAACGTTCAGCCACCTGGTTGTGGACGGGATTGTCCGGCCGCCCATAGGGGGGCAACTCCGCCACGGTCATAATCGCCACATAGGCGACCAACAGGGCCAGGGCCAGAAAGCATAAATTTCTGAAACGCACCGTTACTCCTCCCTCCGGGTGGTCCGGAAAATAACCGCCATCATCAGGACCGTCATCCCGATCCCGGCCGCCGCTTCCGTGATCGCCAGGTCCGGTGAGTTCATCTGCAGCCAGACCAGGGCCATCGTCACACTATAGGCGCCAAAGACAATCACGGCATGGAGCAGATCCTTGATGAAATACATGGCCAGCGCGGTGGCCACCAAAATCAACAACAGAACCAGGTTCCAATAGTCAAGCGCGGTATACGGCATCGGCTCACCCCTTCCTCACTTTGGTACCGGGCGCCGGTTTAACCCCGTGGAGCAGACCGGCTTTCGCCACCAAATGCGACATCGTCGGGTTAATGAGCCAAAACAAAAGGAGGATTCCCCCCAGTTTCAGGCGGAGCAACCAGTTGGGACTGAGCAGCATCAGACCCAAGCCGAGGAGACCCACCCCAAGCGTATCCCCCATCCCCACCGCATGGAGCCGCGTATATGAATCCGGAAACCGGTAGAGGCCCAAAGTTCCCAGCCCAAAGGCCAATAACGATCCGCAAAAACACAAATTCGTCAACACTTTAATCATCCGCCACCGCCCCCTTCCCATCCCCTTCAAAACCTTTTACACCCGGCAGCCGCAGTTGCCAATCACCGGGGGTAAGCACCTTCAGGATCCAGAGCCCGCTCACAAAACTACACAACATAAAGACAAAAGCGATATCGATGAAACCGTATTCCTTCCAGACAAAAGCGATCAAGAGAATAATCATGCTCACCTTGCTGGTGATCGCATTGATGGAAATGAGCCGGTCAAGAACGGTGGGGCCGATGATGGCCCGCAACAGAACCAGAAGCACCAAGACAATCAGTCCCACCAGTAACCATCCCATGTTTTTCCCCCTTCCTCGCTTCAAGCGTTGTTCGGTCCGCCAAAGTATTTTCCAACGCGATAATCTCATCGATCAACCGCCAGTATAAAAGGTCGATCCCGATTTCGTGGTTTAACGCATGCACGATAAACCGGCCGGTTTCCGGATCCACATCCACCGTTACCGATCCGGGCGTAATCGTAATACAGGTGGCAAAGAGCACCCTTCCCCAGTTGGTACGGAGATTCGGCTCCATCAACAAAAAGATGGGTTTGGCCGCCGGCCGGGAAAACAACAAAACCTTCGCCACCGTAATATTGGCTTGAATCACCCACCCCACCATCAGGACAAGGGCATAGCCCAAGCGCAAAAGGCCCCGGGCCGAGGGTAATCTGGGCAGCCTGGGGCCCAGATCCTGCCAAAACCAAACGGTAAGCAAAGCCGTAACAGCCCCCACCAGCGTAAGCTCCCAATTCACCGCACCGGTCAACACCGTCCAAAACGCCAACAGAATCATGAAGAGCAGTCCCGAATGTTTGCGCACGCTAAACCTCCTTTCCCAGTTCCTGCACCGCCCGCCGGACCGCACTGTCCAGATGCTTGCAGACCCGCCGCCGGCCCAAGCGGTCAACGACCCCCATCTGGATCAACATCCGCAAAGGCTTCCGCTGCAGACCAGCGAGATAGACCCTTTTGCCTTCCGCCTGCAAACGTTGGACAAAATCCCCCAGGGCGAGCGCCCCCGTCTCATCCATCATGGTTACGGCCGAAAAATCCAAAACTAAGCCGGGTTTTTGCGCCAGCGCTCTAATCCGCCGCCGCATCTGCTCGACCCCGGCAAAAAAGAGCGGCCCTTCAAAGGCAAGGACCTGAATCTCCGCCGGAAGTGAAGAGACCGTTGCTGTCGCCTTACTTGTACCAACCACCTGCCCCCGCGGGGAAAAGGCCAGTTCAATCAGGACCCCGCTTCCGGCCAAAGCCACCCCGACCGCCACGGCAATCGTCAGATCCTTGACCATGGTCAGGATGGTCGTCACCGTCATAATGGCGCCATACTGCCACCGCGCCCGCGGGATCAACCGCACACTTTTCCACGCCGCCGTCCGGACCGAAGCAATCATCAGGATCGCCGCCAGGGAGGCTAAAGGAATCCGCTTGACCAGCGGGGCAAAGACCAAGACCATCAGGAGTAAAAAGACGGCATGCAGGATGCTGGAGAGCCGGGTCCGCCCTCCACTGTGGACATTGACACCGGAACGGGCCACCGCCCCGGAAACGGGCAGACCGCCAATTAGCGAGGAGACCAGATTCCCCAGCCCTTGGCCGATTAACTCCCGGTTGCTGTCGTGTTGCACGCCAAGCATGCCGTCGGTCACCTCCGCAGACAACAACGCCGAGATGCTGCCCAACAGACAAATGGTGAAGGCCGGCCCCAACAAAGCACCGAGCTGACCAAAAGGCATGGTCTCCAACACCAAGCGGGGAAAGTGGAAAGGGAGGTCCCCCACCACATGGGGGCTGTGGATGAATAGTTCGTTGGCGACCAAACCGGTCGCCAGACCAAAGAGGGATTCGGGCACTCTTTTGAAGAAACGCAAGGCCAGAATGATCACTACCACGGTCAGGAGCGTGAGCGAAAGGGTGGCTAATGCATCGTCGAGCGCGGTCATGAAAAAGAGGATCGCCACCCCGTTCGTAAACCCGGCAATCACCGGTTGGGGCAGATATTTGACGAACCCGCCCAAGCGGAGCAGCCCAAAGACCACCTGCAGCAAACCGGCCAAAGCCCCAGCCAGAAACATCCCGCCAACCCCGTACCGGCTGACGATGCCCACCAAGACCCCAATCATTGCCCCGGTAGGTCCGGTGATCTGGACGCCACAACCGCCAAAGACTGCCGCCACCAGACCGCCGAAGATCGCCCCGTATAAACCGGCCACCGCCCCCGCGCCGCTGGCAATTCCAAAAGCCAGACTCAAGGGCAAAGCGACCACGGCGGCGGTCGCCCCACCGATCACATCACCACGAATCTGCTGCCACTTTTGCGCCAAAAAATCACCCCGTTCAGTAATGGTTGTGCCATTTGTTGCCTTTATTGCTGCATTTTCCCAGTGACAAGACGGATTCCGCCGAAAAAAGCACGCAAAAAAGCGCAGGCCTGTCTTGACGACGAAGACGCTACGCTTGGTCCACTCCTACGGGGTTAGCTGACGGGTTCGGGCTCCCAAGTTGCCCTACCTGGCAAGAACGGTTCTCCGGCAATAAGCTGACCTCGCCAACAGCCGAAAACCAGGATTCACCCCACAAAAACGGGTCCCCCGCTCCTTCATGGGAATTCGGAGTATAATAAAACTATTTTTCTTAAATATCCCGCTATTTAATCATAGCATAAAAAAAAGTTAAGTCAAGGATATGCTGGAACTGTTTACAGGAT
>JAZIHH010000006.1:0-4319 GCA_036678685.1 Bacillota bacterium
GGCCAAGGCAACACCAATCGGGGAGATCACTTCGGCGTTTTTGGCGATTTTGTAAGGAACTTTAAATTTCTTCGCCAAATGGGGGACAACCGCAGCGGCCCCGCCGCCGCCACCCACAAAGGTCACCTGTGCCAGGTCCAGGCCGTAATCCTGGATAAAACTCTGCACGACCTTCCCGTTTTTCACGGCGGCAAATTCCAAGACCTTCTCCGCCGCCTCCTGGACCGTCAGGCCCATGTTTCTGGCCAGTGGCGCCCAGGCTTTTTCCGCCGCCTCCCGGTTCCCGAAAGCATAGCTGTCCTCGGGCACCAAGCCCACAATATTCGCGGCCCCGGAAAGGGTAAGCGCAAATTTTTTGCCGTTTGCACATTCAATATAGGCATATTCAGGGTCGCCCGCCACCGGCGAGATACTCTTCAAAACCGGATTGACGATATCTTCCGGTTTGGCGAAAAGCTCATAGTCCAAATTGGCAATGTGCGCACTGCGCGGACCGGTGTCCACCGCCTTGCCGTCGACCACCTGGATCATACTGCCGCCGCCGATCCCGACCGTACGGACGTCCAATGAATTTAGATAAGTCTTGTGCCCGCCAATCTCAGCATATTTGATAACAACATTCCCGTCTTTGACGCAGGAAATGTCGGTACTTGTCCCGCCAACTTCCAAAAAGATCCCGTCGGTTAATTTCTCGTACATCAGCGCCCCGGCCACACCGGCCGCCGGCCCCGATAAAACCGTCAAAATCGGACGCTTCCGTACCTCGTCCACTGTCATTACACCGCCATCGCAGCGCATCACCATCAACGGCGCTTCAATCTTCGCGTTTTTAATACTGCGCTCCGTCATGTTGGCCACATCCATCATTTTCGGCAGAATACTGCTGTTAATGACCGCCGTCCGCGTCCGTACTTTAAGGCCGTAGAGCTTGGACACATCATTATCCGGATTGTCCACGCTGAAAGCCTCCGTAGCGACGATGGCCTCGGCACCATGCTGTTTAAGCTTGAAAAGAGCTTCCTTTACGTTTTGGATAAAGTTTTCTTTGTCGCCCGTATTCACATATTCCCCGAAAGTACACAGGTATTTGCCCTCGGCCAGCTCGATATCGCCGATGTTGGTATCGGATTTCGATTTCAAGCCTTGGATTCCGCTGCCCAGCGTCAAAATCCCAACCCTGACCACATCGCCTTCCAGCAGTGCATTGGTCGCCTGGGTCGTACCGTGGGCTAAAAAAGTAACATCCTCCGGTTTGATATCATATTCGTCCATCAGTTTTTCGAGAGCCATAATAATCCCCGCGGCAACACCCTCCTCCGCGGTATGCGTCGTCGGGATCTTTACGCTGCCAATCAGTTCATAGGTGTCGTTATTAATCGCAACCGCATCGGTGAAGGTGCCACCGACATCAATTCCGATTCTTACTTTCATGACCTTATACCCCAATCCTGATATATTTATTTATAAAGGGAAGCCAATCTTTTTTCCGGTGCAAATTTCCGATGCGGAGATCCAAGATCTCCGCATCGGCACCACAACTTTAGGAAAGAATCTATACCTTGCTAAACGAGGATTTAGAAATAAATCAGCACCATGACAATAACGGAGACGGCCGTTAAGATCCAGTTGGCAAAGAAGACTTTGTTGGTGGTCCCAACCGGATCTTGCCCAACATAGTTGGACGCCCATACCACCTGGGTGGAGGTGGGGCAAGATTGCGTCGGCCAACGAAATGCCGCGTAGAACACCGCAGATAGAGCAGCCACCGGCAGAACGTTAACCGCGAGCATACTGGCGGCCAAACCGGCCCCAAGGCCCAATAAGTTGAAGGGACCACGGTAAAGACCCAAGGGGCTAAGCAGACAAACAAAGAGGATCAGCCCGGCAGCGGTGGTGGGTGTAATGGCCTCCATAAAGGGATTAATCGCCGCCTGGGTGGTTGGGGCCGTCATCGCATTGATGATCATTCCGATCCCGAACATCAAACCGGTAGTCGGGGCGCCTTCTTTAAACCCTTCATAACAACTCTGCACAATCATGCCGGAGTATTTGGTCCAGTTGCCGTTGAAGGTGAAGATCATCGCCCAAACAATCCCAATTAAGAACACGGTAATGGCTTCGAGCCTGAAAATAAGCATGACGGCCACAACAACCAGGGGGGTCATGCAAGCAAGGAATCCGCGAACCCCGGTTACCTGTTGCGGCCGCTCTTCATCGTTCTCATCGGTAGCAAGCGGTGCGGCAAAGGCGAACTTTCTTCCCCCTGTCCGGAAGCTGACCACCAAGTACCCAAGGGCAAACAGGATACTCATCACACTGAGGATGGCCGCACACAAGTACATGGAGGAAGCCGCCACGCCGGTTATATTGGTAATCGCCGCAATATTGGCGGGGTTGATCATATAACCGGCCGTCATCGCGGCGAGGTAAGCGTTGGCCGCCACGACCGGCTGAACGCCAACCGAAAGCATAATGGGGAGAACGATACTCCCGACCATCGCCACCGCACCGGTCCCGTACAGCACGGTAAACAAGAAAGCGGTAACAATACTGAGGCAGATCGAAATAATGACTGGTTTGTCACCGCCGAACTCTGCCGCTTTTTTGACAATCGTATCCGTCACGCCGGTCCGGTATAAGATCTGGGAAAGCCAGCAACTGAACAAGATAGCAACATAAGTTCCCGTAAGTTTAACGCGCCCCCCTGGCCTGAACATAACTTTGAATCCCTTCTTGCCCGACCAGGGGAAGCCCGCCGGCCAAGCCAATCAGGACCGCCATTACAGGCAGGGCCAGTATAGCAGGTATTTTTCGTAACATCATCAACAGCGCCATGGTAATGAAGATAACCACCACGATAATACCTATTGCCATGTTTCCAAATCCCTCCTCAAAATTTTCCACGAGCAATAAGCAATACTGAATTGAATACTGAATTGGTGATGACACTTGTGCTTTCCCAGATCCACCTCCCAAATATTAGAAGCCGTTTTTTATTTCCATTTAGTAAAATGATTTTACTAAATAGTTTTCTTAATTATAATTAATAATATCACGCGCTGTCAACCCCTAAATTTTCCTTTCCGTAACTTTCCTTTAACAAACCTAAAACCGTACCGTTCTTTGTTTTTTTCATGTTTCATGCCAACAAGTTATCATCGCGTTTTAAATGGATCCTTTCCTGTTTTAACTTTATTTCTTGTGGTTAACTAATTGCTGTGCTATAATTTTATAAAATGGATTTATGAAAGGGCTTTTTAAATTAATAAATTGAAAAGAAGGTATTGTCATTGAGAGAAAAATATACTGCCAATATGGAAATAAAAAAAATAAACCGCTCGAAAATATATCAACTTCTGCTGAAAAACCAGGGTTTATCCCGGCAAGAAATCGTGCTGAGACTAGGCTTAAGCCTGCCTACAGTCACCCAAAACATCGAAGAATTGATCACGGAGGGGCTTGTCGAAGAGTTCGGTTTTATCGGTAATACCGGCGGAAGGCGCGCCCGCGCCTACCGCGCGGTTTTAAATGCCCGCGTGGCCATCGGGCTTGATGTGACCAAACACCACATTACCTGCGCGGCGGTGGATTTGTCCGGAAATCTGATTGAGTGTATCCGGATTCGCCGGCAGTTTGAACGCACCGATGAATATTATAAGATCCTCGGTTCCTTGGTGGATGAGGTCGTTAAGAAAATAAATATCCCGCCGGCACGGGTCTTGGGAGTCGGGATCGGTGTCCCGGGGCTGGTCACGGCAGATAACAAGAGGATCTTTTACGGGGAAATCCTTAATTTCGGGGGAGCAACCTCCGCCGAGTTTGGCAAGTATATACCCTATCCGGTTTCACTGCATAATGATGCCAACGCCGCCGGCTTTGCGGAAATCTGGTCCCATGATTTTCTCGCCCACTCCTTTTACCTGATGCTCAGCAACAATATTGGTGGTTCGGTTTTGATCAATGGTCAGATTTACAGCGGTGAAAATCTAAGAAGCGGAGAAATTGGTCACTTGAAAATTGTTCCCAACGGCAAGCAGTGCTACTGCGGGCAAAAAGGCTGCTTCGACGCCTACTGTGCGGCAACGGTTTTATCCAATCATACGGATGGCAATCTGGAAAAGTTCTTTGAAAAACTCCGTGCCAAAGACCCCCAGGCCGAAAAGATGTGGGATGAATACCTGGATAACCTGGCCCAAGCGGTCAGTAGTTTAAATATCCTGTTCGACAGCACCGTCATTCTCGGTGGTTATGTGGGCGAATATATCGAAGACTATCTGGATGATCTTAAGACAAGGACCGCAAAATTACATCCTTTTAAC
>JAZIHH010000007.1:0-12887 GCA_036678685.1 Bacillota bacterium
CCATTATACGGACTTAACTCATAGGATCCAATTTTTATGCTGCCAAGACCTTTTAAAACAAGCATCTTTTAAAATACAGGGAACAACGGTGCAAACCAAGGAGGTTGACGAGGCATGACGTCGATGGAAAAATACTACGCCGACCGGGTCGCTGCCATGGCCGGTAGTGAGCTGGGCGATTTGATGCGACTGGTGGGAAGGGATGATATCATCTCCTTCGCCGGGGGTATTCCTTCTCCGGATATCTTCCCGTTACAAGAGCTGAAGGAGATCACCGCCGCCATTCTGGAAAAAGAATACCGCCAGGCGTTCCAGTACTCCAGCACGGAAGGGCGGACGGATCTAAAGGATTATATCGTTGACTTCCTTTCCCGGCGGGGGATCAAAACCAAGCGCGAGGAATTAATCATTACCAGCGGTTCCCAGCAGGCTCTGGACATGATCGCCAAGGTTTTCATCAATCCCGGCGACCCGGTGCTGGTGGAAAAACCGGGTTATGTGGGCGGCATTGGCGCCTTCAAAAGTTATCAAGCTGACATCATTGGTATTCCCATGGAGGAAGACGGCATCAGCATTGAGCAACTGGAAGCCGGCCTCAAGGATCTGGCGGCCCAAGGCCGGCAGGCCAAGTTTATTTACCTGGTCCCCGACTACTCCAATCCTTCCGGGACCCGCCTGGCGCCGGAAAAAAGAAAAAAAGTACTGGAACTGGCGGGCGAATATGATTTTTATATCCTGGAAGACACCCCCTACAGTGAATTGAATTATTACGAGGAGCGGCTGGATTTCATCAAGAAATTTGACCGCGACAACCGCGTTATTTTGCTAGGCACCTTCTCCAAATTCTTTGTCCCCGGTTTACGGGTGGCCTGGGTTTGCGCGCCGGCACCTTTCATTGAGTTGTTGGGCCGGACCAAACAGAATGCGGACCTCGCCTCCAACACCATAGGCCAGTTGATCATTGTCCGCGCCGGGGAAAAGGGGTTAATTGAAGCACAAGCCCGTAAGGTGCACTCTTTTTACCGGGAGCGGCTGGAAGCCATGGGCCGGGCGCTGGAGGAATTTTTCCCGGCGGAGACTTCCTGGTTCAAACCCCGGGGGGGCTTCTTCTACTGGGTCAGGCTGCCGGCCGGGTTTAACAGTAAAGAGTTGCTGAAAAGGGCCATCGAAGAGGAGAAGGTGGCCTTTGTCCCGGGAACCGCCTTTTTCGCCGACCCGGCGGATGGTTACCCTTATATGCGGCTCTCCTTTTCCGAGCTTGAGCCCTCAAGGATCCGGGAAGGCCTCAAAAAACTGGCACGGTTGATTGCTTCTGGTCCTTGATGGGGCAAAGATTGCAAATATTTGGCGATATCATGGGATATCGTGGCGCGTATCCGGCAGATGCTTGATAAAGGCCATTGCTTAAGAAAATCCTTTTCCATTTTAAAGTTACTGTTATTGACAGCTTAATGGTGGATCAGGTACAATAACCCTAACTTAATGCATTTTTCATTTAATTATAAACCGGCGGCCGTCATTTTGGGCGAAGGCCCCAGAGGCTCGGCATTTTCCCCGGTGAGCCGGCCAGACGGGTCTTGCGGGGAGGTGGGCGAAGATGTCACAAGTGATGATCGAATTGGCAAATGTTACGAAGATCTATGGCCAGGGCGAGAAACGGGTCGTTGCTCTGGATAACGTCAGTTTAAAGATTAACAAAGGCGAAATTTTTGGCATTATCGGATTAAGCGGCGCCGGAAAGAGTACTTTGGTCCGGTGTATCAATAAATTGGAGGTTCCCCAGGCGGGAACGATCACCATCGCCGGACAGGAAATCACGAAATTAAAAGGGAAGGAACTGCGGAAGACCCGGCGAAAGATTGGGATGATCTTCCAACATTTTAACCTCCTTTCTTCCCGTACCGTTTATGGCAATATTGCTTTCCCCCTGGAAATTGCCGGGGTCAAGCGGTCCGAGATCAAAGTGCGGGTCCTTTCCTTAATCGATCTGGTCGGGCTTTCCGATAAAGTATCCGCTTATCCCTCGGAATTAAGCGGTGGACAAAAGCAACGGGTGGGAATTGCGCGCGCTTTGGCCAACAACCCGGAGGTTCTCCTTTGCGACGAGGCCACCTCGGCCCTGGATCCGGAGACCACCAAGTCCATCCTGGGACTGCTGCAAGATATCAATCAACGTTTTAACCTGACGATCGTCCTGATTACCCACCAGATGAATGTGATTAAGGAGATCTGTGACACCGTCGCCGTCATCGAAGACGGCCGTATCGTCGAACAGGGGCCGGTCGTCGAGGTTTTTGCCCGTCCTCGGACCCCGACCGCCCGCCGTTTTATGAAGAGTGTCCTGCCGACGGAGATTCCCGCGGAAATCCAGGAGCGGGCTTTAAAGATGGACGACCGGAAGCGGGGCGGGGAAACGGTACGGATCTCTTTCATCGGTGATGTCGCCGGCGAACCGGTGATTTCTTCTTTAATCCGGAAATTCCAAGTTGATGTCAATATTCTCTACGCCCATCTGGACTATATTAAAAACACCCCCTTTGGTTCCCTGATCATCGATTTGATGGGCGAACGGCAAAAGATCGAAGCCGCCATGGAGTTTCTTAAAGACCGCGGATTGGAAGTGGAGGTGTTAAACGGTGTGGAACCTACTGCTTAAGGCGTTAGGGGAAACCTTGTATATGGTGGGGACATCCCTGGTTTTATCCGCCCTGTTTGGGGTCCCGCTGGGCATTGTTTTGGTCATCACCGAGCCGCGTCATATTAAACCGGCGCCGCTCGTTCATAAATTCTTGTCGACGATCATTAATATCGGGCGCTCCCTGCCTTTTATCATTTTGCTGGTAGCCATCATCCCCTTTACCCGCCTGGTGGTGGGGACCTCCATCGGGACGACCGGGGCGATCGTTCCCTTAACGGTCAATGCGATCCCGTTTACGGCCCGGGTGGTGGAGACGGCCCTGCTCGAAATCGACCGGGGAGTAATTGAGGCGGCCCAAGCGATGGGGGCGACGACCGGTCAGATCATTACCAAAGTCATGATTCCGGAGGCCGTGCCGGGGCTGATCTTAGGTTTAACCATGGTGGCGGTTAACCTCATCGGTTACTCGGCGATGGCCGGCGCCGTCGGCGGCGGCGGACTGGGTGATCTCTCAATCCGTTACGGTTACCAGCGTTTCCGGGGCGATATCATGTTCTTTACCGTGGTGATTTTGGTGGCTGTAGTCCAGGGAATCCAGTCCTGTGGCAGTTGGCTGGCCGCCCGTTTGAACCGTCGCTAGTGCGGCTTAAACTGAAATAAACTGAAATTTTTGGCGTGGTACCACCCAGCAGCAAACAACCCGTTGCGGTGGGACAGCCAAAGTGACAATAAAATGATATGAATGGAGGGGAAATGATGAGCAAAAGATGGTTATTGGTAGCGGGCGTGATTTTATTGGTCGGGCTGGTGGGTCTTTCCTCCCTCTTTTCCGCCGAAACCAAGGTTTTGAAAGTGGGAGCCTCACCCACGCCCCATGCGGAGATTCTTGCGGAGATTAAACCCCTTTTGGCGCAGGAGGGAATTGAACTCGAGATCATCGAGTTCCAAGATTACGTCCAGCCCAACTTGGCCCTGGCAGAGGGAGAGCTGGATGCGAACTTTTTCCAACACATCCCCTACCTTGAACAGTTCTGCAAGGATCACCGGTTGGCCCTCACCTATATCGCCAAAGTGCATATCGAGCCGATGGGCGTCTACTCGAGAAAAATTAAATCGCTCTCGGAATTAAGGAACAGGGCCGTGGTTGCCATTCCCAATGACCCGACCAACTGCGGACGCGCCCTTTTACTCCTGGAACAGGCCCAGTTAATCGAGTTGAAAGAGGGTGTCGGGCTGGTCGCCACCGAACTGGATGTGGTCAAGAACCCGAAGAACCTGCAGATTAAACCGTTGGAAGCCGCCCAGTTGCCGCGGGTCCTGGACGAGGTCGATCTGGCGGTGATCAACACCAACTACGCTCTCCCGGCCCAGCTGGTACCGACCAGGGATGCCTTGTTCATTGAGGGCAGCGAGTCGCCGTATGCCAATGTCCTGGCGGTAAGGGAAGAAGACAAAAACGATCCGGCCCTGCAAAAGCTGGCGCAAGCCCTGAATAGCAGCGTAGTTAAAGAGTATTTACTCAAAAATTATCAAGGCGACATTGTTCCCGCCTTCTAAAAGGGAGAGGGTTCAAAGGAATTCCCCGGGCAAGCCGGCCCTTTCCCAACAGTGGAAAGAAAAAAAGATCTGGTTTCAGATCTTTTTTTCTTTCTCCAACAACCGTCCTGCGGCGGGGTTTACCGGGCTATAGGGCAAAGATGCGGCTGACCGCAACCGTTGAAATAATTTTTTGGGTTTACATTTAATATTTTTTGCGGTATAATTGGTTTTGCACCGATAAAATGGGCGAATAGCTCAGGGGGAGAGCACTTGCCTTACAAGCAAGGGGTCGCTGGTTCAAATCCAGCTTCGCCCACCAGTTAAAACCCCATTCGAAATAAATAATAAAAACAGGTTTGTGTCCATCCGGTGTCCAAGGAAAATGGACTTATTTTTTATTCCGGTAATATTCCAACCGGTCCCCGCAGTTTTTCACCGCAGGTTCCAGCCTCCCCGGTTTTACTTCCATCCTTCCCAGTCTGATTTCCTGTCCACGTACAACTGGCCGGTGGTATCCAGTTGGGCAACGACCACTTCCGACAGGTCGTTTATTCCCAGATTATTCAGTTGTTGTTTTAGCCAATCCTCAGTCAGGTTCAGTTCGGACAACCGGTGGTGGGCGACATTTCCGTCCACCACCAATATTTGGGGCATCCCTTTGTATGCGGTGTCCAAATTGAGATCCCGGGGAGTCACCGGCTGGTGTTGGGATTTGGGAAGCACACTTAAATCACCATTTACTTAGCATGCCCGCTTAAAAATGTTTTATGTGGATCTTACCAGGGGTTATGGAAAAAGTAGTAAACAGGAATTAAAGGAAAATTAATAATCATGGAGAATCAAAACGAAAGATTAATAAAAAGTTTTCCCCAGCTCCGGCTTGTCAATCCAAAGCAGGCAACTGCCAAACAATATCCTTATGGTGGAGGGAAACCGGCAATGCGAAAATTTTCCGCCTTCCTCCTGGCGTTCATTATCTGTGCCGTTATACATGAAGGCATCCACGCCCTCATGGCTACGGCCTTCAATGAGTATCAAGATTTTCGCGTGCACCCCTATGGATTGGAAGTTGTATACAAAACCCCCTCCCGGAAAGAGCAGGTATCAAGTGGGGTTTCATCTCCGGAATGAGTAATGTGGTCACTCTTTTATTGGGCTATTTAATGTTTTTCTTCCGGGCAAAGATCAGACGTTTGCCAAGTCCCTTTTTGAGCGCCTTGGGCTACTGGCTGATCATTCTTTTATTGCTGTTGGATCCGGCGAATCTCGCAATTGGTCCTTTTATCTACGGAGGCGACACCGGCGGAATTGTCGTAGGATTCGGCCTTAATCAGTATTTGGTGCAGATTGTATTTTTAGTGATCTTCCTCCTGAACAGGGAACTTATTGCCCAAAAACTATTGCCGGCGTATGGGGTAAAAACCAAACATCCCCTCTTCCGGCCGTGGATAAAGATAACTAATAATTGACGTTTAAAGCAGACAAGTTACCCAAGGGTTTTACCGCCGGGGCGAGCCATGCCACCGGTAACGGCGGGATGCAAGCGCAAAGTGGAGAAAATACGATACTGTTTAAAAGAAACTGTTTAGAATTTGTTTATAGTTACCATGTAAAATGAATCCATGTGGGCTAATCTTAAGTCCATATGGATTTTTTTATTGGAAAGGAGGAATACGGTGAAGAAAATTTTCTTGGGAGTGCTTATCTTCACTCTCCTGCTTGCCCTGGCCGGATGCGGAGGGAGCGGGGGCGGTGGAGGGGGCGGCACAGGGCAGACGGAGACCGGAATCATCCAAGGTTTTGTTTATGCACCTGATGAGACTACCCCGATTATTGGCGCCACAGTAACAGTGGAGGGCACCGGGCAAACAGCAACCACTTTTTCACAAGGGGCTTATACCTTAACAAATGTCCCGGCAGGTACGCAGAAGATTATCGCGGTCAAAGGGCATTATCGTGCGGAAACCACCGTCACGGTTACCAAAGGCCAAACCACCACCGCAACACTGGCTGTAGCCCCCACCGGGAAAATTGGCGTGGTCAAAGGCGAACATGATGACATCGGGGCAGTCTTGACTTCCTTGAAGATTCCTTATGAAGAGATTAGCGAACCGGGAACCACATTTGCCGACCAAGATAAATTAGGAGAATTAAAGGTCATCTTATTTGCCAGCGGTGAAGGCCAGACATATTCGTTTCTATATAGTGCTCCCGGTGTCTTCAATGAGACCATTATAAACAATTTGCGAAACTTTGTGGCGCAAGGCGGAAGTATCTATGCTTCAGATTGGGCCATGAGCCTGATTGAAGCTTTGTATCCCGGCAAAATTCAGTCTTTGGGTCAACAAGGAAAAAAGCAGACCATCGTAGCACCCATTAGAAACCCTGACATCCAGACCTTTTTGGGTAAAGGCACCGCTAATGTTAAATTTAATTTTGATTTTTGGGTGGTCATCGAAAGCGTCGCCGACGGGGTTACGGTTGACCTGGAGGGTACTGTCCAAACACACGAGGAAGGGCAGAAAGCCAATACTCCTCTAGTTGTCCATTTCTCGGAAGGCAAAGGTTATGTCGTATATACCTCCTTCTATAACGAAGCGACTGCTAGTGATGATATGAAAAAAATCGTGGATTATTTGGTACTCTCCTTATAAAAGCCTGACTTTATAATACCCCCGCACATTGCCTGGTTTTGGTTGCCTGGTCTTGGTTGAGCGATCGCCGGCCAAGACCAGGCAATGTTACTTGTATGAACGGCAGCAGGTTAAGGCAGGGAATGGTCCCGCTCCTTCCAAACCAATCCGCGCCTTGCCAAAAGAACTCTTCTATGCTAAAGCTGTGGAATTGTGGCGGGCTTTTTCACCGCTGGAAAACAATTTCCCCGTCAATGAGGACGCAGAGCGTTTTCGCCTGAAGATCGAAAGGATGTTTATCAAAGATTACCAGATCGGCATCTTTCCCCGCCTCCAACGAACCTACCCGGCCGGAAATCCCCAGTATTTCAGCGGGATTGATCGTTATTGCCTTCAGGGCTGTTTCTTCATCCAAGCCGGACTTTACCGCCAAGGCGGCGCAGAGCGGCAGATAATGCACGGGGATCACCGGGTGGTCGGTCATTAAAGCTATCTTTACCCCGGCTTTATGTAAAGCCAAGGGCGTTTCAAAAGTAAGCTCCTTCAGTTCTACTTTCCCCCTGGTGCCAAAGGAGGGCCCGACAATGGCCGGATAGCCTTCTTTTCCAAGTTCATCGGCGATTAAATGCCCTTCGGTACAATGCTCCAGGGTCATTTTTAAGTCAAACTCTTTGGCAATCCGGATCGCCGTAAAAATATCGTCAGCTCTATGGGCATGGGCCTTTACCGGTAATTCACCTTTAACGACCGGGATCAAGCTTTCCAGTTTCATGTCAAAATTCGTATTTTTCTCTTTTTGCTCCAGGTAGTTCTTTGTTTTCAGGAGATATTCCCTTAGAAGCGCGGCCGCCGCCATTCTGGTTGAAGGGGAACGTTTCTTTTCACTGTAGACTCGTTTAGGGTTCTCGCCAAAGGCCACCTTCATGGCGGCGGTTTCCTACAGGATCATGTTGTCGATTCTTTTCCCCTTGGTTTTAATCGTCGTAAATTGCCCCCCGATCACATTGGCACTGCCGGGCCCGGTACAAACGCAGGTGATGCCGTTTTCATAGGCCTCAATAAATGCCCTGTCCATCGGGTTAACCGCATCAACCGCTCTCAGCTGCGGGGTAATTGGGTCCGTACTTTCGTTTCCATCATCCCCCTCAAAACCGAGGCTGTCCTCCCACATCCCAATATGACAATGGGCGTCAATCATACCGGGCATGACAAAGCCACCCCGGGCATCAAAGACCGGACAACCTTCCGGGACAGGGATCTCCGTACCCACGGCCACAATCTTGCCCCCGTCAACCAGTACTTGCCCGTTTTCGTAATTTTCACCGGCCATGGTAAGAATGGTCCCGTTTTTAATTAACAACATTTTGCTCTCCACCCCTTACTCATAAATTATCCCGATTTTAGCTTTTATTAGTTTTTTCCGCGCGCCACGGCTCCCAATCCCCGGGTCTCAGCCCCGGGTTTAGATTATAGGATAATTATACCATGATTACGAACGAAAATCATGCCGGAGGAACCCTGCGGAAGACGGCGGGAAAGGATGTTTTCAACGGTTGCAAAGAAGGGGTAAAAAAAGGAATGTGGCGGAGGACAATTGACATGGATAATAAATATTGCTATACTTGGCATAAGTAAAAATTGGTTCTGCGCGCGTGCGCGCGGGCAATACGGAAGGATGGTGGAATGTTTTGAAGAAAAAAGTAGTTTGGTGGATTGTGGTTGCGCTTGTTGTCGTCGCCGGTGTCCTCTTTTTTGCTTTCCGGGACGGGAAAAAGGATGTCCTAAGGGTAGGCATTGTGCAGATCGTTGAGCATCCTGCCCTTGATTCCGCCCGGCAAGGTTTTATCGATCTCCTGGCGGAAAAGGGGTATGTGGAAGGGGAAAACATTGTATATGACATACAGAATGCCCAGGGTGACATGGCGACGGCCAATACCATCGCCCAAAAGTTTAAAAACGAAAAGCCGGACTTGATCCTGGCGATTGCCACCCCTACCGCCCAGGCCGTGGCGAATCTAATCAAAGACACGCCCATTTTAATCACCGCCGTTACCGACCCGGTTGATGCCGGACTGGTGGAAAGCGCGGAAAGGCCCGGAACCAATGTCACCGGAACCAATGATATGCAACCAATGGAAGACCAGTTTCAATTGCTCATGGATTTGGTCCCCCATGCCCGTACGGTTGGTATCATTTACAACGCCGGGGAAGCCAATTCCGTCGCCCAGGTAAGGCTCGCTAAAGAGATTGTGAAGAAGTTAAATTTGGAGATTGTCGAAGTCACCGCCGACACTAGCGCCGCTGTCCTGCAGGCTGCCCAATCCCTGGCTGGCAGGGTGGATGTTATTTACATTCCTACGGATAATACGGTAGTTTCGGCAGTCTCTTCCGTGATTAAGGTGGCGGAAGAGCATAGGATTCCGATCATTGCCGGTGAGGATGGCGCGGTTCACCAGGGAGCACTGGCCACGGTAGGCATCAATTATTACCGTCTCGGCCGTCAGACTGCGGAAATGGCTTTGCGGATAATCAAGGGTGAAGCCAAACCGGAAACCATGCCCATTGAGAGCCAGAAAGAAACCGAACTGGTGATCAATGTGGACGCCGCGGAAGTTTTAGGCCTTTCTATCCCCGATGAATTAAGGGAAAAAGCCGTAATAGTTCACAACAAGTAAACAACCTGGCATGGTTACGACAACCCCACCTCTGAACGGGGGTGGGGTTGCGATTAAATCTTTAATTACAATCTACTAGAATCTACTAGTCTAATGGAGTGAACCAAATGTGGTTGAATATATTACAAGGCACTGTTGAACAGGGACTGGTCTTTGCTTTGCTGGCCATGGGGGTCTATCTTACCTTCCGGATTTTAGATTTTCCCGACTTGACCGTAGAAGGAAGTTTCCCCCTGGGGGCTTCCGTGGCGGCGGTCTTGATCATTAAGGGAGTTAACCCTTTTTTGGCCACTCTTTGTGCTTTTGCCGCCGGGCTGCTGGCGGGAATGATTACCGGAATCATTAATACCAAACTAAAAATTGCCGGTCTGCTGGCCGGGATTTTGACGATGACTTCTCTTTACTCCATTAACCTTCGCATTATGGGCAGGGCCAACATTCCCTTGCTCAGAGAGAAAACCATTCTTACCATCATTAAAGACTGGGGTCTGCCGGAGCGGTATATTCCGCTCATCGCTTTTCTGCTCATTGTTTTCTTCGTCAAATTCATCTTGGATTATTTCCTCTATTCCGAGATCGGCATGGGCCTCAGGGCGACCGGAGATAGTCCGGTCATGATTGCGAGCCTGGGGATAAATACGGACAATATAAAAATTTTGGGCTTGGGCCTGGCCAATGCTCTTACCGCCCTTTCCGGGGCCCTGACCTGTCAGTATCAGGGCTTTGCCGATGCCGGCATGGGGATCGGCATGATCGTCATCGGGTTGGCCTCGGTCATCATCGGGGAAGTAGTGATCCGGACCAGCAGAATAATCTATGCCACTTTCGGCGTAATTGTGGGTTCGATTATCTACCGTCTGGCCATTGCCGTCGCTTTACAACTGGGTTTCGCCCCGACCGACCTGAAAGTGGTAACCGCGGTTCTGGTTATCCTGGCGCTTGGCGCTCCCACCTTAAGAAAGTTTATGATTCAGGATGAATTTGCCGAACGCCTGATGGAAGGAGACGCTTCTGATGCTGAAGTTAACTAATGTGCACAAAATCTTCAATTACGGCCAGATTAATGAAAACTACGCTTTAAAAGATATTAACCTCCATGTTCCCAAGGGAGATTTCATCACCATCATTGGAAGTAACGGCGCCGGTAAATCCACCCTTCTCAATCTGGTTGCTGGAACCTACTTCCCGGAAACGGGTACGATCGAAATTAACGGGCAGGATATGACCAACTGGCCGGTTTACAAAAGAGCCTTCCTCGTCGGAAGGGTTTTTCAGGATCCCCTGAAAGGCACGGCGGCGGAGATGACGATTGAAGAAAACCTTTCCCTGGCTATAAAACGGGGCCAGCGGCGGGGCCTCAAATTGGGTTTGAATAAAAAAAGAAGGGATGAGTTCCGAAGGCTCCTGGCTCTACTGGAACTGGGACTGGAAAACCGCTTGGACGAACCCGTAAAATTGCTTTCTGGCGGTCAACGGCAGGCCCTTACCCTCCTCATGGCCACGCTGGGGGGACCAAAAATTCTCCTTCTCGATGAATACACGGCCAATCTTGACCCCAAAACCGCCGTGCAAATTATTGAAATTACCGATCGGGTCGTGAAGCAGGGTGAATTAACCGTCCTAATGGTAACCCATGACCTAAAACAAGCCCTGGAAATGGGCAACCGTACGATTATGATGGATCAGGGGCGCATCATCCTTGATATTAAAGGAAAGGAAAGGGAACAAACGACGGTCAGCAGTCTCCTGAAAAAATTCAGTGAAAAAAGCGGCCGCGAGTTAACCAACGACCGGGTTTTATTGCAAAGATAAGGATCATTATTCCCCCCCCGATTATGATTTCCCCCGCCCGGGGCGGATTAATTATTGATTGCCGGGGATCGTGTCAATACCGACCGCCCCGGCATAATTGTCCTCACACTATTTGACTGATTATACGGGAAAATTCGAAAATACCCTCTCTATCCTCATCTTTCTGTCTTTTCTTGGGACTAGCTGTTTCCCCTACAAACAGTCTGGCATTTTCCGCCGTCCCGCCGGTTTCGTCCCCCCTGATGCGATCTTTAAGTTCTTTGCTGTTCTATTATCTGCATTAACAAAAGTGAGGAACATAAACATAGCCGTGGGCTTAGCATGGATTTAGACCGGGGTCTCCCCTGTCCCGGTTTTTACGGTTTTTAGCAAATTGTCTTATGTTTATGGCAGGAAAAATTAAACATGTAAAGAATATACAATTATATTCTTTAAAGCATAATATTGATAAATATTTTTATTCACAAAACTAAAATATAGGGGGGATTTTATTTATGAAAAAAAATTTTATATTAATAGGTCTTATTATTTTAGTTCTTTTGGTTTTGGCAGGTTGCGGGGGAAAAAATCCTCCTAAAGAGGACCCCGAAAAAGAAATAATAATCAACCAAATGATTAAATGGAATAATGCGTGGTTAGAAAAGGATACTTCTTACTTTATAGATACTATGGTAGCGGAAGACATATATTTTATTGTTATTATGATGAAGAGTATAATGAGTTATGGGAGCAACTTGAATTAACTTTAAGTTCTATTGATGAGTTTATTAATATAATTGAGGTTCCCTCGGTTTGCCGGACACTCAGTTAAGAGGTAAAATGATTCAGAAGGAGCTGAGTGTAAATGGGACAAAAACGGAGAGTGTATTATAAAGAGTTTAAAGAACAGGCAGTACTTTTATCAGAAACCTCCGACAAATCGGTTAGAGAGATAGCTCAAGACCTTGGAATCTCCGAAAATATGCTCTGGCGATGGAGACGCGAGCTACGAGAATTTGGCGATAAAAGCTTTCCAGGCCGAGGGAAACGTCCACAAGGAACCGAGTTAGAAGAAAAGATTCGTAAACTTGAAGAAGAATTGTATATGGTAAAGATGGAGCGTGATATCTTAAAAAAAGCGGTGGCCATCTTCTCACAACCCCAGAAATAAAATATCAAATCATACGCGAGCTTGCTGTAAACTACAGCATTGGGAAGATGTGCCGCTTTTTGAAAGTCTCGCGTAGTGGATATTATGATTGGCTGAACCGTGGTGAAAGCCCCCGTAGTAAACGCAATCGAGAATTAGCTGTAATAATCACGAAGCTCTTTTATCAGCATAAAGGACGGTATGGCAGTCCTCGTATCCATAATGAACTGCAAAAACAAGGAATTAAGTGTGGTAAATCCAAGGTTGAAACTCTCATGCGTCAGATGGGACTAAGAGCCCGAGAAAAAGTAAATACAGGAAAACGACTGACTCAAAACATGATTATCCAATTGCGCCAAACCTTTTGAACCGTAATTTTCAAGTGGATGCTCCAAATCAAGTATGGGTCTCTGATATTACATACATCAGAACCATGGAAGGTTGGCTTTACTTAGGCAATC
>JAZIHH010000008.1:0-7273 GCA_036678685.1 Bacillota bacterium
TGGTTAAAACCATTGAAAGAAGAAGTATCAAACTAACCCGTGGGGTTAATTTCTCCAGACAATACGGAAACGGGAAAGAAATGGTATGGTCAGGCGGATGCCGGAAAGGCCGGTAAAAGAATTAACCGCCGTTTACGGCGGTCAATTCGCTCATGCACACGTGCATATAAGCGTTTGCACATGCCAATGTGAGCAGCATGTTCACTTGTTTCCTTGTGGTTACTACGTGAGAAAAAATTGTCCCGTGCAAGCACGCGCTATTATCTGGTGCCAAATACCTTGATTGTTTTGACTACCTCTTCTTTAGCTTTTTGCAGTGCTCTTGCCACCAGTTCCGGGTAAAAAATCTTCCCGTTTTTTTCAGCCAAGGCCAGTTTGATTTCTTCAACCGCGGCAAAAGAAACGGCGGTGAAGTAATTGATCTTATTAATACCGCATTTTATGACATTTCTAAAGTCTTCATCACTTAAGCCTGATCCACCGTGCATAACCAGGGGCAGGTCTATCTGCCTGCGAATAGCGGTCAACCGTTCCAGGTCGAGTTTGGGAGTACCGCGATATACACCGTGAACTGTCCCAAATGAAACGGCCAAAGCATCCACATTAGTTTCTTCTACGAAACGGGCGGCCTCATCCGGGTCGGTAAAGTGGTCCTCATCAGCGGTACCCCCGTCCGCCAGTGTCTCTTCGCCGCCACCGACGTGGCCTAATTCAGCCTCAACGCTTACTCCGGCGGCATGGGCCGCTTCCACCACCTTTTTTGTCAGAGCAACATTCTCTTCATACGGTAAGACGGAACCATCGATCATGACAGAGGTGAAACCGTAATGGATTGCCTTTAGACAGGATTCATAGGTGGAACCATGATCTAAATGCAGATCGATGCTGGCGGATGAGGCTTTTATTCTCTGGACTAAATAGGCAAAAAAGTGGCGGTCAACATATTTGAGAAAAGGTTCTGGAACCATCAAAATCACTGGCGCCTGCGTCTCTTCTGCGGCTTGAATTATTGCTTCGGCAAATCCGTGTTCTCCGGCGTCAAAACCACCGACTGCATACCGGTTACGCACGGCATCCTCTAAAAGATCTTTCAATGCTACCAGGGCCATTTCTATCCCTTCCTTTATTTTCCTTTATTTGTTTGTAATTTGGACCAATTTTTTCATGGAATTCTTCGTTTCTTCGTATAACATCCGGTAAATCTGATAGCAACCTTCATAACGCTCTCCCGCTTCCGCTGAAGGCTTCACAACCCGTTCAATTTTTACATATTGTTCCCTGATACAAGCAGGATCAGGAATAATACCCATCCCCAGTCCGGCCAAGTATGCCGCGCCCAGGGGTGCTCCGCCTTCCTGATCAATACAGTACTGTTCTTTACCCAGAATGTCACTGACCAACTGCGTCCAAACCCGGCTTTTTGTTCCCCCGCCCACGGCGATAATTTTTTTCGGATCAACTCCCGCCCCGGCCATTACCTCAAAATTATGCCTGATTTCATAGGCGATCCCCTCTAAAAGCGCCTTGTAGAGGTGAACTCTTGTATGCGCCAATGTTAATCCAGAGATCACCCCCCTGGCATTTTCATCATTAACAGGGCTGCGCGCCCCACTGAAGTATGGAAGAACAATAATACCGGTTGGTTCTTGTATCTTGGCCGCCTCATCATTGAGGAGACTGTAAGCATTAATCCCCAGTTCCTTTTCGACGGCTTTTTCCAATGGGGAAAAATTATCCCGGAACCATTTGGTTAAGCCACCGGCAGCGGCCGTTGCCCCCCCGATAAAATAGGTGTGGGGAAAGAGATAGCAACCGCTGAATAGATCCGCGTGGGTAACGGGTTTTTCCAGGCACTGCAGATAAGAGGCGGTGCTGCCGTAGACCAGAATGGTCTCGCCCGGCGCAAAAATTCCTGCGCTCAGCGCCTCTGTTCCGACATCACCGGTTCCGATCACGACCGGGGTTCCTTCCTTTAGTCCCAACTCTCCCGCTGCTTTAGAACTGACTTGACCGGCAATCTCTGAAGCAAAACCCAGCCTAGGCAGAATCTCTGTAGACAATTGGAGGCCTTCAAACAATTCCTTTACCCACTGCCCGGTTTTGATATCGATAAGCCCCCCCGAAGAAGCGGTCAAGTAATCCACAACAAAACTGCCGGTCAATTTATAAACAATATAGCTGGAAGCAGTTAAGATTTTATACGTCTTCTTCAAGTTTTCAGGTTCATTTTGTTTCAACCACAACAGTTTCGGAAGAATTGACTGACTGGACAGGGAGTGACCGATAAGATCAAAAATGTGTTCTTCACCAAACATCTTGTTAATCTGCTCGATTTGCGCGCCGGCCCGGGCATCAATCCCATAAAGAATGGCCGGCCGTAGACAGATGCCGTTTATGTCCAACAAAAGCAGAGCCGGGCATAAACCGCTGATCCCGATCCCGGCAAGCTCAGAGGGGTTGATATTTGCTTTTGCCGTTAATCGTGGCAGGAGCCGGCAAAAATCTCCCCACCAGATTTCTTCCGCATCGTGCTCCGCCCATCCCGGTTTGGGGATGCTGATTCCGTGTTCGATCGATTCTACGGCTTTGACCTGACCGTCGGTACAGATAATTACCCCTTTTGAGCCAGAGGTGCCGATATCTACGCCTAAGAGGTATGAAGTACTCATGATTCACCTCCCGAAAATTATCGTCTTCAGCAGGATACGGAAAAGAGGGGGGAGAACCTGCCGGTTACCTTCCCAGATTCCGCAGGCCTCCCCGGTTTGCGCGGTGCGCGAAGCATAACCCGCCTGTACTTTCCCTGTATTTCCCGGTTTTAGTCAAACGGGGTTTTTCCCGGAGCCGGAACATTTGCTTCGGTAATCAACGGCGCATCCAGATAGATTACAGGCATTCCACCTGTCACTTTGAGAGGATCCAACCCTTTAACAATAATATCATCTACTATTTCCATAGCCTTTTTCGCATATTCCTCAAAAGGCTGAGCCACGGTGGCCACAAACGGACTGCCCCTTCTAATCATGTCATAAGCCTGGTCGGTTCCGTCAATTCCAACAACAAAGATATCATCCTTCGTGTATCCTGCCGCTTCAACAGCCAGTGCCGCAGCGGCGGCTAAATCGTCAAACACACAGAAGATTGCATCGATCTCATCACCGTAACGTGTCAGCCAAGTCTCAACAGTAGCCTGGGCGTCTTCTACAAAGCCGGACGGCGGTATCTCATGTTCATCCAAGAGTTTTATTTCCGGATATTCTGTCAAAACGGTATCCAGTACCAGTCCTCTTCTTCTGCATCCAAAATGCTGCCGGAATTTTACCGCCACGATATTGCCTTTCCCTCCCAAGCGGTCTGTTATATAGGAGGCGACTTTTGCACCCATCACAAAGTTGTTGGCCGTTATGTTCACCAACACCCCCGGCGCCCAGCCGGAATCCACAGCAATAATAGGGATCTTTGCTTTGTTGGCGGTATCAATCGCCGGTTTAATACTGGGCAAATCGGCATTACTGACGACAATGGCATCTACCTTGTTTTGCACAAGAGTCTCAATGGCGTTGGTATACTCCGCCCACGACCCTTTGGCATCCTTAATTGTAAGATCCCATTTTTTCTCCTTGCACCAGTCTTCGACTACTTTTGCCTCTCTGGCCTGGGATGTCGCTGTAATTGTCGCCGTAACATAACCGAGTTTCACCTTTTTCGGAGCGGCCCCGGCGGTGAATGTCATTCCCAATACCAGAATCAAGAGGAACATAAGCACTGCTGGGCTAAACCGGAATCTTCTCATCATACTTCCTTCCTCCTTTTGATAATCTTTCGGTCGCGTGCATGGAATAACCGGCTGTTTTCCTCCTCAATCACCCCCTAGATCATCTATTGCCCTCTCAGAAACGTACCCTAATACCTGATTTCAATCAGCTCTTTGCCTGAATTCTCGTTAAGGCTACCGCGCCGATTAGTACCGCCCCTTGAATGATATATTCATAATAATACGGCACGGCAATCATGGTTAAGCCGTTGTTCAGCACCCCCATAATCACAACACCGACAAAGGTACCGAGGAGATTAGGGATTCTCCCGCCAAAAATCGCTGTCCCCAAAAAAACCGTGGCAAAGCAATTCATCAAATAACCGCTGCCCGCTGTTGGTTGTCCGGAGCCCAGCCGGGAAGCGAGAACAATTCCGCCCATGGCGGCGCAAAACTGTGACAAAACCAGTCCCAGGATGCGGTAACGATCGGTGGCAATCCCGGAATAACGGGCGGCGGTGATATTACCGCCAATTGCATACATATACCGCCCGTACTTGGTTTTTTTTGTAAGAATTATCCCCAGTGTTAGAAAGACCAAGGCGATAATTACCGGAACGGGTATAGAAAAAAGATCCCCCCGTCCCAGGGCAATAAAGCCGGCGGGGAATTGCCCGTAAATCGGTTTTCCCCTGGTGATAAAGTAGTTAAAACCCAACATAATGGTGGACATGGCCAGAGTAACAATAAAAGAACTAATCCTAAGTTTGGTCACGATTAAGCCGTTGAGCAAACCAAAGATAACCCCGATGAATAATACCAGGAGAACAGCAGCGATTTGGCTATAACCGGCCAAAAGGAGGCTGGTAACCAAAACTCCACTAAGGCCGCACATCTCTCCGATGGAAAGGTCAAATTCGTTAAGGATCATACAAAAAGTCAAGCCGGTGGATAGAAGACTGAGGATTGAGATCTGCCGCAATAAACTGATCGCATTGGTAACGCTCAAAAATCTTGGCGCTTTGAGGGAAAAAAATATGATCAGTAGCAACAGGCCGACCAGGATCCCATATTTGCTGAAAAACCCTTCCATCCTGAATCGTTTATTCTTATTCATATGGTTGCACCTCTCTCTTGCATATCGCCCTTATCCTTAATGGCGTACTGCAGAATCGCTTGTTGGGAAAACTGCTCCCTGGCAAACTCCGCCGTTATGGTCCCTTCATTCATCACATATATCCGGTCGCACATTCCTGTTAACTCCAACAGGTCCGAGGAGATAAAAATGATGCCAACCCCTGCTTTTACCAGTTCAACCATGATTTGATAAATTTCCCGCTTAGCCCCGACATCAACACCTTTCGTGGCCTCATCCATAATTAGGGCTGCGGACCTTTCCGCCAGCCACTTGCCAATTACCACCTTTTGCTGGTTACCGCCGCTCAAATTACTGACAATCTGCCCGATACTGGTAACGCGGATATCAAACTTGTCCACTGCTTCCTGCGCATTTTTCCTTTCTTTCTCTTTGCTCAAGAAAAACCCGGAACAGACCCTGTCGAGGTGCGCCAGTGACAAGTTCTCTCCCACGTTCATCTCCAGGTTGAGCCCTTGGGTTCTCCGGTCTTCCGGGATTAGGTACAGACCTTCTTCAATCATGACCCGGGGTGATTTGGGCTGAATACTCTTCCCTTTAAAAATGACCTCCCCGGCTTTCATCTTTCTTAAACCAAAAATAGTCTCCGCCAGTTCGGTGCGGCCGGAACCAACCATGCCATAAAGCCCGACGATTTCACCTTTATGAACCCGAAAATTGATGTTGTGGAGCTTCCCGCAATGAATATTCTTCCCTTCCAGCACTACTTCCCCGATCGGTACGGATGCTTTGGGATATAAATCCTTTATTTCCCTGGCCACCATCATATTAATCACTGTTTTTTGATCAACATGGTCTGTATGATGGGTCCCGATTTTCTTCCCGTCCCTCAGCACTGTAATCCGGTCGGAGATCTGGAAGATCTCATCGAGACGGTGGGAGATAAAAATGATTCCAACCTTTTCTTTTAACCTGTTCAGTAACTTAAAAAGCATCAGCGCTTCGTTCTTGGTTAGACTTGAGGTCGGTTCATCAAAAATGATAATCTCCGGTTGTAATAGCATCACTCGTAAAATCTCCACCATCTGTTGCTTGGACGGGCCCAAATCTCCGACCGGCTTATCCAGCTCAAAATCCATCCCGATCTCTTGCATTAGTTCAATCACTTTCTTCTTCATCAAATCCTGCCGCAAAAAAATTGCGTGGGATGTAACCTCCTGGTTTAAAAAGATATTTTCGACAGCATTAAAAAAGGGGACTAAATTCCGTTCCTAATGTACCATGCCAATCCCCAGGCCAATGGCTTGCAAGGGGTGGTTAATCTGGACTTTTTTCCCGTTCAGAAAAATCTCACCTTCGGTAGGTGGAAAAATCCCCGCCAATATCTTGGAAAAAGTGGACTTTCCAGCACCGTTCTCCCCTACCAGAGCATGGATCTCACCTTTCTTCAACTGAAAGTCGACATGATCCAATGCCTTTACCCCGGGAAAAGTCTTTGTTATGCCTCTGGCTTCCAAGATATATTTTGTGTTTGCCATCTTCTCACCCATTCTCTTTTCATTCTCATCCAGACTGAACACCGGAAATCATTCCGTGCAGAGCCTGCCCGTGGAATACGTACTTCTCAGTCACAGGTAATGCATATTTTCAAACCTTCACATTCCATTGCGAGCGCAAAAGCTTTTTTAATCTCGGAAAGCGGAAAACGATGGGTAATCATTTGACCGATATTAATCTTTTTCTGCATGATAATCTCTGCCGCCTGTTTGAATTGTCTGGTCGTAAACCCGGAGCTTCCCAGCAAGGCAACTTGTTTATAATGGATCAGGTTGGGATCCAATGTTAAGGTGGATGAACCCGGGAAGCCGCCAAATAACATAACCCTGCCGCCGGGTCGGGCCAGACTCAGAACAGACTCGGCAACTACCGTATTGGCAACGGCAATTATTAAAGCGTCAACGCCTCTCCCCTCGGTTACTTCCCGGACAACCTCGTTCAAATCTTGTTTGGTGGGGTCAACAGCCAAGGCGCCCAGCTTTTCTGCAATTTCCCTGCGGTGGGCTACCGGTTCACTGACAATAACCCGGCCGGCGCCTTTTAATTGGCTGACCAAAACATTCAGCAGGCCCATAGGACCGGCGCCAACCACCAGAACATTATCTCCCAGGCAAATATCACAGTCCTCTACGGCATTAATCACACAAGCCAGGGGTTCGGACAAAGCCGCTTCTTCCAGGTTGGCGTCAGGGGGGAGTTTTACCATGCCGGCAGCGGCATAAGGCTGAGAAACTTTAATGTACTCGGCGAAAGACCCATTACTCAACAAAGTCCGGTTTGGGCAGAGTTCAAAGATGCCTCTTTGACAAATATAACAGTCCCCGCAATTCAGGAAAGGTGGCAATGTCACCAGATCCCCGGCGGTA
>JAZIHH010000009.1:0-14110 GCA_036678685.1 Bacillota bacterium
ATTTACGACAGGGCCATGCCTATACCACGGTGGTGGCCGACGCCCTGGCCCGGTATTACCGGCAGATTGGGTACGACACCTATTTTTTGACCGGCACCGATGAGCACGGACTGAAGATCCAGCGCCGGGCGGAAGCGGCCGGCAAGTCGCCGCAGGAGTTCGTGGATGAGATTGTTGACGGAATCAAATCCCTTTGGCGGCTGCTGAAGATCAGCAACGATGATTTTATCCGGACGACCGAAGAAAGGCATGTCAAAAGGGTGCAGGCCATTTTTCAACGCCTTTATGACCAGGGGGATATCTATAAGAGCGAGTACGAAGGTTGGTACTGCACCCCTTGTGAGACTTTCTGGCTGGAAAGGCAGTTGGTGGAGGGCCGGTGCCCGGACTGCAACCGGGAGGTGGAGATCGTCCACGAGGAGAGCTACTTTTTCCGCCTCTCCAAATATGCCGATCGTCTCCTGGAGCATATTGAAACCCATCCCGAGTTCATTCAGCCGGTGTCGAGACGGAATGAGATGATCAATAATTTCCTCCGTCCCGGCCTGGAGGATCTCTGTGTCTCCCGGACCACTTTTTCCTGGGGGATCCCCGTCCCCTTCGACAGTAAACACGTGGTCTATGTCTGGCTGGATGCGTTGAGCAATTATATTACCGCCCTGGGTTACCCCGATGAACCGGAACTTTTTCACCGGTACTGGCCGGCGGATCTCCATTTGGTGGGGAAAGAGATCGTCCGTTTTCACACCATCATCTGGCCGATTATTCTGATGGCGCTCGATCTTCCCCTGCCCCGGCAGATCTTTGGCCACGGGTGGCTGATTCTGGAGGGCGGCAAAATGTCGAAGTCCAAGGGGAATGTGATCGACCCCGTAGTCTTGGTGGAGAAATACGGGTTGGATGCGGTCAGATATTATTTATTGCGGGAGATGCCCTTCGGCGCCGACGGGGTCTATTCGGAAGAGGCGTTGATTTTACGCATCAACAATGACCTGGCCAATGATCTGGGCAATCTTCTCCACCGGACGGTGGCTATGATCAACAAGTTTGCCGGGGGAACGATTCCGGAACCTAACGACTATCAAGCCCTGGACCGGGAAGTGATGCACCAGGCGGAAGCGGCCTTGCGGGAAAGAAAAGAATGTATAGAAAAACTGGATATTTCCGGCGCTTTGGCCGCCATCTTCCGGCTGGTTGAAAAGACCAACAAATATATTGACACCGCCGCCCCCTGGGCTTTAAACAGAACGGGGGACCGGGAACGGTTGTCAACGGTCCTCTACACCATGGCCGAATCGCTCCGCGTGACCGCCCTTTTGTTAACCCCGTTTTTGGTGGAGACCCCGGCGAAAATATGGGCCCAGTTGGGCCTGGACGGCGACCCGGCGGCTTTAAATCCGGAAACGGAAGCCGTTTGGGGGCGTCTCCCCGCCGGTACGCAGGTGAAAAAGGGTGAACCGTTGTTTCCCAGAATAGAGCTGGAAAAGGAGGAACCCGCGCCGGAAAAAGAAGCGGCGGCGCCGGAGGGGAAAAAGGAGGCGAAGAAACCCGCGCGACTGGAAAAAGCCCCGGAAATAACCATTGAGGAATTCGCCCGCCTGGATTTGCGGGTTGCCAAGGTATTGGCAGCAGAAAGAGTTCCGGGTACCGATAAACTGCTCCGGCTCCGGGTGAGCCTGGGCGGGGAAGAACGCCAGGTCGTGGCCGGGATCGGGGAACACTATGAGCCGTCTTCCTTAACCGGCCGGGAGATCGTGGTGGTCGCCAACCTGAAACCCGCCAAGATCCGGGGCCTCCTTTCCCAGGGAATGCTCTTGGCGGCTGGGGACGGGAAAGAACTGGCCCTGGTGGTTCCGGAGAAACCGATCGGTGAGGGTACCCCGGTACGATGAACCTCTTTGACACGCATTGCCATTTAAACGACAAGGCTTACAAAGAGGATTTGGAGGAGGTCATTCGCCGTGCCGGGCAGCAGGGAGTAAGCGCTATGCTGGTGGTTGGTTATGACCTTCCTTCCTCCGTGCGGGCGGTGGAATTGGCCGCCCGCTACCCGGGGATTTATGCCGCCGTCGGCGTTCACCCTCATGAAGCGGTCACCTATGGCCCGGCAGTGGAGGAGGAACTCCGGCGGCTCCTGGCCGGGGAAAAAGTGGTGGCCGTCGGCGAGATTGGCTTGGATTATCACTATGACCATTCTTCCCGCCCTTGTCAGCAGGAGGTTTTCCAGCGGCAATTGGCTTTGGCGGCGGAGGCAAAGTTACCGGTGGTTATTCATAACCGCGAGGCCCATCATGACCTCTACCGTCTCTTGCAGGCGGCGGGGGAAAACCACCGGGGAGTATTGCATTGCTACTCGGGCAGCCGGGAAATGTTGACCGGCTTTTTGGCATTGGGGCTCTTTATCTCCGTCGGCGGGCCGATTACCTTTCATAACGCCCGGAAATTGCCGGAGGTGGTAAAGGCCGTTCCCGGCGACCGCCTGCTTCTGGAGACCGACGCCCCTTATCTCGCCCCCCATCCTTACCGGGGGAAGAGAAACGAACCAGCCTATTTAATTCATACCGCCCGCCGGGTGGCGGAACTCAGAGGAGTGAGCCTCGAAGATATTGCCGCCTTGACCCGGGAAAATGCCTGCCGGTGTTTTCAAATTTCGGCCGTTTAGTCCCAATAGCCGGTATAGCCGGCAAGTTTGGGACGGCCGTTATGGTCCTCCAAGGAAAATTATGTCTTCCTATTGGCCCTTGGGAGGAATGAGGAGCAAAAAGTCGAATCAGTACAGTTAAAGGGGGAGGGGGGAGCGGTATGAACCTGGAGCGGGTCTTGATCGCGGAGGCCGATACCCGCCTGGCCGAATTAATGGTGGTTCGCCTGTCCAACGCCGGGTACCAGGTGACGGTTACCGGCCGGGGCGAGGAGGTACTTCCCAAGGCTCTGGATTTTGAGGCCGGAATTATAATTGTCGATCAATTTCTTCCCGAAAAAGACGGATTTGAAGTCTGTTATGATTTACGCAAGAACCCCAGGACCCGGCAGGTGGGCCTTCTTCTTCTGACCAATGAAGTCCTGGATTTGAAAGAACTGGCCAAGCTGGGTCTGAGAGTCGATGAGCAGTTGGTTAAACCTTTTAACCCGCGCGAAGTGCTGTTTAAGGTTCACCGGATCATGGCGACCCTGCGCGTGCTGGAGATGGGTTCGGTCATTGGTTTTACCGGCTGGGAAGCCCTGAGAAAAGAGATCCAGAACCGTCTTCTGGCCGGCGGCGATTTTGACCTCCTTTTTATTGACATCAAAAACTTCCGGATCTATAACAGGCATTACGGATACCAGGCCGGAGATGAAGTCATCCAGTTGCTGGCCCGGATTATCCGGGAGGTTACCGACCAACTGGCTACGGCCGACGTGTTTTTAACCCATATTCACGGGGATGATTTCGCTGTCATGTTGCCGGCGGGGGAAGGAAGCCGGACGGGAGAAAAAATCCTTGAACTGTTTAATAAGGAAATCCTCCAGTATTATATGGAGGAGGACAGAGAACGCGGGGGATTGGTGGTGAGGAACCGCCGGGGTGTCCTGGAAAACGCCGGTTTGATGTCCTTGGCCGTGGCCGTGCTTGACACCAGGGAGCGCAAGTACACTCATCCTTTGCAAATAAAAGACGTGGGCGAGGAGATACTACAATATATTAAAAACAGGCCGGGTCTCCATTTGATGAAGGACAGGCGAAAAGAGTGAACAATACCGGACGGTACGATCAGTACGATTATGAACTCAATCCGGCTTCGCCACGGGTGGTAAAAGAACTGCTGCGCAAGTACGGTTTTCAACCCAAAAAAAGGCTGGGGCAGAATTTTTTAGTGGACGGAAATATTTTAAATAAAATAGTAACCGCCGCGGAAATCAGTCCGGATGATTTCGTCCTTGAGGTGGGGGCGGGAATTGGTGTTCTCACCAGGGCCCTGGCGGAGAAAGCGAAGATGGTGACGACCGTAGAGACCGACCGCGCGCTCGCCCCCCTTCTCCAGGAGATCTTGGGAACAAGGAAAAACATCCGTCTAGTCTTTGCCGATATTTTAAAGGTCGATCTGCAGGCGCTAATTCCCGCCCATATGACCCCCAAGGTGGTTGCCAATATTCCTTACTATATTACCTCTCCGCTTCTTTTCCGTCTTCTCGAAGCCGGGATTAAATGGAATCTCCTTGTCTTTCTGGTCCAGAAAGAAGTCGGGGAGAGAATAACCGCCGTTCCGGGGAGCAGTGCATACGGGGCCCTGACGGTCGGAATCCAGCATTATGCCCGGGTGGAAATGGTGGGCACGGTTTCGCCCAATGTATTTTTCCCGCGGCCCAAAGTAAGTTCGGTTATTTTGCGTCTCCTTCCCAGAGAAAGGGAAAGTTCCAAAGAGACGGAGCGGGTATTCAAGTTGTTGGTCCGTACGGCCTTTACTTTTCGCCGGAAAAAATTGAGCAATGCTTTGCAGGGGATCCTTTCGGAACTGGGGGGAGAAGAAAGGGTACAGGAGGCGTTCCGGGCGATGAATCTGGACCCCGGGGAAAGAGGAGAAAACCTTTCTCCTGAACAGTTCTGGACGTTAGCGTCTCACTTGACGAAACGGGGAGAGGAAAGATGTACTTTATAAGTCCGACCAAAGGCCGGCTCACTTTCGACCAAATGTTCCGCGATATCATTGGTTTTACCAAAGAGGCGCCGGATGACAACTACAAGTTGATTGTCGGGACCGATTCCCAGTTTCGCGAAGAGACCTGCTATGTTACGGCTGTTATTATTTTGCGGGAAGGCAAAGGCGGAAGGTTCTACTACAGTAAGGACCGGGAGAAGAAAAAGGTCGGGTTCAAACAGAGAATATTTCTCGAAACCGCCAGAAGCCTGGGCGTGGCTTCCCGCCTGACCGAAAAATTGGGGAAAATGGGTGTCAATGATTTGAACATCGAGATCCATTTGGACGTGGGGGAACAAGGCCGCACAAAGGAGGTTATTCGTGAGGTTGTGGGAATGGTGGTCGGCAGCGGCTTCGGCGCCCGGATTAAGCCGGATGCTTACGGCGCCTTTAAGGTAGCCGACAGGTTTACCAAGTAGTTTCCGGGAAATAAGATTCGGGGGAAGGAATCAGACAAAAAATGTCAAAACAAAAAAGGAAATATATTCATAATGACGACGGCCGGCTGTTCCGGAAATTATCCCAAATGGTGACGGGTCCGGGGTTTGCCGGCCTTGACACCCGGAGAGAAGAGTGATATATTTAAACCGAACAAACGTTTGGAAAGGACGGGGGCAAAATGCAGGCGGAAGAGAAATTGAAGGCTTTAGATATGGCCGTGTTGCAAATTGAAAAACAGTTCGGTAAAGGTTCCATCATGAAACTGGGGGAAGCCGGGGCCAAAATGAGGGTGGAAGTAATACCTACCGGCGCCATTACCCTGGATTTGGCCTTGGGCGTCGGAGGCGTTCCCCGGGGGCGGGTGGTGGAGATTTACGGTCCGGAGGCTTCCGGTAAAACCACGGTGGCGCTCCATATTGCTGCGGAAGCGCAAAAGTTGGGCGGCATAGTTGCCTTTATCGATGCGGAACACGCGTTGGATCCGCTTTATGCCCGGAATTTGGGAGTGGATATCGATAATCTTTTAGTTTCGCAGCCGGATACGGGGGAACAAGCGTTGGAAATTGCCGAGGCACTGGTCCGCAGCGGAGCGGTGGATGTGGTTATTGTCGATTCGGTAGCGGCATTGACCCCGCGGGCGGAGATTGAGGGCGAGATGGGCGACGCCCATGTGGGTCTGCAGGCCCGATTGATGTCACAGGCGCTGCGCAAATTAACCGGGGCGATCGGCAAATCCAAAACAGTGGCGATTTTTATCAACCAAATCCGTGAGAAGGTCGGGATCATTTTTGGCAACCCGGAGGTGACGCCCGGCGGGCGGGCCTTGAAATTTTACTCGTCCGTCCGTTTGGAAGTCCGGAGAACCGAGTCTTTAAAACAAGGAAATGAATTGATTGGTAACAGAATCCGCGTTAAAGTGGTCAAGAACAAGGTGGCTCCTCCTTTCAAAGAGGCGGAATTCGATATTCTGTACGGGAAAGGGATATCCAAAACCGGGTGCCTGCTGGATTTGGCGGCGGAAAAAGAGATCATTACAAAAAGCGGTTCGTGGTATTCCTTTGGCGATATCCGTCTGGGACAGGGGCGGGAGAATTCCCGGGATTTTTTGGATGAACATCCGGAACTGGTAGCCGAAATTGAGAAGGCGCTTTATGAGAAACTGGGGTTGGAAAGAAAGATCGGGGGTCAAGAGGAGAAAAAAACTCCAAAAGAAGATAAAGGGAAAAAATGAAAACGGTTCCAACACCAATGGAACAAGCTTTGGTTTTTCTCAGCCGGAAGGATTACAGCTGCTTGGAGTTGAAAAACGCCTTACAGAAAAAAGGGTTTCCCGCGGCGGAAATCGAAGAAACAATAGAACGGCTGAAGGAATGGGGTTATATTAATGACCGGGTCTTTGCGGCTTTAGAAATAGACCGGTTTTTACAGGCCGGAAAGAGCAGGGCTTTTATTAAACACCGTCTGGAAATGTCAGGGGTTCCCGCCGCGATCATCGAAGAAGAAATGGCGAAAAATTACCCGCCCGAAAAAGAAGAAGAGGTGCTGCGGACCTGGTGGAACAAACTGCGGGAAGGCCTCCGGGGAAGGGAACCGCTGGTCAAAGAAAAAACCCGGTGGGCCCGGCGGTTGTTGACCGCGGGTTTCCCCCGGGAAAGCGTCCAGGCCTGTTTTGAAGAGGACCGGCGCCCGGATTATGACTCTTGACAGTATTTTTTAAAAAAGATACAATTAAGGCGAGGAGAACGATTTAAAAGCCGGGTTCTTACTCGGCTTTATTGGTATTGCCGTTCTTTTGCGTTGGGAGGTGTCAGGAATAGAGTTTTGGACAATTGGCAAATATGTTGGCATAGTTCTCTTGAGCGTGCTGGCCGGGGTCTTCCTTGAGAAGATCCGGGCGTTCATCCGTTTGCGTTCAGCGGAGGAAACAGCCAGAAAAATAATCCAAGAGGCCGAAAAAGAAGCGGAAGCTCAAAAAAGAGAGACGATTTTAGAGGCCAAAGAAGAAGCCCTGCGGATTAAGAATGATCTCGAGAGGGAGCTCAGGGAGAGACGGAACGACGTTCAACGCCTGGAAAAGAGGCTTGTGCAAAAAGAAGAAAACCTGGACCGTAAAGCGGATCTTCTGGAAAAAAAGGAAGAAGCCCTGAACAAAAAGGAGATTGAGACCGAAAAACTCCAGAACGAACTCAGAATTCTCACGAAAAAGAAACAAGAAGAGCTGGAGCGTATTTCAGGCTTAACGGCCGAACAGGCAAAAGAGATTCTCCTGGAGGAATTGGAAAAAGAACTCACCCAGGAGAGGGCGCTACGCATCCGCGAGGCGGAGACGAGGATCAAAGAAGAAGAGGAGAAAAGGGCCAGAGAAATTCTGTGCACCGCCATTCAGCGGTGCGCCGCCGATCATGTGGCCGAGGCCACCGTTTCGGTGGTCAGTCTGCCCAACGATGAAATGAAAGGAAGGATTATCGGCAGGGAAGGTAGGAATATTCGTGCCCTGGAGACGCTTACCGGGATCGATTTGATTATTGACGACACGCCGGAGGCGGTGATCTTATCCGGTTTTGATCCCGTCCGGCGGGAAGTGGCCCGCCTGGCTTTGGAGCGTTTAATTGCGGACGGCCGTATCCATCCGGCCCGCATTGAAGAAATGGTGGAAAAGGCCAGGAAAGATGTGGAGAATGTGATCAAGGAAGAAGGGGAGCGGGCTGTCATTGAGACCGGTATTCACGGGTTGCATCCCGAATTGATCCGGCTTTTAGGCCGCCTACATTACCGTACCAGTTACGGGCAGAACGTCTTGAAACACTCCATTGAAGTGGCCCACCTGGCCGGTTTGATCGCTGCCGAACTGGGGGTTGATGTTACCACCGCCAAACGGGCCGGCCTCCTCCATGATATTGGCAAAGCGGTGGATCACGAGATGGAAGGGTCCCATGTGAATATCGGGGCGGAAATAGCAAAGAAATACCGGGAATCGCCGGCGGTTGTTCATGCCATTGCCGCCCACCACGGCGATGTTGAACCCAATTTCATTATCGCCGTCTTGATCCAGGCCGCCGATGCCATCTCCGCCGCCCGGCCGGGAGCACGCCGGGAAACGTTGGAGAGTTATCTGAAAAGACTTGAAAGGCTGGAGGGTATCGCCAATAATTTTGCCGGCGTGGAGAAAGTCTATGCGGTACAAGCCGGCCGGGAGATCCGGATTATGGTGAAACCGGATAAAATTGATGATGCGGCCGCGGTCATAACCGCGAGGGAGATTGCGAAGAAGATCGAAGATGAACTGGAATATCCCGGTCAAATCAAGGTTACGGTAATAAGGGAGACCAGAGCCGTGGATTATGCAAAATAAGATTCGGAAGCAACATGTCATTAACCGGATTAAGAGTTGGAAAAGGGGATTGCGATGCGAGGGGGGAGCGGGGTGAAAGGAGTGTTTTGGAAAGAAGGGGAACCGTTCACCAATTCCATGAGTTTGATCGTATCTTTATTGATTAGATACCCGGAGATTGCGACGATACGGTTGAACCCCGAGGAAAGGGCTTTCGTTTTTACCTTTATCTTCAGCCGGAGATTATCGGCAACGGAAATCAGAGAAGTCCAGGAAGAACTGATCGAAAGCCTGAAGGCCCTGGCGGAACTCAACAACCGGCAAATCCTCTTGCTCACCGTCGGTTTTCGCAAGTCTAAAGGGCTGTCTTTTTTGGAGATCAGACGGGACATTGCTTCCTTCAGTCAGGAAGAAATATCGCTGGTCTCAGGAATCTTGGAGCGCCGTTTTGCAGGCGAGATCATCAAGGAGCAGGAGGAGAGTATTCCCGAAGACGACCAGCTCTTTCAAGAAGAGATGATCGACCATATGCTGGAAGATCTAAGAGATACAATTCAGGAGAAACTTTTAATCGGGATCAGAGAAGAAGGCCGGGTCATGATTTTTAATCATTCGTAAAAACCCAACCCACCGGGATCGCTTCCGGGCGGGTTGGGTTTTTATGTTTATATTTGTATTTATTGCCTGTGACGGAGTAAGGAGAGGAAAATGATCAGAGTTTTGTTTTTAGGGGATATTGTCGGCAGGCCGGGAAGAAGGGTCGTCAAGCAGTTTCTCCCGTCGTTGATCGAAGAATTCCGCGCCGATCTGGTGGTGGCCAACGCGGAAAACGCCGCCGGGGGTTTTGGGCTTACTCTCGAGGTGGCGGCAGAACTCTTTAATTCCGGTATTGATGTGATAACCATGGGTAATCATACCTGGAAAAACAAGGAGATTACCAGTGTTTTTTCCCGGTACCCCAATGTTCTCCGGCCGGCCAACTACCCGCCAGAGACGCCCGGTGAAGGGTTCGGTTTTTTCCAAACCCGCAACGGGTATCAGGTGGGAGTGGTGAATCTTTTGGGCCAGGTATACCTGGAGCCCGCTTTGGATTGCCCTTTCCGCAGGGGCGAAGAGCTTTTGACCGCCATGAAAAGGACCACCCCTTTTTTGCTGGTGGATTTTCATGCGGAAGCCACTTCGGAAAAGATTGCCTTTGCCCATTATGTTGACGGGCGGGCTTCGGGCGTCATCGGGACTCATACTCATATTACTACTGCGGATGAGAGGATTCTCCCCGGGGGAACCGGATACATCACCGATGTGGGAATGTGCGGGCCGGTCAATTCCGTCCTCGGCATCAAAACCGAACTGGCGGTGAAGAAGTTTATTACCAAGTTGCCGGTGAGATTTCAAATCTCATCCGGCAAGGCGGAATTAAACGGGTTGTTTATGGAATGGGATGAACAAGGCCGCACTGTGCAGATAAAAAGGATCAACCGTTGCGAAGGTTGAAAAGATTTTTTCGAAAAAAAAAGGAATTTATTGGTCAACATAAAAATATAACTAAAAGAACTAGTTTTCAGGAGGGGGATATAAAGCAATGGAAATATTAAAGGTTTCGGCAAAATCCAATCCCAATTCTGTGGCGGGTGCGTTGGCCGGTGTGTTAAGGGAGAGAGGCGCAGCGGAAATTCAAGCCATCGGTGCCGGGGCTTTAAACCAGGCGGTAAAAGCGGTGGCAATTGCCAGGGGTTTTGTTGCTCCCAGTGGTATTGATCTAATCTGTATCCCCGCGTTTACAGATATTATGATCGACGGTGAAGAACGAACGGCGATTAAACTGATTGTTGAACCCCGGTAGAACCCTTTGGTAAACTGTCTTTTCCGGAACGATCGCAAGGAGACCCGTTGGCTCCGGGAGGTCCGGGAGGTTGTATGAAAAACATTCCTTATCAACTTATTGGCCGGTGATTGACGGCCATGCCGACACTATTGTGCAAGCGGTCATAGAGGGAAGGAGTTTTTTTCACTTCAGCAATCTTGGACATTTGGATTTACCCCGTCTGCTCCAGGCGGGTGTCGATCTCCAGGTACTGGCAATTTGTGCCGGTACCCGGAGGGAACCCTACCAGTGGGTAAACAGAATTCTTGATCACTGGGAGGAAGAGTATCTTGCCTCCTCCGACCGGGTGATTTGGCTCAGAAGCCGCGAGGATTTTCTCCGGTGGGAAAGGGAGAAAAAACCGGGAGTGCTCCTGGGGTTGGAGGGGGGAGAACCTTTGGAAAACGATCCGGGTAGATTGGAGGCCTTATATAACCGCGGGATAAGGATTTTCTCCCTTACCTGGAATCACCGGAATATGTTGGCCTGCGGCACCGGATGCCCCGATGATCACGGGCTTACCCTTTTGGGGAAAGAAACAATCCGTCTCGCCGAGAAGCTGAAGATTTTACTCGATCTCTCACATTTGGCCCCCAGAAGTTTTCGGGAGGCTATTTTTTTCAGCCAAAAACCGGTCTTCGTTTTCCACGCCAATATTTATGAGCTTTGTCCCCACCCGCGGAACCTCACCGAAGAACAGGTAAAAGCTGTGGCCGAAACAGGAGGAACCATCGGCCTCACCTTTTACCCTTCTTTTATTTCCGGGAAAAAGAACGCCTGTTGCCGGGATTTGCTTTTACATCTTGAATACCTGTTGGATAAGGTCGGTGAGAAACATATAGCTTTGGGAGGGGACCTTGACGGCATTGACCAGACCCTCCTTGATTTACGGGAGGTCAGAGACCTTCCCAATCTTGTGGCAACGATGCGTTCCGCAGGAATTGGCGAGCAAGTGACAGGACAAATCCTGGGGGGGAATTTATACCGCTTATTTAAAAAAAGTATTTTTTCCGCTGTAAGCTAATAATGCCAAGGCAGAAGGCCTTTGCAAGCCCTGCCGGTATTTACTTGGAGGGAAAGGGCCGCCGCAGGCGAAATCTCATCTCATAGCTGTCTTACCCGACGATTGCAGCACTTTTTTTTTAAAATTTTGTCGCAAAAGGAGATACAGTCGTGTCGGAGAAGACGAAAAGAGTTATTCTGCGTCCCTTTACCAAGAAAGATATAGATACGATGGTCAGCTGGAATAACGATCCGGAGCTGGAGTATTTAATGGACCGGTGTTTACCGAAGACACGGGAAAAATGCCTGGAATGGTTCGAAAAATACGTTCCGGAAAAGAATTACCGGCTTTATGCTTTAGAGAACGAAGACGGGGTTCTCCTTGGTGAAGTGGAACTGGATCATATTTGTTGGAAAAGACGGGAAGCGGAACTAAGAATCCGCATTGGCGAGAAAAAATACTGGAACAAGGGTTATGGAACGCTTGCCCTCCTGGAAATTTTGCAAAAGGCTTTTTACCATTTTAAACTGGAATCTATTTACCTGCGGGTCTATGCTTTTAATTCCCGTGCCATCCACTGTTATGAAAAAGTGGGGTTTAGAAGACGGGGTTTTTTAAAACGGATAAGAGACAAAGAATGGAAGGATATACTATTAATGGATATTAACCGGGAAAAATTTCAGCAAAAAAAAGTATTATTACAGAATGATTAATCTTGCAATAATTTTTTGTAACGTTTACAATAATTAGAAGGAGGGGATACTTAATGACAAAGAAAATTAAAGTTCTGTTGGCCGACAATAACCGGGAATTATGTAATGTTTTGACTGAACATATCAGCCGGCAGGAGGATTTGGAACTGCTGGGGATCGCTTATGACGGTCTGGAAGCGGTGGAGTTGGTCAAGGAATCCCAGCCCGATGTTTTGATCCTGGATATTTCCATGCCTTATTTGGACGGCATTGGCGTAATGGAACGGATGGAGGAGATTACACCAAGACCCAAAATCATTGTCTTGACCGCCTTTGATCAGGAATCAATGGTGCAAAGAATGATTAGCATGGGAGTGGACTATTATATAGTCAAACCTTTTGACACCGCGACGCTTTTGGAGCGCATCCGGCAGTTTGGCGGCGCTTCCCCAAAAACCAGTGAGAACAGGGGTTTGTATATGACGCCCGGGACGCAACTGAAAGAATCCTCAAAAATTAGTTTGGAGATGGAGATAACCAAACTCTTTCATGAGATGGGAATTCCCGCCCATTTCCGGGGGTACGCTTATTTGCGGGAAGCCATTATCATGGCCGTCCAGGATGCTTCGGTTTTAAGTAATATTACCAAGAATTTATATCCCAAGATAGCAATGAAGTATCATTCCACCCCCAGCGGAGTCGAGTCCGCGATTCGTCATACGATCGAAGTGGGCTGGGAGAGGGGGAACTATGATTGTTTCCGGAGAATATTTGCGTTAGGCGACGAGGAGGCACAGGGAGCACGGGGGAAATTCCCCACCAGCGCGTCGTTCATCGCCAAGGTGGCGGATAGAATGCGCCTGTTGATGAAGATGAACGAATAGGCCTCTGCCTGTTTCCAGCGGAGGCTTTGACTTTTCCAAGCTATAGCCAGTGTTTTTCTGGAGGGGGCTTTTGCCCTTTACTTGTTTTCAAAAAAAGAAGCTGTTATAATGATATAAAGATTTTATTTTTTTTAGGAAGATTTCCATGTATTTGTAAACCGGGTCCACTTGGGACCGATGGGAAACTGGGGGTTGAAGGGAAGCTTGAACGCCGGCAAAAAACATGACGAAGATAAGGAAAACACCAAAAAGTACCGGAGAAAGAAGGAGAAAAAGGAAAGCCGCTGGGTGCTGGTGACAGTGGAAGGACCCGACAAAGGACAGGAGTTCGTTCTCCTTCCCTGCCGGATGGAGATTGGGCGCCGGGCGGACAATCACATTAGACTGTCGGATCCCAATGTTTCCCGCAAACATGCGCTGCTGGAATTTATCCCGGAAAAAAACGAATATCTCCTTACTGATCTGCAAAGCACGAACGGGACCTACCTGAACGATGAAAAAATAGACAACAGTAAAGTTTTAAGGGCGGGGGACCGGATCAGGATTGGCTGTTCGGTCCTTAAGGTTGTCGACGCCCGCAAAGGTCAGGTGCTTGGCCGGGTGGGAGGGTAAGGAATGGAGATTGGGGCAGCGTCGGATGTAGGGAAGATCAGGCGGATTAATGAAGACAGCCTGGGATACAAAGGAAATCTTTTTGTCATCGCCGACGGCATGGGGGGGCATAACGCCGGGGAGATTGCGAGCGCCCTGGCGGTGGAGGAGATTCTCCGCCGGGACGCGGAGGGCAGTGATTTTGCTGCTGCCTTGCCCGGCATCTTAAACCAGGCCAATCAGGTTATTCTGGCTTATGCTGGACAAGACCCGGGATATCAAGGAATGGGGACCACCGTCGCCGTGTTGAAGGTGGAAGAAAACCGCGCCTGGGTGGCCCATGTCGGTGACAGCAGGGTATATCTGTGGCGCGACGGAAAGCTTTCCCGGATCACCAGAGATCATTCGATGGTGGAAGAATTGGTAAGCAAGGGGACTATCACCCGGGAAGAGGCCGGGCATCATCCGCACAGGCATGTTTTAACCAAAGCCCTGGGCGTGCCGGGTGAAGTGGAGGCGGAAATAACGGATATTACCATCGCGGCGGGGGACCGTATTTTAATGTGTACCGACGGGTTGACTTCCATGCTGACCGATGAGGAAATTGCCGTCTTTCTGGAGCAAAATG
>JAZIHH010000010.1:0-45713 GCA_036678685.1 Bacillota bacterium
AATCTGGACTTGATCGAAAAAACTCATCATAATTACATTACATAAAGGGTAGATGACCACAAGGACAAGTATTATTAAAGATGGTGCCAAAAGAAGATACGGCGTCGCCCTCTTTTTTACCGGCATTAAATTGATGCGGCCAACCATCCAAGTTTTACCCCCAAACATGTAAAGTTAGTGGTGATCGTTGCCAAGATGAACTTCCCAATGAAACCAGCGGGAACAAGGGCAGGGGGGTTGGCAGCCCCCCGCCTTTTACATAAATTAGCTGCCCGCCTCTTTAATAATTCTATTCCACTCGCGCGCCGCATCATCAAGCGCCTCTTTAACTGTTTTTTCGCCAATTACCGCTTTCTGGATTTCTATTGTCAAGATTCTGCTCAACTCTACGGCGTTAGGTAATCCCAGCATTGGCGCTTTTGCATTCGGCATCTCCATTTGTTTTAGAAATACCTGCATAAGCCGGTCGTTTTCCAAAAATCCTGTGGCGTTTTTATTTCCTGGTAAGACGGCCAAATATTGCGCCCATAGTTCATTTCCTTCCGGCCCGGTAATATACTTCATAAATCTCCATGCCGCTTCTTTGTTTTTACTATGGGTCGTCATTCCGATCAGCGAACCGCCGACAATAGTCCCGGTTGTTTTATCGGAAGGCATAAAGGTCACATCAAAATTTAAATCCTTATTAAGTTGTTTTTGAATATTAACCCCCCACGGCCCTTCAAACATCATGGCAATATTACCGCCGGCAAAGTTTCCTCTTTTTTCTTGTTCCCCGTTGGCCAATACCCCTGGGACAGAGACCTGATGTTTATTGACTAAATCAACATAAAACTGAACAGCCTTTACTCCTTCTTCACTGTTAAAAACAGCTTCTCCCGTTTTTTCATCAATGATTTCCCCGCCTGCTTGATATATTAACGGGAAAATATCATACGTTAGGTTTACAGGCGGTTCAACCTGAAGGGTACAGGTGAAACATATTTATTTTTAGCCGGGTCTGTTGCTTTAAGCGCTACTTCAACAAGCTCCTCCCAGGTTTGGGGCGGCCGCGGGATCCCAAATTCCCGGAAAAGATCGGTATTATAGAAAAGACAGACGCAACCGGAATTTAACGGCAATATATATTGACCATTATTAACCCTTTTATGAAAAGTGGCATAATACTGATCCATAAAGTCACTTGGTTCTTTTTCAATGAAGGGATCAAGATTTTCTAAAATCCCCATATTAACAAATTGCCATACCCAATCAAACTGCATCTGGATAAGATCCGGGGTCTGTCTTGCTCGATGAAGGGAAATGACTTTATCATAATAACCAAGGAAGGGGGAGTCAACGATTTCCAGAGTTATATCGGGATTCTCTTTTTCGAAGGCTTCTTTAATATTCAAGAGCTTTTCGAAACCAATTTCATTTCCTTTCCACTGTAGCCATTTAACTACCGTTTTTTCCTGAGCTAATCCGCTCAAGTTAAAGCAGCTTAACACGATTAAAATTACAAACAGCAGATAAAGGGATTTTTTCATTTAATACCCTCCTTCATTTTTCAGGTGATCATGTGGTTAATGACGCAAGATCTTTCCAGGAGGCTCTCCATCTTTCCGGGCCGGTCTTAAGTCAATCAATTCATCTCCCCGCGAAATTTAATATGTTTAGATCCGGTATTACAGCTTATCGTAATAAATAAGATTCCGTATTACTTCAGCATACTTTCTGAGCTCGGCTTCTACTGGCAGATCATGAAGCAGAATGTTTTTGGCACAAAGGAGAAAAAAGTAGATGATTATTGAGAAATAAGCATGGTTTACGGGAAAAAGCGAAGCGGAATTTATTTGTTTTTGAAATTTGTCTATAAAGGGGAAATCCTTAAATTCTTTTGACAAAACGTGTTTTTTGAGCGGCGGAAAGAAACCTTCTTCCTTATAACTATATATAGCAATTTGCTTGTCCCCGGTAAGAAATTCGATTAGTTTGCCGGCCAATTCTTTGTTCTGGCTCTGTTTAAAAATGCATAAAGACTGACTTAACACCCAGCTATTGGAAGTCCCATGCTCGTCTCTGGGGATACAAGTTATTTTAATTTCTAACTTGTCTTTATTCCACTCTTTAACACGCCCTAAACTTGGTGGAACATCAAACATAAATGCCAACTGGTCTTCTGCAAATTTCTTTCTCATGTCATCAATATCATCAAATAAGACAATACTTCCTTCCTTTATTTTATCTTTTAACCAGTGAAAGGCAGCGAGCGTATTTTCTGAATCCATAACCACTCTACCGTCGTCATCTATTAACTCTCCGCCTTTAAGTTTTATTAACAACGACAGCCAAAATCCGGCAATTTCCTGCGTCTCAAGAGGAATGCCAAATCCTTCACATTTACCATTTGCCTTGTTTTTTATATCTTTTGATAACTGAATCAACCCTTCCAAAGTAATTCCATCATCGATCAAATTGGCATCAACACCAAACTTCTCAAGAACATTCAAGTTGCTATATAAAACAATGGGGGCGAGTGTCCAGGCGACCGAATATAAAGTGTCCTGATACGTTCCCACCTTGATATCAGCATTGTCCCAGCGTTCTTTGATATTTTCCATGCTAATATATTTATTTAAAGGTTCCAGCGCTCCCATCGAGGCAAAAAAGGTTGTCCAGTTCCCTCGAATCTGAGCTATGTCAGGCGCCGTCCCCGTTGAAATCATTAAGGTCAGTTGTTTTTGCATATCATTAAAACGGATTGGTATTATGTTTAGCTTACACATCGGGTTTTCCGCTTCAAAGGCAAATTTTATATGGTTTAAATAATCGATTCCTGTTTTTTCCGTAGCCAACCAGGTGGCAAAATTTAAGGTCGTCCTATGCGTTGTCACAAAAGTTCCTTTCCCTTGTTTTACGACGAGCCATCCCTCGTTAACAAGATTTTGGATCGCTCGTCTCATTGTATTGCGGCTCACCTTATATTCCTCGCATAAACTGATTTCTGAGGGAAGCTGTTCGCCCAACTTTAACTCGCCATTTTTTATTTTCGATAAGATAATATTTTGCACTTTATAATACAGGGGGACTGGTGCTTCCGTATTCTTCATTACAATCACCTCTCCGTTATAAGAACCACGCCATACCGTGATTTCCCATATTATGTTATAATAAATTGGTATGTTGGTTTGTAGGCTCATTGGGTTGTTGGTATGTGTTAAAGATTTCTATATTTTTTTCAAAAATCCTTCCGGACTATTGAATTTTATTTGAGTTTCTTAAAAACTTTTTTACGGAGGGTCTCCCCTTTAACGTTACCAAACTACCCCTATATCTCCTCTAGCTCCGGATATTTATAAGCCTCCTGGACCTGCGGGAGGTTGCGGTTCGCCACCCGCGCCGTAATGAACCGGCTGATTGTATAGGCGTCCATCAACCCGGCGGGGAACGGTCTCATCATGGAGAGGAGGGCCTCATCGTCCAGTCCGTCTTTAAGCCAGTCCTGCTCATGCTCTCTGGGCAGAATCACCGGCATACGCTTTTTCGTATTATGGATCTTGGCCACCAGTTCATTGGCTTCGGTCGTCAAAATACTGTACGTCTTCAGGACCTCGCCGGTTTCCGGGTTGACCCATTGTTCCCAGATGCCCGCAAACGAAAAAATTTCTCTGTTTTTAAGAAAGATATAATACGGGTACTTTTTCCCTTTAAAAGCCCGCCACTCGTAAAACCCATCCGCCGGAATCAAACAGCGGCGCTGGCGAATGGCCCGACGAAACGACGGTTTTTCCAAAACCGTCTCCGCCCGGGCGTTTAAAGTCTTGCTTCGCATCTGGGCCGCCTGGACCGGGGTTTTAACCCAAAACGGGATCAAGCCCCAGGTTAAAGCCTGGAGCCGCTTCGGTTGTTCGTTGGTCAACACCGGCATCTTCGGGAAGTCGAATCCGGAGACATAATATTTGGGTTCCTCCATCTCCGCCAGCAGTTCAAAAGGAAACTCCTCTTCCAATTGATAGCGGTTCTTTAAACTGCGGGCGGTTTGACTTAACGCATAAAAGAAACACATCGGCTACACCCTCACCTTAATAATATCCTCCCACCGGGTCGTATAGCACGGCGACAGTTTTTCCTGCCGGAGCTTCCATTTTTCCCCCGAGCCCTGGGCCGCCACTTTTAACGTGTCCCGGCCGTATTTCGCGTTGATCTCATCGATCTTCCGCATCACAACGGCCTGTTTCTCCCGGTCCACCCGGTCGAATAAGGAACCCTGGATCCGGTCCTCCGGCACAATCTCCATCACGATCACCCCGGCTTTTTTGTACCGGTATCCCTTTTTATAAATCATCCGCAACCCGGCGCTCGCATAGCGAATCAATTCAATAGTGCTGTTGGTCGGGACCGGTAATTTGTAGACCAGGTTCTTGGCGTATTGGGGTTCATGCTCCTTAAAGCTGTTGGTATGAAGAAAAACCATCATCATCCCGGCGCATGACCGCTGGCGCCGCAGCTTCTCCGCGCATCTGGCCGCATAGGTTGCCACCGCCTCGGTCAGCGGTTCCAGTTCGGATTGCTCCTGCCCGAAAGAGCGGGAGGTACAGATCACTTTCTTGGCCGGTGGTATTAATTCCATCTCCAAACAGGAGATCCCTTCCAACTCTTTTTTTATCCTCAGGCCAACGACTGTCATTTTCCGCCGGACCCAGCCGTCGTCCAACTGTAAAAACTCGCCGGCCGTATACACCCGGTTTTTGTGGAGTAATTTCGTGTACTGCCGGCCGATCCCCCAGACCTCTTCGACGGGGAAAGAGGATAAAACTTCCGCAATTTTTTCCGGAGAAGCCAAAACACAAACCCCGTTTTGTTCCGGATTTTTTTTGGCCAGGTGATTGGCAACCTTCGCCAGGACCTTGGTGGGAGCCACTCCGATACTGACGGGAATCCCGATGTTACGCCCGACGGTGGTCCGGATGGTCCGGGCGTACTCCGCCCACTCCACGGATAAACCCGCCAAATTCAGAAAAGCCTCATCAATCGAGTAGACTTCCAATTCGGGCGTGAACTGACCGAGAGTGCACATAACGCGGTGGGACAAATCACCGTATAAAGCATAATTGGAGGAAAAAACCGCCACTTGATGGGCGGCCAAAAAATCCGCAATTTTAAACGCCGGTTCGCCCATTTTAATCCCCAACTGCTTGGCTTCGTTCGACCGGGCAATGATGCAGCCGTCATTATTGCTTAACACCACCACCGGCCGCCCTTGTAAGTCCGGACGGAAAACCCGTTCACAGGAGACATAAAAATTATTACAATCCACCAGCGCAAACATTTAATACACCTTCTTAATCACATAAGTGACAATACCCCACACGGAAAAATCCCGTTCTTCATTAACGACGATGGGCGGGTAAGCGGGGTTGGCCGGCATCAGGTATAAGTTTTTGCCTTCAATCTTAAGGCGCTTTAAAGTAAATTCACCGTCAAGAAAGCAGACGGCCAGCGCATTATGGCGGTAAGGCACGGCTTTGTCGATCACCAGCAGATCGCCGTTATCCACGCCCGCCTCCGTCATGGAAAATCCCTTCACCTTCCCGTAAAAAGTCGAGCTGGGGTTTTTAACCAGTAATTCGTTTAAATCAAGGACTGCCTCCAAATAGTCCTCGGCCGGAGACGGAAAACCGGCCGCAATATGACCAACAGCCGGTAAAGCCCGTCTTGAGCTTGGATTGGAATGGTAAAGCTTGATTTTCATGACGTCTTGACCCTTTCTTCCCGAACATATGTTTGGTGTATACTTCTATTATATCTCCTGCTTCCCGGTTGTCAAGACATCACTCCGAAAAAAGAAGGAGGTAGTTTATTCCTCCCGCAGCCCATCGCCCCTAACCGGCCGTTGCCGATCGGCAAAGCTTCATTTCCTTCGGCGGCCGCGTTTTTAATACCATAAGCACAAAGCTTTTTCCGTAGTTTGAATCCTTTTTCCTCCGGTATAAAATCCCCGGGCAAATTGCAAAATACTATTGAAATCAACAAGTCCAAGTCAAGGAGTAAAAGGGTTTTGATCAAGGATACAATGATCGTTGGTACTTTTGCCGGCTTAATTGGCAATATACCGAAGACCGTCATCGCCTGGATCTTTCATTTTTCGGGTGTCTTGAGATACACTTTTGTCCACATTGCCGCCGGTTATTTTGTACCGGTGCAGTTTATTGATAATCCGGTCTCCCTTGTTATAGGATTCATTGCCGATTATACCATTGCAGCGGTTTTGGGGGTCGTTATGTACCTGACGCTGAAGAAATTCGGAACCGATTATGCGGTTTTAAAGGGTCTGGCCTTTGGGGCCTTTTTGTACTTGATTTTTTACGGGGCCTTTATGGCTCTTGATATCACCAGGGCCAGCCTTTTGACTCCGCTGCCCAACCTGCTTTTACTCTTTCCCCATATGATCTTTGGCGGAACCACTTGTTGGCTATTAAAAAGATATAGTAAAGTACTTCGGGTCGAACAGAACGGTTAAACTCCATTCACCTCTCTCGCTATTTTGCCGGGGCAGATCTAAAGGCAGAATATGAGTAAGCGGCGCCAGATAGTTGGCATTCATTTATAATGAGCTTGCCTGTTCCCTAATTCCGTGATAAACCTGTTCCATCAGAATTCTAGAAATTTCAGTCCGAAAAGCGGCGTCATTCATGAACTTGGCAAAAATCTCTTGATTTTGGTCCATTCTGTTAATGAATAGCCCCTCCATGGTCTGATCCCAAATAAACTTGAAGTTCTCGATAGTGTTCACTCTGGCCGCTTGCACGATCTCTTCATCGGCACTGGCATTTCTCCAAAGGCCTGAAACCCTTTTAAAATAAGGGCGTAAAAAAGTCCGGATAATATAGACGGACTTTAGGAATACACTGCAAAGGCGCAGAGTGTAAAATTGTTGGCGGACAAAAATAAACAAGAGAACATCCTATTGGTAACGTAGAATCAGCACATTCCCAATACCAAAAGGAGTGACCTCTTGTGAATACTATTTTACATCAAAGTTGCGAAAAATTATTTGCGAAGCTGCGGGATTTTACTTATCCGACAACCACCGGGCGATTTCCCCCAGATCTTGGGCGGTGAGATCCGGCTGATGTTCCGCGCCTGCCAGGTCTTCCGGCCGGGTTTCCCCGCTTAACACCAGGATGGACAGAATTCCGGCCGCCCGGCCCATGGCAATATCAGTATACAACCGGTCGCCGACCATGGCTACTGACTCCAGTTGTAAATTATATTTGGCGCACAAGGCTTCCACCATCTCCGGATAGGGCTTGCCGATAATCTTCGGTTTTACCCCGGTGGCCGCCGTCACCGCGGTAATCATGGCCCCACAGTCGGGGATAGGCCCGCGGGGGGTGGGACAGTTGTAATCCGGATGGGTGGCGACAAACGGAACGCCGTTCCGGACCAGGTCACAGAGGAGGCGAAGTTTCTCATAGGTAAGGGTCTGGTCAAAACCTAAAACCGCCGCCGCCGGATGATGATAAGTCAGTTCAAAGCCGGCTGCCACAAACTCCGCCTCCAGTTCGGGGGTGCCGCACACCCAGATCTTTGGCCCGATTCCCTGCTTTTTTAACCAGTAAATGGTGGCGTCCCCCGAGGTAAAGACGTGTTTTCGTTCCACCGGAACTCCCAGGCGGGTAATTTTATCCACATAATAGCGGGCGCTGCGGGAAGAATTGTTGGTGACAAAAATAAATTCTTTTCTTTGTTTCTTTAGAACCTGCACAAAATCTTGTGACCAGGGAAAAAGCTTCTCCCCCAGGTAAAAGGTGCCGTCAAGGTCTAACATGAAGGTACGGATTTTTTTCAAACGTTCTCGATTCTTATCTTTTACCATAGCACATCCTCAGGCCTTGCCTATTATTTAAAAGCTAATACTTTTTACCGGGTCTAATCACCCGCTTTAATAAACGTTTCGCCGTCTTACCGGAAAACCCTGTTTCTACTTTTCGTTTCGCACCTTCCCGCCCCTACTCCAAATATTTTCTTCCGTTTCAAGAAAGGAACCTAGGAGAAGACCCCGCCCCAGCCACTCAAGCAACCCGCTAACATAGTTATGTTGTGACAAAGAATCACAGGTTTCCAGGGTAAGGCCGGTGATTCTGTTACAAAACTCCCCGGATCGTTGAAGAAAATATTAGAGGATTAAAGACAAATGTGTAGAAATTCTTCTAAAATTAAACTTTTGAGGTGGCTAAGAAATGAAAAAATTTTTTCGTTTTACCGTAATTACCCTCTTAGCGCTCTTTTTCGTTAACAGCTATGGTCTTCCTTATGAAGAAGCGCCTCCGCTACCATCCGGTCCCGTCTTTGATGACACCAAAACTGCCAGTTTTGAGATGGTTAATTATGTAACAAATCGTCCTGCGGAGAATACCGTTCATTACCGGATCCAAGGGGTAACAAAATCGGGTGGTGCCGCTTTTGCGCAACAAATAAATGTCCTGACCTAAGTTTGTAACCAGGAAGCAAAACTGGTTACTTGGGCCGTGAAGAAAGCGGATGGGAGTGGTTTTGTCCTTAAAAATCTAAGGGAGATCGCTGCCGACTACGAAGCCAATCATCCCGGTTGGAAGGTGGTGGGAGGAATCAATGCCGACCAGTATTATACCTTGTATGGAGACAAGGGCCACCGTGACGGGTCGGATTATTTCTTTCCCCAACCCTACGGGTGCTTCATCGCTGATGGGGAAAAATGGTTTGCCGTTAATGCCCGGCCTTATACCAATAATGGTACATACTTGGCAGGATTCTTAAACGACGGCTCAACCGACCAAATCTTGGAAGGAAGGACCCACTGGGGGATCAACGACTCTTCCCGTTTTAAACTTGCAGGGTTATACCTCTCCCTTTACGACGGTGACTCTTTGCTCGGCAAATATGTACTGGAAAACTTTAATGAACCCCCGGGGGAAAATGAAAGTTCCCTTTATGCTCCTATCTACCAAGGGATACGGGTCGCCCCCTCGCCGCCGATTCAAGGCTCTAACTTATTCTTGGTTGAAGCCGCGGACCTTGCCTATACCAGTAATTCAAGGACTTACACCTATAAAACGAATAACGCGCAAAACGCCTTCTTTGGAAAGGGTGTAATCTCTTCCACCGGTACCAATGCCGTTTTACGGAAGGGACAGTTTGCCATCGACACTAGAAACCCCGAACTACTGGCGGCCCTACATGTGGGAGCACGAGTTGTGGTTCAATTCGAATTTGAAGGAAAAATCAATGAAGTTGAAGCGGCAACCGCCTATCATCAGATAATGCGCAAAAATGACCAAGATGTCGCCTCCACCAGCCCTTATAATGTGCAACGCTATCCCCGGAGTTTTTTCGGAAGAAAAGCCGATGGAACCATGGTGTTGGTTGCCGTCGACGGCTCCCAGGGGACGCGGGGAATGTACGGGACCAACCAGTTTGAGGGCTGTGCCGTTTTAAAATATCTTGGCGTGGTGGAAGCCTACCAAATGGACGGGGGCGGATCCGTAACCATGATCGTGCGGAGGAATAATGACTTTATGGTTGTGAATTCTCCGTCCGACGGAAGACCCAGATCGGTTTTGTCCGCCCTTTTGTTTGTGGTTCGGGATACCGGAAGTTCCGAAGTTTCTCAAAAGGAAAACCGCCCTTAACCGGGCGGTTTTTTTTAATGCCAAAGGCATAACCTTAGGGCTGCATGGTTCCGCAAGTTCCCATGGGGATAATCATTTTGACAGTAAGATGGGCTCTCCCTCTTCCCAGCCGCCGGCACGGAAAAAGACCGGGATGATCTCCAATTCTTTCGCCTCCGGCCGGAGGGTGATCTTGAAGTAATGATTTAAACTTTTTGTCTCCTCCAGCCACCAATAGGCATCGACATTCTTTGCCGTACGCAACGGTGCACCCCAGCCTCCGTCACCAATATAGACAACGCCGTTTTCTTCACAGATTCTCCCCCAGTAATCCCTGTATAAAGGAGTGTTGTTCACCAGCCCGTAAACGTCGTCAACACTGACTTTCCTTAGTTGTATACCATAGAGGGCCATATGCAAACACAACTCCTGTAAAGCCTCGAAATGAGAGGCGTACCCTAATTCTTCCCATTCGCCCGCAGCCAGTTTTTGCATCTCGGGATTGGCCTCCAAAGAGTAATCTTTGTTCCGGTCATAGCTCCTTCTGGCTTTGTTGATGGCGTCTTTAATCAGTTCTGCTTCGTCTTCGTCCCGGTGATAGAGGAGCAAAGGAGGAGTGCGTTTGTAGGTGTGTTCATGAGATTCCATCGCCAACATCACCCCGTACTTTTCAAAAAGGGGCACCCAGTGTTCTCTGATCTCCTGGGAGAGCCGGCCGAAAAACTCCCTCACTCCGCTGGGCCAGGCCGGGACATGGTACTGTACAATAATGTATCTGCCTTCATATTTTTTTAAGGTTTCTTCCAGCCAGACCAATTGCTCCCCGTCTATATCACAGGTATGTCCGGAGTCCAGGGTGAGCAAAACCAGATCCGGTCCATACTCAACTGCGTAATATTTCTGCGGTTCCGGAAGCTTAAACCGATGGTAATAAAAGGGGGCATCTTCTTTTTCCTTGCCAAAATCCCCTTTAACCTCATGGTTTCCCACAGCCGGTATCAAGGGAATCCTTCTATTGTCCTCGGTTACCATTAACTCGTGCCAGTCGTCAAACCAGTCGTCCCATTCCTCATCACTTAACGGTGCTTCCACGAAATCCCCGTTGAACATTACAAAATCAGGATCTTCTGCGGCCACCCGGGCGTTGATTTCCCTTCTCAGTTCCCGGTTCGTCCGGGAGTCGCCGCCCGCCACAAAAAACACTTCTCTGCTCTCTGCCGGGGCTGTACGAAAAGAGAACTCCTCCGAGGCAACCCCCGCGGTGACAACAACCGCCTTGTATTCGGTCCCGGGTTTAAGTCCGGCAAGTTTTGCCGTATGGAGCCAGGCTTCGGTCTCATCGAAGGTAAATGTTCGTGCCTCTTCCTGCTTCCAGTCCTGTTCCAACCCTTCTTCCGCCGGGGCAAAACGGACTACGGAATCACCCTTATGTTCCGTACGCCAGGTGATCGTCATCGTGGTCATGGGATCATCTTCCCAGGTAAGGATGATCTGACGGGGTTCTCCCGCCAGTACGGTTGCAGCGGAAAACAATAGGACAATACATAAAAACGCCAGTTTTAATTGGAAAGTTTTCATCAGTAACCCTCCCGCTATTTGTTTTTACTTTAATATTCCAGCAGTAAAACGACAGGTAAACGCCGTTCTCCACCGTCACTGGGGGTGTTAAGAATTCTCTCCCTCCAAACTAAAGTCGTGGAACCTCCGCCGTCCAAATTGATGGCATGTTCAGCACCAAGCTGAATCATTAAGTCCCCCAGCTCCCTAAGGTTCATGCCGATGCTGGCATGCTCAGCCCGACCGTCAACCGTGACGAGAAGAATTTCCCCACCCGCGGTTACGCCCAGAGCACTCCTGGGGTGTCGCTCATCAACTATGTAAGAGGAAAAACCTTCTGTGATATGGAGTTGACCATCTTTCACCAACAACGGGCCTGCACTCAAGGCCTGGGTTACTCCTTCCCAGCCCTCGGGGAGGGAGAATTCAATCCTCACCGTCTCTTCCCCGGCCAACTCCTGCAAGAGAGCTATTTGTCGACCCCGGGCCGACAGTACAAACCCTGATTCGGGGATAGGGCCGGGTCCTTGACGGAAGGCTGTAACCCTCCCCTCCTCCACTACCAGTTCCCACATGTCATCGCTGAACCGGCGATGTCTTACATGGAACGAACTCCGGGTGGTATTTCCAAAGAACCGGTTGTAGAGAATCAGTTCGTTCCTGCGTAGAGCATTATGGTTCTTATTCACCCGGTCGATCTCCACTTCAGTTTTGGCGCCTACGGCCCTAACCTTCGAAGCGAATTGGCTAAAGAGCAGTTCCTGTCCTTCGGTGATGCCAACCGTGGGATAGCTTAAAACCCCCTCGCTCACAATCTCGCCGTCCACAAGCAGCATTCCCAAGGGGGTCCCGTCATCCGCATAATAGCTGCCGTTGATCCCGGCGACTGCGGCATTATCTTCCACAATCTGGCTTAAAGGGGCAAGTCCGCCGATACGGCCCCGGGCTAATACCGGTTGCAGTCTCAACCCGGAAAGAACGGGATCTACCCGCAACACATTGATGAGCAAAGGACCGTCAACCGTCCCTTTACGCAGCCGGGTGTGGTAGACACCTTCTGCCAGCATAACCGTACTTTCTTCTTCAAACTCCCTGGCGAGCAGAAGTTTTAGTCTGTAACCTTCTTCTTCCGCAACCACCTCTACCTCCGGTCCCGGGTAGTTAAGGTCCAGCAAAAGCCTGCAACCCTCCATTTGCCGGGTCAAGCTGAGCTGATTGGCGAGGATATCCCTTACCCGAATCCACCCCTCCTGTTCCTCGGAGAGCTGCACGTGAGGAAGGTCCAAAATTACCTGGGAATCCGTTGTTATCAGCTCAGAACCTTCCCTCAGCGGAGAGTTAAAGTCCAAAACCACCACCAACTCTTTCTCTTCTGAGAGCACTTCCAGGCCGGTAAGGCGAAGAGGTTGTGTGCCGGTAGTGGGCTCTTGGCCATGGCAATAGGAAGGGTCTACCTGCCCCATCCCTACAAAGGCCGTAAAAAGAACCATGGCGCAGATAAGCATTGGTTGAAAATTTTTTCTCTTTTTTCTTTCCGGTTGCATCTCTTGTTCGCACCCCTTTTCGGAGTGGAAGCCTTCCCCCCTTTCAAAAAGGTCCTCTCAAGAGAAATATTCCATACAAACCAAAGAAATCCTTCATCGTTTAATAGTGTTTTTGGAGATTTTCTGCGAATCAGGCAAAAAAATTCCCGGTTAAACGATGATTATTCCGGAGATGGTATGGTCATATAAATGTCCCAGGCGGGCGCTCAGGGCATGGGTCCGACGCAGCCTTATACCTTCTTCTTCGCCACCGCCAGCCGCGACTCGTTCAACCGTTTTATACTGTCCGGCCCTAAACGCAATACTGTTGCGATATATAACATATCAATAATTACCAGTTGGAGAATTCTCGAAATCATGGCGTCCGAGCGATATTTGGTTTCCAGGGACGAACTAAGCAGGACAATGTCGGCGAGCTTACAGAGGGATGACCGGGGATAACTGGTAATGGCTGCGGTTTCCGCCCCCTTGCTCTTCGCAAGTTGCACCGCATCCAGAATCTCGCGGCTTTCTCCGGAATGGGAGACCGCCACGACAAAGTCGTCTCCACGCACATGGGCACATTGAATACTCATGATGTGCGAATCATTACAAGTCACAACATTCAAGCCCAATCTTAAAAACTTGTGATAGGCGTCGGCCGCAATCATGGCGGAAGCGCCCACTCCCATAAAGATAATCCGGTTCGCCTGGACGGTTGCTTCGACAAAGGCTGAGAGTTGTTTATCCTCCAGAATATTGCCCAAATCATCAACGGAACTCTTGGTAAGGTGTAATACTTTTTTCTTAATCTCTTCTATACTGTCATCCGGTTTTATCTCTTCGTAAATGGACTCAGTGGTTTCCGCCGACAGTTCCTGGGCGATCTTTACCCGAAAAACCTGGTAAGAATCGAAATCCAACTTCCTTAAAAACCGCATAATCGTGGTTTCACTGGTATTGCAGGCTTGGGCCAGTGCGGATAAAGACAGCATAATAACATTCTGGGCATTATCCAATACATAATCGGCCACCACCTTCTGGGCCGGCGACAAGGTATTGTACTTGACTCTAATCAGTCCCAAAACACTCTTTTCCATGATACACGCACCTCATACTTTGGACCCAATATCATCCTTACCGGGCTTGATAAACCCACAAGCCAATGTTCTTTCCATTCGCTATTTATCATAACGGATTGTAAAAACAAATGCAACATGACAAAAACTCCCGAAAAATCCCCTTGTATAACTTTATTGACAAATTACCTATCAGTATTGTATATTAAAGGTAGTAGTTTTATTACCCTCTTTATATGGAGAGTGGTAGTAATACTACTACTGCTACGATGATAAGGTGGGATAATCCAGTGAAAAAGAGCATTAAAACGATAATCCTGGGCGACGCGATGATTCCCGGAAAACGGTTTGCCGAGGCTTGGTCGGAATATCTTAAGGAATACGGTAATGAGGTTTTAGTTGACGACTGGGAAACAGATTGGGACAGACTGCAGTATCGAAGGCTTGAGGTGGAAAAACACGGCCCGGAAATAGAAACCGTCCCCGACCTCATCCTGAAAAGCGGGGCAGACGCAGAAATGCTCCTGGGCCTGTTTGTCCCGGTCTCCAGCAAGTTATTGGCGGCAATGCCGAAGCTAAAAATTATCGGGGTGTGCCGTGCGGGCGTAGAAAACGTCAATGTTGACGAAGCCACGAAACGGGGGATTTTAGTCTTCAATGTACAAGGGAGAAACGCCCACGCGGTTTCCGATTTTACCGTCGGCGCGATGCTGGCCGAGTGCCGAAATATCGCCCGCGCGCATTATGCCATCAAAAACGGGGTTTGGCGTAAAACCTTCGTCAACACCGATACCATTCCGGAGTTAACCGGCAGGACCGTCGGGATCATTGGTTTTGGGTACATAGGAAGACTTGTCGCGCAAAAGCTTTCCGGCTTCAACATGAACCGTTTGGTTTATGACCCCTACGTTGATGAAGAAGTAATCAAGGAAGCCGGCTGTACAAAGGTGGAGTTGGATGACCTCTTAAGGAATAGTGATTTTGTCACAATTCACGCCCGCCTTACGGAAGCAAACAGAAACATGATCGGTCCCCGGGAACTGTCCTTAATGAAACCCACCGCCTACCTGATTAATACCGGGCGGGCGGGTTTGGTTGATCAGGAAGCCCTCATTGCCGCACTGCGGGAAAAGAGAATTATGGGCGCGGCGCTGGATGTCTTTACCACTGAACCCCTTCCGCCGGACAGTGAATTTCTCCAGCTTGACAACGTTACCTTAACTTCGCATATTGCCGGTACCACCGCGGATGCCTTGAACAATTCACCAAAACTCCTGATGGAAGATATTGCTAGATTATTGCAGAACAAGAACCCGCGCTTTTTGGTCAATCCGGAAGTCCTCAAGACGGATAGTTTCCAAGAATGGCTTGGTAGATTCATTTAGTGATTTTAAAAAATTTTAAAAAAGGAAGGGAAATCCATGCTAGTTAATATGGGCAGTCTTTTAAGCCTGGCGCAAGAACGGAAGTATGCGGTGGGCGCCTTTAATGTCTACAGTTATGAAACGATCCGGGGGGTGCTGGATTGCGCCGAACAAATGCAAGCTCCGGTTATTCTCGCTTTTGGCGAAAGATATTTGAAGAATCTGGATTTTGAGACGGTTTATTCTATGGTACAGTCGGCCGCCCGGAACGTCACGGTCCCCTTTGCCCTGCATCTCGATCATTGCCGTGACCTAAAAAATATTTACCGGGCGATTAGAAGCGGTTTCACCTCAGTAATGTATGACGGTTCAATGCTGCCCTATGAGGAAAACAAGGCCAACACCGCGCAAGTGGTTGAGGTAGCCCATGCCAACGGGGTCTCGGTCGAAGCGGAATTGGGCTCCTTAACCGCCGGGGAATATTCCCAGGAAGGCACGGCCTCGGATCAAGAAATCTACACCGATCCCGAGCAGGCCCGGGAGTTTGTGAGGGATACCAAAGTTGACGCCCTTGCCGTTTCCATTGGTACGGTACACGGATTATATAAAGGCGAACCCAACATTAGAATTGACATCCTCCAAAAAATCCGCGCCCGGGTTTCCGTACCCCTGGTCCTCCACGGCGGTTCCGGGACTCCGGAAGAGGTCATCAAAGCATGTATTCAAAACGGGATCTGCAAAATCAATGTGAACACGGAGGTATCCCTTTTTACGGTTCAACGGCTTAAGCAATTTCTGGGCGAAAATGACCAATCCCACCTGTCTACCTTATCTCTCAAGCAGATCGAATTCATCAAGGAAGTGGTCGGGAAATATATGCATCTCTTCGGTGCTGCGGGATGAGCATACCTTTGAAGATTTTTGTTGGCTCCTAAATTGAGCAGGAGGGGGGATGTAATGTCTTCATAATTTCTCTGTCGTTATTCCACGAATAAAAAGAACAAAGGAGGAAAAATTGATGGTTACAGGTCCAATGTTATTAGTCATTTTCATATTGGCCATCGGTTTTGTTTTGGTCTCCATCATCAAGTTTAAGCTGAATCCGTTTATCGCTCTTTTGCTTGCCTCCCTGGCGATTGGCTTGTTGGCTTTGATGCCGTTGCCGGAGATAGCTAATACCATTGCTTCCGGGTTCGGAAATACCTTGACCGGCATTGGGATCGTGATTGCGCTAGGCGTTATCCTTGGACAAATGCTCTATGAATCCGGTTGCACCGAACAGATTGCCAATCTCATGTTGGCGAAGCTCGGCAGGAAGAATTCCACGTTGGCCATAAATGCCACCGGTTTTATCGTTTCTATTCCCGTCTTCTTTGACGCCGCCTTTGTTATTCTTGTCCAACTGGTCAGGCAACTAAGTAAAAAAGCAAAGATTCCTTTTATTACCTATGTAACCGCCCTCGCGGTTGGTCTGATCACCACCCACTGCCTTGTGCTTCCGACGCCGGGGCCGCTGGCGGTTATTGAGAATATGAAGGCCAATATCGGCGTCTTTCTCTTCTATTCCCTAATTGTCGCCATCCCGGCCTCCTTAATCGGCGGCTGGCTCTTTGGTACCTTTCTTGGCAAAAAACAAGGGGCGCTCTCCGCGGAAGCCGGCGATGAACCGGCGGACACCCCTGCCGCCGACACGGCCGGGACGGATAATCCCTCCGGGGAGTTGGGAATTTTCTTAATCGCCCTCCCGATTGTCTTAATCCTGTTGGGCACGGTCATGGCTATGTTCTTGCCCAAAGGCTCCGGCGCCTTGGCGTTCTTTGAATTCATCGGCAATAAAAATATTGCGCTGCTCATCGGGGTCATTGTGGCCATGATAATGCTGAAAAAATACTTTAAGAGACCGGTGGAAGAGATCATTGCCGAGGCCGGTAAAGCCGCAGGTATGATCTTTTTGATCACCGGCGCCGGCGGGTCTCTGGGAGCCATTATCAATGGGACCGGAATCGGCGGCTACCTGGTGGAAACCATGTCCTCTTTGAAAATCCCCTTGATTGTCTTGGCTTTCGTCTTGAGCCAGGTCTTAAGGGCAGCTCAGGGTTCCTCCACGGTTGCTCTGGTCACAACCTCGGCCATTTTATCACCGGTAGCGGCACAAATGGGGGTCTCTCCTGTCCTGGTCGGTTTGGCTATTTGCTGCGGCGGGATCGGCTTGTCCCTCCCCAACGATTCCGGCTTCTGGGTTGTCAATAGATTTACCGGATTCGATCTCAAAGATACCATTAAAGCTTGGACCATTTCCGGAACAATCAGCGGAGTAGTCGGGTTGGTCATTGTGCTTGTCTTAAGTCTCTTCGCCGGCATCTTGCCCGGTCTATAATAAAAGCCGGGGAGGCGTAACGAAGAACAGCTTTTAACAAAAGAGGGGCTGTTGATTAACGATAGCCCCTCTTTCAAAAAGGAGATGAGCAAATGACTTACCTTATTACCTTGGATGTTGGAACCTCCAGTACAAGAGCGTTCATCTATGACACCGGGGGGAATGTCCATTTTACCTCCACCTATACCTACACTTCAATCTACACTCCCCCGAGCCAGGTCGAGCAAGATCCGGCCGATTGGCGAAAGGCCGCCATATTCACGTTAAAAGAGGCCGCCCGGTACGCCCAAAGCAAAGGACTCGCCATTACCGCCATTGCCGTCACTTCCCAGCGGGCCTCGGTCATACCGGTGGACGCCCGGGGTAACCCCCTGCATAATGCCCTCATGTGGCAGGATAAACGTACTACCCAATTGTGTCAGGAGTTTACGGAAAAAATCAGTCCCGCCGAAATCTACAAAAGAACCGGTTTGCGGGCCAATCCCTATTTTTCCCTGCCGAAAATGCTCTGGTTCAAAGTGAAAACTCCTGACGTCTACCGGAAAACCGCCAAATTCCTGGGGGTTCAAGATTATGTAGTTTATTTGCTGACCGGGAAATTTATAACCGACTGGTCGCAAGCCGCCCGCACCATGCTCATGAATATTAAAACCTTCGAATGGGACCGGGAAATCTTGGATGTTTCCGGCCTCGACCGGCGGCTGCTTTGTGAGTTGTCTCCCCCGGGCACCATCGCCGGGACTTTGACCGCCGATTTTTCGCGCCTGGTTGGCCTCAAGGAAGGCACTCCGGTCATTATCTCCGGCGGCGACCAGCAAAACGCGGCCATTGCCCTCAATATACTGAAACCCGGCATAGCCGAGGCCAATACCGGGACCGGTTCCTTTGTTATCGCCTATTCCGACCGGCCCGTCTTCGACGAAGAAAACCGGGTCCTGTGCAGCGCCTCCGCCATTCCGGGCAAATGGATCATCGAAGCCGGGATCTTCAATACCGGTTCCATCTACAGGTGGTTCCGGGACCAGTTCTTTAACGGCCAACACACTTCGTACCAGGTGCTGAATGAGGAAGCAGCCCAGTCGCCCGTCGGCGCCAATGGCGTGCTGCTCCTCCCCCACTTTGAAGGAAGTGCGGCCCCATTCTGGAATCCATACGCCAAAGGCCTGTTTTTCAACCTTTCGCTCGGCACCAAAAGAGGGGATTTAATCCGGGCCATTCTCGAAGGAATCGCGTTGGAAATTGCGGAAAATATCTCCTTAATCGAAAAGATTGCCGGCAAAATCGATCTTGTTAGCGTCGCCGGCGGGATGACCAGGTCCGATTTATTCAACACGATCCAGGCCAACGCCTTTGGGAAAACCGTCATCTCTTATCCCAACAGCGAGGCCACTTCCATCGGGGCGACGATTTCCGCCGCCGTCTCCTTGGGGGTCTACAACTCATATGAAGAGGCTTTCAGCCGCATGGTGAAAGACGGGCCCAAGAAGTATGAGCCCAACCCGGAAGACCGGGAAAAATATGAACAGATCAAAGCCCGCCGCCATCGCCTGTATAATGCTTTGGCGCAAGGCGGCGTCTATGAAGAATTCATGAAAACCTTGGCCTGATTATATAATTATTCCCCCTGTTTTGCACCTTGCCATTCCGGGAGTGCCGGCGGCTTCTTCTTGTCATGGCCAATGTCGGCCGGTACAAATATGGCTCCGGGGACGGCAGGGTCTATGGTACAAACTACTCAAGGTCAAGGTTGGTATAGACATTCTGCACATCATCATGCTCGTCCAGTTCTTCGATGAGTTTTAAGACCACTTCCTTGATCTCTTCGCTGACAGTCATGGTATTCTTGGGCAGATAAACGATTTCCGCACTTTCGACCGGAACCCGTCCATTACAGTAATTGCGCACTGCTTCCAGATCTTCGGGCGCGGTGATCATCTCGTAACAGTCCTTTTCCGGGTAGACGTTTTCCGCCCCTGCTTCCATGGCCAATTCAAGCAATGTTTCTTCTTCCACCCCGTCGCTTTTCGGGATCACCAAAAGGCCCTTCAAGTCAAACATCCAGGCTACGCAGCCTGTTTCCCCCAGGTTTCCTCCGTGGCGCGAAAAAATATGCCGTATTTCACTGCCTGTACGGTTCCGGTTATCGGTTAATGTCTCCACCAGACAGGCCACTCCGCCGGGACCGTAACCCTCATAAAGAATACTTTCGTATTGCGCGCCTCCGGTTTCGCCCAGACCGCGCTTGATGGCCCGGTTAATATTGTCGGCCGGCATGTTTACTGCTTTTGCCCTGCTAATCGCCAGACGCAACCGGAAATTACTTTCCGGATCACCGCCTCCGGCCCGGACCGCGGTCATAATTTCCTTGGCCATTTTGGAAAAGATCTTGGCTTTCTGGGCGTCGGACTGCGCTTTACGGTGTTTAATATTGGACCATTTCGAATGACCGGCCACTGTAACTTCCCCCTTCTCTAATATAATAGTACCAGATTCAGCCCGCCTGGTCAATTTTCCCGGACGTAAGCCGCCAATCCGGGACAAAGCACGGTTATGGGTCGGAAAACCGGCCCGGTCGCCTCCAAGCCGTACAACGGGCGGGATAAATTCTCCCGCCTGTACCGGCTCTTTATAAAAGGGTTATGATTAGATATAATAATATGGACCACCGATAACCGGAGGCAGTATTTGTCAACTGGAGGCATTATTTGTCCATTATGACCGGGTATTATTACGACACCCACGTTCATACCAGTGAAAGCAGTCCCTGCGGCAAAGTAAATGGGCAACAAGTGGCCCGGCTTTATAAAGCCGCGGGCTACCATGGCATAGTCATTACCGACCATTATACACGGAATTTTTTCCGCGGGAAAGGGGATTGGGGCCAAAAAATCGATCGTTTCCTGGCGGGGTACCGGGCGGCCTGCCGGGAAGGCAAAAAAATCGGCCTGCATGTTTTTTTGGGCTTGGAACTCGCCCTGACGGGACGGCATGAGGAATTTTTACTTTTCGGGGTCCGGGAAGACTTTCTCCGCAACTACCCGGAACTCTATAAACTCGAACTGAAAAGCCTGCTCCGGCTGGCAAGAAAGGAAAATATCCTGATCTACCAGGCACACCCCTTCCGGTTCGGTTCACCGGTTAATCCGTCGCTCCTTGACGGCATCGAAGTTTTTAACGGCAACCCCCGCCATGAATCCTACAACGAACAGGCCTATAAGTACGCAAAAAAACACCGGCTGAAAATGATTTCCGGGTCTGATTTCCACCAGAAGATGGATTTGGGAAGAGGGGGGATTATCACCCCCCGCAAGATCACGTCGCAAGAAGCATTGCTCCGCGTCTTGAACGAATCCGCTTTTACACTCATCCGTACTTCTGAACGACCGTTTTCCGCCGCCAGGGTCTTTACCCGCGTCTGCGGCAAGCTGTTGCGGTGAGGCCTTTTCCTTCGCCGTTGTTTTTTCCCTTTATCCGGCCAAGTGGCCGGCGGCTATAGAAAAATAAGCCGTAGGACCTGCGGCGTCTACGGGCGGGAGCGGCAGTGGCAGTCTTTGGATAATAATCGCCGCCGCCGGCCGGTAAAAAGATAAACCGCCTCTTCCTTGGTGATGATGCCCTGCCGCAACCATATACATATGCGCCACAGGTCCGGAGAAGGGTTTTTCCTCATCTTCCTCCCCTTGCCTGGCAATCCCTGTTTTAAGCCTATGCCGTGCCCAACCGGGACACAAACCGGAAAAGAGCCCGGCACGGCATGGATTTTACACCTGCAGCCGGCCCTTTAGTATTCTCCCCGGCCGCGGCTTTTTATTCTTCTCCTTACTGCCCTTATCCCTTATCCTCCCCCGCCCGCGAGGAGGAGAAAAACCGTGATTACCGCCAACGCTACCGGCAGAATCAGCCCCCCTTGAACCAGGCGCAAACCGCAGCCACCGTAACCCCGGCCAGCGACAGGCCGGGATGACCGGGAACCGCCTCCGCAGCGCCGGGAATGATCAACGCGCCCAGCGCCGTATAGGGGATAAATGATAAGAACCGGCGCCAGAACGGGGGCAGCTTCCGGCCGGGCAGAACCAGGAAGGGCAAAAGGCGCGGGAAATATGTAACAAGCGCCATCCCGGCAATCAAAATCAGATTGGGCATCTTTCCTTCACTCCTCTTCTCCTTTAAAAAAGCAGGCGCCGAGGGCGGCGGAGAAAACCATCGCCGCAATCAGGTTCCAGCCCGGGGAGAAGAATCCTCCCCAAGCCAAAAGGGTATGAAGTATTCCCGCGCCGGCCGCCAAAAACAGGGTGTGGCGGCTTTTTTTAAACCCGGGAACCAGGAGGGCGGCGAACATGGCATACAAGGCTATTCCCATGCTGTTTTGCAGGGCGGCGGGCAAGGTGGTTCCCAACAGATACCCGGCGACGGTGCCTCCCACCCAGCCACTGTAAGCCGTAAAGCCCAGAGAAAGCAGGAAAAGAGGGCCAAAGCTCTCTTCCCTGGTCGCCGCCACGGCAAAAGTTTCATCCGTAACGCCAAAGGCGGCCGGCAGGATTAACCAGGACCGTTTCGCCGGCAAACGCGCGGCCAAAGTGGCGCTCATCACCAGATGTCTGGAGTTCACCAGCAGCGTGGCGAGGATGATTTCGGCCGCCGCCATTTGCGCCTGGAGAAGGTTTAAAGCCATAAACTGGCTGGCCCCGGCGAAAACCAAAGCGGAAAAAAGAAAGCTTTCACGCAGGGAAATCCCCCCGGCCCGGGCCAGGACGCCGAAAGCAACGGCGGCGGGAAAATAGCCGATAAAAACAGGCACGCCGGCCAGAAATCCATCCCGTGCTCCAAGTTTTCCACCGGTTTCAGCCGCGGCCAATGCTCCGGTCTCCTTTTTACCTGCACCCGCCATTGCTGTTTCTTCACCCCTTGTAGCCAACGGCATAATCCGCCAGAAGCTCCTTGATGTATTTTTCTTCCACGGCCGCCGCCCCCGGCCGGGGCGGGTTTTCATTGGGCCAACCGTGGTAATCCGAACCGCCGGTCATGATTAAGCCATATTTCTCGGCCAACATCGTTAATTCCGCAACTACCGGCGGGGGGTGGGCCGGGTAAAATACCTCGATCCCTTCGAGTCCCCCGTCCACCAGGTCCTCCAGCAGGGCCCGGTTGTTGTCCACCCTTCCCGGATGGGCCCAAACCGGACAACCGCCGGCTTGTCTGACCAGGCTGATAATCTCCAGGGTGGGGAATTCCCGGTGCGGCACATAGGCCACGCCCCCGGGGGATAAAAAATACCGGAAAGCGGCTTTTTCGGGATCTTCGCCAATGATTCCTTTTTCTTTCATTGCCCGGTAAATGTGCACCCGGCCCACAAACCTCCGGCCGGCATACGGAACAATTTCTTCCCAGGTCAATTCCACCCCGGCCTTCTGCAGGCACCGCAGGATCTTCCGGGCCCGCTCTTGTCTGCTCTCAACAATCTTTGTGAGCGTTGCCTTTAACAGCGGATGCTCCGGATCCACCCCGTACCCCAGAATATGGATTTCGTTCCCTTGGTGGCAGCTGGTAATCTCCACGCCCGGGATGGTAATGAGGTTGCCCGCCCGGCTGAATTCTTCCCAGCCGTCGATGGAGTCGTGATCCGTGAGCGCCGCCCCGGCCAGGCCGTATTCTTCACATTTTGCCGCCAATTCTTCAGGCGTCAGGAACCCGTCGGAATAGACCGAGTGCAGATGCAAGTCAAAAAGGTCCATTTTTTCTGACCAACCACCTCAATCCAGCATTTTTACTTCGGCGCCCAACGCGGCCAAGTCGGTGAAAAAATCAGGGTATGATTTTTTTACGTGTTCCGCGCCGCAAATCATCAAACCTTCCCTGGTCCGTAGGGCCAGGGCGGAGAAAGCCATTACCAGCCGGTGGTCCTGGTGGGCGTCAAGCACCGCCCCTCCCCTGTAGCCTTCGGGCCGGCCGGTGATCCAGAATTCTTCCCGTCCCTCCCGGACTTTGACGCCAACCTTCCGCAGTTCGCGGGCGAAATCACTGATCCGGTCCGATTCTTTCCACCGGAGGTTGCCCACCCCGTAAAACCTGGTGGTTCCCTCCGCCAGCGCGGCTACCACCGCCATGGACAAGACGGCATCAATCGCTTTTTCGCCGCAAAAATCAACGGCCGTAAGCGGCGCCCCGCCGCAAATTTCAAGCCCGCGCCCGGTTTCCTGTAAAGAAGCGCCCATCTTTTTTAAATGCGGCACCACCGCTTTTTCTCCCTGTTGGTCCCCGGGTGCAAGGTTGGTGATGAGGACCTGCGAAGGAACGAGCGCCGCCCCCGGCCCCCCCCCCCCCCCCGCCGGGTAATCCCCGGGCACCCGGTACACGCCGGGAACATAATCTCCTCCCGGCACCCGGAAAATCAACTGCTCCCAATCGGCTTCCGTGGCGATTCCCCCCTCGGCCATCACCTGCAAGGTGGTGGCCAGGGGCGGGCGCGAACAAAGCCCGTTGGTAATCCGGACCGTCAACCCCCCCAAAAGGGGGGCCACAAAAAGGAGCGCGGTGGCATATTGGGAGCTTACCCTTCCGGAAACCGCCACCTCCCGGCGGAGCAGCGGCCCGGCGCCCCGGACGGTGATCGGCAGCCGTCCATTGTTATCCTCCACCTCCGCGCCCAGGGCCCGCAAGGCCGCTAGCAGGTCATCCTGGGGCCTTTTCCCCAACGAGGCGGGGTAGGAAGTGACGTAAGTAACCTCCGGCAGCAACAGGCCGAGGGCGAGAAGGAGGCGAAGAATAAGCCCGCCGTTGCCCGGATTCAGTTCTTTTACCGCCCGGGGGGTCCGCCCAAAACCCTTAATCACCAAACCTTCTTTATCCTCTCTGATGACCGCGCCCAAAGCGCGGCAGCAGGCCTGCAAGGCCAGGGCGTCGTCATTGGCGGCCGGACCCAACACCCAGCTCTCGCCCGGGGTGAGGGCGGACAGCCAAATATAGCGGCTGGTGTAATTCTTGGAAGGCGGCGCGGCGACAGTCCCCTTAAGAAAAGCCGCCGGCCGGACCAGCACCTTCATTTTTGATCTCCCCTTACCTGAACCTGAAAACCTTCCGCCCGGAGAATGGCCGCCGCCTGCTCCAGAGCCGGGGCATCCTCGAAAGCCAGGCGCAGGGTGCCCCCCTCCCCCTCCCGGATCCGGAGGATCTCGATGTCCTTAATATTCAACTCCACGGCAGCAAGCAAACTGACGACGCCGGCAATTGCCCCGGGACGGTCCTCGATCACCACTACCAGCTCGTGGAGGAGGGTGAGAAAACCCTTGTTTTTAACCGGTAATTTCTCCCTGGCCGTCTGCGCCGCTCCCAGCCGGTTCTCCAGAAGCGCACCCTGATCGGCGGCCAGTTCCCGCCGGAAGGCGTCCAACTCTTCCAGGAAGAGTTCCAAAACCTGCAGCAACGGACGGCGGTTGGACCGGAAAATCTCCCGCCACAACACGGGAGACCCCAGCGCAATACGGGTGGAATCACGAAACCCTCCGGCGGCCAAAGCCATCGTCCCGGGATGGTCTTCTTCCACCCGTGAGGCGGTGTTGACCAGGGCGGCGGCGGCCAGGTGCGGCAGATGACTGACTGCCGCCACCATCAAGTCATGCTCGGCCGGGCGCAAAAAATAGGGGAGCCCGCCGACCGCCCGGACCATGGCGACCAGGCATTCTATTACTTCCGGCGGGATGTCTTCTCCCGGCGTCAACAGGTAAACGGCATTTTCAAAAAGAAAGGGGTCGGCGGCGGTGATCCCGGACCGTTCCATCCCCGCCATAGGATGGCCCCCTACATAATAGGCTCCCGGCGGCAACAGCGGCGGGATGATCTCCGCCAGGCGGGCCTTGGTGGCGGCCACGTCAGTAAGGATGGCGCCGTTTTTTAAGTGCGGCGCAATTACCGCCGTCACTTCCGGGATCCTCTCCACCGGCACGGCCAGGATGACCAGATCGGCGCCTGCCGCCGCGGCAGGGAGATCCGGCGCCAGCTCGTGAACGGCCCGGCGGGCGAGCGCCTCCCGCCCCGCTTCCGGCGCCAGATCATAACCGCGGATCCGGCCGGCAAACCCGGACCGGTAGAGGCTCATCCCCATGGAACCACCGATCAATCCCAACCCGATGATACTGACTTGCGGCAGGCTCATAGTTCTCTTCCTACCGCCCCGGCCAGCGGCGCAATCTCCCGCATCAAACCGGAAAATTCTTCGGGGTTCAGGGACTGCGGCCCGTCGGAAAGGGCCTTTTCCGGGCAGGGATGAACCTCCACCATTAAACCGTCGGCCCCGGCGGCCAATATGGCGCGCGCCAGGGCCGGGACCAAATCTTTACGTCCCGCGCCATGACTGGGATCGGCAATCACCGGCAGGTGACTCAATTGTTTGACCAGGGGAACCGCACTGATATCCAGGGTGTTGCGGGTCGCCGTCTCAAAGGTCCGGATCCCCCGCTCGCAGAGGACGACCTGGAAATTTCCTTCTTTCATGATATATTCTGCAGCCATCAACCATTCTTCCACTTTCGCCGCGGGACCCCGTTTAAGAATCACCGGTTTTTTGGCCCGGCCGACTTCCCGCAGGAGAATAAAATTCTGCATATTTCTGGCACCCACTTGCAGCATATCGCTGTACTCGGCAATCAGTTCCACTTCCTGCGGGCTGACTACTTCCGTCACCACCGGCAAACCGGTCTCTTCCCGGGCCGCTTTTAAAAGCTCCAGCCCCTCCCGTTCGAGGCCCTGAAAAGAATAGGGCGAGGTTCTTGGTTTGTAGGCGCCGCCCCGCAGCATGTGTACGCCCATTTTTTTCAAGGCCGCGGCCACGGAGAGCAATTGCTCCCGGTCTTCCACGGCGCAGGGTCCGGCGATCAACACTACCTTCCGTCCGCCAAAAGTCACCGGTCCCACCTGAACCAGGGTGGTTTCCGCCTTAAAGTCCCGGCTGGCCAGTTTAAATGGTTTCAGGATCGGCACCACTTTTTCGACACCCGGCATGGCCGCGGTGCTTTCCAGAATTTCCGGGGTCTTTTCGCCAATGGCGCCGATTATGGTCCGTTCTACCCCCTGGGAAAGGTGAACCCCGAAATTCATCTCTTTCAGCCGGTTTATTACGTTCTCCAGTTCTCGCCTCCCGGCTGCAGGCGACATGACAATAATCATTGACAACCATCCTTTCTACCGTCCTACTTAATTTAATTTTATTCTATAACCGGCTTGGGCCGGTTACTTCCATCCTTGCCAAGCTTGCGAATACGAAGGAGAAAACTCATCCCAACTCGGCCAGAGTTTCCTGTAAAGCCCGGAGAAACCGGGTGTTTTGTTCCGCGGTTCCCACCGTCACCCGGATATAGTGCGGCTGGTTAAAAATATCCCCTGACCGGACGATAACTCCTTTGGTCAGCAGGCGCCGGAAAACCTCTCTGCTGTGAAAAGGAGTGACAAAAAAGAGGAAATTGGTCTCGCTGGGCAGGTACTCCAGCCCCAGTTCCGCCAGGCCCTGGCCCAGCTGTTTCTTGCCTTCCCGGTTCACTTCCCTGCTCCTGGCGAGAAACTCTTCGTCGTCCAGCGCCGCTTTGGCCGCGATCTGGGCGAGGAGGTTAACATTGAACGGTTCCCGCACCCGGTTGAGGCAGGCCGCCAGGTCGGGCGGGGCTACCCCATAGCCGACCCGTAACCCGGCCAGGCCGTAAATCTTGGAAAAGGTCCGCAAGACCAGGAGTTTTTTCCCGCTGTCCAGGTAAGCCAGACCGTCCGGGTACTCCGGATTTTCCACATACTCCAAGTAAGCCTGGTCCACGACCACCAGGACATGGGGGGGTATGCGGTCCAAAAAATTCTCCCATTCCTTTTTCGTATTCATCGTCCCGGTGGGATTGTTTGGATTGCAGACAAAAACGGCCTTCGTCTTTTCCGTTACCGCTTCCGCCATCCGCTCCAGGTCATGGCCGAGACCTTCCCGGGCTTTTACCGTCACCAGCTTGGCCCCCATTAAACGGGCGGCGTAGGCATACTCCCCGAACGTCGGTTCCGCGGTCACCACTTCATCGCCGGGTTGAAAAAAGGCCTCCGCCAGAAGTTTGATCACCTCATCGGACCCGTTGCCGATGACCAGATGAGCGGGGGATACCCCCAGCTTCTCGCTGAGGGCCTCCTTAAGATAATAACAGTTCCCGTCGGGATAAATATGGATTCCCGCCGCGGCGTCCCGTATGGCTTCGATGGCCCGGGGCGCCGGCCCCAAGGGATTCTCATTGGAAGCCAGCTTGATGACGTCACTAATTCCCAGTTCCCTCTGGACCTCTTCCACCGGTTTCCCGGGAACGTAAGGGGTGATCGCCAGGATTTCCCGGCGGATTAACTCATCATAAGCCGCTGACGTCCTGTCCTTCCCCGCTTTCTTTCCAGACTCCATTCTCCCAAATCACCTCCACTGCCTCTCCGTTGCCAAGCACCTGCCGGTCCCCGCCCAGGCAAGAGGCGAAAAACGCCCCGAAAAACATCCCGTGGGCCACCACCACCACCCGGCGGCCGTTAAAAATCTCCGCCAGGGTCTCCAGGGATGCTTTGGCTCTTTCCTTCAATTCTCTCCGCCTTTCCACCCCCGGCAGATCCAGATCTTTTTTTTGGTACCACTCGGGAAATTTCTCTTTAATCTCGTCGGCGGTCAAGCCTTCCAGGGGGCCCATTTTCCTTTCCCGCAGGCCGGGGAAGAGCAGTACCGGCAGGCCCAGTTCCCGGCCGATGATCTCCGCGGTTTCCCTGGCGCGCAGGAGATCACTGGCCACCACAATCTCCCATCCCCCGTTTTTTAGCCGGTGCGCCGTCTCGGCCGCCTGTTGGCGGCCTTCCTCGTTTAAAGGAAGGTCCTTCTCACCCTGCATTCTTCTTTCCCGGTTCCAGGCGGTGGAACCATGCCGGACCAGGCAAAATCTAGTCTTTTTCCCTAACCCGGTCGGGCCGGAGGACTTTGGCTCTTCGTAGGTAGACATGTTTAATCTCCTCCTGGGCATGGCTGGTATAAAAATGTAACAACACACGGATACAAAACTCCGGGGCGCCGGGCACGGCCGCTTCCACCGCTCCCAAAGCCGGCAACTCCGTCAAACCTAGACGGCGGGCGGCTTCGGCCGGAAAAGCCCGGGTTAAGTCGGGAGTGACGGTAAAAAACGCACTGACCAGTTCCCCGGGTTTAATTTTATTTTGACTCATAATTTCGGTTAAAAGCTCGCCGGTGGCCTCCAAAATGGCTTCCCGGTCGTCCGCTTCCACTGTGGTCGCCCCGCGTACGGCTCTAATCTTCATGACCCTTGTCCCTGTTTTCAGGCAATAGCCCGGTGTCCCAGTCCTACCGCCACCTCGTCCAGGTGCAAAAGGCCGATGCCGCAAAAAACCGCCACGCTGATATGGTCTCCCCGCCGGGCCAACCCGATTTTCCCGCCGATATTCAAACCCAAAGCCTTGGGCAGAATTTGCAGGAAAGCCTCGTGGGTGGCGCCGGCTACCGCTCCTTCCTCGGAATGGCAATCCCTAATCAAAAACTCTCTTTTCCCGGCCACCACCGCCCGCTCAATAATGGTTTTTACTGCATGGATGGCTTCGCCGCCGTAATCGACCGCGGCCGCGCGGATCTCCTCCTTCCATAATTCCTCCTTGAGGGCCCTTTCTTCCTCCCTGGAGGCGGTCATGGCCATGCGCAAGGCCGCCCGGGCCACCTGTTTGCTGGTGCTTGCCACCTTCAATTTACACCTCCTGTAAAGCCTGTAAATAATTAAAAGCACTCCCCCGGAGTGCTTCTGCCGGCAGCTTGCACTTTTTCCGCCCTACCGTCTTACCGGGTAACCCCAACCGTCTTTTTTATACAAAATATCATACTTTACCCCTTTTGACAAGACCTTTCGCCCACCCGGACTACATACAGCCCCGGATTTTACCATGGACGGGTTACTTTCTCACCCGGACAACCTGCCCTTGATTGGCCCTTAAAAGCTCAGCCGTGCTGATTTTCACCAATGAATTTGGTGTTCCGCCACCCGTATAGACATAAGCTGCTTCTGTCACCTTTGTATCAACCAAAAAAATTGCCGGATACCCAAAAGAAGGAACCCCTCCTGCCGGATACCCGGTATATCTCAATATCTCATCCGCATTTGCCAAACGCGGCCGTTCGATCTTCAAGATTTTACCCACCCGCGAAGTGCTTACCCGGTCTCCCCCTTTGACAATGGCTACGATCAAACGGCAGTCTTCACTGAGCAGACAAACATTTTTGACAAGCTCATCAACGGAAGCATTGACGGCTTTTGCCGCCTCTTCAACCGTATGACAGGATGTTTCAAATTCCAAATGTTGAGCCTGCAGATTATTAAGCTCTATGTACTCCCTGATTTTTGCCTTGTAATCCAAAACTGAACCCTCCACTTTATTATTATTTATTATGAAATTCTGCCTTACGGCCCACCCCTTTACGCCGGGATCTACATATGCTAATACATGGCTCTACGCTCATAAGGAGGGGTGATGTTATTTTGTCTAATGTCTCGACTCATCAGATCCCATGTCCCGGTGGCACTGTTTACACGATCCGTCCCGGCGATACCTTCTTCAGCCTTGCCGCCCGGTTCAATACAACTGTACAGGCGATCATGGACGCCAACCCGGGGGTTGACCCCAACAACCTTCAAATCGGCCAACAAATCTGTATCCCGGTGGCTCCCACGCCCGGACCGTGCCCGGGAGGCTTTCTCTATACGATCCGGGCCGGTGATACCTTCTTCAGTCTGGCCCGGCGTTTCGGCATCTCCGTTAATGCCTTGATTGCCGCCAATCCCAATGTGGATCCCAACCGGTTGCAAATCGGGCAACAGATCTGTATTCCCGCACCCGTTCCGGGACCGGGGTTCTGCCCGGGCGGTTTTGTCTATACGATCCAGGCCGGTGACACCTTCTTCAGCCTCGCCGCCCGGTTTAACACCACCGTGCAGGCGATCATAGACGTCAATCCGGGGGTCGATCCGGACCGGCTGCAGATCGGGCAACAAATCTGCATCCCGGTACCGCCGCCGGTCGAGTGCCCCAACGGGTTCATCTATACAATCCGGGCGGGCGATACTCTCTTTGCCTTAGCCCAGCGTTTCGGCACCACCGTAAATGCGATCATCCTCGCCAACCCGGGTATTGATCCCAACAGCCTGCAAATAGGACGGCGTATTTGTATTCCGGTCCCGCAAAGCTGACGCACCTACGGACCGTACCTACAGACCGCCTGTAAAAAAGAGGCCTCGGCTTCGAAGGCCTCTTTTTTGTCGCCAGGTTTTTAAATCCCTTGCCACTCGGCAAGAACCTGCTTCCGGTAGGCCTCCACTTCAGCGGTTAAGCGGTAATCATTTTTGGCCAATACCTCTAAATAGGCTTTGATCTGCGTGCAAAACTCCCCTTCCCCTTCGTTAAAAACATATTCCTCATAGGCCTGCCTGGCCTGGGGGTTCATCACCTTCGTCCGGTAAGCGAAGAGGGGAGTGTTGTCACACCCGTACAGAGCAAAACCCAGATAACGTTTTAGCAATTGCCTGACGGACGCCACTGGATTCACGGAACCGTACTCCCCGCGCCTCTGCTCATAGGCGGCGCGCACCTGCGGGCCGTGAAGGCGCAGGAACCGTTCCTGGTTGGCGGTCCGGCGGAGGATTTCCTCCCAGCCGATCATTAACGCCGCGTCCTTAACCGGGGGATGCTCCGACTCGACCGCCATGAGTTCAAAATAGGCAACCACCCCCGGGGTAAGCGCCCCATGATATTTCCGGTAAAAGGTATAGTCAATGACGGGAAAATACTGGCCTTCCACCGTTTCCACCTTATAGCCGCCGGCTATTATTTCCAGTAAGAGCGTCCGCAAGTCCCCCGTGGCCGCACCAATGATCTCCTGCGGCGACCACCGGTCCCCGTAAAGCTGCCTGATCTTTTCCTGCAAAACTTCATCGTCATAACGTTGTTGCCACGCGGCCAGGTTTGCCCGTTGGACCGCTTCCAGTCCAAGCACCATGGCGGAGGCCTTCTCCTTGGACACCTTATTTATATGCTTGTCCAAGTATTCTACCACCTTGGTCACGGGAAGATCCTGCTCCGCCATTAAAGCGGCAAATTCGCTCATGATCTGTTTTTCCTTTACCGCTTGAAAATGGTTGTTAAGAACAAAACCGGCTGCCGTCAAACCCAGGGCAACCAGGGCAAGAAGAACAGGAATCAGTATACGCTGTCGCAAAACCGGCGCCTCCTTCTCGTCGCTCGTTGCTGGTTACTCGTAGCTCGTTGCTCGGGTATCCAGTTGCTCGTACAGTTCGTTGCTGGTCGTTCGTAGCTCGTTGCGGGCCGCTCGTTGCCCGTTGCCCGTACCACTCGTTACTCGCCACTCGCGTGTATCCCCGCATGTATCACTCGTTATCCGTCACCCGTTCCCCGGATAATGGCGGCCTTTGTAGCATTTTCCGGTACGGCGGGAAGCGGGGTATCCCCCGTACGACAGGGAAACGGAGCACTTCCGGGACGCAAAGGGGCGGAGCATCTCCGCCGGATTGTTGGCGTCTTGGCTTCATTGTGTTAAACTCGTCGTCCGCAGCAGTGAGAGCGGGGCGGAGGGCTACGTAGAGTAGAACGTAAGCAGGGGAAAAAAGGTCCGCCAAACCGGCGGTAATTTTTGGCGACAGCGCTCAAACCGTACCGTAATTGCTGTTGAAATTCTTCAGGAAATTTTTGGTCCGCTCGTTTTCGGGATCACCGAAGATCCGTTCCGCGGGACCCTCCTCGACAATCTGCCCTTTGTCCATAAAGATCACCCGGTCGGCCACTTCACGGGCGAACCCCATCTCGTGGGTGACCACCAGCATGGTCATGCGCTCGGCGGCCAGCCGGCGGATGACCTTCAGCACCTCGCCGGTTAACTCGGGATCCAGGGCGGAAGTGGGCTCATCAAAAAAGAGAATATCCGGTTTCATGGCCAGGGCTCTGGCAATCGCCACCCGCTGGCTCTGACCGCCGGAGAGTTGATAAGGGTAAGCGTCGGCCTTGTCGGCCAGGCCGATTTTGGCCAGTAATTTTTCCGCCTCCTCCCTGGCCGCCGCCGGCGAAAGGCCCCGGACATGGATGGGGGCTTCGGTGATATTGCGCAGCACGGAAAAATGGGGAAAGAGATTGAAATTTTGAAAAACCATGCCCAAACGTAAGCGGATCTTCCGCAACCGGTCTTCCGGGGCGTAGACGACACGGCCCTCCGGAGTGGTTTCCACCATGGTCTCGCCGGCCACCTTGATCGTGCCGTAATCGATCTTTTCCAGAAGGGTCAGGCAGCGCAGTAAGGTGCTTTTTCCCGAACCGGAGGGTCCGATCACGGCGATGACTTCTCCCTCGTTGATTTCGAAGGAGACGTCAACCACCACTTCCCCGCTGCCGGCAAAACTCTTGGAAAGGTTCTCCACCTTTAAAATCTGCATGACAGAGGCCTCCTACCGGTAATAGCTTAACTTTTTCTCCGCTTGCTCAAAGATCTTGGTGACAATCCAATTGAGAAAGAGGTAAAACATCCCGGCGACAAAGAGCGGGGTCGTGGAAAAGATCCGGGAAGATTCGTTCTTGGCGATCCGGAAAAGTTCGGAGATGCCAAGGATCTGGACCAAAGCGGTATCCTTGACCAGCGTTATTACCTCATTGCTGATCGGGGGAAGAATCCTCTTGACCACCTGCGGCAGAATGATCTTGAAAAACGTCTGGCTCCTGGTAAAACCAAGGACGGCGGCGGCCTCATACTGGCCAGCGGGGATCGATTCGATCCCCCCGCGGTAAATTTCCGCAAAATAAGCGGCGTAATTCAGGGAAAAAGCAATAATGGCCGCGGTGAACCGGTGGAGACTGAATTTCAGGCCCGGCGGCAGCATGTAGAAAGGGGCGAAGTAGATAAAGATTAACTGCAGCAACAAAGGCGTACCCCGCATAATCAGGATATAGAGCCGCAGGGGCAAGCTGATCCACTTATGGGACGACATTCGCCCCAGGGCGGTCAGCAAACCTAACGGCAGGGCAAAAAGCAACGTCAAGAAGAAAATCTGGAGCGAAGTCATTACCCCGTTTAAAAGCAGGGTCAGTAATCTCAGGGCATCTGTGGGGACCTGAAAAACAGACATGGCAAAATCTCCTTCAAGGCCGGTCATTTCAGAAAAAAATGGTTATGAGCTAAGCGCGGGTAACGGTGGCTCATAACCCTCTTTCAACCCACCTGTGCGGGAAAACAGCTTACAACCCCGTACTATTTATTTAAGACCGTAATGTCTTCCCCGAACCATCTCTCGGAAATGGCCGCCATTGTCCCGTCCTCGGCCATCGCCATCAGGGTCTCTTCAATTTTTTCCATCAGTTTCCGGTTCTCTTTACGGAACCCGACACCGTACTCCTCACTGGCCAGTGCTTCCTCAAGCACCCGGTAGTTCTTGCTGCGTTGCTGGATGTAAAAACGGGCGACGATCTCGTCCATCAACACTACATCGACCCCGCCCAGTTCAAGATCCATGAGGGCGGTCATGTTGTCATCAAAGGCCACCACTTCGCCCAGGGAAACCTTGAACTCGGCCGCACTGTCCAGGGCGTCATTGGCGCTGGAACCGGCCTGGAGCCCCAGCTTCTTACCGGCAAAATCGGCCAGCGTGGTATACCCGCTGTCGGCCCTGACCACCAAAACCTGGCGGTTGTTCATATACGGCTTGGTGAAGAGGATGACCTCTCTCCGTTCCGGGGTAATCGTCAGGCCATTCCAGATACAGTCGATGTTTTTCGTATTCAGTTCCTGTTCCTTGGCGCTCCAGTTAATCGGTTGCAGCCTCAGGTTGATCCCCAGACGGGAACAGACTTCTTTGGCCAGGTCGATATCAAAACCGACAATTTCCCCGTTTTCATCCCTGAAGCCCATCGGGGGAAAACTGTCATCCAGGCCCAGGACAAATTCGCCTTTTGCTTTCACGGCTTCCCAGGAATCATCCGTATCTTTTGCTTTTTTACAACCGGAGAGAGCCAAAACCATTACCAGAAGGACTAAAAAAAAAAGATAATATGTATCTCTTCAAAATATTACACCCCTTCAATTGTTTTATCCTCATTGTACTAAAAAATCAGGAAATAGTAAAGGCGCAAAACAACAGAGATAGTGTCAAGACACTGTAGGTTTTTTAACCTCACATTCAGCAAACATGCACTAAATAACAGCATTGAATTCATTGAGAGATTTTAGAGCCACCCTGGTTAAGTTGTGACCGCCACGTAATAGTGGAACATTATCAATATTTTCTACCCCTAACAGCTTTCTTTTGGGTAAACGCTTCAGTTTTTCCTGCACTGCTTCTTTTATCTCGACAGGAAACAGACTCGATGCTTGCATTGCCAAGTACTGTTTCCGGATCGACTCTCCATTAGCTACAGCCACCCGCATAGCGGCCATGTTCTCTGCCCCTTGTAAACTCCAGGCCATCGGACGGCTGCTCAACCTGGCTGCCAAGATGTGACTGACATGCCCTTCGGCACTACAGCCGATCCCGGGATGCCTGACCCCATTTTCTATTCCGTCCCAGTTGCGCTCAACATACCTGATGGCCTCAACAATCCGTTTCCTTCTTGGCTTTTCGTCAGTGCGCCATAATGCTTCATGAAGATGAGCCAGGACTGCCTCCTTGTTTAAGGATTTGATCCCCCGGTGAATCAACCTCTTAAGCTCGGGTGCATGCGCGGTAGCCGTTTGTATATATTTTTCTAAATGATACTTATCTAGGATAAAAATAGTTTGCGGCGGTAAGTATTGTAGTCCAGCCCGGATCCAAGAAGCTCCGTCTCCCAATAAATAGATCCTTTCAACCGTTGAAAGATCATAACGGGCTTCCAGGTAATCTAAAACCTCCCACCATAACTCTTCCGATTTTCCCCAGGGTTTCGTAAAATATTTCGCGTTTTTAAGACGACGACGCGAACCCTCCTCGCTTACCCCTTCGTGAACGTAGATGAGCAACGAGGGCTTTTTCCGCTTATGATCTCTAATTCTCACATGATCTTCATCGGCCTCTATGTACAATGCCCGCACATACCGTTTCTCTTGCGGTGGCAACGATTTCACAGGAGTAAACTTTTTAACAGTCAACGCTACTGTTTGCCTGCTTACTTTCAGTTCAGGATTATAGCTGCTTTCTTGCACCGTGGCCTCTTCGTACGACATTTTACTGGATGCTTCCAGAAAGGCAGCTTTGAGATTGGGCCCTACTCGTGCATGAGGGGTAATCCCTATTTGTGCGTCTACCAAGTACGCATACTGCTTACTTTCTTTATGCTGGTAATAGCTCCGTTCATAGGTCAGTTGACCAAAAGGGGTCAATATCGCTTTCTGGTCTCTTCTCCGTACGACCTTCCATTCTCGCTTGCGCTCTTCGCTTTCGTGAATCTTTTCCTCAAGAGTCTCCAAAACCAGTTGCACTAGAACGCAACCTATACCGTCGAGCTTTTTTTTCAATTGTGCCTCAAAGGTTAGATAGTCAATCTCGCCTTCGAAAATTTTCGATATTTCGTTCACTACCGAAAGGATTTTTTCTTCTACTAAACGAATTAGATCCATGAGGAACCTCAGCCTCCTTTGGGGGGTATTCATTCATCGCTGAATGTGAGGTTCCTCTTCTTTTTTCCATAAGTTATTTCCTGCAAAGACCTACAGTAATTTTACACTAACTTATACGCTGTTTAAATACTAGTTTAATCTTTTTACTCCCACCGGAAGGCCGTGGCGCGGGGTGAAGGGGATACCAGATGGTACGGCATTATTTTGGCCGTAATTTTTGCCGTAAATAAGGAACCGCCCAGGATAGGTTTAGCGGAAAAGAGGTATCCCCTCCAGCCTTTCCACCGGCGCCAGGAGGTACCGGGCGGCAGGAAAAACCAGAAGCAACTGTACCAGAAGTAAAATAAGAAGAAGGACCAGCGCCAACAGCCAAAAGAATTTTTCCACCTTTCCCGGTCTGCCTTTCATGTTCCCCCTCTTTCTTAATAAAATTATTAATCACCGCTACGAGCTGCGGGCGGCCAACGAAGGGCGGGAAACGGCAAACGGCGACGAACGGCGGGCCATCTCCTCCATCAGGCGGCGGATGGCCGGCAGCGCCCGGCGGGCCGCTTTTTCCCCCTCCGCAATCCACTCGGCCGCGTACTGAAAGTGGTGGGTGCCCACATGCCCGACGCAGGGGGTGAGTACCAGGTCAGCCTGGGAGACCTGAACGGCATTCACCCGGGAACTCATTATTTCCACGGTCTTGGTCAGAACCTCAAAAAGGTTTCCCGGCGGGGACAGGGTAAAATCATACGAAACATTCACCGCGATCACCAAATCCATGCCCATGCGCCGGGCAGTGCCCACCGGAACCCCGGCCACCACCCCGCCGTCCACCAGCAAACGCTCCCCGTACCGGACCGGGGTAAAAACCCCCGGAATGGAGATGGAGGCGCGCACGGCCGGTTCCGCTTCCCCCTCGGTAAAAACCACTTCTTCACCGGTTAACAGGTCGGTGGCCACCACCCAAACGGGGGGAACAAGCTCCTCCAGTTTTTTCCCTTTCGTCAACAGTTTCAAAAGGGTCATGATCCGTTCCCCGTTGATCAAACCCATCCGGGGAAAGTGAAAATCCCACAGGTGCTTCCAGGGTAGATCCACCGCAAGCCGGCAAAGATAATCCAATTTGGCACCGGTGCCGTAGGCGACAGCCACCACCGCGCCCATGCTGGTCCCGGCCAGGGCGTTGACAGGGATCCCTTCCTCCTGTAAAACCCGTAAGATGCCAAGATGGGCGAAGCCCCGGACCCCGCCGCCGCCCAGGGCCCAGGCAATACGGGGCAACTGTTTCATTTCCATCCCCCCAGCGAGAAGAAACAGGATTTGCGCAGTCTATAATATGTTTTTCCGCCCGGAGTGGTGACATTATAAGGCTTTTTTGGCCGTCCCGCCCGGCTTGGCTTTTACCGCCAACTCAATTACTTCTTCAATTCTGTTGACCGGAATTATCTCCAGTTCCTTCTCTTCGGCAAAGATATCCTGCCAGTTCTCCGCCGGGATCAAAACCTTTTCCACGCCGGCCTCTTTGGCGGCGTTAATCTTGGAGACCACCCCTCCCACCGGCATGACATGGCCCAAAATGGAGACCTCTCCGGTCATGGCCACCCGGTGGTCAACGGGGTTTTCGGTTATGGCCGAGTAGATCGCCGTCACCAGGGTCACCCCGGCGGAGGGACCGTCCAGGGGAACACTGCCCGGAAAGTTGATATGGAGATCGTAGTCGCCGCATTCCACCTGGAAATACTTTCTGAGGACCGTAAGTACGTTCTCCACCGAACCCCTGGCCATGCTTTTGCGCCGGACCGTACGGCCGTACTCTCCCATCTCTTCCTCTTCAATCATGCCGGTGACAATAAGCCTCCCTTTCCCCTTCTCCACCGGAATGGCCGCCACCTCCACCTCCACCAGGATCCCCGTGTTCGGCCCGTGCACCGCCAGGCCGTTGGCGTATCCCACCTGCGGTTTGAGGGGGATCTTCTTATCCAGGCGGGGCGTATACTGCCCACTGTTCACCACCCACTCGATATCCTTTTTGGCGATGACTTTCTTTCCTTCCGTAAGGGCGATTCCGGCGGCGATCTGGAGCATATTCACAACATCCCGGCCGTTGGCGGCGTACTTTACCAACACCTCCATGCTTCCTTCCTCCAGGTGGAAACCGATTTTTTTTACGGCATTAAGGGCAATCGTTTCAATTTCCCGGCGGGAAAGGGCACGGAAAAAAATTTCTACACAACGGGATCGGATGGCTGGGGGTATCTCGTAGGGCATACGGGTGGTCGCGCCCACCAGCCGGAAGTCGGCGGGAAGGCCGTTTTGAAAGATCTCATGAATATGCGGGGGGATGTTGGTGTCCTCCGAATTGTAATAGGCGCTTTCCAAAAAGACTTTCCGGTCCTCCAGCACTTTCAAAAGTTTGTTCATCTGCACCGGGTGAAGTTCACCGATCTCGTCGATAAAAAGAATTCCCCCATGGGCCTTGGTAACCGCCCCCGGTTTGGGTTGAGGGATCCCGGCAATCCCCAGGGGACCGGCCCCCTGATAGATGGGGTCATGGACCGAGCCGATTAATGGATCGGCAATCCCCCGGTCGTCAAAACGGGTGGTCGTGGCGTCCAGTTCCACGAATTTCGCCTGGGGACCAAAGGGAGAAAGGGGGTTCTTCTTTGCCTCTTCCAGCACCACCCGGGCCGCGGCGGTCTTCCCCACCCCGGGCGGGCCGTACAACAGGACATGCTGGGGATTGGGCCCGCAAAGCGCCGCCCGCAGGGCTTTTAACCCTTCTTTTTGGCCGATGATCTCCTCGAAAGACGTGGGCCGGGTTTTTTCCGCCAACGGTTCCGTCAGGGAGATACTGCGCATCCGCCGCAGGCGTTCCATCTCTTTTTTCGATTCTTTCTCCACCGCCGTCTTGTTGGTTTGTTGTCCGCGGAGGAGATTCCAAAAATACATCCCAATTACTACGGCGAAAAAAAGATTGACCAAACCCAGAATATTGACCACATAATCCATTCCCCGGTCCTCCCTGTCCACAAGCTTTACTATACTATTATTTGTCATACGGTCGCGGGTTATCCGGGTTTGTGGACCGGAGAAACAAAAAAACCCGCTGGCGCGGGCTTAACTAAACGATTTTCTCAAGCCGTCTCTTCTTTCTTTTTTTTCCGCGGTTCCACACTGGTGGTAAGAAGCGGTTCTTTCTTCTCTTCCACCATTTCTTTGGTAATTACACATTTGACAATATCATCCCTGGACGGAACCTCGTACATGATATCCAGCATCAGGTTTTCAATGATGGAACGCAACCCCCGGGCGCCGGTCTTATGCAAAATGGCCTGTCTGGCAATGGCCCGCAGGGCATCCGGGGTGAATTCCAGTTCCACCCCGTCCAGTTCCAAAATCTTACGGTACTGTTTGACCAGGGCGTTTTTGGGTTCCGTCAAAATCCGGACCAAAGCGTCCTCATCCAGGGCGTCGAGCGCGACCACCACCGGCAGCCGGCCGACAAATTCCGGGATTAACCCGTACCGCAAAAGGTCTTCGGGCATAACCTGGCGGAGGATTTCTCCTACCGGCTTTTCCAGCTTGGGCTGGATCTCGGCGCCGAAACCAATAGACTTTTTCCCGATCCTTCTTTCGATCAGTTTCTCTAAACCGTCAAAGGCGCCCCCGCAGATGAAAAGGATATTGGTGGTATCCAGCTGGATAAACTCCTGATGCGGGTGTTTGCGCCCGCCCTGGGGCGGAACCGAAGCCACCGTACCCTCAAGAATTTTCAGCAGGGCCTGCTGAACCCCTTCTCCGGAAACATCCCGGGTGATCGAAGGATTCTCCGATTTACGGGCGATCTTGTCGACCTCGTCAATATAGACTATGCCCTTTTCCGCTTTTTCCACATCATAATCGGCCGCCTGGATCAGCTTGAGCAATATATTTTCCACGTCTTCCCCCACATAACCGGCTTCCGTGAGCGAAGTAGCGTCCGCAATGGCAAAGGGAACATTCAAAATCTTGGCCAGAGTCTGCGCAAGTAGAGTTTTTCCGCACCCGGTCGGTCCCAGGAGCAGAATATTGCTTTTTTGCAGTTCCACGTCGTCAAAGTGTTCCTCGGATTTTATGCGCTTATAGTGATTGTATACGGCCACGGACAAAGTTTTTTTCGCTTCTTCCTGTCCGATGACATACTGGTCCAGAATACTTTTAATCTCTTTGGGCTTGGGGATATTCCCCATATCCAGGGAAACCTCGTCATTCAGTTCCTCGTCAATGATCTCGTTGCAGAGTTCAATACATTCATCGCAAATATAGACACCGGGACCGGCGATTAACTTTTTTACCTGTTCATGGGCTTTTCCACAAAATGAACATTTCAGCTGCCCTTTTTCATCGCCGAACTTAAACATCCCATCACCTCTTTCTCGGGAATGAAGTACCAAGGTTTCACCAGGCTACGCCATTAACGCCGCTCATAAAAGATTTGATCGATGATGCCGTAACTTTTGGCTTCCTCGGCGCTCATCCAGAAGTTCCTGTCCACATCTTTGGTGATTTTCTCCAGCGGCTGGCCGGTATGTTTGGCCAACAGCTGGTTGGTGATTTCCCGCAGATTTATAATTTCCCGGGCCTGAATTTCAATATCCGCAGCCTGCCCTTCCGCCCCGCCAAGCGGCTGGTGGATCATCACCCGCGAATTGGGCAGGGCAAATCTTTTGCCTTTGGTCCCGGCGGAAAGAAGCAGGGCGGCCATGCTGGCGGCGATCCCCATACATATGGTGGCCACATCCGGTTTGATATACTGGATGGTGTCGTAAAGGGCCAGGCCGGAATAGACTAACCCCCCGGGACTGTTTATATAGATCGAAATATCCTTTTCCGGATCTTCACTCTCCAAAAATAACAACTGGGCAATGACCAGATTGGCCAGGCTGTCATCGATCGGGCCGCCAATAAAGATAATCCGGTCTTTTAATAAACGGGAAAAAATATCATAAGCCCGTTCGCCACGGTTGGTCTGTTCTACCACTATTGGCACGAGATTCATTTTTCCACCGCCTTTTCCTTTTCTTCCTTATCCTCAATAATCTCTTCCTTAACAATAACGGGTTCTACCTGCGAGACGAGAAAACGTACGGTTTTTTCCTTCCTCAGGCTGCTCCTGATTCCGTCTTCAATAAGCTCTTCTCTCTGCGGGCGCTCCCGTTTGCTCAATTTTTCCAGATAAGGCCGGAATATTTCCTTCTGTCTATTAATTTCTTCTTCTGTCACAGTAATTCCTTCCTTATCGGCAATAGAAAAGAGAACCAGTTCGGTCTTGGCTCTTTTTTCGGCTGTGGGGCGCAACTCTTTTTTAAACTCTTCCTCACTCTTCTCCCGGTTTTCAAGATACTGCTCTAATTTTATCCCCCGGTGGGCAAGTTCATGCTCAAAATCGTGAACGAGGCGGTCTAGTTCCCGGTTGACCAGGGTATCGGTCAACAGGACCTCGCTGGCGTCGACCACCTTCTCCACCACTGCCCGCTCAAATTCACGCTCTGCTTCTTGATCCGCCCGTTTCTGAAGTTCGTCCCGCAAAAACTGCCGCATTTCGTCAAGGGTCTTCCCCATTCCCAGGCTGGCGGCAAACTCGTCATTAAGTTCGGGAAGTTCACGTACTTTAATCTCCTGCAGCTTAACCTGGAAAACCGCCTCCCGGCCGGCGAGTTCCGGGCGGGGGTAGTCTTCGGGAAAAACGGCTTTAATCTCTTTTTCTTCCCCGGGCTTCATTCCCGGCAGTTGTTCTTCAAATTCCGGCAAGAACCGGCCGGCGCCGACTTCCACGGTGACGCCCTGGCCCGTCCCTCCCGGGAAAGGCTTGCCGTCCACATACCCGTCAAAATCGATAACGGCGAAATCCCCTTTTTCCAGACTCTCCTTTTCCGCGCCCACCAGTTCCGCGTATTGTTCCTGCAAAAAACGGAGTTCCTCTTCCACGCGGTCCCCGGTTATCTGCCGGACTTTTTTCTCAACCTTCATCCCTTTATAATCGGCCAATTTAACCTCGGGAAGCACTTCCAGTTTAGCCTTGAAGACGAAGGGTTTATCCTCCTCTAGCTTTTCCGCAATATCCAGTTCCGGTTCGGTGACAGGATGCAAGTCATGTTCTTGCAAGGCTTGAAAATAACCCCGGGCCACCAGGTCCTCCATGGCTTCCCGGTAGAGGTAGTCCCTGCCGACCCGTTGTTCCAGTATATGACGGGGAATCTTCCCCCGGCGGAAGCCGGGTACGGACAGATTCTGCGCCACCTTCCGGCAGGCCGCGGTTACCGCTTCCTTTACTTCCTGTGGCGTGGCTATAACTTCCAGGGAAACCTGATTCTTCTCTAGTCTGTCTAGGTTACATTCCATATATACTTACTCCTCCCCTGTTGCTACCAATATATGATTCTCTTCTTCCACCTTTGCCCGGTAGCGGGGCAGGTTTTTGCCGAGGAATCAGGAACCGATAAAACCTGAAGTCTTATCGGTTCGCAACATGAAAAAAGCCTTTCTCGAAAACCTCGTTTAATTTTACCTTTATTAATGCCCAGTGTCAAGAAGGCCCGCTAATTTTTTTCTATTTCGATAAAAACAGGTCCTCTTGGATAGGACCTTTCGCTGTTTTTGTATGGTGCGAGAGAGGGGACTTGAACCCCTACGGTTGCCCACCAGATCCTAAATCTGGCGCGTCTGCCGATTCCGCCACTCTCGCCTGTTAATTTTTCAAATTTATTATACCCCAGTTGCCTCCCGGCGTCAACGGGAGAAGGGAACAAGACCCGCACCGTTCCCCCTGCCGGGGACTGTTCCGGACGCCGGATGCCGGACGCCGGCGGTCCTCAGACCGCTGCCAACAGCATATGGTAGACCAGGGGAACAAAGATCGCCGGCAGCAGGTTGCCGACCTTGATGCGGGTTACCTCCAGGAGATTCAGGCCGATGGCAAAGATCAACACCCCGCCGACGAGCGACATCTGGCTAATCACCGTCTCCGTTAAAAAAGGACGCAACACCCCGGCCAGCAGGGTAATGCCGCCTTGATAAACCAGGACCGGCACCGCGGACAAAGCCACGCCGATCCCCATCGTCGCGGCGAAGATAACAGCGCTGACTCCGTCCAGAATCGATTTGGAGAACAAAATAGTGGCATCGCCGGTCAACCCGTCTTCCAAAGCGCCGACAATCGCCATCGCTCCCACGCAATAGACCAGGCTGGCGGTGACAAACCCCCGGGCAAAATCACTCTCCGCCCGGGAAAACCGGTTTTGAAACCACTTCCCCATCCTGTCCAGCCGGGTTTCAATCTGCAGGAGTTCTCCTGTGATCCCGCCCAGCAAGAGGCTGGCGATCATCAACATAAGATACTGCCGGTCCAAACGGTCCCCGGCCACCGTATACAGCCCCTGCAGGGCGCCGGAGAGCCCGACCAGGAGAACGGCCAGGGCAACGCCTTGCATGATTATGCTCTTGATTTTTTCGGAAAGACTGTTTCTGATCAAGATGCCCGCCACGGCTCCTGCGACCACGGCGCCGGCATTGACAATTGTTCCCAAGCCAATCATTGGTTTCCGCCTCCCGTCCATTTTCGCCGCTGAAAATAGGTTTCGACCTCCGCGGCGGTCCTGGTATTAAAGACATCCCCCTTTTCCAGCCAGCCCTTTCTGACCACCGGCAGGGACGTTCTGGTCAAATTCAATTCCCCGGTACTGTGGGCGTCGGGGTTGACCGCAATCAAGACCCCCATCTCCTTGGCCCGGCGCAGCCAGGTCCAGTCCAAATCCAGCCGGTAAGGATTGGCGTTGAACTCGATAATAATCCCTTTCGCCGCCGCTTTGGTCAGCACCGCCTCCAGGTCCAGTTCATAAGCGGGCCTCTCCAACAGAAGACGGCCGGTGGGATGACCGAGCATGGTCAGATAGGGATTGTCCATGGCCCGCAGAATCCGGGCGGTCATCTCCTCCCTCCCCATTTGAAAATGGGAATGCACCGAGCCGATAACAAAATCCAGCTGCGCCAAGGTTTCCGGGTCGTAATCCAACTCCCCGGAGGGTAAAATATCCGCTTCCGTACCTTTAAATATGATAAAACCCCGGGCCCGGTACTCCCGGTTTAACCGGTCAATCTCCGCCCCCTGCGCGGCCAGGGCTTCTTCGCTTAAACCGCGGGCGTAAAAAGCGCTCCGGCTGTGGTCCGCCACCCCCAGATATTGATAGCCCGCCTCGAGGGCTGCCGCCGCCATCTCTTCTAGAGTGTTGATCCCGTCGCTGGAGATGGTGTGAACATGGAAAAGACCGCGGATCTCTTCACTCTTGACCAGAGCCGGCAATTCCCTTTCGTCCCCAAGCTCCGTTTCGCCCAGGCCTTCCCGCAATTCCGGAGGAATCCACGGCAAGCCCAGCCGCTCATAAATTTCCTCCTCTTCCCGGCAATAAATATGTTCTCCTCCCCGCCGGAGCCCGGAGGCGTCAAGTTCATACCCCAGAGTTTCCGCCCGGCGCCGCAAAGCCGCAATATGTTCTTTACTGCCGGTGAAATACTGCAGGGCGTGGGGATATTCCTCGTCCCCTACGACCCGCAGGTGCGCGGTCACCCCCGTCTTTAACAGCACGGAACTTGTGCCTTTCCCGCTTTCCGTTACTTTATCCACCGGGGGCAGGCCGGTGAAAAACGCCGTCACCGCCCGGGGGTCGCGGGAAGCCGCCACCAAATCAATGGCATTCACCAGCGGCATACACCGGCGCAGGCTGCCGGCCAGCTCCACCCGGAGCACCGCCGGGTGCCCGGCCAACTCCGCCCGCAGGTCCCGGGCGGCGCCGATCACTTCCGGCCATAAAAACTGCCCGCGGTGTTCCTTAAGAAATTTTATCCCGGCGTAAATCTTTTCCTGGGTACGCACGCCAAACCCGGGAAGGGAGAGCAGTTGGTTGTTGGCGCAGGCTTCCTCCAGCGCTTCCAAAGTGGTAATGCCCAGCTCCTTATAGATCTGGTTGATTTTTTTGGGCCCCAGGCCCGGCAGGCGAAAAAACTCCAGGAGTCCCGGCGGGGTGGTATTTTTCAGGTTTTCATAGTAGTCAATTTTCCCGGTGCCAACCCACTCCAGAATCTTATTGACGATCGCCTCCCCGAATCCCGGCACCTGGTGGAGCCTCTCTTCTTTGACCAGAGTCTCCAGTTCCTCGCCGAGGTTTTCCAGGGTCCGCGCGGCGTTATAATAAGCTCTGGCCTTGAAAGGGTTTTCCCCTTTGAGTTCCAGAAGAAGACCGGTTTCATGAAAAATCCTGGCCAATTCGTACGGGTCCATCCCATCACCTACTTTATCTTTATTCAAGCCTCCCCTCCCCCCGGGGCCCCGCCGGCGCCGCTCCCCTGAGGACGGCCTGAAAATATATAATATATTCCTCTCAATATTCCCCGCCGGAAAGAAAAAACCTCTTTCATGCAGCCGGGAAGGGCATTTTGTTTACACATAATTTTGTTGCTTGCCTTCCGTAAATTTATGATAGTATATAATATAAACAACGCCATAGATGATCAAGTCCAGATTAGTCAA
>JAZIHH010000011.1:0-3597 GCA_036678685.1 Bacillota bacterium
AGCTCCTCAAAGCGGCGCGGGCTGAAGCCCGTGCCCTTGTGCGCGCGACCCGGCGGGAGATGGAGGGACCTGCTCCGGAGTTTACAGGAGGCTGAGGACCAGCGGGCGCGCAGCCGCCTGTCGAACCAAGCCCGGGCGGCGATACAAGCACACTTGGCGGAACTGGAGGAGCCTCTGCTGCCTGATGCCGAGGAGTTCCGAGGCGAACTGGAAGTGGGGATGCGTGTTCAACTGGCCGGGTTGGGGCAGGAAGGCGAGATTCTTGACCTCACGGCAGACCAGGCGCTTGTCCAGTCCGGCGCGGTCCGCCTCTGGGTGGAGCGGCAACCGGCTGACACCGCTGGCCAAGCAGAAGCAAAAACCGGCAGCGGGCGGAATCAAGATGAGCGCCTTACGCCGGGAAAAAGCCGCAAACATCTCGCCCGAGCTTGACCTGCGGGGGATGACGGTGGAGGAAGCGGTACACGTGACCGACAAATATCTGGATGAAGCCTTGCTGGCCGGTTTGCCCTGGGTCCGCCTGATTCACGGGAAAGGCACCGGTGCCCTGCGGTCTGCCAGTGCCGACTATCTCAAGAAGCACCCCCGCGTCTGTAAGCACCGCTGGGGAGAAAGCAATGAAGGCGGGATGGGGGTAACCGTGGTCGAACTGCAGCGGTAGAACCGGATCCAAGCGGACCAGGGAAAAGGTAAAAGGATAAATTCTAATAAATAGCGGGAGTGCGTATGATGCGCACTCTTTTTTTACCAAGAAGAGGGCAAAAATAGGAAATAATATGAAAAGTTATTAAGGATTGGGAAGCTGGTTGTCGATCTAGTTTTTAGAGTAAAAATTAGGTTAAAGGGGTGATAATTAATGTTCATACTTAAATATTTAAGGAAAACCATGTTGCAATAATATTATAATAGATATCGACATTTATTACAAATAAAATATATACAGTATTTGGCGGATAATTGCCCTATTCCGACATTTTGCGTCGGGGATTTCTGTGCCGGTCGGGAAATCTTTGTTGGTGCGTTCTTTTTTCCGCGGAGAGCCGTTATCAGGAAATGAAAAAAGATGGCACGAAAGGAATGATCGGGTGGAAAGGCATCACCAAGTAGCCATTGATAAATTTGTCAACTGCTACCAAAAGGATCCAAACATTATCGCGATTCTTTTGGGCGGGTCACTGGCCCACGGGTTTGCCGGCCCTGAGGCGGATATTGATCTGATTTTAGTTATGGAAGAGGCGGCCTACCAAAAAAGGAAAAGCCAAAGGAGACTGGCTTTCAGTTTGTGGGATTTTTGTAATTATCCAGGCGGGTATATCGACTGTAAAGTGGTGAGCAAGGAAATCTTGCGGTTGGTCGCGACGCGGGGGAGTGATCCGGCCCGCTACGCCTACCAAGATAATAAGATCCTCTATTCCCGTGATCCGGGCCTTGCCAAGCTCTTGGCGGAGATTGTCCGTTTTCCCGTTGCGGAGCAAAAGAGCAGAAGAAAAAGATTCGCGGCCCAATTGTTGGCTTGGAAATGGTATTACAGTCAGGCGGTGGAAAAACAGGATCGGTACCTGCTATATCTGTCCCTCCAAAAAATCGTGCTTTTTTCCTGCCGTTTGGTTTTAAATGAGAACCAGATGTTGTACCCCTATCATAAATGGCTTTTACGGGTGGTGGCGCAGGCACCGTCGAAACCGCGGAACTTTGAGGCAACTTTAGAGCGGCTTCTGCATACACCCAACCGCGACCTGGTGGCACTTTTATGTTCAGAGGTTCTCGCTTTTGTCGGTTTGGAGGAAAAAGCGATTGACTGGCCTAATCAATTCTTACTTGATAGCGAGTGGAACTGGGTCGAACATGAGCCACCGGTGGATGATCTATAGCTTGTGTGGCATGGTAACTTCCTGAAGTTAATCCTTATGGGATCGTACATAAATGGAGTACTCGCAATGGGGGGAATCTTCCTCGGCTACTGTTTTTAAATGAAGAAACGGGACGCTGAGCGTCCCGTTTTAAAATTGCACCTGCATTTGCAGGGTCAACTGCCAATCTTCCTTTCTGTTACGCAGTTCAGCCTGGTAGGCCAGGTTGTTAGTGGTCTGGTATTTTCCACCCAGAACCAGCCGGTCGTCGACCAAGTCATCGGCGGCGAAGAAGCCGGCATAAAGCCGGGATTGTTCGGTGAAACCATAAAAGCCTTCAATGTAAAGACCGGATGCGGTATTGCTGGTCTCGGCCCGGTTCCAACTGACAAACTCGCCCAAAAAACCCATGCGGGCGGCGGTATAGGCCAGATCCACCAAAAAACCAAAGTTACTGGCGTCGGAGAAGGTATTGCTGGAGGCGATCCCGGCCCCGACGGTGATGTTCTTTCCGGCCTGGAACGCCAGACGGGCGGTTACATCCAGGGGTTTGTCAATGTCAATGTCCCAATCTCCCTTCAGATTATTGGTCACAGATGCGGCGAGCGTTGCCGGACCAAGCGGAACCGAGTATTTGAGGCCAACGCCGCACGGCAGGTAGTCGAAGGAAGAATCAGACATCGAGCCATTGACGTACTTACCAAAGCTCTGTTGGGCCAGGCTCTTTGCCAAGGTAACCGACGTTCCGGCCGACCAGGTCAGCGGCAGTAAGCCAACGGCCAGTTGGTCCTGGGGTTGAAGCAGGTTGTTGTGGTAGTAGTAAGCAAGGATGTTGTACCAGCCAAAACCAAATTCCAGGCCGCAGAGGAGACCGGTATTGGCGGAGAGGTCGACGTTGAAGGGAAAGAGTAACCCGTCGAAGTGAAAGCGCGAACCTTCCGGGGTGTACCAGAAAGAACTGCGGAATTCGTTGGCCGGTTTAACCGCGCCGGCTGCAGTGCTGTTTAACGAAAACAACAGGGCAAGGGCGAGCATGATCACCAGCAAAACGCCGGTTTTTTTGGGCATTTCCGATCTCTCCTTTACGGATATTTTATGGGGTAAATATCTGTTATTCTTGTATACTTATGCCATCCCTTATTCTTTATGCACACAGTGAAGACCTTTTTTGCAACAGAAAATTAAACAAGGAACGCTAAAAATATCAAAGGATAATAAAAACAACTCCATTCCAATGCAGGTACCAGGTTTTATATAATATAAATATCAGTGAATATTGGGTTAACAGAAGGTAAACATACAGCCTAACCTGTCTGTTTGGCTGGGAAGTGAAGGATCGGCCGGTTTTTTGGCGAAGACCTAACTTAAATAATAGATTACATATCTTTTGAAATCCAAAAAACAAAGCGTTGTTGCTGAAAAGATGGCAGGGAGGGTGGCTATGTTCGGCGATATCAAGAAGAAAGTGATGGGGTTCATTGGCAAGACATCAATTCGTGACCGTTTGATTTACTCCTTTATCTTTCTTTCGCTTGTTCCGGTTTTTATTGTTGGCTTGATGTCCTATACCAGTTCAAGAGCGGCGATAACCAGGAAGATCACCCAGTCAACTCTGGATGAACTTAACCAAACGGCGGCCCACGTCCGGCTTAAACTTGATGAATTTGAAAAGGTATCGGTTCAACTTCTGATCGACCCCCAGTTCCATCAGGCGATCTGGAATTACAACAATCTGCCTTCCGCCATC
>JAZIHH010000012.1:0-15612 GCA_036678685.1 Bacillota bacterium
AAACTATTTTTCCATAAACACATCCTATTATATTACTATAAAACGCATTTTCTGTTACTTTCGCCCGTCAACCGGGATAATTTGTTTCTTACCGGTTTAAAGCCACTGGGAACTATAAAATTATAACCCTTTATAGCTTGACTATAAAGGGTTATAACCATCCGGCCCGCTTCCGGGCCAGGAGAGATAACCGGGGACATAAGCCCTAATTGGAATTGGTTTCTACGGGTGCTTTGAGTTTGCCCAGGATCTTCTCGGCGAAAAATGATTCCACCTTATCCGGGGTAACGCCGCCAACAACCTCATCGTCCACCCGGATGGAGGGGCTTTCCTCACAGCTTTCCAGGCAGAAAGTGGCGTGCAGGTTGAGCCGGTCGCCGACCCCTTCGTTTTCTGCTTTTTCCATCAGCCTTTTCAGGGTATCGTAAGAACCTTTCAAGTAGCAACAGGTACCAACACAAACGGCCACATTAATCTTGTTCTCACGCTTACTGGTTAAGAGTGTAATCTCCTCGCCGGTAATCCGCCCCCGCATCTGGTAACCGGTATGCAAAGCTTTATGGGCTTCGCCGCTGTTGGGCTCTTTTAACCACTGTTCGTAAAGTTTGGTCACTGCCGGATTGTCGTGGGCTTTTCTTAACTGGGATAACTTGTCGGCACTGTATAATCCTTGGGCTCTCTTTTTCTTTGCTTGACTGTCCGTGGAGACCGGTTGGCCGGCGCCGCCCACACATCCGCCGGGGCAAGCCATTACTTCGATTAAATGATAATCGGCCTTTCCTTCTCTAATCTCCTCAATCAGCTTTTTGGCGTTGCCGAGGCCGTGAACGACCGCCACTTTAATCGTTAACCCGTTCACCTCCAGCACAGCCTCTTTCAGTCCTTTGAAGCCTCTAACTGTTTCGAAGTTTATTACCTGCTCCCCGGTGTATTCATCCAACGGTTTACTGGTTAGAAGTTCATAAGCGGTCCGCAATACGGCTTCGCCTACGCCTCCGGTGGCGCCGAAGATAACACCGGCGCCGGTGGTAAGACCGAACGGCATGTCAAAGGCTTCCACTTCCAACTGGTCGAAGAGCAAACCGCTTTCCCGGATCATCCGGGCCAACTCCTGAGTGGTAAGGACCAGATCCACGTCGCGTACGCCGTTTACGGAAAACTCCGGTCTGGCCGCTTCAAATTTCTTCGCTGAACAAGGCATAATGGAGACCACAAAGATATCTTCCGGCTTTTTCCCCAGCTTTTTGGCCCAGTGCCTTTTAACCACCGAACCAAACATTTGTTGCGGAGACCGGCAGGTGGAGAGGTTCTTCAATAAATCCGCGGCGTTATGCTCCGCATACTTGACCCAGGCCGGACAGCATGAGGTAAACTGCGGGAGGTTTTCTCCCTTTTTAGTCCTGGCAATAAACTCGGCCGTCTCTTCCATAACGGTTAAATCCGCCGCCATACAGGTGTCAAAGACTTTGTCGAACCCCAACCTTCTCAGGGCGGCCACCACTTTGCCCGTGACTATTTTCCCTGGAGGTAACCCGAATTCTTCCCCCAGAGCGACCCGGACTGCCGGCGCCACCTGGGCCACCACCAGTTTTTCCTCGTCGTGAAGAGCCGCCCAGGCCTTGTCGATCTCGCTTTTTACGACCAGCGCCTCGGTAGGACAGACCGCACTGCACTGTCCGCAGTTCACACACTCCACATCTTGCAGTTTCTTATTGAAGGCGGGCGATACCATAACCCGCGAGCCACGGTTGACGAAGTCCAATACCCCTATCCCCTGAACCTCTTCACACATGCGGACACAGTCACCGCAAAGGATACACTTGTTTGGATTCCTCACCACCGGCGCGGATTCGTCAAGGGGTAATTTTTCGTCCCTCTCGCCGAACCGGATTTTTCTCACCCCGAACCGGTCGGCCAGTTCCTGCAGTTTACACCGGCCGTTCTTGTCGCAGGTGGTACAATCCCGGTCGTGGTTGGCAAGGAGTAATTCCAGGACAGTTTTTCTGACCCGCTGCACCCTGGGGCTGTTGGTCAAAATTTTCATGCCGGGAGCAGGCGGGGTCGAACAGGAAGTAACTACCCCCCGCCCCTCGATCTCCACCACACACATCCGGCAGGCCCCGTAGAGACTCAGTTCCGAATGATAGCAGAACGTGGGGATATCAATACCGGCCTTCCGGGCGAGTTCCAGAATACTTTTTTCGCCGTTCAGTTCTATTTTCTGCTTATCCAGAAACACAAAGTTGTTCATTTCCGTAGCATTCATCTTCATACTTATCCCCTCCCTATCGCCTTGAAAGCGCATACTTTCACACAGGCGCCGCATTTGATACATTTTTCGGGGTCAATAACAAAGGGTTTTCTGATCTCTCCAGCGATGGCCTGAACTGGACAGGCTTTTTTACATCTGCCGCAACCCTTGCATTTTTTCGGATCAACGGTATAAGAGGCTAAAGCCTGACATCCTCCCGCCGGACAACGTTTTTCCGTAATATGGGCCAGGTATTCATAGCGGAAGTATCGTAATATGGTCAAAACGGGGTTCGGTGCTGTTTTCCCCAGCCCGCAGAGGGATCCGTCTTTGACAGCCAGGGCCAGTTCTTCCAGGACTTCCAGATCCTCGGGCTGGCCTTCGCCGTCAACGGCCCTTTGCAAGATCTCTAGCATGCGTTTGGTTCCTTCCCGGCAGGGGACGCATTTTCCGCAGGACTCGTTCTGCGTAAAACTCATGAAAAACCGGGCCACCTCAACCATGCAGGTGTCCTCATCCATGACCACCAATCCCCCGGAACCGACCATCGCTCCGGCGGACAACAAGGAATCGAAATCCAGGGGCAGATCCAAATGTTGCTCGGTCAGACAACCGCCGGAAGGGCCGCCGATCTGGACGGCTTTAAATTTTTTGCCCCCGCGGATGCCGCCGCCGATCCCGTAAACCACTTCCCGGACGGTAACACCCATCGATACTTCAATGAGGCCAGTGTTCACCACCTGTCCGGTGAGGGCAAAAGTTTTGGTGCCCGGGCTTTGATCGGTTCCCGCTTTCCGGAACCAGGAAGCCCCGTTGTTGATAATGCGGGGTATATTGGCAAAGGTTTCCACATTATTGATTAGCGTCGGTTTTCCCCACAGCCCGGACGTGGACGGGAAAGGCGGTTTGGGTCTGGGCATGCCCCTTTTTCCTTCAATCGAAGCAATGAGAGCGGTCTCTTCCCCGCAGACAAAAGCGCCGGCGCCTTCCTTGATTTTAATCTGGAAATCAAAACCGCTGCCCAGAATATTTTTGCCTAGTAAACCGTAGTCTTCAGCGGCTTGCACCGCTTTTTTCAACCGTTGCACGGCCAAAGGATACTCGGCTCTTACATATATATAACCCTCATCCGCGCCCACGGCATAACCGGCAATGGCCATGCCTTCCAATACTTTATGGGGGTCCCCTTCCATGAGGCTGCGGTCCATAAAAGCGCCCGGATCGCCTTCGTCGCCGTTACAAATCACGTATTTCTTATCGCTCTCCGCTTTTCTGGTCAGATCCCATTTTAAACCGGTGGGGAAACCTCCCCCGCCACGCCCCCGGAGACCGGAAGCGATAATTTCCTGGCAGACCTTTTCCGGTTTTAACTCTGTAACAACCTTGGCCAGCGCCTGGTAACCGTCACGGGCGATATATTCCCGGATTTCCTCCGGATCGATACTGCCACAGTTGGCCAAGGCGTTTCGCTGCTGGTTTTTATAAAAAGGAATTGCTTCCTCCTCGGCAAAGACTTCCCCGGTCGGTGGATGGTGATACAAGAGTCTTTCCACCGGCGGTTCTCCCCTGATCAAAGCCTCGACAATCTCCGGGGCGTCCTCGGGTTTTACTTTGACATACAAGACTCCCGACGGTTCCAGCCGTACCAACGGACCCATCTCGCAAAACCCGTGGCACCCGCTTTTAACGGTTGCGATCCCGGTTTTCTTTTGTTCGGCCATTAAATCGAGGGTGATCAAAGCCCCGTGTTTTTCCACCTCATCCCGCAGGGCTTCAAAAACCTGTAACGAACCGCCGGCCACGCAACCGGTTCCGGCACAAACCAGAATCCGGGCTTTTTCTTTCTTGTACAACTCCCGCCATTCATCTCTCATCCGGTCCAACTCAGTTTTGTTCCGGAGCATTTTTCTCACCTTCTTCTTCCGCTATAATCTGGTCAATAATTTCATTGATGCCATCCGGTGTTACCTGCCCGTAAACCCGGTCATTGATCATCACCACAGGGGCCAGCCCGCAGGCGCCCAGGCATGATACGGTTTCTACGGTAAACCTTAAGTCATCGGTGGTTTTTTTATCATCCGACAGGTCGAGTTTTTTCCACAAGGCCTCTTTTATCTTCTCGGAATTTCTGACATGACAGGCAGTGCCGTCGCAGATCTTAATCACGTATTTCCCTTTCGGGGCCAAGGAAAACTGCGAATAGAAGGTGGCGACACCATAAACATTGGCCGGATTGAGACCCATGGCTACGGCGATGTAGGTCAGGATCTCTTCCGGGAGATATCTATACTCTTCCTGTACTTCCTGGAGGATCGGAATCAAGGCCGAAGCCGTTTTCCCGTGTCGTTCAATAATCTCGTTCACTTTTGTAAATCTTCTGCCGGCAATTCCTAAACCTTTAGGCTCAGTTGCCGCCTGCATAACTTTGCCCATTGTTACCGCTCCTTTCCGTAATTGCTATTCTTAAAAATAATGAACTTCGACTTCTTTCCCCAGCCCTCTTAAAATTTGGGCTATTTCATTTACTACTGTCATTTTCAGTGACAACCCGGATAACTCCGGATTTTGGTGGGCCGGGTTGAGCGCTGTCCCCACCAGAAACTTGATCCGGTCGCTTTCCAGAAGTAATTCGGTCAACAAGGTAACGGCGTTTCTCTTCCGTACCGCCTTCCGCGGAACGGCCGGAACAGCCGGCTTCTTCAATTGCTCCAAGGTTTTACTTAAAGTGATGATACCCTCGGTTACAAGGTCGATTCCTTTAATGTGACCGATGGGGGGTATATCCGGTTCCAGGCTGTTCAAATCGACCTTAATATCTGTTCCTAACGATCCGGCCACCAGCGAACCGGTGGTTCCCCCGCAAACCACTTTGGTCCCGGGTTCACTCAACAGTAGTTCAACCATATAGGGATCGTCTTTCCGGTTACGCGGCGGGCCTACTGCGACCGTCATCGACCGCGGTTCCCGGATTTTTAACGCCAAAACAGAGGCGTCGTCTCCCGGTTTTCCCATGTAAAGCTGTTCGCAGACGGTCATCAACCACCAGCTGAGGTCTTTGGCGTTATTTATCTGCCGGCTTAACCGGAGAAGATATTCCCCGACATCCCGCCACTGCCATCCCAGATTTAGAACTCCGCCGATTCCGGCATGAATCACTCCGTCGGAGACCACCACCAAGATATCACCGGGTTTTACCTGGAACTTGCTTTCTCTGATTTTCTTGCCGCAAATCTCCGTTTCTTTACTATACGGCGTGGCCAACTTCCCTTCCCGGATGAAGAAAAAAGGCGGGTTGTCGAATTTAACCACATAGGTCTCGCCGTTGTCCTGGACTTGAATTACGGTAAAAGTGGAATAGGCGATCCCTCTTTTTTGGCATATGGGAAGAGTATTACTCACGGTTTCCACTACTTCTTCCAGGGAAGCCCCCTTTTTGACCATTGTTCCAATGATTTTGACTGTCATTTTCGACAGAATATTGGCCTTGACTCCGCTGCCCAGTCCGTCGGCTAAGACACATAGCACGGAGTTGTTGTTTCTGATAACCTCAATGTTGTCCCCGCATAACTCTTCGTCGTATTTGGAGAGGGAAGCGGTCCCGGTCTCGATGAAAAAACTCATGTGTGTTCCCCCTCTTCATTCTGAATGAGTTTAATCAACCTGGTCAGCAACACTTTGGTCTCGGCTGTGGTTTCCCCCAACAAACCGGCAATCTCCTGGGCGACCCGCATCTGTTTGTCAATGACTTCCCGGGCTTTTTCCAAGGTCTCCCTGGTCACCATAGCCAACCGTTCCCGCTGCTGTTTTTCATTGGTGATGTCAATCAAGATACCGATTAAAACATCTTCTGTTTCCACGTGGAAGATGGCTTGCCAAACTACAAGACCGTAAGCGGGATAAAACGCCTCCCCGGTGATCATTTTTTTCGTCCTTAATACCTCGGCAAAAAATTTGGGATCTAGGATGCTTTGCAGATCTTTCCCTTTTACTTCCTCGTTCTGGCAGTAGAGCATTTTCTCCGCCGCTGGATTAAGCTCTAAAATCTTTAAGTCGCTGCTTACCACCAAGATGGCATTGGGAGCGGCCCGGCAGATCAGGTCCGCTCTGGACTCCGCCCGGGCTCTCATATACGGAATACACATGTCGATTTCCGCCATACCTTTGGCAACCGCAATTGCTTTGTCGCGGCAGGAGTTATACCCGCAGGCCCCACAGTTCAACTCATCCCGGGGTTTTAATTTTCCGGTCCGGGCCAGGATCCGACGGATTTCTTCTTCCGGGGGCAGATCTCCCCCTTTAGTGGAATCAACCGCCCTGGCGGTATACTCCCGGTAAAGATCCGTGGGCGCCAATTCTTCCGGTAATGCCGGGACGGTTTTTATCTGGTCGCCATCGAAACACCGCCCGGGCCGGCGGCGGCTGTTGGCGTAATTAAGCACTTTGTTCCGCCGGGCATATGCCGAAAGGCCGGTACTCATCCCCGGTCCCATTACGCAACCGCCGCGGCAGGCCAAAAGTTCAATTAATCGGAAAGACTCCTTGACGTCATCGAACTTTTCCAAGAAGGCAAAACATTCTTCAAAACCGTCGACGGTAATCACGTCTTCGGCCAAAAGATCCGTATTTAACCGGGCCGACCGGGCCAGGCCTCTCGGGACGGCAAACGCATGGGCGGACATGGCTTCCTCCCTGTCGAACCTCCCGGGTTCGAGCCCGGCGGGGTCAATCCCCGCTGCTGAAAGCAGCTCATGCAGTTCGGCGAAGGTGAGCACCGCATCGATGACCCCCTGGTTTTCCTTTCGCCGCCTTTCACCTTTTTTCGCGATACACGGACCGATAAAAACTATTTTCGTTTCTTCCCCGTACCGGTTTTTCATCATGCGGCCGTGGGCCGTCATTGGTGAAACCACCGGGGCAAGGTGGGGCAGGAGATGGGGATAGTAAATCTCCAACAGGTTGACAACAGCCGGGCAACAACTGGTGATAACAGGACCTGTGGCCTCTTTCACCAACCGGAGGTGTTCCTTGGCCACCCACTCCGCTCCTTCGGCCGTTTCTTCCACATAGGCAAAGCCGAATTTTTTCAGGGCTGTAACGAGCTGCCGCGGGTCTTCTAAACCCCAATCCGCTGCAAACGACGGGGCAAGGCCGGCGGCTGTTTTAAACCCGGATTTAATAAACTCCCTTATTAAGCCGGTATCACTTTCCACCTTTTTGGCCTGCTGCGGACAGATGGCTACACAGTGCCCGTCCTCTAGGCAACGATGGCCGATTACCTCCGCGTGCCCGTTACTAACCCGGATTGCTTTAACCGGACAATATCTGACACATTTATAACAGTCCCGGCAACTTGCCTCAATCGTCGATACCACACCCACGGGAATTGCCCCCTTTTTGTAGAGAAATTACCGGCACGCCTTGTTACAAAATGTTACGGCAAAAAAACTCGGCGATATTTTCCTTAGTTAACCCGGTATAAATCCGGTCATTAACCATTACGCTTACTCCCTCCTGGCATTTCCCCAAACAAAAGCAGGCTTTAAGCTCAATCTTATCTTTTAAGGAGTATTCATCGATGAGCCGTTGCAGTTCTTTAATTACCGCGTATGCCCCCTTAAGATGACAGGAACTTCCGACACAAACCGAAACCGTTAACATTAATATCACCCCATGGCAAAGTTTGTGAATAATTTCACTAGCATTGGTAAAAAAATTTACCGGCTTGTTCTTGTGAGGTGATGAGAAAGCATCAAAACACCCACTACCAGGTCTTCATAACGGACATAGACATCCTCCGGAACCTTCAACCGGACGGGGGCAAAGTTCCAAATCGCTTTAAACCCCGCCTCCACCACCACCTCGGTCACCTGCTGGGCGGCGTCGGCCGGTACGGCAATCGTGGCAATATCCAGCTTAAGCTCATTTTTTAATTTTTTCAGCGCCGAGATATGGTAAATCGCGATCTCGCCGAACTGCCATCCGATCTTAGTCTCATCAATGTCAAAAAGGGCCTTCACTTCCAGGCCGTGCTGGGGAAATCCCTTATAACCGGCCAAGGCTGTCCCTAATTTACCGGCACCGATAATCGCCAGGCGCCGGGGATGGTTCATTCCCAGGACATCCTTGATTTTAGCTAAAAGATATGAAACATCGTAGCCGGTACCCCTGATCCCCAAACCCCCGAAGTAGGAAAGATCTTTCCGAAGCTGGCTCGAGGTTATGCCCACTTTGGCGGCCATTTCTTCCGAGGAAACAAATTGCATACCCACATGATGATAATCGGAAAGGGCCCGGAAATACAAAGGCAATCTTGAAATAGTCGCCTTTGGGAAAATAACCAGGTCATCGTTCATGACAAATCATCCTTGTGATATTTTTCACAAGTATATTATACCCCCTTTTCTTCCAGTTGCCAAGGGAATATATTTTAAAAGCAAGTAAAGAAAACCGCCGCCTTTATTAACCCCATTATCTGACAAAAGCCTGATACCATACGATCCGGGTTTTGAATATATTACTATAACGGAGGTGAAAAATAAAATGTCATGCCCTCCAGGAACCTTTGCCTATACAATCAGAGCCGGTGATACCTTCTTCTCTTTGGCCCAGAGATTCGGGACTACAGTAGAAGCCATCCAAAGAGCCAACCCGGGGGTTGACCCCGACCGGCTGCAAATAGGTCAGATCATTTGCATTCCAATGGCTGCTCCACCGGACCGCTGTCCTGCCGGAACCTTCGCCTACACAATCAGAGCAGGTGATACCTACTTCTCTCTGGCCCGGAGATTCGGCACCACGGTAGAAGCCATCCAAAGAGCCAACCCGGGGGTTGACCCCGACCGGCTGCAAATAGGTCAGATCATTTGCATTCCAATGGTTACCCCACCGGACCGCTGTCCTGCCGGAACCTTTGCCTATACAATCAGAGCCGGTGATACCTTCTTCTCTTTGGCCCAGAGATTCGGGACTACAGTAGAAGCCATCCAAAGAGCCAACCCGGGGGTTGACCCCGACCGGCTGCAAATAGGTCAGATCATTTGCATTCCAATGGCTGCTCCACCGGACCGCTGTCCTGCCGGAACCTTCGCCTACACAATCAGAGCAGGTGATACCTACTTCTCTCTGGCCCGGAGATTCGGCACCACGGTAGAAGCCATCCAAAGAGCCAACCCGGGGGTTGACCCCGACCGGCTGCAAATAGGTCAGATCATTTGCATTCCAATGGTTACCCCACCGGACCGCTGTCCTGCCGGAACCTTCGCCTACACAATCAGAGCAGGTGATACCTACTTCTCTCTGGCCCGGAGATTCGGAACCACAGTAGAAGCCATCCAAAGAGCCAATCCGGGGGTTGACCCCGACCGGCTGCAAATAGGTCAGATCATTTGCATCCCGGGCACAGGAGAACCACCGTGTCCTTCAGGAACCACTCCCTATACTATCAGAGCAGGTGATACGTACTTCAGCATTGCCAGAAGAGCCGGAATAACTGTAGACGATTTAATCAGAGCCAACCCGGGAGTCGACCCGGATCGTTTAATAATAGGTCAGATCATCTGTGTACCTGGCCAGATCAATTAAACGGGTTTCAAAGAAAACCCGGTAAGGTCAAGTAATTGATCTTACCGGGTTTACAATTTTACCTCCGCTTACGTCATAAACCTTTCCAGCCCGCCGGCCGGAAGAAAGACGTCACCGATTCCAATGTTTATCAAGATAATCAAGGTAACACAGCCAATCGTGCAGGGTTAAATCATGTCCCCCCTCCCGCAGATGGTAACCGATGTATCCGTGATGGAAGGATTGTCCCGGGGCGGGCATCGTATCAGTCTCCAGTCCCGGCAGGCCGTAAAGGTGATAAACCGGTTCGGCATGGAGGCAGGAGAGAAATTCTCCCTGCGGGTCAGCCCACCAATCATCGGCCGCACTGCTCACATACAACCGCCTGGGGGCGATGAGGGCCAGCAGTTGATGCTGGTCGACCGGCAGTTCATCTTCACGGTCATTATATTTTTTGTAGTTGGCACAAAACCAATGGGGAAAGCGGGTATTGATCTCTTTTACCGTCTCACCCTGCCTGTGCCGGGCGAGAGCCGCTCCCGTGCACCCGGAGCAATTACTGATCACCAGGGCGAAACGTTCATCAACGGCTCCACACCAAAGGGCGGTTTTCCCACCCCGTGAGTGGCCGACGATGGCTACCCGCTGATGGTCGACAGCGGCGTCGGTTACCAAGTAATCCATAACCAGTCCGGCTCCCCAGGCCCAGGCGGCAATAGTCCCCCAGGCGTCCGGCGGCCGGGCTTCGTTGGGCCGGTCAAAAATTCCGTGGACGCCGTTTTTAAACCCGTCATCGAAATCGGGATCCACATCCGCAGTGTAAAAAGCGACGGCGGCATATCCGCGTTGCACAATCTTTTCTACCGGCCAAAAAGAAGTATCGCGCTTCAAATCAATCTTTTCGGGCGGCAAATGACAAACCAGCAAAAAGGCGGGGGTTGGTTTGTCGCAGCCGGCAGGGAGAAAAAGAAAAACCCTGATCTTTCCCGGCCCGCCCGGACCGGAAAAGCTGATAACCACTTCTTTATAGATTGCTTTTCCAGACAAGGTATTGGGTATTATGGCTTCAAATTCGAAACGCAAAGTACGGGGTTTACCTACCGGCGCCCGGCCGAAGACGTGAGTACGGAAGAGTTCCAGGATTTCCGGCCTTCGCTTGTTCCTCCATTCGGCAACGGTTTTTATCCTCTCCCCGCCCTCGGTTTTTAAAAGATCAGGCAGCGAAAAAAAGGATTTTTCCTTCTGTTGAAAACTGTTCATTGGCTTGTCCTTTCTACTTATAAAAATCTTCATTAGATTACGGTTATAACCCGCAGATTCTTAGAGCAAAGTCCATACATATTCTTCGGCGTTATTTATTTTTTTCCTTTCCTATCTTTTCATCCCGGGTATTGTTTTACTTTAAAGAGAATTTTGAAGAAATGCAGGGAACGGTTGGTGTTTCTCTCAAAACAGGCCAGTGGCTGGGATCAAAAGAATCTGTCCGGGGTAAATCGTATCCTGGTTTAAATCGTTTGCCCGCATAATCGCTTCCACCGTGGTATTAAACCGCTGCGACAGGAAAAAGAGGGTGTCCCCTGTTCTTACCGAATAGACAATAAACTGGATGGGCGAAGGTGGAACCGCACCTACTATTTGTATTATTTGCCCAGGAAAGATTAAATCGGAGGTCAAATTGTTAACCCTCATAAGCGCTTCCACTGTGGTATCAAAGAGCAAGGCAATTAAGTACAGAGTATCACCCGGTTGTACCACGTAATACCCGCCGGGAGGAATAACGGCGCCGGTCTCAACAATCACCGGGGTGCCTACCTCGACCTGGTCAAAAAGTTCTTCGACATTTTCATTGCGCAAACGGACACAGCCGTTTGATACCGCGTTACCTATACTCTCCGGTTGATTTGTACCGTGAATCCCGTGTCTTCTTTCGGTAAAACCCATCCAGCGGGTGCCGAAAACGCCCCCCGGATTGAGCAATTTGTCAATAATGACAAATTCACCGGCCGGTGTCGGTGTGGTCGGCTTGCCGATAGCTACAGGATAATTGGCGATTATATTACCGTTTTCATAAAGAAAAAGTCGCCGCAGGCTTAAGACGATTCTTATATACCGTCCCCCATTGCTTATTTGTTTTTTGTCGCCCTCTTTTCTTAAAGGCGTCAGCGAAAGAGGTTCCCCGTCAAACATGCGCCGCCATGTTTCCTCATCCACCACCCCTGTTGGCGTCAACCCCACACTGGCTTGAAATTGCCGGACGGCGGCTTCCGTTTTGTCGCCAAAGATATTATCAACGAGCATTAAAGGGAAACCCAAAAAACACAACTGCTCTTGTAAATTACCCACGGGAACAATAGTCATACCACGGCTTAATACCAGAGGTTGTTCCGGCATAGAAAGCACCACCTGTTCTACCCTTAAATCCATTATCTACCGCACTTTATCATATGCGGAAGAAACAAGATGGGTGCGGCTTTTGTAATCTGCCCGGTAAACAAAAAATTGGCGGAGGCATTCTTACAAAGCCTCCGCCTTCGCGGATAACGATAAATTTGCCATTCAAATTGTTGTTCCCGCTTGGAAAGAACTTGCCGTTTATTGTCCACGCCAGTCGGTTTCATAGGGTCTCGGCTGCAGGAACTGGTCGCTCGGGAATGAACGTCCGGTTACGGCCGCCAATATTCTATTAAGGGCATCAATAATGTAATCGGCTTCCCGTCTTATATGATCGGCAAGCAAGGGCCAGAAATTCGTTTGTCCGCTGGGGATGCTGCAGGTAACCTGCTGTTGGACAATTGAGGCCATAAAACTTCTGAAATCCCAGGTCACTTCGATAACTTTATTAATCCAGTTAATAACGTCCGGGGTCAAGGGCATTTCCCGGTCATTATGTCCATTAATCGTACCGGTCTGTTCAAAGACCATTTGCCCGAGGGTAAGTACTTCTTGGAATCTGGTTTGGAAACCAAGAATTTGCGAGACCAAATTTTCCTGGATCCGGGGCCGGAAAAACAGGGCGAGAACGGCCGCATGTTCCATATGGCGTTGCGTCCAAAACATGCCGTATTCAAAAGTAAGGGTTGTCAGCATACCCCGGTGATCCACAAAGGACATTCGCGGAAAAAGCAAAGTCCGGGTATTTCCGTTAGGAAGATTTAATTCGCTTCTGAGCGGCGTCATCAGGCCGGCGACTCTCTTTAAGATACCCAAGAAAAAGACGGTTTCCAAGGCAAGGTGCTCTATCAGTTCAGCGGGAGTAATGGCCAGCAAGCGACATTCGGCAATGGCCCTGGCGGTATCAGCCTCGAATTCCTGAAAAGGGGTGATCATCCGCAAGTTGTCCCGGATCAAGGAGATAATTTCGTTATTTGATGCCGTTGCCGGTGTTGCCATTACCCGTTCCCAAAGCTCACGGATGCTTACAGCAAACCGGTCGGCGGTTCGAAAAGCAGTTTCTTCGGTTGGATCTACCCCGCCCCGCATAAACTGGGCATGCTCATACATAATCCGGTCAAAAAAACGCTTTTCCTCAAGTGCCCCGACCAGTTCCCGACGCCTGACCATAGAATTATTCATAGTCATGCCTCCATTCCGAGGATACGATTATACCATTACTATAATTTATGTGGTTTCTGCTAATACTGGACCAAGCGGAAGGCATGAAGGTATAAATTCGCTCTATTCGTTTTGATTTTGAATTTTTCCTTTATTTAAACCGGGTCCGGGGTTTTCCAGAGTCGCTGTCTCCTTTATGGGTGGAAAAAATTGACTATTTAAATGTTCATTTTATAAACAACATAAATGTTACTCTGTCTTCATTTTTGCTTTGCTTTTTGGTGTTATTAATTATCCCATTAACTCCGTGCTGCAAGCACGAAATAATGCCAACTGCTTTTTCCATCGTAAATCCTCAATCTGCCGTAGTTTGATAATTTTAAAATCTGAAAGCAGATTGTACACATCATCTAAATCACAGTAGAAATGTGGAAGAATACTGCCATCCTTCTCCTGTTTTAGCCTGACATTTTCATCAATAATTTTGCTCCGTGGGTCGCTGAATGTGGGGTTATTCTTTGAATTGAGAGTCAGATACACTTCGGCAGCTGGTTTCAGTACGCGGTACAATTCACCGATTGCAGCACGTATACCGGTGGAGTCCACGTGGTAAATTGAATGATAGGCCAGAACAGCATCGAAACTTCCGTCGGCAAAGGGTAGCATCGTTAAGTCGGCATGAACTGTATTTATCGCTAAACCCCGTTCGGCAGCTGTCTTTTCAAGCCGGCGGAGACCGCTCACTGATAAGTCCTGGGCTGTGACCTGAAAGCCGTTTGCCGCAAATAACAAGGCATGTCTGCCCATACCACACCCGAGATCCAATACTCTCTGGCGGCCTGCCGCCTTCCACCTATTCACCAGGTAGTAGACATCTTCTGCTGGCTCATGCCAAAACGGTTCCGAAACCTTATCCCAGTTCCAATAGGCGTTTATGAGAGGACCTCTCTTTAACATTTGACACACCTCCAAATTAAACGAAATTTAAAAGGAGACCTCAAGTGGAAAAGGTGGTCCCTTTAAGTTATATCTGGTTTTAAAACAAACCCAATCTTGAAATTAAAACAAACCCAATCTTGAAATGAGCCAATCCTTTTTTTATTAATTGATATGTCTTTTTTGCTATTATCAAAATCTTGCTTTAAAAATTCTTCAGATATAACATCAACTATTTTGTATATGCGAGGGTCTGTAGTTAAGTCCGTATAATGGTGTAAAATTGGTTTCCTAAAAAAGAGGGAGCCATTAACAAATTCCTCAGTTAGAATAGAAGTTGGACAAACCAAAATTCTAAGAGGAGGAATTTGAATGGCTCAATACCAGATTACCGTAGATCAAGAACTTTTGCATCGTCTATTTTTAGGCAATAACAAGGATTCCGGTGTGTCAGCGTTATTGGAATCGGTATTGAACCAGATTTTGCAGGCGCAAGCCACCGAACAGCTTCAAGCCGAGCCATACGAACGCACTGATAAAAGGAAGGGGTATCGTAACGGCACACGCCCGCATACACTAACCACCCGGGTGGGAACCATAGCCTTATATGTTCCTCGTTTTCGTAATGGTCAGTTTGCTAGTGTATAATTAAGTTCGCAATTTTGAAAAGGAAAAGCCATCGGGACTCCGAAATGGTAAGTTGCTCAAAAAACAAACCAAAAGGAGTGTTACCCCGATGGCCTACCATAAGAATACCGTAAATTTAGAAAAAATGCTATTGACATGCGCACGAAGGGTTAGATTCTCAAATCTTTGCTTTATTTTTATTCATTAATATCTATAAACAATCTTGCCGCTTATTGCCAAGTAAAGATAGACCGCTCCAAATATCACAAATCCTACTCCAAATACATAATTAATATTAGTAAGAATAGTTTCATCAAAATATTTCTTCAACCATGAATGCACCCAATAAGGTGACCAATCTTGAGGCGGGTCCACTAAAATTTTTAATTTCATTTTTGTTCCAACTATTAAAAATACACCAATGATAATAATTAATATTCCACCGAATATGGCCCGTCCTTTAATCTCCATTATATCACACCCCTATTTATTAGCATTACCATGGCCATACATTATACTGTTTATCAAGAAATTTCTCAGGCCTATAAAAACTAATATTGACCGGTAGAGAAAGTGAAGGTCCAGCCATAATCTTTACCCCACTAAATCCAGCACTTTTTCCACCTTCAGTAAACTTCCAAAATACACTAACACTTGTTTGTTTAGTCAACCCTATTCCTGTCTTG
>JAZIHH010000013.1:0-2500 GCA_036678685.1 Bacillota bacterium
GGCCATTGTTATATTCGTTACTGAGACAGTTGGTGTTGCTGGTATAACCTAGGTGCCCAGATAAAAGGATCTCCCGCACCATGAGGAGTCACCCCTCTTCATTTATGATTTGAAACCGGCGCGCATCAACCCGCACACGCAGATAACTGGCCCAATTTAATTCCTTTAACGCACTGAATAGGTTTTCTTCCTTTGGCGACAGCGTATAAATTATTATGGAACCCAGCATGGCAACCATATAGGTTACAATTAATGAGAGAATCGGATTGGCCTTACTGGGAGTGGCCTTTTGAAAAAGATGATAACAGGATGTTTGCCGTTATGATAAGGAGAATGGGAATAAAAAATAAATGGTTTTCATATAATTACCCCTTTTTCTTTTTATCGTATTGCCGCCAACCATTCTTCGAGGTCACCAATAACCCGGTCAAAGTTTCCACCGAGGTCATGCCCATCGTTTTTTAAAGCACCGGAATTCACCTGCAAAACCGCAAAAAGAGCGGCGGATAAATTTTCCGCCACCATTCGGTATATTTTTTACAAAGCCGGAAACGTAAACATTAAGCCCCTTAACTAAGACCCAAGAGCAAAGGCAGGCTCTGCTTTCTGAACAAGCTTGCCATCGGTATTAAATACATACGAATAAAACCGTATAATCCCATCGCGTCCACGCTCACCAACAATAACGCTCAGAACACCAACCCGCGGCCAAACCTTGTTGTATTTTTCCACTAATTCCTGCCATGCGGGTAAATAGAACGACCGGTATCCGGGATGGGTCCAGCCTCCCAAACTGGAATTCCATTCGGACACGGTTATTAACACTCTAACTGGTGCGGTAAAGCAGCATAATTTGCACACCTCGTCATAGGTGTTAGCAATATCATTCTCTGTTTGGACAAACGCCCACGGCACACCGCTATCGGTGAACATCACGTAGTCAACACTATATTGTTCGCGCGTCGATCTCAGCTTGAGATTGCTCGCCATCCGCGGCAGAATTAACGAGAGGTAATACTCCGTTCGCTCTGTATCCGAGGACCAGGCTCGCTCAAGTACTTCCCATCCAAGTTCCTCGACCTCCGTCCGAAACGTACTCAAAAATTTTTTCCACGCATTCAGGGATCCCTTCTTCATCGCTATTCATACCTCCATCTCTTTTTGAACTCATAATATTTCTGTTTTGTAATTGCTTCAGTAAAATGAATGGTTACCCCAACCAAACCAGAATTTTTTGTGGACTTTATGCACTCAATCACGTGTGCCGGCTTTCTATTTTGTACAGACACAACAAATCGTTTCCTTGGTAACTGAAAATTCCTTCCCCGTAAATCACCCTAGAATGCAAATACCTTGAAACCTATGGGCTGAATTTTTGACAGGAGTTTTTCCCGGTGAAAAAATGGCCCCAATATTATAGCAATTTACAGTATCTTCAGTTATAACAATATACTGTCTTAATTCGGTATTATCATTATCGTCATATTGATAAACGGATTAGGATATGCTGGAACTGTTTACAGGATCAAGTCCAAATTAGTGTGTAAATTCCTCAGTTATCATTATGCTTATCCGATATAAGCAATATTACTTCGATCATTAATTTGTTTTTGCTCTTCTTGCCACTGAAGGTATTCACTCATATCCAGATACTTTTTGCCGGCTATCCACTTGTCGTCAATTTCCATGAGCACGGCTCCGATCAGGCGGACTGCCGATTCCCGGTTCGGGAAAATCCGGATAACTCGTTCCCTGCGCCTAATCTCTTCGATTAAGACGCTCTAGAGCATTTGTAGTGCGCAGACGCCGGCGATATTTCTCCGGCAGTACAAGTACGGCGGTAGCATCATCAAAGCCCATTTCAAGTATTTGCATAGCCTTGGGCGCTTTCTTCTCGAATGCCTCCAGGGTTTGGTTTAGCAATAACCGGGCAGTGCCGTGTTAATGGCCATGATAAAATCGCTCGCAGATGCGGATAAAGCTCTTCTCTTACCGGTTTAGGCGTAGCGTCCAGGATATTACGCATAAAGTGGGTTTGACAGCGTTGCCAGGTAACGCCCTGTAATTGACAACAAACCGCTTTGACCAGGCCGCTATGATCATCTGATGTTACGAATTCGACACCACGCAGGTTACGGTTTTTGAGCCAGGAGAAAAACTGTTTCCAACTGGCTTCGGATTCACTGTCGCCAATCATGAGGCCTAAAGCTTCCCGGTATCCTTCAGTGTTTATGCCGATGGCAATCATAACACTTCGGGAACGGACATGGCCATCTTCACGAATTTTCAGGACCAAAGCGTCCACCAAGACAAAATGATAGGATTTTTCGCTCAAGTCCCGGTTATTCCAGGCGTTCACAAGCGGGTCCAGCTTCTTGCACAACTCTGAGACAGTGGATTTGGAGAATTCCGTACCACACAATTCTTCTGTGATCTGGCTGACCTTACGGGTGGAGACCCCGTTGATTACCATTTCCATCAAGGCCAGTACCAAGGCTTG
>JAZIHH010000013.1:5000-15462 GCA_036678685.1 Bacillota bacterium
CTTGACCAGTGAGCTATTACGCACTCTTTAAATGATGGCTGCTTCTAAGCCAACATCCTGGCTGTCTAGGCATCTTCACATCGTTTCCCACTTAGCACGAACTTGGGGACCTTAGCTGAAGGTCTGGGCTGTTTCCCTCTCGACGATGAAGCTTATCCCCCATCGTCTGACTCCCATGGTCAACCTTACGGCATTCGGAGTTTGAACGGGTTCAGTAACCTGGTGAGGCCCCTAGCCCAATCAGTGCTCTACCTCCGTAAGTTAATCCATGAGGCTAGCCCTAAAGCTATTTCGGGGAGAACCAGCTATCTCCGGGTTCGATTGGCTTTTCACCCCTAACCACAGCTCATCCCATGACTTTTCAACGTCAATTCGGTTCGAGCCTCCATCCCGGGTTAACGGGACTTCACTCTGGCCATGGTTAGATCACCCGGTTTCGGGTCTACCATAGCAAACTTGCGCCCTCTTCAGACTCGCTTTCGCTGCGGCTCCGGCCTTTACGCCTTAACCTCGCTTGCTACGATAACTCGCAGGACCGTTCTACAAAAAGTACGCCGTCACGCTGGCTTACGCCATAGCGCTCCGACTGCTTGTAAGCACACGGTTTCAGGTTCTCTTTCACTCCCCTCCCGGGGTGCTTTTCACCTTTCCCTCACGGTACTGGTTCACTATCGGTCACTAGGGAGTATTTAGCCTTGGGAGATGGTCCTCCCGGATTCCGACGGAATTTCACGTGTCCCGTGGTACTCGGGAGCGATCGCCTCGCCCTTCGCCGCCTTTCGCTTACAGGACTGTCACCTTCTGCGGTGGGTCTTTCCAGACCGCTTCAGCTAGACTTAAAAGTGGCATTAATGGCGACCCTACAACCCCACTCATCCGAAGATAAGTGGTTTGGGCTCTTCCCCGTTCGCTCGCCGCTACTGAGGGAATCGATCTTTCTTTCTCTTCCTGCGGGTACTTAGATGTTTCAGTTCCCCGCGTTCCCTCCTCCTGCCCTATGGGTTCAGGCAGGGGTACCGGGCCATTACGCCCGGTGGGTTGCCCCATTCGGATACCCCCGGATCAATGCTCGCTTGCAGCTCCCCGAGGCTTTTCGCAGCTTGCCGCGTCCTTCTTCGGCTCCCAGCGCCAAGGCATCCGCCATACGCCCTTTGTAGCTTGACCCTCTCGCGCGCCTTCTACGCTCGACTTCGCGGTTCTCCTATGCAGTTTTCAGAGTGCAAAAAATTAAAATATTTGGTGGAGATGACCGGAGTCGAACCGGTGGCCTCCTGCTTGCAAGGCAGGCGCTCTCCCAGCTGAGCTACACCCCCAACCATGTGTTGAAGATTATAAACCGGCTAACCTACGTTAACCGGCCTAATAAATGAATTAAATTTGGTGGGCATAGGTGGATTCGAACCACCGACCTCACGCTTATCAGGCGTGCGCTCTAACCAACTGAGCTATACGCCCACGAATCATTATTTATTATACCATGTTTCCTTGAGGGTTTCAAGTCTTTTTTTGAACCCTCAAAACTAAACAGCCAAGAACAGGACCGACCTAGGAGTCTTGCTCCTTAGAAAGGAGGTGATCCAGCCGCACCTTCCGATACGGCTACCTTGTTACGACTTCACCCCAATCATCAACTCCACCTTCGACGGCTGCCTCCTTGCGGTTAGCGCACCGGCTTCGGGTGTAGTTGACTTTCGTGGTGTGACGGGCGGTGTGTACAAGGCCCGGGAACGTATTCACCTCGGTATGCTGACCCGAGATTACTAGCGATTCCTCCTTCACGGAGTCGAGTTGCAGACTCCGATCCGAACTGGGACCGGCTTTTTGCGATTCGCTCCCCCTCGCGGGTTCGCTGCGCTCTGTACCGGCCATTGTAGCACGTGTGTAGCCCAGGTCATAAGGGGCATGATGACTTGACGTCGTCCCCACCTTCCTCCGATTTGTCACCGGCAGTCTCCTTAGAGTCCCCGGCTTTACCCGCTGGCAACTAAGGATAGGGGTTGCGCTCGTTGCGGGACTTAACCCAACATCTCACGACACGAGCTGACGACAGCCATGCACCACCTGTCTCCTCTGTCCCGAAGGAAAGATACATCTCTGCATCCGTCAGAGGGATGTCAAGACCTGGTAAGGTTCTTCGCGTTGCATCGAATTAAACCACATGCTCCACCGCTTGTGCGGGCCCCCGTCAATTCCTTTGAGTTTCAGCCTTGCGGCCGTACTCCCCAGGCGGGATACTTAATGCGTTGGCTGCGGCACGGAAGGGGTCGATACCTCCCACACCTAGTATCCATCGTTTACGGCCAGGACTACCGGGGTATCTAATCCCGTTCGCTCCCCTGGCTTTCGCGCCTCAGCGTCAGGGACAGTCCAGAAAGCCGCCTTCGCCACTGGTGTTCCTCCCAATATCTACGCATTTCACCGCTACACTAGGAATTCCGCTTTCCTCTCCTGTCCTCAAGCCCAACAGTTTCAAATGCAATCCCTGGGTTAAGCCCAGGACTTTCACATCTGACTTAAATGCCCGCCTACGCGCCCTTTACGCCCAGTAATTCCGGACAACGCTCGCCCCCTACGTATTACCGCGGCTGCTGGCACGTAGTTAGCCGGGGCTTCCTCCTAAGGTACCGTCATTATCGTCCTCGATGACAAAGGTTTACGACCCGAAGGCCTTCCTCCCTCACGCGGCGTTGCTCCGTCAGGCTTTCGCCCATTGCGGAAAATTCCCTACTGCTGCCTCCCGTAGGAGTCTGGGCCGTGTCTCAGTCCCAGTGTGGCCGTCCACCCTCTCAGGCCGGCTACCCATCGTCGCCTTGGTGAGCCTTTACCTCACCAACTAGCTAATGGGACGCGGGCTCATCCCTAAGCGGTATCCCTTTCCTTCCCAGTTCATGCGACCTCGGAAGCATATCCGGTATTAGCAGCACTTTCGCGCTGTTATCCCGGACTTAGGGGCAGATTACCCACGCGTTACTCACCCGTCCGCCACTAAGCCGTCGCCAATAGAGAAAACTATCGGCTAAGCTCCGTTCGACTTGCATGTATTAAGCACGCCGCCAGCGTTCGTCCTGAGCCAGGATCAAACTCTCCGTAAATTCTTGAAGAGCTGACTTTAGCTCATCGTTGTCTCGTTTCGTCCGGACTTATTACTTCATAAAGCAACAAGCCCGTCCTTTTCCTTACCTGTCTCGGCTGTTTAGTTTTCAGGGTTCAGTCGCCTGTGCCATTTACCAGGGACTTGCTGTCTCCCGAACGCAAAATATATAATACCACACAATCTTGCTTTTGTCTATACTTATTTCAAAAAATATTATGGGCCAGCAAAAACCCAAACGAGACAAACGCCAAAAAGCAACAAATGTCACAAGCAATGTCTATGGAATCTGGCGACCCCCTTTATCCATTGCTTGTTCCCACAACACACCTAACAGCTTTTTTCCGGGAAGGCTTTCCAGACCAACGGTTCCCTGTTCTTACCGGTTGGTTCTCCCTTCTCGGTTTCGGCTTTAAGCGCTTTCTCCTGCTCAATCCGCTTCACCGCATCGGACTTGGTCTTTTCTTCATCTTCAGCCTGAATTGTTTCGCTTTTCGGTGGCGCTTGATTTAGCTGCCGGACCGCCACTGCTTCCCGGGTTTCCTCCGCATTTTCATCCGCGGTTGCCGACGGTTCTTCTTCCCGCACCAAAGAGCTGTCCTCTATAAAGTCCGGTGTTGTTGGCGCTTCACTCGGGCGTTGCCCCTGATTATCCTGGTCGTGTTGAGAATTTTGGGGACCGGAGCGGTCATCGTCGCGGGCAACCTCTGCTCCCGGGTCTTCCGGTTGGGCTTGCCATAGAGACGTCTCCGGTTCCTCCGGGTGGTGCTGCATTTCTTGGGGGAAAAACCATGGTGTGCTAAGGTCCGGGCTCTCGGCAAAATACAAGGGGGTATGATCGACCTCGGGGTCGACCGCAAAGTGGTCGGCAAAAGGTTCCGGATCAAGGCCGGCATTAAACCAATCGGCCCACGGATCGTACGCCGCCTGGTCCTGGGGCATACGGATGGTATGGTAAGGACCGGCCTGATTTGCGTTCTGGCCCCAACTTCGCGAAATACCCTGTTGTCCTTGGGGTCTTTTAATCCGATACTTTTCTGCCATTTTCATCACCTCATCCCTTAATTCTATGCACTTAAGACATTTTATGTTCATAATAGAAATAGGATAGGTGACATTGGCGGAAGTTTTATAAGGAGGATTTTGATGCTGACCCCCAACTTTAGCCGGGAATTTATCCGCGCCCAATTACTTGACCTTGCCGAACTGCCGGTCCTGCTTAGTACGGAAGGCTTAGAAATTGCACGGCAAATGGCCGGGAAAATGGTGGATCTTTTTCAGGCGCAAAAAACCATCTATGTTGTGGGCTTGGAACCTTACCATAATATTGCCCGTGATCTTGCCGACCACCTCCGGTCTGGTTTGAATATGGACCGGCCACCGCTTCCGGTACGTTTTCTGGAGCATGTCTCCAAGCCACAACCGTCCTTAGTGGATTTAATTGGCCAGAAGGAAAGCGGTGATGCGCTTTTCCTGATCGCCGGTGAACACAACCACCAAACCGAAGCGTTAGTACGCACCGCGAAAGAAAAATCCCTTTTTACCTTTGCGTTCTGCAGTTACCCCCCACCAAAAGACCACCGTCCCGATCTCCTCTTTTACCTCCCGGCGGTGAACCGCCCGCGGGTTAAAGAGATCTTCTTGATGCTAGGCCATATTATCTGCACTTTAGTTGAGTCGACGTTAAGCAACAGTTTCTACGAAAAAAAGCCCGTTTCCGGGCTTTTTTGGTCATCGGATCGCGCTTTTCGACCGAATATATAAGACGATTTGCTTAAAACCAGGTACTTATTCTTTACCGAAGTTCGGAAGTACCCCTGCCGTTATTCCTCCGCCTTTGCCTCAGCAATGATCGCTTCCGCCTGGTTCGCCGGGACTTCTTCGTAGTGGTCGAATTCCATTTCGAAATCGCCACGCCCTTGCGTAATCGAGCGGAGGTCAATCGCATACTTGAACATCTCACTAAAGGGCACATGGGCGCGGATAATCTGGTTCCCGCGGTCCGGATCCATCCCCAGAATCCGGCCGCGCTTCTTATTTAGATCGCCGATAATATCACCCATGTACTCCTCGGGAACAGTCACGGTGACATTCATGATCGGCTCCAACAAGACCGGGTTTGCTTCCATAAACCCTTTCTTAAACGCCATCGAAGCGGCAATCTTAAAGGCCATCTCCGAAGAGTCCACACTATGGTAGGAACCGTCATAAAGCGTTACTTTCACATCAACCACCGGGTAGCCGGCGAGGACGCCTTCTTCCATGGTTTCACGGACCCCTTTTTCGACGGCCGGGATGTACTGCCGCGGGACGGCGCCGCCAAAGATCTTGTCAACAAACTCAAAATCACCACCTGGCGGCAACGGTTCGATTCCCAACCAGACATGGCCGTACTGGCACCGTCCACCCGATTGTTTCTTGTGTTTCCCTTCGACCTGAACTTTCCCCTTAATCGTCTCCTTATAGGGGATTTTCGGGTCTTTCAACTCAACCTTGGCCCCAAATTTCTTCTCCAATATGCTGGTGGTTACTTCCAGGTGCAAGTCGCCGAGCCCGGAGGTGAGCGTTTCTTTGGTGGTCGTATCCTTCTCCACTTTCAACGTGGGATCTTCATCCACCAGCCGGCTTAGCCCGCCACTGATCTTATCCTCATCGCCCTTGCTTTTTGCCACCACCGCCAGGGTGAATTTGGGGTTCGGAAATTCGATTCCTTGCAGCAGGCACGGGGAACCTTTCGTACACAGGGTATCATTGGTCTTCGTGACCTGCAGTTTAGCAACGGCGCCAAGATCGCCGGCGGAAAGTTCATCCACAGGGATCTGGGTTTTCCCCTTGATTAAGAAAAGCTGACCGATCCGCTCTTCCTGGTTCTGGGAAGCATTCCAGAGGGAGGAGTCGGATTTTACTTTACCGGAATAAACGCGGAAGAGGGTTAGTTTACCAACAAAGGGGTCGGCCATGGTTTTAAAGACAAGGGCGGCCGTTGGTCCATTGGCATCCGCTTTCAGCTCTGTCTCCTCTGTTCTGCGGATTGGTCACAATCTCCGGTGTAACATCGGCGGGCGAAGGCAACGCCTGCACCTCCTTCTTCAGTAAAGCCGCGTTGCCGATGTTTTTCACGGCCGATCCACACATCACGGGGACAATCTGGTTACTCATCGTTCCTTTCCGGAACCCGACCAAAACCTCCTCCGGCGTCAGCTCCTCCCCTTCCAGATACTTGGTGAGCAGATCATCATCGGCCTCAGCCGCCGCCTCTAAAAGGAGGTGGTAGTACTCTTCCACCTGGTCTTTTAATTCTGCCGGAACTTCCGTTTCTTTCCCGTCGATATAAGCTTTACCCGTGATCACATCGACTATCCCTTGGAAGCTTTCAGCGGCACCGATGGGAATCTGAACCGGCACCAGCTTGTTCCCGAACTTGGCTTTTAACGCTTCAAAAACCTGCTGGAAATTGGCGTTTTCCCGGTCCATTTTATTGACAAAAACGATCCGGGGCAAGTCTCTTTCGTCCAGATAGCCCCAGACCTTTTCGGTGCCGACTTCCACGCCACTAACGGCACAAACCACCACGATTCCGGCATCGGCCACCCGGACCCCGGCTTTAACATCACCGACAAAATCAAAAAAACCGGGCGTATCAAGGAGATTTATTTTGTGGCCCTCGAATTCCACCGGCGCGAGGGCGGTATTGATCGAGATTTTCCTTTTCACTTCTTCCGGATCGTGATCCAGCACCGAAGTTCCGTCATCGACTTGCCCAAACCGTTCAACCGCTTTGGTCTGGTAGAGCATGGCCTCGGCCACCATTGTTTTTCCGCATCCGCCATGGCCAACTAGGACAATGTTTCGAATCTTATCCACGCTATAACTCTTCAAACTAAACCCTCCTCGAATTGCGCAAAAAAATCACATAACGTTAAGATTATTCTACTATCTTTAAGTATTTCCTCCTCAAGTTAATTATTTTCTCCCTGTCCACTCTTTTCTGGAACCGTCCGCGCCGTTCGGCCGGAGTATAATCCCGGACCAACCCGGTTAAAATAGGAGTGGTGGATGTCCGGCCGAACGAAGACTGAATTTTACCCTGTCAGATCCGGCTGACACCGGTGAAAGGAGGTCGAGCAAAGATCGGTTCGGGTATTGGTTAAGGTTTAATCTTACCTTAACCGGTCGGCGCGAAGGTCCCAGCGATTTGATCCCGCTCCGGAAGGGGATGGAGTTGCTGGGGCTGAGTGCAGAGCCCGTTTCTTGCCGCGTCATGGAGTACGGTCCGCCGGTTCAGGTAGGAAGCGGGTTCGAGCAAAGGTTAGCCCGGGTGCCGGCGGACGGCCGCAGCAGCGTCAGTGGTATCCTGGTTAGCCGGCGCGAAGGTCGGCACATCGCCCTGGGTCTCCTGGAGGACGATTTCCTCCAGGTTTTCTTTCCTTGGACCCTTAATTTTGGTACCCCTCCAAGATTCGCCACTTCTCTTGCGCTTCATGGCAGACGATCCCCGCCCTGAGGTCATCAATTTCCGCCTGGGGAAGACGACTGATATCCACCGGGATCACCTGTTTTAAGGGGCCGGGCTTTTCGGGACTACCGGCGTACACACCAATCTCATTCCCGTAAATCCCGACAAACTCCTGCTCCTGGCAGTCCCGGCAGAGCTTGGCCACGTCCTAGGGCCACCCGCCCGGCGGTGAAGTTAGTAATCACCCAACCTTCACCGGTCAGTCTTTCCAGCAAAGCGGCCCGGTTTTGCGGGGCGTGACGCTCCTTTCGCCGCTCCTCATGTTGGCAACCGGTATAAAAAGCTGTATACTCCAGGATAAAACTTTTTTTGTTCCACCCGGCACCAGTTAATTAAGGATAGTTTACCGGTGTTTGGCCGGAGGTAAACGCCACCCAAAACCAGCCCAAGGAGGAGAAGCGGCCTTACCTTTTTCATCTTGATCGCTCCTCGTTCCATTTCGGGTTAGATTACCCAAAAATTGGCCGGCTTATACCCTAATTGTTTTCGGCGATTCCAAAGTTGGCATAGACGTTTTGCACATCATCGTGTTCTTCCAAAGCCTCGACCAGCTTAAGTAAGCTTTCACCCTCCTCCCGGAGTAACGGTGACCGTATTCTTGGGCAGATAGGCCAGTTCGGCTTCTTCGATCGGAATTTTCCCTTCCAAGTAGTTGCGCACCTGTTCCAATTCGGAAAGACCGGTGATAATTTCGTAATAATCATCTTCATCCCGGAGAATTCCTCGGCTCCAGCTTCCAACGCCAGTTCAAAGAGTTTCTCTTCATCCAGGTCCACTTTTTCCTTCGGAACCGTGATCACGCCCTTTTGCTCAAAAAGCCAGGCCACACAGCCGGTTTCCCCTAAATTCCCGTTGTTGCGCGAAAGATATACCGCATCTCACTGGCGGTCCGATTCCGGTTATCCGATAAGGTTTGGACCAAAAAGGCGACCCCGGCCGGTCCGTATCCTTCGTAAATAATCTCTTCAAACTGATCAGCATCGGTGGAACCTAACGCCCGTTTAATGGCCCGGTTAATGTTTTCGTTCGGCATATTTACCGCTTTCGCTCTTTGGATGGCTAACCGTAGTTGGAAATTGGCGTCCGATCCCCGCCCCCGGCTTTAACGGCGACAATAATCTCCCTGGTCACTTTAGTAAACGCCTTTGCCTTCTGGGCATCCGTCTTTTCTTTCTTCCGTTTGATATTGGACCATTTCGAATGTCCATTGCTTTCACCTCAAACTATTGGAATTCTAGCATCAATTATACCAGAATTCTGCGGGGAACAAAAACCGGATCCGTTGGGATTTTATCCCCACCCATCATCACTCATTTAGCAAAGGGGGAAAGCGCCGCCAGAGTGCATTTTCCGGAACAACAAATAGAGTAATATTCCCGTTAAAGCTAAGGCGGCCGCCGTCCAGAGCGGGGTGTCTTAAAAAAATCAGAAAATCATATAACCCGTGCCAAAACAGGGCTACCCCATAACCGCGGAAAAACCGTTGCCGCACGGAACGGCCTCCTCTTCCCACAGTTAAAAAATAGCCACCCCAACCCGTAAAGGTGGCATGGGCCAGACAAGTCACCACCGCCCGCCACAGACCGACTTCAAAACCGAGGGTGCCGGCGTAAAGGAGGTTATCCAAAGCCGCAAAGCCCAGACCGGCGGTCACCCCATAGACAATCCCATCCACCTGTTCATTCATGTCTTTACGGTAGTTAACCGTCAAAGCCAGGAGCAAAAATTTCAGTCCTTCTTCGATGAGGGCAATGAAAAAGAAGGAGTAGAAAAAGAGCGACCCCAAATCCCCGGAAGTCCGGGCAACGGTTAATCCCTCTTTCCCCAGAAGTTCAAGGGTCCCGGCCGGGACGACCAGCAACATGCCGCCCAGGAAGACCCGGGTAATCACCCGCTTCGGCTCCGGTTCATACCGGTCTTGCCGGTAAAAGAAGACAAGCCAGAGAACCCCCGGAAGAATTGAGACCAAAAAAAGTGGGATCAGCACCGCTATTCCTCCCCGTTAAAACATGGGCTTATTATCCCCGATCAAAAAAAGAAAAATGACGAAACGTCATTTTTCTTCGGGTGAAATGAGGCAACCGCAAAAACTTAAAGTCTTATATAGACCGTCTTTTCGCTAGTTCTTCCTCAGGACATTCCGGGAGTAGGTATAAAAGGCAATCAAGGAAAGGCCGAGACCGAGGGAGAGAATGAGCACGCCAAGCTCGGCTTTGAAACAAAAAACAAACAAACCAACAAAGAAAACGAAGGTGCTGGCTTTCCCCCAATAGTTGCTGGGAATCACCTTCTGCTTTGTCTTCAAAAAGACCAGGCCGCCCGTTAATTGCAGCAGCTCCTTGGTGATATAGATTACGCCAAGCCAATCGGGTAAATCGTCGCCGAATCATCAGGGCAATGAAGGAACAACCCAGGGTCATTTTGTCCGCCAACGGATCGAGAATCTTCCCCAATTCACTGATCTCACCCCGTTTACGCGCCAGCCGTCCGTCCAAAAAATCCGTCAGGGCCGCCAGGGCCCAAAGCGCAATCACACCGTACAGGTTCTTCCGTGAAAAAAACACTAAAATAAATGGGGCTAAGAGAAGTCGACTCAATGAGAGCAGATTAGCGGTATTCATCACACTTTTCCCCTAAATTACCGGAGCGATTTTTCCAATCATAGCTAGACAGAAGAAACGGCGAATCAACTTCCAGCCTTTGCTTTAACCATCGCTTGACCCGGCTTGAGCCGTCCATGCCTAGCCGGCTTCGCCTTTTAGGTTACTTCTTCGGCTTCCCTCAGCAAAATCCTCCTTTGTTTTCAAGGCGCTAACCCATTTTTCTGATTTCTTTTTGTAACTTTTTGATGATCC
>JAZIHH010000014.1:0-12865 GCA_036678685.1 Bacillota bacterium
CTGAATGTGAGGTTCCTCTTCTTTTTTCCATAAGTTATTTCCTGCAAAGACCTACAGTAATTTTACACTAACTAACAAATATAACAAAGACCGATAATTAATTCGCCATTTGGATAATTCTTCATCTTCGCAAAATTGTCCTGCCTCTATTTACTTATGCACTAACTAAAAAAGGGAAGCCACGGTTGGCTCCCCTTTTTTGCTTACTTATTTGTCAATAACTCACCGTTTTGCCGTCCACAGCACGGCCTGTAAGATAGAGGGTATCCCTCCCCCCCGGCGCATCTAGTAAAGGTCCGTTGGCATACTAGGCGTTAAAGACACCTTGGTAGCTACTGAGTATAGGATGACCGCCCTTTCACTCCGGCATAAGCCAAAAACCTCTCCACTACTCTTAAGTGGCAATCTACTCTTTGCTCCAGAGCATCTTTAATACAGGTTTCAAAAATGACTGCTTCCGCATTGTGAAGGGTTGCAGCCAGCGCCAGGCTGCCGTAGACATTGTAATCATTAATAACAATAAAATGCTCCTCCTCGGGCCTTTCCGCATTCAACTCCGCCACCAACCCGGCGGCAAATTCTCCAAGCTTACTGCCGGCCGGGAGGTAATTGTCAAAGTAGATAACGGACTGCCCTACCGAACTAGAACTCCGGGCATAATCCACTCCTTCATGCAGATCGAGCAGGAAATCCGGCTTATAGTCCATTACTTCCTTCCAAATTGCCTCAGCCAGTTCATTAGTGGGCGCGCCCTCCGGTCTATCGGGAAAAGCACGGTTCAGGTCACCAAAGGCCGAATTCCGCTGGTTCTTCGCGATTCCGACGGTATTGGCTTCCGGAAGTACCACCAAAGTACCCCGGTCGGGACGCCAATTTATAACCTGCCCGGCTGCTTGGTAACCGGCGGGTTCGTTCCCGTGCATACCGCCGACAATCCAGACCGTCGGCCCGGCCTCTCGGCTTTTCGTAATATACAGCCTGGTCTCCCAGGATTTACCGGGGCCGATCACTTTCGTTAAGCGGAAAAACTCCACCGGCCAGGACCACGGCAGGTTACCCCCGGCGACCCGGACAAAATTAGGCAACCGGCCATTTTCCCCGGCAAACTTGATGCTCCGGGCAAAAATACTGATTAACACATTAACACTGATCGTTTGCTCGGTGGATTGTTCCGCCTCGATCTCATCCCAGGTCGGCAAAAGTTGCCGCCACCCGACGGTAATCTCCTCAGGGATCTGTCCGGTTGTGCTGAGCTCGCCGGCCAAATCTTCCGCTGCGTCGCAAAGATCCGACCATACAACCACGCCGTCTTCTTTTCCGGGAGTCACCGCCTTGGGCGGGCTTATCCGCTTATAAGAAACATATTCGGGTACAATCCCGGATTTTTCATTGGGATCGCTCCGATAAAGCGCCAACCATTGCGCCATTAGATAAACGGAATCCGCCAGGGAAATCTGGTAATCGCCTATTCTTACTGTTTCCGGATAGTTGTCCGCCGTTGCCAACTCCGCAGACATAGTTATAACCTCAGTGCCGGTGAAAAATTCCGGCACCGGCTCATTATTATTATTATTTACCCCGGAAAGACAACCGGTAATAAAAAACGCCGGTATCGAAACCAGGACCGTTATAAACCCACCGCCAATAATGACCTTTTTAATTTTACCGCCTCCTTTTTTTGTGTTATCTCCAGCTTTACTATGGATTTCGGTTTTTCCCCACGTTAGCTGGTCAAATCATTCAGCTTATCCCACCGTGCCGGGCGGTCGTAACCCACCAATCCCACCAGCAGATATGAATCGGATAAAGAGTCATATTTGAATTCCTTCAACAGTTTAAAATTTTCCACTTCCGAAGTGTTGGCCACATGAATCCGCGGGCCGGTACAGGTTATTTCCCGGTCGCCGATGGAAATATGTTCCTCGTCAAGGTACTTGACTGCCGCTTTTTGTTGAATATATTCCTTGACCTTTTCTTCTAAAGCCTGCAGATCAAAATCGGGTTTTTCCTTAAATTCCAGCACAAACCCATGCCGAACATCATCATGGGCCAATTTCCCCTTATACCCGAACTCTTCTTTTAAAACCAGTGTGGTCAAATCTTCCGCTGTATGCGCCATGCGCCGAAATTTCAAGGAGGAAAATACTATTTTGGTAATATCCTCCGGCAACGGTCCAAAGATGTTCGACCGGCTCACCATAACTTCTTCGCCAATGCCCAGTAAAATTTCGGCATTGGTCTTTAAGTGCGGGTAGATCAGCTCAAAATGTTCAATAATCACTCTTTTTTCAGCGGCAAGCGCCTTTTGGACCGCTGCGCTCAATTCATATACAGAAGTAAAAGCCAGTTCAAAACGGACGTCAACATGGTAGGTATGACAACTGAACCGGCCAAACTCGGCGTCCGCCAGCACAGGAAGGGGGCGGCTGTTGACCCCGGCGTCGTCATTGGTCAATTCCAACCCCGGAAACATTCCTTTAATCAAAAGGGACTTACCGGCCCCGGCATCCCCAACCACGCCAATTAATTTGTCCAGGGGGCTCAAATACCTCTGGGCCAGATGCTGTCCCAATTGCAGCAGGCGAACCTTGCCCCGGGGAGCAAAATAGATGGCGCTCAACAGAAAATCATGCGGGTTGTAAAGGGTCATGGCTTTCACTTCAATTCAAGCGCCAATAACGGCGCGTGTTGCTGTGCACCGTAAACATCCGTGTCCCCCAAACCGCCCGCGGGAACGGGACGCCGGATATTTATTTTATACGCTTTGGCCGGCGCAAAATCAATAATTGCCAAAACATCGCCGGGGCTTATTCGGTAAAGTTCGGCAACCAGTTCCCTGTTAAACAACTGCGTTTCTTTCGCCCGGAGAAAATCTTTTTCTTCCCGGAAAATCACATCCAAGGTCAGCTCATAAGGGCCGGAGTTTTTGCTCCGGATTACTACCGCCGCCTCCGTTAATTTCATCTTTCCGTCCCCTTTCTCTCTCCGGTTACCGTCAAGAGCCGTACAGGGAAAAACTCCTGTGGGTCCGCAACTTCCATCAAGTGGTACACGCTAAATTGATAAACTTCTCCGGCGGCAAATTCCGCAGGGGAAAAAGGAAATGCTAAATTACCCGCAGTAGAGAGACGCCCTTCGTACCCGAAATGCAGCATTGTGGAACGGGTGAAAGCGCAGATTGCCATAGCGAGCTCTTCGGTGGCGGCTACCACCTCCATGATGATACCCAATTCGTGACTCGCCGGTTCTTTTATCGGTTCTAACTTTCCCATTACCCCATTTTTCCCGTAAACATGAAAATTCAGGTAGTAGCTGGTCTGGGGAAAATTGTCCGCCGTTTTTTCCTTTACCCCGGCGATAATCTCTTCTATACGGCTGATCATCACCGGATCTCTGGTGCCGGCCACGGCAACCGCCCGGTAGCCTTCTTTTTTTGCTCCTTCCAATTTAATCCGGTAAGGACTGGTTTCAGAATAATCGCTGCCGTAGACACGGACTCTGTTTTCTCCCACCTGTTCAAAGCGGGTATTTTTCAAGTCCAGAATTCCGCCGGGTCCCGGCAGAAGATAAGGGTTGGATTTTTCATACAGGGTATGGGCGGCTACAGAAGCCACTGTACATTTGCGGGCCGGGTGCAAGGTCTCCACTTCAAAATCTTCCCGGTGCAAATACCCGAAAAGACAGTCACTGCCGCTGCCCGGGACAGCGGCGATCGCCGCACATTCCAGGATTTTACCCAAATGTATGGCCAGACCGGGAGCAAATCCCTCTCGGATCGCCGGCGCGGCAAAGACAGCCGGATCATAACAACGGCCGGCCAAAATCACCTGTGCACCGAGATCCAACGCTTGGATCAGCGGTTCGGTGCCCATCTGCCCGACAATACGGGTGGCTTTTTCTATATCTTCGACCGTTAATTCCGGACCCGGCGTCAAGGCGGTAATCTTCCCCCGCCGCCGGTAATCCAAGACGGTCTCCTTGTCAATTTCCGCCCCGATCACCGCCAGACGAAAATTTAATCCTTCTTCCGCTGCGATCTCACGGATGATTTCTAAATTCCAATTTACATGCGGGTCACCGCCGCTTCCCCCGGCCGTACCTATTACAACCGGTATGCCCCGGGGAACAGCGGCCTTTAGCATAATTGTCAAATCTCTTTTTACCGCCCGGCGTGCGGTAAAAGAAACCCCTTTTCCCAAGTAATACGGGCCGGGATCCGTGGACCCGGCGTCAACCGCAATAAGATGGGGATTTCTTTTCATTCCTGCTTGAAAAGATTCCTCCGGAAAGCCGTAACCTAAAATCGCCGTCGGCGCTAAAATGCGAAATTCATCCATCTGCGTTCCTTCCCGGTTTTACCCCACGTAAAGCCAGAATCCTGTTCATTTCGTTAAAAACGATCATGTACCCTTCATCCATCCCCATCCCGGGTTTGGCCAAAATCTGATCCGGACCGGTTGCCATGCCGACATGGGTACAGATCTGGGCCGAGCGGTCCGTTTCATTGCAGGTACCTCCTAAATACGCACCCATGCCGTATTTCCGGCAATATAAAACCGCTTCGATCGAATTATTTATCCCGCCTAAATCAGGGGTTTTAACTTGTACCATGTGTCCCGCCCGCTCCCGGACGAATAATTTTATATCGTCGAAAGTATTGCACCATTCATCCGCCACAATCTCCACTTTACTTCCGTATTTTTCCAGTTCTTCCCGAAGAGCCTGCAACATGCGGATCTGGCCTTCTCTCTCCCCCATATCCACCGGACCCTCAATCCGCAGCGGCAAAGGGAAGGCCGTTTCTTCCAAGAGACGTAAATATGAGGTGATTTTGGCCAAATTATTTTGGAAGATCATACCAATAGTGCCGTAGACATCAATATGCAATACCGGCCGGTAATCGGGGCTGGTTCTTAATTCCATCACCCTTTTTTTCAACCATTTTATGTACTCGCGCAAAATTTCTCCCTGAAAACCAAGTTTGGTAGGAACATGATTAATCAAACCGTGGGGAAGCACATCCACGCCTTTGATAATCATCTTTTCCGCGTTGATGTACCGGTCGTCACCGGTCTGGGCAAAAATCGGAAGCGGCCTGGACGCCGGTTTGGTCCCATATTCCCCGGCAATAACATCAACCATTAATTTACGTTCCTTTTTGGCGACTGCATCCAAAATCGCCTGGGTCACCCCGTAACGAATAGCGGTGTGTAACGGTTTATTTCCCACTTTCAATCCATCGATTTCCCCGGCCAGTTGGCGGAAACTGGTGATTTGTCTGCCTTCCAGAAGTGGGGTGACCACTTGCTCAATTATGGGAATAAAGTCGGAGGCTAAAAAAAGAGGATCCCGTCCGCCGGCACCGGAATACTGCACTGCCGCGCAATCGCCGTGGGCGATCTCGCCGTTTTCCAATAACAACAACACTGAAATCGCCTCGCCGGCCTGCCGGATCCGGGAAAATCCCGGAAGCACCGGTTTTCCTTTATAGGTAAAGCCGTCCGCTTCTGCTCCCTGTTTGATAGCATGTTGATCATCGAAAAAAAACCCGCCCCGTGCGGGAACACAAAGCACTTTTTTGATTCTCACCGCGGCCTCCCCACCAACATTCCTTTACTAACGGCATATATATCATCGATCATCATTTGAAAACCCACTTCTCTTTTTTCCTCTTTGGCCCTAGCGGCAAGCTTTTCACGGTGAAAGTCCAGGATATCCCGAGATAAAGGGAGGTTTCCCGGATCGAGGAAGCGGACCGCCCCGTTATTATCCCGTACCGGCATTACTTTTCCCCGATTAAACCTGCTGGGAGCGAAAGGAATATCCAAAACACCGGCGGCAAAGGCCGCTACTGTTCCGGCCGCCCAATCTCCCCGGCCCAAAGTAATAACACGTTCCAGTATGCTTTTGGTTTCTTCTAATATTACTTCCTTCTCTTCCTTTAACTCTTTCGACTGGGGAAAGGATTGTTCCCTCAACATATTCAGCGTTTGCCGGGTGGCTTTCAAGCCGGCGGCGTTGGCCTCCCCGGTGGGAACACCGAACGCTTCATGGGGAGTTTTGACAATCACCTTGGTGGCTCCGGAAAAAGCAGCGGCAACAGCCCCCCAACTAATTACCGCGAAGGCCTTGGCTTCGTCCGCCGGAAATCCACCCATCCACTGATGAAACACTGTGGATACGGTAACATCGCCATACCCATACTCGGTAAGATATTCCTGGGTTAACTGCGCCAGGGTTTGCACAGCCGCTATATCTTGAATCAGGCAGCCGCTCTGACCGTAACCCACGGAGATATTTTTTACGCCTTGTTCCGCAGCGAGCAAAGACTCGATAACCGCCACGGCATGGGAAAGCGAAGGAGGAACCAAAGTCCCGGTCAACGGTCCGAAAGGTTCACGGTTGATGGCGATCCCGTTTTCCTCATAAATTCCGGTCAGCCGGTCCACATATTGCCAATACCGGATGGAATCGGCCAAAGATATATTTTTCGTGTAGGGTATATTATATGAGATTCCGCCGCCTTCAAACGCGGTAAATCCGGAAGCCAATGCGATCTCCGCCAGCAGGCGGGCATCGGGGGTACCGTGCCGGACCTGGATGGGAAGGTTAACCGCTTCTGTCACCTTCCGGGTGTTTTTTATTCCATGATTGACAATGGGAAAGCCGTTAAGAAGAGAGCGCCCGGTTTTTTTACTTTCCTCGATTCCGGTTTCCGCTTCTTTATACCGGTTTTGTCTGGTGTAACTGTCGACGGTAGTAGGTAAAAGATCCGCTTCGCCCTCGGTTTCCAGGTACTTTAAAAGCTTTATCTGTTCTTCCACCAAAGCCGTGCCGGCCCGGGGTTGAATAAGTGTTTCCCCTCTTTGCAATGCCCGGTTGATGGCTTCGGTAAAGACCTTTTTTTTCGGAAGACTTTTTTGGTATTCTACTGCCTCTTGGAAATCCACTTCCCGGCCGGTAGGCCATTGGTTCAACACTTCGTGACGTATGGTTTCAAACTCTTGTTCCGAAAGCCGCTGGTTTTTTACAGTTTCCACCCGTTTCGCCTCCTTTGTCCGGCCGGTTATTTAAACCCAAATCACAACGCAAATCGTCAATGGCGGTTTCGGGTGGTGTTCCCGGAGGATAAACCCGGTCAAATCCCATATTTTTGAAAGTCTTCTCTACTTCCGCAAACCCGGTTTTGCCTACCACCAAATTACCTCCCACGTAAAGAAGGATATCGCCAATCCCCATTTCCACGCATTTTTCCCGTAAACCGCGGCAATCTAGTTCTCCGTGGCCGTACAGTGAAGAGACAATTATCGCTTTGGCGTTGGTTTCTATTGCCGCGTGAATAAATTCCTCCTGGGTCACCATTACCCCCAGGTTTACTACTTTAAAACCCGCATTGGTAAAAGAATATTCCAATATTTTATTGCCCACGGCATGCACATCCATGCCGATAACACCCAAAACCAAAGTGGGCGGATTCATTCCGGTGTTCATCCTTTCCAGTTTATCATTGGCGGTCCACGGTTACCCGTTTCGGTGGTTTTTTGTCCATCCCGTTCTCCGCCGTTTGCAATATAACCCGCTCCTGGAGGCCGAGATTGGAGACTTTGACTGGAATCTGGATCTTTCATTGCCAATTGGGTCGCTCAACTTCATCGGGTCTAAGACTCTATAGCGTTCCAGCTTCCAAAAACGTCTCCAATCTCTAACTTCCAGGTTTTAGGAGGGTGTCGATTATTAAAAAACCACCGGCCCCCGGAGTCATGCCCGCCGGGAAAGGCTATAGATAAAAAACTCCAGGGTTATTGCTTAATTAATTGGATTGGGCCAGTTTGCCGGCAATTTACCGCCGCGGACAGTTCCGTAGTTGGCCATGCGTCCATTATTATTTATATAAGGGATCTGCCGGGCAAAAAGACTAATCAGCATATCGATACCCATGATTTCTTCTGTCGGTTCGGTTTTTTGGATTACCGTCCAAAGATCATTATATTCCCGCCACCAGACAGTGATCTCGTCGGGTATTTTCAGGTTTTCTTCGAGCTCAGCTGTTATTTCCCGCGCGGCGGTTAATATATCGTTCCATACGACAACCCCGTCTTCCTTACCGCGGGTGACGGCATCAGGGACATCAATTTCCAGATAGGGAACAACAGCGGGGAAACTGGGTGCACTCTCATTATTGATACCGCATTCTTCCGCCAGCACCAGCCATTTGGCCAACAGATAAAAGGCATCGGCCAGGGAAATTTCGTCACCGCCCACGGAGACGGTTGCCGGGTAATCCTCGCCAAAACCTTTTCCTAAACCTCCGGCCATGGTTATTACCTGCGCTCCGGTATAAAAACGGTTGGTGGCGAGAAAGTCCGGTTTATGATCCGACACTGTTAACGTGTATTTGCTGGGGATAAACTCCCAACCTTCTTTCTTCAGCGTAATTTCGACTACGCCGACCACTTCACCGATACTCCAGTAACCGTTCTGATCGGTTGTGACCGTTGTCTGTTGGTCCGTCTTCGGATCTTTGTAAGAGATGGTAACCCCTTCTACTCCGGTAACGCCTTTACCGGGACCGTAACCGATCCTAACGTAACCCGATGGTTCAAAAGTGCTTGACGCGTCATAGCCGACAAAATCAATATTAGTACAATTTGTTGAGGATACTGTGTGAGTTACCGGGGCAAAAGCCCACCCTTCTTTAACTGCTTTTACTTCCACATTTCCGGTCAAACCGCTTTTTGCCCAGTAACCATTGGCGTCCGTGGCAGCGCCGGCCTTGCCGTCAAAATGTAGGGCTACATCGGCGACTCCCTTTCCTTTTTGATCAATTACCTGTCCCGACGCTTGATAACTTAGAGAGAGAAAATTTTTGAAACAACCCGGCATCAAAACCAACGATATACAGAGCAACAACAATAATAACATTGTTGAAAACCGCTTTTCCACTCTTTTACCTCCTCTTGCGCTTTTTCTCTCCCTTTTAGGCAATGGATCCTCCTGCCCGCAGGCGGAAGGATCCTTTTGCCAACCAAAAAGCACTTTTTACTTATTAGTCCCCCTCTTTGGCAAAATTGGCTGTCAGCGTAACATCCTTTGCCGGCATCGTATACTCAAAGGTCGCCTGATCACTTACTACCGTACCGTCAACAGTCCAATTGACAAAGTTGTAGCCTTCATTGGCCGTAGCCGTCACATTGATCTTCGCTCCCTCGGCATAAGGACCGGCGTTGGTATTATCCGTTACCACCCCGCCGTCCGCCGGCGCCGCCGCCAGAGTCAGGACGTAGGTTACCGGGTCTTCAGCCGGTTTAGGCCAGGAAGCCGGCAAGTCGCCGCCGCGAACTCCTGCGTAATTCGCGAACATCCAGTTATGGTCTTTGGCCCAGTTGATTGAGCGTGCCAAAATGCTGATGACGATATTGATACCGAGTATTTCCTCTGTAGCAGGCATATCTTTAATAGCAGACCAGTTGCCGGTGCCGAAGGGATGCCACAACACGGTAATCTCATCGGGTATTTGCGGATCGACGTCAAGAGCATCCACTATATCTTTCGCCAGTTTATTAACATTATACCACACTACTACTCCGTCGGTCTTGCCTGGTGTCACTTTGTTGGGAAGGCTGATCTGCTTGTAGGGAACAATTTCCGGGACTTTCCCCGGTTGATCCGTCTCTGCATTCGTACCGTCAAAAAGTACTAACCACTTAGCCATCAGATAAACGGAATCCGCTAAGGAGATCTGTTTACCGCCCACTGTTACGGTTTCCGGATACTGTTCGCCGTTGCCCAAGCCCAGAACCGCCGCGATGTCAAGAACTTCATCTCCGGTGTATCCTTCTACTATTGGCGTATCGCCACCGCCACCGCCTTTACCGCCGGGTTTTGTACTCCGGCAGCCGGTAATCAACAACATCGATACCAACAGCAACACTGTCAAAAACCGTATTGTCCGTAATTGTTTTTTCACTTTTTTACCCCCTAATTTTTTCTTCTATTTTTGATTCTTACTGATAGACAACTTTTCCAACGAAACCCAAATAACATCACCCTCACCTTTTGGCAGTAATTTTTCCTGTTATATCAGCTTATATCAGCCTCCCTCCTGTCTTTTCTATGTTGTACAGAATTTCCTGAGTTACAGGAATTTGTAGCTTGTTGAAGCCCAAAATAACCGCACCTATAACTGGGGAATATTGCGGTTTTACCACTTTGGCTAAGGGTATTATTTTTTTCAGCTCTTCTTGCAGTGAAGAGAAAACATGTTCACTCCGGCTAAGAACCCCCCCGCAGGCTGCTACTGTTGTGGGTGTATCGGTTAACCCCAGTTCCCGTATTACCGCCGCGGAACTTAATGCCAGTTCCCGGCCGGCATGAGCCAAAATCTCCTGCGCTGTCCGGTCGCCTTCTTCCGCGGCCGCCATTACCTGCGGGGCAAAGGAAGCGATGATTTTTTTCTCTTCACCCGAGTTCCGGTATAGAAAGGCACGAAACTTATCCAAAGAATCAAGGGAGTAATACTCTTCCGCCTTTCGCCGGAGCAAAGTTGCTGTTCCACGCCCGTCATAGGCCCGGGCGGCCGCCTGCAACCCCTTCCGGCCAATATCATAGCCGCTGCCTTCATCTCCGATTAAATAACCCCATCCCCCGGCCCGCGTCCGCCGGCCTTCCCGGCTAATCCCGATGGAGATGGAGCCGGTTCCGGAAATAGTTACTACCCCCCACTCTTTTGTCGTGGCGCCTGCCAAAGCGGCAACAGCGTCAATATCGTAGGCACAATTTTTCAGTGCCGGCAGGCCGCTGATAATCCTTTCCATAGCCCGGCTTTTACCGTTGAGTCCCACCCCGGCCATGGCGAAAAAGGCTATTTCCACATCGGATTCGGTGGCGCCTGCTTTGTTTAGCACTTCGGCAATCGCCTGTTTGAGAAGGTTCGTAACTTCCTCAACCCCGCCGGACATGGAAAGAAAATTTGACGGTCCGGCAACCGTGGTGGCAAGGATTCTTCCGCTTGTATCCGCCAGCACGCAGGCGGTTTTGGTCCCGCCCCCGTCTACACCCAAAACCAGTTTCACCGGTTACTCCTCCTCAAACCAGTTGTCTCAAAAAATGCTCCTCATTTTGCAGGTACTCCCAGCCCACCATGACCAGGATCTTTGTCCCGATAATCAAAGCTTCTAAATCGAACGTGGCCTTGGGATGGTGAAGACCGGGTTTGAAATCCGCCCCCAAACCGATAAAAGTAGCTTTAAGGCCTTTCCTCAAAAGAGGATAATAGTGAAAATCATCACCTCCGGGGCTGACCAGTCGGTCTAATACCCCTTCGCGGCCAAGAACACTAGTGATCGCCTTTTTACCTATTTCAACAGCAGTGGGGTGATTATCCGCCGCCGGAATATGCTTTTCTTCCGTCAGTTCGGCTGTAGCGCCAACAGCAGCGGCGCCGCGCATAACCGCTTGTACGGTTTCCTCGCGCAACTCCTCGCCCAATTGGTTGTTTTCCGCCCGGATATTGATTACAACCTCTCCGGATTCGGGAATAATATTATTGCTGCCGCCGCCGGCCTGTAGGCGGACCACATTGACCGTAGCGCATTGCAAAGGATTAGGTTTCACCGCATTAACACAACCGGTGATCACCGCCACAGCGTCGGCGGCGTTTATCCCTTGATGCGGCCGGGCGCTGTGCGCAGCCCTGCCGGTGACCGTAAATTGCAGGCTTATGGAAGCGGAGTGAGACAGATCCGGAGTGGCTGTCCCCAATTTTGTTTCCGCAGCCGGCCGCAGATGGATGCCGAACAGGGCAGACAGGTCATCAATCGCCCCGTCGTTGTACATGGCTTTAGCGCCCTGCCCGATTTCTTCCGCCGGTTGAAAAAGAAACTTGGTTTTCTCCGCCAACGCCGGATATTCTTTTTTCACAATTTCCGCTGCACTTAAAACCATGGTAGCATGGGCGTCATGCCCACAGGAATGAATATTAACGATGCGTCCGTCTATTTGATGACGGAGGGCGTCGATATCCGCCCGCAGGCCAAGGAAGGGCCCGGTTGCCCGGGGGGAAACGGCCGTCAGGCCGGTTCCCCCCGCCAACCCGGTTTTCACTTCATATCCTGCTTTGAGCAGCCGTTGCGCGATATAAGCGGAGGTCTTTTTTTCCTGAAAGGCCGGTTCCGGTAGGGCATGCAGATCCCTGTAGGTAGAAAAGATTTTTTCCCTCGCTTCTTCCACAGCTGATAATAACTGCCGGTAATCCATGTCTTTATTTACTCCCTGTCTTTAATTGGCCGCCCAAATCGCTGCCTGCAACAGTAGTTTTTCCATACCGGAAGTAAGCTCCGGGTGAAAACTAAACCATACGCAGCGTCCCTCTTCGTATTCGGCGGTCACCAGTGCCGGCGTGCCGATCATCCGTTGGCCGGCTTCGGTCGGCTGCACCGCGCTGATAAAGGTCATCAATATATCGTAAGGTAACGGTTCTGTTTCCACTGTCTCTTTTTTACGTTTGAACAATCCCAATAACTTTTGGAAAAACGATTCCCCCGGTGGTTCTTCTACGGCCAGAAGGGGACCGTTGTAATAATAAGCGGTCAATACACCTTCAAATCCGGCCGTCACCGGATGCGTGGCATCTTCCACCTTCACCCGTACATTTCCGGTACCCCGTGCCCAGTTGGCCACATCCAGGATCTCGGCGTCGATCAGTTCCAACCAGGAAGTTTCATTACTATAGCCTTTGGCGATCAGGTAGGCGCCCGCGCAGATCCCAATCACTCCGCCGCCGTTTTTCACAAATTTTTCAACCTCGCCGCAGCCGTCAATCCCCAAGGCAGTGGCAATAGCGCCCCCGCTGCCGCCGGGGAAAATA
>JAZIHH010000015.1:0-7053 GCA_036678685.1 Bacillota bacterium
CATGGCTATGGTCTTGGGATCCTTACGGTCATTTTTGGTCGGATTGTTGTCGTCCAATTCTTTGCTCCGCTTGACATGGAACGGGTTAACCAATACGATTCGTATGCCCGAATCCTTAAGAAACTGGGCGAAGTTAAACCAATAATGCCCCGTGGGTTCCATCCCTACCATAACAGTATCCCTGTTGTATTTTCCTTTCAATTCATTCACCCAGAGCTTGAATAAACGGAATCCCTGGACATCATTACTGATTCTTATTATCTTCCCAAGCTCAATTCCTCTGAAATCAAAAGCTCTGGCAAAGTGTGTCATGCTGGCTACGTCTACACCCACAATTAAAGTCTTCTCTGTGACTTGCGCAATCTTCTCATTTTGGCTATACTTCATATTGAGTACCTCCTCTGTTAGTCTTATTTTGTTAGGGGTAACTTGCTTACACCCAGTATTCTAACAGGAGGTACTCGTCTTTTCAAAGTTCATTTGATTTCAATACAGGAATGCTCCTATGGTTTTTTAAATTCTTTAATGAGATACCAAATTATTCCTATAAGAAACACTGCATTCGCTAATATAAATCCTATTATCTTGTCTTTGCGAGAACTGTAATAAAAAGAGAGCTTTGTTTTAAGCCATAATATTATGTTCAATAGTATTATCGATAAAGGAATAATAATTAAGATATTAATATGATTCATATCAATCCACCTAACACTAATCAATTTCCTCAGTATTTATTTTACTTTTTTCAACTAAATCCCATATCAAAGGTTTAGAACCCAATCCTAATGTGGATGTTGGGAATGCCACATCAAACATATACATACTTTCCAATCCTTCGTCTACCATAAAGGCTGAAAGAACTGCTAGCTCAAAAATCAATTGACTTTTTATTTCAGGAGAGAGATTATAGTCAGTTACATCACCGATACCAAAAAAGCCTACTCTATAAGTCAATTGGCCTTCATCAATTAGCTGCTCTATTCGATATCTTGCGTAAGAATATTTTATTTCTATGGCTTCATGTGTTGCTGATGATAAATGATACCCTACGATTTTATCTACTAATTGATCATAAATATAGTCTCTGCGGCCTTTGTAGTCTTTAGAAAAAATATAATCATAAAGATCAATACCAGTTAAAGCATAGCCTGCAAATTGAGATATTCTGCCAGCTGTAGCTATACACTTTAACGGTATCGAGTCTCCTACTGCTCTTTTATACTGAATCTTCTGTAGTCGTGCTGCAAGATTAGTTATGGGTGACAATAAACTTCTGCCGGTCTCTGTTGCTTTAAGTAAACTCTCTTCTTGCTTTAATAAATAAGAGACTCTTTTTGTTTTTCTATCTCTATCTGCAAAATAACCAGTAAAGTGTATCGCACTTGCAGCTATTTCATATAATTCAAACAATCTTCCTGGATTATAAAACAGATAATGTTCATCAGAAATTTTATGGCTTCGTGGAGTATTACCCGTCGGATCAATATATACAAGGGGATTATTGAAAGTATAGATATAATAATTTAAAGTCCTCGGATCACTGATTTCTCCCTTATAAGTATCCTCCGAAATAAACCTGCCAATACTCTGGTCATACCACCTAGCGTTAAAGTAATACAGTCCCGTATCCGGATCATACTCCTTACCCGTGAAGCCCTTCCACTGCTCGAAACTGGCATCCACGGTTTCTCCGAACCGTGTCCCGAAGGCCAAATAGTCCACGCTCCATACCACCGTGCCGGCTTCGTCTGTCACCGCCCGGATACTGCCCAGGTGGTCCGTGTGCATGTAATACACCGGCGCCTCCGGATCGCCAATCGCCCCATCCACCCGGGCCAGGTATTTACCCAAGGCGAACACGTAGGAACGCTGTTCCCCGGTGGTGATGTTCTTTTCAAAGACCGGTTCCGTGCCTTCAAACACGTAATGGGTTGTCTCCCCGCGGGCCCTTCGTATCACCCGGAACCCCTCCGGGTCGTAACCGTACTCTGCCACTACCGCCCCGTTCTTTCGTACCGCTATCAAGCGGTTCAAGAGATCGTATTCGTACTCCCAGTACTCCACTTCTTCCCCGGAGATGACAAAATTCACCGTCTCCCCGCTGATCGTGAATGTGTTCCCCTTTTTCACCAGGTTCCCTGCGGCGTCGTAGGCGTAGGCGTACTTGCCGTCGGTCTTCAACCGATCGGAGTTTTCGTAGTAACTGTAGGTGTAATAGAAGGTCTGGACGAGCTCCAGCCGCAGCTCTGTCCGGTTCCCCACGGCATCGTACTGGTACTCCTCCGTCCGCGAAGAGGCCTCCTGGTAAACCCGGAGCATCTTGGCCAGTTCATTGAGGAACGTCGCCCGGTCGACCGGGTTAAAGTCCAGGTCCCGGTCGTCGAACTTCACATGGACCTTTAAGTAGCGGGCGGAGAGCGTTTCCTCAAGCGTAAGTGTGATCACCCCGTTCTCGTCCTGCACGTAGGTCCAGTTCTCTCTAGGGATTAGCATGTAAGTGCTGTTGTCGTTGGAGTAAAAAAGGTCCAAAGTTTCGGCACGCACCCGGTGGTCTTGGTACTCTTTCCCCGGGGCGAGCACGATCTTTTTCACTGCCGGCACCGTGTGGCCAAAGTCAATTCCGATACTGGACGCGTTGTAATCAATCCCGACCACGGCGCCGGGGTCGGTGTAAAAGTTTAGCCAGGTGCGGCCGAGGTAATCTCCACTTTGTATGCCGAGATTGCCCGGGGTTTTTTCCTCTTCCAGGAACCGGTCGGGGGTATAAGCCCGGGTTAGCTGGTTTCTCGCGTCGTATTGATAGAGCCGGTCGTTGAGACGGGTAATGTTGTTGTTTTCGTCATAAGTATAGTCAAGTTTCAATATTTCTTCCGGTCCGGAAGTTGCCAATTGAAGCAGCCGGCGGTTATTGTCATAGTTGAAAGCAGTGACGATGTTGTTGGAGAGGTTCAGGCTGCTGACGACACCGTCTGTTTCGTATGTGATGCCCTGGGGAGTGGTAAAACCTACTACTTCTTGCAGCTGGTTCAAGTTGTTGTACTTGTATTCAAGCCATGCTTGGGCATCCGGGTACTTAATCCCGGTAAGAAGCCCGGCGGGATCATAACGGTACTCTGTCCGGTAAACGGACCCGTCAAAGAACCGGTCCACTGAATTTATTCTGTGCAAGGGATCCGGCTTGTACTGACCGGTTTCATCATAATTATACCGGATGGTGTTCTTGGAATCAACAACCAGTCTCCGGTTTCCCGCCGCATCGTATTGGTAACGGACTTCGTATTCGGAGTTGTCCGCTCCGGTTAAGTGTAACTTTTTTAGAAGGTGGTTGGCAAAATATTCATAGTTCCAAATGGTATCCCGGGGGTCTTTTTTCTGCAGGAGATTCCCGGCGCCGTCATAACTAAAGAGGGTGGTAAAGCCGGGGGGATCGGTCCGCTCTACCAACCGGTTTAACTCGTCATACCGGTTAACGGTTGTCAACCCGTTGGCCGCCACCATCACCACCATATTACCATTGGGGTCATAGCGGTATTCGGTCACGTTCCACAAAGGATCTCTTATGGTTGTTAACCAGCCCAGGCTGTTGTAGGTGTAACGGGTGATGTTTCCCCGCCCGTCCGCGACCTCAGTCCGGTTCCCCAGGGCGTCATAGGAGAAGCTTTCCCGGTTGCCGGCCGGGTAGATGACCCGGCGTAGCCGGCCCAGACTGTCGTACTCCCGTCGGGTGATGTTGTTCAGTGCATCTTTTTCTTCAATAAGGTTGCCTTTGGGGTCGTATTTGTACTCCAACTGAAGCCGGCCGCGGTTGTCGAAGACTTTTTCCACCCGGTTACGGGCATCGTACACATAAGTTGTCTGCACTTGGTTGGCGTCCCGTTCCATTATCTTGTTCCCGGCCGGATCGTAGGCAAACTCAACAGAGGTACCGTCGGGAAATTCGGTTAGATAGAGCCGGTTCAGGTCGTCGTAATGATAGACTGTCGTAAAGGCGTCCCTGTTCTCACTTCCCCGCGGGTCGGTTTCATGGGTTTTGTTCCCCACTCTGTCGTAACGATAACGGGTGACATTGCCTTCCGGGTCCTCTTCCCTCACCAGCCATCCCCTGGCCGAGTAGTCATACTTCCATTCCCCGTTGTTGGGATCAACGGTCTTTATCCGGTTCCCGGCCGGGTCATAGTAGTGTTTGGTGACAATGACCTCTTTTTCACCGGTGAAAGGATCTGTGGCTTTGGCAATAGTCTTGAGCAAACGTCCCAATCGGTCGTATTCATACTCTATTTTGTACCCGTCCGGATCCACGGCATTCCCCAAGGCGCTGGTCTCCGCGGTCCGGTTGCCCATCTCATCATATTCAAAGGTTAAGGTGGGCCGGTGGTTAACCGGTTGTTCGCTGCCGGGCAAAACCGCCGGAACCTGCGGTAATTCTATCTTGGTCAGCAGGCTGCGGGCGTTAAAATACTGGTTGGTTACATGGCCAAGGGGATTTACCTGCCCGATTTTATTCCCCAACGCGTCATAAATAAACTGCCAGGTGTAGATTTCGGTGGTACCTTCGAAAGTGTTATATTGCTTCGCCTCAACCAGCCGGTTCGCCCAGTCGCTCCGTTCAATAACCCGGTCACCGTTTTCATCGATTATGGTCACGGTGTTGGTGGTATCGTCGTACTCCAAAGTAACGCATGGGTTGGTTATATCCGAAGCTGTGCGGGGATAAATCACTTTAGTTACCCGGCCCAGGCCGTCATACTCATAGCGGGTGGTGTAATCCTCCGGGTTATTCCCGGGCAGACTACCCCGCGGATCAATTACCTTTACGATCCGGCCCAGGGGGTCATATTCGTATTTGGTCCTAATCTCGTTATAATTATTGTTGGGATATTTTGTTATATCAAGGTATTTGACAATCTCCGTCAACTGTCCCAAACCGTCGAAAATAAATAAGGTCTCCCGTTCTTCCTCGTCCCAGTAAAGACAGGTGTTGTTATCATCGTCAAATTCGTATTCCCGGACTACCTCCCGCCCTTCTTCATCGGGAAGAATAACTTTAACAAGCCGGTTGAGTTTGTCGTACTCGTATTTGGTTTCGTAACCCCGGGGATCGATCTCCCACTCTTTCATCCCGGTTTGCCAATTATACCCGTAGTAGGTTTCAATCACCGTTGTATTGCCGTCGGCATCTTCGACGCCGTGAATCTCTTTTTTAGTCGGAAAAGCGTCTTTCTCATCGTAAAAAATCTTGGTCAGAAGTCCGTTGGGTTCGGTACGGGTCGCCAGGTTGCCGTTGTTGTGGTAAGTGAAAAGTGTGGTATAAATCTCTTCCCCGTCATTCTCTTCTATCCGTTCCGGTTTACCGAGATCATCGTTGTAGTAGTATGTGGTGGTGACAGTGGAATAATTTCCGATCAACGGATTATAATTTTTGACCTCTTTCGTCTTCACCAGATTTTTAATCCGGGCGTGGTTATGGTAGGTCATTTCTTCCACCAACTCCCGGCTGGTATCTCTCCGGTAGGTGAGATTCCCCCAATCGTCGTACTGGCTGATTATCCGGTAAATGACCTGCCCGCCCCGGTAATATGTTTCCTGGGTCACGGCACGGATTGGCAAGTCATATTCGTAAGTGACTTTTTCCACCTCAACGTTCCCGCCGTCAATCTTGGTTTTCCGTGTTACTAAAAGTACCCCCTCATAGTCTCTTTGAAAAGAAATAATGTTCATGTATAACCCTGATGTTGGAACACTCACCAATTTGTTGCCCTGAATGTGGAGAAACTCTTCTTCGATCGTTTTTCCGGCCGGGAACCATGCTTCGTTATGTATAAAACCCTCCTCGATCTTGCAGGCTGATATATAGCTGTTTTTTGGGAGGAAACTGTTTGAACTTCTAGGGCTTCCCACTTGTTCATTTAACTCATAAGTATACCTGGTGATTTTCCCTGCCACCGCATGTTCGGTAACAACAATCTTCTGCCCGGCGTACACGGCAGACCCACTCGTTGTAGTGGTATATTCATAGGTTACTCTAACTTTTTCCCCATTATGAGTTACCCGCTTTGTTTCTCGTGTGGTTGTTGTGGAACTCCAAGTTTCGGAAGCTTTTTGGTCATAAAGCGTATACGAATAACCGGAACTCTCGCCGGTGGGATAAGTGATATTTGTTAGTAAATCCACCGTATAGGTGGTAAGAGTATCGCTACTACCCGAACTGCTCCCTCTAATATCGTTGCTTTCACCTGTTTCACTAGTTGCTGTGCCTTCTACTCTTCTTGACACCCGGTATTTAAACCCCGTCTCCAAATTTGCAAAAGTCTCGTAGTTATAACCGGTTTTTCTCCCTTCCGGGTCCCGGGCCTCAATTAAATTGCCGTTCTCGTCATAAAAATACTCCAAAGAACGCTCGTCCACCTTGATTTTGGTAATTGCATTGTTTTGATAAGTAAATTCCACCCTGCGGCCCAGGGAGTCAATGATATAACTCAATTGCCTGCCGGAATAATTATAACTGATCTCATTTTTTCCACTGGGTGATATTTTCTTTTTAACCTTTCCGGCCGAATCAAACTCGTATTTGGTCCCGTCCTTCATGGTCAGATAATACGGGCCGTTTTTGGTCGGTTGTTCCAAGGTAAAGTGTATACCCTTGTGGTAAACGAACTTCTTGTTTTTAAACTCAATCTTTATTGTCTGTCCCTCCGGCAGGCGGAGAAAACGTCCTTTATCCGTTTTTTCGATCCAGGGAATATTGAGCGCCCAACCGTTGCCGAAGGTATCAACCGGTGTTTTCCGGTAGCCTTTGTTATCCACTTCATTGTTGGCTTCGATAATCTTCTCCTGCTGGGCGAAGGTGGAATCATAGATTTCTCATGATCACCAGGTCAAACCCGTCCCGTCCCGGCAGCACCAGATCCGTGGCACTGAGGGTAAGACCGCCGCCGGTGGTGGAGACAGATTCCATATTATTTGAAAATAAGATTGGAAGGGCGAGACTCCCATCTCGTAGTAAGATTCAGGGAAGGAGAGACAAAATCCGGAAGATCTAATCTGGTATTCGGA
>JAZIHH010000016.1:0-84556 GCA_036678685.1 Bacillota bacterium
AGTGTACAGTTACGCCATTGGGAGCCTTCCATGTATAATCAGTGAAGTACTCACCGGTCTTGACGTAATACTGGTCGTAGTTGGCCCAATAAAGATAGACCTCCTCACCATTGTAGGGGATGGCGTAGCGTTCCTTTTTGGAGTAACGGCGCTTGGAAATGAAGTCGCCGTCCTGCCAGTAGCGGCTGAAAAAGGAATAAAGATGGTTGTAGATAGCCATCTCCAGCGCCTCGCGGCCCTTTGCGGATCTAGCCCGTTCCTGCGCAACAAGATATTCTCTTCCTGCCTTTGTCTCACGGTATTTCTCGGCTAAATTGCCATCAGCGTCGAGAGCACCCTCGCCCAGCGCTTCCAGCACCTTTTTCCGGGCAGCTTCAAGCTCTTGTGTAGCTTGACTTTGCGCAGCCAGTGCCCCCTTGTTTAGCTCATCGTTCACCAAGCGCGGCAGGTCCTCGGAGATAAAGCGCTCGATGATTGCCCGCTTGAAGTTCATGATGCGGTAGATGCCGAAATCCAGGTCAGCACAGTCAAATTGAAATAATTCGCGCAGAAGTTGTTGGAATTTTATCTGAGGAGTGCTCATCGCTATTCACCTTGCCTTTCTTTCTTCCTTTTCTCTGACTCCTCCCGGCCTTTCTCCACAAGGGCCGGGAGGATGGTCACAGCGAAAACCTATTTAAACGATTTACAAAGCTTCATGCCTGTAGCTTATATATTATTTCTACATCGATAGTCAATTTCATCCTCATTAGAACAGAATTCGGAAGAAACTAAAAGCAACACATAAGACGCTGTTTGATCATGTACTTCATAGGCCTGTTTTGTACAGAATAATAGAATACGTGCAATACCTACCCTATCATGCACAATGATACAAGGATATAAAGGAATCGAGCTATCATTCAATCCATTCAAATACCTGTTATGAACAAACATATCCATGACGTGCCTGTCTTTGTTGAAAGAGCAGAGTTAAAGATCTCTCTAGAAGAGCAGCAACTTGTGCAATCCCATGTTTAACTTTGCCAAATAGACTTGTATACTTTTCTCTGTTGATGTATAACTATCGGTTCAAACCCCTAACTTTGGACATTATGCAGCAATAACTTCAGGTTTCAAATCGTTTCTCATGATTGCTTTGTGGTATTCTCTGGGAGGCTTGTCTCTCAGACTCCCATGACGACGGCGCTCGTTGTAGTAACGCATGTACTCGCTCACTTGACAGTATGCATCCTGGAAGCTCAGAAAAGCCGGATGTATTTGGCAAGTAGAAAATCTAGCATTCGGCAAATAATTTTTCTAGCACCCTCATTTCCATAATTAGCAATTAATGGTAGAGTGTTTCAGCCGGTAACTGGTGCCCGTAAAAACCAGCAAATGGCTATGGTGGACAAGTCGATCGATCAGAGCAGTGGTTAGTTTTTCATCATAGAAGATCCCATTCCATTTGCTGAATTCGATGTTGGTGGTGATAATCACGCTCCTTTGCTCATAACATTCGGAGATTACTTGGAAAAGTAATTGGGCTCCTAATTTTTCGAAAGGGATATAGCCCCATTCGTCACAGATTAAAAGGTCTGTTTTCTCTAATTGCCGAAAAACCTTTTTGATATTGCCGGCAGCTTTAGCTTCCAGTAACAGGTTAACCAATGTGGCTGTACGGAAAAACTTTACCCTTTTTCCGCTATTACAAGCCTCTATGCCAATAGCAGTAGCTAAATGGGTCTTGCCGGTGCCAGGTGGTCCATAAAGAATTAAGTTTTCTCTGTTTCCAATAAAAGCCCCGGTTTTAAGTGATTCCATCTCCAAGCTATTCGGAATTTGAATCTCAGCAAAGGAGTACCCGGCAAAGGTCTTAATTACCGGGAAACCAGCTTGTTTTAGTAATCGATTTTTCCTATGTATAGCTCTACGTTCAACCTCCATTTGGAGCAGTTTTAATAAAAACTGCTCATGAGTATCGGCTTCGATGGTTGGGTAATTTTCCACAAACCCTTGACCTAAGCGGAGCTCTCGACAATACTTGGCAATTATTTCTTGCATGATACCGCTCCTTTCATTAAGAGTAGATCATAAAGCGCGGTATCGGTCGTAAAGGCCGGAAGTTGAGGCGTACTCTCTTTTAGCGTTAGCTCAGGCAGTTCAATTGTGGGATTGTTCATCCGGTAAAAGGTAAGCCAGATACTGTCCGGGTCGGATACTCCTTGGTCTAATGCCTGTTCAAAGGCGGAAGTTGCTGTTTCCAGATCTGTTTCTTCCACCATTTTGCGCAAGATGTTTAAAGAGGCCTTCTTCTGCGGGTAATGGCATTGCGCAAAGTATTCTTGGAGAATCTCCGGTAACTGATGAAAGAAAGCCGTGTATTTTAAGGCTGTAGGTCGTTTTGCCATCAGCTGTAGATAGGGGACCCAGTTCATTGCTTCTTGTTTTTTGCCGTATAAGCGCTGATGTCTGATGACTTCGTGCCAATCTTCATCCATGACGATAATTTCCTGGGCGGTGGCTCTTATCCATAATTGTTTGCCGGCAAAGATGGGCGATGTTGAATACTGTTTGTTGTCAAATCTAACCTTGGCATATTTATCAGCTTTGACTTTTTTGTACCGGCCGATTTCAAACGGAGTTTCCGGTAAATTATGCATCACCGCTAGATCTTCGGCAAACAGATCGGCAATCAATTTTCCTTTTTTGTAATGCTTCCGCTGCATGTCCTGGACAGCCTTTTCGAGGAGGTCTTTATTAAACTCCTCAAGATCTTTGAACTCGGGAACTGGCACAAAAAAGTTCCGGCGGCTGTAACCGACTTTGTTCTCCACATGCCCTTTTTCTTGAGCGCGCGCTGGATTGCAAAAGTTCGTTTTAAAGCCATAATGCAGGGCGAATCGTTTAAAGTTTTCTGTTATTTCTCGTTTGCCGTATTCTAAGACCTTTTTTACGATGGTTGGCGGGTTATCAAACAAAATACCTCCCGGTATTTTACCTATATATTCAAAGATGTTCTTTAACCCGGTTTCGAGACATTCCAGGTTTTGGCCTTTGAAAACCTGCGTAAACCCGGCGTTGCTGTAGGGGAAAGAGAGTGTTAGATACAACCCGGTAAATCTTTCACCGTTTTCAATGAAATCAGCCTCCCCGAAATCCGCCTGGGCTTTCCCAGGAGAATGTTCAAGAGGAATAGAGCAATCATTATTGGTATATAACTCTTTTTTCTTAGCCGATACATAGTATCTCACTGTACGCTCAGAGACCTTGAATCCTATCCCATACATCTCTTGCAAGCGGTCATATACTCGTTTGGCGGTATGTCTTTGCTTTGGTCTTTCTTTTAAATCATTGGTTAGCCATTCATCAATTATTGCCTTGTAGGGATCGAGCTTACTTTTTCGCCTTTGCTTGCGGCGAGCGATGTTGAAATCTTGTTTTTCGGCATATTTCTTTACGGTTTCGAAAGCATGTCCGGTCTCTCTTGCGATTTCCCTTAAAGATTGGCCTTTCCTATCACGCAAATATTTGATATGATTGATTTCGTCCATTGTCAACATCCTTTCTTTACCCCCCTAATTTGTGTGATGGCTAATTAGAAGGGTAATCTTTTTTGAGGGTGCTGGCAATGGATTTTTTCCATTTTTCCGCTAGACTTCTATCTTGCCATTTGCTCTATTTCTATTTTGCCATAAACATGGAAGGATTCAATATGAGCATTCATGTTCGGAGTCTTCACTGGAATGCGTTGATGCTCTAGCCCTAGCTGCTCACATGCCCTGGCGAAAACCTTAGCGATGAACTGAGGCCCGTTGTCAGTGCGTACTATCGGTAATCTAGTGGTTCTTTCTATGTCCAGATTTCATCGGCTTGTCTGAGAGCTTACTGCATCCATGGCAGTGCACCTTAAGCCTAAATGGTAGCTGATGACTTCCCTGTCCATGACATCGATCAGGGACAACTGGAAAAAGAACTGCTTTGTCCCGGCGATGTAGCCGTATTTTATGTCCATTTCCCAAAGCTGATTGGGAGCATCTACTTGCATGTGTTTTGCTATGCGCCTCGGGTGGCGCCGCTTGATTCGACGTTGCGGCCGGAGCACTCCTAGCTCGGCACAAAGTCGGTATACCTTCTTGTGGTTAATACGTAGAAAATAATCTTCTTTCAGGCAGACGGTAAGCTTCCTATAGCCATAGGGGAATCCATCACCTTCAATAAGAGTACAAATCCAGGACTTGATGGTTTCATCTGGTATTCTGCGGCCATCAAAGGTGTAGGAATAACCTGGAACAGGGCGGCCTGCGGCTGCTTTTCCGGAGACCGGGTGTTCGTTCGCTGCCTCTTTAACATCATCTTTGCGGTCGATGACTGCGTAGTAAGTAGAGCGGGATAAGCCGACAAAGCCAAGGACCAGACTAGTCTTAAACCCTTTGCTGATCCACCGCTCTGCAACGTCAACTTTGTCGGCTACCGAGGGTTTGTCTTGTCCCTCAGTTCTCGCAGTATTGCTAACTCGAGCTCCTTTTCAGCTACAATGCGCTTTAGCTGGTCGTTCTCGCTACTGACCTCTTCCAATCGTTTTTCTAGTTCAGAGGTACGGGACTGTAAGTTCCTTGAAAGAGCTTCCGTTGATCCGCGTCTGCGAGCAGCGCGCATCCATGTATAGACGGTGTTCTTGGACAACTCATAGCGACGCGCTACCAGTGCAGCGTTACCTACTTCCTGGACTTCTTTTAGTACCTGAGCCTTGAACTCATTAGTATACTGTCTGGTCACTTAAATCACTCCCAAATTGATTCTATCAGACACACACTATTTGTCCAAATCAATTAGGGGGCTTAATAGCTATTATCACCAACGGAGGAAGGGGTATAGAGGAGGTCGTGGCTTTACAGCAGTTTTTGTAAAGGAATGCCATCCTAAAGCTGGATATCATTGGTAACGATTCGGTCAAACACTGTGATACAAGAAAAGGTAACGGCTAAAGCATGAAGGTAAATCCTACCAGCGGCTGAAAGCCGCTTAAAGTAAGGGGTCGGGAGGCGAGCGGGTGACATGGGCGGGAGGGGGTCTCCAAAACCGGTATTGTGCAGCTTATGAGGATGTAGACGTCGCTAGTGAAACATACAAGAGATTTACCGCTTTGGGCTGTGCCTACTGGCATCCACCCGGAGAATGTGACGACGATATAGTCAACTTTGACAAACGTGTAATTGTGGCAAATTTAGAAGAATGGCTAGATAATAGAAACCCTGACGCTTACAGAGCTTTATTGACCCTTTATGGGTGCGGATAAAATAAAAACTCCTTGACGAATAAAACCGTCAAGAAGTTTAATCAATAACCTTGAAGTATTTAAGGCGTCTATTATAGCTTCTTCTTTATACTGGGGCACTGAATAATAACGATATTTTCTTCGTGCTACTGCATTGGGAGCTGGGTATGTTGGCAAACCCAGCTTTCTTTTTACTTCCGCAACATACGCTGTATGAACCTTGAATCCGTAATGCTCCTCAACATACTGCTGAATCAACTTATATGTAACTATGTCAGGCATCCTTTGTCTATTGCTTGACAAATTTATCTTTACGCAGATAAAATCATCAAGTTCTTTTGTGGGACAAAAGAACAACCGTCTCCACATGAAAGGTGTGGGGGAACATGTCAACCGGTTGAATCTCTTGGAGCCAGTAACCCTCATCGACCAGGATTCGCAGATCCCGCGCCAGGGTACTGGGGTTGCAACTGACGTAGACGATGCGTCCGGGGCCAATCGCGGCCAGAGTCGCCAAAACCTCTTTCCGGCAACCGCTGCGGGGCGGGTCCAGCACCGCCACATCAAAGCCGATGCCAATCCTGGCGAGCCCCGGCAGGACTTCCTCTGTTTTTCCTGCTACAAACCGGACATTATCAATCTTGTTTCTCCTGGCGTTCTCCTCGGCGTCCCGAACGGCGGCGTCCACCGCCTCGACACCGTAAACCTCCCGGGCACGGCGGGCTAAAAAGAGCGTGAGACTCCCTACCCCGCAGTAAGCGTCTATTACCCGCTCTTTACCGGTTAATCCCCCGTATTCTACCGCCTTTTCGTAGAGAATTTCCGTTTGCGCCGGATTAACCTGAAAAAACGAAGTGGCGGAGATCTTAAACTCCAGGTCATTCAGACGGTCAATAATCCCGTCCTCACCGTAGAGAACAACATTGCGTTCTCCCAACACCACATTGCCTCTGGTGGTATTGATGTTCTGTACCACACTCCGAATTTCCGGAAAACGGCCGGCCAGCACCCGGCCCAGTTCTTTTCCTTCCGGAAATTCCCAACCGTTGGTGACCAGCACCACCATGGCCTGCCCCGACTGGAAGCCATTTTTGACCAAAATATGACGGAGCAATCCCTCCCCCGTCGTTTCATTGTAAATCGAAAGCCCCATCCCTTCCACCAACTCGCGGACAGCATTCATGATTTTATTATTCAAATTATGTTGGATGAGGCATTCGCTTGTATCAATCACATTGTGAGTTCCCTGTTGATAACAACCCACGATTACCCTCCCGTTTTCCACGGCAAAGGGGTATTGGACTTTGTTCCGGTATTCCCAAGGATGGGACATGCCAATAACCGGGCGGACCGGGGGGTTTTTAAATCCACCCAGACGCTCCAAAACCGCATTCACCCTTTTCCGCTTAAAATCCAGTTGGGCGGGGTAATCCAGGTGTAAAAGCTGACAACCACCGCATCTCCCATAAAGACGGCAGGGCGAGTCGACCCGGTGGGGCGAGGCCTTGAGAATTTCAACCAACGAGCCCCGGGCATAATTCTTTTTTACCAGTTCAATCCGGGTTATTACTTCTTCCCCGTCCAAGGCGCCGGGAACAAAAACAGTAAATCCCCGGTAATTTCCTACTCCTTCTCCCTGGTGGGCATAGTCCTTGATCGCCACGGTTACTTCCTGTCCGATCTTCACCGGCGGCGTCTGGCCCGTTCGCGCTGTCATTTCCTTTCCCTCCGGCGTTGTTTTATCCACTGAACTATTGTTTATTCTCTTTTAAAATTGATTCTTCCTCCCGTAACGACGAAAAACTCCCTCGGCCCTTTTGGCCGCCGGCCCCAATTTCCCCCCATGTAAGTTTTAAGTAATAATTTTCTTTTGGTAACCAAGGTTACCGATTTTCCAAGTTTTTTATAATAGATTAAGATTAAAGATAAAATAAGAACTCCGCAAAGGAGGAGGATTCCCTATGATGACCATGAATAATCCCTTCGATATCAGTGGTAAAAATGCCATCATCACCGGAGGGGCGATGGGAATCGGGTTCGGCATCGCCCGGCGTTTTATTGAAGCAGGCGCCAATGTGCTCATCACGGATATCGACGAAAAAGCCCTGGAAAGCGCCGCGGGCAGGCTTCCGCCGGGTCCGGGAAGAGCGGCGGTCATGCCAGTCGATGTCAGTCAAGATGATGCCGGGGAGAGGATGGTGGAAAAGTGCGTGGCGGAATTTGGTTCCTTGGATATCCTCGTGAATAACGCCGGTATTTTCCCCATCGTACCAATGCTGGAGATGGAACCGGCCGTCTTTGACCGGGTGATCGCCGTTAATCTCAAAGGACTGGCCTTTGCCTCCAAGGCAGCCGCTGCGCAGATGATCAAGCAAGGCCGGGGAGGAAGAATCATCAATATCGCGTCGATTGACAGCATCCATCCCTCGATGGTGGGTCTGGCGGCTTATGATGCTTCCAAGGGCGGCGTCGTCATGTTCACTAAAAGCTTCGCGCTGGAAGTTGCCCCCCACAATATTCTGGTCAATGCTATCGCCCCCGGCGCCATCATCACCGAAGGTTTAGGCAGACAGCAAGATAAAAAGGGCAAGACAGCGGAGAAAGAGGCGGAAAACCCAATTGATGAGTTCATCAAGATGATTCCCCTGGGAAGGCCCGGCCAACCCGACGACATCGCCAAGGTGGCCGTTTTTCTGGCCTCGCCGGCAGCGGACTACATCACCGGAACGATGATTATTGTTGACGGCGGCCGGTTACTAAAGTGACTTTTCCCGCCCGGCCCCGGTTACCCCGGGCGGCGGTTTACCCGTGGCTGCGGGTAGACTGCCGCCTGCTTCCAAAAGTTTACCCCGATTTCAACCCGGTGACATTGATTCTCCCCGCATAATATGTAATTATAATATATGGTTACAAATCTTCGTTACCGTTTCCATTACGCAAAAGTTGGTGACAAAATGAAAGCAAAACCCGTTTGCCTTATCTGTTCTTTAAACCAGGTCCTGGCGGTAACCAAACGAATAACCCCCGGCCCGGAGACAGAAAAAAAGATGCTAAAGAAAGCCATGGGCTTTTTGCTTGACTACGATTGGGAGCTTAGTCCGGCGGAAATAGCCAGCGATCTCTTCCGCCTGGTCTGCCGGGAACTTGACAGTCATGACCCGTACCGGGAAGAGATGGATTACTATAACCGGCAGGCTTTGAAACTCTATCCCCGGTTGCAAAAAATAATCGCCGGCAGTGAGGATCCCCTTTATACCGCCCTTCTGGCCGCCGTGGCGGGAAACCAAATTGACCTGGGAATTATCTCGGAGATCAACATCGAAGAGACGATTGCGGACGTTTTAAAAGACGGTCTGGCCTACAGTGATTACGCGGCTTTCCGCCAGGATTTGGACAAAACCGGTTCTCTTCTTTATCTTGCGGACAACGCCGGAGAGATCGTTTTTGACCGGCTTTTTCTGGAGGAAATTAAAAAAATCCGCCCGGATCTGGAAATAAAGATTGCGGTCAAAAAAGAACCCGCCGCCAATGACGCCCTGTATCGTGACGCCCTGCAGGCAGGTTTGGATAAGGTGGGGGAGATCATTGACACGGGATGCGGCGATTTGGGAGTCCCCCGGTCCCGTTGTTCCCGGGAATTTCTCTCCCTCTTCCAGCAGGCCGGTTTAATCATTGCCAAAGGCCACGCCAACTTTGAAACCATTGAAGAACCCCATCCCGCTGTTTACGTCCTTTTACGGGCCAAGTGCCCGGTGGTCGCCGAAGCTTTGGGCGTTCAGGTCATGGATTCGGTCTTCAAAAAATTGAATCTGCCGGAGAGCTGAAAACGAGGGGACGCCCGTGCTGTACCGTCAAAGAGAAAAATGTCTCCAAAGTAAAAAGATAAAAGCCCGGAACGTTGAACCGGGCTTTTATCTTTGGTTCTCACAACTCTGATTTCCTACCGTACAAGAAGTTTTACAGGCCGACTGGCAGGAATTTGCGCATTCTCCGCATCCGCCGGTCTTGACCGTTGTCCGGAGACCGGAATTAATGACAAGCTTGATATGTTTCAAAAGAAAACCTCCACTTCCCAATAGAAAAATATTTGGTTGGTGGACCCGAAGGGATTCGAACCCTCGACCTCTGCGTTGCGAACGCAGCGCTCTCCCAGCTGAGCTACAGGCCCGTATTTTCCACATGTGCAGGGGTTACCCCCGGAAGAGGCAAGTCCCTCCGAAATAATCGTTCCATTTCTGACACTTGCGAACATTCTTTAGTTCTCTGGGTGTTTCCTCTGCGTGACAGTACATGTTGTGCGGGAGCTGCCGGAAATGTTCGCAATCCTGGCAGACTTTTAGTACTTCATCTTTGGTGAGCTGGAGTACCATAATATCACCCCGCCTTCAAGAGCGCTTCCGATGTTATTATATCATGGTTCAATAGTTTTGCCAAGACCCATCAGCAAAGGAGAACCTTTAACACCCCTCCTAGCCTTTACGGAAGATTAGAATATTCTGATGCACTATGTTCGGAACATAACATCTTTTGACGGCATAAGGCTTTAACGGCCGTCTGGTGGCCTGATTCCACCAGATCCGTATCCCTTTCCATTGAAAACCGGCTTTTTGTATTCTTTCCGCCACTTTGTAACTTAAGGGGAAATATTCGCCGTCCTGGTAACGGTCCCCGACCAGCAAAACCAAATAACGCTTCGGTTTTAGAACCCTCTTAACTTCTTCCCCGAATTCCGACATTTTCTCCAGGTAACCGGCGAAATCCGGCATGTTGCCCAGATCTTTCTCCTCGCCGTGATTAAACATGGAAAAATTGGTTTCTTTCACAAACCGCACCCGGTGGCGGCATCCGTACGGCGGATCGGTAATCACCGCCGCCAAACACTCGGAGGGAAATTTTTTCAGTTCCGATAAGCAGTCGCCGTTAATCATGATGCCCTGGATTTTTTCGCCGTCCGGTTCCGGAACGAAGATATTTTTTTTCAGGGTGTAATGCTTTTTAATATCGTTAAAGACCTTGACCCAGTCCGGGTTCAACTCAATGCCAATGGCCTTTCTTCCGGTCATCGCCGCTCCCAAAAGCGTGCTCCCGGTCCCGGCGAAAGGATCCAAAACCGTTTCTCCTTTTTTGGTGAAAAAAGAAATGATCTCCGCCATTAACTGGGGGGGCTTAATGGCCCCGTGCTTTTTCCGGAGACAATGGGTGGGATCGGGGGGATAGTTGGTCGGGTAAATAGTACTCGTCCAGTATAACCATTCGGCGCCTGACAGATCGTTCAGAAGATTATCCATACCGCTCTCCACTTTTTCTTTACGACAAATTTAAACCGCCATCTTTAGTCTATTCCTCCTCTTTTCCTCTCATACTTTGCTTTCTCCGGTAAAACCTACCAGGCAAGATTAAGGGAAAACCCCCAATTTCCCTCCAGCAAATCATACCCTAGTGACGCTTTGAAACAATGCAGATCCTTTATAATTTCAACCCTCCGGGTTGTCCATAATCCCTCTTCTTCCCCCCACAGGTAAGAAGCGGCGGCCGCCAATTCCCAGCCGGCGGTCAAAGGGATTTTCCCGCGAACGGCCGTCTCCAAACCCCAACCGGGAAGGGCCCTCCCTCGCAGGTTACCCCGGCTGTGGATTAAGCTGACGCTGGTGGATAACCGGGGTCCTTTTTTACTCATTTTTAAGCTGTAGCTCTCCGACTCCGGGTTCTTCAGGCTGGAAAGGCCGGTTATTTTCCCCGGGTAGGTCCTGCTTTGGGAAACTTCCCCCTGGAGCTGCGGAGCCAGGGGGAAGACCACCCGGAGATCACTCCGGCCGTACGGAGCTCCCCCTTCTTGCCGGCTGTTGGTGAGATCGGCGGAAAATTGGTTCTTGGCGCCTGTAAACTTAAGAGAATAGATCATATTTTCCCCGGCCCGGTTGTCCCAGTTGTACCCGGCGCCCAGTTGCCACCGGTCCACCGGGTGCCAGTTCAGTCCGGCCGCCAGTCTGACGCGGCCGGTGGTACCTACAGTAGCTCCGGCTGTTAAAGCCACCCGCTGAAGCGGGGAGGAGGAAGTATGCGCGGAACAATAAACTCCCCATTCCCGATCAATACCGGCTTCCACTGAAGGCCATTGGTCGCTTTTCTCCAACGAAACGGTCAACGGGGGAAGGGGCAACAGGCTAATCCCTTTAATCCGCAGCCGGCCCCAGCCGGTGCTGACTATTTCTTCTTCTATCCGGAGTTCGCCGGCGGCGAACTCCAAATCCGGCACGGGCAGGGAACAACGGGTAAACGCCGCGTCCTTGATATAGAGATTGGCCCCGGCAATCTCCCCCCGGGAACCGCGGAAATAAGTCTGGTCCTTCCTTCCTTGAAACTCCACTATTTCCCCGGTTTCCACGTGAATATTGTAACGAAGTTTTTCCCCGTGGACAAGTAAAGAAGGAAGGATGAGTTCCACGCCGCCGGCGGCCTCGATCCATCCTTCCCCGTCCACAACAACCTCCTCCGCTTTAATCACCGTCTCCCCGCTTTTCATGACCACACCCCCGCGACCGGTAAAAAGCTGCGTTTCCGGGTCGAATTCCGCCTGTCCGGCGATAATTTCGATCTCCCCGGACGAAGAAGAGGCCTTTACGGCGCCCGTAAAAGAACAGAGCATTATCAATAAAGACACCAGCAAACGGGTTGACTTATTGCCCAGTCGCGTCATGCGGACATCCCTCCGGATTGCTTTACTCACCTTTTCCAGCGGGCGGTGTTAAACAAAGGGTATCCTTGGGGGGAAAACTCCAACGCCTGAAGTTCCGGAGAAACAAGATAGGGTTTGGTCGTAAAATAGACCGGAATCACCGGCCAATCCTTCAGAAGCAACTCTTCCAACGCGTGATAAATTTGGTAACGCTCCGCCACGTCCAAATTCTCCTGTGCCCGTAAGAGCCAGCGGTCATATTCGGGATTGTTGTAACGGGAGAAATTCTCCTTGGAACCGGAGTAAAACAGTTCCAAAAAATCCAGCGGGTCCGGATAATCGCCCAGCCACCCCGCCCGGGCCGTGTAAAATCTCCCGGTCGTACAAAGCTCGGTGTACTCGACCCAGTTCACAACCTTTAAATTTACGGTAAAGCCCAAATTGGCCTCCCACATCTCGGCGACGGCCCGTGCCGTCAATTCGGAAAGACTGCCTTCCACCACCAGCAGGTCCAATTCGGGCAGGCCGTCTTCCCCGGGGTACCCGGCCCGGTAAAGCAGGGCCAGGGCTTTTTCTTTATCCATGGCCGGAAGAAGGTCTCCCCCGGCCTTGCGGAAATCATTCCCGGCCCGGTCGGGAATTCCCGGCGGAATCAGTCCGGTAGCCGGAATACCGTCCAACCCCAATATATTCGCGGCGATATAATCCCTGTCAATGGCCAGGGCCAGGGCTTCCCGGACCAGGGGGTTATGGAAGGGCGGGCGCCGGAGATTCAGGTAAATATAGCCCGTGCCCATGGTGGAAACCTGTACCAAATCCCGCTCGTGCCGGGGGAAAGCGGACGAGGGAGGATTCTCCAGCAAATCCAGCAGTCCGACAGCGTAAAGGGAAACGGCGGAGGCGGGGGGGAGAAAAGTGATCTTTATTCTTTCCAACGTCACCGGCTCCCTCAGGTAATGTTCGTTCGGGACGAGCACGGCATAATCACGGGGTTCCCATTCGAGCACGCGAAAAGGTCCGTTGCTGCAAAAACCGGGGAGATAATCCCTTCTCTCTTCCGGTCTCCCGCCGCTGTTGTATCTATGATGGGCAGGAAAAAATTGCGGCAACGTCAGCAAAACAAGAAAATGCCCGGCCGGTCTTTCCAGTTCCACCCGGAGAGTTTTCTCGTCCACCGCCCGGACGCCCACGCCGGCAAAGGAATCTATCCGCCCCGTGCGGTATGCTTCAGCATTCTTAATAAGATCAAATAAAAACCCGTACTGAAACAAGCTGTCCGGAGCGAGAAGCCGCTGCCAGGTGGAGAGAAAGTCATGGGCGGTCACGGGGTCGCCGTTGGACCAAAAGCTTTCCCGAAGGTAAAACGTGTATACTCTCCCGTTCTCCGAAACTTCCCATCTTTGGGCGGCCGCCGGGATCAGCACTCCGTTGTTCCAGGCCACCAACCCTTCATGCAAGTTGGCAAGGAGGATCTTTTCCGCGTCCATAAGAACCGTTTCCGGATCCAGACTCAACGGATACTCGGAAAAGTTAACGGCCAGCGTGCGACCGTTCTCTCCGGTCCCCGTCCCCGGAAAAAAAACCGCCTGGAAGATTAAGAGAAGACATAGGATTGGGATATACCGTTTCATCCTGTTTTCTCCCTGCAGAATCTTTTTATCTCATTGTATCAAAGTTTTATGCGAAATTAAACAGGGAAATTTCCACTTCCCCGCCGTTACCGGGAGACAGGCCATAAATATTCCCTTTGTCTGCCATAAATACCCGGTATTTTCAGGGTTGATTGTTTTTTGCCAATAATAAACCCCGGGCCGTAACGGAAGGAAACGCCCGGGGCTCCTCATGGCAAAAACACAGGTAACGGGTGACCGGTGACAAGTCTGCCGTCGTGCCCTATACCCCCAGTCTCCGGCCGAGGGCCTCGTGTTCTTCGCGGATCTCCGCCGGCAAATCGTCACCAAACTTCTGGAAAAACTCCTTCTGCATTTCCCATTCTTCCTTCCAAGCCTCGCGATCAACGGAGAGTAACTCGTCCATCGCGTCGGGAGGAAGGGCCAACCCCGTTAAATCAATACTGTTCGCCTTGGGCAAGAAACCAATGGGAGTTTCCCTGGCCGCCGCCTTGCCCTGGCATCTTTGGATTATCCAGTTAAGAACCCGGAGGTTCTCGCCATAGCCCGGCCAAAGAAAACGGCCGTCACTATTAACTCTGAACCAGTTGACGTGAAAAATTTTGGGCGGCCGGGTCAACCGCTTGCCCATTTCCAGCCAGTGCCGGAAATATTCAGCCATATTATAACCGCAGAAAGGCAACATGGCCATGGGATCCCGCCTGACCACCCCCACCTCATGAATGGCGGCGGCGGTTGTCTCCGAAGCCATGGTCGCCCCGACAAAGGTGCCGTGTTGCCAGTTGAAAGCCTCGTAAACCAGGGGGGCCACTTTCGCCCGGCGCCCGCCGAAGATAATCGCGGAGATCGGAACCCCTTTGGGATTATCCCATTCCGGGGAAACCGAAGGGCACTGCTGGATCGGCGCCGTAAACCGTGAATTGGGATGGGCCCCCTTTTCGCCGCTTTCCGGGGTCCAAGGGAGTCCTCTCCAATCAATCCCTTGTTGCGGCGGGTCGGCGTCCATTCCTTCCCACCAAACAGTTTTTTCCGGGGTTAAAACCACATTGGTGAAAATGCAGTTCTTTTTAATCGTCTCCATGGCATTGGGGTTGGTTTTGTAACTGGTTCCCGGCGCTACGCCAAAAAAGCCGGTTTCCGGGTTGACCGCCCACAAGCGCCCGTCTTCGCCAATCCGCATCCAGGCGATATCGTCCCCTACCGTCCAGACCTTGTATCCGGAAAGGGCTTTGGGCGGCACCAGCATGGCCAGGTTGGTCTTTCCGCAGGCGCTGGGGAAAGCGCCCGCAATGTAGAACACATTGCCTTCCGGATCCTCCACCCCCAAAATCAGCATATGCTCGGCCATCCATCCCTCTTTCCGTCCCATGTAACTTGCGATCCGCAGCGCCAGGCATTTCTTGCCCAGGAGGACGTTGCCGCCGTAGCCCGAACCAACGCTCCAAATGGTGTTGTCTTGCGGGAAATGACAGATGTAACGGCGCGCGGGGTCCTTGTCGGCTGTCGAATGCAGCCCTCTGTTAAAATCATCGCTCTCTCCCAGGTGCTCCATGGCGACTTTGCCCATTCTGGTCATGATCCGCATGTTTAAGGCCACATAGATACTGTCGGTAAGCTCAATCCCCACCTTACTAAAGGGCGAGCCCGGCGGCCCCATCAAATAGGGTACTACATACATGGTCCGCCCCCGCATGCACCCGTTGAAAATTTCCCGCAGTTTCGCGTAGGCCTCGGATGCTTTCATCCAATTGTTGGTGGGACCTGCTTCCTCTTTTGTCTCCGTACAAATATAAGTCAGGTGTTCCACCCGGGCCACATCGTTTACGGCCGTCCGGTGCAAGAAACACCCGGGCAGTTTTTCCTGGTTCAACTCGATCAATTCCCCGGTTTGCAGGGCCCGCTCCGTTAAAAGCCGGTATTCCTCTTCCGAACCGTCAAGCCACTCAATCTTATCCGGTTTGGTAAGCCGGGCCATCTCTGTCACCCATTCTTGTACCGCTTTATTATTCATTTCAATCCCCTTTCCCGCATAAGCTTGCCTTTTTCCCGTGTTTTTTTAACCGTATAAAGATAAACCCCTCTTCTCTACCAGTTATGCAAAGGAGGGGGGGTGACCGCCGGTAAATTTTTTAATACTATATCACGCAGGTCAAGCAGTTGTCAATCCTTATGCCGCATGTATACGGTATAATTTCCTGAACGTATAAAAAAAAACGGGTTTTGCCAAACCCGTGGGACGAACTTGATTAATGTACATGCGGAGAATGAAGCCGCTCAAGACCCGGGCCCTATGCCAATAACCCCAATTGGGCCAGGACGGTTTTGAGTTTTTCCAGTTCGGCTTCGGTGGCCGGTACCAGAGGCAGGCGGGTAGGTCCGACGTTAATCCCCAGTAAATTGAGGGCTGCTTTGACCATAATCGGATTGGTAGTTAGGAACAAGACTTTAAACAACGGCAAAAGCTCCTTATTGATCTCCGCTGCTTTTTCAACCTCGCCTTGGAGATAACTCTCCACCATCTGTGCGATTTTTCGCCCGGCAAGATGGGAAGCCACGCTCACCACGCCGACGCCGCCCACCGCCAGGATAGGAAGGGTCATGCTGTCATCCCCGCTGTAAAGCGCGAAATTTTTGGGAAGAACCCGTGCCAACTCCGCGGCCTGCTCCAGATTGCCGGCCGCTTCTTTAAGGGCAACAATGTTTTTAATCTCCGCCAGGCGGGCCATGGTCGCGGGGGTAATATTCACCGCGGTCCTTCCCGGTACATTATAAACCATCACCGGTAACGACGTGGCCTCGGCTATCGCGCGGAAATGCCGGTACAGGCCTTCCTGGGGAGGCTTATTGTAGTAAGGGGCGACCGCCATGATTCCGTCCACGCCTGTTTTCTCCACTTCCCTGGTCAGTTCCACACTATGTTTCGTGTTGTTGCTCCCGGTCCCGGCAATAACCGTTGCTTTCCCGCCAACCGCATCCACCACCGTTTCGAACATGCGCAATTTTTCCTGATCCGTCAAGGTGGGTGATTCTCCGGTTGTCCCCACCACGACCAGTCCGTCGGAGCCGTTCTCCACCAGTTTCCTGGCTAAGTCGGCGGCAGCTTTGTAATCCACTTCTCCTTGTTCGTTAAAAGGCGTGACCATTGCCGTTAAAACGCGACCGAATTCCACCATCATTTTTCCCTCCGTTTTCGTATTTTCCCCGCTCGCATCCGATCAAGGATTCAGTGTTATTGTAACCAACAATTCAGCGTTATTGTAACCAACAACCGGTTTCCTATTAATTTCCGCCTTCTTTCCGGAGGACCCGGTTTTATCCCAGCCCGAATTCTTCGTGCAGAGCCACAAGGGCGCGGGACATGTCCTCCTTCTTGACCAGACAAGCGATGCTGGTATGGGAGTCGGCCGTTTGATAGACGCTGACCCCGGCTTTGGATAGAGCTTGGATCATCCGCGCCATGACTCCGGGAACACCCCGCATTCCCGCTCCCACCACCGCTACTTTGGCAAAACCTGTCCCGGCTTGAATTTTTAACCCGGTCTCTTCCAGTAACGACAAGGTTTTGGCGTATTCTTCCTCTTTGACAATGAACGAAACAGTTTCCGGGGAAACCTGAATCATATCAAGGCTGATCCCAGCCGCGGCCAGTCGGTGGAAGACCTTTAAGGCGAGCCCGCTCCGGTTAAAATCTTCTTCGGAAACCAGCTTCACCCGGGCCATCTCTTCCATATGGGCCAGACCCGTGACCACCTTGTCGCCTCTAATTTCCACCCGGCCCGGCGGGTGCCGGTCGACAATCAGGGTTCCTTCTCCCGCGGAAAAAGTGGAGCGGATGCGCAAGGGGATCCGGCCTTCCCGGGCGATTTCCACCGCCCGGGGGTGAATCACTTTCGTGCCCAGGTGGGCCATTTCACAGATTTCATCGTAGGTCATGACCTTCAACGGCCGGGCTTGGGAAACGACTTGGGGATCGGCGGTCATCACCCCGTCCACATCGGTAAAAATCTCCACTCTTTCCGCGGACAAGGCAACTCCCAAGGCGGAGGCGGTAATATCACTCCCTCCCCTGCCTAAAGTGGTAAGCTCCCCTTCTTTCGTTACGCCCTGAAAACCGGCCACCACAGCTGTTTTCTTGTTTTTCAGGCATTTAAGAATTTTCTCCGGGTTCACCTCAAGAATACGCGCGTTGTCGTATCTTTGGTCGGTCACAATCCCGCTCTGGGCGCCGGTAAAAGCCTGGGCGGCAATACCCGATGCGCGTAAAGTCTGAACCATGAACACCGTCGAAATAATCTCCCCGCAGGTTAGTAATAAAGCCAACTCCCGGGGTTCGATCTCCGGATGAACTTCCCGGATCCGGGCGAGGAAAGTATCGGTGGCATATGGTTCACCGCGGCGCCCCATGGCCGAGACCACCACCACCGGACTGTACCCCTTTTCCAGCGCTTCCCGGATTTTGGCTGCCGCCTGCCGCCGTTTTTCCGGGGTAGAAAGGGAGGTGCCGCCAAATTTTTGGACTATAATTCTCATAAAACTTCCTTCTTTAAAGTTTTCTACCTGAAGTATTCACCATTTACCGGTCGTTATCCCCGGCATTGCCCTTTACAGTAAACCACGCTCCACCAGATACTCGGCAATCTGCACCGCGTTGCCGGCCGCCCCTTTCAACAGGTTGTCCGCCACCACCCAGAGGTTCAACCCGTTGGGCAGGGTAAAGTCTTCTCTGATCCTCCCGACGAAAGTTTCTTCCCGGCCGGCGGCTATGATCGGCATTGGATAAAGATCCTGGGACGGATCGTCAACCACCACCACCCCCGGACTCCGGGCCAGGATCTCCCTGGCTTCACCCGGGGTAAGTTTCTTTTCGGTTTCAATATTAATGGTTTCGCTGTGGCCCCGGAAGACCGGAACCCGTACCGTAGTCGCCGTAACCTTAATATTTTCGTCCCCCATTATTTTCTGGGTTTCCCGGACCATCTTCCACTCTTCGGCCGTATAGCCGGTTTCATCGAACTTGTCGATGTGGGGAAGAACGTTGAAGGCGATCCGGTGCGGATAAAATTTCTTTTCCATCTCCCGGCCTTCCACATAGGCCCGGACCTGGTCCTCCAATTCCATAACCGCCTGGTATCCGGAACCGGAAACCGCCTGGAAAGTCGTGACCACCACTCTTTTAATCCGGGCGGCATCATGAAGAGGTTTAAGCACCAGCACCATTTGGATGGTGGAACAGTTGGGATTGGCAATTAATTTTTCTTTCCCGGTCAATACTTCACCGTTGACCTCCGGTACCACCAGGGGCACTCCGGGATCCATCCGCCAGGCGCTGCTGTTGTCGATGACCAGCACCCCGCGTTTAACGGCTTCCGGCGCCAGTTCCCGGCTGGGCCCGCGGCCGGCGCTGAAAAAAGCCAAATCCAAACCGGAAAAACGCTCGGGATTGGTAGGTTCGATTGTCCATTCCTCTCCCCGAAAAGTCACCCGGCGCCCGGCGGAACGTTCAGTAGCCAATAACCGTAATTCACTGACCGGGATGGAGCTTTTTTCCAGCATGCGGATCATTTCTTGTCCCACCATGCCACCGGCGCCGACAATTCCCACACGGTATTTTTGCAAAGTTGATTCCTCCTATCCAACTAATTTGATGATTCTCATCCGGCTTTAATAAAATGTCTGTTCATGCGACGACTTTTACAACAGCGGCAAACTTTTCGCTACTGGCCCGTTCGCTAATGGCCCAGCAGGACCGGTTGCAACTGGCGTCCCTGCAAAGCCGCCTCCACCGTATCCAAAATCAAGTCCATTTTGGATACTAGAGACTTCGGTTTTTCCACCGGATTATCCTGCCGGAAAGGAACAATAAAAAATTGTTTACGGTTACACAAAACCGCCAAATGAGGAAAGGTTCCTCCCAAACCGTCATTGGTCGAAATGGCGACCACCACCGGCCGGTCATTACGCCATTGAGCCTTGCAGGCGAGGGTGACCGGCGTATCGGAAAGACCCAAGGCCAAACGGGCCAGAGTTGTACCGGTACAGGGCGCCACCAGCATAAGATCGAGTTTTTTTTGCGGGCCAATCGGCTCCACCGCCGCCAAATCCATCCAGGGCTCCTTTCCTGTTAACCGCCGTACCTGCGCCAAAACCTCCTCCGCTTTGTTAAACCTGGTATCGGTCGTGACCACGGAAGGGGACAAGATGGGGAAAATTTCGGCCCCTTCCTCCTTTAATCTTTCCATCTCCGGCAAAACCTCCGGAATAGTGCAATGGGATCCGGTCAGCCCGAAACCGATTTTAATCTTTGCAAGCCGCATCATCGGCACCTCCAAGCCCGGCGGCGTTTTATTACAGCCGCCTGAGTTCTTCCTCAATTAAGCCTGGAAGTTTACTGGCAAGAATTTTCCCGGCGGTATGGGGTGCGACCTTCCCCGGTAACCCCGGTGCAGGGAAAGCAAGGACCCCTCTTTTTTTGGCCGCGGCAAAATCGGTTCCCCACGGTGCTGATGCCAGATCAATGATTAAAACCCGGTTGTCCATTTTCTCCAAAACACCGGCGGTTAACACCGGCGCCGGAATGGTATTAAATATTATATCCACCCTGCCGGCCTCCCGGGCGAGCAGGGAAAGAGGAACAGTCGAACAACCGGCGGCCTGTGCTTCGGCAAGCTGCCGGGGGTTCCTGGCCGCCACAATAACCCGCGCTCCCAAGGGCAACAGCCTTTTGACCAAGGCCCGTGCCACCCGGCCGTATCCCAACACCAGACAGGTAGAACCGTCGATGGTATACGGCGTGTGTTCCATGGCCAGCTGAATCGCTCCTTCAGCCGTCGGCACCGCATTGGGAACAGCCACTTCATCTCTTTCCGCGTATTCCAGCACTTTTATGCCCCGTACTTCCGCCGCCGCTTTCAGTTCCCGGGGAAAACTTCCGGTCACCAGAAGGGAGGGGGTTTTCAGTTGGGTAAAAAAATTCCGGTCAATTTTTATCTTCAGGCCGGAGATGTTGGAGCGAACCAGTCCCTCTTCATTGGCCCCGCTGATGGGAAGGACCACCACCTGCGCGTCTTTTATCGCCTCGAGCATTGAGTTGACGGGAAAGAGGGACCCGGCCGGCGAGACTCCTGCCAGACCGTAAACCCTGACCCAGGCCGCTTGCTTCGCCAAAGCCTCGGCCAGGATGACCTGACGTTCGTCTCCACCAAGCACTGCTACACCTGCATCCGCGAGACACCCTGCCATCGGGAGCAATCCTCCTCTCACATCTCTCCAGGCAATGAGCATTATCAGTATATTCTTTTCCCGGATGGAAGGTGCCGGCCCGGATTAGCGGAGAAAGCTCTCCAAACCGGTGATTAAACCCTGTTCTTTGGTTACTTTTCTGATGGCCAAAAGAACACCGGGCATAAAAGAAGAACGGTCCAAAGAATCATGCCTGATCGTCAAGGTTTGTCCCATCCCGCCGAAGATCACCTCTTGATGGGCCACCAGCCCCGGCAACCTTACACTGTGGATGTGGATGCCGGTAAGTTCGCCTCCCCTGGCCCCTTTAATCTTCTCCAGGGGAGCGGGTTTGGCCGCCGGTTGTTGCAAACGGGCGTTGTTGATTATCTCCGCCGTCTTTATGGCCGTGCCGGAAGGCGCGTCAATCTTTTTATCATGATGCAACTCAATAATCTCCGCTTCCGGGAAAAACTTGGCCGCCTCGGCGGCAAAACGCATCATCAGAATAGCGCCAATCGCAAAATTGGGCGCCACCAAAAAAGCTTTGCCGGACTTGGCCGCCAGACGTTCGATCTCGTCCAGATTCTCCTGAGTCAAGCCGGTTGTTCCGATGACGCCGGCCACCCCCGCCTCCGCCGCGCACCTTATATTCTCCATCACCGCCAGCGGCATGGTAAAATCCACCATCACCTGCGGCCTGGTTTCGGCCAAGGTTTTAGGTAAATCGGCGCTGATGATCACGCCCGATTTTTCCAGCCCCACCACCTGGCAGGCGTCCTTCCCCACGCCCTCCTTGTCGGTGGCCCCGACCAGTTCCATATCATGCTGGGCGCAAACCGCTTTCACCACTTCCCGTCCCATACGGCCGTAAGCCCCGGATACGAGCACTCTAATCCGCTCCATTGGATTCCCTCCTCGTTCCTTTAAAAAAAGGGCCGGCATGAGCCAACCCTTTTAGATTCAGAAACTCGTCACCGGTTTCTGCACCGTTGGCGGCAAGGTAGCTCTTCACCCACTGGTGACAGTACCGGAGTTCTTCACTCCGGTCCCAGCCGGTTGTCTGAGCCGCAACAACCGGCTTCGGCGGCGGTCCCTTTCCCCAAAACTCACCGGCGGGCTTCGCCTCCCTCCGGGTACTCTTGACCTCCGCGCCTCTACTCTGCCCCATTTCAATTGTGTATCTATTGTCCTACAATTTTCTTCCCCTGTCAAGAGGGGTTGGTTTGGTTAGTCTCTTTTTCTTCCGGAGGTTTTCTTACCGAAGACCTCCGGTTCCAGTTCCACCAGTAAGAAATCTTTACTGATCTTTTTCACGTTCCGCCAGGGGATTTCCCTTCCTTTGCGCAGTAAAGACTGCTTTTCCGTAAGAAGAAAAGAATGGATTCTCCCGGACGACAGATCACAGAGGGCTTCAACTTTATAAAAGACCCCCAGTCTCGTTCCGTCCGCCAGGTTAATAATCTCTTTGCCGTTCAACTCCGACAGGCGCATTTTTCCTCCCCTTCTCATAGCTATTAGCGAAAGGGAGAAAACTTTCCTTATTATAATCCCGGCAAGCGGGAGGAAGATTCCAGCATTTGTCCGGCATGATAAGAACTCCTGACCAACGGGGAGGAGGCCACCTGTTGGAAACCCATCTTTTCAGCGATCTCCCTGTACCGGGCAAATACTTCCGGCCGCACATATTCCACCACCGGGTGGTGCCGGCGGGAAGGCGCCAGATACTGACCGATGGTCAAAAAGTCGCAACCTGCCGCCAACAGGTCGGCAAAAACGGCGATGACCTCCTCTTCTTCTTCCCCCAAACCCACCATGATGCCGGATTTGGTTTTGATCGTGGGGTCCATTTTCTTGACCGCCTCCAACACCCGCAGAGACCGGCGGTAGATGGCCCGCGGCCGGACGGCGGGATAAAGGCGGGGTACGGTTTCCACGTTATGGTTGATCACTTCCGGTCCGGCTTCCACCACCAGGCGCAATGCTCCGTTGTCCCCTTGAAAATCAGGAATCAACACTTCGATCGCAGCCTCCGGGTTCAACCGCCGGACCGCTCTCACGGTCCGAGCAAAGTGCCCGGCCCCGCCGTCGGACAGGTCATCGCGGGTCACCGATGTGACGACCACATGTTTTAACTGTAAAGCCTTTACCGCCCGGGCCACGCGGAGCGGTTCGTTCCTGTCGACCGGTTGGGGAACCCCTTTCGTCACATTACAGAACGTGCAGTTCCGGGTGCAAACATTGCCCAAAATCATAAAAGTGGCCGTCCTCCGGCTGAAACACTCCATCTGATTGGGACAATTTGCTTCTTCGCAAACGGTATGAAGGGAAAGGTTTTGCAAAACATCTCTGACTTCCCGGTTGTTTTCCCCGGCCCGGACTCTAATCTTCAACCATTCAGGCTTCCGGTCGGTCATGGCTTTTCTTCCTCCCGGTAATCTCTTATTCCGCCTGTTCCATAAGACCGGCTGTTGACAACAGTTTCCATAGATCCCCGCGGGTCACCGGTTCCGGTTTTAAGGAAAAGATCCGGCAAAAATAATCCACCACCTGCCGCCTTACCCGGTCCATATCCAAAGGACGGCCCAGGAGCTTTTGTAACGAAGTTACTCCTTTGTCTTGAATGCCACAGGGAATAATCCACGTAAAATCTTCCAATCTGGTATTGACATTAAAGGCGAAACCGTGCATGGTAACCCATTTCTTGACGGCGACGCCAATCGCTGTTATTTTCTCCTCTTTAACCCACACCCCGGTATAATTTTTTATCCGGCCGGCCCTGATTTGATATTCCTCCTGTAAGAGACAGATAAAAGTCTCTTCCAGCTTACGGAGGTAAGTATGAATATCCTTTCCGTGCCCGGTCAGGTCCATAATGGGATAACCCACAATTTGCCCGGGACCGTGATAGGTTACGTCTCCGCCCCGGTTCACCTCATAGACGGCGACCTTCTCCGGAACCCTCAGAATATGGTTTTTTTTACCGCTTTTCCCGATGGTCAAGACCGGCGGGTGTTCTACCAACAGCAAGAGGTCGGTGGTAAGATCCTGTTGCCGCAGTTGCAACAGCTCTTCCTGGATGCGCAGGGCTTTTTCGTATTCCAGCCGCCCCAAATAAAGAACTTTGATCCTCTTCATCTGTTCTCACCGGCGTTCTTCTCTGTGTTCCGCCCCAGTTTAAAAAGGCGCAGTGATGGCCGGACAATGTAGATTTCGGTTTACCGCCCAAAACCCCTCCCTTTTTTCTCTTTTTTAACAGAAACTTATTTTTCCTCCCGGAAGAAAGGGAAATTTGCCCAAACCCGCCCCACGAGATCTTGGAGGCCGTTTGCCGCCTCCTCCGGCGGGGAAGTCCTGTATTTTAAGGGCATTCCTGGAAGAGGCCGTCCGTGGGCGTCCACCACGACGACAATCTCCCCGGCCCCGTCCTTTTCTCTCCACAAGCTCTCCAAACGCTGCCTGACCGCCAGGGCTGCCCATTTTTCCTGTTCCCGGCTTTGAATCCGGTACAACTGACCGGCCTGAAAAGATCCGGCGGCCACCAGGAGAAGAAAGAGCATTGTTATTCTTTTTTTCGCCATCTTTTGTCACCCCTTTTTTATGATGCCCGGAAAAGATTACTTAAAGCCCTCTCCGGCAAAAAAACAAGGACTGGCACAAAAGCCCCGTTAAAAACATAGAGTATAAAGCGGCGAATACGGCTTGTCTCCGGAGGTGTCATGATGATTCCTGCCTTAGCCGGTTTGTTGAGCGGGTTTTTTCAGGGGTTTACCTGGCTGGTCTCGTATATTACCAATAATGTTTTCCCCCTGCCCCTGGGAGAAAAGGAGGAGCAAAAACTTCTGCTCCGGATGGAACAGGGGGACCAGGAAGCCAGGAATACCCTTATTGAACGCAACCTGCGGCTGGTGGCCCATATTGTCAAGAAATTTGACAATACGGGGGAAGATAATGACGATTTGATCTCCATCGGCACCATCGGTCTGATTAAAGGGATCAATACTTACCAGCGCAACCGCAATACCCGCCTGGCCACTTATGCGGCCCGCTGCATTGAAAATGAAATCTTGATGCACCTGCGCGCCCTGAAAAAAAATAAGGGCGACATTTTTCTCCAGGAAGCAATCGGTTCCGATAAAGAGGGGAATGAAATTACGCTCATGGATATTCTGGATACCGGCGTCAACCTCGTCCCGGAAACGGTCGAGATGAAGCTGGAAGAGGAACGGTTGCGCGAAAAGCTGAACAACCTTAATAAAAGAGAAAAAAAGGTGCTGGAACTCCGTTACGGTTTGAAAAACGGTGTGGCCAAAACCCAGAAGGAAATAGCGCGACTGTTGGGAATTTCCCGTTCCTATGTTTCCCGGATCGAAAAAAAGGCGTTGAAAAAACTTTTCCTTGATTTACTGGAGCAAAACCACAACTAATACCGGTTTTTCCCCGGGGTTTTGCGCGAAGAAAAGGACGGTCTTGAAACAAGATCGTCTTTTTTTCCTGCCCGTTATATGGGCGCTTTTAAGGAAATTGTAAACCGTCAATAAAAAACCGGTTGACAATATACCCGGCATTAAAGATAATAAAAAGGACAGGCAAAAGAAGAGGTGAAAGCCGGATGAGCCAAAAACCGTTGTTTAAAGGGAAACCGGCGGCCGGAGAGGTAACCCCGGTTCCGGCTCGAGCGGATCTGCGCCTGACCGTCCGGGTTTCCCTTTTTACCGCCCTGATTATTATCGGCGGCTACATCAGCGTACCTCTCCCGGGCGGGCCGGTGCCGCTGGTCCTCGCCGACTTTTTCGTGATAGCCGCCGGGCTTTTTCTTGGGTTAAAACAGGGATTGACCAGCGTTGCCCTGTATCTGTTCCTGGGAGCCCTGGGTTTGCCGGTCTTTTCCGGCGGCACTTCCGGCCTGGGGGTTTTTTTCGGTCCCACCGGCGGTTTTTTATTCGGTTATTTGCCACTGGCCGCTGCGGCCGGTTTCATTTCCAACCTGGGTAAGCCGTCGGCGGCCAAAAACCTTCTTGCTTTAGCCGCCGGCAATATCTTCTTATATGCCATGGGCGTGCCATGGCTTAAAGCCGTGATGAATTTCGACTGGCCCGCCGCCCTGGCAGCCGGGTTCTTCCCGTTTCTCCCGGGCCTTGTCATCAAGATCGCTGTTCTTTCCGCTCTGGGCCGTTTTTTCTTGCCCCGGTTTCAACAACCGTTGACTTCTGCTTCTCTTCACCACGGGGACCGGGGAGGCACAACCTCATGACCATTTTGGAAACCCAGGAATTAACGCACGTTTTTCCCGACGGCACCGTAGCCATTCGAGATATAAATTTAAAGGTTAAAGCCGGAGAATTTATTGTCCTCGCTGGAGCCAACGGGTCGGGAAAAACCGTCCTAGCCCGGCACCTCAACGGTTTGCTGCAGCCCACCAAAGGCCGGGTCTTACTCCACGGGGAACCGGTCAGCAAAAATCCGGCGGCCGCCAGAAGAAAAGTCGGACTGGTTTTTCAAGATCCCGACAGTCAATTTGTGGGACAAACCGTAGCCGAGGACGTTGCTTTTGGCCCGGAAAATCTTAACCTGCCTCCGGCCCAAGTGGAAAGATTGGTTAAAGAGGCCTTGGCCGCCGTGGGCTTAAGCCAATTGTCCATGCAACATCCCTTCGCCCTTTCCGGCGGGGAAAAAAGAAAGCTGGCCGTGGCCGGCATCCTCGCCATGAAACCCGAAATCATTATTTTTGACGAACCCTTTACCGGGCTTGACTACCCCGGTGTCATCCAAGTTCTTGAAGTAATCTTACGCCTGCATCAAGCGGGCCGCACGATAATCGTGATCACCCACGAACTGGAAAAAATACTGGCCCATGCCGGACGCTTGATAATCCTCTACCAAGGAAAGATGGTTGAAGACGGAACCGTGGAAGAAGTGATCTCCCGGTCGGAAAAGTACGGGGTCCGGATGCCCCTGCGGAAGGGGGAGAAAATAGAGTCACTGACATGGTTGAAATAACCTTCCTCCGTTACATCCATAAGAATACGGTGTTACACCGGATGGACGCCCGTTTAAAACTGGCGGGCATGTTGGTGCTCAGCCTGGCGGCGGGTTTCGCGTCGAAATGGCCGCATTACGCCGCCCTTTTCCTGGTTCTCCTTTCCGCTTTCCTCGTCGCCCGGCTGCCTTTTAAGGCCTTGTTAAAGGACCTGAAGTTTTTTGGGCTCATCATCTTTCTTGTCCTGGTGGTTAATGCTTTTAAGACCCCCGGCGCTCCCTTTCCCTACCCCGGCTTCCCGGGCTTTTCCATCCAGGGCGCAGTTGCCGGTCTCCGCTTTGCCGGACGGTTAATCGTTATTATCATGATCTGTACAATAATGACCGGAACAACATCCTTAATGACCTTAAAAAAGGCTCTTGAATGGTATTTACGGCCCGTCCCTTTCGTCCCGGAGGCAAGAATTGCCACCATGATCGGTCTTACCTTTATGTTGATCCCGCTTATCTTCCATAATTACCGGGAAATGATGAACGCCCAAAAATCCCGCGGTCTTGAGGGGAGAAAAAATCCGGTCCGGCGGATCAAGTTTATCGTTTTCCCCCTTCTTGACCGGACCCTGCGCCGGACCGAGGAGATAGTATACGCCATGGAAGCCCGGTGCTACTCGGAAGTGCGTACCCGGGCCGTTTTCCAAAGCAAGAAAAGCGACTGGTTGCTCCTGGGGCTCTGTCTGGCCGTCTTTTTTTTCGTTATTTACCGCCCTTAAACCGGCAGGTATAGTTTTTCATAATATTCTTCCAGCATTCTCCGGATATTAAAAGTTTTTCTGGTGCTTAAAATACTGTTTTTCATCACTTCCACCCAGGCCGCACGGTTATTATAAAATAGGGGAATAATCTCTTTTTCCAAAACTTCGTACAAAGCCTGGAGATCCCGTTGGTCCTGGACCTCTTGCTCCTCGCTTTCAAACCCGTCGCCAAATTGCCAGCCGTTCACCCCGTGTTGGCAGACCTCCGGCCACCAGCCGTCCAAAATACTGCAGTTCGGCACCCCGTTCATTGCCGCCTTCATCCCCGATGTCCCGCTGGCTTCCCGAGGGCGCCGGGGATTGTTCAACCACAAATCAACCCCCCTGGTCAGCATCTTCCCCAATTCCATGTCGTAGTTTTCTAAAAACACCACCTGACGGGGGTACATTTTGCTCATCTTCAAGATCCCGGTGATGATCCTTTTCCCCTCGTCGTCCCAGGGATGGGCTTTGCCGGAAAAAACCAGTTGGACCCGGTGGTTTTTTAGAAACGCCCCTGCCCGTTCATGGTCGGAGAAAAGAAGGGCATTCCTTTTATAGGGCGCCATTCTCCTGGCCGAACCAATCAACAAGACTTCAGGATCAAGGCTTATACCTTTTCTTTTTTCGATCTCCCGGAGGAGGGCCCGTTTGTTCTCCATATGCCTGGCCCAAAGATCCCCTTTTCCTTCCGCGGCCTCCAGCATTTTCTCATCCACCCAGGTCGGCAGGTGAATTCCATTGGTGATACTGATGATTTCCGCCCGGCCGTCAACGTGGGCCCACATATTATTGGCGGTCCGGCCGTGGAGACGGGAGACCGCATTGGCTTTCCGCGCCAGGCGTAAAGCGGCGGCCGTCATATTAAAAGGAGCGCCCCCGATCTTCACTAGTTGTTCAAGGCTTAAGCCGTTGTTTGCTCCCATGTACAAAAGGACATCCAAGGGATGCTCTTCATTGCCATGGATGACCGGGGTATGCGTGGTGAAAACGATCTCCCGGCGGGAGGCGGTTACCGCCTCGGCAAAAGAGGCCCCGGCCTCCGTTTTTTCCCTGATTAGTTCCAGCCCGGCAAAAACGGCATGTCCCTCGTTAAAATGATACACCTCCACCGGGATCTTTAAGGCCCGTAAAGCCTTTACGCCGCCAATCCCCAAGACCATTTCCTGGGCAATCCTTTTCTCGATAAACCCGCCGTATAACCGGCCGGTGATCCAGGGATCCTCATTTTCCGGCAGATCGGTGTCCAACAGGTAAAGAGGGGCATTATTAAAGCAAGTGACGGCCCAAACCTTGCAAACGACTTTCCGCCGGCGGATCGGGAGCGTCACCCGCACGCCCGTATCTTCCAGAAAGTCATAGTCATAGTTGACATAAGCGTCGTAGACCCGGCCGTTTTCCCCGAACAATTGGTTGGTATAACCTTGTTTCCATTTGATTCCGATGCCAACAACCGGATACTGGTACTGCCGTGCGCCCTTCAAATAATCACCGGCCAGGATGCCCAAACCCCCGGCATAGGTCTTTAAACGGTCGTCCAAACCGTATTCCATGCAAAAATAGGCCACCGCCGGTAGTTTTCTCTTCATGGTTTCACCTCCCTACAAATTATTTACCGGCAGCGGGATTAATATTATTAATTTCCGGTGCGGAACGAGAAGAATCCCCGGCCGGCCAAAAATAAAAAAGCAGGCTCTTTTGCCGCCTGCTTCCTGACGTCTGTTATTGTTTTTTACCTCGCCGCCGCCGGTCCCTTTCAGCCCTTGTTCCGCCCTTGGCCTTGTTCCTCCTACGGTCTGGCTTTCAACTGGTTCTGGGCTTGGAGATGTTCCCGATAGGTACGGGAAAAAATATGGCTTCCGTCGGGACGGGCGACAAAATAGAGAAAATCCGTCTCCGCCGGGCGTAAGGAGGCGAGCAAGGAAGCCCGCCCCGGGTTGGAAATCGGGCTCGGGGGCAACCCCCGGTAAAGGTAAGTATTATACGGCGATTCAATCTTTAAATCCTCATAAAGTAAACGGGACCGCCTCTCCCCCAAAGCGTACATAACCGTGGCGCAGGACTGTAAGGGATAGCCCAGGCGCAGACGGTTCAGAAAAACCGCCGCAATTACCGGCCGCTCTTCCGCTTTTTTCGCCTCTCTCTCAATGATGGAGGCCAGCGTCACCAGTTCCGTGGGGGAAAGAAAAGTCACCGTATTTTCCTGGACAATTGCCGACCACACCTGCCGGAACCGGCGGAATAAAACGGCAAGTATTTCTTCTTCTGAAGCCCCGTCGGCAAAATCGTAAGTGTCGGGGAAAAGAAAGCCCTCCGCGGAACGGGGGTTAAACTCCGGCAGGTGGGCACGGAGAAATTCGCCGTCGTGCAAAAGCTCCCAGAAACGCTCCTCGTCCACCAGACCCCGGCGTACCAAAAGATCGGTTATTTCTTTTTGGGTCAGGCCTTCCGGAATGGTCACTCGGTGGTAAATGGAGCGGCCTTTTTGCAACTCCGCGATTAACCGGGTAAAAGCCATACCCGGCTGTAAATGATAGCGGCCGGCCTTCACCTGTCTTTGTTTGCCGGTTAAATAAATATACCAGACGAAACTGTTGCTGTTTCTGATTAATCCTTTATTTTCCAACAGCATACCCACTTCTTTAACCGAGGAACCCCTGGGAATATCCAGCTGTATCCGGTTGTTGGAGACAACGGCGGGTTGCAGCCCATATAAAATCCAGGCCACTTGGCCGAGAAAAAAAATCAGCAGGAGCGTGGCCATCGGTCCCGCCAGGTTGGTCAGGGAAGATTGCTCGGTAAAGAGCGGTCTGGTAATCCTGTGTTGCCAAAAATCACGCAACCGGGGAAATACTCTGCTGCAGGCCGTGAGCAATACCGGTCTTTGCACAGCAGCCCCACCTCCCCTTATACTAATAATATTATAATGGAAATCATCCCCCGATGCAATCTTCACTTCTCAGGAGTTGGAAATAAAAACTCCTTTCCCCTGGTTAAAAGCGAAAGGATAACCGGGCCGGAGGTCCCCGGAAAAATTGAGGGCCGGGAGATACCACCCTTTGTCTCTCCCGGCCGCTTGCGCTGACTTTTTATAATGCCCCGAATGCCCCGTTCCCTGCCCCACCCGTGGCAGGCAAATGTCTCCGCGCCAGTTTCTTTTTACCCGTTTTCCTCCTGGTCCAACATTTGCTGAATCTTTTCCAGTTCCGCATCTTCCACGTCCACCAGGACTTCTTCTCCGTCCTCGTCATTTTCCAGGCGGAAAACGTGGGCTTCTTCTTCCTCGCCCTCCTGAATTTCCGGAACCATCACTACGTACTTCTTATTTTCCATTTCCACCACGCGTTCCAGGGAATAACGGTATTCCTGACCGTCTTCATCCACCAGTACCAACCATTCATCTTGTTCGGGCCTGTCGGTCATATTTATTCCTCCTTTAACCCGCTTTCTCCTTTATTTTCTCCTAAACCCGGACAATTTACAAGCCTGAATCGGGGGTCAATTGTTTATTATATTTATTTCTTGGATAACACCCCCTACACAGCCCGGCAACATGAGAAATCGTCAGTTGTTTATTATATTTATTTCTTGGCCGGTTTATGATAACGCAAAAAACCTTCCAGGATCAAGGCGGCCGCCACTTGATCAATGATCCGCCGGCGTTTTTGCCGGGAAAGATCCATTTCCAAAAGGGCCTTCTCCGCCGCTACCGTCGTCAACCGTTCATCCCAAAAAACCGGGGTTACCCCGCACATCTTCCCCAGCAAATCACCGAAACGCTTTATCTTCTCCGCCTCCTCGCCGGCTCTTCCGTCCATATGCCGGGGAAGACCAATCACCAGTCCCGTCCCCTGGTATTTCCGGAAAAGATCCGCCAGGTAGCGAAGATCTTCTTTCTGCTTTCCCGTGCGGTTAAAGACTTCCACTCCCTGCGCGGTCAGACCCAAAGGGTCACTGACCGCCACCCCAATCTTTTTATCGCCAATATCCAAAGCAATCCAGCGCACCATCGCCCTGCCCTCATAATATTTTGATTGCCATAAGGTCACAGGCTTCACTGCAGTACCCGCAGGTCATACAGGCTTCCCTGTCAACCGCCAATTGCCCGCCGCTCACCTGCAAAGCGCCAAAAGGGCACCGCCCTACGCAACGCCCGCACCCCCGACACCAGTCCTCAATATGCAGCCGCCGCGGGCGGGCGGCTATTTTCCGGCGCAAAGCGGGGGAAGGAGTACGGCCGCAGGCCAGAGCCAGATTAAAGGCAATCTCTTCCCGGGACTGCATTCCCACCGCCACCGCGCTGATCCCCGGAAGGTCCAGGGCGAAACGGAGCGCCTTTTCCGCCTGGCCAGAGAGGTGGCCGCCGGCCAGCGCTTTCATTATATACACTCCCTTACCCATCTCCAACGCCAAAGCAATCGCTTCCGCCATCTCATCCGGGCCGCCGTCGGTTATCCCCCAGCCCCGGAGATTGTACAGGGGGTGAATGACCTCGATCTCCGGACAGGAGGCCCCGGCCCGGACCCCGGCCACGGAATGGGTGGAAAGGCCCACTGCACCGACCAGTCCTTTTTCCCGGGCTTCCACCAGATAATCCAGGGCCCCGCGGTGGCCCCGCAGCGTGGCTGCGGACTCTTGTTCATGGAGGAGGAACAAGGGGATGCGATCCATATCCAGTTCACGGCGGGCCTTTTCCACACTGGCTTTCATTTCTTCCGCGGTCACCGCATAGGATTTAGCGGCCACAACCACCCTGGGGTTTTCCTTGACCACTCCGCGCAGATAGCGATAGGTATCGTAAATCTCCGCCCCATCAAAAAAATTGATCCCCAGGTCCAGGGCATACCTCAACAAAGCCGTTCCTTCCGCCAACGACAGGTTCTTTTGCCGGGGACCAATGGTTAAAGTGCCGAAACACAGCGGAGAAACCCAAAATCCGGTATTCCCCAGTTTTCTGTAAAAATCCTTGCTTTCTCCGGTCATTTTTGCGTCGGTATCAGAAGCCGCACCTGAAAACTGCGGGTCGGAATCTTCCGCACCCGGTTGGCGTCTCTAAATTCCACCCGGTTGATCTCAGGAAAAGCGGCCAGTTCCTTTCTGGCTTCTTCCAGTGTTTTCCCGGCAATGGCCTGAAACACCTTTTGCCGGTCGATGTGACCCCGGATTTTTGCCGCCGCGCGTACATACAATTCGGAGCGCCGCAGGTCATTGGCGCCCACCCGCAGGTCGCGCACGACAATTTCCTCGCCCACCGGCACAAAACCCCCCGGCATGGTTTGTTGCAGATGGTATTGCAACCACTTATACAACGTGGTTCTGTTCAGTACGCCCGCTCTTAAGCGGTAAGATAATCTGACGTTCAAAATTTCCCCTTCCGCTCCCACCGGCGGGTCCGGCTTAATACTTTCCACTTCCTTATATACCAGGTCGGGCAGGAGAAGATAATCTTTTTCCACCATTTCCTTTAAATCTTCTTCCGCCCGGAACCGCATCTGTCTTTCCACTTCTTCCTTGGCCCGGAGAAAATCCTTTTCGTCAACCACAGCCACCATCCGGTCTTCCCCGGACGTGAAGGGAACCAAGTTAATCACCTGCAGGCTTCTGGCCAACGGTCCTTCGATTCTGGTAATGGTTCTTTCCTTCACATTGCCGATGGTTCCTTTTTCCAAGGCCTCCACGTCAACTTCAACCCGCCCGTAAACTTCCCCGGTAGGCACACCCATTTCATACTGGGTTGTCTTCCCCGGCACGATTGCCCCGGCGGTGGTGACAAATTTTTGCCCGGTTTCCGTCGCCACGATAACCCCTTCGGCGACGACCACCGGGTTGGCACTACTGTTAATAAAGACCACCGTGCCGCGGGCCGGAAGAAAACCCACGGCCTTTTTGCCCGTCGTCGGCTGGGTGTAGGAAACTTCTCCTCTCCGTTCCAGCAGGCGCAGGGGCAGGCGGTTCTGGGTGATCTCCCGTTCAGAGAAGTTTACACCGGCTTCCCCCTGCGCGGAATAGGTCCATTCTTGGACCACCGGATGAATAATCAAAGTTACCCGGGGATAAAACAATAAAAATAAGCCCAGCAAAAGGGTGAAAAAAGTGAAAACCAGAGCAACCGTGAGTCTCCCCCCGGGCAAAGAGGTTCCGGGCGGGGCCGGGCGGCTCTCTTCCGAGGCGGCGGCCCCCCCCGCCGGACCGTTAAGGTTGAGAGGCAATCTTTCATAGGTATATTCTTGAGGGATCCCCCGCTGTTCTATCGTATCGTCAACTTTAATCCCCAAACGGCGGGCGGCTTTTTTGGCCGCCCGGTCCCGGATGACCAAAATTAAAGTCTTTTCTTCTTCTTCGCTATAAAACTTTAATAACCGTAAATTTATTTCATGGCGCAAAAGAGGGACCCGGCCGTTGGAAAAAAGGATTACCCGCGAAGCGGGGGTCTCTCTTATCTTCTGGATTAACCCCTGAACGGTATCATCCTTTTTTACCGGTATGACCTCTGCTTTGGCCACTATCCTCGTCCCTCCTTCACCAAAGGGGGCAGCGCAACGTTTTGCCGTCTTAATATAAAATAAAGAAGGTTATTCTTTTTTACAGACCAATTATATAATTATATAATAATCCATTTTTATCATATCTTAAAGACGCCTTCACTGTCAATCAGAACGCCCGGCGGCAAAGAAAGATAAAAAAAAAAGCCCCGCCGGGCGCCTCTTTTCCCACTGTATTCAGTTTTTTCGCAACAACATTCCCATCGGTATTAATCGATATAGACCCCGCATTCTGCCGGCAAGGTAGCTCATTATTCTTTTCATCCCGGAGCGGTTCTCCCGCCTTTGTGCCTCTTTTCTCCGTTTAATCATCAATAAAGTCCCGGCTGCCGCGCCAAATAAACTCCCGGTCAAGATACTCCGGAACAACCTGTTCATCCCCGCCCACCTCCTTGGTGTTGTTTTTTACCGGAATCGGAGTTAGTATAACCCGGGGCGAAAAGGTTAACCCCGTCAAAGTCAGGTAATAAAACCACCGCCCAAAACCAGATCCTTCCGGTAAAAAACCGCCGCCTGTCCCGGAGTGACCGCCCGCTGGGGGCGGGAAAACCGGATCCATGCCCCGTCTCCCTCCGGCTGGATGAGGGCGGCAGCCGCCTCGGCGGAATACCTGATTTTAACTTCCGCCGTCAACGGGGAGCGGGGAGGAGGGATGCTTACCCAGTTAATCCCAGTCACCCGGCACTCCCCGCGAAAAACTTCCTCATCTTTGCCCACAACAACCTGTTTTTTTTCCGGACGGAGAGCAATCACGTAATAAGGGGTCCCGCCGCCAATGCCCAGCCCTTTGCGTTGCCCGATTGTATAAAAGGCCACTCCTTTATGGCGGCCTAAAACCCGGCCGGCCGTATCCACGATCTCACCGGGTTGCAGGGCGTCGGGACGCCTTTTTTGCAAAAAAAGGCCGTAGTCGTGTTCGGGGATAAAGCATATTTCCTGGCTTTCCGGCTTACCGGCCACCGGGATTTTCTTGTCCCGGGCGATGGCCCTCACTTCTTCTTTGGTATATTCCCCCAACGGAAAGATACTCTTGGCCAGTTGTTGCTGGGAAAGGGTAAATAATACGTAGCTCTGGTCCTTTTTTCCGTCTTTCCCCTGCAGCAAGGTGAAGCGTCCGGTGGCGGAATCATATCCTCTCCGGGCGTAATGGCCGGTGGCAATATAGCCGGCCTTTAAAATTTCCGCCTGCCGGACCAAAGCGGCAAATTTAACCCGGTTATTACAGACAACGCAAGGATTGGGCGTCCTCCCTTCCAAATAGGAGTCGACAAAATACTCTACCACTTCCCGGGTGAATATTTCCCGGGAATCCAGAACATAAAAGGGAATTCCCAGCTTTTCCGCGACCCGGCGGGCATCGTTCACCCCTGCCGGTTCGTCTTTAGTTGTTCCCGCCGGCGGCTCCGGTTCCCACATCCGCAAAGTTACCCCGATCACCTCGTACCCGGCCTCCTGCAGGAGGACGGCGGCAACGGAGCTGTCGACCCCGCCGCTCATGGCTACCACCACCCGCTCAGCCATGAATACCTCCGGTTATAGAAACGGCCGTTCCTTCCTTGTCCATAACTCAACCTCCATTTTTTCTTTTCTCTTACCCGGAGACGGAATTGTCCCCGGCTTTGGCCGGCTGGAACCTTAACACAGGGGGAGGCGAAGAGAAAGCCGCCACCGCCGCTGCCACCGGCAAAACCATCAGCAGAATCAAGGCTTCCCGGTAACCGCCCAGTAAATCATAGGCCAGACCCAACGGGAGAGGGCCAAGGGACGAACCCAAAACCCCCGCGGTCATCGACATACTGCGAATCCCCGGCAGGTATTTTACTCCGTAGTAATTCGGCCAGATCACCTGCATGCCGACATTTTCAAAAGAGCTGAATACCCCCAAGACAAGGCTGAAGCCGATTAAAGACCATTTTGCTTTTCCTATGTAAAGAAGAAATACCGTCAGTGACAAAAGAAAGTAATTGAGGCCAAGCACCCGGTGGACCTTTAGCCGGTCGATTACCCGGCCGACCGGGATCAGAAGCACCGACTGAACGACGGAAAAAATACTCAGAAGCAAGGCCGCATAAGACGAGGAAAATCCCTTTTCTTCCACAAGCGAGACAATATGAAAGAGAATCCCGGCATTCACCAGGGCCGAAACCGCCTGACAAAACAGCAACTGCCAAAAAACTCTTGTCCTCAACACTTGTTCCAGGGTCCAAACCGGCTCAGCGTCCCCTTGGGCGCTGTAGTGCGCACCGTTGTCCCGGTCCTCCCCGTGCTCGCCGGGGAAAACTCCGAATTCCTCCGGGCTGTCTCTCGTCAGGAGCCAGCTCAGGGGAACCATCACACCGAGCAGGACCACCGCCCACACCGACCAGGTGAATTGCAGGCCGTAACTCATAAGCAGACGGTTGTTGAGAGGGGGCAAAAATGTACAGCCAACGCCCAGACCCAAAACCACGAAACTCATGGCAAAGCCCCGCCGCCGGGTGAACCATTTGGGGATCAGGGTATTGGCGGCCAAATTAAGCGCTCCCTGGCCAAAATAACGCAGGCCGGCAAAACCGGCAAAAAGCATGGCCAAGTTCCGGATAAAACTCATCCACAGACAGGAGAGGCCCAACAGGAACGCGACCACCGTCATCATAACGCGATGCCCGTACCGGTCGAGCAACCTTCCCATGACATAAAGAAACGAACCGGCCAACAAGGTGGCGGCGGAGTAAAAACCGGAAACCACCGAACGGCTCCAGCCGAAATTGGTAATATACTGGTCAATAAAGACCGAGATGGAAATCGTCTGCCCCAGCCCGGACAAGAACATGGCCAGGCTGCCCAGGCCGACAATCACCCAGCCGTAATAAAAGGAGGCAACCGGCGGGCGGATCCCGCCGGCCTTTTTTCTCACCATTAAAATGCTCCTTTACTTTCTTCCCCGGCGGCCGGCAGTTTCATACTCAAGGCGATCCGTTTTCTTTCCAAATCCACTTTTAAGACCATCACCTCAACGATCTCCCCGGCCGAGACCACCGCCAGGGGATCTTTGACAAATTCCCGGCTCATTTCGGAGATATGCACCAGCCCGTCCTCTTCGACCCCGATATCCACAAAGGCCCCGAAATCCACCACATTGCGGACGGTTCCTTTTAAAATCATCCCCTCCCGCAGGTTTTCGAGGGAGATAATCCCGCGGCGAAAGACCGGCGGCGGCAGATCCTCCCGGGGATCACGGCCGGGTTTTTTCAAGGCCTCAATAATATCAGTCAGCGTGGGTAAGCCGATCTCAAGCCTGCCGGCCAGTTCCGCCGGGGAAAGTTTCTCCAGGCTTTGGCGTAAAGAATGGAGCTTTTCACGGTTTTCCAGATCAGACGGGGAATATCCCAATAATCTCATAACTTCGGCCGCCGGCCGGTATGATTCCGGGTGAATCGGAGTTCTGGCCAAGGGATCCTCGCTGCTGTAAAGGCGCAAAAAACCCGCCGCCTGACGGAACGTCTTTTCGCCAAAACCTTTAACCAGCAGTAGCTCTTCACGTTTTTTAAACTCGCCCACCGTTTCCCGGCGGGCAACCACCGCCGCTGCCGTCCTGGCGTTCAAACCGGCCACGTACCGTAAAAGCGCCGGCGAAGCCGTATTAACGTCCACCCCGACGTGATTGACGCAACTTTCCACCACCTGTTCCAGTTTTTCCTTCAGCCGGGCGGGACTGACGTCATGCTGGTAAAGGCCTACTCCGATCGAACGCGGATCAATCTTTACCAGCTCCGCCAGGGGATCCTGCAGGCGCCGGGCAATGGAAACCGCCCCCCGCAGGGAGACGTCGAGCCCGGGAAGTTCCGCTTTGGCCAGAGGGGAGGCGGAGTAAACCGACGCCCCGGCCTCGTCCACCACAATGTATTGCAGCCGGTCCCCGGTTTTTTCAATAAGCTCTGTCACCAGTTTTTCCGTTTCCCGGCAAGCTGTTCCGTTACCGATCGCAATCACGTCGACCCGGTATTGCTTTACCAACCCTTCCAAAACAGTACGGGCTTGCTCCCACTGGTTCTGCGGGGCATGGGGATAAACCGTTTCCGTGGCGAGGAGCCGTCCTGTCCGGTCCACCACCGCCACCTTGGACCCGGTCCGGTAGCCCGGGTCGATCCCCAGCACCGTTTTTCCCCGCACCGGGGGTTGCAGAAGCAGTTTCTTAAGGTTGGCGGCAAATACCTTGACGGCATGTTCCTCGGCTGTTTCCCACAGCTGACTGCGGATCTCCCTTTCCATAGCCGGCTGGAGCAACCGTTTATAGCTGTCCTCAAGCGCAGCCGCCACATGTTCCCGGCCGGGGAAATCCGGTCCGGAGAGATATTTTTTCCGCAGGATCCCGAGGATCTCTTCATCCGGCGCCAGAATGGTCACTTTTAAGATTTTCTCCTTTTCCCCCCTGTTAATCGCCAAAAACCTGTGGGGGGGCATCTTGGCCACCGCTTCCCGGTAATTATAGTATGTTTCATAAACCGTCCGTTCCTCAGTAAGCGCCTGCGAGACCAAAATCCCTTTTTCCCAATACAAAGTACGGGCCGCCTGCCGGATTTCGGCATCCTCCGCCACCCATTCGGCGATAATGTCCCGTACCCCCTGCAGGACTTCCTCCACGCCGGGCAATTCCTTTCCGGGATCAATATATTTTCCGGCTTCCACGTCCAAATTCAGCCCGGCCGTTTGATGGGTAAATAGAAGTCGGGCCAGGGGTTCCAAGCCTTTGGCCCGGGCTTTGGCCGCTCTGGTCTGTCGCTTGGGACGGAACGGCAAGTAAAGATCTTCGACCACCTGCAGAATTTTGGCTTCCCTGATCTTCTTCTCCAGTTCCGGCGTTAATTTTCCCTGCTCGGCAATGAGCCGCAAAACCTCTTCTTTGCGCCGGGACAAATTTCGCAGGTAATTTAGTCTCTCCGCCAGGCTGCGCAAGGTCTCCTCGTCCAGGTTTCCGGTGACTTCCTTGCGGTAACGGGCAATAAAGGGAATGGTATTGCCTTCGTCCAAAAGCCCTACGGTGCGCTCCACCTGTCCCGGAGTCACCGCCAATTCTCCGGCGATAACCGCCCAAATCTCCTGTTCCGTCATGTCAATCCCTCCACCCCGCGCCGGTTCAAATCCATGACCTGCGTTGAATTGCAAAATTCCACCCGCGGATCCAAAAAAAGGCGCCTCTTCCGCCGCCTCTTTCTCTCTCCTCATTATACCTTCTAATTTATTCCCCGGCAAGCAAATTTCTTTAAGGGATGGTGTCAAGATATTGTAGATTTTTTGTGATCCCCATTCAATAAGACGAAAAAAACCCTTAACTCCAGGGCAGAGGAAAACTGAACGCGATCCGGAAAACGAAGAAAGTTTTACTTAAATTGCCCAGTGTTGAAAGTTAAGAGGGTTAAGAGGTTGGACTACTTCTTTTCCCACCCGGGAGCTTCTATTCGTCTCAGACCGAGTCATTGACTAGAAATGGCGGCTTTTTCCCCGATAGTCCGGCCACTAAATTATCCACCGCCATCTTCCCCATCCTAACGATCGCCTCATAAGTATGGGCCCCGATATGAGAAGTCAACACCACGTTATCTAAAGAAAAATACCTTGAATCCACCGGTGGTTCTATTTCGTAAACATCCAACCCCGCCCCGGCTATTTTTTTAGCTTCTAAAGCCCGGAAAAGGGCTTCATCGTCAACTACACCACCCCGGGCGGTGTTGATAAGAATCGCCGACTGTTTCATCATTGCCAATTCCCTGCCGGAGATGAGATGATAAGTATCCTTGGTCAGGGGTACATGAAGACTGACAATATCAGCGGCAGCCAACAACTCGTTTAATGGCAAATAAGTCGCATCCACTGTCCGGGCCCATTCCAGATCGGGGTAAAGATCATATCCGATAATTTTTAGCCCAAAACCTTTGGCCAGAACAGCCACCTCCTAGGCAATCTGACCGGTCCCAATTAACCCCAGAGTTTTATCCTTAAGCTCAAATCCGTAATATCTACCCCACTTATTCTGCCGCAGCATCCGGTCGGAAAATGAGATCTGTCTGGCCACATTCAAAATAAGGCCCATGGTCAGTTCGGCAACAGCCAAAACATTGGCGCCCGGAGTGTTGGTTACCATAATTTTACGTTCGGTCGCGCAATCGATCGCAATATTATCAATTCCGACCCCATATTTAGAGATAATCTTCAATTCTGGTGCGGAATTTAAAACTTTGGCGGTTATCGGATCTAAACCGACAATAACTCCGTGGACATCGGAAATAAGGTTAATCATCTCCTCTTCGGATAATAGACGACCATAAGGGTTAAATATTAACTCATAACCTTGGTTCTGGAGAAACTCGATTGGTTCGGTATCAATTGTGCCAAAAGTCCGGGGAGTAATCAGTATTTTTAACGCCATCATGGATCTCCTTTTTACCTTTTTGTTTTCCGTCCCATCCGATAAAATACCCTTCTCTTTTACGGAGTTATAATCTCGACCCCGGCCATCTCAAAATCTTTCTTCATATTTTCATCAATCGCATCGGTAATCACCATATCAAGTTCGTGCACTTTGGCAAATTGTGCAAAAGAATTCTTCCCGATCTTGCTGCTGTCACAGAGTAAAATAACTTTATTCGCTGCGGCAATCATCGCTTTCTTCGTTTCCGCCTGGATAATATCGGGGGTGGTAGCTCCTTTGGTCAGTGACAACCCATTAACCCCTAAAAAAGCTTTATCTACCGTCAACTCGGATAACATGCGGATACCTGCCGGTCCGACTGTACAATGGAAATGTTTCCGGATTGTACCACCTAAAAAGATTAAATTTATATTGGTAAATTCCTCGAGGTACCGGGCAATTTCCAGATCGTTGACGACAGCGGTAATGTTTCTTTTTTCGCCTAATTGTTTCGCAAATTCGTAAACTGTCGTTCCGGTATCCAAAATTATGGTATCTCCGTTTTCCACTAAATCTTTAGCCAGGGTCGCAATGATCTGCTTTTCTTTTATGTTTTGCACTTCTCTATGGCGGGTCGTCAATTCGAAACCGGCCTTGGTATTAAGCATCGCCCCTCCATGCGTGCGTATTAACAAGCGGGCTTTTTCCAATTCACGTAAATCATTACGAATAGTGGCACCGGATACTTTAAAGTAATCCATAAGTTCTGGAACAGTTACTTTTTTCTTTTTTTTTATAAGATCGAGGATGATCTGTTGCCGTTCTTCGGCAAAGATTATTTCTTTATTATTACTATTGTTATTCACTCAAACATTCTCCCTTTTTATTTTTCTTATCTAAACTATTAATTTGACTTGGTTTGGCTGTTATTGGTATTTAAACCTATTATACCACGGAATTATCTAGTTTTGGCTAAGAAATTTGAAAAACGGTGCCAAAGCGGCGAACATTTCTTCGTAAAGATCGGCATATTTTTTATATCGTTCATGGTTGTTCCAATCCGGCTCGATCCGTTTGCCCTGTTTAACGAGGCTGTCGGCGGCCTGCCGTAGATCACTAAAGACTTTTACCCCATATCCGGCAACTATCGCTGTACCTAAAGTCGCCGTATCACTAACCTGCTGCGGATTGTATTTGATCCCCAGCACATCAGCTTTGATCGCATTAAAGACATTACTTTTCGCACCACCGCCGATGACGATTACTTCGGTAAATTGGACTTCTTCTTTGACCAACTCTTTTAAAACCTTTAGATAATACCGGTATTCGTAAGCTATTCCTTCCATAATCGCTTTATATAAATGACTTCTAGTATGATTCCAGCTCAAACCCACCCAGGTCCCTCTAGTGTAGGGATCATTGGGACAAACCCGTCCGCTGAAATGGGGCAGGAAAATCAATCCTTCGCTCCCGGCTGGGATTGCTTCCGACTCGCGGTCCAGTTCAGCATAACCGGTTTCCCCACCGATTAAATGGTCACGAAACCACTTTAAGCACATCCCGCCCCCATTGATGTAAGCCATCGGGATCCACAAATCGGGAATAATTGAGCGGGCAAAAAGCAGGGTCTTATATTTTATATCCGGCCGGTACTGGTCGACACAACAGGAAAAGACTGATGCGGTCCCAGCAACGTCAAATACCAAACCGGGTCTGGTAATTCCGGCCCCCAAGGAAGTTGCGGCTGTATCACCACAACCGGCTACCACTGGAATCCCTGGCAGCAGATGACACTGTTCCGCCGCTTCCCTGGTTAAAGATCCGATCACTTTCCATGGTTCAACAATGGTCGGCATTTTATCGGCTTCCACCTGGAAAAGGCGCAGCAACTCCTTCGACCATTTCGTCTTTTCCACATCACCAAAGCCAGAAAAATGCAGATAGGTATAATCAACATAGGCGTCGTCAGCTTTCAAGCCGGTCAAACGACCGGCAACGTAAACCCCCGGCAAAACAAACTTGGCAATTTTTCGGTAAACCTCCGGCCGTTCGTATTTCCACCATAGAATCTTCGGTCCATGAGCATAGGTGACCGGACAACCGGTAATGCGGATCACTTCTTCTTCCGCTTCCGCTTGAATCAGCTTGATATATTTTTCACACCGGGTATCAAGCCATGAATCATAATGGGTCACTGCCTTCCAATCCCGATCAATACCCATTATCCCAGCCATTTGGCCGTCTATCCCGATGGCGAGGATATCTGTAGCGGAAACTCCCGTCTTTGTAATCACTTCGGCGATGGTCCGGACTACTGAGATGTATATATCCTCCGGTTCTTGCTTCACCACTCCCTTGCTTGGCTGAATTAAACGGGATGGTTCAAAAGCATTGGCAACTACTTGGCCATCGATGGAAACAAGAGAGGTTTTCGTTCCTTGGGTGCCGATATCGACACCGAGTAAATATTGCTTACGCATTTTTATCACATCCTCTTTGCCCACTAATTCTCAAAGACAATAACATTTTTGAGACCACGGCCTTGCTCCGCAGCTTGGAAAGCCTCATTAATTCTGGTTAAGGGATATTGGTTGGAAACCAAACCTTTGATATCAACCAAATCCTCGGCAATAAACTTTAAGGTCTGCCGGAATGAACTGAGGCTCGCTCTAGTACTGCCGGTAACCACTAACTGCTTGTAATGAATTAGGTTCGTATTTAACGTAACCAATTCTTTACCGGCGGGTAATCCCCCAAAAAAATTAACCCTTCCGCCCATAGCCGTTAACTCTAAGGCTTCCTTTTGAGCTTGTGGTGAAGGACAAGCCGTAATACAGACATCAACCCCATGTCCATAGGTTAATTTTTCTATTTTTTCCCTTAACTCTTTATTGTTAACCGTAATTACCTTGCTCTCCACCTGCCGACTTAGGGCCAAACGCTCCTCCAGTAAATCGGTTAAAATAACTTTTGCCGCGCCGGCCATATTCGCCAGTTTGGCATGCATTACCCCAATGGGTCCCGCCCCAATAATCAGTACCGTATCACCGGGCTTTACTTTATATTGCAAAAAACCATTGTAAACACAGGATAACGGTTCGTTGAGCGCCGCTTCGACAAAACTGACTCCCGGAGGAAGCTTGGAGACATTACCTTGTCTAATCGCCGCTTCGGGAATACGAACATATTCGGCAAACCCACCGTCCAGGTGAATCCCCAGCGCCCGGTAGTCAGGGCAAAGATGAGTATTTCCCCTGACACATTGGTTACAGATCCCACAGCCGATATTGGGAGCAACCGTAACGGCTTCTCCTTCCTTGCACCCCTTTACGTTCCGGCCTGCTTTTGTGATCACGCCGCTGAACTCATGCCCAAGAATTCTTGGGGTTTTTTTGGTAATTACTGGATTGCCATAACGGTACAGCCGCAGATCAGTCCCGCAAATCGCCGCGCTTTTGACTTGAAGGAGGATTTCATTTTCGCTAATCGTTGGAATTTCAGTCTCTTCCACTCTAAGCTCACCAGGAGCGTGCAATTTTGCTGCTAACATGCGAACACCTCATTAACAATATTCAACTTTATTCTGCCAAAGCTTCTTCTCTTTTATTACTATTTACCTTTTTTCTTTATCATTTATTATTATTTGCTTTTATTTTATCACACGCTTTTTATCCCGTCAACTAAAATACGCCTTTTTCAACAGCACTGAGGCTTTCCCTAATTCCGGCCGCGCTGTCTCCCGGACGTTTCCCGCTGGGAACTTTTACCGGCCTGAGAAAGATTAGGTGCCCGTGCGACAAAATACGGTCAACTGGTGCCCGGATTTTTCTGAGTTCCCCGGGGTCTTTTCTTTGGGCCAAGTCCTTAATCGTTCCAGTAACAAGAACCGGAGAAGGCCGAAGTGGCAAATCACAGGCAATCCAGCTACCGCCCACCGCCAGGCCGGGCAGTCAATGAAGCGGCAGTTGGATTAGCCGCCTTGCACCGAGTTTGAAGGAGAATAAAGGCCCGGACTTCCGGGCCTTTTCCCAGCCCGTATTGGTATGAAAAGCAAGGAGTAAGGTTTCTTCTTTAGATGACGACAAAAGAAGAAAAGCCTATTTGAACCAAGGGTTTTTTCTCTGTTTGGCGTCAAAATGATCCGAAGGGATGGTTCCGGCGGAAGAAAGCCGGGAAACCTGGTCTTCGCTTAAAGTGAGTCGGAGAGCTCCCATATTCTCCGCTAGTTGTTCCCGTCTACTCACGCCAATAATCGGAATAACCCGCGGCTCACTTTGCATGAGCCAAGCCAGTACCACCTGGTTGGGCGTAGCCCCCAGTTCGGCGGCGACCGTCCGGAGAACGGTCAGACGGTTTTGGTTCTCTGGCGACTGGTACCTAGGAGGAAGAGAAGATCCCGGCTGGTTATAAATCCCCCCGAGGAGGGGAGAATAAGCGAGAAGTTGCAGACCCCGGTTACGGCAAAAATCAAGTAGTTCCGGACTAGCCGCTACTTGGGGATCAAATTCCGCCCCAATTGACGGCATCAGGTACGACAAGCGTTGTTGAAGGCAACAGAATTCTGGCCATCCTCTGCTGCGGGAAAGATTTTGCGCTTCTACCAGGCGCCAGGTCATAAAATTACTGGCGCCAATATAACGGACTTTTCCCGCCTTAACCAACCGGGCAAAAGCCTCCATACTTTCCTCCAACGGTGTTTCTCTATCGTCATGATGCATGTAATAAAGATCGATTGTTTCTAGACCAAGACGTTTCAGGCTTCTTTCACATTCCATTTCGATTTGCTTAGCCCTAAGACCCATCCCCACTCCGTCGGCGGGAACGGGGAAACCAACCTTGGTGGCGATAAAAAGCCGGGAACGATTGCCGCGATCTTTCAGCCACCGGCCCAGGAGGGCTTCACTTTCCCCGCCTTGGCCGCCAGGAACCCAGGTGGCATAGTTGTTTGCCGTATCAATAAAGTTGCCCCCCATCTCCACATAATAATCCAGTAAACTGTAGGCGTCAGCCTGGTCAATCACTGTGCCAAAGTACATCGTTCCCAAACAGATCGGGCTAACCCCGGCGGTTTTTATTAGGTACTGCTCCCTAAACAATTACTACTCCTCCTCCGCTGAATAGATCAGATCATCCAGAGGTTTCCTTGCTTCATCAACCAAGCGGAAGAAAAAGCCCCACGACCGGTCGTTCCATTCCCTGTGAGCATCCTGTGTGCATTTGATCAAAATATGGTTGACACCCTTTTTCAACTGCACCGGGTATTCCACTGGTTTGGCAACACATTCGGCGACAACGGCGATCAAACGGTTATTTATCCAGAGTTTGAACCGGTCTTCACCCATTAATTGCACGATACACTCCTTGTCGGTCGGGGAATTGACAACACAAGCCGCATAAGCCAGTTTATACTCGGGTGTAGTACCCATCATATCGTTGAAGGTCCTTATCCCGAAAGCTTTTTCCAGATTAACATAGCCGAAACATTCGAAAGTATTGACCAAGATTTTTTTAATTCCTGCTTCTAGTTGGTCACTTTGCTGTTTTCCGGCTTGTTCCGGGGCAAAAACAGTATCAAATCCTTCCGGACCAGCTACTTTGTACGGACCGATTATCTTCCACCAACCGGCCCAGGCGCTTCCAAGCTGGATTTCTTTTCTTTCTTCCCCGTAGGGAGAGGCAATAATTACCGGTGTCATACTCCTTACTGTAAAGGCCTTTCCCTCCACAGTTAAATTAAAATATACTGTTCTCTCTTCACCCGGGGCAAGCTCGAATTCTTCACCATCTACCGCTTTGACATGCCAGCCAGTTGCCGGTTGAACGACAGCCTTGACCACGACCGGGTGGGCCGTGGTATTGGCCAGGTAGATCCGTAGGAGATAACCAAAGGGTGCATCCATTTTTTCCATGTCATATCCGGTAAAAAAGACAGGGGTTAATTCCTCCTGCTCATCCCCGCCTCTTTCACCTATACCCCTCATCTCGATGGAAACGGGAGTGGAGACGGATTGCCGGTCAAGCATTACGACTAATTGCCGTTTTGCTTTTTCATAACACCAGGCTCCAGCGTCCAGCTTCATCCCGTTTATGCTGATTTCGGCGGGACAATCGTAATCATGAAAACGGATAACAAAGGATCTTTCAGCCGGTAAGCCCGGATAACTGCCTTGAACCGGTGAAATCTCCAATTTTTTCTTTTTGTCATGGTAAGTAATCTTGGTTAGAGCAGCGTCTCCCTGTTCGTAATCATAGGTCTCTCCGTCATCTTCATAAAGCGTAAAGGACGCATCACTGCCGGGATAAACATGAAGTGTCAGCGGGTCCGAAAAACTCATACCGGTATGAAGAATCTCCGGACCGTGCGGGATAATCGAACCGCCCCTAACAAACAGAGGAATCTTCCAAAGTGGGGCTTTCTCCGTAATCACCCCCGGCCCGGTATGTTTTTGTCCGTTCCAATAATCATACCAGGTTCCCTCCGGTAACCATACTTCTTTTTCCCGCTCGCCCTTTTTGGTAACCGGTGCCACCAATAAAGAAGGACCAGCCATAAATTGATGGTTATAGGCGGCCGCCTGCTCGTCCCCGGGGAATTCAATAAACATAGCTCTCATAAATGACAAACCGGTTTTTGTGGTTTCGTACGCCAATGAATAGATATAGGGCATCAACCGGTAACGCAAGTTGAGGTAGTCACGGATTATTCTTTCCGCCTCCGGGCCGAAACTCCAAGGTTCATTCCCCGGTCTGGTGCCATGGGTACGGAAAAGCGGACAGAACGTTCCAAATTGTATCCATCTTATATACAACTCCGGTTCATAAAAATCAGTAGTCATCCAACCGCCAATATCCGTTGTCCAATATGGCTGCCCGGAAAGACAGACCTGTTGGCCGGTGACCACTTGATCTTCCAATACTTCCCAAGACGGATCAATATCCCCCGACCATAAAGTGCTCCCGTACCTTTGAATACCGGCATAGGCCGTACGGGCCAAGCAAAACACCCGCCGGTTCGAGACGGAACGCTGGCCGTCGTACAACGCTTTATTCCACAGGGTGGAATAGATATTATGCACCTTTTCGCGCGGGCCCAGGTAATGGGGTGTAGTGCTGGGCGGATGTGTATCCAGTTCGCCCATGTCAGTCCAGTAGCCAACCATACCCTGCCTAAAAAGGGGTTCAATCTTTTTCCACCAGACTTTACGGGCGCCAGGATGGGAAAAATCCACCGCATGCCGGATCCCGTCGGGTGGCCAATCATCAGGCAAATCCGCGGGATCCCACGTTATCAGATAACCCGGCTCGGCGAAATCTTTATAATGCGGGGATTCCTGGTGCATGTAGGGATGTTGGGCCAGAAGCAGGTGAAAACCCATGGTTTTCAGTTCCCGGGCCATTCCCTCCGGATCCGGCCAGTACCGCCTAACCCAGTCCAAATCGCCGAAATATCTGAACCAGCACCAATCGATCACCAAAACATCGCCGGGAAGGCCTTTTTGCCGGTACCGGCGGCCGATTTCTACCAATTCTTCCTGGGTTTTATAGCGATTTTTCGACTGGATCCAGCCGTAAGCCCATTTGGGAAGGAGCGGCGGGTAACCGGTCAAATCGCAATAGCCCCGGATGAGCCGCTTATAGTCGGGCCCGTAAATAATAAACAGGTCCATGTCGCCGCCTTCAGTCAGGATCGCCATGCGTTCAGGATGATCCTCCCCGGAATGCTGAGCCGTTGGCCAGGGACCTTCCGGCTTGGCATACCTGGTACAGGCGGCAGGCCGGGCTTTACCTAGAGCGAATCGGCTGGCCCAGGAGGAATTAAGAAGCACTCCGTATCCGCCGGAGGTCATCAGAAAAGGAATCCCTCCATTGCCACTATAACGATACCCGTCCCATTGTTGCCACATACGCCGTTCCTGATCTCTCAGGTTAAGGGTAGGGCTTGTCCCCTGGCCTAGACCGTAGACCTGGATACCAGCCGGCAGTTTAAACCGTTGGATGGCCTTTTCCCCGTTCCATTCTAGGCTGTCACCAGGGGGAGTAGCTAACACGTTACCTGCCATATTGTCTTTCACTTCAATCCAGAAGGGATCAAAGTAAACCGCCACGCTGAGTTCACCACCGGCCAGCCGGATACAATGTTCATCCGTTTCTATTCGTACCGTAATTGAAGGAAATTCCTTTTTTTCCACAACAAAGGACTCGACAGGACAAAACTCTTTTTCTGTTGTTGACCACAGCCTTAAAATATTTGTCCCCGCCCATTGCAGACGAAGCCGGATCTGCCCGCTGGCCATCTCTATCCCGTTGTCGATCGTTTCGTAGTGATCAATTTTTGTTATTTTCAATCCTTTTCACCCCTTTTTACCGTTTTTATCCGCCCCGGCCTGTTTTAGCGGACCTTTTACCCGTAAGAAAAATAAAAGCAAAGGGGTTGTCAGCCATAGGCAACAACCCCTATGCTGACAAAACCAAGACAAACCCGGCTACTTAGTGATCTCCCTTACTTTTCGCGCCGCGTCTTTCAGCGCCTGCTCAGGTGTTTTCACACCGGTCAGGGCTTCCTGCATCGCCGTATAGATCGCTGTGGAAATTTGCGGCCATTCCGGGTGGGGACCTCTCGGCGCGGCATACTTCATTTGTTCGAGATGAGCCTCGTAGACGGGGTCACCCTTCCAGTAGGGAGCAGTCTCGGCAATTTTGGGCATGATGGGCAGGGAGCCAAACCGATACCAAAACTCGCCAATAATTTCGGGCTGGTAGAGCCAGGTGATAAACTCCCACGCGGCATCAACGTTTTGCCCCTTAATAATGGCAATATTCACGCCACCCATGGCGGAAGCCTGTTTTTTGCGTCCCGGCAGCGGAGCCACCCTCCAGTTCAAGTCCGGTACTTCATCCCGCATGGGCGCCACACACCAGGGACCATTAATCATCATGGCGGCCTTTTCGGTTATAAACTGCACGCGGACCCCCGACCACTGGTCCATGTTCAGAATTTCTCTGGAGACATAACCTTTCTGGACCCAGTCGACCCAAAGTTGAAGCGCTTCAATAGCTTCAGGGCGGTCCAGGTGGAGAATATCACCGCCGTTCTGTTGTAAGAATGGCAACCACTGGAAAGTACCCTCCTCGGAAGCCATTGCACAGACGGAGAGGCCGAATACCCCATCCCGGGTCAGCTTCGCAGCGTACTCGGTTAGCTCCTCCCAAGTTTTCGGCGGCCTGTCCGGATCAAGGCCGGCTGCTTTAAACATGTCCACATTGTAAAAGAGAACCAGAGTATTGGTTTCAAAGGGTATACCGTACTGGCGACCTTCCCAGCTGGCGGACTGCCAGGGTCCGGGATAAAAATCTTCCGGTTCGTATTCCCAGGTGGCAATCTTGTCGGTCAGATCCTCCAAAGCCCCCATAGCTATATAGGTGGCATGATCCGGATTATCAATTAAGACAAGATCCGGCGGGGTTTTGCCCATGATCGCCACTGTCAATTGTCTCTTGAACTCGGCGAAGGGAATAAATTTGGCGTCGATACTCACTCTGTTTTGTTCTTCGTTAAATTTATCAATATAAACATAGAGTGCTGGATTATCAAGGGGGACATAAGACCAAAACTCAATAACTTCCCGTTGCTGGCCTCTTACTCCCAAATTCCAGGCAGAGCCAAAAAGGATGAACAACCCCACAAGAAGCAAACCAATTTGCTTTCTCTTCATTATTGTTAACCCTCCTGTCTCCTATTGATTGTTTATTAACCTTTCTGACGTCATCGGCCATTGACTCTTAATCTGCTTATACCGGAAATCACCTCCTCATAATTTTTACGTAGCGATGACGGTCATTCTTTCAATCCTCCGATCAACAAGCCACCTTTAATATATCTTTGGAAGAAGATAAAGATCAGCACTACGGGGATGATGGCAATGGTGGAACTAGCCATTAACCGGTTATACCTAATGCCGTATTGGCCAATGGCATTATAAATAGCGATGGTTACCGGCTGCATCTCGTTCCGGGAAAGAAAAGTAAGGGCAAACACAAATTCTCCCCAGCAAAATAAGAAGGTCAAAATGGCGGCGGCAACAATTCCCGGCTGGGCCAAGGGGATAATAATCCGCCACAGAGTGCCCCCGGAGGAACATCCATCAATCCTCGCCGCATCTTCCAGGGCTTTGGGTATTTTGAGAAAATAGGGCCGCAAGATCAAGATGACAAAGGGTAATTGCTGCATTACATTGGCGAGAATAACACTGATATACCTATTTAATAAGTCAATTTTGCTGAAAATAATGAAAAGGGGAAGGACCAGTGAGACATCGGGCAGAAACTGAAAAACCAGCAACAAAATGAGAAACAGCTGAAGTCCTCTAATTTTAAAACGGGCTAAACCGTAGGCGGCCAGCACCCCCAGGATGATGGTGATCGTCATTGCGGAGAAAGCGATGATAAAACTGTTCCGCATATACCTTCCCATGGCCAGCCTGGTCAATACCTCATAATATTCATTAAAGGTCGGTTTGGTCGTTATTAGAATGGGTGGTGAAGTCACTACTTCGCCCGGCTGCTTAACGGAGGTCAAGACCATCCAGTAAAAAGGGAAAAGGAGGACTACCATAACAAACAGGCTTATCAGCATCAGTATTATCTTTTTCAGCGTCTTTTTCATTTCTATTCCTCCATTTCTTCCCGGCTGGTAAGTGAGAGGTAAAAGGAGGTGACAATAAAGAGAATCAAAAGTAACAAAACATTTGCCGCCGCGCCCTGGCCAAAGTTGAGATGGGCGAAGGAAAGCTTGTAAGCATACACAGGTAAAACCGTGGTGGCATTGACCGGTCCTCCGCCGGTCATCGCATAGATGAGACCAAATATTTTAAAAGTATAAATAAATCCGAGAAACAAAACAATCAGGATGGTGGGACGAAGCAAAGGAAGGGTAATATAATAAAACTTTTTAATAGCACCGGCACCGTCAATCGTCGCCGCTTCATACAGCTGCGGGGAAATAGCGGTCAAGCCCGGACTGATTAACATGGTGTTAAAGGAGATCCCTATCCAAATATTGGCAAGCATCACCCCAAAAAGAGCTTTATCCGGCTCGGCTAGCCAAGCAATACCCCTGGGGATTATTTTCAACCAGACCAGCAATTCATTGATTAAACCGTAATCACCACTGAGCATCCACCGGAAGATGACACTAACGACAACCGTCGGAACCATCAAGGTTACCAGCAGCAACCCACGGAAAGTGCCGGCTAATGGGAACTCTAAATTAAAGAGCAAAGCCAGAGCAAAACCGATGACAAATTGAAAAAAAATACAACCAAGGGTAAAGACGAAGGAATTCTTCAAGACCAGAGGAAAGGTGGAGTCTTTGATTACAGCCAGATAATTTCTTAAGCCGACAAAGTCCTTATTCGGTCTGAGCAGCGTAATGTGAGTAACATCCTGAATGCTTAAAATAAAGTTGTAGAGAAGAGGATAAACAAGCATGGCAAGGAGAAAGAGAAAAGCGGGAATAATCCAAATATAACCGGCAAAATGTTCATTTCTCCAAAAAGAACGTGACCTTTTCCGGCCAGTTCTAATTTTCCGGCCAACAATAAACTTGGGTTGTATATCAGCCACTGGTACCTCCCCTTTTGTTAAAATTTCCAATCCTTTTTTCTCTTAACATTTATTATTATTTACTATTATATTATCACATTTTAAGACTATCGTCAAGCAATTTTATCTATTCGATTACAATTTGTTGTATGTTGATAACGCCGCCTTTTTACACCCGCTTATTCAGCCGGGTTCTTAAAAACCGATGTCCTGGTGGTAACCGGCGATTACCGTATTTCCTGCCGTAACGTTATCACTTGTAAGCAGCGGTTCAGGAGCAGCGTGTACGGTGCTGCTGATGGTAATCGGTTTCCGTTCCCGGTGTATCGGAAGGGATTATCGCCAAGACGAGTTTTACTTATTCGCTTTCCTGTTTATCATTTATTATTATTTATTTTTATATCGAATGCCAACTCACCACCGGGTTATCTCTTCCACTTCGGGTTGTCGATAATTACAGGTTCGCCGTTTTCCTCAACAACCAGTTTCCTGAACCCTTTCTCGGCAATCGTACCGTAATCATGACCGGCATCCGCGCGGAAAACAAAAAAAGTGATTAAAGGGGTAGTCCCCGTATTAATACTACGATGGGCATATCTTGGTGGAACATATACGGTTTGCCCCGGAATCAATTTTTCCGCGGCCCAGTCTCCTTCCGGATTTTCCATTAAAAGATATCCTTGACCCCGTAAACAGTAGTAAACCTCCGCCGTCTCCAAAAGACTATGGTAATGGCCCTTTGTCATAAAATACTCATTACCCACTTTACCAGGGTAAACGATACTGGTCCCAAAAAGAAGGTTACTTGGGGTTTGTGAAAGGTCTAACTCATAGAATTCATAAACCGGATCTTGATAAACCTCAAGCAATTTGTCAAACGCTTTATCGTCCGCAAACATACCCTTTAGATCAGACAGATATCTTTTGGTGCTCGTTTTCTCCTTGGATAATCCAGTTTGCAAATCAAAGAAAAGGCTAAAAGGATTAACTGTTCTTTGATTCATATGGTATTCCTCCTTAAATATTTTTGCGAAAATCGTTGGCCACCCGTTCCAGTTCCTTAAAGACTTCCGCAGTAAGTTCAATATGAAACACTTCTGCGATCACATGCGTCCAGCCGTGGATAAAATAGGTCCACCCATCCTCCACGTGGAGGTTCTTTCTTTCCTTTTGTTTTAGAGCCTGATGCATAAAATTAAGTTCACCGCGGTAATTTAATTCCCAAACCAGACTATGTTCCGGAAACTCAGCCTGATCGGTTAACGGCGAACCGGGGCGATCTTTCCCTAAACCGGTCGCATTTACGATTAAGGAATAGGGTTTAACCCTGTGCAGGATGGCATCGGCTTTTTCGGGTTCCGGGGTCAGATGAAATTCCGCCGGGACGTCCGGATTGATCTTTTTTATGATCTCCTCGATCTTGGTTAACCGCGGTTGACTCCGGTTGCCCACAATCAATTTTGAGGGGATATTATTACCCTTTTCTTTGTTCAGGAGATAGGAACTGATCGCAATCGCACTCCCGCCTGCCCCTAAAAGAAAGACTTCACCCCGGTGTTCCTGGAAAAACCGTGGCGGGATAAAAGCTTCCATGGCCAGACCACTGGTAATCGGATCTTTAGCGTGACCGGTTAAACGACCATTTTCCTTTGAGATACAAGAAAGTTCCCCAAACATTTGGGCGTAGGGATCCAAATAATCAAAGAGATCTTTAGCTGCATTGTAAAGATCAATTTTATGAGTTGTCACCAAGGCGCCAAGAGATAATTCATCCTCTTTAATAAATTGGACCACATCCCGATAGGCTTGGGGTTCATCATGGATCTTGAGATCAATTCCTTTGATTACCGCATCCTTCAACCCCAAAACCTGTGCCCAACGGGGAAATAGTTTCATAATCGAGGATTTCGCCGTACTTACCCCAATAAAATAGATGGTGGGTTGCGTAGCTTTCGGTAGTAAATCCATTATTATCAACCCTTCCTTTCTTATTTTGCACCCTTCTTGTTTTGAAAGGCTTCAGCCGGGTTTCCAACCAAAAACTCTTCAATCACCCTATTATCCAGACCGACCTGTTTCAAAAGGGGAACAAATTTAGTAATGATGTAGTCAAGACCTATATTACCGCCATAACTTTTCATTCTTTCTCTCGTTACATCAAGTCCCAGAAGAATTTGCCGCTGAAAACCGGCTTCCACCATTTTGGCAATGTGGATCGCCTCTTCTTCATCAGAATGGTATTTATAGCGACCGATTGTGTCATATTCCAAGTAAACCCCCGTCTCTGCCACCCGGCAGTGATAACCAAAATCCCGAAGATCCCGGTCCAGGTGGCAAAGGATCAACCCCTTGGGAGACAGTCCCTGGTCAAGAAAGAAATCGATCTGTTCCAACGCTCCTTTACCCATTTCCACATGGCTTAGAATCGGTAAACCAGTCTCCTTAGCCGCCTCGGCAGCCGCGGTAAAGAGTCGCCGGTAGGCGGGGGTTAATCCCCCAGCTTCGGCGGCAACTTTAATCACCCCTGGCTTGGCGGTTATGCGTTGGCAAGGCAAAGCAAAATCCCCATCAATATACATACCCTCACGGTACTCAGAGATAAACAAATCGGTTAGTTTGTCTTGGGCAATAGTATGAATCCAATGGTCGGATGGGTAAAAGCTTAATTTGTGAAAACCGGTTGAGGCCAGTATATTAATGTTACTGGCTTTCGAAGCCCGGGATAAGAGCTCCGCCATACGGCCACAGCCAAGGGGCTGGGCGTCAATAATTGCCCGACCGCCAGCCTTTTGGTAGAGATGCAACTCCGCTAGGGTCTTGGGCCAGGAATCCAAACGCAGGCTGGGATTAACCTTCGCCGAATGTCCATCCGCAATAAAGAGATGTTCATGAGCATGGCAAAATCCCAGCGATTTCGGGGCAATCGCTCCGGTGACCGTCATGATCGTCCTCTCATTATTCATAATTTCCGTCTTCCCAATCCCCTTTTTAGCCTTGGTTAATACTCCAGGGTGATCTCCCTTTTTTCTTTCAGAGAACGGTTCCCGGCAGTAACAACTTTAACTGCCATTTTGCCGTCAATCCCTGTTACCTCCGGTTGCTCGTCATTAAGTATACAATTAATAAAATGAACGGCTTCAGCCAGATAAGCTTCACGGAAGAGTGAACGCCAACTTTTGACGATCGGCCTGACCATACCGCTTTTATAGTTACAAACCGTTACGCTTTTTTCATGCACTTGCCCGATAAAAACAACTCCCTCGGTGCCTAAGATCTCAACCCGGGTATCATATCCGTATTTAACCGCCGCTGCGCCGTCAATCGAGCCCAATAGTCCATTTTGAAATGTGGCGTTTAGCACAAAAGTATCATAGTAGTCCGGGAATTCCTCCTTAACTTCCTGATTACGGAAATTACCACCAATCATATGGACGGTCTTAAACTCACTGCCGGAAAACCATCTTAAAGTATCAATATCATGACTGTTCACTTCCGCCAGACAACCATTACTTTTCCTTAGATCGAACATCCAGCGTTGGGGCTCACTCGGCCCACGGTTGGTGGATTTAACCAACACCGGCTCCCCGATTTCCCCGTTATCAATAACTTTTTTCGCCTGCCGGAAACTGTCATCGAACCGGCGCATAAAACCAATTTGCAACTTGACCTTGTTTTCTTTAACCGCGGCAATCATTTGGTCGCATTCATCTTCATTCATTGCCATTGGTTTTTCACAGAAAATATGTTTACCCGCTTTGGCGGCGGTAACGACAATATCCCGGTGATAAACGGTAGGGGTTGCCACCACGACCGCATCAATTGAGTCGTTTTTAAAGGCTTCGCGATAATCGGTATAATATTGGTCAACACCAAGCTCACGACAAGCTTTTTCAGAAGCCGGCGATGGATCTACAATCGCCACCAGTTTAGCGTGGGGAACCTTCGTTTTGTAATTAACCGCATGAATCATTCCGGCTCTTCCCGCCCCGACCACACAAACACCAATGTGATTTCCTTTCATTTTCGACACCTTTTCCTTGTAATATTCTATTATTTTTTATTGTTTGTTATCATTTTATCATGAATTTAAAGTGTGGTCAACTATTTTTAACAGTCACGAAAATCCCCGGGAATCTCAGGTTCATTCCTGATAAAAAAAACTCTCCCCGGGCAGTGTTTACCACTGCCCGGGAAGAGTTTTTCCATTCCCTCTACAGCTGGTGATTTCGGATAGTTTTGCGGAGAAAACCCTTTAGGGACGGGACGGTTAAGAATTATAGATTATGGCAGGCCACCCACTGCCCTTGGCCCAGATCCGTGACGGGCGGCTCCTCTTCCCTGCATACCGGCAGGACACGGTCGCAACGGGTATGAAAACGGCACCCCGGCGGCGGGGCGATCGGACTGGGCACATCGCCCTCCAGAAGAATCCGTTTCCGGCTGCGTTCCACCTCGGGATCGGCAATCGGAACAGCGGATAAAAGGGCTTTGGTGTATGGATGCAGCGGGTTCTCATACAGGTTTTCACTGGTGACCAGCTCGACGATTTTACCCAAATACATGACCGCCACATAATCGGAGATATATTTAATCATGGAAAGATCATGGGAAATAATCAGGTAGGTCAATCCCAGTTCATTCTGGAGACGTTCCAGCATGTTCACGATTTGGGCTTGGATCGAGACATCAACCGCGGAAACCGGTTCGTCGCAGACGATCAAATCCGGTTCCACCGCCAGGGCCCGGGCAATCCCGATCCGCTGACGCTGGCCGCCGCTGAACTCGTGGGGATAGCGGTTGATATGCTCCGGGTTGAGACCAACCAGGTTAAGCAGGTAGCGAATTTTTTCCATACGCTCTTTTTTATTCGCCGCCAAACCGTGAATATCAATCGGCTCGCCGACAATATCGCCCACCGTCATGCGGGGGTTTAACGAAGCATAGGGATCCTGAAAGACCATCTGCATCTGCCGGCGGTTTCTGAGCCGCAATTCGCCGGTGGCCTTGGTCAGATCCGTTCCTTTATAAATAACAGACCCGGCGGTAGGACGGTAGAGGCCGATCACAGTCCGTCCGACCGTGGTCTTACCGCAGCCGCTCTCCCCGACCAGGCCCAGGGTTTTACCTGCATCAATGGTGAAGGAAACCCCGTCAACCGCCTTGATGATACCCCGTCCGCTCCGGGCCCGGTTTTCCCCCGCCGTTTCATCTGCACCGGCGGCCACGGCGGATAAATTTTCCCCCATGGCGGCCATGCCGCCTTTCTGGCTGAAATATTTCTTCAAATCCACCACTTCTAAAAGCGGAGTATGCTGCTGCTTTTCGGCCATGTCTAAAGAACCTCCCTTTTAAACCGGACTGCCGGCGCCTGGGGATGCATAAGCCAGCACCTGACCCTTGTCTCGCCAAATTCCGGCGGCATTTCCTGTGCACATATTTCCATGGCATAATCGCAACGCGGGACAAAAGGGCACCAGGTAAATTTCTGCAACAAATCAGGCGGTTGTCCCCAGATCGGTGTCAATTTTTTTGTTTTGTCCATATCCAAGCGGGGAACGGATTTCAACAGACCCCAGGTGTACGGATGAGACGGCGACTTCAGGATTTCGTCGACGGTCCCAGATTCAACAATCTGGCCGGCGTACATCACCAGGACCCGGTCGGCGATCCCCGCGACCACACCCAGGTCGTGGGTGATAAGAATGATAGCCGTCTTGAGCCGTTGTTTGATCTCTTTTAAAAGGGCCAGGATTTGCGCTTGGATCGTCACGTCCAGGGCGGTCGTCGGCTCGTCGGCAATCAGCAGTTTTGGTTCACAGGCCAGGGCCATGGCGATCATCACCCGTTGCCGCATCCCGCCGCTGAATTGGTGGGGATACTGTTTTAAACGCACCTCCGGTTCGGGGATGCCGACCATTTTAAAGAGCTCAATTGCTTTTTGCCGGGCCTGACTTTTCGTCATCCCTTTGTGCAAAATCAAATTTTCCGTCACCTGCGTGGCAATGCTTAAAACCGGGTTTAAAAAAGTCAGCGGATCCTGAAAAATGATACCGATGGTATTGCCACGGATCTTCCGCATCTGCCGCTCGGTTTTTTGCAAAAGATCTTCGTTGTTAAAGATGATCGAACCACCGGTGATCTTGGCCGGCGGCGACGGCAACAAACGCATAATCGACTGGGCGGTGACACTCTTGCCACAGCCGGATTCCCCCACCAGAGCCACCACTTCCCCGGGCGACACCTGAAAACTGACCCCCCGCACTGCTTGGACCACACCGGCATAGGTGCTGAATTGTACTTCTAAATCTTTGACCTCCAGTAAATGCTCCATTACAGCTGCCTCCTATTTTCTCATTTTGGGATCAAGGGCGTCCCGGAGCCCGTCACCCAGGAAATTAAAGGCCAACAGGGTGATACAGATGGCTGCGGAAGGGAAAAACAACAAATGGGGATGGGACTTCAGACTGACAAGAGCGTCGGACGCAAGCGTACCCCAACTGGCCTTGGGCGCCGACACCCCAAGGCCGATGAAGCTGAGAAAAGCCTCGGTAAAAATGGCCTGCGGTATGGTTAGGGTAGCGGTCACAATAATCGGCCCCATACAGTTCGGGATCAAATGACGTAATAAAATCCGCCTTTTCGACGCGCCGATGGTGTGCGCGGCCATCACAAATTCCTGCTCCTTTAAACTGAGGATCTGACCGCGGACAATCCGGGCCATCGGCAACCAATAGACCAGCCCCAAAGCAAGATACATACTGATCAAGCCGGCGTCTTGCGGCAGGATCTCTTTCAAGTAAACCATCAGCAGGATGACCCAGAGTAAGAAAGGAATACTGTACATGATATCAACAAAGCGCATCATCACGTTGTCGAGCCAACCACCGACAAAACCGGAAATACCCCCGTATAACACGCCAAAAATGGTCACGAGGGCCGCCACAAAACCGATGGAAAGGGAGATCCTAGCGCCGTATAAAACTCTGGTAAAAAGATCCCGTCCCAGTCCGTCCGTGCCAAACCAATGCTCGGCGCTGGGTCCCTGGTTCCGGCGGGAAAAATCCTGCTCGGAATAGGTGTAGGGCGAAAGCATGGGCCCGAAGATGGCCAGAAGAATGATTAAAATGATGACCCCCAGACTAATCATGGCCGCCGGATTTTGTTTGAGACGCCGCCAAGCATCTTGCCAATAAGTGGTACTCGGCCGGATCAGTTCCTTTTGCTCCACCTTTTGTTCTAAAGGTTTAAACAACTCTGGTGACAACTGCATTTTAAACTATTTCCTTTCTTCCGCCAAGTTTGATACGCGGGTCGAGCAGGGGATAGGCAAGGTCGACCAGGAGATTGGCCACAATCAGAAAAACGCAGTAGAAAACGGTGACCCCGAGAATAACCGTGTAATCCCGGTTATAAATACTGGTAACAAAATGCTTGCCCAACCCCGGTACGGCGAAAATATTCTCCACCACAAAACTACCGGTTAAAATCGTGGCCAACAGCGGTCCCATATAGGTAACCACCGGAATAATCGCGTTTTTCACCGCGTGTAGCCAAAGCACGCGTGACTGCGGCAACCCTTTGGCTACCGCTGTTTTCATGTAATCCTGGCTTAAAACGTCAAGCATGCTTGAACGGGTCAGACGGGCAATAAAGGCCGTCGGCGCCCCGGCCAGCGCAATCGCGGGCATAATCACCTGCTTGGGAGTACCCCACATCGCCGCCGGAAGCAAACCCCAACGGTAAGCCAGGAAATACATTAAAACCGTACCAATGACAAAACCGGGCATGGCAATCCCGATGGTACTGAAGAACATCACTATATAATCGGGAACTTTATTCTGTTTCAAAGCCGCCAAAATACCGGCAGGCACCCCTATTAAAAGGGCGATAACAACGGCGACACCGCCCAACTGCATGGAAACGGGAAACCTTTCGGCAATAATATCATTAACGGTCCTCCCCCGGTACTTATATGAAGGACCCAAATCGCCTTTGGCCAAGTGCAAAAGGTAATCGAAATATTGTTTATGAAGAGGTTGATCCAAATTGTACCTGGCCTCAATATTGGCTTTAACCGCTTCCGGAAGAGCTTTCTCCCTTTGAAAGGGGCCGCCGGGAATAATATGCATAAACAAAAAAGTAACAGTTACCACCACCAGCAAAGCTCCCAAAGCATAAAGAATCCGTCGTACAAGATAGTTAAGCAAATCCTCGGTGCCCCCTTTAATTTATAAAATCCGGGAACAGGGCTGCACGGGAGCGGGAGGCGGGAGTAAAGAACCCGCCGCCAACCCGTTCCTGCAGTTCATGATGAGAAGAGGTATACTCGGTATACCTCTTCTCGTCTCAGCCAACTAAATCGTTCTCAGCCAACTAAAACCACCCAACGGGCTCTTACTTGGTCACATAAGCTTCTTTAAAGTCCAGACCGCCGGTGCTCACGTAAACGTAATCCTTCACCTTGGTGCTGACCATCATCGGATTGGTATAGTAGTAAATCGGCATAATCGGCATATCTCTCATCAAGATATCTTCCTGCTCGTGCAAGAGCGGGATCCGGTCCGCCGGATCGGAAAGGCGGATCAACTGGCCGATGATTTCATCATAGCGGGGGTCGCCCCAGTTGGAATTGTTGTTTCCGCCGCCGGTTCTCCACATGTCAAGGAAGGAGGTGGCGTCAACATAGTCGGCAATCCAACCGGCCCGGGCCACGTCAAAGTCACCCTGATCCCGCGAAGTCAAGTAGACGCCCCATTCCTGGTTGGTCAGAGTAATCCCTTTGATGCCCAGGTTTTTCTCCCACATTTCCATGATGGCCTCGGCAATAATCTTATGCTGTTCCGAAGTATTGTAAAGTATCTCAAAGGGCGGGAACCCTTCGCCGTTCGGATACCCGGCTTCGGCCAGCAGCCGTCTTGCCTCTTCGATATCTTCCACAATATAATCGCCGCCGACTTCACGGAAGTCGGAACCCTCTTTTAGATCGGGGAATCCCGGCGGGACAAAGGCATAAGCAGGCAGCTCACCGCCCTGGGTTACTTCTTCCACGATGGCCCTGCGGTCAATGGCCATGGTCAAAGCCTTGCGCACCCTGACATCATCAAAAGGTTTACGGTCACAGTTGAAAATATAGTAATAAGTGCCCAAATAAGGGAAGATGTGCAACTCGTCGGGGCGTTCCTTCTTCAGCCGGGGGATCTCGGCACCGGGAACAGTATGGGTCATGTCGACTTCCCCGGTTTCAAACATGGTCAACTCGGTGTTAATATCTTCAACCATGGTAAATACGAGACGGTCCAGTTTCACCTTGTCCGCATCCCAGTAATACTCGTTGGGGACATATTCCAGACGTCCCTGTTCCCACTTGACCAGTTTGAAGGGTCCGTTCACAATCATGGTCTCCGGTTTAAGGTGCCAACCTTCATTATCCGCCTGCACGGTGGGCCGGTGCAATGGATAGTAGGTCGGGAAAGCGGTCAAGGAGAGAAAATAGGGCGCCCCGGAAACCAGCTTCACCTTCAGGGTGTAATCATCAACCGCCTTGACGGCCATGTCATCGACACTGCCTTTACCGGTGTAAGCCTCAACAGCCCCCTCAATCAGGTCAAACATGTAACAGTAGTCCGCCGCCATCTCCGGGTCGACAGCCCTTTTCCAAGCAAACTCAAAGTCGTGGGCGGTCAGCGGATCACCGTTGGACCACTTGGCGTCCTTCCGGAGATAAAAGGTGTACTCCGTTTGGTCGGGGCTGACTTCCCATCTTTCGGCAATAGCCGGCTGCGGGATGTTGTTCTCATCCAACCGGGTCAACCCTTCGTACATCTGCAAAACCATATGGAATTCCGGAATTCCGGTCATTAAGGCCGGATCAAGGGTTTCCGGTTCGGTGCCCACATTATAGACAAGAACCATTTCCTCGCTGGCAACTTCAGTGCCGCGCCTTACCACCACAACAGCCGCCACAGCCGCAACAACGACGACGGCGACCAGGATCCAGATATACTTTTTCACTTCAGGTCCTCCTTTTTTAATTTTTTATATTAACAACACAATATAAATTGTATTGACAGAGTAAAAAGTCACCTCCTGTTTACAATGGTTTTCTCTCCCGCTAATCACAAAGACATTAAAAATATTAGTTCAACAAAGATACCATATTTCCTGCAATCCACCTAAAAATTTTCTCTGCAGTTCTTAGCCCTAACTGGACGTAAGATTTTTCCGGAGTCCGGGGCGGACAGCCGGCCCGGTAAACAGGACGAAACAGGACGGTCTTGACCTTTAATCCTTAAGCCGGGACATCCTTTTTTGCACGGCGCGCCGCAAATCTTCAAAGGCTTTGGCCAAGAAACGGGAGGGTTCACTGGGCCCATAGCGGGCCAGGCGGTAACTGCCGGTCAGTTCGTCCACGGCCTTTTCTTCACCGGGAAGCGCTTCCTTGAGCCGGTCGGCAATCTCTCCCGGCGTCTGTGAACTCCGCCAGGGCAGGCCTTGCCTACGGGCCCGGTCCACCAGGAGAAAATAGCCGCGGCGGATCACCGCCCGGTACCCCCGCCCCCAAAAGCGGCGCCTTCTTTTTTTCCACCCCCCGTTTGGCCAATCAATATGGGGGAAGAGTTCTTCCTTCCGTCGCGGCTGCAGTTGAAAACCCCGGCGGGTCCAAAGATTCCGCCAGAAGAGAAATAACCTGACCAAAGCCTGGCGCCACCCCTTCCAGCGCTTAATCTCCCCCCGCCCGAGACGGAAAAGGAGCCACCCGGCGAAGACCAGCAAGCAAGTGATGACGAAGAAGGGTAAAAAGAGATAGATGAGGATAAAAAAGAGCAAACCGGCGATCTTTTCCCACAGGCCCGGTTCCCCTTCGATCAGCCTGTCCCAGGTTCCGTTCCCCGCGGGAGGAAGGAAAGACTCCGGCTCCCGGCTTTGGCGGGTCAAAAAGTCCATTATTTTTTGGCCCAGCCCGGCTATTATCCTTCCCAACCCGGGAAAGCCTGCCGGTAAAAGCAGGCTGACGCCTGCCGCTCCGCCGGTAATCAAGACCGCCCACCGGAACCAGGCTCTTGGCAATTCCCGGTCCGTCACCATTCCCTCCGCCTTCCACAGCGCCCGTTTGTAAAAAAAGTAAAACTCGGTCAAAAGCAACAATCCGGTGACTGCCAATACTACCGGCCAGAAACGGCTTTGCTGGTCCATATTTCTTTCCGGCAGTAACAAACTGCCCGCCGGCCCGGCCACAATACCGCCGATGATAAGAGAAATAATCCACGCCCGGCACGAATGCCATTCCGCTTCCCATGAACTCACATCCACCTGGTTGGCGGTTTCTTCCCATAAGATCCTCAGTCCGGAGGAACTCTCCACTTTCGGTATTCTCTGCAGGCGGCCGCCGGACGCCGTAAGGGACAGCGATAGAACGGAGGTAATAATGGTCATTACCGGCCGCAGTTTTTCTTTCTCCAGCATCACCCGGAGGTTAAAGGCTTCCGGGAGGCCGGCTACACCGGCCAGCCGGAGCCATACCGCAGCAAACAGCCATTGCCCGGCCGTAAAAAACGACAGGTGCAGAAGAAAAGGAATCTTCAACTCCTGCACGGAGAGAAGATAAACCGCGTTAACCAGGGCAACCAGAAACAAAAGGGGAAAAACCACCGCCGGAGACGGGATCATCAAAAAAGGAAAAAAAGACGAGACCACCGCCAGCATAAAGGAGGAAACAAACAAGGCGGTCAAGACTGCCGTTCTTAGGGAAACAGCCGGTTTTTCATACTTGCCGGACAAGGAGGAGGGCATCGTCCTCACGCCTTCTTTTGACAATAAAACATGGTATTTTTTTCTCTTTTAACTCTTTTACCGGTAAAACTGCTGTTTTATGCGACGGCTGGAGAAAAGACGGGTGATAGCCGGCCTTGCGTAAATCCCCCGCCCTTTTTACCATCTCCGGGGTTACCTGGGGAGTGATAAACAGCAAACAGGCGCCGGCCACAGCTTTTTTGGCCTCCTGAAAAAAATTCTCGTAAGGGGGCGAACCGGGGGCGGTTGTCACTCCCGCCAGATAAGTAAAGATCTTTTTCCTCTGCCCTTTCCCTTTTTTGGCAGGCAAATGAAAGACTCTTCCTTCCTCTTCACCATAGGCCTTTCCATTGGCGTAAAAGGCCACATGTTCTCCTTTTTCCACCATGCGGTGGATCAAGGAGGCGGCCAATTCCACCTCCAACTCTACCAGGGAAGACCAGTCACGGACCGGAAAATCTTCTTCCCTCAGGTTCAAAAAGATACCGATTTCCGCATCAAGCGTCGTCTCCCATTCTTTTACCTGGATCCGGCCGGTACGGGCCATATTGGGCCAGTGGATCCGCCTCAACCCGTCGCCGGCCCGGTATTCGCGACAGCCCCGCAGGCGGGATGGGTCTTCATGCAGGCCAAACGACATCCGGTGCGGGCCAAAGGGAAGATGCCTTTGTAAAGAGAGACCGTAAACCGGTACCACCCGCGGATAAATGACAACCCGCTCCGTCCACCTCTGCAAGAAACTTGCCTCGTCGATTCCCCACACATCGCCAAAAGCGACTCTAAGCGCGGGAAGAGGATAAATGCCCCGCCGGTATCCGCGGAAGACAATTGTTTTCTTTTTTTTCGCGCGCGGTCCCAGACTCACGAGAAATTGCTCGCGCCCGGCGCCCAATTGTTCGGGAAACGATTGATAAACGGCAAGCCATGGGAGGGGAAAGAAAGAGCGGTTTGCCAGGTGCAGAACGAGAAAAAGGTCATCCCCGGGAAACCCGCATCCCCTGTTCAGATCGAGGTCGATCCTCAACTTGCGCAGCGTTTCTCTCCTTCCCCAGTTCACCGCCAACCAAACCGCACCGGTTATATAAAAACTCCGGCGCAGAACAGGGACGGGGAACAGCAGGGAAGCAAGGCTGAAAAAGAAGAGCAGGGGAAAAAATCTATTCATGCAAGGCCTCCTCGGTAGGGACTGGGAGGGAAGACAAAATTTCTTGAATAACGGCCGTCCCGTCCACCCCGCGGACGGAGGCTTCCGCCGAGACCATTACCCGGTGGGCCAGCACATACGGGGCCAAGTACTTTATGTCTTCGGGAATGACAAATTCCCGTCCCCGGATTGCCGCCAGGACACGGGCGGCATTAAACAGCGCCACTGTCCCCCGGGGACTCGCTCCCAAATCAAGGTCCGGATGGCGCCTGGTCTCTGACACCAGCCGCACGATGTAACGGCGGAGGCTGGTTTCCACAAATATGTGGTTTTTGACCTGTAAAAAAGCGGATATTTCGTCCGCGTCCACCACCGGCCCGATCTTGCCGATGGGATGTTCGCCTTCCAGCCGGCCGAGCATTGTCAACTCCTCTTCCTGGTTGGGATAGCCCATGGAAGCCCGGAGTAAAAAACGGTCAAGCTCCGCTTCGGGCAGGGGAAACGTGCCCTCAAATTCCACCGGATTCTCGGTGGCCATGACAAAAAAGGGGCGCTTAAGCGGGTATGTCTGCGCGTCCACTGTTACCTGCCTTTCCTCCATGGCTTCCAGGATACCGGCTTGCGTGCGCGGAGTAGCCCGGTTAATCTCATCCACCAGGAGAATATGGGCCATCACCGGTCCGGGACGGAACCGGAAATCCGCTTCCTTCGGGTTAAACACCATAATTCCGGTTATGTCCGACGGCAACAAATCCGGCGTGCATTGAATACGGTTGAACGACAACCCCAAGGAAATAGCCAGGGAACGGGCGAGCATAGTTTTTCCCACTCCCGGTACATCCTCGAGGAGAAGGTGCCCTTCACAACCCAGGGCAACCAGGGCCAATTCGATCACTTTCTCTTTGCCAACCAAAACCCGGCTGACATTCCCGATGATCTTCTTCGCCGTCTCCTGTGCTGTTCCCAAACTTCACCCCTCCGCTTCCCCGTTTCCATTTCTTATCTTTTCTCCCTCCGGGACGAAAACCCTTTTACCCCCTTCAATTCATCGCGCGGGAGAACACCCGGCCCGCAGCGACCTTGGGAAGACGGCCAGGACTTCCCAGTGAGACGGGCGGCACAACCGGGACGGGCCGCAGGAGGCGGCATGTTGACTTCCGGGACAGGGATGTCCCGTAAGTCATCTGCCCGGTTGGGCCACCGGGCGAACCACGGAAGCCGCCGCCGTCTTCCCCGGGAGCCAAGGGCCGCGGTGTCCTACCACCCTTCTTCTAAAGAGACATCCATAATCCTCCACCGCGGGAGAACACCCGGCCCGCAGCGACCTTGGGAAGACGGCCAGGACTTCCCGGTGAGACGGGCGGCACAACCGGGACGGGCCGCAGGAGGCGGCACGTTGACTTCCGGGACAGGGATGTCCCGTAAGTCATCTACCCGGTTGGGCCACCGGGCGAACCACGGAAGCCGCCGCCGTCTTCCCCGGGAGCCAAGGGCCGCGGTGTCCTACCACCCTTCTTCTAAAGAGACATCCATAATCCTCCACCGCGGGAGAACACCCGGCCCGCAGCGACCTTGGGAAGACGGCCAGGACTTCCCGGTGAGACGGGCGGCACAACCGGGACGGGCCGCAGGAGGCGGCACGTTAACTTCCGGGACAGGGATGTCCCGTAAGTCATCTGCCCGGTTGGGCCACCGGGCGAACCACGGAAGCCGCCGCCGTCTTCCCCGGGAGCCAAGGGCCGCGGTGTCCTACCACCCTTCTTCTAAAGAGACATCCATAATCCTCCACCGCGGGAGAACACCCGGCCCGCAGCGACCTTGGGAAGACGGCCAGGGCTTCCCGGTGAGACGGGCGGCATAACCGGGACGGGCCGCAGGAGGCGGCACGTTGACTTCCAGGACAGGGATGTCCCGTAAGTCATCTGCCCGGTTGGGCCGCCAGGCGAACCACGGAAGCCGCCGCCGTCTTTCCCGGAAGCCAAGGGCCGGGTGTTCTCCCGCCCTCTGGGAAATAAAAAAGCCCCTTCCCGGGCTTTTTTCAAGAAAGACGTTTCTCAATCTTTATCTCGCTGTCCTTAGTCAGTTCGACAAACTCATTGATCCGGTCGCCCTCCATAATTTGCACCACCGTCTTCCGCCTGGAGGTATTGACCACGACCGCTTTCTCATTGGTGCTCAAAAGAAGCACGCTGCCGATGGGATACGGGGCCACGGCCCAGGCCAGGGCGGCCGTGGCTTTGGGGTCATATTTTTCCGGACTGTTCTTTTTCAGTTCGTTAATGGCTTCATGACTCCACATGGGCTGCCGGTACAGCTTGTTCGAGGTCATGGCATCATAAGAGTCGGCTACGGCCGCAATCTTGGCGTAGGGATGAATTTCTTCCCCTTTAAGCCCGCGGGGGTACCCTGAACCGTCCTCCCGCTCGTGGTGTTGATAGGCAATATGCGCGGCCAAAATGCTCAACCCGGAATAGGTTCTTAACCTTTCAAAGCCGAGCCGGGGATGTTCTTGAATCTGCCTAATCTCCTCTTCCGTCAGATCCGTAACCTTATCCAGGATCTCCTGGGCAATATATATTTTGCCCAAGTCATGCAGAAGGGAACCCACGGCGATATCTTTCAACTTGTCTCTCGGGTATCCCAGGTGCTTTCCCATGATCGTTGCTATTACACAAACATTCACGGAATGACAATAAGTATAATTGTCATGTTCCTTTAAGTCCAGCATATTATAGATCACATCGTTGTTTTCCATGATCTCGTCCAAAATAATATCCGCCACTAAATTGATCTGCTTTAAATCCAAGTTCTGAGTAACCAGAGCCTTACCCAGAGCATCTTTGACGATCTTAACCGCCTGGGCCTTCGTCACTTCACTGATCGGCCCGACAATCTCCAGATCCTCATCACTTTTGCCATCCAAGACATAAAGATGGGTAAAGTTGAAATCTTTAAGCCGTTTCAGGTATGCCTGGGTCAACTTTGTCCCTTTGGCAAGGAGAATCTTGCCGTCATTGCTAAAAAGATCTTTCGCCAGATACATACCGTCTTTGATGTCATCGATCAACAGGTACCTCATTATGTATCTCCCGTATCCCCAAAATTTTTCTCTTCACACCGCCCCGGAAAAAGCGGTATGCCAACAATTGTTAAACAAAGTAACCGGAAACATAACTTAACGGAAATAATTCTCTTCCTAATTCCAGTTTTCCTTCAAGAATCGACATTTTTTAAACAACGGTAACCAAAGCCAAGTAAACAACGGTCAAAACAAATATTCTTTAACCTCCCGGTAAAGAGGTCCATGAGGAGTCAGTTTACTTTCCACCAAGGAAATACTCTTTACGGTCGTTCCTCCTTCGACACCTTTTTCCAACAACGCCCAATCAAAAACGGGGGCGTTCTTTTTTACCCGGCCGATGGTAAGATGGGGACGGAACCCCCTTTTCTCCCGGGGCAGGCCCGCTTTCTCCCCGGCTTCTTCAATCCGGGCGGCCAGTCCGGCCAGTTCAGCTCCGCCTTCCTTTACCCCCAACCAAAGTACCCGTGGTGAACGCGGGGAAGGGAAAACCCCGCCTCCGGAGAGAGAGAGGGTAAACGGGGAAATTTCTTTGACCGCTCCGCTTAACAAAGGAGAAAGCCGGGCCACGATCCCCGGGTCTTGTTCCCCTAAAAATTTCAAGGTAAAATGGAGCTGTTCGGGCACCACCCATTTGACTCCCGATGAACCATGGGCAAGCTCCGCTATAAAATCCCCTACCGTCTCCCGGAGTTCCTTATCCAACCAAACCGCGACAAAAAGTCTCACCCGTTTCCACCTCCGTTTATGCCCTCCTTAACAGCCTCCCCGATAACCTTGCGTTCCAGGATAAACTTCCCGCTGAGGCTGTAAACCCGGATTAGATCCACGGCTGACAGGCAAAATTCCGGTTCCTCCCCGCTCTCTCTTCTCCGGTCGAAGCGGAGAAGGGCCACACTATAGGGCAACGCCTCGTTCTCCAGTCCGCGGAGGCCGGCCGCGCCGCTGGTTCCGGCATTGACGAAAACGGTGTTTCCGGCCTCCTGCACGGCCGCCCGGTGATTGTGCCCGTGTAAAACCACGGGGATCCGTCCGGCCAAGCCCTCCGCCAGTTTCAGGTTGTGCACAGCCAGCACATCCGCTTTCTCCGGAAGGGCGGTGCAAAAGTCCGCAAGCAACTCCGCCTCTTTTCGCAAGTCCTCTTCTTCAGGGAGAAGAATTGCCGGATCCCGTGCCGCCGGATCCTCCCAGCCCAAAATAGTCAGACCGTTAAAATCATAAATCCCTTTCCGCAACAGAATAACATTGGGCAGTTTTTCCAAACCCTGGATGACGCCCGGTGAATCATGGTTCCCGGGGACAAAAAGGTAGGGCACGGCCAAAGTCCTGATTCTCCCGGCCAGTCTGGTTTCCAGGGCCGTACCGTAGTCCGTCAGGTCTCCGGTATCGATTATTAAATCCACGTTAAACCCTTCGGTGATCCGTTCGATAAATTCAAACGCCGCCGGGTTGTTATGAATATCGGATACGTGCAAAATTTTAATTTCGCCCTCCGCCCGGGCGAGGGGGGTTAAAAGATCCATCGAGGTGACCAGGCGGTTCATATTGCCGGCGACCAGGGAAAGCCTTTCGCTCAACTCGGGAAGGTAAGTCAAACCCTGATCAATCAACCCCAGCACCCAGGGGGCAAACTCCATCACCCCTTCGTAACAGGGGGTTTTAAAGGCTTCTTCGTTATAATCCAAGGCCACTCCGCCCAGAACCAGTAAAACCAGGAGGAAGCCGGCGGCCATAGCCCGCCCAAGGAAACGCAGTTCCCGCCGGCCGAAAAGCAAAGCCACGATGCCGCCGGTGACGGCGCCCACAAACAACAGCTTGAATAGGAATAAATAGATCAGCCTTTGCAGCCGGGAGAGAAGTTCCTGCAAGTAATGGCCCGGCTGGGTATACGCTGTCAACTCGTGTTGCAGGAGTGCCGCGTCAATCCGGTCCACGGTCAGGGAAAGCACCACCGGCCAGCGGTGCGTATAAGCTTTGACCTCACCCAACAGGGGTATGACCAGCCTGGTTTCCCCCGGCCACCCCCAGTTAAAATCAAAGGTGAAAACAAACGGCCCTTCTTCACCGGTCGTTTCAGCCAATAAGGTGAGAAGGAAGGCAAAAGCAAGAAGCACCGCCAAGGGAAGAATAACCCGCCGGACCCGTGGGAAAAGCGCGGGCAAATTCTCAATCAAGGTCCTCGTTTTCACCGGGCACTATTCCTCCTAAAAATTGCCATAATAAAACCAATCCGGCCTGAGCCGCAGCTGTCTTGTTATTCTCCCGGTCCCAAGAAAAATTCTCCCGGCGGACGATGGTCCCGCCCGCATGGGCCAGGGCCAAATAAACGAGGCCGACCGGCTTTTGGGGGGTCCCTCCGCCCGGGCCGGCAATGCCCGTGGTACTCAAAGCCACGTCAACCCCGTAACGCTCCCGCATTCCCTCGGCCATGGCCCGGGCCGTCTGGGGACTGACCGCACCGTATCTTCGCAGCAGTTCCCTATCCACTCCTAAGAGTTCTTCCTTACAGCGGTTGCTATAGGCCACAATCCCCATTTGGAAATAGGCGGAGGAACCGGGCACCCCGGTGATCCGGTGACAGATTAACCCGCCGGTACACGATTCCGCCACCCCCAGGGTCAATTTTTGGGCTGCCAGCTTCTTGCCGACCGCTTCTTCCAACAACTCCTGATCCACGCCGAAAACATATCCTTTTAACCTGGCGCGGATCTCCTTCTCCACCGGGTCAACCAGTTCTCTTGCTTCTTTTTCCGACCGGGCTTTGGCGGTAAGGCGAAGGTGGACTTCCCCGCGTTTGGCCAGAGGGGCAATGGTCGGGTTGGCCTGCCCGGCCAGAAGATCGATGATTTCTTCTTCCAATGCCGCTTCGCCAATACCGGCTGTTTTGATCACCCGCGAATAAAGAACAGAAGAGACCGCGTCCAATTTCCGCCGTAATCTGGGCAGTACCTCCTGTTCCATCAGGTTCTTCATTTCCAGCGGTACACCGGGAAGAGCGACAATGATCCGCCCGTCCTTTTCCAGCCAAAGCCCGGGGGCGGTTCCATAAGGATTGGGCAGACAGACCGCCGATCGGGGACGGGTGGCCTGCCGGAGGTTATTGGGGGTCATCTTCAGGTTTCGGCGGCGGAAATATTCCTCCACGGCCCGCCGGGCGCCGGGGTCCTCTTCCAGGTCCTCATGGACAAGAAGGGCCAAAGCCTCCCTGGTCAAATCATCCAGGGTAGGGCCCAGCCCGCCGGAGACAATAATCAAATCCGACCGTGCCCAGGCTTGTTCCAACAGGGCGACCAGGCGTTGCAGATTATCCCCCACCGTAGATTTATAATAGAGGTCGATGCCATGTTGCGCCAAGATCCGGGCCAGGTATGCGGCATTGGTATCGACAATCTGCCCCAACAACAATTCCGTACCCACGCAGATAATCTCGGCTTTCAAAGTTACCCCCCTATCCGGCCTCCTGCCCGGCCCCTTTTCTTAACAATTCCCGGAAGAAGTCACCGGAGATTTTTTCCCGGTTGAAAAGTACTTCCGCGATCTGCCGGAGAAGCTCCTTCCTGACTTTAAGAAGCGAGGTAACCCGTTTGGTCTGTTCCTCTAAAATTTCTTGGAACACCCGGTGAATCCTGCTTTTTGGCGTGTATTTCTCATCCACCACGCCCAAAGGGGAGAGGCCGGACCCAATTAACTTCCGGGCCAGCCGGGCCGCTTGTTCAAAGTCATTGACCGCCCCGGTGCTTCTTTCCCCGTAGACGATCTCTTCCGCCACCGCCCCGCCCAGGCAGATAGCGATCTGGTCTTCCAGATGTTTTTTGGTATAGAGAGAACGTTCTTCCTCCCCGGACGGACGCATAAACCCCAGGGCTTTTCCCCGGGAAATAACCGTGAGACTGGCCACCGACCCGGGGCGGAGCACTTCACTGACCAGGGCATGGCCTGTCTCGTGTACGGCCACCCGCTGCAACTCTTCTTTCCGCGGGCGTTTCTCCATCCGCTCGCCGAGGAGCACTTTGTCCAGGGCTTCCTCCAACTCCTCCTGGCTGATCTCTTTTTTCCCCTTCCGGAAACTGAGGATGGCCGCTTCGTTGGCCAAAGCTTCCAAATGGGCGCCGGAAAAACCAAAAGTATCGCGGGCCAACCGCTCCAAATCAACCTCGGGGGCCAGCGGTTTGTTTCTGGTATGAATCTCCAGGATCTTCAGCCTTCCTTCCTTTTCCGGCAGATCCACCTGCACCTGCCGGTCAAAACGGCCGGGCCGCATCAAGGCTTCATCCAGAAGATCCGCCCGGTTCGTGGCGGCGATAACCAATATCCGCACCCCGTCGTCGGCTTTCAGGCCGTCCATCTCCACCAACAACTGGTTGAGAGTTTGATCGTATTCCAGATGGGAAGTGTGTTTTCCTCTCTTCCCGCCCAAGACTTCAATTTCGTCAAGGAAAATAACGGCGCTCTTTTTCCCCGTTTTCTGGGCCAATTTCCGGGCCTGGGAAAAAAGTTTCCGGATCCGCTGCGCCCCAACCCCGGCGTACATCTCGACGAACTCCGATCCGGACGCGGCCAAAAAGACCGAATTCAGATGATTGGCGGCGGCTTTGGCCATCAACGTCTTTCCTGTACCCGGCGGACCGGTCAAAAGAATCCCCCGTAAAGGCCTTATCCCTAGTGGTTTGATTTTCTCTTCTTCTTTAAGAAAATCCAGGGATTCCATTAATTCACGCTTTGCCGTCTCCTGCCCGCCGACATCGGCAAAGGTAACAGGGGGTACCGGTTCTTCTCCCCCGTTGTAGGCAAGGGCCTGGAAATTCCGTTCCATGCCCCGGTTTCCCATATAAAAGCGCAGGGCCAAAAAAGCCCCCCCGCAGAGAAGGAAAGGGACGGGATCGATTCCCTGTTTCAACAAGAAAAAAAAGAGGGCGGCGCCGGCCCCGATGATCATTTCCCGGCTCATTGGAACACCACCTTTCCGTCCTCCCCGGCGTTTACAGGGCAAAACCTGGAAACGGCCTGATAATACAGGTCGTCGCCTTTTGCCAGTTGGACAAAGAAAAATTCCTCGCCGATGAACACTTTAAAATCGCCTTCGTGTTTTGCCTCCAATTCCCGGAGTTTGGCGTAAAGGTCTTGATACTTTCCGGAAATTCTGGCTTCTTCCAAAACGAAACTCAACTCGTAATATACCTCTTGCAACCGTTCTGAACAGGGTGATTCTATTATGATCCCGGCAAGTTCCTTGTTTTTTCTTTCCCGGATTTCCCGGATGAAGGGTTCCAAGGTTTTCCGGAGATTTTCCGACTTATTCATTTGGAGATGGAGAAGGAGTTTTCCCCCATCCGCCTGCAAAGCGAATTCTTTTATTTCCGGAACAGCCCCGGCCCACTGCTGCAAAGGATTCTCTTTTAACAACCGTTCCGCCAGAACCTCTCCACCGAACAAAATCCCGGCCGTAACAAGAAAGGCCACTGCCGCAAGGAAAATGCTCTTCGGTGTCAGCTGCTTCTTGGCCATAACAATACCCCTTCCCGGGATTATATTGTTGACATAAAAATTATAGCATACTTCATTAGAAATAACGAGGTTAAGTGCCTGGTAGTTGCTGGTAGTTGGTGGAAAAGACCCGCGTCCCGCCGGGTAAAAACCGGTTGCCGGTCGTTACATTAAACGATTTCCAGTAGGACTTTTTGTGTTTCCGGCGAATTTCTATCCTAAAAAAAGAAAAAACCCTATCCCATAGGACAGGAGGTTTCAGATGATGCGCACAAAATTGCTCACCTTCACGCTTGCCCTTTTTCTTCTCTTTGGATCAGCCACCGCAGGTCTGGCCCGGGAAAATGAATTGGTGTTCGGTTTTAACCCCGATTACGGGCTGCTGGTCGGCGCGGAGATCGACCTGGAACAAGTAGTGCAGGCCCCCTGTTGGGGAAGCTTTGAAGCCTACCCCGCCAATTATAATCTCTTTTTCACCGCTTATTTCCCGTGGCAAGAAAAACTCGGTTTTTACGCCCGGGCCGGCCTGGCGGAAAACATATACCTTGGGTTGGGGACAAGGTTTTTACTCTCCTGGGACCTGCATCTTTTTGCCGGTTTCGGCCAGGCCTTGAACGGCGATTCCTTCCTGGACCTGCTCGCCGCCTATCGCCTTAGCGACAATTTATCCTTAAAAGTCCGTTATCATATGTATCAGGCTTACTTGGGCATTGGTTATAAACTTTAACCGCGGTGTCCGGCTTAAACAAAATCATCCGCCAATTCAGCCATAATTCTCCGGTGTTCTTCTGCCGGCAACGTTTTGTCAATATACAAGGTGTGATATTTATCTTCCGCCAGGTTGAGACGGAGCGGCTTCTCCAGACGTCTCCCCTCCCGGTCGTAATAAATGCGTAATTCGGGGCGGAACGGGTTGTTCTTGCGCACCTTGATTACCTTGGCCACCTCCCCGGTGTTCAACTGCACCAACGAACCGGTGGGGTAGATAGCCATCACGGAAACAAAGGCGTTGAGAACCACCGGGTCGTACTTTTCTTTCTCGGCCAGCAGTTGTTCCAAAGCCTGTTGCGGGGTCATTTGCTCCCGGTGCGGGCGAAAGGAAATACACGCGTCATACACATCGGTTACGCCAAGAATCCGCGCTTTGAAACTAATCTCTTTCCCCTGTTTGCCATAGGGATAACTGGAACCGTCGCATCTTTCATGATGCTCCCTAACCACCGCCAAAATCTCTTCCGGAAAATTACCGGCTTTTAAGATTTCCTCCCCGTAAAGCGGGTGCTTTTTTATCTCCTCCAGCTCTTCGGGTAAAAGGGAACCCTGTTTCTGCCAGATTTCCGGCTTGATGCTCATCATTCCTATGTCATGAAGAAGGGCGGCCACCCCCAGCCGGTTTAATTCTTCCCTGGTATAACCCAGGACTTCGCCGGTAAGAATGGATAAAATGGCCACATTCACCGAATGGCTGAAGAGATAATTATCATACCTTTTTAAATGGGTGAGGTTCAAGAGTAAAGAGGAATCCACCTCCACCTGGGCCAGCAGATCATCGGCCAAACCGCGGATCACCTGCTCCTCGAGGGGATAATCGCTGGAGGGTTTTATAATCTCTTCCACCGCGGAAACCGCCCGTTCATGGTTTTTCATCAGAAGGGGAATTAACTGTTTTTCCTTCTCTTCTTTGCTGTCTTCCTCTGTTTCTTCGGTGATCGATACTTCACTGATGCCCATAGCTTCGATCCGTCTAATCACATCTACGGTAAGTTCCTTGTTGGCCCCGATTAAGATCACATTGGTATTGGGAAGAAAAATATCTTCCGCCAGACGCATCCCCGGAACCAGTTGTGTAACTTTTATCTTCTTCAAAAAATACCCCCCTAGCTGTCAGATTCTTTCAAGGCAATAAAGATCCGCACATTACCTAATCCGGTGTGTAAAGGAATAAGTAAAAAATCTAAATCTTTGGCGGATACGGTTACTCCTCTTCCGACAAAAACCGCGGGCGGGGTAATATTGCAAAAAATGTTTTGGCTTCCCAGCTCGGCTACCGCATTGCCGCTCACCATATTGCTAAACTCACTGATCGCACTCTTTGCCAGTTCATCCAGGGATAAGACCGGCAGTCCTTTTAACATATTGGAGGCAAGTTTGACAGCGGTTTCCTCCGAGAGACAGAAAACCACCTGGCCTGAAAGGTCACCCGTGATACCTATGGCCACATTCACCTCGTCTCCTTTGACCGGAGAAGAAACCAGACCCAGCTGTCCTCTCGTGGCATCGGTTTTTCCCATCCGCCTCAGGATATCAAAAGCCGCTTTGAGAAAGGGGTTGATCAAATCGGCTTTCAGGTTCAACACTTCCTCTCTGTTTAAAATGTCTGTTCGATAATCCCTGCTGTACACCTTTAAGATTTAAGGCTGAAGGAAGAACAGTTTTTCCGGCCGTCTTTCCACAGAAAACAGTTCCCCTGGTGGCGACAGAAATTACACGGAAGTTCTTTGGGGACATTGTTTTCTTTTTTAGCCTTCAACTAGATCCCCCCTTCTACAGTCGGAATCCCCTTTTTAGTCTTAGTCTATGCGGCAGCAATATTATTATCCGGGTTATTCCCGTTCCGGGAGGTTTTGGCAATCTTCTTCCGTAACTACAAAATAACAAAAATACCTGCTGCCATCAGCGTAACAATGACACCGGCGATTATCGCTCCAAAGGTCAAAGCGAGCAAAGTCTGTCGCTTTTTGAACCCCAGCAGATGGGCTACGGCGGCACCGGTCCAGACCCCGCTCATAGGAAGAGGTATGGCCACAAAGATCATTAAACCCCAAAAACCGTACTTGTGGACCTTGTCTTGTTGTTTGCGGGTTTTACGCTGGATCCAGTTCATAAGATGATAAAAGATATTATATTTGTTTGACCACCGGCCAAGAAAGGACAGAACCACCATCACCGGGATGATGGGCAGTAAATTTCCCGCCACCCCAATAATAAAAGCCTGCCAGGGCCGGGCGCCGTAAAGGAACGCCAGCGGGATTGCCCCTCGCAATTCCAGATAGGGCAAGGCAGCAGTAAATAAGACCAACAAGATCTCCTTGGCCGTTAAAAAGTCTTCCATACAAGGCTGCTTCCTTTCTCTGTTTTAATAAATTTCCCCCCCCATATAATAGAATTTTACGCCGATGACCATAAATTAGTATCATATAAAATATATTCTGCTTTTTGGGGACAAAACCTTCTGGCGGCGTTAAAATGATTGCCGCGCCAATCCCTGCTTTCTCCGGAGGAGGCGGCCTTTCCACAGCGGGCGGCGGCACCTAATATTCCTCATTCAGCAGGCGAAGGGCTTTGTATTCGGCCCAACCCACCTGGCCGGTCACAGGTAAACCCGCCTGTTGTTGAAATTTTTTGACCGCCTGTTCCGTGGCATAGCCAAAAATGCCGTCGGGATTATGTTTATATAAGTCCAACTGGCGCAGGCGTTTCTGCAAAAAGAAAACATCGGACCCTTTTTCCCCCATGAGCAGCCGTCGCCGGCTCCGGAAGGGATCCCCTACGATATAAACCCTCGTCCCGTATTTGACCCAACGGTAGACTTGCTCCACATCCCGGTTGTACATCCGGACGCAACCGTGACTTTCCAGCCGGCCAATGGACCACGGCTTGTTTGTCCCGTGAATCCCGTACCGCCCGAAAGGGATATTCAACCCGATCCACCGGGTGCCAAAACCCCCGCTCCATTTCCCTTTATCCGTTACTTTCCAGCTTCCGACCGGCGTCGGCGTACTCGGCTTCCCGAGTCCCACCGGGAAACTCTGAAAAGGCCGGCCGTCCACCAAAACAGTAAGGGACATAAAATCCGTGTCAATGAGAAGCTCGATATTACCCGGCGGGGGATTGACCGCCACCGGATCGCCCGGGCTCAACCACCCAAAAAGCTGCCAGGTCAGGCCGTCGATTTTTCCGGTGGCCGGCAAATTGTTGGCCTGCTGAAATCTCTTTACCGCCTCAGCGGTAGCCTGGTCAAAAACACCCGACAGTTCCCGGGAATAAAAGCCTAAATTTTTTAAATAATACTGGATTTCCAAAACATCAGGGCCTTCCATTCCCGCTCCGATTTCCAGTTCGGGGGGGCAGGGACATTCCCCTTCCGCCCGTACGGATGAGGGAAGAACCCAAAAGCAGGGCAGAAAAACCACGAACACGAAGAAAAAAAGGTTCCGGTATGCTTTATTGCTACGGGCCAAAACCTGTCCGCCTCCTCTTGGTCAAGCTATTTTATTATTTCCCACAAAAAAAGCGAGACGTACCAGGCAATCTTTTCTATCAGAGATTCACTTGCACCAAGTCGCGGTCCATCTTGTCCATATAATTTTTTATTTTGGCCGCCAAAAGGGGGTCTTCCCCCAGGCAGGCGCTGCGAATTTGCCGTAAAAGGTCTATTCCCCGCTGGAATCCGGAAACGATATCTCCTTCCTGCAAATCCGGGGCCAGGCGGGTCAGGGCCATAAAATCACACCCCTTGCTCCATTCGTAAGCCAGCGGGGAAAGGCTGGGGAAAAACCTTATCTCCTCCTCACCTACTCCGTACCGGAAAATAAGGTCGCGAATAATCTTCTTGATCGGCCTGAGTTCAAAGGGCAGCCGGCGCGGAATGCGTTCTCCTTTCCGCGGCTCATAGTCTATAGCGACAATAACGGCATTAATCTGGTCTTCATCCCATTCATGGAAAAAGCCGGAAAAATACAATTCCGTAATTAACAATTCCTGGGCGTAAATCTGCATGGCAAACTTTCCGCGGGGCAGAAGTTTCCCTTCCGGCTCCAGATAATTCAGATCTTCCAGGATGGCTGTTTTGGCCTGCAAGTCGGCCTCAAAACGGCCCGCCACTTTTATTGACCCCATTCTTTCTTCCAGATTCAACCGCTCTCTATAAAGCTCCTCGTACTTCTTGGCCCTTTTCTGGCAACGGGCTTGTTCCTTCTCGGAACAATTTCTCTCCGCCATCTCGGCCAAGGACTTTTTTAGTTCCCGGACTTCGGCGGCTATGGCCCTTCTGGCCTTTTTGCCGCGGATAAACCGTAAACGCCGCTCTTTCTTCCTTAACTGGCGTAAAGCCACGGCCCGGGCTTGCGGGCAACATAAATTCCCCCAATCCTCACAAATTACCCCGCGGATCTTTTCCAGTTGCGCCTGGAGCCGGCTTAAACGTTTTTCCAGATAAATCTTGCTGTTACGGGCCTGGTGAGTGGCGAAATTACGGTTCAAAATCACCAGGATCTCCTCGTAAGAATAATTGCTGAACAGGTTTAAAACCGAATTGTAACTCAGATTGAAACGGCTGGTCAGTTCCTCGACATCATTCACATTGGTGCTGGGGAACTCCTCCCAACGGTAGCGGTCCGGATCGGCCAGGATGTAGACAAATCCCCTCTCATCGATGCCTCTCCTTCCCGCCCGGCCGGCCATTTGGAAGTATTCCAAAGTGGTCATCGGCCGGAAGGTCACCCCGTCCCATTTGGTCGGCGAGTCAAAACAGACGCTGCGCACGGGATAGTTAATGCCCACCGCAAAAGTCTCGGTGGCATACATCACCCGGATCAAACCTTCACCAAAGAGCGTCTCCACAATCTCTTTCAAGGCCGGCAGCATACCGGCATGGTGAAAACCAATCCCTTTCAGGTACAGGTCTTTTAACCGGTGGAGAGTCTGCCACTTCTCCAAATTATATTTGGCGGCGGCCCCGGCCAGAATCTCCCGGGTTTTCTCCTTCTCCCCCGGGGTGAGAAAATCAAACTCCTCGCTCAATTCATAGGCCTTGACCTCGCATTGCTGCCGGCTGAAAATGAAATAGAGGGCGGGAAGGCCGTCCCGGTGATAAAGAGCCCGGACCAATTCTTTATGGTTAGTATCGTTTTTCCGGGAAATTCCGGAGGGGTATCCCCCCTCTTTTTTCTTCCTTTCCCGCCATACCTTTTTTAAATTCTTCATGGTCGTCACCCCGGTCAGGGGGTGATAGACATAATGTTCCAAAGGCACGACGCGATCTTTCTTGTATACCACTTTAACGGGGTGCCCTTTAATCTCCTGAATCCAGGCGGCCAATTCGTCGGCGTTGGGAATCGTCGCGGACAACCCCAGCAGGCGCAGGTTGTCCGGCATAAAAATAATCGATTCTTCCCACACGGTTCCCCGTTCCAGATCCGAAAGGTAATGAATTTCATCGAAAACAACATGGGAAAACTGGTACAAACGTTCTTTTTCCTGGTGAAGGATATTACGGAAAATCTCCGTGGTCATTATGACAATCTCCGCTTCCGGGTTGATGACCACGTCGCCGGTGATGATGCCAACCCGCTCACTTCCATACCATTCTTTAAACTCTTTATATTTCTGGTTGGACAGAGCCTTAATCGGCGCCGTATAAACCACCCGCCGCTGATCCTTGATCGCCTGTTCAATCAGGTAATCGGCAATGAGGGTTTTGCCGACTCCCGTCGGGGCGGAGACCAAAACCGAGTACCCGTTCATGAGATGGTCCACCGCTTCGCTTTGGAAATCATCCAGGATATACCCGCGAAATTCTCTTGTCTTTTCCTGTGTCATCGAAGATAAATGCTCCTGTTCTTTTTCTTATTCAACAGTATGCCATGAAGCGGCCTTCCATAGAGCACAAAATTCTTCTTCTTTCTTGTCTTTCTTAACCAGAAAGGCATCAAGACAAGCAATTAACCGGGACATTTTTCTTTGCAGCAAAGCATATTGCGGTGAAGAAGCACCGCCGCCCGCCAGACGGCAATGGAGAGGGAAAATCTCCCGCAGGTAGATACCGGCCACCGCCTTTTGCACCCTCTCCGGAACCAAAGGAACGCGCAGCGATTTTATCTCCGCAAAATTAATATTGGGCGTTCCCACCCCGTTTTTGATCCGGAGGATCTGAACCCGCCCGAATTTACCCATCAGAAAAATCCAGACAAAAAGGGGGTCTATGTTCCGTAATCTGATCCGGTCCACAAAACAACTGACATTGGCCGGTTCCTCCCCCAGGTAGACGCCGGACCGGAAGCGAAGAAGCGAACCTTCGCCGGAACGCGAAAACAAAAGGTCTCCCCGACGGACCCGGCTCCGTTCCGGATCAAATTCGCCGCCCGGTGCCACCCGCAGGGCGGGACGGGGATTTGTTCCGGTGGGAAAAAGGTCTTTCTGGCCGAAAACAGGCACCCCGTTTTTTTGCGGCAAGGGTTTTTTCCCCGGAAGGATGGGTCCGTAAGATATTTTCTCAATATAATTCGCCAGGGGGCTAAGGGGAAAAGCAACCTCCGCCAGGGCCCCGGTGAGGGCCGGGTCCCAAAAATTCGGGTGCCAGCGTTGCCGAGATAAATCCTCCCTTTTCACCCAGGTTACCCCGGGGGAAACTTTTTTCCCCCCGTCCGTTAATACCCGCAGGACCGCCGGAAAATAAGCGGCCGGGTCTTTCATGCCGCAATATTCCATGCTGCCGAAGAGGGTTTCCCCTTTCTCCTCTTTTTCCCCGCGGGGTTCTTCTTTCCGGCGAAAAAAAACCAAAGCCGTCCGGGCCGGTGTTCCCCCGGACCGGAAAGTACCGGGCGGAAGCCCAATTACAGCTATGAGCGCCGCCCTCTGACAGAATTCCTCTCTCTCCCGCTGCAACCGTTGATTGGCCAGGTACCCGTCGGGCAGGATAACCGCTCCGTAACCGCCCGGGCGGCACAAAACTAAAAATCTCCTGACAAAAAGGGCTTCCACAGGCAACCGGGAAAAGTAATCCCGCTCCCTTTTGGGGAGAAAACCATCCCCCAAAAGCCAGCCCACCCTTTCCCGGTCATCACGGGCCAGCGCCCGGCAAAAACCTTCCTTGCCGCCCCTGCCAAAGGGGGGATTACCGATGACCAGTTCAAAAGTTCCCGGCGGAAGACGGGGATCGCTTAATAACCCGTCGGCATAAACCCACCTGGAAGCCAATTCCGCGGGCGGACGCAGACGGGAATCAATTTCCACCCCGGTCGCCTGGGCGGGGGAGATTAAGCCCAAAGCAATACCGGAAGCAAGAAAGATTCCTTCTCCCGCCGCCGGATCGATCACCCGCATCTGTTTAAATGCCGCCGGCGGGATGATTTTGGTCAACATCCGCCAGGCAAAAACCGCCACGTGCTCCGGAGTAAAAAACTGTCCCCGGATCCTTCGCCGTTGTTTATCCGCTATTTTTTCCGCCATTTTTTCCGGTTGTGGGAAGCACCTCTTTCAACATGGCCTGTTCGTCACAGTTGGGAAACTTCGGGCAGTTAATGCACTCTTTCCAAACTTTATGCGGCATCTCCTCTTTATCGATCAGCCGGAAACCGCATTTTTCAAAAAATTCCCGTTGGTATGTAAGGGCAAAGACCCGGGGAATCCCCAGTTCCCTGGCTTCCGCGAGCAATTTCTCCACCAGTTTCCGGCCGAGACCCCGTCCCATGGCCTCTGCCTTAAGCGCCAACGCCCTGATCTCAGCCAAGTCTTCCCAGATAATATGGAGACCGCCGGTGCCCAAAAACTCCCCGTCCTCTTCAACCACGGTAAATTCCCGCAGCGATTCGTAGATCATACTCCTTGACCTGGGCAACATTAGTCCCTGTTCAGCATAGGAATTGATCAAAGCATGAAGATTCTCCACATCGGTCATTCTGGCTTTACGGAAGATTACCATAAAGAATTACATCCTTTCACAGAGCCGTTAAGATACCACCATCCGTCTATTCGTCACTTTTCCATAAATTCCTCCGCCTTGCGGGCTGTTTTTACAGCCGGAGAATAAAAAAAAAAGACTTAAACAAGTTCTGCTCAAGCCCATGGATAATAATTATATGGTGCCAAGGGGCGGAATCGAACCGCCGACACGAGGATTTTCAGTCCTCTGCTCTGCCAACTGAGCTACCTTGGCACTCTGGATGGCGATGGCGGAGCCGACGGGACTCGAACCCGCGATCTCCAGCTTGACAGGCTGGTGTGTTAGACCGACTACACCACGGCTCCGTGCAAAGTACGGATGGTGGTCGCGACTGGATTCGAACCAGTGACCTCTGCGATGTGAGCGCAGCGCTCTGACCAGCTGAGCCACGCGACCCATTCTTTAATCGATTATAGCATTTTCCCCGCCATAAGTCAACAGAAAAAAATCCCCCTGTTAAACAGGGTGGAGATAATTTTTATGGTAGTCCCAAGGGGATTCGAACCCCTGCCGCCGCCTTGAAAGAGCGGTGTCCTAACCCCTAGACGATGGGACCACATGGTGGGCCATCGGCGAATCGAACGCCGGACACCCTGATTAAAAGTCAGGTACTCTGCCGACTGAGCTAATGGCCCGTTAGTTATACCGGACTAGTTTATGATACAATATTTTTTCCCCGCTGTCAACCCTGTTTTCACTGCGGGATAGTGTCAAGACACTGTAGATTTTTTTGAACCTCACATCAATGATCTTGCCATCAAACTGCATTTTGTTTATTTAAAGCTTTTAAAGCAATTCTTGTTGGATTACTACCACTGCTGAAAAGTGGAATATTATTGTGATATCCTTTCCCCAATAATTTAGTATGCTTTAAGCGTTTTAGCTCTTTATGAATTACGTCCTTGATTTCAACAACAATTGGAATTGATGTCCTTGTCTCCAGGTATTGTTTGCTAATTGACTCACCATTAGCCTTGGCCACTCGCATATTAGCCATTTTCTCCGCCCCTTGCAGACTCCAAGCCATTGGGCGACTACTGAGCCTGGCGGCCAAAATATGGCTAACATGGCCCTCAGCGCTACAGCTTACGTGGGGGTTTTTCACGGCGTTTTCTATTCCATCCCAGTTGTACTTCACATATTTGATGGTATCAATAATCCTTTTTTGTCGTGGCTGTTCTTCAGCGCGGTTTAAAGCTTCATCAAGACGCGCCAGGACTTTCTGTTTGTTTAATGACTTAATCCCCCAGTATAACGGCTTTCTTAGTTCCGGAGCATGAGCGGTGGCCATTAGAATATATTTCGCCAGGTGAAATCGGTCTAAGATAAAGATGGCTCCGGGGATGTATTCCATCCCTTGGCGGATCCAAAGAGCCCCGTCTCCAGATAGGTAAATCCGCTTAATACTTGAAAGTTCATAATTGGCTTCAAGGTAATCTAATACTCTCCACCATAGTTCTTCCGGTTTCTCTTTGACGCTGGTAAAGTACTTCACTCGTTTTAACCGACGACGAGGATAATCCTCGATTCCTTCGTGGACATAAACCAGCCGGGCCTGCGCTCCTTTACGCCCTTTAACTTTGATGTGGTCTTCATCAGCTTCTATGTATAACTCGGAAACACGTCTTTTGGCTTGCGGTAATGGTTCGATTTTAGGGTTGAACTCTTTAACGCATAACGCTACTGTTTGCCTGCTAACCTTTAATACGGGATTATCCTTGCTGGCGTGGATAGTAGCCGCTTCATACGACATTCCAGTTGCTGCTTCCACAAGTTCAGCCTTTAAAGTTGCCCCTACGCGCATGTGGGGAGTGACACCAATTTGTTTGTCAACCAGGTAGGCATATTCTTCGCTTTCTCTATGTCGGTAATAGCTTCGGTGGTAGACGATCGGACCAAAAAGAGTTAAGATCTCTTTCCGGTCATTTTTTCGGACACGCTTCCAATTCGGGTCTTGCTTTGCATCCCCTTCAATCTTTTGCTTTAGGGTTTCGATGACATATCCCAATAAATCGCAACCTAGGCCGTCAAGCTCTTTCTTTAATTGAAGTTCAAAACTATGATAGTCGGTTTTACCATCTAATACAGTAAAAATTCTTTCTACAACCGAAAGGATTTTTTCTTCTACTAAACGAACTAAGTCCATGAGGAACCTCTGCCTCCTTCGGGGGGTATTCATTCTTGCCGAATGTGAGGTTCCTCTTCTCTTTTAGTAAAGATATCTCCTCCATAAAATCTACAGTAATTTTACACT
>JAZIHH010000017.1:0-8772 GCA_036678685.1 Bacillota bacterium
CCATTATACGGACTTAACTCAACGTATTTGCACGCAAAATCAGGACCGATGGTTTGTTTATTGCCTGCTGGAAGGAATTAAAAAAATAATCCCGAAATTTATTGTCATAGTAAATATTTCCGGCACTTAACAAAAAAATTTCCTTGCTTAACACCACTATTAAAAACGGAGGGCAAAGAAAGGAGGGGTTTCAGCATTAAAGGCGGGCCAATCTTGAGAATAATCATAACATTAATCATCGGCCCGGCCATGCTGGTTTTTTCGGGCTTGTTAATTGCTCCGGACAGGACCGCCGTTAACCTTCCTCTTTTCACCACCGTGCAAATTGCCGCCGTCGGGGATATAATGGTGCACAGTCCACAACTCCGCGCCCAATACCATCATGAAACAAGACGGTACGATTTTACCAACAATTTCCGGTTTGTCAAACCGTATCTTCTCCATGCCGATATCGCCCTGGCCAATCTGGAAACTACTTTTGGCGGGGACGCCCTGGGGTACTCGGGATATCCCCGGTTTAACACCCCGGACAGCCTGGCCGATGCTTTAAAAGACGCCGGCTTTGACATTATTGTCACAGCCAACAACCATACTGTTGACACGGGGATGGGCGGGATGTTCCGGACCATCGATGTACTGCAAGATAGAGGCCTGCAGGTAATCGGGACCAAAAAGTCTCAAGAAAAAGAAAGTTTCCTGGTGAAGGAGATCAACGGAATAAAAATCGGTTTTTCCGCCTTTACCTACGAAACACCCCGGGTTTCCGGGAAAAAAACCATAAACTGTATAGTTGTTCCCCCGGAATACGAGGATCTGATCGACAGTTTTTCCTATCAAAACCTGAAGGAGGAAATGTTAAAGGTCAAGGAGCGCATTGAAGTCATGCGGGAGAGGGGAGCGGAGTTCATCGTCCTTTATCTGCATTGGGGTGACGAGTACCAAAGGCAACCGAATACCACACAGAGGAAAATCGCCGGCCTGCTGGCCGATTACGGGGCAAACCTTATTTTGGGGAGTCATCCCCATGTTTTGCAACCCATGGAATTTATCCGGTCCCAAAATGGCAACCATGCCGCTTTGGTCGTCTTCTCCCTGGGCAACTTTATTTCCAACCAAAGAGCGGAATTTTCGGCTACGGCATACACGGAGGACGGTGCCATTGTTTATGTGGAAATTAAAAAGGACTTACAAACAGGCGATGTTTTTCCCGGCAAAATCTCTTATGTACCCACCTGGGTCCACAAGTATTGGGAAAAAAACCGCCTGGTCTTTGAAATCCTGCCTTTGGACGACGCCCTGGCCAATCCGGAAGCCTACAACTTGAACTCGGAAGCAAATATACGGCGGGCCGCCGATTCGAAGAATAACACAGCCGGCCTTTTTAAGAACTCACCTGCCGGTCCCCTTGGCCGGTGACCCTTTGACAGGTGAGTTTTACCGCCAACAGTCCCAACGGCCTAAACCCGTTCTCAACTACTTGTACTAACCACTTACTTTTGGTTCATCCCGGTGTAGATTAAAATTGCGTCCCGGAAAAACTTTGCCAAACCGGGTTGTTCCCGATCGTAGTAAGCGGTAAACCGCTCGTCGTCAACATACATTTGCGCCAGGCCGGCATGGGCTTCTTTACTGTACTTGTCCCAGGTATAGCCCAGCCACTGCCGGTGCAGGTCCGCTGCTTTCTGCGCCAACCCGCCGGCCGGGTCGCCGCTGGCAAACGCTTCTTTAATGGTTGCCATAATTTGGGCGCCCAATCTCTCAAACTCAGCGTATTCCTCCTGCGACATCTTCATAATTTTTTGGTTTGACTTATCCACCGCTTCATCCCCATATTTCGCCCGGGCTTCCCTCCCGTATTTTGCTTCGTTCTCCTCAATCATCCTGCGCTTAAAGCCGGCAAACTTTTCTTGGTCCGTCATTTTCGTTTCCCCTTTCATGGCCGCTATCGTTTTTTCAACATTGGCGAGGAGCAAATCCAGCTGCGCCCGCCGGGCCAGTAATTATTTTCCCGGTGTTCCCGCAGCGCCCGTTCCCGGTCAAAACCGGGAGAATTAAGGATCTCCTTGATTTTTTTCAGGCTCACCCCCAATTCCCGGTAAAAAAGGATCTGTTGCAGCCGGTCAACTTCGGCCGGACCGTAAATCCGGTACCCGGAAGGGTTGAGCTTGGCCGGCTTGAGCAGCCCGATCTGATCGTAATACCTGATCGTTCTGGCGCTCACTCTGGCCAGTTCTCCCAGTTCATGCACGGTATAATCCATGATTTCGCCTCCCCGCAGGTTCATTTTACACCTTTACGCAGCGTCAATGTCAAGAAAGAATTAAAGGGAAAAAGCACTGCCCGGCGGGGAATGGAACTCAGGATTCCTCAGGACTGGGATCAACGTGTACTACCACCCCGGCCTGCAGGGAGGCGGCCAGTTTCTTTTCCACCTCGTCCGCCACCCGGTGGGCGGTTACCAGGTCAAAAGAGCCAGGCACCTCGATATGGAGGGAAATCTCCCGGTGCGGTCCGTAATCATGGACACGAATATCATGTACCTCTTTGACTCCTTCAACATCTACGGCCTGAAAGCGGATATGATCCAGCATCTCCTGGGACGGCGAAACCCCCAACAACTTGTCGCCGGAAGACAAAGTCAACTTCCAGCCGGTATAGATAATCAGCCCGGCGACGACTGTCCCGAGAAGAGGATCCAACCATTGCCATCCCCTCCCTACTCCCACATTACCCAAGACCACCAGAAGAGAGGCAACGGCGTCATTCCGGTGGTGCCAACCGTCGGCAATTAAAGCCGGCGCATCAATCTTCTTCCCGAGATAAAAAGCGAACCTGGCCATCCACTCCTTAAACACAAAGGAAAAAGACAAAACGGCAAGCACCCACCAGCCTCCTCCCACCTCCCGGGGGACAAAAAACCTCTTCACGGAAGAAACAACCAATTCCAACCCCGTCATCAGCAACAAAACGGCAATGGCCAGGGTGACTATGGTTTCCATTCTGCCGTGCCCGTGGGGATGCTTACGATCCGGCGCTTTACTGCCGATCTTGAAACCCACCCAAACCATTGCCGAAGATAACAGGTCGGAAAAAGTATGAAAGGCATCGGCAATCACGGAAATACTACCTATATAGAGCCCCACGGAAAGTTTTAAAAGAAAAAGAACTATATTACCGACGATACTCGCTCCGGCTTCCAACAAACCGTAAAGGGTCCGGTCCTGTTCCTTCGCCGTTGTTTTCGCAATAATGAATTTCCTTTCCAACCAGCGGGTAAAAAAATCCGCCACGCTCATCTGCTCCTTTCACGGCCCGGATTTTAAAAAAACCTGTGGGACCTACAGCGTCCCACAGGCCATGTTGACCTGCTGCCCCGCAAGGGGCCCGGTTTAAAACCTGATCGCTTTAAAAGTATTCTTTTCTTGCTCCGGCCGGGTTAACCGCGGTAAGTCTATTATATTCAATTATACCACACTTTTGTGCCTGTAGCTTAATAAAAAACCGGCCAGGTTCTTGCTGGCCGGTTTAAAATAAGCAAGGGGGGAAAGGGATCCGGCAACTCAGCCTTTTATCGCCGGCAAAATCTGCGGAATCTCTTCTCCGGCTTCTTTCATCTTCGCAAGCAGCCTGCTTCGTAGTTCGGCTCTTACCTTTTCGTATTTTGGATCGGAAACCAGATTATGTTTTTCATAGGGATCATTTTTTACATCATATAAAAACTGCTCCACATATACCCGGCTATCCATGTGAAGCCAGGGATTTTTATCGGGCGCATATACAGAATAGCACCAGTCTTTGGTACGGATCGCTCGACCGACCTGTGATTCGCTAATTTGAATGAAAACCTCATCCTTCCATTCCGGCGCTTCCCCGGCAACCAGTCTTTTTAACGACGACCCTTTAAAGGTATGCGGTACCGGGATACCGGCAATATCAAGAAAAGTAGCCGGGAGATCGATGAGACTAACCATATTGTCAATTCTCTTTCCGCCGGTAAAACCAGGACCGTATATGACAAGAGGAATATGGGTACAAGCCGCATGACAAGATCGTTTATAATCATCATAACTGTCACCCTGCAATCCCCGGTTCCTGGTACGGAAATGCGAGCCGTGGTCGCTGGAAAAAATAATGACAGTCTTATCCTCAATACCGCATTCTTTCAATTTATTTCTAATCCGGCCGAGATTATAATCCAAACTGTTTACACAGCCAAGATAGTCCGGATAGTTTTCGCGCCAATCCCCCTCTTCCCCCTCAAGATCACCGGGCACCACAAAATCGGCGAATTTTTCCTTGGAACCTATAGGCCCTTCGTAACGGTTACGGTCATTTTGGTGATGGGGTTCCAGATAAGAAAGGAATAAAAAGAACGGTTGCTCCTCCCCACTCCACCTTTCAATCACTTCCAAAGCCCAGTCTGTCTGAACATCAACCCGGTACCGGCCTGGGGGAAACTTTTTAACTTGATTATCTTTATCAAACATATGACCGCCATAGGCATGAGAAGTAAATTCAAGCAAATCAGAAGCTATCCATTCATCTTTCCAACCCCCGCGAAACATAACCGGAACAGGTTTTGTTCTGAAGTCGTAAGAAACCACCCCTTCCGGTTTATACTTGTCGGAAAAAGGAGAATAATTTGAAGCAAGGTGCCATTTACCAATATAACCCACCTTGTAACCATGCTCGGTAAAATGATGGGCTATGGTCTTCTCATCCACGGGCAGTCCTATATCATTGCGAAAACATCCGGTTTCCGTCGCATATTTACCCGTTTGCAGGCAAGCTCTAGCCGGTCCGCATACCGGTTGACAAGTAAAGGCGTTATTAAAAATTACACCCTCTTGGGCCATCTTATCGATATTGGGGGTTACGGGCAGTGGTTGACCGTAACAACCGCAAGTATCCCATCTTTGTTGGTCCGTAAAAAAGAATATAATGTTCGGTCTCTTCATAACTGGTCTGCCTCCGTTATTTCAATGGTACCGTTTTTCTTTTTCTCGCCAATACCTTTAATGCGGCTTTATAAATATCTTCTTTGGACAGGCCGTATTTTTTCAGCAAATCATGGTAGCTTCTTAACGACTCACCAAACGAGTCTCTAATTCCTACTATTTCTAAAGGTACCGGATTGTTTGTCGCCAAAATTTCTGCTATTGCCCCTCCTAAACCACCGTAAACACTATGTTCTTCAACACTTACTATGGCTCCGGTCTCCCTGGCCGCCGCCAGGATGGCCTCTTTGTCAATCGGCTTAATCGTATGCATATTTAAGATACGGGCTGAGATATTCTCTTTTTGCAATTTCTCCGCCGCCTCAATTACTTCAGAAATTATTGTTCCAGTTGAGATGATGGTTAAATCACACCCGTCTTGGATCATATTTGCTTTGCCCAATTTAAAGGGGGTGTCTATGCCGGTAAGATCAGGAACGGGTTCCCGGCAAAGTCTCATGTAGACAGGGCCGAAATATTCGGCTGCCGCTTTTACTGCTTTTTTCGTCTCCAAATAATCACAAGGCGCAACCACAGTCATATTGGGCGTTGCTCTCATAATTGCCAAATCGGATACATCTTGATGGGTAGCGCCATCACCGGGATTGGATAATCCGGCGTTGGTCCCGCAAAGTTTAACATTAAGAGCCGGATACGCTATGCTTTGTCTAACCTGGTCGCCTGCTCTTAACGTAATAAAAACACTAAAAGTGCTGGCAAACGGAATCATATTCCCAGCGGCGAACCACCGGCCATTGATATCATGTTGGCCTCGGCTATTCCCACATTAAAAAACCGGTCAGGGAATTCTTGTGCAAAAAAAGCTGTTTGGGTAGAACATGATAAATCCGCATCCAGCACGACAATACTTTCATTTTCTCTTCCCAATTCAACCAAAGCCTCTCCGTATGCTACCCGTTGACTTATTTTAATCATTATGATCACCTGCCATCTGCTTCTTCGCCATCTGGTACTCTTCTTCCGTCGGACACTTGCCATGCCATGAGGCGTTATTTTCCATAAAATCAATACCCTTTCCCTTGATCGTATGGGCAATAATTATGCTGGGCCCTTTCTTGAAATTTTTAGCTTCTATAATCGCCGCATCCAGTTCCAAGATATTATGCCCGTCAACTTCCAAGACATTCCAATTAAAGGCTTCCCATTTGTCCTTAAGCTTCTCCAAAGGCATTACCTCTTCGGTAGGACCATCAATTTGCAACCTGTTCCGGTCACAGATGGCAATTAAATTTGAAACTTTATACTTGGCGCCACAAAAGGCCGCTTCCCAAACTTGACCTTCATTTAACTCTCCATCACCCATCAGGACGTATACATAATAGTTGAGCGAGGATAATCTTCCTGCCAAAGCCAGTCCTAGACCACAAGATAATCCTTGTCCCAACGAACCGGTACTCATATCAACGCCCGGGGTTTTTTCATATCAGGATGGCCCTGTAAAATTGAATCAATTTCCCGCAAACGGGATAATTCTTTTGTGGGAAAGTATCCCAAATCGGCGAGGATGGCATATAATAAAGGGGCACAATGACCTTTGGATGCTATAAATCTATCTCTTGATTTCAAGTCAGGCTTTTGGGGGTCAATATGCATATGATGATAATAAAGTACCGTTAAAATTTCCACAGCTGACAAAGATCCTCCCAAATATCCCGAGGAAGCATTATATACCATATCAAGGATCCATTGTCTTAATTTTCTTGCTTTCTCAGTAAGAGCTTGTGCTTTTTCCGGTGTAAGGTACATATTTAACCTCCTTAAATGCCACTATTTTATAGCGCCGCCCATTATCTCTTGAACAACCTGTTTTTGAAGAAGGGTAAACACAATAATCACGGGAAGGCAGGCCAAAACGGAAAAGGCCATCATCGCAGCCCAGTCGGTGACGAACTCTGATAAAAGACTGTAAATCGAGATCGTTACAACTCTGTTTTGTATTGACTCTATTACTACGGTCGCAAATAAAAATTCATTCCATGATAGGAGAAAAGTATATAAACCTGTCGCAATCAGAGCAGGGACACTTAATGGCATTGTCACATACAAGATCGCTTGAAAACTGGAACAACCATCAATCATGGCCGCTTGTTCCAATTCATGGGGTATTTCTGCAAAATAACTTCTGAGCATTAAAATACTAAAGGGAAATGATAAAGAAAGATAAACAAGAATTAAGGCCAGCTTTGTATCATACAACCCTAACTTGACAATTACTTCGAAATAAGGAATGGACAGCAAAACCAGAGGAAAAGTTTGCGTTATTACCAAAAAATTTATTATCAGCTTTTTCCCGGAAAAATCATATCTGGTTAACGCATAAGCGGCGAATGAACCCAGGAGTAAAGTGAATAACGTCACAGCCAGGGAAATAAGATAGCTGTTTAGAAAGCTTCTAAGATGGTTGGGATTGGTTAAAACACGTTTATAGGCATCGATCGTAAAGGTCTTGGGAAGCCATTGCGGAGGAATTAGCAATACTTCGCCGTTGGGCCTGAATGATACCGAAAGCATCCAAAAGATTGGGAAAAGTAAGAGCGCTGATATTATAGTTAAGACCGCCAAGCCTATTAATTTCTTATGGTTTTTTTTAACTGGCATCTCGGCATCTCCCTTAATAATCCAATCTTATTTGCCGGGCATAATATAAACTAATGGGTAAGAGGATTAAAAACATTATCACACCTTCCGCCGAAGCATAACCGGGTTTGAATAGCCGGAAAGCAGTATTATAGATGTGAGTAGCCATCACTTCAGAGGAGTTAATTGGCCCTCCTCCTGTCATCGAAAAGATCAGATCGAACAGCCGGAAAGACCATATCCCGTCCAGCACTAAAGTGGTTAAGACCACTCCCCTCAGGTTGGGCAGGGTAATATAAAAGAATGCTTTTACCGGCGAGGCCCCGTCTATTTTACCCGCTTCGTATAATTCGCCGGGGATCGCCTGTAAGCCTGAGAGAAACATAATCGTAACAAAAGGATATCCTTTCCAAATATTAGTTACAGTAACTGATAATAATGAAGTGGACGGGCTTCCTAACCAGGCAATGGTCTTGAAATTACTCAGAAGGCCTAAAGATTTAAGCAACCCATTTAATACGCCAAAAGGATTATAAATAAGAATCCAAAGCATGGCGACCACAATGGAAGGAAGGAGCCAGGGGATAATAATAATTCCCCGAAAAAAGTTCGTATTTGTCTTTTGGTTAAGTAATAATGCCAGCCCCATCCCCATAACAAAATGAAAGATTACGGTCATCGCTGTAAATTTTACTGTATTGAAAAACGCTTTATAAAAAATTGCATCCTTAAATAGTTTAAAATAATTATCCAAGCCCACAAACTTATTATTGGCATCGAAAAAACAGTTAAGTCCGTATAATGGTGTAAAATTGGTTTCCTAAAAAAGAGGGAGCCATTAACAAATTCCTCAGTTAGAATAGAAGTTAGACAAACCAAAATTCTAAGAGGAGGAATTTGAATGGCTCAATACCAGATTACCGTAGATCAAGATCTTTTGCACCGTCTATTTTTAGGCAATAACAAGAATTCCGGTGTGTCAGCGTTATTGGAATCGGTATTGAACCAGATTTTGCAGGCGCAAGCCACCGAACAGCTTCAAGCCGAACCATACGAACGCACTGATAAAAGGAAGGGGTACCGTAACGGCACACGCCCGCATACACTAACCACCGGGTGGGAACCATAGCCTTACATGTTCCGCGTTTTCGTAACGGTCAGTTTTCCACCGAGATGT
>JAZIHH010000018.1:0-3819 GCA_036678685.1 Bacillota bacterium
TTCCGCCGCCCACCGTCAAACTCGCCGTAAAAGATCTGCTCCCACGGGCCAAAATCCAGTTTCCCGTCGGTCACAGCCACCACCACTTCCCGACCCATGATCTGTCTTTTCAGATGGGCATCGCCGTTGTCTTCCCCGGTGCGATTATGGCGGTACTGGCCGATCGGTTCGTGGGGGGCCAATTTTTCCAGCCAATCCCGGTAATCCTGCCATAACCCCGGCTCGTGGTCGTTGATAAAGACACTGGCCGTGATGTGCATCGCATTGACCAGACAGAGGCCTTCCTTAATCCCGCTTTCCCGCACCGCGGCCGCCACTTGGTCGGTGATGTTAATCAACTCGACCCGGTTTTGGGTGTTGAAGACCAGTTCCTTACGGTAAGATTTCATTGGATCACCTCATCTTTTTATGCTATTTTCACTTCGTCCCTCACATAACCTTATATTATTTCAATTCGAGGCCGGAATCAATCGCCAACGCAAATAACCGCCTTTCTGCAGGCGGTTATCTTCCGCAAAATCCTATCTGGCTTGCGTAGGGCTGCGCCGTGCCGGCTTGACGGCAAACCGGCTTCCTTAACCAGCTTCCTGACTGATTCGCGGCAAACGCTAGATCTTCACCTTCATTACCGTGGTCCGCGGCGTCACTTTTCCCAAGTAGCACTTAAGCTCCTTGACCATGGACATATTGGTGATCAACAGCGGGCTGAGCGTGGACTTATCCTTGGCGGCAATCAGATCTAAATCAAACGCCAACAGCTTATCACCGGCTTTGACCCACTGGCGGGGCTGGACGAAGCTGGTAAAACCCTCCCCCTGCAGCTCCACCGTATCAATGCCGATATGGATCAATACTTCCAGTCCTTCCTGGGTCCGCAGTCCGAGCGCGTGTTTGGTCGGGAAGACCTGTACCACTTCACTGTTGACCGGGGCGTAAAGGACACCCTCCTCCGGTTGAAAAGCCAACCCGTCGCCCACCATTTTACTGGCAAAGACCTGATCCGGAACAACTCCAAGGTCAACGGCCTCACCACGGACCGGCGCTTTAAATTCGATTATTTTATCCTTCTTGAAGAGGCCCAGCATTTCTCTTCCTCCTTCTTTGCTTGAAAAACTTCCGGATTGCCTCCGTCATTATCCCACCCGCGATCCGATCCCAGAACAATCTGCTCGATACTCGTCACCGACCAAGAACGCACAGGCCCAATCTTCGCCTCAAGTCCGGCACTGCACCCCACCGTGCCGGGAAGGACTTGCCCTGCAGGTTACCGGTCCGTCTAGACGGTTTCCCCCGCCACAATCGTCATTAAAACGTTAAACTCCTTATCCCACAACACCAGGTCGGCATCCAACCCCGGGACGATGCGCCCCTTCCGGTTTTGCAACCGCAGAATCCGGGCCGGGTTTAAACTCAGCCATCTGTACCACCGTCGCCAGGGGAAGCCCGGTGTTCCGGTGGAAATTACGCAACGCGGTGTTCATCACCAGGGTACTCCCGGCCAAAGTACCATCCTCGAGGCGGGCCTGGCCCTGTTTGACCCGGACCACCAACCCGCCCAAATCATACGTGCCATCCGCCAGGAGGCAAGCCCGCATCGCATCGGTCACCAACACCAGCTCTGCTGCGGGTTTGATCTTGGCCAGCAGTTTTTGAACCTCCGGAACGATATGAATATTATCGGCAATCACTTCACAGGTTACCGCATGTAATAAGGCGGCCCCAACCACCCCCGGTTGGCGGTGGTGGAGGGGTGTCATGGCGTTAAAGAGATGGGTAATATGGGAAGCGCCGGCCGCGATTCCCTTGCTCGCCTCTTCATAGGTGGCTTTGGTGTGCCCCAGCGCCACAGCGACCCCGGCCGCGGTCAGGCGCCGAATAAAGTCGAGCGCACCGTCGATCTCCGGTGCGACGGTCAACACCCGGATTACCCCCAGATAAGGCTGGAGCCACTCAAAGTCGGGCCCGCTCAGATAGCGTTCATCGTGGGCCCCTTTGTTTTCCCGGCTGAGAAAAGGCCCTTCCAGATTACCGCCTAAGACTTGCGCCCCTTGGCCCGGCGCTTTCGTCATCGCCGCGGCAATCCGGTCCAAAGCCCGTTCAATCCGGGCGCGGTCCATCGTCATCGTGGTGGGGAGAAAACCAGTCACCCCGGTGGCGACCAAATGGCCGGCCATGGCCTGCAAAGCCCGATCATCCTCATCCATGGTGTCATAACCGGCGCAACCGTGAATATGGAGGTCGATAAAACCCGCGGAAAGGTAAGCACCGCCTCCGTCAATGACCGTACCACCGGCGGGCAGTTGTTCTTCCGGGATAATCTCCCGGGATAGCTTGGTCATAGACCACCGCCTGGTCTTCTTTAATCCCTTCCGCGGTTACTAACTTGATGTTTTTAATTGCTTTCATGGAGCCAAACCCCGCAATCGCTTGTTGATTAAGATCAGTCTTGTTCGATCATGCGCAACTCACCGGTTGATGGAGCAGGCCATCCGCCGGTAGGTGTGCCGGCGGCCCCGGATCGCAATGCTGTAGGCGATAATGTTTTCCGGCACCGCAATCCCGGGGTAACCCGCATCACCAAGGTGGTGAAGGTCGGTTCCAGTCATCTTGGCCAGCAGCGCAATCTCCCGGATCGTCTGCTCATCGGCCCCCTCCTGGGAAGTCCCGACCGTGGTCATGGTTAAAACCCCGCGGGCATGAGCCAACTGCACCAGACCCTTGATGTACTCCACGGTAATTCCGGGTACCGTCCCCGGCGCGGGCAGCAAAATAATGTCACAACCGGCCTGGATAAACTCCTCCACGTCCTGGGCGGTAACCAACCGCTCCCCGCTCTCGCTGCGGACACCGGCGGCGTGCATCTTCCCGGCGGCAATGATCAGTTCGTCCCCGACCTCCTGGTCAATTGCGGCCAGGACGTTACTGATCACCCGGTTGGAAGCAGCCGTCCCCGGATTACCGGTCAGGACGATGAAGTCCGCCCCCATCTCCCGCGCCTTCCGGGCGTTTTGCGCAGAAGCCCGCCGCCCCGGAGGCAAAGTGGTTGTTTCATCCACTGCTTCCAGATTAACCCCGATTAGCCTCCCCGTCAACCTTTTTATGACCCGAATGACTTCGCCCGGCGCATGGGGGGGCAGTCCGAAGTACTCCGGCTGGTCCAGATCCAGCATGTTGAGGAGGATCAGGTCGGCGCCACAGGCGGCCACCAGTTCGGCGTTGCTGATGTCAAAGAGTAACGGGGGCAAAGCGCCGATCACCTCACTGACCAGTACCCGCCCTTCACTGGCCGCAATGGCGGCCAAGATCTCTTTTTTCGTCATCTTTTGCCAATCCGAGGTACTACAGTCCAGTAATCTTTTTCCCATCTTCTCCTCCTGACCTTTATTGGTTTATAAGGACTGCAGGAGCCGGACGGCTCCTGCAGTTTACTAGAGGGGTTCTTTCATTGTATTACTTGGCGGACATCACTGCTTTCATGTGCGTCACCAACGGGTCGGCCATCGTTCCGACCACAATCTGGAAGTTGTTGCCCGGCAGTTTCAGAACGGCCGTCGCCCCCAGTTCCTTCAGGCGGGCTTCATCCACCTGTTCGCCGGCGTGTACGGTAACCCGGATTCTGGTGACACAGGCGTCAAGCACTTTAATATTATCGTTGCCCCCCCGCGCCGCCAAGATATCCGCCGCCCGCGCCCGCAGTTCGGCCCCGCTTAAGCTGGACAGCACGGCCGACTCTTCCGCAATCCGGCCCGGGGTCGGGATATTCAGTTTCTTGATGAAATAGACGAAGGCGAAATAGTAGACAACACCGAAGATGACACC
>JAZIHH010000019.1:0-2531 GCA_036678685.1 Bacillota bacterium
TAGTTTGTCCGGTTTGCACTGGTGATTGCCACTGGCACGGCCAGTACCAAAGAAAAGTAAGGGAAAATTATGAGATACATACCATCACCATCCGGCGAGTACTTTGCGTAACATGCCGGAAGACCCACGCCCTGCTTCCGGACTTTTTGAGGCCGAGAAGCCGGTACAGTCAAAAAGTCAGAGAAGAAGCCGTGACAAAATACACAAAGCAAAAGGTTCCAGCGGAAGCGGTAACCTGTGATGGACAAGCGATCAAAACCACTCTTCGCTGGATACGCCGGTTTAAAGAAGATGTCCAGGAAGCGATCATGACTCTGACAAGTCTCCTGGCTGGTTTCGGACGCTTTCGACTGCCCAAAAAAGGCCCGGTATTCCGGCAACTGAAGCAGCAAACAGGGCTGCTCATGGCGGTACTGGGGGGTCCGGTAAAACACTCATGCGAGTTCGGGCTGGTCAATATTTTAATGAGCCTGGGCCCGCCCCCACCGGTCTATCTTTAAAAACCCACACGGAATGTCCTGGAAAGGTCCACGCCTTTACGGTAAATTAAAGAAAAATTGACCGCAAAGGAGAGTGGACCCCATCAAAGAAAAAAAACAGAACCTTCAAGAGATTGCGCTGACAAGATTTCAACTGATCGCGCCGCTTTTGGAACCGGATTTGGAAGAAGCAGAACGGCGTCGGCGGAGAAAAGCGATCCTCGCAAAGACATCCTACTCAGAGCGGACAATCCGCCGTTACGTGGCGGCCTACCGGGAAAAGGGCTTTGCCGGGCTTTACCCCAAAACCAGAATTGACGCAGGGAAAACTAGGGCAATCAAAAAGGAGATCCTAGAAGAAGCAGCAGAGCTCAAAAAAGAGTTGCCGGAACGGAGCATCCGCCAGGTCATTGAGATCCTGGAAGGGGAAGGGAAAATCAAACCGGGAACCCTGCGCCCTTCAACCGTAGCTCGGCAGCTAGACAGGCTCGGTGTAAAAAAGATCTCGAAAGCAAAGGCCAAAGGTTGCAAAAGGTTTCAGAAAGCGCACCGGAACATGCTGTGGCAGGCCGATTTGAAATACGGGCCGTATCTGCCGGATCCCAATAACCCGCAGAAAAAGCGCCGCACCTACCTGATGGCCTTCATCGACGACTACAGCCGGCTCGTTCCCCATGCCCAGTTCTACTTCGAACAACGCTTACCGGTTTTAGAAGACTGCTTCAAGAAGGCCATCCTAAAGCGGGGGATCCCTGATACAGTCTACGTTGACAACGGAAAAATCTTCGTCTCCCGCTGGTTCCGGATCGCCTGCGCCAGGTTGAACATCAGGCATGTAAACACTAAGCCGTACAGCCCGCAGGCCAAAGGGAAGATCGAACGGTTTCTGGGGACCGTCGACCAGTTCGTGGCAGAAGTGAAACTGCTCAACCCCAAGACCCTCGAAGAACTAAACGCCGCCTTTGCCTGCTGGCTGGAGGAAAGTTACAACCACAAAGAACACAGCTCTTTGGGGGAAACACCGGCGGCCCGTTTCGCCGGCGACACCAGGCCGCTCAGGTTCAGCAGCGCCGAAGAGTTGCGGGAAGCGTTTTTGTGGGAAGACGACCGGAAGGTCGATGCGACGGGTTGTATCAAATAACGGAACAAGCTGTACGACGTTGGGCCGGACCTGCCCAGGAAAACGGTCGAATCCGTTTTGAAAGAACAAAGACCGTTTTGCACCGGAAACCCCGGAACCTGCAAAAACGGACCGGTCGCGTTACCTTGAGATCTTAACTGAACGGGCTAAAGCCCGGCGGAAGAAACGCTTAGGCGCCATTTCCTTCCGGGGATTGGAGGAAGATGGCGATGTTTGAGCAGTTTTACGGGTTTGCCAAAACCCCGTTTGGACGGGACCTTGAAACCAACGAGCTTTATGAAACCCAGGGCTATCTGGAGTTAGTCGCGCGGATGAAATATGTGGCCGGCAAAAAACAGTTTGGCCTTTTCACCGGGGAAGTAGGTTCCGGCAAATCCACAGCCGCCCGGGTTTTGACCGCACAACTGAATCCAGCCAAATACTAGGTCCTGTACATTAGCGACTCCAAACTAACGCCCCGCAATTTTTACTGGGAAGCCCTGCACCAACTGGGGCAGGAACCGAAGTTTTACCGGGGGGACGCCAAACGCCAACTGCACCGGGTAATCATGGATTTGCATGACAACCAGCGGAAAACCCCGGTTATTATCATCGATGAAGGGCATCTGCTCGGTAAAGAAATGCTGGAAGAGATCCGGTTTCTGACCAATTTCAGAATGGACTCGTACAGCCCGATGAGCTTAATCCTCTTAGGCCAGCCGGAACTGCGCCAGACATGTTGAGGATCCGGATGCCTGAGGCCATCACCCAACGGGTGAACCTCCGGTTCATCTCTCCGGCATGGAGCTTGAAGAGACAAGAGGCTACATCGCGCATCATCTTAAAATCGCCGGCGTGCAAAACGCCTTGTTTACGGAAAATGCGGTCGAAGTCATTGAGAAAACGGCGGTCAAATAGTGTGGGAAGTGACA
>JAZIHH010000020.1:0-871609 GCA_036678685.1 Bacillota bacterium
CTGATGTCTCCTCTCTAGGATGTTATGGTTGCAACTTCATTCTAACCGAGGGACACAAGAAATGGCTTCTTTTATTTCATGGGGAAACCAATTTTACACAATTATACGGACTCAACTCAATATAAAAAGAATAAAGTGAATGGAATTATTCACTTTATTCTTTTATGAATTAACCGAACAAAACAGTTATTTACAGATTATCTAACCCCGAGGTTGTACCGGGCTAAAGGAGAATGAGGATGAGCCTGAACCGTGAACGATCGGTGCTAATGTTTTTCGATATTCTAATTATCAACCTGACTTTATGGTTGTCCCTTACTGTGAGGTTTGAAGGGAATATCCCCCTGACTTACCAGAACAAATGGCTTTATTTTGCGGTTTTATTCACCTCTGCACGGATAGTCTGTTTTTATTTGTTCGGGTTATATAATAGGCTCTGGGGTTATTCAAGCCTTCCCGAGATGATTCAGATTATAAAAGCAATTAGTTCTTCCTCATTGCTGGTTTTCTTTCTTGACCGGATTCTCCTTACCTCCTCCATCCCCAAAAGTATCCACCTTCTTTCGCTAGTGTTCGACTTTCTTTTGATTGGCGGTTCCCGCTTCGCCATCCGTCTGCGGCAGGAGATACTGAGTACTTTTGAAAACCGGAAACAACAAGGACGGAGGATTTTAATCATTGGCGCCGGGCAAGCCGGAGCTTTAATCATCCGGGAGATGCAAAAAAAGCCCACCCCCTATCTTCCGGTGGCCATCGTCGATGATGACTATAATAAATTAAAGCAATTATTACATGGCGTGCCGGTGGTGGGAAGCATCAGGCAACTGCCCCAGGTCGTCAAGGATTACCAAATTGATGAGATTTTAGTGGCGATCCCTTCCGCTTCTAAAAAAAGACTACGGGAGATTGTGGCGACCGCCAAAGAAAGCGGATTACCGGTCAGGATCGTTCCCGGCCTGCTCGCGACGAGCAGTAAAGAGATTACCCTTGATCAGGTCCGTAAGGTGCGGATCGAAGACCTCCTGGGCCGCGAACCGGTAAAATTGAATGTGGAAGAGATTGCCGGTTATTTAAAAGGAGAACGGGTTTTGATCACCGGCGCCGGCGGCTCGATCGGTTCCGAACTCTGCCGCCAGGTCGCGAGATTCGAACCGGAATGCCTTTTCCTCCTGGGACGGGGCGAGAACTCGATTTATGAGATTGACCAGGAACTAAAGGAGACTTTTCCTGCCTTGCATAAAACGCCGATTATCGCCGATGTGCGGGACCGGGGCCGTTTGGAGCAGGTTTTCCGTGAATACCGGCCCACGGTGGTCTTTCACGCGGCGGCCCATAAGCATGTGCCTTTAATGGAAAACGCGCCGGATGAGGCGGTGAAAAACAATGTATTCGGCACCCGCAATGTGGCCGAATTGTCCGATAAATACCAGGTAAAAAGGTTTGTTATGATCTCCACCGACAAAGCGGTCAACCCCACCAGTGTGATGGGAGCGACCAAGCGGGTGGCCGAGATGCTCATTCAACTGCTGGCGCAGAAAAGTAAAACTAAATTCTGCGCGGTCCGGTTTGGGAATGTCTTGGGGAGCCGGGGCAGTGTGATCCCCCTTTTTCAGCACCAAATTGCGAAAGGCGGACCCGTAACGGTGACCGATCCCGAAATGGTCCGCTACTTTATGACCATCCCCGAAGCGGTTTCCTTGGTGATTCAAGCCGGAGCCATGGGTGAGTACGGAGAGATTTTCATCCTTAATATGGGTGAACCGGTGAAAATTATCGATCTGGCCCGCGATTTGATTCGTTTATCCGGACTGGAGCCCGGAAAAGACATTGAGATTCAATATTGTGGAATTCGCCCCGGAGAGAAACTTTACGAGGAAATTCTTACCGCCGAAGAGGGAACCAACTCGACCCGGCACGAACGGATCTATATGAGCAGGCCCAATGATATTAATCCGGAACGTTTTTGGGAAGACCTGACTTACCTTGAAAAATGGGTCTCCGTTGCCGACCGGGTGAAAGTGGTGGCAAAGCTTACTCAGATGGTCCCCAAATACAAACCAAGTCCGCTATGGCATGATAAGCTGCTGGCGGCCGCCCGGGAAGACTTGGTTGAGGAGTACAAAAGATCGTAACTTTGTCTTCGCCGCTTACAACATAGGTGCGAAGGTTTTTCGGGACTCGAAGGGAAGGCACCTGGTAAAAGTTTGCCAAGAGGATTTTGGAGCTTAAAGGGATAAATTCAAAGATAAAAACGGTTAGCACCAAAGAGTTGAGCCCACGGCTCAAAAAGACCGGCCTGCTCGGTGCTGGAAAATTTTATATTGGAGCTGATTTGGATTAAATATTAAATATCTTTCGGTGATGAAGCGGCGTGGGCGGAGTATTTACAGGTTAATTAGGCAATACTTTTGGAGATTTCATAAAAGGCGGAACAAAGCGCTATAGGTGGGAAATTTTAATTGACTGTTAAGAAAAGGAATTTTATGTTAATAAATCGAATATTAAAACGGTTGCTGGATTTAGGTGTGAGTTTAATTTTCCTTTCTTTATTTTTTCCGGTTTATCTCGTCATTGCGATAATGGTCAGAAAGAAGATCGGTTCTCCGGTTTTATTCCGGCAAGAACGGGCCGGACTGAATGGTAAACCGTTTACAATATATAAGTTTCGCACGATGACCGAGCAAAAAGATGAAAAAGGAAACTTGCTTCCGGATGAAAAACGGTTGGTTCCTTTTGGTTTATTCCTACGGAGGACAAGCCTGGATGAAATTCCCGAGTTTTTCAATGTGTTAAAAGGGGAGATGAGTCTGGTCGGACCGCGCCCGTTACTGGTTGAGTATATGGAGCGCTACTCTCCTGAACAGAAGCGGAGGCACCTCGTAAAACCCGGGATCACCGGGTGGGCCCAGGTTAATGGGAGAAATAATATTTCTTGGGAGGAAAAGTTTGAGTATGATCTTTGGTATGTAGATAACTGGAACGTATTGGTAGATCTAAAAATACTCTTCATTACCGTGCTCAAAGTTTTTAAGCGGGAAGGAATTAATGCCGAAGGATATGCGACCATGCCGGAGTTCAAGGGAGAGACTGGATGTTGAATATCTTACTGACCAGTGCCGGCCGGAGAACGAGTCTGCTTAAGGCTTTTCAAGAGGAAGCCCGTAAAACTGGCGGTAAGGTATTTGCCGGTGACATCGACGGCTTGGCCCCAGCCCTCTTCATGGCTGATTACCCCATTAAACTACCCCCCGTTCATGAAGAACACTTTATACCAGCCCTTTTGGAAATGGTCCAAAAATACAAGATTAGGCTGGTCGTGCCTACGATCGATCATGAACTGCCTGTTTATACCCATTGGCAGGAAGAATTTGCAAAAGTTAATTGTAGGCTACTGATCTCCACGGCGGATTTGATCGAAATCTGTGGCGATAAATGGCAAACGATAAAGGTATTTGGGGCAAAAGGTTATACGGTGCCGCGTTCATGGCTTGCCGATAATCTCGATTTGGTACAATCCCCGAAACACTGTTTGTTAAACCACGGAACGGGAGTGCCAGTCAGAACACATTTTCTGTTAAAAAGACGGATTTGGCGGTCATTCTCCCGTTTATCCCCAAGCCAATTATTCAAGAGTATATCAGCGGGAAAGAGATCACGATTGATGCTTTGTTGGATTTTAAGGGACAACTTATTCATTATGTTCCACGGCTACGGATACGGGCTTTGGGTGGGGAGTCCATTCAGGGGCTGACCATATCCGATCGGGAGTTTAGAGACTGGATCGTGGAACTCCTGAATGCATGAGCTTGTCTACATTGGGGATAACCCGGCCAAAGATTTCATCGCACCGAAAAAAATGGGTTGGATTTTTAAGTTTTAGCGAGGGGATAAAATGGGCCTGTCACAAGGAGAGTTTGACATATTAGTTTTTCTTGAGGAAAAACAGGATGAAAAACTTTCGGTAAATGATATTGCGGATGCCACTAATTATCAGGCAAATGAAGTTGTTCAATACATGGAGTATTTATTGGATAACGCGCTCATTAAGAATATTGATGGATACCAGTTGGTAACGAAAAAGGGTTATGAATGGCTCGAACCATACCGGGTCAAAAGGGCATTATTTATGGCTGCGGGCGCTGGCCGCAGGATGGTCCCAATAACAATAAATACTCCTAAACCCCTAATTAGAGTTAATGGTAAACCAATAATAGAGACCCTTTTGGATGCGGTAATAAGGGCGGGGATCGAAGACATTATTATTGTCCGGGGACACTTGGGAGAACAATTTGACTTGCTGCTGAAAAAATACCCGATGCTTAAATTCATTGATAACCCGGTATATGACCAAACGAACAACATATCTTCAGCTTTTTATTTTAAAGATCTGATGGAAAACGCTTATGTTCTTGAGTCTGACCTCGTGCTCAACAACCACAGGTTGATTAGAAAGTATGAATATTCCACCAATTATTTGGGAATGAAAGTTGACTACACAGATGACTGGTGTTTTAAGGTTGAGAACGGAATAATCAAAGAAGTACTTATTGGAGGACATGATGTATATCATATGTATGGGATTTCATACTGGAATAAAGAGGATGCAAAGAAGATGAGAATGGACATTCCAAAAGTGTACAACTCTGAGGGTGGTAAACAAAAGTTCTGGGATGAAGTGGCATTGAAGGATTGTGCTCAAAACTACCAAATTATGGTAAGAACTGTTCAAAAAGGAGATATTATTGAGATTGACACTTTCGAGGAGTTAAAGGCATTGGATCACACATACGCCGGGTAAATGTTTAAAGCGAAATTTTGAAGTATAATCTGGAAAGGCCGGGATTCTTGTGCGTAAACGTATTTACCTTTCCCCGCCTCATCTGGGAGGCGAAGAAATTAAATATATTCATGAGGCTTTTGCCTCAAATTGGGTTGCCCCGCTGGGACCGAACGTGGAGGCATTTGAACAGGAAGTCTCTGCTTATGTGGGGACGAAAGGCGCGGTCGCCTTATCATCCGGGACGGCCGGGATTCACTTGGCATTGAAGGCAGTCGGCGTGTCGCAAGGGGATTATGTCCTCTGTTCTTCCCTTACCTTTGCCGGTTCCTGTAATCCGATTGTTTATGAGAAAGCAATCCCGGTCTTTGTTGATTCCGAACCGGAGAGCTGGAACATGTCTCCTTTGGCCCTGGAGAAAGCCCTGGCCTCCCTTGGAAAAAGGAATATTAAGCCGAAAGCAGTAATCATTGTTGATTTATATGGGCAAAGCGCCGATATGGACAGGCTTTTACCGCTTTGTGAAAAGTATAAGGTGCCTGTGATTGAAGATGCGGCGGAGGCTTTGGGTGCTACGTATAAGGAGAAGGCCAATGGAACTTTTGGCCGTTTTGGTGTCTTTTCCTTTAACGGAAACAAGATTATTACTACTTCCGGCGGGGGAATGGTGGTTTCCGACGATCTCGAAGCCCTGAAGAAGATTAAGTTTTGGGCCACCCAGGCGCGTGAACCCTGTCGGCACTACGAGCACAAGGAGGTTGGTTACAACTACAGGATGAGCAATATTGTGGCGGGGATTGGCCGTGGGCAGTTGAAAGTGCTTCCAGATCGAATTAGGAGGAGGAAAGAGATTTTCGAGACCTATAAGGAAGCCTTTTCCTCCTGTCCGGAGATTAAGATGATGCCGGTCGCCACCTATGGCAACCCCAATTACTGGCTGACCGTTATTACCCTTGAACCGGGAGTAAGAGTTACGCCGGAGAAAATTATGGATAAACTTGAAGAAAACAATATAGAATCGCGTCCGGTCTGGAAGCCCATGCACTTGCAGCCGGTTTTTAAGGATTGCGAATATTTTCAGCATGACACGGACGTTTCCGCCGATTTGTTTGCCCGTGGCCTGTGTCTACCGTCAGGCTCGGCAATGACCGAAGAGGAGCAGCAAAAGATCATTGAAATCGTAACCGGAACAGTAAAGCGTTTGTCATAGTCTTCACGCTTCTAAGATTTTGTATAGTAAAAGATGGCAGGTTAACGTTATGAAAAAAGTATTAATATTGACCAACTCCCTCAATGGTCTTTATAGTTTCCGGAGGGAGTTAATTGAGGCGCTAGTGAATGACGGGTATGAGGTATTCATATCATCCCCCGGATCTTTAAAAAGCAGTTATTTCCAGAAATTGAGATGTCGCTTAATCGAGACCGCGATTGGGAGAAGAGGCACTAACCCTGTAGCCGATCTTCACTTATTAATCAAATATATAAAAATAATAAAAATGGTCAGACCCGATATTGTCCTTAGTTATACAATTAAACCAAACGTGTATGGGGGTATTGCCTGTAAATTATTAAAAACACCCTACTTCGCAACAGTTACCGGTCTTGGTACGTCGATTATGAACAAAGGAGTATTAAGGAGAATTTCGTTATTTTTATATAAAATAGGTTTAGGAAAAGCTTCAAGGGTATTTTTCCAAAACGACGCAAACAGGAAGTTGTTTATTGAAAAAAGGATAATTGACAGAAATAAAACCCGTTTGACTCCCGGCTCCGGAGTGAATCTAGACGATCATTGTTTCGAAAGTTATCCCGAGCAGGACGGGAAACTAAGTTTTCTCTTTATCGGCCGGATTATGAAAGATAAAGGTGTCGACGAACTGTTAAAAGCGGCGCAAATAGTTAAAAGTAAGCATCCAAACTCAGAATTTCACTTGGTAGGAGAGCCTGAGGAAGATTATGAAAGGGAATTAAGGTTTTTAGAAAAGAAAGGTGTTATTTACTACCACGGTTATCAAGAAAATGTACATTCATTTATTAAGGACTGTCATGCTATAATAAATCCATCATATCATGAAGGAATGTCCAATGTTCTTTTAGAAGCGGCGGCAACAGGCCGGCCCGTTTTAGCATCGAATGTTCCCGGCTGTAAGGAAACGTTTGAAGAAGGAATAACCGGTCTGGGCTTTGAGGCAAGAAATATCGATAGCTTAGTGGCCGCGATTCTAAAATTTATACAGTTACCTTATGAAGAAAAGGAAAGGATGGGAGTGGCGGGCAGGCGAAAGATGGAACAGGAATTTGACCGGAACCTTGTGGTTCGGGCATATTTAGAAGAAATAAAAGAAATAACGGGGCGATAGTAGATGGAATTATATGAGAAAATTAAAAACCGGTAAGAAAAAATCTCATTGATCGGACTCGGATATGTGGGGTTGCCTATCGCGGTCGCCTTTGCGAAAAAAGCAGAGGTGATCGGCTTTGATATTAATAAAGAAAAAATTGAACTTTATAAGAAAGGTATTGATCCTACCAAAGAAGTAGGAGACGGGGCAATTAAAAACACTACGGTTATATTCACTGCCGATGAGAAAAAATTAAGAGAAGCAAAATTTCATATTGTAGCGGTACCCACGCCGGTAAATAAAGATCGTACTCCCGATCTTTCCCCGTTAAAATCAGCCAGTAGAATTCTTGGTAGAAATCTGGTTAGGGGTTCGGTTGTGGTCTATGAATCAACGGTATATCCCGGCGTAACAGAAGATATTTGTGTTCCAATTTTGGAAGAGGAATCCGGTTTAAATTGCGGTGTTGATTTTAAGGTTGGTTATTCTCCAGAACGGATCAATCCCGGCGATAAAGAGCATAGATTTGAGACGATTGTTAAGGTTGTTTCCGGGATGGATGAAGAAACCCTTGAAATAATTGCGAAAGTTTATGAGATGGTCGTTAAAGCAGGCGTCTACCGGGCGGAAAGCATTAAAGTAGCGGAGGCGGCCAAAGTTATTGAGAATTCCCAACGGGATATTAATATTGCTTTTATGAATGAACTCTCCATCATATTTAATAAAATGGGGATTGACACCAAAGCAGTACTGGAGGCCGCCGGTACCAAGTGGAATTTTTTAAAATTTACCCCGGGACTGGTGGGCGGACATTGTATTGGGGTAGATCCCTATTATCTTACCTATAAAGCGGAAGAAATGGGTTATCATTCACAGATTATCTTGGCGGGTAGAAAAATCAATGATGCGATGGGTAAATACGTCGCTGAAAATGCCGTAAAAAAGATGATCCAAGCCCGTAAACAGATCAACGGAGCGACAGTAGCTATCTTTGGTATAACTTTTAAAGAAAACTGTCCTGATGTGCGAAATACAAAAGTGATAGATATCGTTGAAGAACTGGAAGAGTATGGCATCGAAGTAAAAGTGGTAGATCCGGTTGCCGATCCCGAAGAGGTATGGCGGTGCTATGGAATAAAACTGATTCCAATTGAAGAAATAGCCGATGTTGACGGGGTAATTTTTGCGGTTGCGCATGATGAGTTTAAAACAATGAAACTGGAAACGATTAAAAAGATGTTTAGACTAACCGAAACGATGGGCTCATTTTTCTTCAGTGAGGCGGCGGCTACCTCCGAGTTAGACCGGAACAATTCTAGAAATGGATGTGTACTGGTGGATGTAAAGGGGATATTTAACCGGAAAGAAGCGGAAAATATGGGGTTTATCTATTGGAGGCTATGAAATGGGATATGAAAATATAAAATTTCCCGGCCAAAGCAGGTTTTTAATAACCGGGGCGGCCGGGTTTATCGGTTCGAATTTAGTGGAAGCCATCCTCAATTTGGGCTATAACGTAAGAGGACTTGACAATTTTTCGACCGGGAAAAAGGAAAACATCGCCCCGTTTATGGATAATCCCAACTTTGAGTTTATCGAAGGAGATATCCGGGATCTCGATACATGTCTCCAAGTTTGCGAAGGAATCGACTATGTATTGCACCAAGCGGCTTGGGGGAGTGTGCCCAGAAGTATTGAAATGCCACTACTATACGAAGAAATCAATATTAAAGGGACACTTAATATGTTGGAAGCAGCCAGACGAAGCGGAGTTAAAAAATTTGTTTATGCTTCCAGTTCGTCTGTATACGGGGATGAGCCCAATTTACCCAAAAAGGAAGGGAAGGAAGGAAACTTACTTTCCCCCTACGCTTTGACCAAAAAGGTAAATGAAGAATACGGAAAACTATACACAAAGTTATATGGTTTGGACACATACGGACTACGGTATTTTAATGTCTTCGGCCGACGGCAGGATCCAAACGGCGCTTATGCCGCCGTTATTCCAAAGTTTATTAAACAGTTATTAAATAATGAAAGGCCTACCATATATGGTGACGGGAAACAAAGTCGTGACTTCACATATATCGAAAATATCATTGAAGCGAACCTTAAAGCCTGCAAAGCACCGTCGGAAGCGGCCGGACAAGCCTTTAATATTGCCTGCGGCGGAAGAGTGTTCTTGCTCGATCTTTATCATCAATTATGCCAACTGCTGGAGAAAGATCTTGAGCCGGTATTCGGACCGGAACGGCCGGGAGACATAAAGCATTCAAATGCAGATATTTCCAAGGCAAAAGAATTATTGGGGTATTCTCCTGATTGGAGTTTTGAAAGAGGAATTAAGGAAGCGATTGATTGGTATAAAGAAAATTTAACAAAAAAACAGTGACGGCCTTGGAGAAAGTGTTATTACAGCATTGTAGAAAGTAGGGTGCGGGTGGGTAATGATTAATATAGTTCATGTGATAACCGGTTTGGGTAGAGGCGGCGCTGAAGGTATGCTTTATAAGCTTTTGAAATATTCCGATCGCGATAGATTCAACCACGAAGTTATTTTGCTAACGAATGAAGGTTCGTACGGTAAAGAAATACAAAGAATGGGTTATGAAGTACATTGCTTGGAAATCAGCATAAAAAACATGTTTTCCTCATTAGTTAAAGCCAGAAACATTTGTAAAAAAGCTGATCTAATTAACACTTGGCTTTACCACGCCGACTTGATTGGATTTATTGTCGCAAAACTACTATTAAGAAAAAAACTTATTTGGAATATAAGACATAGTAATTTAGATAAAAACGTCATTAAACCAACTACACTTAAAATTGTCAAATTAAACGCCTTTTTATCCAAGTATGTAGATTGTATAACCTTCAATTCTTATGATGCATTAGATAATCATTTGCAAATGGGTTACAGCAACAAAAACACAAAAATTTTCCCTAATGGATTTGAAGTTGATATATTCAAGTTTAATATAAATGCCAGAGAAAAAATCAGACAAGAATATGGATTGGGAGAAAATAAAGTTCTAATTACTGTTGGAAGATGGAATATTTTTAAAGATTATTATACTTTATTGAGAGCATTAAGCGAATTAAAAAAACACAATGATAAATTTAAAATGCTAATGGTTGGTGCCGATTTGACGAATTCTAACTCGGAACTGACGGCGTTAATAGACAGATTAGATCTTAAAGATAACATAATCTTACTGGGCCGGCGGATTGATATTCCAGAGTTGTTGTCGGCAGCCGATATCTATATTTCATCTTCATTGGGAGAAAGCTTTTCTAATGCAATAGGAGAGGCGATGGCTTGTGAACTACCTTGTGTCGTGACCGATGTAGGTGATTCAAAATTAATTGTAGGGGATACGGGGAAAGTAGTTCCAGCAAAAGACTTTATTAGCTTAAGTAAAGTATTAATCGGTTATCTTGAAAATAGTGACTTCAGCAGAAATATTGCTGCTAGAAACAGGATTATCGATAAGTATGAGATTAAGAAAGTGACGAGAATGTTCGAAGATAACTATGCCAATTTTTTCCAGAATGTTACGTAATGTGAGGTGTTTTTAAACGTGATTTACCATATTAAAAATTGGCTTAGAGATCTTTCGTTTAGAAATAATTTAATTAAAAGAATTTATTTAATGGCCAACAGTATTAAAGTAACATTGTTTTCCTGTTTAAGCGATGAGCTGTTTGCCAAGATAAAATACATAGAAAATACAGGGGAAAAGCTTAACTTAGATAATCCGGTAACATTTAACGAAAAATTGTGGTGGTTAAAACTAAACAATAGGGATCCATTATTAACAATCTGTTCCGATAAGTACAAAGTTAGGGATTATGTCAAAGAGAAGGGTCTCGAACACATTTTAGTTAAATTATATGGTGTTTACGATAATGCTGATGATATTGATTTTGATAAACTGCCGGATAGAGTTTTCATCAAAACAAATCATCGCTCAGGCACAAATATAATTTGGGATAGAAATAACCCTTTTGATCAGAATAAGTTTAGAAAAAGGTTTAATAAGGCTTTGAAACGTAACTATTATTGGCAATCTAGAGAATGGAATTATAAAAATATTGAACCTAAAATAATAGTGGAGGAAGTATTAGAGGACAAAGAAAACAAGTCATTAATTGATTATAAATTTTTATGTTTTGATGGAGAAGTGAAGTTAATCTTAGTTCTATTAGAAGTGTCTCATCCTGATGGAGCCCATAACCCTTTCCATAAAATAAATGCCTATGACCGTGACTTTAATTATTTAGATATTAGAGTGGGCAGGGCTGAACATTTTGATTGTTCTTTAGTACCTAAGCCAAAAAACTTTGATAAGATGATCGAATATGCCGAAATACTGTCAAGTCCTTTTCCCCATTGTAGGGTGGATTTATATAATATTTCCGGCAAAATATATTTTGGTGAGTTAACCTTTTATCACTATGGAGCGACACAAAGGTTAGAGCCTCGAGAATGGGAAAAAAGACTAGGGGACTGGATTAACTTGAATAGTGATAAAATAGTTGTTAAAAAACAGGTTGGTACGAAGAACAGATCTTAGTAAAATGGATCCAAGAGGGAATTGACATGCTGCAAGTAAAATACAGAAAACCACCATTGACGATCCGGGCCGTTTGGTTTGCCGAACAAAGGGATAAAGCTTTTGAGAGAAACTGTGATCTGGTTTATTACCATTATATTTTGAACAAACCTTCCTTCCCCTGTAGTGCGGTAACTACTTTGTGGACCAAACTTGATAATGAAACTGACGATCTTATCGCCCTAATGGACAAATCAGTCAGGTACGAGATTCGAAGAGCCCGAAAAGATGGGGTGGAAACTAAATTTTTTAATTCGAAGCAGCTTTTGGACGACCCTGGAATTCTAAGATCATTCAGTTTGGCCTATAATCATTTTTTAAAAACCAAGAATCTTGCCGGCAGTTTCAATTCTAACGTTGTTAAGGCGTATATTAAGGCAAATGCCTTTTACGTTTCTTTGGCCAGGTATCAGGAGAAGGATTATGTCTTTCATGGTTATGTATGTGATGGCAGTATTGCGAGATTGCTGTATTCCGTATCATTATTCCGGGATGAAAATGATACCGGCACCAAAGCGTTGATCGGCCGGGCCAATCGATTGTTACATATGAATGATATACTGTCTTTTAAGGAATTGGGCTACTCCATCTACGACTGGGGTGGTTGTTCCGATGACAATGAAGATTTAAGGAAAATAGCCAATTTCAAAAAGAGCTTTGGGGGAGACCCCGTGGTGGTTTATGACGCCCTTGTGCCCTGTTCATTACTGGGTAAATTGGTCATGAAAGTCAAAAATCCGTTACCCGGTTAGTTATTCCGATTAAAAGGAGTGTAACAGTTATTGGCGCTTTCTTGGCTGGCATTAATTGTTGAACTGTTAATACTGACCATAATTAAACCGGTACATGGGAATTTGGAATTACTAACCATAATTATGGTGGGGATTAATCTTTTTTTTGTCATCATCGATTTTCGTAAATACCATAAAAAACTGGCGCTTATACTCTATTCGGGATATGTCGCCAGATTATTGGCGATGTTGTGGGATATCTATGCAAGGAATATATTTTTGTTTCCAGGGAGCGGAGAAGATAGTGAAAGGTTTTTATCTACTGCCATAAGAATTTCCCAAAATATTAGTTTATTATCCCAAGAAATATATGGCGATTATTATACCAAATTTCTTGGAATTATGTTTTATTTTACCGGGGCAGAAAGAATGATTGGGCAATATATTAACGTGCTCTTGGGAGTCAGTATTATCATTACGTTGTATAATATTCTCAAGACGCTCAACATTAGTGAAAAAACAATCAATATAGTAATTGCATTGATCGCTTTTTTTCCCAATGCCATTGTAATGTCGGCGATTTTGCTACGTGAAAATTTGATTATTATCTTCGCGCTCCTGTCATTTCTTTTCTTTTTAAAATGGTACAAATACGGGGGGCTATTAAACATTTTCCTCTCGACGCTTTTTTTATTACTTAGTTCTTCATTCCATGCCGGGGTTATAGGGATTGGTATTGGTTATGCAGGCATGTATTTATTTTACCGGAGAAAAGAGAATAGGATTGCTTTTGATCGAAATACGCTTATTTACTTAGTAGTATTTATTATTTTTGCCGGGTTTATCTATTTAAACTATAGTGATGTCTTCTTGGCAAAGTTTAGAAACATTAAAGGCATTGATGATCTTTACCGGGAATTAAGTACGGGACGAGGGGGGTCTCAATATTTAAAAGATATTAGAGTAGATTCTCCTCTGGACTTAATTATTTATCTACCAATAAAAATGCTATTTTTCCTGATCTCACCTTTTCCGACGGATTGGCGGGGGCTTGAGGATATCCTGGCCTTTATCCTCGACAGTATGCTCTATGTTTATATGATAAGTTATGCCGTAAAAAATTTCCGGTGGACGGATAAAAAACCAATATTTCTTGGGTTGACTCTTTCTCTGCTTGCATTCGTGTTAATATTTGCCATCGGCGTATCAAATGCGGGCACAGCCATGTGGCACAGAAACAAAATCTTACCGTTGTTATTGGTTTATTATGCAATGTTAAGCGACTGGCGAACAGTGAAAGGAAGTGCCTAAATGTGTTGTTTACACCCAAAAAAGGCTAAATATATTTTTCGGCTAGATGATATAGCCGAAAATATGGATTGGGGAAAATTTTTATTATTAAAAGAACTATTTATCAAACATGATATTAAACCCATTATCGGGGTGATACCGAACAATGAAGACCCGGAATTATTATCCTTTCCCAAGTGTCCTTTTGACTTTTGGGAGGAAATAAGAAGTCTGCAAAAGCTTGGTTGGAGTATCGCCTTACACGGCTTTAGCCATAAATACATAACAAGGGATTCCGGGATTTTTGGGATAAATAAAAAAAGTGAATTTGCCGGGTTATCCTATGATCTGCAAAATGAAAAGGTTCAAAAAGGCAAACTTATCTTTGAGCAAAACGGGCTGAAAATTGATGCGTTCATGGCTCCCGCCCACTCTTTGGATCATACAACTTTGGAAGTACTTGTTAACAATAATATCAAGACAATAACAAATGGGTTTTGTTTATACCCCTATTACTATAAAGAAATATTCTTTGTTCCCCAACTTTTCGCCACGCCGAGAAAGATGCCGTTTGGCGTTTACACCTGGTGTTTACACCCAAACACTATGGACGAAGATAGCATTCAAAGGCTTGAAGAGTTTATAAAAGCTAATAAAGAAAATATCATTTCTTTTGACGATGCCAAGAAGTACGCGACCAACAGATTTTTTGCTAAATTTACCGGCTTGATCATTAAAGGATTATTGACTATTCTCCGGAGAATAAATAATCAAGAACAGGCAGATTTCCATAGCAGGCAAAGTACTTGCTTCCGGGTTTAAAGGGGAAACATTCACTTTTGCCGTGCGATTTACCAGGATTGGGTTGTTGGGAACGTACTTTACCAGGCTGATAAATGTTTTCTGCGGTTATCTTCGGGTAAAAGGAAACCGTGCCACTCCCAGATGGAGGAAGTCAACTCTTTGGTGACTGCGTTCAGGAAAAGAGACGGACAGGGAGTAAAAAATTTGGAAAAGGGGTGGGTGTTTGTATGGCAGAAAAGAAAAAATATGAAGGAACCGGCCTTATCGAAACAATAGAGGTCCTCAGAAAAAATTTCATTCTCCTTGTTGTTCTCTTTTTCGTTTTTGTTTCCGCCGCTGGAGTTATAACTTATTTTTTCGTACCCCAAAAATACCAAAGCAGCATTTCTTTTCATCTATAAAGGAGAATCAGTCGCCCAACCATCCAATTGGAAGCTGGGCTCCCCGGAGGGGAAACGGAGGCTAAATTATGTAGGGAGATAGTACTTAGCAGGAGTTTCCTTAAAGAGATTTTAAAGGAACAGGGGTTGGGGGCCACCCCGGAAAATGTAGCCCTTTTGCAGGAGATGATAACCGTTGTTCAAAAAAATACCGGAACACTACAGATCAGTGTCTGTTGGACCGAACCGGAGGTCGCTTATGAATTAACAGAACGGATTTTTAAGAAGTATAAGCAATTTATAGAAGAGCAGATCAATACCGTTAAGAGTTCATCTCAACAATTTATTGAAGAACAGATTCAAAAAAGTTTAGTGCGATTAACTCATGCCGAAGAAGCTTTACTTAATTACCAGAAAGAAAAGGGAATCCTTTCTTTGTCGGAACAAAGAAACCCTTCTCTTACTCCGGAGGAGATGTTACAGTTTAGCCGCCTTATACGGGAACAGAAAGTGGCGGAAGAAGTCTATATGTTACTTGTTACCCAATTGGAACTAACCAAGCTCGCGCAGGAGAAAGAGGATAATGTTATAATCTGGGTTATTGATCCTCCGGAAATACCCCACAGCAAGCATTCACCATCCATGGGGCGGAATATGGCAATCGCCGGGTTGTTGGCTTTATCATTGGGTGTGCTTTGGGTATTATTTAAGGAATATTTACGTGATAGGCAAAAAGGGATTAATGTGACGCGGAATCGATAGCGTTACTACTTTGGGTCGGCCAAATAAAGTTAATTAGAAGGGGAATTATATGGCCATATCCAAAAAAACAGCAAAGTCAACGCTAATAATCGTATTTTTTACCCTAGGCAGTAAGTTCCTAGGGTTTATTCGTGAAACTTTAATTGCGGCAAAATTCGGGGCCGGGACGGAGACGGATGCTTTTTTTGTAGCTTTGACCGCTACCTCGATCATTGGCGGGTTGATCAGTATTGCGATTGACAATACTTTTGTGCCGGTATTATCGGAGGTTGAGTTCAAAAAAGGCAAAGGAGCCAAGATAACACACACTAATAATCTGATTAATATTATTTTTCTTCTTTCTCTAATCTTGGTATTGCTAGGTTGGTTATTTTCCCCCTTATTAGTTAAATTACTGGCAAAAGGTTTCTATGGCCAACAATATGATTTGGCCGTGAAACTAACGATCAAGTCCAGATTAGTGTGTAAATTCCTCAGTTATCAATAAGCTTATCTGATATACGCAATATTGCTTTGATCATTAATTTGTTTTTGCTCTTCTTGCCACTGAAGGTATTCACTCATATCCAGATACTTTTTGCCGGCTATCCACTTGTCGTCAATTTCCATAAGTAAGGCTCCAATTAGGCGAATTGCCGATTCCCGGTTCGGGAAAATACGGATAACTCGTTCCCTGCGCCTAATCTCTTCGATAAGACGCTCGACAGCGTTTGTAGTACGCAGACGCCGGCGATATTTTTCCGGCAGCATAAGGACCGCGGTAGCATCATCAAAGCCCATTTCAAGTATTTGCATGGCCTTGGGTGCTTTTTTCTCAAATGTCTCCAAGGTTTGATTCAATAACAACCGGGCAGTACCGATATCAGGCGCATTCAGAATAGCTCGCAGATGCGGATAAAGCTCTTCTTTTGCCGACTTAGGCGTAGCGTCCATGATATTACGCATAAAGTGGGTTTGGCAGCGATGCCAGGTAACACCCTGGAAGTAGCGGCGAACCGCCTTGACCAGGCCGCCATGGTCATCTGATACTACCAGTTCGACACCACGCAGGTTACGGCTTTTAAGCCAGGAAAAAAACTGGCTCCAACTGGCTTCGGATTCACTGTCGCCCAGCATGAGACCTAAAACTTCCCGGTAGCCTTCGGTATTTATGCCGATAGCGATCATAGCGCTCCGGGAACGGACGCGGCCGTCTTCACGAATCTTCAGTACGAAAGCGTCCACCAAGACAAAAGGATAGCATCTTTCCCGCAAGTCCCGGTTATTCCAAGCGTTCACAATGGGGTCCAGTTTCTTGCACAACTCTGAAACAGTGGATTTGGAAAAATTCGGTACCACATAACTCTTCCGTTATCTGACTGACCTTACGGGTAGAGACCCCGTTAATTACCATTTCCATCAAGGCCAGCACCAAGGCCTGTTCGCTCCGCTGATAGCGGGCAAACATCTCAGTGGAAAACTGGCCGTTACGAAAACGCGGAACACGTAGGGTTATGGTTCCGACCCGGGTGGTAAGAGGATGCTCGCGTGTGCCGTTACGATAGCCCTTTCTTTTATCAGTACGTTCGTATGGCTCGGCTTGAAGCTGTTCGGTGGCTTGCGCCTGCAAAATCTGGTTCAATACCGATTCCAATAGCGCTGACACACCGGAATCCTTGTTATTGCCTAAAAATAGACGATGCAAAAGTTCTTGATCTACGGTAATCTGGTATTGAGCCATTCAAATTCCTCCTCTTAGAATTTTGGTTTGTCCAACTTCTATTCTAACTGAGGAATTTGTTAATGGCTCCCTCTTTTTTAGGAAACCAATTTTACACCATTATACGGACTTAACTAAACTAACCACGATTGGGATGCCAAGTTTATTGTTTAGTTTGGTAATCGGGGCTTTTGCCGGCTTTTTGCATAGCGAGCAAAGGCATGTTTCTTCTGCAGCCATTGGCTTTCCCTTTAATTTTACTTATATTTTTTACCTGCTATTTTTATCGAATTTTTTTGGCATAAAGGGATTGATGGTTGCCGCGGTAATTGCGGTCATCTCCCAATTTTTAATTCAGTTGCCGGAAGTAAAAAGGGCCGGTTATCGCTATGAATTGATCTTGGATTTAAAAGATTGTTATATAAAAAAACTTATACACATGAGCTTACCGGTCTTTGTCAGTGTTGCCGTCAACGATTTGAATACCATAGTCGATCGGACTTTGGCTTCGTCTTTAGTTTCCGGTAGTATTTCGGCATTAAACTATGCGGACAAATTAAATTCATTGGTACTGACGGTGTTTATATCGGCGATAACCACGGTTATATTCCCGCTATTATCCAAAGAAACAAGTAGAGATAATATCCCAGGTATGAAGGAGATAATGGGTAACGGCGTTAATCTTATCCTGCTGATTACCATACCGGCTACTGTAGGATTAGTAGTATTGGCCAAGCCAATAGTAAAAGTGGCCTTTGAAAGAGGAGAATTTGACGAGATAGCGACTTTAATGACAGTAAAAGCATTAATGTTTTATTCCTTAGGCCTTATAAGTATGTCCCTACGAACATTATTGGATAGAGTATATTTTTCCTTACAAGACACAAAAACCCCTATGATTATTGGAATTATTTCCGTGGCATTGAATATTATTTTTAATCTTATATTAGTCCAATTTATGGGCCATGCTGGACTGGCATTAGCCACTAGTATCGCGATTACTCTTACCACCCTTTTAATGTTTTATAGACTAAAAATGAAGATTGGTTCACTAGGCACGCTCTCTTATCTTAAATGTGGATTAAAAGCAGGGCTTGCCTCCGTTATAATGGGAGCGGTAGTATTTTCAGTATATTATGGGTTGGACAAGACCTTGGGTTTGTCTAAATTATACGATCTGGTATCTTTATTGGCAGCCGTGGGAACAGGAGTAATTGTTTATATAGTTTTATGTTATGTATTCGACATTAGGGAAGTTAAATTGATTGTTCGTAAAGTTGGAGACAGGATAAGAAGCCTTGCATGGAGAAGTAGATAAATTAAGTCTTCGCGAGTTGACGTAATAAAATTGGTGGTTTAAGAAAAAATAATAAATAAATTTATGTGTAACGACAGGAGGAGAAAAGATGCCGGCCAAAACAGAAAAAATAACCGCGGAATTGCTGGAAAATTACAAGATTGAAGTTAAAACCCGGAGCCATGTAATGTATATCGATCAGCCGGCCGCCGCCGGCGGTGGTGACGAAGGACCGACACCCTTGGAATACCTGCTGAGTTCCTTGGCGGGGTGTATTATTACCATCGCCAAAATCGTCGCCCGGCAGAAACGGATTGACCTGCGGGGGTTGCGCGTGAGCGTGGAAGGGGACATCGACACCGACGTGCTGCTGGGTAAAAAGCAAGGACGTTCGGGGTTTGAGGAAATCAGGGTGAAAGTGGACCTGGATGCGGATATGAGCACACAGGAGAAAGAAGAGTTTATCGCAGAAGTGGACCGCCGTTGTCCTGTTTCCGACAATCTGGCGCACGAGACGAAATTGCAGTTTATCGTCGGGTAGGACTGTGCAACTCCCGGCCGGATGCTCTCACGCACAAATTATACCCCGAAGTTTTGTTGACGGGAGGATTTTTGGCCATACTGAAGAATATAAGTGAGGAAGGGGGACTAAAAAGGAGGGGTTTTTTATGAGCAGGGAAGAATATCGGAGCGGAGGAATTCTTTTTCTTTTCAACGCCTTTGCCGTGGTGGCCTTGTTTTTTTTATTGGAGCCCTTTTTCTCCAGCGGAACCGGAAGTGTTACAATCAATGAAACCAGGATTTACTACAATGCCCAATGGCTTACTCTTTATTTTATCGCTTTGGCGATAACTCTCGTTCTTACCTTGGTTTTTGGGTCAAGAAGACGAATTTTGTTGAATGTGGCCGGTATTTTCCTCGGCTCCCTGGCCTTGCTCAGCTTTTACCGGCTACCTCAGTTGGTGAGCTTGTTCGGCAGCGGCCGTCAGGGATGGAAGATAATTCAACATAACCTCCACTATCTGGCGGTGATTGTAGGAACTTTGCTGTACTGGGCTCTTTTACGCCTTTTTGACCGGGTTTTCCGGTAGAGCGGCAGTTTTAAAAATAAAATAAGGGGTATGGCTTGACGCCGCTTCGACCGGGGGTGACGGTTGGGCACTCCCCGGTCAATTTTTTTTAGGGCGGGTAAAAAAGATGGCGGCCGGAAAGGGTTCCGGTGGAGTCCGGGGAAGGTTTCTTCCCCCTTTTGTGCCGGGGAAGAGGACAAGAAAAAGAGCAGGTTTTTCCTTTTTTTTGTCGAATTAATAACGACGCAAGGAATACAAGAGCTGGGAAAAGATATTTTTTAAAAATTCCTGATCCGGGGAGGAAAATAAAACAAACGGCAAGAATTTTTCTCTCAATGAGTTTTCCTCCTGGAAATTTTATCTGCCAAGAGGGAATGAGGTGGAGAGTTGCAACATGTACTGGTCACCGGCGGCGCTGGATTTATCGGCAGTCACCTGGTGGACAAGCTGTTGGCCATTGGATGCCGCGTGACGGTGGTGGATAATTTTGACCCTTTTTATGATCCGGCGATCAAGGAAGAAAATATAAAAAATCATTTTGATTATAATAGTTACCGGCTGATCCGGGCCGATATCCGGGATCTCGAAACTCTCCGCCGGAAATTGCGCGCAGATTATGATCTCATTATACATTTGGCGGCCAGGGCGGGAGTTCGCCCCAGTATTGAGGCGCCTTTACTTTATCAGGAAGTAAATATCCGTGGCACGCAAAACCTGTTGGAACTGGCCCGGGAACGGGGGGTAAAACAGTTTATTTTTGCCTCTTCCTCCAGTGTTTACGGAGTCAACCCCCGGGTCCCGTGGCGGGAGGATGACCGGGTCTTGCAGCCGGTCAGCCCCTATGCCGCCACGAAGGTCAGCGGAGAACTTTTGGGCCATGTTTACCGGCATTTATGCGGGATCAACTTTATTGCCCTCCGTTTTTTCACCGTGTACGGCCCCAGGCAGCGGCCGGATCTGGCTATTCATAAATTCGCCCGTCTGATGTTGGCCGGAAAACCATTACCCGTATACGGCGACGGCAGTAGCAGCCGGGATTATACTTATATTGACGACATTATCACGGGTATTTTGGCTGCCGCCCGTTACCGGGGGAGTTCTTACGAAATCATCAACCTGGGAAATAATCGTACGGTCACTTTGCGGGAGTTGATTTACTGTCTGGAAGAAGCACTCGGAGTCAAAGCCCGCTTACGGTATCTTCCTGAACAGCCCGGCGACGTCCCTCAGACCTGGGCGGATCTGAACAAGGCGGCCGCTTTGTTGAATTACCGGCCGCAAACCACTTTGCCGGAAGGTCTGGCGGCCTTTGCCGACTGGCTGGAGAAACACCCGCCGGCCAAGAAGATACAGGTGGGATAATAGTAAACGAAGAGATATTAAATGCAGGAGGGAACAGCAGTTGAAGATTGCAGTTGTCGGCACCGGGTATGTTGGACTCGTAACAGCAGCTTGTTTGGCTGATTTCGGGCATTTTGTCACTGCTGTGGACAAGGACGAAACAAAGATCAAAGCGTTGCAACAGGGAGAAATTCCCCTGTACGAATTGGGTCTGGAGGAAATCGTCCACCGCAATCTCCGCGCGGGAAGGTTATTCTTTACCCAAAATCTGGGCGAAGGAATCAAAGAGGCGCTGGTGGTTTTTATCGGCGTGGGTACGCCGCCGCGGCCAGACGGTGCCGCCGATCTTAGTCAGGTGGAGGTGGTGGCGCGAGAAATTGCCGCCCATTTGCAGGATTACAAAGTGATTGTCAATAAATCCACCGTGCCGGTGGGAACCGTCCGGTGGGTGAAAGAGATTATCGCCCGTAACCTGCGGGCACCGGTGGAGTTTGATGTGGTCAGCAACCCGGAGTTTCTCCGTGAAGGGAGCGCCGTTCAAGATTTTATGCACCCGGACCGCGTCGTGATTGGCACGGATTCGCCGCGGGCGGAGAAAATCATGAAAGAAGTTTACCGGACCCATTATTTGATTGAAACTCCGTTTGTCCTGACCAACCCGGAAACCGCGGAGTTGATTAAATACGCGACTAATGCTTTTTTAGCTACGAAAATCACATTCATCAATGAAATGGCCGATCTCTGCGAAGCTGTGGGTGCTGATGTGCAGGTGGTAGCCAAAGCCATGGGGCTGGACGGACGGATTGGACCCAAGTTTTTGCGGGCCGGCCCGGGTTATGGAGGTTCGTGTTTGCCCAAGGATACCAGGGCTTTGGTTCAGATTGCCCGTTCCCATGGGGAGAGAGTATCCATTGTCGAAACAGTAGTGGCGGCCAATGAGAACCGGAAAGACCGGATGGTGGAGAAAATCCGGCAGGCCGCAGGCTCCCTTGCCGGGAAAACCTTGGCCGTTTTAGGTCTATCTTTTAAACCGAACACGGACGATGTCAGGGAATCCCCTTCCTTGGCCATTATCCGTAAATTACTGGACGCCGGAGTTAAACGGATCCAGGTCCACGATCCGGCGGCCATGACGGAGACCCGGAAAATCTTCGGCGAACTCCTTTGTTATTGTAATAATCCATACGAGGCCGCCAAAGGCGCCGAGGCCCTGATTTTGGCGACCGAGTGGAATGCCTACCGGCGGCTGGATTTAAAAAAGTTGTGTTCACTCATGAAAACTCCGCTCTTGATTGACCTGCGCAATGTTTATACCCCCGAAGAGGTGGAAAATGCCGGTTTGCGCTATGAAAGTATAGGCCGAAGGAAAGGAACTGCCTGAAGATGGAGGTGTAAAGGTGTTGAATTGGAGAGATTACATTTGTACAGAAAGCATATCGGCCTTAAGGAATAGAGGAAAAGGGGTGAATTTGTCCACCAATTTCATTTTGCAGCTTTTGGCGGCCGGATGGACTACCGACCAGATTCTCCAGAATTACCCGCAGTTGCGTCCGGAACACCTGAGGGCGGTTTTTGCCTTTGCCGCCGAATTCCTAAAGGATGATTATTATTTGAAGTTCTGAACGGAACTGCCGAGCGGCGGCGTTCCGCGGAAGATGTCATAAATTTGCCCTCCGGCATAGACTTTACGGGGGGTGTTTTTATGATTAACGGTGTAATTGTCAAACCGTTACGTACGATTCCCGATGAACGGGGACGCTTGATGGAGATTCTCCGTTGCGACGATGAGTTGTTCCGCGGGTTCGGCCAGATTTATCTGACCAGTGTTTACCCGGGAGTGGTCAAAGCCTGGCATTGTCACCGTGAGCAATATGATAATTTTGTGGTGGTTAGGGGAATGGTCAAGTTGGCTCTCTATGACGACCGGGCAGGTTCCGCCACCCGGGGTGAGGTCAATGAGTTTTTTACCGGTGATCACAACCGGCTGCTGATCCAGATCCCTCCCGGGGTCTACCACGGGTTTAAGTGTATCGGCGAAGAGGAGGCGTTGGTGCTGAACTGCCCGGACAAACCCTATAACTACCAGGACCCCGATGAACTGCGCCTCCCGCCCCATAACAGCCGGATTCCCTACGACTGGGCCCGGAAAGACGGTTGAGGGGGGGTAAAGGTGCGTCTTCTCGTGACCGGCGGGGCCGGGTTTATCGGGAGTAATTTTATCCGTTGGTACCTGGCCGAACACCCGCATGACCAAGTGATTAATGTGGATCTTTTAACTTATGCCGGCAATCTGGAGAATTTACGGGACGTTGAAAAAAACCCGGCTTACTCTTTTGTCCGGGCGGATATCAACGACCGGCGGGCGATGCGCGAAGTTTTTGGCCGCGGGGTCGATGCGGTGATTAATTTTGCCGCCGAGTCCCATGTGGACCGGAGCATTGAGTCCCCGCAGGCGTTTATTACCACCAACGTCCACGGAACTTTAACCCTCCTCTCGCTGGCGCTGGAGTATGGGGTAAAGAGGTTTCTTCAGGTTTCCACCGACGAGGTCTACGGTTCTCTTGAGCCGGAAGAGAACCCTTTTACGGAAGAGAGTCCCCTGGTACCCAGCAGCCCTTATGCGGCCAGTAAGGCGGGGGCGGATCTTCTGGCCGGGGCTTTTTACCGCACCTACGGGTTGCCGGTGGTAATTACCAGGTGTACGAATAATTACGGTCCGTACCAGTTTCCGGAAAAATTGATCCCCTTGATGATTATCAATGCTTTGGAGGACCGGCCTTTACCGGTGTATGGGGATGGAAGACAGGTAAGGGACTGGATCTTTGTTACCGATCATTGCCGGGCGTTGGCGGCGGTGCTCCGGCGGGGGCGGCCGGGGGAGATCTATAATATCGGCGGGGACTGCGAGCGGACTAATCTTACAGTAGTTAGGGAGATCCTGAAGATTCTCGGCAAACCGGAGACCCTCATCCGGTTCGTGGAAGACCGGCCGGGCCATGACCGGCGTTACGCGCTGCAAAATACCAAAATCAAGAACCTGGGCTGGAGGCCGCAGGTGGCTTTTGCCGCCGGGTTGGCCCATACAGTCCGCTGGTACCGGGAGAACCGGGAATGGTGGCAACGGGTGACCTCCGGGGCCTACCGGGAATACTACCGGCGGATGTACGGCCGGCGGCTGGAGGGAAAAACAGGAGATTAGAGGGAGAAGGAGACAGGCCGGTGAAGAAAAAGGTCTTTGTGGTTTTCGGAACCCGTCCGGAAGCGATTAAAATGGCCCCGGTAATTAAGGAACTGCAAAAACAGGAAGAATATTTTTCCCTGCGGGTCCTGGTTACCGCCCAGCACCGGGAGATGCTGGATCAAGTCTTAAACCTTTTTCGCATCAAGGTCGATTACGACCTCGACGTGATGGAGGCCGGGCAGTCCTTGTCCGGTTTGGCCAGCCGGGTCCTTTCCCGCCTGACTCCGGTTTTCCAAAGGGAACGGCCGGATTTGGTGCTGGTGCAGGGCGACACCTCCACTACTTTTCTGGCTTCCCTGGCGGCTTTTTATTGCCGGATCCCCGTCGGCCATGTGGAAGCCGGTCTCCGGACCTACCAACGGTATTCTCCCTTCCCCGAGGAGATGAACAGGCGCCTCACCGCGGCGCTGGCGGACTACCATTTTGCCCCGACCCCGGCGGCCGGGGAGAATTTGCGCGCCGAAAGGATCCCCCCCGCTTCAATTCTGGTAACCGGGAATACCGGGATTGATGCCCTGCTTTCTGTGGTTTCCCGGCCGGATTTAGAATTGCCCGCCGCGTTGAACTCTATTCCCCCCGGGAAAAAGGCGCTTCTGGTCACCACCCACCGGCGGGAGAATCTGGGCCGGCCCCTGCGGCAGGTCTACGAAGCCTTAAAGCAACTGCTGGCCGAATTCCCCGATCTCTGGCTGGTTTTTTCCGTGCACCGCAATCCGCAGGTGCGGGCGGCCGTTGCCGAGGCGCTGGGCGGTTTGCCCCGGGTGCTTCTGCTCGATCCCCTGGATTACGCCCCCTTTGTGGCGGTGATGCGCCGGGCGTACCTGATCCTCACCGATTCCGGCGGCATCCAGGAGGAAGCGCCGGTTTTGGGCAAACCGGTCCTGGTTTTACGGGAGACTACGGAACGGCCGGAAGCGGTTGCCGCCGGCACCGCCCGGCTGGTGGGCACGGACGAGGAGAAAATATGCGCGGAAGTCCGGCGCCTGCTTTTGGATGAAGAGGCCTACCGGAAAATGGGGGAAGCGGTAAACCCGTTTGGAGACGGCCGGGCGGCGGAAAGAATCGTCGGGTTCTTACTTTGGCGTTATGGTTACCGCCCGGAAAAACCCGCGCCCTTCGGAGCGCAGGAGCAGTGAACGACAACCGGCAGGAGCCGGTTTTTTTGTGCCCGTTTTTGCCGCCGTCCTTGAAAAGCTGTAGGTATATCCCGGCCTTTTTATGGCTATAATCCTAATGAATACGGCTTGGCCATTGACGGGGGTTGGTACAGGTGGTCATTAATAAAGTGGAAATTTGCGGCGTTAATACGGCAAAACTTCCGGTTCTCACCAACACCCGGATGAGAGAATTACTGCAGAAAATGAGAAACGGAGAAAAAAGCGCCCGGGAGGATTTGATCCGGGGTAATCTGCGCCTGGTGCTCAGTGTGATTCAGCGCTTTAACAACCGCGGGGAGTATGTGGACGACCTTTTCCAGGTGGGGTGTATCGGCTTGATGAAAGCCATTGACAATTTCGATCTTTCCCAGAATGTAAAATTCTCCACCTACGCGGTACCCATGATTATCGGCGAGATCCGCCGTTATCTCCGGGACAATAATCCCCTGCGGGTCAGCAGGTCACTGCGGGATATCGCCTACAAGGCTTTGCAGGTCCGGGACGCCCTGACCGGTAAAAACGGGCAGGAGCCGACCATGGGAGAGATTGCCAAGGTCTTAAACGTTCCCCGGAAAGAGATTGTCTTTGCTTTAGACGCCATCCAGGAACCGATCTCTTTGTTTGAACCCATTTACCATGACGGCGGGGACCCCATATTCGTCATGGACCAGATCAGTGACGACAAAAACAGTGACAGTCAATGGGTGGAAGAAATTTCGATCAAAGAAGCCATGGCCAAACTGAATCCCCGGGAAAAACAGATCCTCCGCAAACGGTTCTTTGAAGGCAGGACCCAAATGGAGGTGGCGGAGGAGATTGGCATTTCCCAGGCGCAGGTCTCCCGGTTGGAGAAAACCGCTTTAAAACAGATGCGAAGATATGTTTCGGAGAACCGGAACAGGGAGGGTTAGGTTTTGCGTGTCAGAATATGGTGGGTCCTAATTTTATTGTTGATCGCCACGGCGCTGATCTTCGCCGCCGGTTGGACCGTCCGGGACCGGGCGGTCGTGGCCTTTGCCACCGGCAATCTGCTCCGCCTTCATGTGGTGGCCAACAGCGACAGTGAAATTGACCAGGCGGTGAAGTTAAAGGTCAGGGACAGAATTCTTGCCGAGACGGAAAAGATCGTCACCGCCCGTACCCGGGAGGAGGCCCAGGCCCTCTTGGAGGAAAACCGGGTGAGGCTGGTGCGCGCCGCTGAGGATGAATTGCGGAAACACGGTCTTTCCTACCGGGTGCAGCTGGAGATCGGCCGGTATCATTTTCCGGAAAAAAGTTACCCCTTTGGGGTTTTACCGGGAGGCCTTTACTACGCCCTCCGGCTGGTCTTGGGGGAGGGAACCGGGGAAAACTGGTGGTGTGTCCTGTATCCTCCGGTTTGTCATTTAACAACCGAAGAAAAAACCTGGAAAAAACCGGGGGAAGAAATCCGTTTCCGGTGGAAAGCCTGGGAGAGATGGCAGGAGAAAAAAGAGGAATTGAACATCGGGGCTTTGGGCAAATGGTGTAAATATTTACAATTGGCCGGCATTCCCTGGGCCGTATCCCTTCCGGGCGAGGGAAGGGAGGAAACGGATCCGGGTTGGTAAAGCAGGGTAACAGAGGTCATTTTAACCACCGGTGAAAACCGGTGGTTTTTCTATTCCTGCTTTCAGGTTGACAGTAATTAATAGTTGAGTTAGACTGAAATTATAAGCCGTTGATTGTTAAAGGAGGCATGGAAGTGTCAAAAGAAAGAATACTTATAATCGAAGATGAAGCCAATATCATGGAATTGGTAGCCTATAATTTGGAGAAAGAAGGCTGGGTTGTTTCCCGGGCGGCAACCGGCGAGGACGGATGGGAGAAAGTCCAGAATGAACACCCGGATCTGGTCATTCTCGATTTGATGCTTCCCGGGATTGACGGTATGGAGGTCTGCCGCCGGATTCGCCAAACCAAACTGACCCGGGATATTCCCATTATTATTCTTACCGCCAAGGCGGAAGAGGCCGACCGGGTTTTGGGCCTGGAGTCCGGAGCCGACGATTACGTGACCAAACCCTTCTCCCCGCGGGAACTGGTGGCCCGGGTCCGGGCGGTTCTCCGGCGGGCGGACAAGAACTTCTCGTTGGAAGAGAAGGAAACCTTGACGCTCGGCCCGATCAAGATGGATCTGCGCCGGCATAAAGTGATGGTCCGGGGCGAGGAGGTGGAACTTACTCCCAAGGAATTTGACTTGCTCCATTTGTTGCTCTCCCATCCCGGACGAGCCTTTTCCCGTGAGTATCTTCTGGAAAACCTTTGGGGGTATGAGTTTTTCGGGGACACCAGGACCGTGGATGTCCATGTCCGCCGTCTGCGGCAAAAGATCGAGGATGATCCGGCCCAGCCCTATTGGCTGGAGACTGTGCGGGGTGTGGGGTATCGAATGCGGGAGGAATAAACATGCAACGCTTCCGTATTCAATTCGTTGCCGGACTCACTCTTTTACTTCTCCCCGTGCTGTTTTCCCCGGGTTTTTGGCGCAGTCCCCGCTTTTCGGTTTTATGCGCCGGGTGGTTTTTACTCGGCGGTTATCTGCTGTTTCATTATTTTATTAAGCCGGTGGGGCAATTGGAATCATTCCTTCCCGAGACCCATACTTTTTCCTATAAAGAACTGATGGGGGAGGTTTTTGCCCGCCTGGAAACGTTACAGGCCCAAGCCCGGCGGGAAGCCAAGGAACGGGAAAACATGGTTTCCATCTTGTTTGCCATGGTGGAAGGGGTGATTACCACTGATTCCAGCGGCCGGATTGCCTTTATCAACCCGGCGGCGGAACGGATCTTTAACCTGGAGCGGGGTGCGGCCGTTGGCAAGTTTCCCCGCGAGATCTGGCGCGAGTTTGAACTGGTGGAAATGTTCCACCAGGTTTTTGTCACCGGCCAACCCCAGAACCGGGAGATGGTCCTGGACCCCCCGCTCAAAAGACATTTAAATTTGGAATTGGTCCCCATCCGCCCGGGGGAAGACGAAGAAGTGCAGGGCGTCCTGGCCGTGGTGCGGGACGTCACCCGTCTGCGCCACTTGGAGAATATGCGCACGGAATTTGTGGCCAATGTCTCCCATGAGCTGCGCACGCCCCTGACTTCCGTCAAGGGCTTTGTGGAAACCCTGCTGGACGGGGGATTGGAAAACAAAGAAGCGACCAAGAGATTCTTGACCATTATTTACCAGGAAACCGACCGTTTAAACCGTTTGATCAGCGATCTTTTGGACCTTTCCCGTCTCGAATCCGGCGAGACCGAACTGAAAAGGACCCGGGTCTACCTGGCGCCGTTGGTGGAAGAGGTCAGGCAGACCTTACAAACGCGTCTGGACCAGAAGGAACTCAGTTTCTCCGTGGAACTGGGTCCGACCCCGGTCTGGGCCGATGAGGACCAGATCCGGGAGGTCATCGTCAACCTGCTGGATAATGCCATCAAGTATACGCCCGCCGGGGGTTCGATTAAAGTAACGGAAGTGGAAAACGGAGAAATGCAGGAGTTTATTGTTTGCGACACCGGAATCGGGATTCCCAAGGAGAATATCCCCCGGATTTTTGAACGTTTTTACCGGGTGGATAAAGCCCGCTCCAGGGAGATGGGCGGTACCGGACTGGGGCTGTCCATTGTCAAGCATATCATCGAACGCCATGACGGGAAAGTCTGGGTCGAGAGCGAGCCGGAGAAGGGAACATGTGTCCATTTCACCTTGCCAAAATTTGTCCGGGGTTAGTGCCAGGTCGGATTTAAAACGGGGGTAAGGATGGAGAGACTTCCCAAATATCTGGCCCGTTGCGGAGTGGCTTCCCGCCGGAAGGCGGAGGATCTGATCCGTAGCGGGCTGGTTGCGGTTAATGGCGAGATCGTTGCGGAACCGGGCCGGAAGATTGATCCCGGCCGTGACCGGGTGACCGTGGGCGGGCGGGAAATTTACCCCCCGGAAGGCCCGGTTTACTTGCTTTTGCATAAACCGGCGGGGTATGTGACCACGGCCCGGGATCCGTGGGGACGGCCCACGGTCATGGATCTGGTGCCGGAAAAAGGGGTCCGCCTCTTTCCCGCCGGCCGCCTGGATCTGGAGACCACCGGCCTTTTGCTTCTGACCAATGACGGCGAGGTTGTACAAGCCTTGACCCATCCCCGGTACGAGGTGCCCAAGGTCTATGAAGCCTTGGTGCAAGGGAAACTCGGCAAGGAGACCTTAACCAAACTACGGCGGGGAATCCTGTTGGAGGACGGGCCTACGTTGCCGGCAAAAGTTGAAATACTGACGGTTAAAGAAGGGAATGCTATTTTAAGGATTACCGTTCGCGAGGGCAGGAAAAGATTGATCCGGCGTATGTGCGAAGCTGCCGGCCACCCGGTCCTGGCTTTAAAACGGGTTGCCATGGGACCCCTTGTCCTCGGCGATTTACCCGCCGGAAAAGTACGTCCCTTGACCCCTGGGGAAATTGAAGGGCTCCGGGAAATACTGGGCCCAAAAGGGGAAAGAAAAAGGATAAAAAAAAGGAAGTTGACTATATGACCTTTCGCTTTCTAACCGGACATTTTTCCAAGGAATTAGGGATCGATCTCGGTACGGCCAATTGTTTGGTTTACGAGCGGAATAAAGGATTGGTTATTCAGGAGCCGTCCGTGGTGGCGGTGAAAAAAAACTCCCATCATGTTCTGGCCGTCGGTGAGGAAGCCCGGCGGATGATCGGAAGGACGCCCGGGGATATCGTCGCGGTTCGTCCCTTGCGGGAGGGAGTAATCGCCAATTTTGAACTGACCAAGGAACTGATCCGCTACCTGATCCGGCGGGCCTGCCGGGGCCGCTTTTTCATCAAACCGCGGGTGGTCATCAGTATCCCCACGGGTACGACCGAGGTGGAGCGGCGGGCGGTGATTGACGCCGCCGTCAACGCCGGGGTGCGGGAAGCCTACTTGATTGAAGAACCGGTGGCCGCGGCGATCGGGGCCGGCCTCCCTGTGCACGAGCCGGTGGGGAATATGGTAATTAACATCGGCGGCGGGACCAGCGATGTGGCTGTGATTTCCCTGGGCGGGGTTGTCTCCGGCCTTTCGGTCCGGGTCGGCGGCGATGCCATGGATAATGCCGTCGCCAGGTACATCCGGAAAAAATATAACTTAATCATTGGCGAACGAACGGCGGAGGAGATCAAGATTGCCCTGGGCTCCGCTTTTCCTCTTCCGGAGGAGACCACCGGCGAGGTGCGGGGCAGGGATCAGGTTAGCGGGTTGCCGCGGACCATTGAGGTCAGTACCGAGGAAATACGGGAGGCGCTTAAAGAACCGGTGGATAGTATTGTTGCCGCCATCCGGCAGGTGGTGGAGCAAACTCCGCCGGAACTGGTGGCGGATATCATGAATGAGGATGTAATTATGACCGGGGGAGGAGCTTTGTTAAAAGGTTTTGACCAGCGGATCGGTGGGGAATTGGGGATGAAGATGAAAGTGGCCGACGACCCGCTGGCCTGCGTGGTCCTGGGAGCGGGAAAAACCCTGGAACACCTGCCCGTCCTCAAAAGGGTGCTCATCGGCCCCAAGGGGTCGCTCTGAACGGTTTTTAACGGCGAACTTGCCGGCCGCCGGATTTTTTCCGCCCGGAAAAAAGGAATTCCCCCGCTCCGGAGGGAATTTACTTAGTAGCTCAGGAAGAAAGGTGGAGTTGGATGCAGGTTCGTAACAGGCTGTTGGGGATCGGGCTCGCTTCAGTCCTTCTCGGGATGTTGTTCGTCCTGCAACTGCGGGCGGAGACAGGCATCCGCCGGCACCTTCCTTACCGGAATATCAGTCAGATTGCCTCTTATATCCACCGGCTGGAAACAGAGATAAAACGCCTGGAAGAGCAGAACAGGAGTTTCCGGCGGCAACTCCAAAAGTACGATGTGGATCAAGAATTAAGAGACCTGCGCATAGCCTCGGGTTTTTACCCCCTGCGCGGTCCGGGGCTGGAGATTGTGCTGACCGATTCGGCCAAACAAGGGGCGACTTTTATCGACCCCAACCTGCTCCTGGTCCACTATGACCACTTGGCCCTTCTGGTGAACGAATTGTGGGTCGCCGGGGCGGAGGCCGTAGCAGTAAACGGGGAACGGATTGTTCCTGGCACCGGGTTCAGTTGCGCCGGCTCGATTATCCTGGTGGGAAGTAAAAAAGTGGCACCCCCGTATCTCATCCGGGCGATCGGGGACCGGAAGACCCTGAAAGCCGCCCTGACCATGCCCGGCGGGTTTATCGAACGACAGATCCACCCCTTTGACTTGGGAATTACGATTACGGAAAAAGACGACCTTTATATCCCTCCCTGCCGGGGGGGTATGGTTTTTTCCTACGCCCGGGTGGTGGCGGAGGAAGACCCGGAGAAGGAAGGTGAGGACCGGTGATTATTCTCGTCCCCCTCCTGGGACTGGCGTTGGGGATGGTCCTCGCCCGCCTGCTTCCCTGGGAGATCCCCCTGGTCTGGGTAAGATATTCACCACTGGTTATTTTAGTCCTGCTCGACGCCGTTGTGGACGGGCTCCGCGCTCTCCGGCAGAAAGAGTTGGTTTTAGCCGGCTTTTGGGTGAGTTTTCTGACCCGTGCCGCAGGGGCGGTTTTCCTGGTTTACCTCGGTGATCTGATGGGAGTCGATCTTTTTACCGCCGTGGCGGTGGTTTTTAGTCTCCGGCTTTTTGGCAGCCTTTCCCGGATGGGGAGGGAATTATTTAAGAAAAAACCGTTCTAACCCCCAAAGACCTGCCCTCCGGCAGGCTTTCTCTTTAAAATTGACGATAAAAACTGGGTCAACGGAGGGAGAGGATTCATGTATGATATACTGGTGATCGGAGGCGGCCCGGCAGGGCTTTCCGCGGCCATTAACGCCGGGCGGCGTAACAAGAAGGTAATGGTGGCGGCCAAGGAAGAAATCAGCAACAAACTGCTGCCGGCCGGCCGCATCGAAAACTATCCCGGCTTATGGGGTTTGAGCGGCCGGGAATTGGCGGAGAGGTTCCGGGAGCACGCCGCCGGCAACGGGGTGGAGATCCGGGAGGAAGAAATTCTCTATCTCGAGCAAGGGGAGAAACATTTTGTGGCCGCCGGCAAAAACGGTTCCTACGAGGCGAAAACGGTGATTTTGGCCACGGGCGTGCCGCAACAGGCTTCCATTCCCGGGGAGAGCAGGCTGGCCGGCCGGGGGGTCAGTTACTGCGCCACTTGTGACGGGATGTTTTTTCGCGGGAAAAAGGTAATGGTCATCTCCGAACTCCCCGCCGGAGAGCGGGAAGCCGCCTTTTTGGCTGGTCTCTGCGAAAAAGTATATTACCTGCCGCTGTATAAAGGCGACTACCGGCTGGCGCCCGGGGTGGAACTGATTTCCGGGAAACCTTTGCGCCTGGAGGGGGAAGAGACGTTGTCCCGCGTGGTTACCTCGGAAGGCGAGTACCAGGTGGAAGGGGTTTTTCTTGAACGGGCCGGCTTGCCCCCGGAGAAGCTTTTTCCCGGATTGCGTCTGGAAAACGGGGGAATCAGCGTGGACCGGAAAATGGCCACCGCCGTGCCGGGTTTGTTTGCCGCCGGCGACTGTACCGGCCGTCCGTGGCAAATTGCCAAAGCCGTAGGCGAAGGGCAGGTGGCGGCGTTGTCGGCTGTAGAGTATTTGGCCGGGAGCGACAGGGGGGAAAGGAAGTTTTAAGAGGGAAACGGGAGGTAAAGGCAGAACAACGCCGGGAAAAGGAACGGCTGGATCTTGTCGTTGTCCGGCGGGGGCTGGCGGAAAGCAGGGAAAAAGCCCGTACCCTTATCATGACCGGCCGTGTTATGATTAACGGGAAGATTGTGGATAAACCGGGGACCCGGGTGGCCGGCGATGTTGAGATCAGTATCAAAGAAGAACTCCCCTACGTGAGCCGGGGCGGGCAGAAGCTGGCCCACGCTTTACAGGTTTTTCCTGTGCAGGTGCGGGACCGGATCTGCCTTGACGCCGGGGCGTCCACCGGGGGATTTACCGACTGTCTTTTGCAGAACGGTGCCCGTTTGGTGATGGCGGTGGATGTCGGTTATGGGCAACTGGCCTGGAAACTGCGGCAGGATCCGCGGGTCATCGTCATGGAAAAGACCAATGTCCGCCATCTCAGCCCGTCTGCTCTCCCCTATACCCCCAGCCTGCTGACGGCGGATCTTTCTTTTATTTCTCTCGCAAAAGTGCTGCCGATCTTTGTCACCCTCCTGCCGGAGGAGGGCGAAATCATCGCTCTGGTCAAACCCCAGTTCGAGGCGGGCCGGGAAAAGGTGGGCAAAAAGGGGGTGGTCAGGTCGGCGGCCACCCATAAGCAGGTCCTGGCCGAAGTCTTGGCGGCTGCCGAAAAGACCGGGCTGAAGTTTGGCGGCCTCACCCCCTCCCCCCTGCGGGGGCCGGAGGGTAATATCGAGTTTTTGGTATACTGGAAAAGGGCGGGAGAGGTGGCACCCTATCCCGATTTGGACCAGGTCGTGGCCTGGGCCCAAAATAATGTTGGAAAATAATTAAAACTTTTGAACTTAAAGTCACCAATATCAGACACTATTGACAAACATTGTCTTTTATGTTTTAATATAAATGAAACATATAAGGCATTCTGTTGACGACAGAATGCCTTATATCTATTTTTGGATTTTACCATTAAATGGGCAAGAAAGGAGGGGTGAAGATGAAAAAAGATTTGGAGACGGCGCCGGAAAAGGGAAGGGATCCCTTGTACCAGTATTGGATGGAAACGAAAGAGAACAAGGAAAAGATTATTGACGATTGTTTCCCTGACGACTCGGAGGAGAGAGACGAGTTTGAGGTTTTTTTCCACAATTACCTGCGTGAACTGGAAAGGATAATCGAAAAGGCCGGCCCGGGTGCGGAGGTGGAAGAGGGTTTTCCCCTGGTGGTGATCGGCAGTGAAGTGGAAGTAGAAGATCTTCCGGGGGGAGACATTTTTAAATTCCGGATTGTAACCCCGTATAACTGTGAGGGGGGGATTGAAGATGTGTCTTGTCTGTCCCCCACCGGAAAAGCACTGGTCCTGAAGAAGCCCGGGGAGGAAGTATCGGTTAAGGCGCCGGCGGGGGATTTCCGTTACCGGATTCGTAAGATCTCTTATCCTCCCTGAGTTCCCCCAAGCTACGCTGCGGGTTTTACGCCGGTTTTTCCTGTAACTGGTTTGGAACGGTGCTCTAAACCGGTTTATATATTTTTATATATTTTTAAGGAAATCTTTAATCGCGCGGGCGGTCGGCGGACAGCCGGGCAGGTACGGATGGAGCCCGCGGGCGCAATTGCCGATGCCCGGGCCCGGCCCCTTTTTCCCACGGAAACCCTGGCCAATCTTGATTTTACCCCCGGAAAAGCGCTTCCGGCTGTCGTCATCCAACCGGTAGAGAGCATGAATCAGGCTGCCGAAACAGGCCGAACAGGCCTGCTGTTCCTCGACGTTTTTCGCCAGGGCCTGCGCCTGCCCGGTCAGGCGAAAAGAGGACGCCGGTTTGTTTTCCGGGTTAACCTCCGTGATTGTAGCCTGGGAAAGATCGTCGGTTCCCGCCCCCAGCCGGGCGGCCATATTTATATAAGGCACGGCCGACGGTTCCAAGCCCAGCAGGGCGCAGGCGTACGCGTCGACGAGCACCGGATCCCGGCCGGCGATTAAACGGCCCATCGGAACAGGGTTGCCGCCTTCTTCAAAGGAGAGATCCCCGCAAACCGCATCAACAATGGTCAGGTGGGGGCGGAGGAAGGAGGAAAGGGCGGCGATCGGCCGGTGCAAGCCCAGCCCGTGGTATCTTCTTTTTTCACTGTCCGGGATACATCCCTTGAGGTTTTTCAAGGCGCAGGTCAGTGCGGTTTGGCAATGGGCTTTCAAAACCGGGAGGTTAATAAGGAAGTCGGTTTTCAGGACCTGCCGGCAGATTTTCAGTTCCATCCCTCCGGCGTGGACGGTAACCGGGGTATCCTTTTTGAGGTCGACCAGAGGAACTTCGTATTGACGGGCGATCCGTTCATAACCGCATTCCCGGAAAGCCCGGCGGGTATCCGCGCCCAACCAGGAGCTTTCCAGAAGAAAGATGTTTTTATAGCCCTTTTTCCGGAGATAAGCGATGACAGCCTCCGCAATTTCCGGGTGAGTGGTAGCCCCGGTTTCCGCCGGCGACGCCTTCACCAGGTTGGGTTTGAGGCCAATGACGGCCTCTTTGGGAACCAGGTGTACCAGATCAATCGCTGCCAAGAGGCGGTCCGTCATTTCCCCCGGATCCTCACCGTAGACGACCAGCAGTTGCTTTTCTTCCATAAGTTCCCTTTCTCCTTTATACCCTTCTTTTTTTATAACCCCGGGTTTCCCGGCCTTAGTGTTGCCTCCGGCCCGACCGTGGGCTTAACCGGACGGCCGGTCTGTGTCTTGATTTTCTTTTTTTATCGTTTTTTTCCTGCCGCCCGGGTCAAAGGTTTTGTTAAATATTAAGATGAAGTTAAGAGGAAAAAATAAAGTCTCTGCAGGAGTGCAGAGACTTCAACAAAGGAGGAAAAAAGGAGGGGTGACTTATCTTCATTATACAGCAGAGGTATTAATGCATGGTTAAGAACGGATAAAACTTCGGCAAACAGTCCGCCCCTCCGGTGCTGGAAAAAGCGGAAGGGTGGAGGACCACGCCCGGCAGGCAAAAAAGAGTTTTCCCGCTTCCCGGTTGCAGGCGGGCTTTTTTTCCTGTAGAATAAAGAGAAGAAAACCGGGTTATCTCTGTAGTGAAGGAGAACCGGAGAGGAGGGAGTCCCGTGAAGACCGCAAATGAAATTAGAAGGGAGTTTTTGGAGTTTTTTGCCGCCAGAGGGCATACGATCGTCCCCAGTGCTTCCCTGCTGCCGGAGAATGATCCTACCCTGCTTTTTACCAATGCGGGGATGAACCAGTTTAAAGATGTCTTTTTGGGAACGGGTACCCGTCCTTACCGGCGGGCGGCCAATTCGCAAAAAGTAATCCGGGTCAGCGGTAAACATAATGATCTGGAGGAAGTGGGAAAAGACACTTATCACCACACTTTCTTCGAGATGCTGGGAAGCTGGTCTTTTGGGGATTATTATAAAAGGGAGGCTATTGCGTGGGCTTGGGAACTTTTGACCGGGGTTTGGGGCCTCCCCCTGGAAAAACTGTACGCCACCGTTTTTCATGACGACCGGGAATCCGCGGCGCTGTGGCCTGAAGTGACCGGCCTTCCTCCCGAGCGGGTGTTGTTTTTCGGCGAAGAGGATAATTTCTGGGAAATGGGTGATACCGGACCGTGCGGACCGTGTACGGAGATCCATTATGACCTGGGACCGGAACAATGCACGAAAAAAGGGGAGCCGGGCCATATCTGCCGGGTCAACGGCGACTGCGGGCGTTTTATTGAACTGTGGAACCTGGTCTTTATCCAGTATAACCGGCGGGCCGACGGGGAACTGGAGAATTTGCCCGCCCGGCATGTGGATACGGGGATGGGTTTTGAACGCATCGTCGCCGTGCTGCAGGGGAAAACCTCCAACTACGATACGGATCTCTTTCAGCCGATTTTAAAGAAAATTACCGAATATACCGGGGCGCGGGAGCAGGATCCCCAACACCAGACGGCGATGCGGGTGATTGCCGATCATATCCGGGCTTTGACCTTTGCCGTTAGCGACGGCGTATTACCCGCCAACGAGGGGCGGGGTTATGTCCTGCGCCGGATTTTACGGCGGGCCGCCCGTTACGCCCGGACCCTGGAGGTGAAAGAACCCCTTTTGCACCGGCTGGTGCCGGTGGTGGTGGAAACCATGGGTGACGCCTACCCGGAACTGAGGGAAAACGAGGAGCATTGCCGCCGGGTGATCCTTGCCGAGGAGGAGGCCTTTGAACGGACCTTGGACAAAGGATTGGAGCTTTTCTCCTCCTTGGCTGGGGATTTGCAGCGCAAGGGCGAGAAGGTTTTACCCGGGGAAGAAGCGTTCCGTCTCTACGATACTTACGGTTTCCCGCTGGATCTTACCCAGTTGCTGGCCGAGGAGAAAGGTCTCCAGGTGGAGGTGGAGGGTTTTCAGAAACTGATGGAAGAGCAAAGAACACGGGCGCGAAGCAGCGGGAAATTTGCGGCGGAAACCAAAGATTATCACTGGCGGACCGTGTCGCCTCAGCCCCATTCGGTCTTTGTCGGGTATGATACCCTGCGCGCCCCGGCCCGGTTATGCCTGGTGGGAGAGGATGACGACTCATACCTGCTGGTTTTTGACCGGACCCCGTTCTACTCCGAAGCCGGGGGACAGGTGGGAGATCAAGGAAAAATCCTTGTCGACGGCGAGGAATTTCCGGTTTATGATACCCGGTGGGAACAGAATTATCTGGTTCACGTGGTACCGAAGGAAAAGCCGTTCCCGGTGAAGGAGACCCCTTACCTTCTGGAAGTGGCGGCCGACCGGAGAAAGAGGACAGCGGCCAATCATACAGCCACCCATCTTTTACAGGCTGTTCTGCGGCGGCTCTTCGGCGCCCATCTCCACCAGGCCGGTTCCCTGGTGACGCCGGACCGGCTGCGGTTTGATTTCACCCATTACCAACGGCTTAGTGATGAAGAACTGCAGAAGGTGGAAGAGGAAGTGAACAAGCTGATCGCCCGTTCCCTGCCGGTCCGGGCGGAGGAAACCACGTACCAAACGGCAATCGCCCGGGGCGCCCTGGCCTTTTTCGGGGAAAAATACGCCGGCCGGGTCAGGGTGGTGCAGATCGGTGAGGTCAGTCTGGAGCTTTGCGGCGGCACCCATGTGCAGAACACATCCCAGCTCCTTTATTTCCGCCTTCTCTCTGAAGGAAGCGTGGCGACGGGCGTACGCCGCATCGAAGCGGTGACGGGGGAAACCGCCCTGCGGCTGGTGGAAGAGGAAAGAAGAATTCTCCGGGAAAGCGCCGCCCTCTTAAAGGTGGAACCGGCCAAGCTTTCCGGCCGCTTACAGGAGATTTTGGAGGAACAGGAGCGTCTGCTCAAGTTTAGAGAGGAAGAAATCCGGCAAAAAGCGCACAGCGCGGGCGAAAAAATCCTGGCGGAAAATTTGCGGAAAGTCGGCAACCATTGTTATCTGGTGGCGCGTTGCGACGGGCTTCCCGTTGAATTGCTCCGGGAGAATGTGGACAAGTTCAAAAACAAGCTGGGTTCATGCGTGGTCCTTCTCGGTTCCTGTACCGGCGGAAAAGTGGTGTTCGTGGCCGGGGTCACCCCCGACCTGACCGGCAAGATTAAAGCCGGCGAGCTTGTCAAAGAAGTGGCACAGGTGGCCGGGGGGGGCGGCGGCGGCCGTCCGGATCTGGCCCAGGCCGGCGGGAAGGAAGAAGGAAAAATCATGGAAGCCCTGGCCAAAGGGGAAAAGATCATCTGCGCCCTCCTGGCGGAGGACTGATCTTGGGAAAAAAAGTTTTGTATGCCCGGTGTTTGCCGGGAGATACTTAATATGTCAGGAGACTGACTCTGCAGGACGGTTTGACGGGAGGCAGAGTCCATAAATTGCAGAAAAGAGAGGGGTAAAATTGCAAGAACAACCAGGACCCCCGGGGGCCCAGCAACAATCCCAACTGGGCGCCCGGATGGTGAATTTGATGCCTACTCCCCCGGCGGTAATCACCGACAAAGACCATATGTACTTGAAGGATGCCCTTTCCTGGGAACTTCTGGCGATGAAAAAATGTCACCATTGGGCCGGGATGTGCCAGGATCAGGAGATCGCCGGTCTGATGAACCGGGTGGGGTGGATGCACCAACAACATTATCTGCGCCTTTTGGCGGCGGTTGACCCCCAAAAAACACTGATGTAGAGGGACCCGGTAAAGGAGGCTGATCCAGGGAGTAAGAAGGAGGCGAATAACCATCAACCAACAACAGCCCAACCCGGGGGTGATTAAAAACCCCTCCACCGGCGTACCGCAAGTGAAAGGACCGGAATTTAACGACCGGGACATGCTTAACGATCTTTTGGCCACCGAAAAGTATTTGGCGGACAACTACAATGTTTTTGCCAAGGAATCGAGTCATGAAGATCTGTATCAATTGACCATGGGACTTCTCAATGAAACGCACCAGGCAACCCGGGATGTATTTAACTTAATGTTTAAAAAAGGCTGGTACACTCTGACTTCAGCCCAAAACCAGACCCTCCGGCAAACCAAAGAACAGTTTACCAACTATCAATCCCAGTTTCCCTACAGCGGCGAACCCCATTAAGCCGGGGCGGTTGCTTCCTTTGGGCAGTCCCTATCTGAACCCTGAACGGCAAGTGTTTCAGGGTTATTTTTATCGGCGTCTTGCCGTTGTCCAAGACATAAGCAATAGAAAAACATAGTATCCTGTAGAAAAAATGAGATTACAGGTTTAAAATACCCGGTATTGGCCGATAATACCTATAAATGAATATATATGAATCTTGCATAAGAGGGGCAGGTTGACTAAAATTTTAGTAGTATTAGCACTCAACCAAAGTGAGTGCTAATAACAGATGAGAGGAGGGAAATATATGAAAATTAAACCCTTGGGAGAACGGATTGTGATCAAAGTTATTGAGAGTGAGGAGAAAACAAAAAGCGGGATCGTTTTACCGGACACCGCCAAAGAAAAACCGCAGATGGGTAAGGTTTTGGCCGTAGGGACCGGCCGGGTGCTCGACAACGGTGAGAGAGTGCCCTTGGAAGTGAAGGAAGGCGATACTGTCCTTTTTGCCAAGTATGCGGGAACCGAGGTTAAGCTTGAAGGGGAAGAATACATGATCCTCAAGGAAAGCGATGTCCTGGGGATTATCAACGAGTAAAGGCAATAACTTAAGAAAAGGAAGGTGAAAGAAGAATGGCAAAACAATTGCTTTATGGGGAAGAAGCCCGTCACGCCCTGGAACGGGGAGTGAATATACTGGCCGATGCCGTAAAAATTACTTTGGGACCCAAAGGCCGTAATGTCGTTCTTGAGAAGAAATATGGTTCTCCGACGATTACCAATGACGGAGTGACCATTGCCAAAGAGATTGAGGTAAAAGATCCCTTTGAAAATATGGGGGCCCAGCTGGTTAAGGAAGTGGCCACCAAGACGAATGATATTGCCGGCGACGGGACAACCACCGCTACTTTGCTGGCCCAAGCCATGGTCAGGGAAGGCTTGAAGAACGTGGCGGCCGGCGCCAACCCGATGATTCTGAAAAAAGGAATCGAAAAAGCGGTGGAGACCATAGTTGAAGAGATTAAAAAGGTGAGCCGCCCGGTGGAAACCAAAGAGGACATCACCCATGTGGCCTCGATTTCCGCCGGGGATAGAGAGATTGGTAAATTGATTGCCGAAGCCATGGAGAAAGTCGGCAAAGACGGTGTGATTACTGTTGAGGAATGGCAGGGAATCGGCACCAACCTTGAAGTAGTGGAAGGAATGCAATTCGACCGGGGTTACATTTCCGCCTATATGATCACCGACTCCGAGAAGATGGAGGCGGTTCTGGAAGAACCCTATATTTTGTTGACCGACAAGAAGATCACCTTGGTCAAAGATCTCTTGCCGATCCTGGAAAAGGTGATCCAGCACGGCAAACCCTTGCTTATCGTGGCGGAGGATGTGGAAGGCGAAGCCCTGGCCACCCTGGTCGTTAATAAACTGCGCGGGGTGTTGAACGTGGTGGCCGTAAAGGCCCCTGGTTTCGGTGACCGCCGCAAGGATATGCTTTCCGATATGGCGATTCTCACCGGCGGCCAGGTGATCTCGGAAGAGGTAGGCCTGACCCTGGAGAACGCCACCCTCGATATGCTGGGAACCGCCAGGCAAGTGCGGGTTACCAAGGAAGAGACCACGATTGTGGACGGTCGTGGTGATGCGCAGGAGATCAAGAACCGGATCGCCCAGATTAAACTGCAGATTGAAGAGACCACTTCCGACTATGACCGGGAGAAACTCCAGGAGCGTCTGGCGAAACTCTCCGGCGGTGTAGCGGTGATTCAGGTCGGCGCCGCCACCGAGACGGAGATGAAAGAGAAAAAACACCGGATTGAAGACGCCCTCTCCGCGACCCGGGCGGCCGTGGAAGAAGGAGTAGTCCCGGGCGGCGGGATCACCTTGCTCCAGTTGGCGCCGGCTCTTGATAAGATCGAAGCCTCCGGTGATGTGTTAACCGGAATTCAACTGGTCAAGAAAGCCCTGGAGGAACCGGTGCGGCAAATTGCCAACAACGCCGGTGTGGAAGGCTCCATCATTGTGGAGAAAGTCAAGGAAAAAGAGTTCGGGATCGGATTTGATGCTCTGACCGGCGAGTTTGTCAAGATGCTTGACGCCGGGATCACCGACCCGGCCAAGGTGACCAGAAGCGCCCTGCAGAATGCCGCCAGTATTGCGGGGATGCTGCTGACCACCGAATGCCTGGTGGCGGAGATTCCGGAAGAAAAACCGGATACTCCCGGCGGCGGAATGCCTCCTATGTAATAACCACCAACCCCCCCTCTCCAGGGGGGGTTGTTATTTTTCACCAGCAAGGCCAAAATTTAATTTCGTTAAAGAAAAGGAATTCTAAGTTCTTCTCCCGAATACTAACGTGGTTATTCTGTTGCCATGACGGCTACTATAAACCACCCGTGGCAAGAAGTCACGAGCTACCTGAAAACGCTCTTGTAGTACTGGACTTCCAAGCCGAGCGACGAGCAACGAGCAACGAGAAGATGAAGTGGTTGTTTACGACGAGCGACGAATAACGGGCGACGAGCAACGAGCAGAGGACATGGTTATTCCACACGGGTAACGAGCAACGAGCGACGAGCAGGAGTAGAACACTTGGTTGTTTCACGAGCAACGAGCGACGAGAGACGAGCAACGAGAAGGAGGGATCCTTGTGCGAAGGATGTGCCGGTCCCGCCTGATCTGGCTGGCCGTGTTGATCCTGGGCGGTTCGCTTTTTGTCGCGGCGCCGGCCGGGGCAAAGGAGGAGAAAGCCTATTCGCTCCGGGCTTCCTATTCCCTGCTGGAAGAATTCGGTTTTGAATTGAGCCGGCGGTTTAATCCATCCTTTTACCTGAACCTTGGTTTTTCCGATCAACGCTGGCGGCTGCAGGCGGAGTTTTTGCCCGTGCCCGCTTGGACTTTCAAGGCGGGTTATGATATGACTGATGAAAAATACCTGGCCGGTTTGGAACACCGGTGGCGGCTGGGCGAAAATATTACGCTCCTTTCCGCGCTCGATTATTTCCAGCTCCGGGAGGGGGAAGGATCCTCCCTCGACTACCGGTCCTGTTTTCAGATTGGCATCGGAGGAGATAATCTGGTTTATGCGGGAGTACAAGGCGAGTATGTCCCGCCGGCCGTTAATAATCCGGCCGTTCACAATCCGGAATTCTTTATCCAGCTGGATCTAAACTGGTATTTCCGCCGCGGTTGGCACCTGCGTTTTGAGCCCACGATTATGGTGGAGGGTGATTTTTATCACCGGCTTACCCTGGACCGCAAGTGGGAGAACGGGATTACCGGCGGTCTTTATATCGGACAAAACCGGGACTATTATTGGGATGCCGGCCTCTTTATCCATCTGTGAGCGAGGCCGGGCCGGGGACCGTCCGGCAGCCGCAGCAGGTTTTACCGGCAGGCGGGGTGTTTTTCGGGAACGATGAATCCCCAATTGGGCGTAACAGACCGTTGGCACAACGGTCTTTTTTATTTTGGGGGGAGAAACCGGCGTCAAACCCGGGAAAAGCACTCATTTTCCCGGTTCGCGGGGCATAAAGATGAACAATAAAGGAGTGCCGGTTTTAATGGTAGTGTGGAAGTTTTCCCGGAAAAACCTCCTCCTTCTGGGTCTCGTTTTTTGGGGGATGGTCTTTTTTACGGCCGCCATGTTTACAGATAAAAAGGAAAACCACCGGCCGGTGGACTCCGGCTACCAACTGGTGGAAGGCTATCCTCCTCTGATCTATCTTCCGGACTATACCCGCGGGCTGGCGATTCGCGCCGGGGCTGCCATTTTAGTGGAGACGGTAAGCGGGATGATCCTTTACGCCAAGAATGAACATCAGCGGCGGGCGCCGGCCAGCACCACCAAGATTCTCACGGCCGTGGTGGCCTTGGAAAAAGGAAACCTGGATGATATCGTCACGGTCAGCAGGCGGGCGGCGCAGACCGGAGGCTCGACTTTATGGTTGAAACCGGGGGACAGGTTAACCCTTAGAGAGTTGTTGGAAGGGACCATGCTGCGGTCGGCCAACGACGGCAGTGTGGCCCTGGCCGAGCACATCGGCGGTACGGAGAGAAATTTTGTCCGGATGATGAACAGGAAAGCCAGGGAAATCGGGGCCTTAAACAGTAATTTTCAAAACCCCCACGGGCTGCGGGCCCCTTCCCATTACAGCACCGCCTATGACCTGGCGCGGATAACCCGTTATGCCATGCATAAACCGGAATTTGCCCGCCTGGTGGCGACCAAGGAGGAGGCGGTCGAATGGTACCAGGGGGAAAAAACGAGGATGGTCAGGAATACCAACCGGCTCCTGTGGTCTTTTGCCGGGGCCGACGGGGTAAAAACCGGAACAACCAACGAAGCCGGCTATTGCCTGGTGGCCTCGGCCACCCGTGACGGGCGGCGCTTCATTTCGGTGGTGCTGAATAGCCCCGACCGCTGGGGTGAATCCGCCCGTCTTTTGGAGTATGGTTTTAACCATTTTACCCTGGAATTGATGGCCGACGTGAATCAGCCCGTGGCCCGGGTCAAGATCCCGGGAGGATGGCCCCAGGAAGTTGAGATCTATCCCCGGCGGCCTTTGATGGCGGTGATCCCCAAAGGGAAAGAAGAAGAGGCTGAAAAAAAGGTTTATTTATATCCCGAAGTCCTCGTTCCCCCGCTGAAACCGGGGACGGCGGTAGGAGAGATGATCTTTCTCTTTAAAGGTGAAGAAGTAAGCGCCGTGGATTTAATCGTGACGACCAGGGTGGAAAAGGATTCATGGCGGCTAAAGCTGCGGAGAAAACTATGGTGAGTAAAATGGTCCGGGCGGCCGTGATTGCCGCCGTTTATACGGGGACGGTCATCGGGGCCGGTTTCGCTTCCGGCCAGGAAATATGGTATTTTTTTTCCCGTTATGGTCCGGCCGGGACCCGGGGGTTGTTCTTATCCACCATCCTGCTGAGTTTTTTGGGCGCCAAAGCCATGGAGTGGGGAAGAAGGATCGGCGCTTCTTCCTATCATGACTTTTTAAATAATTTGGCCGGGAAATGGCCGGGCCGGCTCGGTGATCTGGCCATTACGGTTTTTCTCCTCCTTTTGCTCGGCGTTATGCTGGCCGGTTCCGGAGCGGTCGCCGTGGAGTGGGGTGGAAAATGGGAGTGGGGGTGCTGGGCGACAGTGGGCTTGGCCGTGCTTGTCCTCAGCAGGAGGCTGGAAGGGATTAAAGGGGTAAATCTGGTGGTCATTCCCCTCCTTTTTGGCGCCGGTATCCTCCTCAACCTCCAATGGGACCGGGCCTATTTCCCCCTTCCCCTTCCCCGGGCGTTTCCGGGCGGATGGACGGGCACCTGGTGGACAGCGGCCCTTCAGTACAGCGCCTACAACCTGGTTCTGGCCTTGCCGGTGCTGGTCACCTTGTACCGTTTGGATGACAACCCGGCCACCCTCCGCCGGGGCGGGATTCTCGGCGGGGTCTCCCTTGGGGTTCTGGCCTTTCTCTTCCACCGGATCCTGATGGGCGCCGTTTCCGTCGGAGAACTTCCCTTGTTTTTTTTAACCCGGGAATGGAGCGGATGGTGGCGTTACGGGTACGGTTTGGTTTTATGGGGGGAATTGTTTTCCACCCTCATCGCCCACGGTTACGGTTTGGCCACCCGCCTTGGCCCGGCGGAAAGCCCCCGGTATATCCTGAGGGTAACCGTTTTGCTTCTTTTCGCCATGGTTATTGGCCGCATCGGCTTCGCGCGCCTGGTAACCAATGTTTATCCCCTCTTCGGGGTCGTCTGCTTTTTACTGCTGTTACCCCTTTGCTTTCGCCCTTTACCACCAAACCACGGAAAAGTAGCAGAAAAGCCAGTTTTTTCAAGATGAGAGAAATCGACAAAAAAAGAATGACTTTTTTGGTATACTATGGAAGTAGTTGTTTGGAGGTGAAGGGTGATGAGTGTCAGGGTTAAACCCGGTCAGGAAAGAAAAGGACGGCCAAGAAAGAAAACCGGCAGTGAACGCTGGGGTTGGGGCCGGTTGTTTTTAGGGATGGTTCTAGGCGCCTGTTATGCCCGTCTGCAACCGGCCTTGGGCCTTTTCCCGGCGGGGATTGCCTTCTGCGGCGCCTGGTGGCGCCTGGGGATCCCCGGCGGGCTTCCCCTGCTCTCCGTGACTTTTTATTCTTTGTCGACCGTCTTGTCCGGAAGGGATTTTTTCTTCAGGCTCCTCGTTTATCTCCCCTTTTTCTTGGGGATAAAACTCACCGCCGGCCAAAAAAACCTCCTCGTCCACGGGGCGGTTTTTCTTATCCCTGCCGACTCTTATTTTCTCCTCCGGGCTTTGGGGTTTGCCCCCCCAAATTTGCCTGGCGGGTTGGGCGAAATCGGCCTCGTTTGTTTGTTGGCTCTTCTTTTCACCCCCGGTCTCGGCCTTCTTTTTTCCGCTTCCCGGCAACCCGGGAACATCAAAACGGCCTTCTTTTCTTTGGGACTCCTGGCCTTAACGGCTTTTCTTTCCCTCAAGGAATTGGATTTTTCCGCGTGGGTAAAAATACCGTTGGCCGGAGAATTGTTCTTGGCCCTTCTTCTTGTTTTTATCGCCGGGCGGAGATATGGAACGGCAGAGGGAATTGGGGTCGCTGTTTTTTTCGCGCTGGTTGATGCGATCTTTGGTGAACCCGACCCTTTACGCCTGGTATTGATGGCCGGCAGCGGGCCGGCGGCCGCTTTGGGCGGTATTCTTTTTAAACGGCATGGTCAGGCCGGAGGTTTTTTCCTTTACCTCGGCCTGATGGCCGCCAGATGGTGGGGAACAGCAGGAATGGACGGGCTGCTGGTCACCGGCCTTCTCACGTGGGCCGTTATTTTGTGCCTTCCGGCGGCGGCGTGGGAAAAAATGACCTTGCCACTGCCTCTTCCGGCCAATTCCCCCGATCACCGGGAAAAACGCCGGCAGGAGGTGGTTATTGAACGCCTGCAACGCCTGGTGGAGCTATTTAACCAGATCGCCGCGGTTTTTTCCGGGGAAAAGGGGGAGGAACAAGAGAATAACCGGCAGGAAATCTACGCTTTTATCGAGAAGATTAGTGAACGGAATTGCCGTTTTTGTGCCTCCTACCGGAGTTGTTGGGGAGAGCTTTTTTACTCCACTTACCGGGAGATTTTTGATCTGATCGCCGCGGCGGAGATCGGCGGGACGGTAGGTCCCAAGCAGATGAAAGGCCGTCTGGCCCGGGAGTGTACGCAAAAACACGAACTGTTAATGGCGATTAATTCTTGGGTGGAAAGACAGCAGGCGGAATATATCTGGCGCAGGCGGTACGAGGAAGGGCGGGTCTTCCTGGCCGGGCAACTCCGGGAGATGGCCGGGATTATGGCCGGTCTCTCCCGTCAGTTAAAATTGAGCGTTGATTTCCGGGTGGAAATCGAGGAAGAACTGCGCGCCGCCTTTAAAAGAATGAATTTGCAGATCCAGGAGATGAGCATTACCGGCCTGGAAAAAAACCGGGTGGAGATTTATTTAGAAAAAAAGAGTTGCGGCGCGGGTGAAGAATGCCAGCGGGTGATTGTCCCGCTCATCTCGCAATTGTTGGGAACCAGATTTTCGGTGGGCAGCCGGAACTGCCCGCGGACCAAAGGTGAATGGTGCGGCTTTTACCTCACGCCCCACCGCCGTTACAAGGTCCGGTCGGCTGTGGGAAAGGTGCCGCGCGACGGCAATCAACTTTCCGGGGACAGCCACAGCGTGGTGGAGACCAGGGAGGGTTATGTCTTCTCCATACTCAGCGACGGCATGGGAACAGGCCCGGCCGCCGCCCGCCAGAGCGGAATAACCGTTTCCCTCCTCCAGAAGCTGCTTGATACCGGTCTGGAAAAGAAATTCTGCCTGCAACTGGTCAACTCCCTTTTATTGCTCCGCAGTCCGGAAGAGAACTTCGCCACTTTGGATCTTTTTGTTTTTGACCAGTTTACGGCAGAGACGGAGTTGATTAAGATCGGCGCCGCGCCCACCTATATCAAGAGGGGGAAAGAAGTGAGCGTCGTCCATTCGACCTCCCTGCCGGTGGGGATTCTCCATTATGTGGAGCCGGAATACACCCGCTATACCCTGCAGGAAAATGACCTGGTGGTCATGGTGACCGACGGGGTGATCGACTTTAGCAAGGGCAAGAACGAAGACTGGATTTATAAGGTTCTGAAAAATATGGATCTTACCGGGGTTGATTCGCTCTGCCGGTATCTGCTGGAATCCGCCAGAATTGAGGCGGGCGGGGTGGTGGAAGATGATATGACCGTTGTGGTCCTGCAGATCGTCAGGGAAAATCCCGCCCGGGAAGTCGCCCTTCTTCCCTGACGATATAAAATTGGGGAAACAAAACCACCGTCCAAAACGTTTTTATTATAGAGGGCGGAAAAACAGGTGCCTGATAGTTATAAGCGGGGGAGAACATGCACGAACTGGAAAAAAAGGTGCTGGCCACTGTGGAACGGTACAAAATGCTGGACGCCGGGGAAAAAGTTCTGGTTGCGGTTTCCGGGGGAATCGATTCCATGTCTCTCCTGGCGGTCTTGCGTTCTCTCCCCTTGGAACTAAAGCTTCATGTTTTCCACCTCAACCACGGCCTGCGGCCGGAGGCGGAGGAAGAAGCGCAGTTGGTAGCCGGGGTTTGCCGGGAGTGGGGCCTGCCCTGCCGGGTGGAGCGGGTTGACCTGCCCAAAACCGCCCCCGGCGGTTCCCTGCAAATACGGGCGCGGAAAGTGAGATACCGTCTGTTGGAAGAGGCCGCGCGGGAAGTGGACGCCGCCAAGATCGCCCTCGGGCATCAGGCCGATGACCAGGTGGAGACGGTGGTGATGAGATTTTTGACCGGCGCCGGACCGGAAGGGCTTGCCGGAATTCCGCCGGTGCGCGGCCGGTTTATCCGTCCCCTGCTGGAGGTGGGCAGGGAGGAGATCCGGGCCTACGCCCGGGAAAAGGGCCTGGTGTGGGCGGAGGATGCTTCCAACCGGGAAACAATCTACCTGCGGAACCGGATTCGCCACTGCCTCCTTCCGTACCTGCGCCGGGAGTATCAGCCCCGCTTGGAAGAACGTCTTCAGGAAACGGCTTTGGTGTTACGGGAATGGACGGAGTTTGTGGCGGAGGCGGTGGAGGCAACGCTGGAAGATTGGCAAGTGGACACGGGTGATGATTTTTTCGCCGTCCCGGTGGAGCGTTGGCTTTCTCTCCCGCTTGCCCTGCGCCGGGCGGTTTTTCGCCGCCTCTTTTTTTGTGCAGCCCGGGTCGGGGCGCGGCTGGGGTTTAAACATTCGGAAGCGGTTCTGCAATTAATGACCGGGGAGAACGGGAAGCGGATTATTTTACCCGGAGGCGTGGAGTGCCGGAAAGAGAACGACATCTTCTTTATCCACCCGCGGAGGGAGAAGAAAGAGAAGGCGGCTTTTTGTTATCCCCTGACCGTACCGGGGCGGACGGTTTTACCGGAGGGGCGGGGCGCGGTGGAAACAGCGTGGGTCTCCCGGTCCGCCGTCCCCGGGGACTGGCAAAAGGTCGCCCGCGGCGAGGTTTTTCTGGACCGGGAAAAAATAGCCCTCCCCCTCTTTGTCCGCACCCGGCGGCCGGGCGACCGTTTTCACCCGTTGGGACTGGGCGGCAGGAAAAAACTGAAGGATTTTTTTACCGACGGCAAAATTCCCCGGGAATGCCGGGATGAAATCCTCTTGCTGGTCGATGCCGAAGACCGTATTCTTTGGGTTGCCGGCCGGCCCGACGAAAGGGTGCGCGTTACCGGCGAGACCCAGGAGGTCCTGTACTTACAGTTATTCCCCGGGAAAGCGGGAGACTTTTTTTATTGTGGAAATAAACCGCCTATGGTATAATATAATCTATGGCATTTTCAGCCTCGAGAGGAGGTTTGTGATTGCGGTTTTTTAGAGAGCTGACTTTTTACTTGTTTCTTGCCACCATCGCCCTGCTTGTCTTATGGCGTTTTTTCGGGGAAAACCAGACCCCGCAAGAATTTACATGGGACCAATTCCTGGCGAAAATCGAAGCCAATGAAATTGTAGAGGTAGATATCTACAGCGACGGGCGAATTGAAGGAAAATACAGACCGCAGGGGGGTACCGAGCTTCTTCCCTTTGTCTCGCAGGGTCCAAGTCCCTCCCTGGCTTCTGATGTTTATGAGATTCCCCTGGGCGAGGCCGGTATTCCCAGGGAATATAAACAAAAAACGGAACCGTGGTGGGCGATGCTCCTGCCCAGCCTGTTACCGATCATTATTTTGCTGGTCTTCTGGTTTTTCCTCATCAACCAGATGCAAAGTTCCGGGAACAGGGCTATGGCGTTCGGGAAAAGCAGGGCCCGCCTGTACACTGAGGAGCGGACCAAGGTCAGTTTTGACGATGTGGCCGGCGTCGACGAGGCCAAAGAGGAACTCCAGGAGATTGTGGAGTTTCTGAAATATCCCCGGCACTTTACCGAATTGGGGGCCAAGATTCCTAAAGGAGTCCTTTTGGTCGGTCCGCCCGGAACCGGTAAAACCTTACTGGCCAAGGCGGTGGCCGGAGAATCCGGCGTTCCTTTCTTTAGCATCAGCGGCTCCGATTTTGTCGAGATGTTTGTCGGCGTGGGCGCTTCCCGGGTGCGTGACCTTTTTGACACCGCCAAGAAAAACTCGCCCTGTATTGTTTTTATTGACGAAATCGACGCCGTAGGACGGCAACGGGGGGCCGGCTTGGGCGGCGGCCACGACGAAAGGGAACAAACGTTAAACCAGTTGTTGGTGGCGATGGACGGTTTTGAACCCAATTCGGGAATTATTGTTTTGGCGGCTACCAACCGTCCGGATGTCCTTGATCCCGCCCTTCTGCGCCCCGGACGTTTTGACCGTCAGGTGGTGCTGGATATCCCGGATCTTAGAGGCCGGGAAGAGATTCTGAAAGTGCATGCCAAAGGGAAACCGCTGGCCCGGGAAGTTGACTTGAAGGTCTTGGCCCGGCGGACCCCCGGTTTTACTGGAGCGGACCTGGCCAATACTTTAAATGAAGCGGCCCTGCTGGCGGCGAGAAATAACCGGAAAGAGATAACGATGATGGACTGTGAAGAAGCCGTGGAGCGGGTAATCGCCGGCCCGGAACGGAAAAGCCGGATCATGAGTGAAAAAGAAAAACAACTTACCGCCTATCATGAGGCGGGACATGCTTTGGTCGGGCACTTTTTGCCCACGGTCGATCCGATCCACAAGGTATCCATCATCCCCCGCGGGCAGGCCGGCGGTTACACCCTAGCCCTGCCGGTGGAAGATAAACGCTACGCCACGCGTACCGAATTACTGGAGGATGTCGTCTTTCTCCTTGGCGGCCGGGTCGCCGAAGATTTGGTCCTGGGCGAGATTAGTACCGGAGCGCGCAATGATCTGGAACGCGCCACCAAGCTGGTGAGAAAGATGATTATGGAGTACGGGATGAGCGATGAACTCGGGCCGATGACTTTCGGTCACGGCCGTGAGGAACTGGTCTTCCTGGGCCGTGACATTTCCCGGGACCGCAATTACAGCGAACAAGTGGCGGCCAGTATCGACCGGGAGATGAAGCGCATTATTACCGAAGCTTATGAGAGGGCGAAGGAGATCATCAACCAGCACCGGGACAAGTTGGAGTTGATCGCCAAGGCCCTCCTGGAAAAGGAGACTCTGGAGGCGGCGGACTTTGAACGTCTGTTGTCTACGCTTGAGACGGAAACCGGGACGGAAAAAGCAGAAGACAGCGTCGACGAGAGACGGGCGGAAGAGGCAAAAGCAAATTAAAAAAAGGAAAAGCGGGACAAAATCCCGCTTTTCGGCCGGAATAGAGGTGAAAACCGGCGTGAAACCGTGGACGGGGTCTTTTGTGCACAAAAGGAGACGGGGCCAGAAACTGTTGCTCGGGATCAGTTTCTTTGTTTTTTTGTCTCTGCTATGCGTCCATGCCGGTCTGCAGAAAATAGGGACCGAATTTCTCAACCGCCCCCTGAATATTTTGGTCCTGGGGGTTGACGCTCTAGCCGAAGATGACGGTTTTGACTGGCCGCGGAGCGATACCATCCTTTTTGTTGCCCTGCGTCCGGAAACGGGGAGAATTGGCGTTTTTTCCATTCCCCGGGACAGCCTGGTGGAGATCCCCGGTCTCGGGCGGGAGCGGATTAATAAAGCTTACGCCTATGGAGGTTACGATTTAACCCGGCGCGTGGTGGAAGAGGTAATGGGAAGGCCGGTCCACCGGTATGTGGTTGTCAATTTTGAGGGCTTTAAAGAATTGGTGGATCTGGTGGGCGGGGTGGAAATAACCGTCGACAAGAGGATGCTCTACACGGACCACAGCGCCGGCTTCCGGATCGATCTTCAACCCGGGCCCCAGACCCTGCTGGGAGAGGACGCCTTGGGGTATGTCCGTTACCGGCAAGACCGGTTGGGAGATATAACAAGGGTGCAGCGGCAACAGAAGTTTTTGTCCGCTCTGGCCAGGAAATTGGCGCAAAAAGAGATGGTTTTTAAGGCTTTCTCCCTTTTGCGCATTGCCCGGAAATACCTGCAGACCGATCTGACCCTTCCCGAACTGGCGGCGCTTTATTGTTGCGCCGGCCGTTTCAACCTGGAGGAGGATCTGATCACCGCCACTTTGCCGGGGGAGTTTTACCAGGTTTACTGGCGCCTGCATGAAAAGGAGATCAGCCGCCTCCTTGAGAGGGAAGGGTTTTAAAAGTTATAAATATTGCCGGAAATAATATATTGCCAGGGGATGTATGCCGATGAAAATTGATCTGATCATGGCGCCCGGAAAGCCGCGGGATTTGCAGGGGAAAACCGTGGTGGTCATCGATGTTTTACGGGCGACCAGTACGATTTTAACCGCTTTGGCCAATGGTTGTCGGGAGGTCGTTCCTGTGGTTGAACCGGAGGAGGCTTTTGCATTGGCCGGCCGGCTGGGGAGAGACCGTTGTTTGCTCGGGGGAGAACGGAAAGGAATTAAGATTCCCGGGTTTGATCTGGGCAATTCTCCCGCGGAGTATAAAAGGGAGGTTGTAGCCGGGAAAACGGTAGTGCTCTGTACTACCAACGGCACGGCGGCTTTAAAAGAAGCCCAAAGCGGAGCGGAAGTCCTGGTCGGGGCTTTTTTAAATATGAGCAGAATTACTTCCTACCTGAAACAGGTTACCGGGGAGATCGTTCTCTTTTGTGCGGGAAAGGAGGGCGCCCCCACCCTGGAGGATCTGTTGTGCGCAGGTATGATCGTGGACCATCTGGTCTTTGCCGCCAAGAAGGAGCCGGTAGAGGAGTTGACCGATACGGCGAAAATTGCCATGTTTGCCGCCCGGCAGATGGCGGCCGGTCCGGGGCCGGTGGTGGCCTTGGCCCAAACCGAACACGGCCGCTACCTTTCTTCTTTGGGTTTTACCGGTGACCTCCGCTACTGCGGGCAGGTGGATTTGCTCTCTTCAATGGCAGTCTTTGAAGGGGGAAGGATTATCTTAAAGCAGAACGGCGCGCCCGAGTCGCCCTAGAACCCTACGGGCCGTCTCCCTACAGGTCACGAATAAATTACTACCCGGTTGCGCCCGGCCGCTTTGGCCCGGTAGAGGGCTTCGTCGGCCCTGATGAACAATTCGTCGATGTTTCCGGCCTGTTCGGGTACGGCGGCGATCCCCCCGCTGATGGTCAGGGAGAAGTTTTCCCCTTTCATGCTGGTGAAGGTGGTAAGACCAATCCGGCGCCGGATATTTTCCGCTGTTTTTAGCAAATGTCCGAGATCGCCGGTATTCTTGAGGAGAATAAATTCCTCGCCCCCGAATCTTCCGGTCAGCCACCCTTCCTCTTTCTCTGTTTCTTCCCGGAGAATGGCGGCGATTCTTTTCAGAACCTGGTCTCCGGTCAAGTGTCCGTGATGGTCGTTGACTTGTTTAAAATGATCGATATCAAAAATAACACAACCGAGTACCAGATTTTCTCCCTGCTTTTTTTCAAGGGTGGAAAGGTAATTGTTAATATAATACCTGTTGTACAAACCGGTCAACGGGTCGCGCCAGGCCAGCTGCTGAGTTTTGCGGTGGAGAATCACATTGGCCAAAGCCAGACTTAACTGGTTGGCGATAATTTGCAAGAGTTCCAACTGGTCCCCGTTGAAAGCCCCTTCCTGGGATTGGGCGGCCACCATGACCCCGATTTTTTCCTCCTGGGTAAAAAGGGGAAGCAAAAAAAAGGATTTGATCCCCTGTTGCTGCCATTCCGCGAGTTCCTCCGGGGGGACGTCTTTTTCGTTGGCGACCGTCTTTTTTTCTAAAACCTGATAAATAAAGCCATCCGGTTTATTAATGACTTGGAGGAGGCCGGAGAAATCCCTGGTGCCGGAGACGGCCAGCAGATTCAAGCTTCCTCCGTTGATTTTGTTGAGACCGAAAATGGTGCACATGGTGGTGCCGAGGACGCCCTGGATCACATCGGTTATTTTCTCCAGCAACCCCGGATCTTTCATTTCGTGCAGCAGGTATTGTTGGATGAGGGTCAAGGTGTAAGAGGCGGCGTATTTCTCTTCCAAAGCCGCGTTGGTTTGGTAGAGCTGGCGAAGGTTGTTCTCTTTTTCGACCAGAAGTTTTTCCAGATTGGCAATGAGCCTCTTGTTATGCCGGGAATACGAAAAAGACAACAAGCCGGTCATAATCATAATAAGTATTGAACCGGCGATGCTTAAAACTTGGAAGAGGTAAGTAAAACCCATTTCGTGCAAGATACGGGCGCCGGGGTTCCAGAGGATGACAATATTGATTAAAAAGGCCGGAACAGAAAGCATAACGGTCATTTTTAATTCCCCGGGAAAAACTTCCAACGTGGCATTGAAGATTAGCAGAAAATAAAGAATAATCAGAAAATTGAGAGGAAAGAGCCCGAGATTATACAGGGTAAAGATGGCCGTAACATCAAAAAAGGGGAATAATTTTAAACAACGTTGGGCCCAAGGATCATCCCGCCGTAAAAGGAGGTTTTTAATCAGAACAATCCCCAAATTGTAGAAGATGATAAACAAGTAATAGGCGAAAAGATCCGGCCGGAACATCCTGACGGGCAGCGCGGTAACGGCCATAAACAAGACGATTAGCTTTTGGATGTTCAGGATAAGGCGTCGGCGACAATAAATATAGCTGTCACGCGAGGTCATTTGGTCACCTACTTTCATTGCAAGGCGGAACCCCTCCTATTAGCTGATTCGGAAAAAACGGCAATTTTCTTTAATTTTCTATTTTTCGCGGAAAATTTCGGGAAGAAAGGTGTTGTTTGGTTTTTTACGGGTAAAGTTGTTTTCTCCAATATAGTATATTATATTATAAACAGAAAAAGGACAACCAGGGTGTTAATAGTTATTCGCAATAAACAGGAGGTGAAAAAGTGCAATTTTCGATCACAGAAACCAGGCAAGCGGCCAACGGAAGAAAAATGTTGCTCGTGAAAGGGGATGACGGGCGGAAATACCTTTGCGAGGCGCTGGATCTTAATGTTTCCCCTAAAGAACGGTTCTTTCTGGAGTTAATCCGTACCCTCCGGGAGACCATCCGGCGGTTGCCCCCTCCCCCGCCGGAGAGCAGTCTTCTGGCTTACCGGGGGGTGGAAAGAATTGACGGCGAGTATTATCTGGTACTCCCCTTCCGGCAAGACCTCTGGGACAGCTGGACTTCCTGGGGGGAACATGAGTTTACCCTGAAAGAATTGACGGCCGCCGGCCGGGCGATGGGGGAGGTTCTGCAGTTCTTTAAAGAGCAGGGTGAATACCCGCAGGGCTTTTTCTTGACCGACCTCATCTTTTTGGGAGAAGAGAAAATTGGCGTTTTCGATCCCCGGGTCCACGGTCTGCTGGCGCCTTACCGTCCGGAAGCCGGTTTGCGGGAAGGTTTTCGCCCGCCGGAGGTGATCCGCGGCGGGGAGTGGGAAGAAAAAGCCAATCTGTATACCGCCGGCTTGACCTTATATTATCTGGCGACCGGGGTTTACCCTTTTCCGCTGGGTAATAAAGAGGAGACCGCCACCGGCATTTTACGGGAGGAACCCCTGGATCCCAGGTATCACCGGCCGGAGATGGGTAGCGGTTTGGCCCGGCTCCTCTCCGCCCTTTTACAGAAAAAACCAGAAAAACGGCCCGGGTTGGAGGAATACGGCAAGGTTCTGGAGGAGATCTTGTCTGAGGACGGGTTTCAGGCTACCCCGGAGGAAAAAGCCCTTTTTGCCCGGGAAGGGGAAGCGAAACGGCGCCGGGTTGAACAAAAAAGGAAACTGTACTGGTGGTGGCTGAGACTAAGGTGGCCGGCGCTGGTCGCCTGTTGTTTAGCCCTGGTTTTTTATTTTCTCTCCCGGCCCGCTTATGAAGAGGTGATCACCCCGTCGACAACTCCCGCGGAAGTAGTGGCCTTTTTTTATGAAGGGTTGGCGGCCCTCGACACGCTAAGGGTTGAGGAGACCTTGGCGCGGGACGCGGGAAAGGATTATCGCAATCTCATCGCCGCTTTGTACGTCATCTCCCGGACGCGCATGGCCTATGAAGGTTTCCTCCCCCCTTTTGTTCTTGTTGAGAACCTGCAAATACAAGAAGCCGGCCATTCCACCGCCGGCCGGCCCGTCTTTTCCACCAGTTATGTCTTTAAATATTTGGAAGGGGAAAAATATATTGTCCAGGAGCGCCGGGACGAGTTGTCCCTGGAGAGAATTGATGATAAATGGCGGATCGTTGAAGTAGTCACCGAGATTTTGTCCACGGAAACCGAACCGCTTCCGGAGAAGAAAGAGGACGGCTTATTTGCCCCGTACCCGTCGCCGGGAGCAGGCGCCGAATAACCGGAAATTTAGAAGGAGGTACGACGGTGGAAGAGATCAAAGAAGTGCTTTTTACCCGGGAGACAATTGCCGCCCGGGTCAAAGAACTCGGCGCGCAGATTTCCGCTGATTACGCCGGTAAGAACCTTGTGGTTATAGGAGTGCTGAAAGGGGCCTTGCTGTTCATGGCCGATTTGATCCGTGAGATAGAAACGCCCCTGCAATATGATCTGATTGCGGTTTCCAGTTACGGAGCTTCGACCACCTCCTCGGGTATTGTGCGGATCATCAAGGATATTGATATGAGCATTGAGAATGAACATGTTCTGGTCATCGAGGACATAGTTGATACCGGTTTAACGCTCAGGTATCTGATGGAAACATTATGGTCCCGGCGGCCGAAGTCCTTAAAATCCTGCGTTTTGTTGGATAAACCTTACCGCCGGAAGACGGAAATTGTCCCGGATTATACGGGTTTCGAGATTCCCGACTATTTTGTGGTCGGGTACGGGCTGGATTTTGCCCAGCGTTTCCGTAATTTACCGATGATTGCTGTTCTCAAACCGGACGTTTACGCCAAATATGAAGCGTAAGGTGGGAGAGGATGAAAGGCATAGATACCGTTGCGGTTCTTGACTTCGGTTCGCCGTCTGCCCGGTTGCTGGCGCGGAAGATCCGGGAAGCAAGGGTTTTTAGTGAGATTTTACCCTTTGACACCCCGCCGGAAAAGTTGAAAGCCCTTGCTCCCTGCGGCCTCGTTCTCGCCGGGGGACCGGAGGGGACAGACCATGGGGCCGCCCCCAGGTGTCACCCGGGAATTTTTCAGTTGGGAATCCCGGTCTTGGCGATCGGTTACGGGATGCAACTTTTATTGCAGGAGTTCGGCGGGAAGGTGCGGGCGGCAGCCGCTCCGGAGTACGGGCGGGCCACTTTAAAGGTGGAAAATCCGGAGCCCCTTTTTATGGAGTTTTCCGGTTCCACGGTGGAGGTTTGGCTGAACCACGGGTTTCAGGTGGAAGAACCGCCGCCCGGTTTTACGGTGCTGGCCGCCGCCGCCCACGCTCCGGCAGCGGCCGTGGGGAATCACGAAAAACGCCTTTACGGGCTGCAGTTTCATCCTGAGGTGACCCGGACGCCGGCCGGATTCTCCATTATCAGTAATTTTTTATACCAAGTCTGCCGGTGCCGGCCCGGGTGGACGCCGGAAGCATTTATCGAACGGACCGTTGCGGAAATAAAGGAGACCGCCGGCGGGAAACGGGTGCTTTGCGCCCTCAGCGGCGGAGTGGATTCCACCGTGGCCGCCGCCCTGGTACAACGGGCGGTCGGAGCCGGTCTGAACTGCATATTTGTTGACCACGGCCTTTTGCGTAAAGGGGAAGCCGAGAGGATCCGGCGTTTTTTTCAAGATGAATTTCCCCTTAATTTGGTTGTGGTTGAAGCCGGGGAACGGTTTTTAAAACGGTTGCGGGGAATAACCGACCCGGAGGAAAAAAGACGGGTGGTCGGTGCGGAGTTTATCAGGGTTTTTGAAGAGGAAGCGCGCAAACTGGGAACAGTCGATTTTTTGGTCCAGGGGACGTTGTATCCGGACGTTATAGAGAGTGTGACCCGGGACGGAACGGTGAAAATTAAAAGCCACCATAATGTGGGCGGCCTGCCGCCGGATTTGAAGTTCAAACTTCTGGAACCGTTCCGGCTGCTTTTCAAAGACGAGGTGCGGGTGGTCGGTACCAAACTGGGCCTGCCGGAGGAAGTGGTTTGGCGTCAACCTTTCCCCGGGCCGGGTTTGGCCGTACGGGTCCTCGGGGAGGTTACCCCGGAGAAACTGGCCCTTCTCCGTGAAGCGGACAGTATTGTCACCCGGGAAATTACCGCGGCCGGCTGGTACCATAAACTTTGGCAGGCCTTCGCAGTATTAACGGAGACGCGAAGCGTGGGGGTGAGAGGGGGCAAGAGGTCATACGAGCATGTCCTGGTGGTGCGGGCGGTGACCAGTGAGGATGCGATGTCAGCCGATTGGGCCAGGCTCCCCTATGACCTTTTGGACCGGATCGCCCGGCGGATCATCAATGAGGTTCCCGGGATTAACCGGGTCGTTTACGATATCACGGCCAAACCGCCCGGGACGATCGAGTGGGAGTGATTGTTTCCGGAGGTATGAACCTTTCCCCCCGGGGTACAATAGAACGGGGTAACCACATGTCAAAAGAAGGAGGAAAGGAAGATGCCCCGGAGAAAAATGGAAGAAGTCACCGATGGCATTTATCTTGAACCCGTACCGATTACCGCCGGCGATGAGGTAAGAATCAAGTACAAGGGAATATTGGCGCAAACCGGCGCCGAGAGGATTTATCTGCATACCGGATACGGCTATGACCAATGGTCAAATGTGCAAACAATCCCCATGAGGAAAACCAGAGACGGCGGGTGGTCGGCACGGATAAAAGTGACCGACAATTCCCGCCTGAATTTTTGTTTCCATGACAATGCCAATCACTGGGATAATAATTCCGGGCGCAATTGGTCATATGAGATTCACAAAGGATCCCCGCCCCGGATGTGAGGACGGTTTTTCCGCTCCCGGCCGCGGATTGCCCTCTTTTCGCCCGCCGCAGGAACAGCCGGGACCGCCGTTCCTGCGGTGAAGAAAAGGGCGGGACAGCGGAGAACCCTTGCAAGCTTTGCAAATGGAAGGATAAGGCAGGAGTTTTAAAAACTGTATAGAAAATATAGAATTATTTAGAGGAGTAAATTCCAAAAAAGCAAGGAGGGGGGGAATATGGCCAGAATACTGGTTATTGATGATTCCCCGCTCTTTAGAATGCTCCTTAAAGAAATTTTAGTTAAGAACGGGTATGAAGTTTTTGAAGCCGGAACAGTGGAAGAAGGCTTGAAAATGTTTCAGGAAGTATCTCCGGATTTGGTGTTTAAAGATTTAATTATGGAAGACAGCAACCCTTTGGATGTAATCAAAGAATTAATCCGGCGCGATCCGGAAGCCAAGATTATCATCTGCAGCACGGAAGGACAAAAAAGCCTGATTTACCAGGCGATCAAGGCCGGCGCCAAGGATTTTTTGATTAAACCTTTTGACACCAACCAGGTGACCATGACCGTCAACCGTCTGTTAGCCAATTAGCCTCCAGAAATTTTCTGGAGGAGAAAGATAAAGAAAAACGAAATTTTAAGATACCCGAAAGATACCCGGACGACGGAAACGACGAAACACAAGACGCAGCAACATAAGGAGGTTTTTTTATGAACAGGAAGAGATTTGCCCGGTATCTTATTTTATTTTTCCCCGTTGTCTTGGGGATTTTGTTTCTGCACCCGGTTACGGGTTCCCCGGAAGACGGAGGAATTTATATGGCTTTACCCGGCCGGTTTTTTTTGGTGGATGCCGATGAGAACCGGATCCCCGATCATCTGGGATTTTCCGTATGGGTCAACGGCGAGTATGCCGGGGACAAGTTTTGGCTGTGCGGTGAATTGCAGGCGATGGTCGGGCGAAAATGGCAGACTGTGGCTTATACGGCCAAGGAATTTTCCTGGCCGGGAGAGCCTGTGGAGGCCGTCATCTATTTTTACGGAGGAGAGATCAAACGGCTTAAGCAGAACGGTCCTTTTCGCCTGCAGTTGCAGTTGAAAGGGGTAAATGTGGAACAGCAGGAATTTGCGGGATTTTCCCCTTCTTATCAGTATAGAAGCTTCGAACGTTCGGATCTGGTTTTGACCGGTGGGAAAGCAGTGAGAACCTCTGAGGTGGTGGCCGGGGTGGAACAGTGGGCTAAGCGAAACGGTATGGTTTTAGGGGATTTGGAGGAAATCACTTTTAGTTTCGACCGTTGGCGTCTGGATTTTGCCGGGACGCGCCGGGAGCCGCCCCGCCGGGTATGGGTGGAATCCGGAGGGGAAATCAGCTGGGTGGAGAAAATAAGATAAGGAGCAAAAATTCGGGTTTTCCCGAATTTTTTTGTCGCAGTTCAGAAGCAGGAGGAAAACCCGGAACGTAATGCGAAGATATAATACGGCAAAGGAGGGTTGCCCGATGGATCTCTTCCGGGCCGCCGGTGAAGCGCAAAGGAAAAAAGAGGCCCCTCTGGCCGTGAGGATGCGCCCCAAGACGCTGGAGGAATTCGCCGGTCAAGAAGAAATCCTGGGCCCGGGGAAACTTTTACGCCGGGCTATCGAAGCCGACCGGTTGAGTTCGATGATTCTATACGGGCCCCCGGGGTCCGGTAAGACCACCCTGGCGTTGCTGATTGCCGGGTATACCAAGGCCCATTTTGAAAGGGTAAATGCGGTGACGGCCGGGGTGGCCGAAGTACGGGAAGTGATCCGCGCCGCCGGGGAGCGGCTGGCGCTTTACCGGCAAAAGACGATTGTCTTCATTGACGAAATTCACCGTTTTAACAAGGCACAGCAGGATGCCTTGTTGCCGGCGGTGGAAGAGGGGACGATTTTGCTCATCGGGGCGACCACGGAGAATCCTTATTACCAATTAACTGCCCCTTTGTTGTCGCGGTGCCGGGTTTTCCGCCTCTCGGCCCTGAAAAAGGAAGACTTGCGGGCCATCGTCGAACGGGCTCTGGCCGACCGGGAGAACGGGTTGGGCGAATACGAGGTGGAACTGACTCCCGAAGCCATGGAACACCTGCTCAAGGTGGCGGCGGGTGACGCGCGGACGGCATTGAACGGCCTGGAATTGGCGGTTTTAAGCACGGAACCGTCCGCCGGCAACAAGCGGCTGATCACACCGGAGATCATCGCCGATTCGGTACAGCAACGCGTGCTCCGTTATGACAAGGACGGAGATGAACATTATGATACTATTTCCGCGTTTATTAAATCCATACGCGGTTCGGACCCGGATGCGGCCGTGTTTTATCTCGCCCGTATGCTGGAGGCCGGGGAGGACCCGCGTTTTATCGCCCGGCGCATGATTATTTCCGCCGCCGAGGACATCGGCAATGCCGACCCCCGGGCGCTGACAGTGGCGGTGGCCGCCGCCCAGGCCCTGGAAATGGTGGGCCTTCCGGAAGGCCGGATTCCTTTGGCCCAGGCTACCCTTTACCTGGCGACCGCACCCAAGTCCAACGCGGCGTATTGGGCCATTAACCGGGCGGCGGAAGATGTAAAAAATGAAGAGACAGGCGGTGTCCCCCGGCACCTGCGGGACAGTTCGCACCCGGGAACCAAAGCCATGGGCCACGGCAAGGGGTATCTTTATCCCCACGATTTTCCCGGACATTATGTAGAACAACAGTATCTCCCCGACCGCCTGCAGGGGAGAGTTTATTATGAGCCGGCGGATCAGGGGTATGAGAAAGAAATCCGGCGGCGCTTGGCCGCATGGCGAAATAACAATTGATTTCCATTCATGATTATTGTATAATCATTAACATCTTTTTGATCAGGGGTGGTTGGATGAGAGGATTGAAAGGGCGGGATTTCATTAGTTTAAAAGATTTTACCCCGGAAGAATTGTGGTGCCTGTTGAAAACAGCCGGCCATTTAAAAAACCGGCATTACCTCGGGGAGAACGAGAAACTGCTGGCCGGAAAGACCCTGGGGATGATTTTTTCCAAATCTTCCACCAGAACCAGAGTTTCTTTTGAGGTGGCCATGTACCAGCTGGGCGGGTATGCCCTGTATTTAAAGGCGCAAGATCTTCAGTTGGGACGTGGGGAGACGATTGCCGATACAGCCCGGGTTTTCAGCCGCTATCTGGACGGAATCATGATCCGTACCCACGCCCACGAGGAAGTGCTGGAATTGGCCAGATACGCCGATATACCGGTGATTAACGGGTTAACGGATCTTCTCCATCCCTGCCAGGCCCTGGCGGATATTTTTACGATCTATGAAAAGAAAGGCCGGGTGGCCGGGTTAAAACTGGCGTACATAGGAGACGGTAATAATGTGGCCCATTCTCTGATGTATGGAGGAGCTTTGTTCGGGATGAAAGTCTTCCTCGCCTCGCCTCCCGGTTACCGGCCGGATCCTTCAGTGGTGGCGGAAGCCGGGGCGCTGGGGGAGAAGACCGGCGGAACAGTCAAGATTGTGGAGGATCCCCGGGAGGCGGCGGAGGGTGCCGATGCCGTCTATACCGATGTCTGGGTTTCCATGGGGCAGGAGGCCGAACGGGAGCAACGCCTGGCGGCTCTCCGTTCTTACCAGGTGAACCGGGAGTTGATGGCTGTGACGAAGGAGGATGCGGTGGTGTTGCACTGCCTGCCGGCGCATAAGGGTGAGGAGATCACGGAGGAGGTTTTTGAGGGGCCGCAGTCAGTGGTTTTTGATCAGGCGGAGAACAGGCTGCATGTGCAGAAGGCGATTTTGGCGATGTTGTTGTGAGTGGTGGATTGTGGCGGCAGGAAATGGGCTTGGGAAGCGTGAACCGCGTCGAATTTCGGCGTTGGCCGGGTGCGGGCGCTCCTCGACATACGCGAGTATAGTCTGCGGTGCGTCCTCCCGGCCGCCTTGAACTTCTCGCGTCTGACGCTTCCGAATTAGGGCGGAAGATGAGGGTGATGCCCATTTCCTGCGGGGCCACCCGCAACGGCGGGGCGGGAATGGAGGCAAAGGCCGTTGCGGAGGAATATTGCTTAGGCCGGGACGGAACAGGCTGCATGTGCAGAAGGCGATTTTGGCGATGTTGTTGTGAGTGGTGGATTGTGGCGGCAGGAAATGGGCTCATTTATATGAACTTGGCGGGGGTGAGAGCAGGAATGCTGACAGTTGAAGGATTGACGGTTAAAGCAGGGGACAGGATAATCCTGGAAGATATCTCCTTCACCATCGGTCCCGGGGAGGTTCATATTCTCTTGGGACCGAACGGTTCCGGGAAAAGCACCTTGCTCCGGGCGGTGATGGGCATGGGTGATTTGGAGATCGTCTCCGGGAAAATAATCTTCAAAGGGGTAGACATCACCCGGTTGTCGGTGGACGAAAGAGCCAGGATGGGCTTGGGCATCGCCGTGCAGAGGTCTCCCGCCCTGCCCGAGGTGAGGCTGGGGGATTTGGCCGACTTATTGGCGGAGAGATACGGAACCAACTGGCGCAGTTCGTCCCGGGCCCTCAATTGTGATTACCTTTTGGACCGGGGCTTGCATGAGAATTTTTCCGGGGGAGAGAGTAAACGGGCGGAACTTTTGCAGTTGATGATTCAGAACCCCCAGCTGGTCTTGGTGGACGAGCCTGAATCCGGCGTGGATCTGGAGAATATCGCCGTGGTGGGGGAGGCCCTTAATTCGCTGTTAAAAGGGGAGAAGATTAAAGAACGCGCCAAGTCGGGGTTGATTATTACCCATACCGGTTATATCCTCAACTATGTCAATGCCGACCGGGGTTATGTCATGATCAACGGGCGGCTGGTTTGCGAAGGCAACCCGAGGGACCTTTTTGAAGTGATTGACAAACGCGGCTTTGAGGGGTGTATGGAATGCGTAACCTGCAAACGGTGATCAAAGAAAGAGCGGAAAAAGCGCTTACGTTGCCCGCCGCCTTCGGGCCGGATTTTAACCCTGCGGATTATCTTAGGCCGGAGCAAGAAAGGGCCGTCCCCGGGGACCTTTCCGGCCGCCTGCGGGAAGCGGCCCTTTTATCAGGGTACGATCCGGAAGAACGTAACCGGGCCGGCTCCTATTTTCAACAGGACGAAACAGTCCTTTATGAACAAGTGAGCCGGGCTTACCAGGGCATGGTCGAGATCATGTCGATTGAGAAGGCTTTGGCGAAGTATGATTGGCTGTGGGAATACTGGTGGCGGGCCGTGCCGGTGGATATGGATAAATATACGGCCTTTGCCGAGCTTCATCAAAAAGGGGGTTACTTTATCCGCATTTTGCCCGGCGCCCGGTTGGACCGGCCGCTTCAATCCTGCCTTTTACAGTCGGAAAATGAGAGCAGCCAGCGGATTCATAATATTATCATTGCCGAAGAAGGATCCCGGGCGGAGATCATCAGCGGCTGCACCACTGTGCCGCAGGTGGAGGAAGGAATGCACCTGGGAATATCGGAGTTTTATATCAAAAAGGGGGCTTTTCTCTCTTTCACCATGGTGCACAACTGGGCGGAGGGTTTCCATGTCCGTCCGCGGTCAGGGGCTATTCTCGACGAGGACGCCACTTTTATCAATAATTATATTCTGTTAAAACCGGTCCGTTCCATCCAGAGCAATCCCCGGGCGGTTTTGCGGGGAAGAGGGGCTAGGGCGCGGTTTAACAGCATTATTTACGGTCAAGGCGATTCAGTGCTTGATCTGGGCTCCGTTTTGGAACTGCAGGCCGAGAACACCAGGGGGGAGGCGGTCAGCCGGGCGGCGGCCGCCGGATCTTCCCGCATCATTATGCGGGGGAAATTGCTGGCCGGCAGTAATACCGCCCAAGGCCGGCTGGAATGTAAGGGGATTTTGCTTTCGCCCCGGGCGGAGATGGAAGCGATCCCCGAATTGGAGGTCCAAAAAGCCCCGCGGGCCACTTTAACCCACGAAGCCGCCGTCGGACCCATCAGCCGGGAGGCGGTGGAGTACCTGATGGCCAGGGGATTCACGGAAGAGGAAGCCGCTTCCCTGCTCATTCAGGGCTTTATGAAAGTGGGGATTGCAGGACTTCCAGAAGTTCTGGAGCGGATGGTCGATGAAATGGCGGAAACCATTTCCCTGGGCGGACTATAGCCAGTCTTGGATGTTGCTTAATACCGGAAGGGAAATTAAAAAGGAGGCGCAAGCCTCTTTTTTTATGTTAGGGGTAAACAGGCAACGTAGGATTGAGGCAAGCGGCCCGCCATATACCGAAAGATATATGCAGTTTTTTGAAGACTGAATAATCTTTCTCAAAGAAAGGGACGCAAATATTGGCAGAGAATGAGCAAAAAAATTTACAGGTGAGCAAGAAAATTTAACGAATTAGTAAATGAAAACAAACCTGATTAATTATTTACCTTATAGAGAAGGTGGCGGTAGAAAATAAATGAGAAAAATCCTTAACGAGTTGGAAGAGTATTTTGCGGGTCTTATTCTTATCGCCTTAACTTTGGTCGTACTTCTGCAGATTACTGCCAGAACGTTCAGTTGGTCGATCGTATGGACGGAAGAGATTAGCCGGTTTTTATTCATTTGGTCAATTTTACTGGGAGTAAGTGCCGGCATAAAACATGACACCCATGTGGGAACCGAGTATTTTGTAAACCTCTTACCGCCCAAGGGCCAAAGGGTTATTCGCCTGGGTAAAACATTACTATTTATCATCTTTACCTGTTATATGACTATAACTTCTTTTTCCCTTGTGAATATACAGTTTATGTTCAAAAAAACTGCTTCCGCCACCGGAATCCCCATGTATTTGATTTCAGCGGCTTTGCCCGTTGGTTTCCTCCTTTCTTCACTGCGTCTGTTGGCAGTATTAATAAACGAGATAAAACCATTTATATCTGCTAAGTGAAATAAGACAAGACTCAATAGCAATTTAGGGAGTGGTAAATATCTTGAATATGAGTGGATGGTTGGGTCTTAGTTTTGTCCTTTTAGTATTAATGGGACTGCCTGTTTCCATTGCCATTGGAATCGCGGCGATTATTGCTGCTTTAATCGTAAATCCCGGGTTGTTGACGGCTTTTCCCAGTATGATGTATGGGGCTTTGGACTCCTTTTTGCTGGTTGCCATCCCCCTATTTATGATTACCGGCTTTATCATGGAAAAAGGCGGAACTTCCCAGCGAATATTTGACTTTGCGGAATCCTTGGTGGGATGGATGCGCGGGGGATTGGGAGCGGTAAATGTTGTCGGCAGCCTGATTTTCGGCGGGATATCCGGTTCCTCAGTGGCCGATGCCGCCGGCTTGGGGCCCATCGAAATTAATGCCATGGTAAAGAGAGGATACCCATTGGAATATTCGGCAGCCCTTACTCTTGCTTCGTCTACCTTTTCGGTGGTGATTCCCCCCAGTATCCTAATGGTAATTTATGCGATCAACGCCAACCAATCGGTAGGCGCCTGTTTAGTCGCGGGTTTATTGCCGGGTCTACTCATGGGTTTGGTTATGATTTTATTTAACTATTTTATTAGCCGGAAAAATAATTGGGGCGCCTCTGTCCCCTTTTCCGTCCGCAATATAATGAACCAGGGGAAGAAATCATTCTGGGCGATCCTGACGCCGGTTTTATTGTTGGCGGGGGTGTTAAGCGGGTATTTTACCCCGACAGAAGTGGCCGGGGCCGCTGTTGTCTATACCATTTTTATTTCCATTGTCATTTATAAGGAATTAAAAGTAAAAGATCTTTTCAAACTCTTTCGTGAGGTGGCCGCCGGCGGAACAGCAACGATCTTTATAATCTGTACGGCAGCGCTGGCCGCCTATATCTTGACGGTGGATAAAATTCCAATGCTCGTGGCGGAATTTATCATCACGCATCTTCAATACCCATGGTTAATTCTATTGGCTATTAATATCTTTCTCTTAATTGTAGGCATGTTCATGGATACCGTCTGCTCCATCATTATTTTGACGCCGATCTTGCTCCCTGTTGTCCAGGGGATCGGGATGAATCCGATTCATTTCGGTGTGGTGATGGTTGCCAATTTAGCGATTGGGTTAATAACCTCTCCCGTCGGTGCTTGCCTCTATGTAACATGTGGCGTGGCAAAGGTCAGCATGGAGCGTTTAATCAAGGCTTCCATCCCTTTTCTGCTCAGCCTGGTTATTAGTGTCTTAATTATAACCTATTGTGAGCCGCTGGTAATGTTTGTCCCCAATTTATTTGGATTTAATTAAAAGTTAAATAAGGAAGGGGAGATCGGACAGGGAAAATTAGCTTAAATTCACCCAAAAAAACTGAGAAGGAGGAAGAAAATGAAAAAAAGAACGTTACTTATCATCGGCCTCGTTTTTTTGCTGGGTTTCGCGGTGATGGGAAATGCCAAGGACAACAGAATAGTAGTGAAAATATCCGATACGGAGACCGCCGATTCCAATATCTTTAAAGCCTTGAAGTACATGGGAGATTTGGTCGCCAAAAACAGTAACTATCAAATTATTTTCGAGTATTATCCAAGCGGCGTATTATCTTCCGGGAATGTCGGTACCATGGTTGAACAATGCCAGATGGGAACGATCGAGGCGTTGTCTTTATCAACCATTCAGGTTACCAGTTGGTTGCCGGAGCTGTCCGTAGTTACCTTGCCGTTCCTCTTTGACAATATTGAACAATCGTACCAAGTATGTCAAAGTGCCGCGGCACAAGAGGTTTTGGCTTTGTATGACAGAATAGGGATGGTCGGAGTTGCCGCTTGGCCCAGAAATCTACGCCAGTTTATTCATGGGAAGAAACCGCTGCTGACGCCGGCCGATTTTGTCAACCAAAAAATGCGTGTTCCGGAAATTAAATTGTTTGTGGATTTCTTCAAGAGCTTGGGGGCAGTAGTTACCCCAATGACCTGGGGTGAAGTTTATACCGCTTTACAGTTGGGTTCCATTGATGGTTTGGAACAGCCGACGGAAACCGTTTACCCGGAAAAACTTTATGAAGTTCAAAAATATTTGACCATTTCCGATTACGCCGGTGACTGGAAGATCATAAGCTTTAGCAAGAGATTCTGGGACAAGCTCACCCCCGAGCAACAAAGAATTATCATTGAGGCCGCTGAGAAAGCAAGAGAATATAAATACCGGCTTGACAAAGAGTCCACGGAAAAAGATCTCAAGTTGTTGGAAGAAAAAGGCATGGTCGTTGTCCAACTGACCCCGGAGCAGAAAGAGTTGTTTAAACCCTACGCCGAAAAGGTGTGGAAAGATTTTGAACCGGTAATTGGCAAGGATTTGCTGCACAAAATGTTGGAGGCGGCAGGAAAGCTCTAAGAGTTTGCCTGCAAGGTAAACGGCAGGTAGATTCCCCTCATCTACCTGCCGTTTTGTTACCAGGGTAAATTCTCACCGGCGTTCAGGGGTTCCCGGCCTCGCCCGGTCCTTCCGTCCGGGGAAGAGTTCAAAGGGAAGCCGGGTAAAGACAATCCTTCGGGCAAGAGGGGAAAAGTTGGATCAAGGAAAAGGATATTAAAGGCTGAATAAATGAAAAGTCGATTATAAAGGGAAGATTTTAATTTATCGTGGATGTTTAAGTTAACTTTATGTCCAACTTGGCGAATAACAAAAAAGAGGTAGGGCCAACGATGACCGGGGCGGATAAGAGCTTTAAAAAATATGGGAAAAAAGTTGCTCCCACAGAACAGGAATTTGAGTGGGGCCGAACCAGGTGGTTTATTACCCCCGCTTTCGGAGAACACCGGGTAATAAGCGTGGGCGAGATCGACCTCTTTCCCGGGTGTCAACAAAGCGAGCATTATCATTATGCTGAAGAGCAGCTAATCTATGTTATAGAAGGGAACTGCATTCATTATATCAATGGACAAGCCTATTCTTTGGGTGCCGGTGATCTCCTTAGTTAAGTCCGTATAATGGTGTAAAATTGGTTTCCTAAAAAAGAGGGAGCCATTAACAAATTCCTCAGTTAGAATAGAAGTTGGACAAACCAAAATTCTAAGAGGAGGAATTTGAATGGCTCAATACCAGATTACCGTAGATCAAGAACTTTTGCATCGTCTATTTTTAGGCAATAACAAGGATTCCGGTGTGTCAGCGCTATTGGAATCGGTATTGAACCAGATTTTGCAGGCGCAAGCCACCGAACAGCTTCAAGCCGAGCCATACGAACGTACTGATAAAAGAAAGGGCTATCGTAACGGCACACGCGAGCATCCTCTTACCACCCGGGTCGGAACCATAACCCTACGTGTTCCGCGTTTTCGTAACGGCCAGTTTTCCACTGAGATGTTTGCCCGCTATCAGCGGAGCGAACAGGCCTTGGTGCTGGCCTTGATGGAAATGGTAATTAACGGGGTCTCTACCCGTAAGGTCAGTCAGATAACGGAAGAGTTATGTGGTACCGAATTTTCCAAATCCACTGTTTCAGAGTTGTGCAAGAAACTGGACCCCATTGTGAACGCCTGGAATAACCGGGACTTGAGTGAGAAGTGTTATCCTTTTGTCTTGGTGGACGCTTTCGTACTGAAGATTCGTGAAGATGGCCGTGTCCGTTCCCGGAGTGTTATGATTGCTATCGGCATAAATACCGAAGGCTACCGGGAAGTTTTAGGTCTCATGCTGGGCGACAGTGAATCCGAAGCCAGTTGGAGCCAGTTCTTTTCCTGGCTTAAAAGCCGTAACCTGCGTGGTGTCGAACTGGTAGTATCAGATGACCATGGCGGCCTGGTCAAGGCGGTTCGCCGCTACTTCCAGGGCGTTACCTGGCATCGCTGCCAAACCCACTTTATGCGTAATATCATGGACGCTACGCCTAGGTCGGCAAAAGAAGAGCTTTATCCACATCTGCGAGCGATTCTGGATGCGCCTGATATCGGTACTGCCCGGTTGTTATTGAATCAAACCTTGGAGACATTTGAGAAAAAAGCACCCAAGGCCATGCAAATACTTGAAATGGGCTTTGATGACGCTACCGCGGTCCTTATGCTGCCGGAAAAATATCGCCGGCGTCTGCGTACTACAAACGCTGTCGAGCGTCTTATCGAAGAGATTAGGCGCAGGGAACGAGTTATCCATATTTTCCCGAACCGGGAATCGGCAATTCGCCTAATTGGAGCCTTACTTATGGAAATTGACGACAAGTGGATAGCCGGCAAAAAGTATCTGGATATGAGTGAATACCTCCAGTGGCAAGAAGAGCAAAAACAAACTAGCGACCGAAGTAATGTCGCGTATATCAGATAAATTTAATGATAACTGAGGAATTTACACACTAATCTGGACTTGATCCAGAAAGTTTCCTACACCGCTTTTTTTATTAAAGCAACGGCTTTGGCCCTTGGCAAACACCCGGAAATCAACGCCGTTTTTGACGGGGAAAAGCTGAAGAAGGAAAAGGAGATTAATATTGGCGTGGCGGTTGATACGCCAAAGGGGTTGGTTGTTCCCGTCATTCATGGGGTGATGGAGAAAACAATAGTTGAGATTAACGAGGAGCTTTCCCTTTTGGCCCGGTTGGCGCGGGCGGGGCGCTTGCGTAAAGAACAACTTGCGGGAGGGTCTTTTACCGTCACCAACTTGGGCATGTATCCGGTGGATTTCTTTACGCCGATGTTAAACCCGCCGGAAGTAGCCATCCTGGGCATCGGGCGGATGGCGCTTAAGCCGGTGGCCCTCAATGAATATACCGTGGCCATCCAATACAGGTGCGTTTTGAATCTCGCCATCGATCACCGTGTGGTGGACGGTGCGCCGGGGGCGCGTTTTCTCCAGACATTAATCGAGATCCTGGAAAAAGACGATTACGAACAGAAGGGGTAAAAATGGACCTGGCATTGATAAAAAAATTGGAAACGACGGCCAAAGAGATCCGGAAAGATGTAGTGGAAATGATTTACCATGCGGGGTCCGGACATCCCGGGGGCTCACTCTCAGCCGCTGATTTGATCACCGCTTTATACTTTAACGAACTGAATATTGATCCTAAGAACCCCCGCTGGGAAGACCGGGATCGCTTTATCTTGTCGAAAGGACATTGTTGCCCGGTACTCTATGCCGCTTTGGCGAGGGTGGGATTTTTCCCGCTGGAGGAGTTAAAAACCCTGCGCAAGTTTCGTTCCCGTTTACAGGGACACCCCAGTATGAATAAAACGCCAGGAGTAGATATGAACTCCGGTTCCCTGGGTAACGGGATCTCGATCGGGATTGGCAGGGCTTTGGGCGCCCGCCTGGACGGCAAAAGTTACCGGGTTTTTGTCATGGTGGGAGATGGAGAGTTACAAGAAGGAATGAACTGGGAAGCCTTGATGGCGGCCGCCCATTTTAAACTGAAGAATCTCATTGTCATCATTGACTACAATAACCTGCAGGTTGACGGCAGCGTCGATGAGATAATGGATATTGCCCCCTTGAAACAAAAAATCACCGCTTTCGGGTGGCAAGTTTACGAGGTGGACGGCCATAACATGAGAGAGATCCTGGATACTTTTGCGCGGATCCGTCATTCCAGTTGGAAGGGCCCCTCTGCCATTATTGCTTATACCGTCAAAGGCAAGGGAGTCTCCTTTATGGAAAACCGGGTGGAATGGCACGGGCGTGCCCTTTCGCAAAGAGAATTGGAGGTTGCGCTCAAGGAACTGGACGGGAGGGAAACCGGTGAGGCAATTTGAGCAGAAAGCGACCTGGGTTGCTTACGGCGAGGCCCTGGTAGAATTGGGGCACCAAAGGAAAGATCTGGTGGTTTTAGATGCCGATGTGGCCAAATCCATATCTTCCAACAAATTTCATAAGGAATTCCCGGAGCGGGCTTTTAATGTGGGAGTCGCGGAGCAGAATATGATGGGCATCGCCGCCGGCCTGGCCACGACGGGAAAAACCGTTTTTGTCTCCACCTATGCTGTTTTTGCCACGATGAGGGCTTGCGAACAGATAAGGACCTTTATTGCCAACCCGGGATTGAATGTCAAAATCGGCGCCAGCCATGGCGGGATTCATACCGGCGAAGACGGGGTGACCCATCAGGCCATTGAGGATCTGGGAATTATCCGTTCCATTCCGGGAATTACCATTTTTAGCCCGTCCGATGCGGTTTTTGCCGCCAAATGCACTCATCTCGCCGCCGAGATGGAAGGTCCGGTTTATATAAGGTTGACCAGAAACCCGGTTCCCGTCTTTCATAGCATTAACGATGATTTTATCGTAGGAAAAGCCGTTGAACTTGTCGATTATGGAACCGATGTGACAATAGTGGCAACGGGAATCATGGTTTTTAAGGCGCTGGAAGCAGCCGGGAGACTAAAAAAGAAAGGCGTTTGCTCCAAGGTGCTTGAGGTTCATACCATACGGCCTCTGGACCGGGAAACTTTGGTGGCGGCCGCCCGGGAGACCGGGGCGGTCGTTATTGCCGAAGACCATAATATTAATGGCGGTTTAGGTTCGGCCGTAGCGGAGGTGTTGGGTGAAGAGTATCCGGTACCGATAGAACGGGTAGGGTTACGTGATACCTACGGCGAATCGGGAGAGGGGGAAACGCTTTTAACGGCCTACCGGATGAACACAGAACATATTGAGGAAGCCTGCCTGAAGGTTATAAGAAAAAAGGATAAAAAAAGTTATTAAGCTTAAACTCCGGCAAAAGACGTTTCCGCCCTGGCTTAGGCAAGGTATTATGGTATTATGGAAGCGGGGGAGCACGGGGTCCCCGGAAGTTTCGGCGTGGATGGTCGGGGAAAGGGCGGAAACCATTTCCCCGGGCGGATGAGAGTCAAGTCAGTTTTAGATCTCACTTAACTCCTGCTCCGAAAGTAACTTGTAACCTTTGGCCCGCAGGGCCGATTCGGCCTGCGGGTATTTTTCTGCTTCAATCACCAAGGCCGCCCGTTTTTTGCTTTCCACAACAAAGCCGTAGCAGTCCTCCAGATTGATGTTTTTTTCCGATAACACGACCAGTAAATTATACATGGCGCCGGGAATGTCCGGTAAAAGAATAACCAGGATTTTCCGTTTGGAGACGGCGATGTTCTGTTCTTTTAAGGCCTGAAAGGCCTCTTCCCCTTTGTCGACCAGGAGTTTGGCCACGCCGAACTCGCCGGCGCTGGCCAGGGAGATGGCCCGGATATTGATATTGTGGTCTGCCAGGATCTTGGCAATTTTCTCCAGTTTGCCCGGCTGGTTTTCCATAAAGATTGACAAATGATAAGTCATTGTTTACGCCTCCTTGGAAAAGGTGTCATTTCAGGGTAAGGGGGAACCGCAGAGCAATCCGCAGCGCGATTCTCCGGCCCTTACTTTTCTCTTAAATCTCTTACGCGTTTGGCCTTGCCCTCCCAGACCGGCAGACTTCCGGGCTCGACCAACTGGACAACGGGGGTTACGATAATCTCCGCTTTCAGTTCTTCCGTTATTTTATTTTGCAGGCTGGTCAGGGCGGAAAGAGTCCCCTCAAAGATTTCCCTGTCCACTTCCACCTTGACATAGAGTTTGTCCATGTAGTTTTCGGTTTTCACTTCAAGCAAATAGTTTTTTCCCACCCCCGGGATCTTCATGATGATTTGTTCTATTTGCATGGGGAAGAGGTTGACGCCGTTAATGATGAGCATGTCATCGGCTCTTCCTTTTATCCGGTCGATCCGTACGTGGTTCCGGCCGCACCGGCATTTTCCCGGAATTATTCTAGTCAAATCACCGGTCCGGTAACGGAGGAGCGGCATGGCTTCCTTTTGTAAGCTGGTAAGAACCAGTTCCCCTTCTTCCCCCGGCGGGAGAGGTTCGCCGGTTTCCGGGTCAATAACCTCCACGTAATAATAGTCCTCCCAAAGATGAATGCCGTCTTGGTAAGGGCATTCAAAACCCACGCCCGGCCCGCACATTTCGGAAAGCCCGTAGGAGTTATAGGCCTTGACGCCAAAAAGCCTCTCAATTTGGTCACGCATCTTTTCACTGTGGGGTTCCGAGCCGATGATAAAGATCCGCAATTTGGTGTCTTTTTTCGGATCCAGGTTCATTTCTTCGAAAACCGTGTAGAGACGCAGGGCATAACTGGGAAGGATGTGGACAACGGTGGTCCCGAAAGTCTGCATGAACCAGATTTGCCGCCGGCTGTTTCCCGGGCCGATGGGGATGGTTAGAGCGCCAAGCTCTTCGGCGCCGTATTGCAGGCCCAACCCGCCGGTGAAAAGTCCGTAACTCATAGTGTTTTGAAAAACGTCCTCCCGGCGCACGCCGATCATATAGAGACAGCGGGCTACCTGATTGGTCCAGTTTTTGATATCGGCTTTGGTATGGAAGACAACCGTAGGATTGCCGGTGGTCCCGGAGGAAGAGTGCAGGCGGACCGTTTCCCGCAGGTTTTTTCGTAAAAAACCGAAGGGGAAATGATCCCGTAAATCCTGTTTCCTGGTGAACGGTACTTCGTTAAATTCCTGCAGGGTTTTTATCTGCTTGATCGGCAGGTTACGGTAAAAGGGGGCCTCTTGCGCTTTGGCAAGGGTCTCATTGATTAACTGCAACTGCCTTTCCTTTATGGTTTTTTCATCCATGGTCTCAATGGGTTTTTCCCAGTACATCCGCGGATCCTCCCTCCCGAAACAGTAAACAAAAAAGCTCTGCTTTCCCCTGCCCGCCGGCAGGGTAGGGTAATTATGTCCTTATTTTATCATATTTCTGCGGGAAGATCACAAAAATCTCCAGGCTCCGATCCCGGTCCGGGGCGAAAAAATTTTCTCAGGTCCTTGACAAACGCCATGCTCTTTGCTATAATTTAAAATTTTATTTCTTGACAGAGCGGGACAACCTATGATATCATAGGTTAAGGATTTCAAAGGATGGTGAAGCGGTATGTCCAGACAGGAGCCGAATATCCTGGAGCGCATCAGAGAGGATTTACAAGACCTGGTCGGTAAGGAGATCTATCTGAAAGCCAACCGGGGCCGGAAGAAAGTCTTTGAAATCAACGGTGTGCTTGAACAGACGTATCCCAAGGTGTTTGTAGTCAGCTTCCAGGAACGGCAGGTAGAACGGAGGGTTTCTTACAGTTACGCCGATTTGCTGACGAAAACGGTAGAGATTTTTGTCGGGGATACGCCCCTGGAAATACAGGCTACCGGCTGAATAATCAAGATGCCCCGTCTTTCCCGAAGAAAGACGGGATTTTAATTTCTCCTTTCCCTTTGTCCCATTGACGTTTAAAAATCGCCGCCGGCGATTTTATTCTTAACACGGGGGAAACGATGAAAAAGGCTGGGTTGTTATTTTCTTTTCTTCTTTTTTTTCTTTTCTCTTCTTTACTGCAGGCGGCCGGCGAGGAACCGGCGGTCACCATAAAGTTGAGTGTGGACACTCCTTTTACCTTGGAGTTTGACAGCCCGGCGGAGATTTTTCGCCGTGACGGCGCCGGGTGGGTCTTGGCGGCCGAAGAGCGGCTCAACCCGGGGAAAGTATGGACGGTGCGCCGGGAAGAAAAAACAGTCTCCCTAAGTACCGCCGCCGGTGACCGCATTACGTTTAATATCCCCCTCCTTTTGGCCCCGCTCCCTCCCCGACAGGTTTTTAAAGTAAACGGCCGGGAGTATCCGGGTAAAATAGAGATCCGTCCCGGACCGGTGGTCACCGTCGTCAACCACACCGGCCTGGAAGCTTACGTCGCCGGGGTACTCGCCGGAGAGCTTTATCCCGATTGGCCGCCGGCGGTCCTCCGGGCCCAGGCGGTCGCCGCCCGCTCCTACGCTCTTTACAACCTCAAACGCCACGAAGAAGCCGATTTTTGTGATTTGGAACACTGTCAGAAATACCGGGGTTTAACCCGGAACCCGTCTTTTTCTTCTGCCGTTGAAGATACCAGGGGCGAGGTTCTTGTCTGGGAGGGAGAAATTATCAACGCGGTTTACCATGCCAGCAGCGGCGGCTTTACGCAGAATAACGAAGATGTTTGGGAGGGTGAATCTCTGCCCTATCTTCGGCGGGTGGAAGATTTTGACCAGGAAGGAGAGAAATATTTCTGGCCGGAGAGTTATTTTTTCCGGGGGGAGGAACTTGCCGGCCGGCTGGGTTTAAAAGGCGACGGTGCGCTGGAGGTTTCTCCGTATTTTTCCCCGTCCGGGAGTTTGACCGCCGTCTGTTTTGCCCGGGTCAACGGGGGAGAAAGAGAGACTTTCCGCGCTGAGACTTTGCGCCGGCTTCTGGACTTGCCCAGCCCGCAATTTCGTCTCTTCCGGGTGGCCGAGAAAACGATGGCCGCCGCTGTGGCCGGCCCGGAGGAACTGCTTTTGGGCAAAGGAGAGGAACGGGACGGGCTGCTCTTTTTGGAAGCCAGGATGGTGCTGGCCTTTCCCGCGGAAGAAATTACGGAACCCGTCCTCATCGGTCCGGGCGAGGGGATTCTCATGATTGGCCGCGGCTCGGGACACGGTGTCGGGCTCAGCCAGTGGGGAGCCCGGGCTTTGGCCGGGCAAGGCTATGATTACCGGGCCATTCTCAACCATTACTACGGGGACGGGGTTGTGCTCAGGCGGGAGTATTAACCGTGATTACTTCGTGAGTTTTAACACCGGGAGCATACTGTTACCCTCTTTTCATATGAAGTACTGGATTTTCGCTTTGGGAAAGAAACGGGCGATTTCCCTGCGGAAGAAATTTTCCAGCTCCGTCAGTTTTTCCGGCGGATAGAGGTATTTCCCGTAGCCGTGCTTTCCCCACCTGAATTGGCGTTTACTTTCATCCATGTCCAGGCTGGTTTGGGGAAAACGATCCAAAATTATTTTTTTCGCCCGGGCGGTGAAACGATGGGAGATAAGCTCGAAACTCAAATTGGAAATATCCGGGTCAAGATGTTTGGCCAGATTTTCGAGGAGATTATGGTAGTCGGAACGCCAGTTCTCGTAGAAGAAGATAGGGGCGATTAAAAACCCCAGGGGGTAACCGGCCTTCGCTATTTTACCCGCAGCTTCCAGACGTTCGTGTAAACGGGCGGTACCGGGCTCATGACGTTGAATTACCTGAATGGTGTTTACACTGAAGCGAAATATGGTCCGGCCGTGATGTCGGGCAGTGAGTAAATTGTCAATACCCGCAAATTTGGTAACCACCCGCAATCTTCCGTGCTCGTGGCGGCCGAAAAATTCTATGGTCTTTCTTAACGAGCCGGTAAGATGTTCAACAGCCACCGGATCCGAAGTACTGGCTGCTTCGAAGGTGGTAACTGCCGGCAAGTTTTTTTCCATGTATTTACAGGCGGTTTCCAGAATCTCCTCAATATTTACATAAGTTCTGACATAGGGTTTTTTCCCCAGGGTGGTGGCAAGATAGCAGTACCGGCAACCACCGGGACAACTGGTCCCCAGGGTTAATTCATAGTCGGCTGAAGGCCGGCAGGTATTGAAGACAAGAGTTTTCTTCACCCCCACAACCAGAGTTTTCTTTGCTTCTCTGTAGGCGGTTTGCGGTGTGTCGCCGGGAATACCGGTTACCCGGTTGTGGGAGGTGGTGAGGAATATTGGCGTATTTTTAGCGGTAAAGTAAGAGTGAAGCTTTTGGCCCAGGGGGTATTCAAGAGCCTGCGGTTCAAAATGGACCCGGGCGGGAGTAAAGTATTTCATAGCCGACCCTCCTCTCATAATATCCCCTGTCACGGGTAGAGTCATACAGGGAGTGGAAATAATGAAGAACGACTGGCGGAAGCGTTTGGTAGAGGAATTGGGCTTGTCGAACTATACGTTTGATTTTCCCATGGCCGAGATCACTTCTTTCCGTATCGGCGGCCCTGCGGATTTGCTGGTGGAGGCGGAAAATCCTACGGAACTGGTTAATGTCGTCGAATATTGCCGGCGGGAAAACATACCCTGGCTCCTGGTGGGCTTGGGTTCCAATCTGTTGGTTAGGGACGGGGGAATCCGCGGGACCGTGGTCCGGCTGGGTAAAGGTTTTCACTATGTCCGGGTGGAGGGCGAGCAATTAAAGGCCGGCGCCGGAACGGCCCTGGGCCGGGTGGCGGAGGTGGCCGCCGCACACGGCCTCTCCGGACTGGAGTTCGCGTCGGGAATCCCCGGCAGCATAGGAGGGGCGGTTTTTATGAACGCCGGCGCTTACGGCGGAGAAATCGCCCAGGTTCTTACCGCGGCCTATCTATACCATCCCGGAGTGGGCTTTTATCACCGTACAAGGGAGGAACTGGCCTTTGGCTACCGGCAAAGCCTGCTGCAGAAGGAAGGCCAGATTGTCCTGGAAGGCCTCTTCACCCTTAGCCGGAGGGAAGAGGGGGAAATCAGAGAGAAGATGGCGGAATATAACCGGAGAAGAAAAGAGAAACAACCGTTGGAGTTTCCCAGTGCCGGCAGTATCTTTAAAAGGCCGCCGGGCGCTTTTGTCGGCCGGTTGATCACCGAGGCCGGACTTAAAGGGAAAAGAATAGGCGATGCCCAGGTAGCGGAGAAACATGCGGGCTTCATTGTTAACCGCGGCCGGGCCACCGCCCGGGATGTCCTGGCGCTCATTGCCCTGATCCAGGAAGAAGTGGAAAAAAGGACCGGGATTAAATTGGAAACCGAAGTGAGGGTGGTAGGGGAGGAATAAAATGCCGGGAGGAAATCTCCGTTGACGGGCGAAAAGAAAAGGACAGCGAGGAAATTTACCGGGGAGGGTCCCGGATGAACCGGCCTACATATTTAGCTTTGGTTTCCAAGGTTTTATTGGGGTTCCTTTTTTTTCTGGGCATCTCTTCTTTTCTGGCCCAAGCGGACGACAAGGCCGTGCGGCTGGTCCCGGAGGAATATGATGTTTGGAGTTGCGACTGGTCCGGGGAGGGGAGAATTGCCTTTGCCGGAAAGCGTCAGGGGGAAGAAGGCATAAAAACCCGTATCTGGTTATGCCAGCCGGACGGGAACTCTTCTCCTGTGCATTGGACGGGAAGCGGTTCGCTGGTGGATATTTCACCCCGCTGGTCCCCGAAAGGGGACGGGGTGGTGATGGTGCGGAGAAAAAACGACGCCGGGGGGGACGGGTTGCATTCCTCTATTTGGTGGAAAGCCTATCCCTCGGGGGAAGGCCGGCAGTTAACCGACGGTCCCTGGGACACGGATCCATCGTGGTCGCCGGAGGGGGAATTCATCGTCTTTGTCCGTGGCGACGGACCTTTCCGCTCTTCCCTGGCCATGGTGGGCAAAAACGGCGGCCCGGTCCGGCAGCTAACCCCGTTAAGGGAAGGTTGCATCATGGCGCCGGTTTGGACGGCTGACCACCGGATCTATTATACTTTATTAAAATTGGAAGAAGTACAGGTGAACCTGGCGGATGAGAATTTTACGGTCCGGAAGATCGGCAAAGGGGATATCTGGTATTTGGATCTTCAGACCGGAGAGGAAAAGCCTTTCCTGGCCGACGAGTACGACAACCGTTTTTCCGCCGTCTCCCCCGATGGAAGATATCTGGCCTTTGTCTCCACCAGGGGGGTGACCATCGATGACACCAGGCCTGTCCGGGACCGGGCCGCTCTCTATGTTCTGGACCTGGCCGGCAGGGAACAATATTTGGTAGCCCAGGGGGTTAACCTCAACGGCGCCCCGCCGGTCTGGAGCTCCGACGGGAAAAAGATAACCTTTTTCAGTTTCCGTGAAAACCAACCGGCCATGTGGATCCTGCCGTGGGAACCCGCCCCGTAAAAAAAAGAACCGTCCCGCCGGGGGACCGGGTGGAAAAAAGCTGTTATGGAGCGTGTTGTGGAGAGTTAAAGATGAAAAAATTTGTTTTGCCGGCGAAGGGCTCCGGCGAGCCGGGGCTGGTTCCGCGTCTTTTGCGTTTTTTGAGGCCGGGGGAGTACGTTTCCGGCCAGGATTTGGCGGCGCGCTTGGGCCTGACCCGGGCCGCCGTGTGGAAGCAGATCCAAACCCTCCGGGGACTGGGTTACGAAATTGAGGCCCACCCCCGCCGGGGTTATCTTATGCTTTCCCGGCCCGACCGGCTTTATCCCTGGGAGGTGCAGGCGGGACTGGCCACCCGGTATCTCGGAAGAAAGATCGAGTATTATGAGGAACTTCCCTCCACCAACGAGCGGGCCAAGGAACTGCTGGCCGCCGGGCCGGAAGAAGGCACGCTGGTGTTGGCGGAGAAACAGACCCGCGGACGGGGAAGATTGGGACGAAACTGGTTTTCACCGCCCGAGAGCGGAATCTGGATGACCCTGATCCTCACCCCCGGGATGCCCCTCCTAGAGATGCATAAATTGACCCTGACGGCAGCCGCCGTACTGTCGCGGGCGATCTTTGCCGAACTGGGTTTCAGGCCCCTGGTGAAATGGCCCAATGATTTATATGTGGACGGAAAAAAGATCAGCGGCATCCTCACCGAACTGGCCGGGGAAATAGGCAGGACGGAATATTTGCTTTTGGGGATCGGGATTAACGTGAACCAGACTCCCGCCGATTTTCCGGAAGAACTGCGGGAAAAGGCCGGGTCGCTCCGGATGAAACTGGGCGTCAAAATCGACCGGCTGGTCCTTCTCCGCAGCTATTTGCGGTTGTTTGAGGAAGAATATAACCGGGTCCGGGCGGAAGGGTTCGGGGAAGTCCTCGCCTATTGCCGGCGGTATTCGGCGACTCTGGGCCGGCAGGTGGAGGTGGCAACCGGGAACCAACGGTACCGGGGGAAAGCCGTGGCCATCCGGGACGATGGCAGCTTGTCCTTGCGGCTGGAAGACGGCGGGACGATTGACATCTATGCCGGGGATGTTCTCCCCTGACCCCGTTTCCTCCCCGTCTGTCGGCCGCTGCCGGTCACTTGTTCCTGCGGATGATTAAGATCATAGTCTTCCCTCTTCTTTTCAGGAAGCCGCTTAACAGGCCGGAAAGTAAGTGACACATTTTTTTCCCCTCCGCAAAATATTCTCTCTTTACAAGTCGGTTGCTTCATTATATGATCAAGTAAAAAAGAAGTGCTTTTACCGGATAAGGTCAATAAATAAGTGGAATGGGGGTAAAACAGTTGATTCCGTCCGACCTGAAATACACCAAAGAGCACGAGTGGGTAAAGGTTGAGAAAAACCGGGTGGTTATGGGGATAACCAATTATGCCCAGGAGGAATTGGGCGATGTGGTGTATATTGACCTGCCGGGTGTAGGAGAAAAAGTGAAACAAAACACTGTGATGACCACGATCGAGTCGGTTAAAGCAGTATCGGATATTTATGCTCCCGTTTCCGGGGAAGTGGTGGAGGTCAATGAAGAGTTGCAGCACAGCCCGGAACTGATCAACCAGGATCCTTACGGCAAAGGCTGGATTGCCGTCATCGAACTTGACAACCCGGAGGAGTTGAAAAATCTTTTAACCCCCGATGCCTACAAAAAGCATACCGGCGAATAGGGTAAAAGGCCGCCTTCTTCCCTGGCAAACCGGTTCCGCCGCGGAGAATATGGCGGTAGACGAGGCGCTTTTCCGTAGTTACCTCCAGGGCGCGCCAAGTACTTTGCGTTTTTACGGCTGGCGCCCGCCGGCTGTTTCCATCGGGCGCTTTCAAGATTGCCGACAGGAGCTTGACCGGGCGGCCTGTGAAGAAAAAGGCTATGACTGGGTGAGAAGACCAACCGGCGGCCGGGCTGTTTTGCATGAGGACGAGATCACCTATTGCCTGGTGGCCGGGGAACGGGAGGGTTTTTCCGGCGGCGTCTTGCCGGATTATTTGAAAATAGCCGAAGGGTTTAAGGAAGGGTTCCGCCTTTTGGGAGTAGAGGTCGAGGTGGCGCCCGGGGAAAGAAAAAACCCCTCTTTTCGCGCTGCTTGTTTTAGCGCGGTCTCCTGGTATGAAATTGTCGCCGGTGGCAAGAAACTGGTGGGGAGTGCGCAACGGCGGGAAAAAACGGCCTTTATGCAACACGGCTCGATTCTTCTTGGTTTTCATCCGGAAAACCTCCGGGCCGTTCTGGGAAGGAAAGCCGGCCCGGGGCAGGTTGCCGCTTTGCGGCAACAGGTGACCAGCCTGGAGGAGCTTATGGGTTACCGTCCGGAAGTTAAGGAAGTGATTACCGCGCTGAGCGAGGGGTTAAGCCGTGTGCTTGGTATTTCGTGGGAACCGGGGGAGCTTACGCCCGGAGAAAAACAATTGGCCCGTTGTCTAAAAGAAAAGAAGTACGCCGATGCCGGGTGGAATGAAAACCCCTCCGGAAACCGGAGGCCCGGGAGCTGCCAATAGAAGGGAAATTTTTATAAATCATAATGCAAAGGGGCGGTATGACCGGAGGACGACGGGGGAAAGTTGGGGGTGGGAGAAAATGAAGCAACCGGTCAAACTCTCCCTTGGTGATCAAGTGCGGCTGAAAAAACCTCATCCTTGCGGGGGCACGGATTGGGAGATCATGAGAGTAGGCATGGATTTCCGGTTGAAATGTTTGACCTGCGGGCGGATCATGTTAATTCCCAGGTTTAAATTGGAAAAGAGCCTTAAAAAAGTGGTAAAGAGTTTTTCCCTGGAGAATCCATGAGAGAATCCGTGGGGAACAACTTGTTTTATCGGGTTTGAAATGCTATAATATGTCATGAACTTCCCTGCTTCGGTTTGCGACCGGGGCCATTTAGTCCAGAGGGAGGAGGTGTCCACGGATGACAGCCTATGAAATGGTTGTGGTGTTGAAACCCCAGTTGGAAGAGGAGGTTTTGGCGGAGACCGTCGCCCGCATTGAGGAAGCGGTCAAGAACGGCAATGGAGAAGTCGTCAAAACCGAACACTGGGGTAAACGCCGGTTGGCCTATGAAATCGCCGGCTTTACGGAAGGGTATTATCTGTTGTTACAGATCAAATTACCCAGGACCCAAGTTCGGGAAATCGAACACGTGCTGAAGATTTCTGATCAGGTCATCCGTCACATGATCGTAAAAGTCGACACCTGATTTTTAAGGTGGTGTGAAGAGATGAATCATGTCGTTCTCATTGGCAGGTTGACCAGGGATCCGGAACTCAGGTATACGCCGAACGGCACGGCGGTAGCCAATTTCACTTTGGCGGTGGACCGTCCGTTTCTCAATCAAGCCGGGGAAAGGGAGGCCGACTTTATTCCCATTGTGACCTGGCAGAAGCTGGCCGAGACCTGCGCCAATCACCTGCATAAAGGACGGCTGGTGGCGGTCGAAGGCAGGTTGCAAATCCGCAGTTACGAGGATCAAGAAGGCCAGCGCCGACGTGTTGCCGAGGTGGTGGCCGGGAACGTGCAGTTTTTGGATAAGGCCTCGGAAACAAGAAGAGCGGAGACCGACTCCCCGGGCGTTCCGGATCTGGAGAGCGAAGCGAGAGAAGACGGCGACGATGATCTGGAAGAAATCAACCTGGATGATCTGCCCTTTTAATTTGTTCATGGAGGTGGAAATGATTGCGGCGCGAACGGGGAAAGAAAAAGAAGCGGGTATGCGCCTTTTGCGTGGATAAAATCGCCGTGGTGGATTACAAAGATCCCGGCCGGTTAAGGAAATTTATCACCGAGCGAGGGAAAATACTCCCCCGCCGGATCTCCGGAAACTGTGCCCGCCACCAGCGCCAGTTGACAGTGGCGATTAAGCGGGCCAGACAGTTGGCGCTTTTGCCATATACCAGTGATTAGCGAAAAGGGAAGGAGGCCAAGCGCCTCTTTTCTTTTTCCAGAAGCAAACAGCAGGAAAAGAGGTCCCGGTGTTGAAATAAAATTGGAGAAGCAAGGGGGGAATGGTATGGCCCACCCCAAAGAGATTGATATTGCCCGCAGCATCCGGACTATTGAATGGCTAAAAGCGGAATTGGTGGACGGGATGGCCGTTCTTTTCCGGGCCCTGGTGAAAAACAGCGAAGAGATGATCGCCGACGCGCTGGCCACGATTGTTATGACCAGTTATTTTTTGGGTAAAAGACTGGGTATGACCTTTCACCAATTGGACCGGAAATTAGTGGATAAACTCCATACCCATCTGGCGGACGAACACCAACTGGAAAAATGGTACGGCGATATCTCCGGGCTTTTACATTATGTCGAAGAGAAACTGGAACATAGGAAATAAACGGTGAGAGGTGGAAAAAATGAAGGTCATTCTTTTGGAACCCGTTAAGGCCCTGGGCAATAGAGGCGATATCAAAGAGGTGGCCGCCGGTTATGCCCGGAATTATTTAATTCCCAAGAAACTGGCGATCGAGGCCACGCCCGCTAATATAAAACGTTTGGAACAAGAGAAAATCCGAATTAAGCAAAAGGAGATTCAAGAGACGGAAGCAGCCCGGAAACTGGCGGCCAAGATTGAAGGGGAAGTTTTGCAGTTTACCGCCAAGGCCGGCGAAGGAGGGAAGCTTTTTGGCTCAATTACCGGTAAGGAGATCTGCGAGGCCCTGGCTAAAAAGACCGGTATTGAGGTGGACAAAAAGAAACTGGAGCTTCCGGAACCCATCAAAGCCCTCGGCCGGCACGAGGTGACGGTGCAACTTTATCCCGGCGTCAATGCTTCGTTTATTGTGGAAGTCCTTGCCGGCGAGTAGGGCAGGTTTAGGAGGTATCAGAAATGAAAAGTGTCGTTAGAGGCTGGGAGGAACAGAACCGGAACGCATCCTGGGGCAAGGGATTATCCCCCGAGGAGCAGCTAAAACGTCAGGTGGCGGCGATTTATTCCCTCCTGGCCAACCTTTACGGTTCGGACAAACTGGTCTTGAAAGCCGGTAAATTGGACGCCTTGAAATTGATGCGCTCTAAAAATCTGGAGGAACGGGTGCTGGCCCTGCAAAGATTGATCTTTGAAGATCCAACCCTGGACAGCCTGCCGGAGGACCGGGAAATCCCCGAGGTCCTCGACGAAATAGAAGAAGAGATCGCGGATTTGATTGCCCGCAAAACCGTAGAGGAACAGATTGAAAAGAAAATCGCCGAGCGCATGCAGCGTCGGCATGAAGATTATGTCCGGGAAATTAAGATGCAGGTTTTAAAGGAAATCAGCGGACCGGACAACCCGTATACCCTGAAGAAATATGCGGATTTGGAAAGACTGGAGGCCATCTCGCTTTCCCGTTCCGCCATGGAAATGCTCCGTCCCAGCCGTCTGGATCAGGTAATTGGGCAGGATGCCGCCATTAAGTCGTTACTGGCCAAGCTGGCGTCCCCCTTTCCCCAGCACGTCATCTTATACGGTCCTCCTGGGGTAGGGAAGACCACGGTAGCCCGGTTGGTTCTGGAAGCCGCCCAGAAGTTGCCGCATACTCCTTTTGGCCCGGAGGCGCCCTTTATTGAAGTGGACGGCACGACCCTGCGCTGGGATCCGCGGGAGGTAACCAACCCCCTTTTGGGTTCGGTCCATGATCCCATTTACCAGGGGGCCCGGAGGGATCTGGCCGACGGCGCGATCCCCGAACCCAAACCCGGGCTTGTCACAGAGGCCCACGGCGGGATTCTTTTTATTGATGAAATCGGGGATATGGATCCGGTTCTTATGAATAAACTACTTAAGGTCTTGGAGGATAAACGGATTAAATTTGATTCCGCCTATTACGATCCGACCGACCCGGGAGTCCCCAAATATATCAGGAAACTTTTCGAGGAAGGAGCCCCGGCCGATTTTATTCTGGTCGCGGCCACCACCAGAGACCCGTCGGAAATCAGCCCCGCCCTGCGTTCCCGGTGCGGGGAGGTCTATTTTGAACCTTTGTCCCGGAAATCCATTGAAAAAATAGTGATTGAAGCGGCGGAACGCCTGAAGACCCGGATCGATCCGGCGGTTCCCGGGTTAATCAGCGAGTATACAATGGAAGGACGAAAAGCCGTCAGTATCCTGGCTGACGCCTACGGGGTCGCGCTCTTCCGGAACCACAACCGTATCGGCGAAAAGGGACCGGTCATTACCAAGGAAGATCTCTTTGAGGTCTTCCGGATCAGCCGCCTCACCCCTTATGTGACCGGACGGGCGAAAAACACCGGGGAAATAGGGAAAATTTTTGCCCTGGGGGTCAGCGGGTTTGTCGGTTCGGTTTTGGAAATTGAGGCCGTCTGTTTTCCCGTGGAAAAAGGGCGGGGGAAGATCCGCTTTAATGAGACGGCCGGGACCATGACCAAAGATTCGGTTTTCAATGCGGTGGCCGTGGCCCGCGGGATTACCGGACTGGACCCCTCGGATTATGATATTCACGTGAATGTGATCGGGGGCGGAAATATCGACGGCCCTTCGGCCGGTGTGGCCATGACCCTTGTTTTAATCAGTTCGCTTTTGAAACGCCCCCTGCGCCAGGATATTGCCGTCACCGGTGAAGTTTCGATTCAGGGGAAGGTCAAACCCGTCGGCGGGCTGATCGAAAAGATTCACGGCGCCCGACAGGCCGGGATCCGGGAGGTTTTTGTCCCGGCGGACAACGAAAAGGATATCCCCGGGAACATGGAGGAAATCAAAATAACTCTTGTGCAAAAAGTGGAAGAATTGTTGGAAAGGGTTTTTTACCTGCAGTAGCCCAGCCATGCCACATGCCGCTGGATTTGGTTGTTAAAAAGTCACAGGCCAACTGTGACTTTTTTAAAATGAGGAAAAGATTTGCCACGATTATCGGCTGAAAAGGAAAGGAAGGTTTTTTATGAGTGTCAATATCTTGCCGGACAGGCTTCCTCCGCAAAACTTGGATGCCGAGCGTTCCACCCTGGGCGCGATGTTTTTGGATAAAGAAGCTATTTATCGGGCCATGGAGATTCTCCGGCCGGATGATTTTTATAAAGACGCCCACCGTTATATCTACCAGACGGTGTTGGAACTGACCAACAAGGGCGAACCGGTGGATCTGGTGACCGTCAGTGAGGCTCTGCGCCAAAAGAAGCGCCTGGACGAGGTCGGCGGTATTGCTTACCTGACCGAACTGGCCAATGCCGTGCCCACCGCGGCCCATATTGAGCATTACGCCCAGATCGTTGAGGAAAAGTCCCTTCTCCGGCAGTTGATTCGCTCCGCCGGAGAAATTATGGCCGCCGGGTATGACGCGGAGAGGGATGCGGAAGAGATTATCGATGCCGCGGAAAGGAACATTTTTGCCATTACCAACCGGCGTACCCGGCGGGATATCACCAGCTTGAAACAGATTTTGATTGACGCCTTTGAACAAATAGAACGGCTTTACGAGACCCGGGGGTCGGTGACCGGGGTACCGACCGGGTTTCCCGATTTGGACCGGCTGACCGCCGGGTTGCAGCCTTCCGACTTTATTATCCTGGCGGCCCGTCCCAGCATGGGGAAGACCACCTTTGCCTTGAACATAGCGCAAAACGCCGCGGTACACCTGAAAATCCCGGTTATTATTTTCAGCCTGGAAATGTCCAAGGAACAGTTGGCCGTCAAGTTGCTGTGTGCGGAAGCGGGCGTGGACAACCAGCGGATCCGGACCGGGAATCTTTTGGAAGAGGACTGGCCGCGCCTTTCCCACGCCTTGGGCCGGCTCAGTGAGGCCATGATCTTTATTGACGATTCGCCGAGTATTTCAGCGCTGGAGGTGCGGGCCAAAGCCCGAAGGATCAAGGCCGAATACGGGTTGGGATTGATCATCGTGGATTACCTGCAGTTAATGCAGAGCCGCCACCGGCTGGAAAACCGGCAACAGGAGGTTTCGGAGATTTCCCGTTCCCTCAAGGCCTTGGCCAGGGAATTGTCGGTGCCTGTTTTAGCCATTTCCCAGCTCTCCCGCGCGGTGGAGCAACGGACCAGCAAAAAACCGTCCCTCGCCGACCTGAGGGAGTCGGGATCGCTGGAGCAGGACGCGGATTTGGTTTGTTTTTTGTACCGGGAGGACTACTACGACCCGGAGACGGAGAAGAAGAATATTACCGAACTGATTGTGGCCAAGCATCGCAACGGACCCACGGGGACAGTAGAGTTCCTGTTCCAGAAGGAGTTCAGTAAATTTTTAAGTCTGGAGAAATATAGAAGCCTGTAAAACTGCTGCCGGTTCCGGTTAAAGAAAAAACCCGGGGATAATAAAAAGGACCGGAAGGAGGTGAAGAGATGAAGAAAACCACCGGCCTTGTTCTTCTTGTTTTAATCTTAATTTTATTGGTCCTGGCGGCGATTTACTTTTTCACCGTTCCCTACCGGAACGTGCGCCCGGATGAACCTAAGTTACCTGCGGAACTGGAGGTAACTCTGTACTTTGCCAATCAGGAGTATATCGAAACCGGCAATGAGGAGTTGGCAAAGATCCTGCCGGTATCGAGGAGAGTCGCGACGGGAGGGAGCAGGGAGCAACTGGTGGCGGCAGTCTTGGAGGAATTGAGAACGCCCCCGCCCGACAGCGGGTTGACCACCGCCCTCCATAGGGAATTAAAAATTACCGGTGTCCGGGTGGAAGGGAACACGGCCTTTGTGGATTTTGACGCCGAAAATTTGCACGGAGGTTCCCTGGAAGAAATTCTGTTGGTGGGACAGATTGTCAAAACCCTTACCGGTCTTGTTGATATCGAACAAGTACAGTTTTTGGTCAACGGCGAACGCCGGGACACTTTGATGGGGCATATCGGCACCCATGAACCCCTCGGCCGGGAAGATATATGAAAATTTTTTTGCTTCTCACCGGTGAAGACCAGTTTTTTTTCTAGCCAAAAAAGGAAAAATCGATTATAATTATATAATTATAAGCAAGTATTATGAGTAACTCATAATTTTATAGGAAGGCTGGAGAATGAAGGCAGGAAAAAGTAAAAAGCAGGAACGGCAGAAAGCCCTGCTCCAACTGGTGGAAGAGAACCCCCTGCTTACCGACGAAGAATTGGCCCGCCGGCTGGGGGTGAGCGTGCAAACAATCCGTTTGGACCGGATGGCTTTAGGTCTTCCGCCGCTGAAGGAGAGATCTCAGCGTCTGGCTTCGCGTTTTATCGGTGGCGAAGAGACGCCGGCCGGACGGGAGGTGGTGGGAGAGCTTCTCTATTGTGAACCGGGAGTCGGGGGGCTTTCCCGCTTGGAGACCAGGAGGGAGATGCGGCTGAGCCGGTATGATGTGGTGCGGGGGCATTATCTTTTTGCCCAGGCCAATTCTTTGGCGGTGGGAGTAGTGAAAGCCGCCCACGCTTTGACTGCCTCAGCCAAAGTGGACTTTCTGCGTCCGGTCCACTCCGGCTCGGTCCTCCTGGCCCGGGCCCGGATCGTCAAGCAGGAAGCCAGGAAGTATTGGGTACAGGTGGTGACGACGGTAGAAGGGGAAAAGGTTTTTCAGGGTGAATTTTTAGTGGTCGGACTGGAGAAAGTTCCGGCAGCCCCGGGTGAAAGCAGGGAAAAGTAGACGGGGATTGACGGTTTTATTCTCCGTTTTGACCCGCGGGAGAAGAAAGGTTTTAGAAGTTGGGAGGTTTAAAAGATGGATTATTTTCTCAATGAAATACAACAAGAGATTAAAGATTTGGCGCACCGGATCGCCGAGGAGAAGGTGCGGCCGGTGGTTCAGGAATTGGATGAAAAAGGGGAATTCCCCTGGGAGATCATGAAGGTCCTGGCCGATGCCGACCTGTTCGGGGTCTATATCCCTGAAGAATACGGCGGCCTGGGCGGCGGGGTTTTCGAACAAGCCCTGGTGATCGAGGAGTTGAGCCGGGTCTGCAGTGCCGTGGCCGTCAGCTACGCCGCCAGCGGGTTGGGGGCGATTCCCATCCTTCTCTACGGGACGGAGGAACAGAAACAAAAGTATATCCCGGATATTGCCGCCGGCAGGAAATTGGCCGCCTTCGGCCTCACGGAAGCCAATGCCGGCAGCGATGCCGCCGCCATTGAAACCACGGCGGTTCTGGACGGGGACGAATATGTGCTCAACGGAACGAAACAGTGGATCACCAACGGTGGGGAAGCGGAAATCTACACGGTGATCGCCATGACCGACAAGGCAAAAGGAAGCCGCGGGGCCAGCGCTTTTATTGTGGAAAAAGGGACCCCCGGTTTCTCCTTTGGGAAAAAAGAGAACAAGATGGGGATCAGGGCTTCGGCCACCAGGGAATTAATCTTCAACGACTGCCGGATTCCGCGGGAGAATTTGCTGGGCCGGGAAGGAATGGGCTTTATGGTGGCCATGAAAACCCTGGACCGGACCCGGCCCGGGATCGGCGCGCAGGCGGTGGGAATCGCCCAGGGCGCCCTGGAAGAGGCGGTAAAATATGCGCGGGAGCGGGTGCAGTTTGGACAACCCATCTCTTCGTTCCAGGCTATCCAGCACATGCTGGCCGATATGGCCACGCAGGTTGAAGCGGCGCGGGCCTTGGTCTATGCGACTGCCCGGATGATCGACAGCGGGGCGAAGAATTTTACCAAGGAATCGGCCATGGCCAAACTTTTTGCTTCGGATGTGGCCATGCGCGTGACCACTGACGCGGTGCAGATCTTCGGCGGGTACGGTTATATGAAGGAGTACCCGGTGGAGAAGATGATGCGGGATGCCAAGATTACTCAGATCTATGAAGGGACCAACCAGATTCAGCGTAATATCATCGGCCTGCAGCTGGTGAAAGAGTTTGCCGGGAAGGGCCGGTAAGGGGTTTGCCGTTGATGTGACGGTTTTTGTGGGGAGTGGATTGCGGCCGGCAGGAAATGGGCTTGGGAAGCGTGATCCGCGTCGAATTTCGGCGTTGGCCGGGTGCGGGCGCTCCTCGACATACGGGAGTATAGTCTGCGGTGCGTCCTCCCGGCCGCCTTGAACTTCTCGCGTCTGACGCTTCCGAATTGGGGCGGAAGATGAGGGTGGCGCCCATTTCCTGCGGTTCCACCCGCAACGGCGAAGGGGGAAAGGGAGGCGGGGCCGTTGCGGAGGGACACGGCTCAGACCGGGACGGATTCGATGAATTCGATGATGATATCATCGGCCTGCAGCTGGTGAAAGAGTTTGCCGGGAAGGGCCGGTAAGGGGTTTGCCGTTGATGTGACGGTTTTTGTGGGGAGTGGATTGCGGCCGGCAGGAAATGGGCTTGGGAAGCGTGATCCGCGTCGAATTTCGGCGTTGGCCGGGTGGCCGACGTAAAGGGAGGAAAATAATGAAGATTATCGTCTGTATTAAACAGGTTCCGGATACCACGGAAGTCAAGATTAATGAAGAGACTAATACTCTAATCCGCGAAGGAGTAGCCTCGGTCGTTAATCCTTTTGATCTGCACGCCGTGGAAGAAGGGCTTCGTCTCCGGGAAAAATACGGCGGGACGGTTACGGCGTTGTCAATGGGGCCTCCCCAGGCGGCCGAAGCACTGCGGGAGGTCTTAAGCATGGGCGTGGACGACGCGGTCTTGCTCAGCGACCGTGCTTTTGCCGGCGCCGATACCCTGGCCACCTCTTATACCCTGGCCAAAGGGGTGCAGAAAATAGGCGGGTTTGACCTGATTATCTGCGGAAAACAGGCGATCGACGGCGATACGGCCCAGGTTGGTCCGGGATTGGCGGAAAAACTCGGCGTCGTTCATGTCACGTATGTGAAGAAAATTCACAGCCTTGAAGACAACCGGATCACCGTGGAACGGATGACCGAAGAAGGTTCCGAGATCATCCGTTTTCCCCTGCCCGGTCTGATCACCGTTGTCAAGGAGATTAACGAACCGAGACTTCCTTCCCTCAAAGGAAAGATGCGCGCCAAAAAAGCCGAGATTCCCGTCTGGTCCCTCCAGGATGTGGAGGCCGACGAAGAGAAGACCGGTTTGAAAGGATCTCCCACTTGGGTCATGAAGATTTTTACCCCGGAATTCAGAGGCGGCGGTGAAATTCTGACCGGCGGTGTTGAAGAACAAGTGGGGAAATTGGTGCAGAAATTAAGAGAAACGAAGATCGTGTAAGGGGGCCCGAATCCTTTGAGTATCCGAATTTTAGAAGAAAAATGCATCGGCTGCGGGGTTTGTCTACCGGTCTGTCCTTTTGGGGCGATTAGCGTGGAAGACGAGAAAGCCCGGATTGATCCCACCAAATGCAATCTCTGCGGCGCCTGCGTGACCAGTTGTGGCTTTGCAGCGGTGGAACTGCTGCAGGAAGAAAAAGAAACGGTGGATAAAAGTGAATACCAGGGAGTTTGGGTCTTTGCCGAGCAAAAAGAGGGGAAAATAGCTGCGGTCACTTGGGAACTCCTGGGCGAAGGAAGGAAACTGGCCGACCGTCTGGGCAGCCCGCTCAGTGCGGTTCTTTTGGGCCGGCAAATGGACGAGGCCGCCCGGGAACTTTTCTATTACGGTGCGGACCGGGTTATCCTGGCCGATTCCCCCCAGTTGGAAAATTTCCTGGAAGAACCCTATACCGAGGTGATGGTGGAAGTAATTCGCCGGTACAAACCAGCGATTGTTCTTTTGGGCGCCACCACCATCGGGCGTTCGCTGGCTCCCCGGGTCGCCGCCAGGCTGGAGACGGGTTTGACGGCCGACTGCACAGGATTGGCGATTGACGAGGAGAGTAAGAATCTCCTACAGACCAGGCCGGCTTTTGGCGGGAACCTGATGGCCACGATTCTTTGTCCCAACCACCGGCCGCAGATGGCTACCGTCCGCCCCAAGGTGTTTCCACCGGCGCGGCGGGACGAGAGCCGGAGCGGGGAGTTGATTAAGATTGATTACAGTACCCGGCGCTTGCCCCAGCGGGCGGAACTGCTGGAAATAATCAAAGGGGACGGGCCGTCCATGAACATCGCCGAAGCGGATATTGTCGTTTCCGGCGGACGGGGGCTGGGTGACCCGAAGAATTTCGCCCTTGTCCGGGAACTCGCGGAGGTACTGGGCGGTGCGGTCGGCGCTTCCCGCGCGGTGGTCGACGCCGGCTGGATTCCCTATCCCCATCAGGTAGGACAGACGGGAAAGACCGTTTGTCCAAAAATCTATATTGCCTGCGGGATCCACGGCGCTGTTCAGCACCTGGCGGGGATGCAGTCCTCCGGTATTATTGTAGCCATTAACAAAAATCCGGACGCCCCCATCTTTAAAGTGGCGGATTACGGCATCGTGGGTGATGTTTGCGAGGTTATTCCCGCTTTGATCCGGGAGATTAAGAAAGTAAGAGGGGAAACCTGATTCCCCCTTTTTCTTTAGGACGGCGTTAAATTTTCCCATGTTACGCCGGGAAGGGCGGAAAGAGCCTGGAAAAATTCTTCCCGGTTTTTTTCCGGGATGCGGAGCTGCAAGGAGACGCGGGTCTGGTAATCGGCTTTTTCGGTAATCCCTTGATATTTATGGAGAAGCTGGTTGAGGGCGGAAAGTTGCGGGTAAGGACAGGTAAGGTTCAGGGTAAAGCTGGGGACGATCGGTCTCTTGCCGGCTTTTTCCAGAACCCGCAGGGCTACTGAGTGATAAGCATCGATTAACCCGCGTATGCCCAGCTTTTTTCCGCCGTAATACCTGGTGACCACCACCACGGTATCGGTCAGTCCCGTTTTCCAGATGGCATTGAGGATGGGCCGGCCGGCGGTGCCCGGCGGTTCGCCGTGGTCATGACAGTGGAAAAGCGGGTGTGACTCGGTACCCAGATGGTAGGCGTAACAATTATGGGTTGCCCCGGCGTGTTCCCGGCGAATTTCGGCAATGAACGCCCGGGCCTCTTCTTCCGAAGAGACCGGGGCGGCATGGCCGATAAAAACCGACTGCCGGATCTTCTCTTCCCAAACCGCACGGGCGGCGACTGTATAATGAGTATTATTCACGGCTGCTCCTGTATAAAATGGTTAAATAGTTGCATAATATATTTCTTCGCTAAAACCCCTTTTATTCCTTGTCGGCGGGGATCATTTCCGGATTCTCCGGCCCGGACAGGGCTGAGGTTGGCGGGCCGGAAGGGTGGCCAAGAAGAAAAAATCCCCTTGCGGGGATCTTCCTTTTTGTTTGGTGCCGAAGGCCGGACTCGAACCGGCACGCTTTTTAGGGCGGTAGATTTTGAGTCTACTGCGTCTGCCAATTCCGCCACTTCGGCTCAATGTAATTTTAACAAAGAGAACGGGGAATGTCAAGGCTTGGGTTGATTTTCTTGCTTGTTTGGTTGCGGCCCGGGGCCCGGTAAGCACGGCCGGTGACGGCGCCGGTACCCGGGCCGGAGCGGGCGTTTCCGGAAAGCCGCTTCCGGAAAGAACGGTAAAAAAGGCGGTGAAAAGTCACCGCCTAAAGGAGTTCAGGTGTAAGTTCCGGTTTGGCCTCGGTGGGCCTGGTGCGGGCCGGCCGGAGAATAAAAGGTTGTTGAGAGCGTCCTTCGGTTCCGGTAGGGTCTTTACTGCTCTGGCGATATTATAATATGCGCCGCCCTTAAAATGGGAACCGGACGAAAAGCCCGTTTTTTACCCGGGGATGCCCAGGAAAGAAGGAAGCCGCCGGAGCCTGACGAAATTAAACAAGGGGATTGCGGCGGTGAAGAGAGAGAAAAACCGCCTTTCCCCATTGGAGGTGGCTGCCATGAACAAGGAATACGACGTCATCATTGTGGGGGCCGGTCCGGCCGGGATTTTTGCCGCCATGGAACTGGCGGAAAAAACGGGTAAGATTTTAATCTTGGAGAAAGGGAAAAAACTTGCCAAAAGGTCTTGCCCGTCCAAGGAAAAACAGGTTCCCTGCTTGAAATGTCAACCCTGTTCCATTATTTGCGGCTGGGGTGGCGCCGGAACCTTCAGCGACGGCAAGCTTACCCTTTCCACGGAAGTCGGCGGTTTCCTTGACGAGTTTCTTCCCAAGGAGAAATTTGCCAAAGTCCTTCGCTATGTGGACGATTTATACATGCGGTTCGGTGCTCCGCAAGAGGTTTACGGCGGGGAAGAAGAGATTATCGGAGAAATTGAAAAAAAAGCGGTCCTTTCGGACCTCCGGTTTATTCCCTCCCGCATCCGGCATCTGGGCTCCGGGCGCACCGTTGACATCCTTCAGAACATGGAGGATTACTTGGTGGAGAAGGGAGTGGAGATCCGGTGCGAAACCAAATGTGAGCGGATTCTGGTGGAGAACGGGATCGTGACCGGGGTAAGGACGGTTCAGGGCGAGGAGTTCCGGGGGAAATTTGTGATCCTGGCTCCCGGCCGGGAGGGAGCGGAATGGTTGGGACAGGAAGCCGCCCGGTTGGGGCTGCGGACCAGGGTCAATCCGGTGGATATTGGCGTGCGGGTGGAAGTACCGGCGGAAGTGCTGGAACCGCTGACCTCGGTCGTATACGAGGGGAAATTTATCTTTTATTCCCGTTTTTTTGAGGACCGGGTCCGCACTTTCTGCATGTGTCCCCATGGCGAGGTGGTAATGGAGAATAACGACGGATTGATTACGGTCAACGGCCATAGCCATGCCCATAAAAAGACCCCGTATACCAATTTTGCCCTCCTGGTGAGTAAAAACTTTACCGAGCCTTTCAAGGAACCGATTAAATACGGGCGTTATGTAGCGGGTCTGGCCAACCTGCTCGGCGGCGGAGTGCTTGTTCAGCGGTTGGGAGATTTGCAGGCCGGGCGCCGGTCGACGCCGGACAGAATCGCCAAAGGCTTGGTGGAACCCACTCTTAAGGAGGCCACTCCCGGCGATCTGAGTTTGGTTTTACCCTACCGCCACCTCCGGGCTGTTTTGGAGATGCTGGAAGCCCTGGACAACATTGCTCCGGGGATCAACTCCCGGAACACCTTGCTGTACGGGGTGGAAGTAAAGTTTTACTCATCCCGCCTGGAATTAAGCAACAGCCTGGAGACAAGGATTGCGAATCTTTTTGCCGCCGGTGACGGGGCCGGCGTCACCAGAGGCTTGATGCAGGCTTCGGTTTCGGGCGTGGTCGCGGGGAGGGCCATCAGGAAGAAACTTTGACTGTGGCGGAAGACTCCCTCCCGGGTTGTTCCCGCCCGGCCCTTATTCGGTCAGCCGGGAAAAGAAGGAGTAAATTAGCTCGGTGGGTTTGGGGACCGGGATATCGCGCAGGACAAGGGAGCCGTACACCGTGGCCAGCAACCATAAGAAGGCAAATACCACCAGCGTGCGGTATTGCTGGTTCCGGAGCAAGCGGGGGACCTCGTAGAGGGCGATTAAAACCATAACTATTAACAGGCCGAACATTTTCTCTCCTTTCCCGCACAATTAACAACTTGGCATGCGGGTTTACCGCCGGTCTCTTTACGGGATGCCGGTTCATGGGTCCCGCCAAAGGCGAACGGGGCGTCCCAATATACGGGATACGGGCAAGCCCGCGGTGTTACCCGCGGGTGGGAGGCGTCAAGATCATTCCCGGCCAGTCGAGATCGGCGTCCACCAGGAACTCCACTGCCAGGCGGCAAAAAGTCTCTTCCCACCGGGCCTCCAACTCTTCCTCCCACAAGCGGGGAAATTTCCGGTAGACGGCATTGCCAAAGCCAAAGATATCTGCCTTCAGTTCCTGGGCGCGGGAAAGCGCACGCTTACAATCGCGCCGGATCGCTTCCGCAAACCGGTTCTCCAGGGACTGAACAAACTCCGGATCCAGCCGGGGAGTTACCCCCGGGGGAGTGACCAGATCCTGTAACCGTCCCAAGGCTTTGAGCTCCACGGTGATCCGGATCTCTTCCCCGCTCCTTTTTGGTTCGATTTTTGACTGCATTTTTATAATTTCAATGCCGGCCAAACCGTCCTTTTCCGGCAGTTCTACGGTAATTACGCCTGTTTGCAAGGTATTTCGAATCCAGTTTTGCCCCCTGGTTTCATGACCGTCAAACCAGCCGACCAATTTTTCCCCGCGGAAGACGGCGGCGCCGATGATTTCCGCCGGCGGGCCCGGCGGGGACTGCCCGCTCTCTTCCTGTCCGCCCTGGCCTTGACTTTCCCCGTTTTTCTGGGAAAGTACTTTGAGCCGGGCCAGGATCATTTCCTCCCCGGGCCTGGTATATTCAATAATTTTCTCCAGCAACCGGGAGTCGGGGATGATTGACCGTTCGAGACTGGTAATGCGCAAAAGACGGTTGATTCCGGTTGAAGGCAAGAATTCCAGAGGAAACTCGGAACGCAGGAGTTCTTTTAGGTCCCCGTCCACTACCGCCGTCTGGATGTCCAAGCGCAGTTCGCGGTTTCTCATAAAAAATTCGAATACCGGCCAGACACCGGCCCGGGCCAATTTTTCCGAGAAAAGCAGAATCTGGGTGTGGGAGAACTTGATCATCCGGGTGGTACGCTGGCTGAGATTTAAAACGGCTTCATACGGAGTATGGCCGCGGGCGCTATGAACCCAAAAGGGCAGTTTCGTTTGGCCCCCGCCCCCTCCTCCCCCGTCTTGCCCGCCGCCCTGAAAGATCGGGTTAGCCAGCATAATGGTGGCTTCATACATGTTCTCCTCATCCAGATCAAAGGCCAGGAGCAGAGCCCGGGCCGTCCATTCCGGCTCCCGGTTGTCCCAGCACCCGGCGGTAAAGAAGGAACAGAGGCAGAGAACGGCGGCCAGTTTTAGAAAAAAACGGCCGTACGGTCGCAACATAAAGTCTCCCCCCGGTTACTACAGGTTATTCAGGCTCTCTTGGGCGTTTTTCGCGGTATTTTTCCCCTTCCCGGCCGGCCCGCCGGAGAAGATAGGCTACCCAAAGCAGGAGGTAGGGAAGGATAACAACGCTCATGGAATAGGGGAAAAAGGATCTGGGCTCGAAGAACTTTTTCACTTCAAAAAGATTCTCATGGGTATGGATGGACAGGATCACCCAGATTACGGCCATCGGACCGATGAGCGGCCGGTAGTCGTGAATCTTTACCATCTGGGAGAGGCCGCGGGCGCCGGCATACAAAAAGACGGCGATGTTGATAAAGACGCCGAAGCCCCAGGCGATGACCACCAGCGCCTCGATCCGTTCAAGATAATCGCTGATTTCGATCGCCCGGGTCATACTGAAAAAGGGAAAAAGGGCGCTGTTGCCCAGTTCCGGTCCGAGTACCCCGATGACCGCGACGGTGGTCAGAACCAGCACGATTCCGGAAAAGACGGCCGCCAAGAGGGCGTAGGCCACGCCTTTCCGCGGGGCGGTCAGCGCGGGGATGAGCAGGCCCAGGACCAGGTATTGACCGGCAAGACCGGCGGGGGTCAGGGCACTGGAGAGGACCGGCTTAAGGCCGCGGGCCAGAACCGGCTGGAGATTGACAGGATTAAAGGGTTTGATGGCCCCGAGCAAACTGGCGATGAGGAAGAAAACATAGAAAAAGATTAGGGCATCGGCGGTGCGGCCGATGGTTTCGATGCCCAGGACGGCGGCGACGGCGGCCAGCAGGACCATGGAGGAGACGAGAAAGATCAATGGCGTACGGTGGAGGAAGACGATATTCAAGAGTTCGGCGTAGATCCGGACCTCCGTGGCGGCGATATTAAGGAAGTACCAGAGAAAGACCAGGCCAATCAGGGTGCCGCCGGTCTTGCCCAACAACTCCCGGCTGTATTCCACCACGGTCTGTTCGGGAAATTTAATCCCCAGGCCGCCGACGAGCAAGATCATGAGTAAGACGGCGACCAGACTGAAGATGGCCGACAGCCAGGCGTCCTGGGCGGCGGTACCGGTGGTGAGCACCGGAAGGGTGGCAATGGTGACGGTGGAGCGGATTATAAAAAGGATAAAAGCCAGTTGACGGTTATGGATTTTTTCGGTAGTCATTTTTCCTTCCTTGGGATGATTTTTCTTTTTCTTCTTCTTCCAGCCCGGGTCGGGGCCTTTGCCCTAGGGGCTGGCGGACCGGTTCCCTGGCCCCCAGCAGCAAGGGCCGGGTATGCATCCGCCATTGCCAGATGCGAAGAAATAAGTCTTTAAAGTCCCGGAAGATCAGGGGGCTCAAAGGCGCCAGGTAGGGATAGCCGAAGGAACGGAGGCTGGAGGTGTGAATAAGTACCAGCAACGCCCCGAATTGGATCCCGAAAAGACCAAATACCCCGCCGAGCAGGATGAAAATAAACCGGAGGAGCCGGGCGGCAATGCCAAAAGAAAAATTGGGTACGGTAAAAGAGGCAATGGCCGTCAAGGCAACGATGATCACCACCGGGGGGGAGACCAGTCCGGCCCGGATGGCCGCTTCCCCCAGGACCAGGGCGCCGACAATGCTGATGGTCGGACCGATGACCCGCGGCAGGCGGATTCCGGCTTCACGTAAAAGCTCAAAGACCATTTCCATCAGGAAAGCCTCGGCGGCGACGGGTAAAGGCACCCCTTCCTTGGCGGCGATGATCCGCAACAGCAACTGGGCCGGGAGCAATTCATCATGGAAGGTGAGGATCCCCACATAGATGCCGGGCAGGAGGATGGAGGCGCCAAAGGCCAAATACCGGAGGATCCGGAGAAAAGTGCCGATATACATGGTTTCATAATAATCATCCGGGGCCTGGAGCAGCATGGAGAAATCCATCGGCGCCACCAGGACGAAGGGGGTATTTTCCGTTAAAATCGCCACCCGGCCTTCGAGGAGGCAGCCGGCCACCCGGTCCGGTCTCTCGGTCGGGAAGAGGAGGGGGAAGATGCTGAAGGGGTTGTCTTCGATAAAATGCTCAATGTAACAGCTTCCCAAGATGGCATCGGTTTTAATGCGGCTTACCCGTTGCCGTACCTCCTGAACCAGTTCTTCACTGGCCAGACCTTTGATGTACATGATCCCGGCTTTGGTCCGGCTCAGACTGCCCAGCGTAAATTCTTCCAGCCAAAGACTGGGAGTTTTAATACGCCGGCGGATGAGGGCGATGTTGGTATAGAAACTTTCAATAAAACCGTCCCGGGGACCGCGAATTGACATTTCCGCCGTGGGCTCCTGAATATCCCGGAACTTGTAGCCCCCGGTATCACAGGCCAGACCAACGGCGCTGCCCTCAAAAAGAAGGACCGAGTAGCCGTTGGTCATGGCATTCCAGAGTTCGTCGATAGTTGCAACTTCTTTCGTCTCCGCCGACGACAGGAGGCGCCTCCGGAATTCCTGCAGCAAGTTGGGACCGGCGCCCTTCCCCACCGGCGCCTCAAAGGACCCCAAGCCAAGCAGGCGCAGGATACTTTCGACCATCACATTATCGGTAAACCCTTCCAGATGAAGAAGGGCCGTTTCCGCCTGTTCCCGGCCGCTCTTAAATTCCCGAACACTCAGATCGCCGGGGTTCCCAGTGATCTCCCGGATTATGTTTAAATTTTCCCGCAGGGATTTGGTTAAGGCCAGAGATTTAACGGCCGCCTCCCGTTCACTAATGTCCAAACGGCGGTCGGTAAAATCTTTCGCTCTATCCTTGGTTTTTTCTTTTTTTGCCGTCCGGCTCCTCTTACCATGCAGCAGGCTGCTGAGCCATTTCACCCAATCACCTCCGGAGGTTTAAGGCCCTGGTTAATATTCCCCGTCCGCCCCGGGAATATGCCTTGGGCCGTCACTTTCCCCGCTGCCCGCCGGGACTTTTTCTCCGGGAGGGACCGGTTTGGCGAAAATAACTTGACGTAAATAATTAAAGGATTTTTCCGGTGGATAGAGTAATCTAGAGAAAGAAAATTTGACGGTGGAGTGATCCAAAGATGGCCATGAAGATATCCTTTGATTATTCTCCGGCGCTGGCTTTTTTAGAAGAGGAAGAATTGTTCCGCCTGGCGCCCGGCGTGAAGCTGGCCCACCGGATGCTACACGAGAAATCCGGACCGGGAAATAATTACCTGGGTTGGCTGGAATGGCCCGAAAAATACGATGAACAGGAGTTTGCCCGGATCAAAGAGACGGCGCTCCGGATCCGGCACCAGTCGGAGGTACTGGTGACGGTGGGAATCGGCGGGTCTTACCTGGGGATCAGGGCGGGGATGGAAATGCTGCGGCCGGCCGTTTTCGGGGAAAATGACGGTCAAGGGGTCCGGGTTCTTTACGCCGGCCATCATCTCAGCCCCGTTTATCTGGAGAAGCTCCTGGCTTATTTGCGGAAGAAAGAATTCTCCTTGAATGTCATCTCCAAATCGGGTACTACCACCGAGCCGGCGGTGGCTTTCCGGCTTTTAAAAAGGCTGGCGGAGGAGAAATACGGGAAAAAAGGGGCCAGAGAGAGAATTATCGTCACGACCGACCGGGAAAAGGGCGCCTTGCGGCAGATCGCGGAAGAGGAAGGATACGAAAGGTTCACGATTCCCGCTGATATCGGGGGACGGTATTCCGTGTTGACGCCCGTCGGCCTTCTACCTTTTGCCGCGGCGGGCATTGATATCGACGCCGTGATGGCGGGCGCGGCTGCCGCTTTTAACGATTATTCCTGTCCCGAGTTGGAAACTAACGAATGTTATCAGTATGCCGCCTTACGGCAAATTTTTTACAACCGGGGCAAGACAATCGAACTTTTGGTCAGCTATGAACCGTCCCTGTATTATCTGGCCGAGTGGTGGAAACAACTCTTCGGCGAGAGTGAAGGTAAAGACGGGAAAGGGCTTTTCCCCGCGTCCTGTGCTTTCACCACTGATCTGCACTCTTTAGGCCAGTACATCCAGGAGGGGAGAAGACTCTTTTTCGAAACTGTTCTCCGGGTGGAAAACCCCGGGGCCCGCCTGGAGATTCCATGGGAGGAAAGGGATCTGGACAACCTTAATTACATGGCCGGGCGGAGCCTGGAGTTTGTTAATGAACAAGCCCTGCGCGGAACGGTCCAGGCCCATGTGGACGGGGGCGTGCCCAACCTGCTTTTGAACATACCCGAACTCACCCCCTACTATTTCGGGTATCTGGTGTATTTCTTCGCCAAAGCCTGCGCGATGAGCGGCTATCTTTTAGGGGTCAACCCTTTCGACCAGCCGGGGGTGGAGGCTTACAAAAAGAATCTCTTCACCTTACTGGGGAAACCCGGATACGAAAACCCGGGAGGAAGCCCGCCGGCCCGGATGGTAAAATAAAGGGCTGAAGGGTATTCTACCATCAAAAAGGGTCCAAAAGGGGACCCCGGGGGAAGGGGCAGGAATGAAGCGTAGGCAAGGGGTGACCAAAAATGGCGACGGACAACAGAAGAAAGATCAACCGGGTTAAGCAGCAACTTTGACAAAAGGGGCAGATAAAAAAACCGCCGGTAAGAGGTGATAACAGGTATGAACGACGAGACAACCCTGGTGATTTTAAAACCGGATGCCCTCCGCCGTAAATTGGCGGGAGAGATTATCTCCCGTTTTGAACGGCGCGGCCTGGACCTTGTCGCCGCCAAAATGATCCGTTTCACGGCGGAACTTTGCCGGGTCCACTACGCCCACCTGGCAAACGAGGATTTTTTCCCGCAGATTGTTGCGTATATGACCTCCGGTCCCAGCCTGGTCCTGCTCTTTAGGGGTCCGCGGGCGGTGGCCGTTGTCCGCCGGATGGTGGGGGCTACCGACCCCCTGGAAGCGGCGACCGGTACAATCCGGGGCGATCTGGCCCTTTCCTGCCGACAAAATCTGGTTCACGCCTCCGCCTCACCGGAAGAAGCGGCGGTGGAGACTGCCCGGTTTTTTACTTCCGGGGAAATAAACGGGGTCGAACTGGTACCGGCGGGCGGTTCTTGATCTAAAACCGGCAGGTACAAGCAGGATTGTTCTAAATTTCGGCGGTTCTGTACCGGACGGGGCAGGAAATTCCGGCCGGACCCCCGAATTTAATTCCGGGGGTGCTGAAAATGGGGAGACAGTCTTTCTGGAAATATCTGCCGGTTTTTGCCTGTCCGGCCGGACTTTTTTTCTATCTTTTTTTTACCCGCGCTTTACCGCCAATCTACGGAATTTTTTTGCCCGGAACCGTTTATTTTCTGGTCCGGGACCGGCGGACCGGCGGCCGGCTTTTGACGTCGGGTATCTACAGCCTTTTTTTGATCCTCTTTTATCTGGCGGCCGGTTTTTTCCTTCCCGCCGGTTTGTACCGGGGGGTGGCCTTTTTTCTTTTGTTGGCCGGGTGCTGTTTTCTTCTTTATTTCTTTGTTTACCGGGAGAGGGGCGGGGGCCGTTCCTTGTTGTATTTTTCCTTTTTCAGCGCAGGTCTCGGTTTTTTTGGCCTGATTTTTTCCGGTAACGAAGGGGCGAAAATTTTTCCCGCCTATCTGTTGGCGCTCGGGTTGGGAATGGTCGTCAAAAGCCTGGTGACCTTTGTTGTCTCCAAACGACGCAAAGAATATAATTCACCGGGAGAATTATCCAGGTAGCCGCCGGCGGCCCGCACCGGCGGCGGCCGGAACGGGTTGAAGATTGGGTGGAACCCTGGAAATTACCGGTGAAGACGGGAAAATACGCAGACAGGAGGAGAAAAACGTGAAAGTGGGAATAATTGGCGGCACCGGGGTCTATGATCCCTATATGATAACAAATGCCGTAGAAACAAGGGTGGAAACCCCTTACGGAATGATTACGCCCATGACCGGCGAAATCGAAGGACGCACAGTCGTTTTTCTTCCCCGGCACGGTCCCGGACATTCCATGCCTCCTCACCGTATCAATTATCAGGCCAACATCTGGGGATTACGGGCGCTGGGGGTCAAAAGGATCCTTGCCACCGCGGCCGTCGGCAGTCTGAATCCGGCCATGGCCCCGGGGGATTTGGTGCTGATCGACCAGTTTATCGATTTTACCAAAAACCGCCGGCACACCTTTTTTGAGGGGGGCCAGACCGGCGTGGTCCATGTGGACTGCACGGAGCCGTATTGTCCGGAATTACGTAAAACGCTGGAGGCGGTGGCCGGGGAACTTAATCTTTCCCTTCATGAGAAGGGGGTTTATGTTTGTACCGAAGGGCCCCGGTTCGAAACCCCCGCGGAGATCACCATATTTCAACGCCTCGGCGGCGACCTGGTGGGAATGACCGGCGTGCCCGAGGCGACGCTGGCGCGGGAGGCCGGGATCTGTTACGCCACGCTGGCCATGGTGACCAATTTTGCCGCCGGGCTGGCCGGCAAACCTCTTACCCATGAAGAGGTCTTGGCGGTAATGGCGGAACAGACGGATACCCTCCGCAAGTTGCTGGCGAAAACGGTGACGCGGATTCCGGAGACCCGGAGTTGTTCTTGTTGCCGGGCCGGGCAAAGTTTTGAAGAAATTTTTGGTCAAGAGATCGCTGATTACTGCCTTTAAACCGGTTGACCCGGGAAAATAGTAAACAACGGCGGGGGATGTTGATGGATACCGACATGATCCGTGCCTTACGTTGGGAAAACGGGGTTTTGGTCCTGCTTGACCAGACGAAACTGCCGGTGGAAGAGACTTACCTTGTCTGCCGTGACTACCGGGCGGTGGCGGAAGCCATCCGGCGGCTTGCGGTGCGGGGGGCGCCCGCCATCGGAGTGGCGGCGGCCTTCGGCGCGGTATTGGGAGCGCGGGAAATCGTTGACCGCGGCGGAGACCTTCAGCAGGAATTACCTGCGGTCTTTGCCCGGTTACGGGCGACCAGGCCCACGGCGGTCAACCTTTTTTGGGCCCTGGCGCAAATGGAACGGGTGGCGCGCAGGTACGAAAAGGGAGATGCCCGGGCTTTGGTTGCCGCCATGGAAGAAGAAGCCCTCCGGCTTTACAGGGAAGATGAGGAGAGTAACCGGCGGCTGGGCGAATACGGCGCCGCCTTGCTTTCCGACGGGATGAGTGTTCTGACCATCTGTAACGCCGGATCCCTGGCTACGGTGGCTTACGGTACCGCGCTGGCGATGATCCGCCGGGCGGTGGTCGGGGGAAAAAAAATTTCCGTGGTGGCCTGTGAAACCCGCCCGCTGCTCCAGGGAGCCAGGTTGACCACGTGGGAAATGGTGCGGGAAAAGATCCCCGTTACTTTGATCACGGACAATGCCGCCGGCTATGTTATGCAAAAGGGGTTGGTGCAGGCGGTAATCACCGGCGCTGACCGTATTGCGGCCAACGGCGACGTGGTTAATAAAATAGGCACTTATCCTCTGGCGGTCCTGGCCCGCGAACACGGTTTGCCTTTTTATGTCGCGGCTCCTCTTTCCACAGTGGATACGGCGGTGCCTGACGGCTCCCGGATTCCCATCGAGGAGCGGGCGGAAGACGAAGTCACCTGCTGGCAGGGTCAGCGGCTGGTCCCCGCCGGGGCCGGTGTTTTGAATCCCGCTTTTGATCTTACTCCCGCCCGGTTCGTAACGGCGATCATTACCGACCGGGGAATTGTGCGGAACGGGGAGTGGGAAAAACTTAAGGAACTTAAGATGGCAGCAGACACGGCGAAGGAGGAGGGAGACCGGGTAAATGGTGGAATACAGAATTCGTGACCCGGCCGGGGCGCCGGAAGGGGAACGCAAGATCCGGTGGGTGGCCGGGCGGATGCCGGTTTTAAACAGGATCAGGGAGAAATACCGGGGAGAAAAACCGCTGGCCGGTAAGAAAATCGCCGCCTGTATTCACCTGGAGGCAAAAACCGCCTATCTGGCCCTTACTTTAAAAGAGCTCGGCGCCGAAGTGTTTCTAACGGGAAGCAATCCCCTTTCCACCCAGGATGATGTGGCCGCCGCCTTGGTAAAAAAGGGCATCGCGGTTTTCGCGTGGTACGGGGCAACGGAAAAGGAGTATTTTTCCCACCTGGCCGACACCCTGCGGGCCGGTCCGGAGTTTATAATTGATGACGGTGGGGATCTGACCTGTCTTTTACATACTGAATACCGGGATTTGTTGCCCGGGGTGGCCGGCGGGTGTGAAGAGACCACCACCGGCGTGAGACGGCTACGGGCCATGGCGGAGCGGGGAGAATTGGCCTTTCCCATACTGGCCGTGAATGACGCCTACTGTAAATATCTCTTCGACAACCGTTACGGCACCGGCCAGTCCACCTGGGACGGGATCATGAGGACCACCAATCTGGTGGTGGCCGGAAAAACGGTGGTGGTCGCCGGGTACGGGTGGTGTGGTAAAGGTGTGGCCATGCGGGCCAAAGGCCTGGGCGCCCGGGTGATTGTCTGCGAGGTGGAACCGGTACGGGCTTTGGAGGCGTTGATGGACGGGTTCACGGTTAAAACGTCGTCCGCCGCCGCCCGGGAAGGGGACATCTTTATCACGGCGACCGGAAATATCCGGGTCTTTCATGGCGAACATTTCCGGGTCATGAAGGACGGAGCGCTGCTGGCCAACGCCGGCCATTTCGATGTGGAGATCGACAAGCAAGACCTGGCCAGGGTTGCGGTGGAAATAAACGACGTGCGTAAAAACGTTAAGGAATATCTGATGCCCGACGGGCGACGGCTGTATTTGTTGAGCGAAGGGCGGTTGGTGAACCTGGCGGCCGGCGACGGCCACCCGGCGGAGATCATGGATCTCTCCTTCGCCCTTCAGGTTTTGTCGGTATTACATTTAAGGGAAACCGGTAACCGGCTGGCGCCCGGGGTCTATCCCGTACCGGAAAAAATCGACCGGACCGTTGCCGAACTGGCCTTGGCGGCGGCCGGGGTTGAGATTGACTCTTTGTCTGCGGAACAACAAAGATACCTTCACGAGTGGGGAAAAAGGTAAAGGAGGACAAAGATGTGGGTACCATTCTGATTCGCGCCGGCTGGGTTTTACCGATGACCGGCGCCGGACCGTTAAAGGACGGGATGATTAAGATTGTTGACGGTAAGATTACGCACGTGGGGCCGTGGCGGGAACCGCCCAAGGACGGGCCCCCGGCCGAATTTGTCGACGCCCGGGACCGGCTGGTGATGCCGGGGTTGATCAATACCCATACCCATGTGGCGATGGTTCTTTTCCGGGGCTTTGCCGACGATCTTCCCCTTATGACCTGGTTGAAAGAGAAGATCTGGCCTTTGGAGGCGAAATTAACCCCGGAGGATGTTTACTGGGGTACCCGGTTGGCCATCAACGAGATGCTTCTTTCCGGGACGACAACCTTTGCGGATATGTATTTTTACGAGGAGGAAATAGCGCGGGCGGTGGAAGAGACCGGGATCCGCGCGGTTCTTTCCCGGGGATTGATCGGGCATAGCGACCGGGCGGAGAAAGACTTGGCGGAAGCGGTGGCGGTGGCCAAGAAATGGCGGGGTAAGGCCGGAGGAAGAATCACCATGATGCTGGGACCGCATGCCCCCTACACCTGTCCACCGGGTTTTCTTAAGGAGGTGGTGGCCGAGGCCCGCCGTTACCAGTTGGGGCTCCATATCCATCTGGCGGAGACCAATGATGAACTGGCGGAAATCGGCAAAGAGTACGGGAAACGCCCCGTTGCTTACCTGGCGGAACAGGGGGTCTTCACCTGCCCGGTTCTGGCCGCCCATGCCGTGTGGCTGGATGACGGGGAAATCTCCTATCTTGCCCGGCAAAAAGTGGGAATTGCCCACAACCCTTCCAGTAATATGAAATTGGCCAGCGGAATTGCCCCCCTTCCCAAGCTGTTGGAGGCGAAAATCCCGGTGGGACTGGGGACCGACGGCGCGGCCAGCAATAATCGGCTTGATTTGTTGACGGAAACCAGAACCGCCGCTTTGCTCCACAAGGTAAAAACCGGGGACCCGACGGTAATATCGGCGGAGACGGCGTTAAAAATGGCCACCGTCTATGGGGCCCGCGCCTTGGGTCTGGGCGATACGGCCGGCAGTCTGGAACCGGGGAAACAGGCCGATCTCATTATGCTTGACTTAAATAAAAGTCACCTGGCCCCCGTCCATAACCCGTTTTCCCTGGTGGTCTATGCCGCCCGGGGCAGCGATGTCAGCGAGGTGATGGTGGGCGGCGAATGGCTGGTCAAGGAAGGAAAACTTATAAAATGGGAAGAAAATGAAGTAATCAAGGAAAGTTTGCGCTGTGTTCACTCCTTGGTTACAAGATAGTGAAATATTGAGAAAACAGAAAAAAAAACCAAGGATATAAGGGTAATTAAAAAAAATGCCGCTTAATGGTCATTAATTCCTTTTGCAGTTTATAATCCCGTCTGCTATGCTATAAGTACAGTCCTCGGGATTAAGGTGAATTCCGGGGACTGAGAGCTTCACTTTGAAGCTAGGCGCCGGTGACAGAGTGAGGGCTCGCCCTACTCTTGACCACGCCGGCAGTCAGAGTAGGTGAAGCAGTTCGATGCACGTTTTATCTTGTAACCATCGATGAGGTGGTTCCTTTTTTTTGTTCTCTTTTTTTATGTTCAAGAAAAACAGTCCCTTCAATCCTGACGCCGGTTTGTACGGGCGGTATCAAATGTGAGTCCAAATCGGTAAATAACAAAGCGCGAGGGGGATGGACGGGGGTATTAACGGGATAAAAAGGGATTTCCCGGCCGTTAAAAATTGGACAACGCAACATCTTGTCTTTATAATATTTATTGACCACTATATATTGTATTCCGGCCTCTGCGGCGGAATAACACCGGACGGACCGGCGGTCCTCGATCTTACCGGGAGGGGGGATAAAAAGTGCGTTGCCCGTATTGTAATCACCCGGAGAGCCGGGTGGTTGACTCCCGGGCGGCGGAGGAGGGAATGACCATCCGCCGCCGGCGCGAGTGTTTGGAGTGTGAAAAAAGATATACCACCTACGAACGGCCGGAACAGGAACCCTTGATTGTCATAAAAAAGGATAGGCGGCGTGAACCCTTTGACCGCCAGAAAATTTTGACCGGTCTCTTGAAAGCCTGTGAAAAACGGCCCCTTTCTTTTGAAAAAATAGAAAAGCTGGTGACCGGGGTGGAACAGGAGATACGCAAACGGACCGATAATGAGGTTCCCAGCGCCGTCATTGGCGAACTGGTCATGGAACGCCTTAAAGAACTCGATGAAGTTGCCTACGTGCGTTTTGCCTCTGTCTACCGGCAGTTTAAAGATCTTGATATTTTTATGAAAGAACTGCACCGTCTTTTACAGGCAAGAAAGCAGCAATAAAGGAAAGGAGCGGGAAAATGGCCAAGACTCAAAACGAATTGCGTCAGCAAAGGCCAAAAGCCAGACTGGTTACCTTGTCGCGGACACCGGATTATACCTTTCGTTCGATTCAGAAGAGGGACGGAAGAATCGTCGAATTTAATGTGAGCAAAATCGCCGACGCTATTTTTAAGGCCGCTCGGGCTGTCGGCGGCGAAGACCGGCAACTGGCGGAAGAACTGGCTTGGGTCGTCACCAATTATCTGGCCAAAACGAAGGGCCCGGGTATTCCTACGGTGGAGGAGGTACAAGACGCCGTTGAAAAAGTTTTGATCGAGACCGGACATGCCAAAACCGCCAAGGCCTATATTCTCTACCGCGACCGGCGCACCCGCCTCCGGGAGACCAAATCGGAACTTATGGACGCGGTGGAGGAAATCCTGGTGGAGACCAACCGGGAGAACGCCAATATCAGCAACTCGCCCTCTGCCAAGATGCTGCAGATCGCTTCGGCGGCCAGCAAAAGGTATTACCTGTACCGCTTGATCCCCGAGGAGTTTTCCCAGGCGCATCTGGAGGGGGATATCCATATCCACGACTTGGATTTTTACGGAAAAACCTTGACCTGTATTCAAATTCCCTTGGCAAAACTGCTGACCGAAGGGTTCGACAACGGCCACGGTTACATACGTCCGCCGAAGAGGATCTCTTCCGCCTCGGCTTTGGCGGCCATTATTTTGCAAAGCTCGCAAAATGACATGCACGGGGGCCAGTCTTTTGCCTTTTTTGACCGGGACATGGCGCCCTTTGTGCGAGGAGCCAGTGAGGACGAGGTTTTTCAGGCCATGGAGGCGTTGATTTATAATCTCAACTCCATGCACAGCCGGGCCGGGGCCCAGGTACCGTTTAGCAGTATTAATCTGGGTACGGATACCACTCCCGAGGGACGGCTGGTCACCCGTTCACTCCTCCTGGCCCACGAACGGGGACTGGGGCGGGGGGAGACCCCGATCTTCCCCAACATCATCTTCCGGGTGAAAAAAGGAGTCAACTTTGAACCGGGCGACCCGAACTACGACCTTTTCCAGCTGGCGATGAGGACCGCCGCCCGGCGGCTTAATCCCACCTTTTCCTTTATGGACAGCAGTTTTAATTCCCCTTACGGCACGGAAGTAAGTTACATGGGTTGCCGGACACGGGTGATTGCCAACCGGCACGGCCCGGAGGTCTCCACCGGGCGGGGCAATCTTTCTTTCACCACCATTAACCTGCCCCGTCTGGCGTTAAAGGCCAAAGGGGATCTCGAAGCTTTCTACCGCCATCTCGACCGGATGCTGAATCTCGCAGCCGGACAGCTCTATCACCGTTTCCGGGTCCAGGCGAAATTAAAAGTAAAGGATATGCCCTTTCTGATGGGACAGGGTTTGTATATGGGTTCGGAAAAACTGCGTCCGGACGATGCGATCGAGCCCGTGATCAAGCATGGCACCCTTTCCATCGGTTTTATCGGGCTGGCGGAAACCCTTATTGTTTTAACCGGTTCGCACCACGGGGAGGATAACGCCGCCCACCGGCTGGGCCTGGAGATTGTGAGCCACATGCGCCGGCGGGTTGATGAATTCTGTGAAGAATATGACCTCAACTTTACCCTGCTGGCCACGCCTGCGGAAGGTCTTGCCGGCCGTTTTGTGGCTTTGGACCGGCAACGCTTCGGCCGGATTCCGGGAGTTACGGATAAAGAGTATTATACCAACAGTTTTCATCTTCCCGTCAGTCACGAGATCAGTTGTTACGAAAAGATCGTTTTGGAGGGGCCTTTCCACCGGTTGACCAATGCCGGTCATATCAGCTATGTGGAGTTGGATGCGCCGCCGGTCGACAATCTCGAGGCGGTGGAGGCGATTTTAAGGAAGATGGCCGCCTGCGACATGGGTTATGTGGGCATCAACTTTCCAGTGGACGAGTGTCACGCCTGCGGCAAACACGGTATTTTCCCCGGGAACTGCCCGGCCTGCGGTTCCGATTTTATCCGCCGGGTGCGCCGGATCACCGGCTACCTTTCTACCGTCGACCGGTTTAATGACGCCAAGAAGAAGGAGTTGGCCGAGAGAAAACCGCATTATTATAAATGAGTTATATGCCCGGCGCCGTTTACCGGGCCGGCGGAGGCCGGTTGTGGATGGTGAAAGCCGTGGAAAAGGTCAGGCAGGAAGTATTAAAACTCTTTACCCCGGAACAGTGGAAAACAGCCCGGGAATACTGGCGGGAAGGATTGGTCTGGGCGACCTATTATGGGGACGGAATATGGCAGGGAAAAGTCGCCGGCAGTTTGGACCATTACCGGGTCAGAGTCAGACGGCTGGGGAAGGGGTGGCAGACGGAGTGTTCCTGTTGGGAGCGGAGGGCCCGCTGCCGGCATGCGGCGGCCCTTTTATGGGGGTGGCTGGCGGAACCGGAGAAGTTTACACCGGTGGAGGAGTTGACGGAGAGCATTGCCCGCTTGTCGCGGACCGATGCCGTTGAGCTCCTTTACCGGGCGGCCCTGGAAGAAGCGGAATTGGTGAAAAAACTCCTGGCCGGGGCGGACGAGGGGAAGAGGAGGCGGGTTTCGCTACCCGGCCTCTTATACCTGGTCAAGAGTTTGCAACTGGATACCGGGTCCCCCTGGTTGAGCCGGCGGCTTTGGGAGGAACGGTGGGGTAACTTGCTGGCCGCCGTGGAAGACGGGTTGCAGGAGGAACCTGGGAAAGCCTGGCCGGCCCTGCTCCTCCTGGCCGAGAAAATGCTGGATTTTTGTCTTTCTCTTGCCGCGGGGGAGACGGCCGCCGGTGATGTTGCGGCCTTGGTGGCATTGCTGGGCCGGCGCCCGGAACAGCAGATCCCCGCCAGGATAAGCGAAAAACTTCTGGACTATTATTTAAACTCCCCCTTGTCCGGCGAGGAAGAAGAGAAATTTTACCCCTTTTTTCACCGGTTGTGCGCGGTCAAAGGCGGGAAATTTCTCTTGGAACTGCTCCGGCCGAAAGTTGAAGGGGAAGGGAACTTTCTTGCCGGGGTGCGGGGGATCCGCCTGGCCGCCAAGTTGTTGTCCGGAACAGAAAATTTTCAAGAGTTGGCCCGCTGGTGCCTGGCGGATTGCCGCCGCTTGTTACCGCTTTTGGATTATTTGGAGGAACAAGGAAAGTACCGGGAGGCGAAGAACCTGTTGCAGAAGGCTTTGCCGCTGTTTGCGGCCCCGTCCGGCCGTTACCTTTACCGTCTGCGTCTGGCCGCCCTCCACCGGATGTTGGGTGAAAACAGACGCGCGCTTTACCTTGGGGTATTGAATTTCGCCGAGCGTCCGGGCAGGGAGGAGTATTTTACCCTGAAAAGGCTGGCTACGCTCACCGGGGATTGGCAAACGATCAAGCCCCGACTGTGGCAAAGCATGGCCGCAAAAGCTCCCGCCTTGTTAGAAGAGGTTGCTATTATGGGGGAAAGGATTTTGCCGGAACCCACTTGAATTCGGGGAAGGCTTGTGTTAGAATATGATTGCTGGTTATGCCGGTGTAGCTCAATTGGCAGAGCAGCTGATTTGTAATCAGCAGGTTACCGGTTCAAGTCCGGTCGCCGGCTCCAGAACGAAAAAACACCTCTTCCGGCGGAAGAGGTTTTTTAATGATAGGAACAAAGAAACGGGAAGGACCCGGAGAGTCCCGGGTCCCGGTGTTTGTTAAGTTAGAACAGGTTGTTACCGCACAGGCAACAAAGCAGAAGTAGAATGATCAGCAAAGGAAAACAATTATCCCTATCCCGACGGAACACGCCCGTATCAGCCATATCCGGATTCTCCTCTCGTCTAATTTTCGCGGGGAACAGTTTCTCCCCTACGCTACAGAATATGAACCCGCAGTCTGGGAAGAAACAGGGCAAAAGAACTTTTTCCGGGGCCGGCTTTGTTTTTCTTCCCTGGCCGGCCGGAGTTCCCCAACCGGAATAACCGCCAATGGAAAGACACGGGCAAGGGTGGAGAGGAGGTTGAAAAAGTGTTGTACCCTTTGCGCTTCCAACCGGTTTATAAAGAACGGATCTGGGGAGGCACCAGCCTCCGGGACGAACTGGGACGCCCGATCCCCGGGGAGAGGATTGGCGAGAGTTGGGAGATAACCTGCAGGAAAGAGGCGATGAGCCGGGTGGCGGAAGGTCCCCTGCGGGGAAAGGCCCTGGCGGAACTGGTCCGGGAGTACGGACCGGCGCTGTTGGGAAGGGAAATGCCCGGCGACAACTTTCCTCTTTTACTAAAAATTCTCGATGCCCGGGAAGTCTTATCCGTACAGGTGCACCCGGACGATGAATTTGCCCGGCGAGAGGAAGGAGAGGCGGGTAAAACCGAAGTCTGGTACATTCTCAAGGCCCGGCCGGGAGCGAAAATCGTTTACGGGCTCCGGCCCGGGATCACCAGGGAGGATTTTGCCTCCGCCCTTGAACGGGGCGAGTTGGAGCGGTGTCTGAACGAAGTGGAGGTGAGGCCGGGGGAAGTCTATCCCATCCCCGCCGGGCTGGTCCATGCCCTGGGCGGCGGGATTATGGTGGTGGAATTACAGCAGAATTCCGACCTTACTTACCGCGTTTATGACTGGAACCGGGTGGATAAAAACGGGCGTTCCCGCCGCCTGCACGTGGAGAAAGCTTTGCAGGTGATTGAGTTTGGCAAGCCTCCGCCCGGCGTCTTGACCCCGGGACGGGAGAAAGATGGTTTTCTCCTGGAAAACGCGTATTTTTCCCTTTATTATCACCGGGTGACCGGGGAAAAGGTGATGACCTGCGGACCGGAGTCTTTTGCCGTGATGATTGCCGTGGCGGGAAAAGGGGAGCTTTGGTACGAAGGAAAGGCTTATTCCCTGGGATATGGCGATTCCTTTCTCCTTCCCGCCTGCCTGGGGGAGTATAAATTGCGCGGAGAACTTGCTGTTCTGGCCGGTTATGCCAAACCGGCCCCGGCGGTATTGCCCCGGAGAAAAAACTAAAAAGACCGGTACTTCTCACCAAGCTTCCGGCGGGCGGCAGAATAACCCGCCTAAGAGAGGCAAACCCGGTTTCGGCCGGGTATATTGATAAAAATTTGAGGAAAATTAAAAATACCGCGGGCAACAACGCAGCAGAAAAAATTTTTGCTTTATATTGCCGCATTTGATATAATAAAGTGTTAAGAACTTATCAAGAGATTATGGAAAGTTGTGACAACCTGTTTTGGTTCCAGCAAGAGTCAGGCCATATTCTACCGGCTTTGAAGACCGTCGGGCGGGGACGGTCTTTGTAGTAATAAAAATAAAACGGCAGGAGGTGTTTTTTTTATTGTCCAAGCGCGACAAGATCGCCCTCATCCCCCTGGGGGGACTGGGCGAAATCGGCAAAAACATGCTGGCGGTGAAGTATAGAGATGAAATCCTGGTGATTGACGCCGGTTTGATGTTTCCCGAAGAGGAGATGCTCGGAATCGATCTGGTCATACCGGAAATCACCTACTTGGTGGAGAATAAAGAAAAGATCAAAGGGCTGATCCTTACCCACGGGCATGAGGACCATATAGGCGCCCTTCCCTATGTGTTGCGCCAGTTGAACATGGATATTTATGGGACCCGGCTGACCCTGGGCTTGGCGGGGATCAAACTTAAAGAACACGGGCTGGAAGGGCAGGCCCGGTTAATCCCGGTTCAACCCGGAGAGACACGTAAAATCGGCGTTTTTAGGGTGGATTTCATTCATGTCAACCACAGTATCGCCGGGGTAGTAGCCCTGGCGATCCACACGCCGGTCGGAACCGTGGTTCATACTTCCGATTTTAAGGTCGATCATACCCCGGTGGAAGGAGCGCCGCTGGATTTTGGGAAATTTGCCGACTTGGGTGACGAAGGGGTCTTGGTCCTCCTTTCGGACAGCACCAACGTGGAACGGGAGGGGTATACCCCGTCCGAACGGATCCTGGCCGAGCAGTTTGAGGAGCTTTTTTACAAGGCGGAGGGAAGAATCATTGTCACCACCTTTGCTTCCAACATCCACCGGATTCAGCAGGTTATTAACTGTGCGGCAACCCACGGCCGGAAAGTGGCGCTGGCCGGGCGGAGCATGGTCAATGTGGTCTCCATCGCCTGCGAACTCGGATATTTAAAGGTTCCCGAAGGACTGCTGCTGGAGCTGGAGGAGATCGACCGCTACCCCCATGAAAGGGTGGCGATTCTTACCACCGGCAGCCAGGGCGAGCCCCTTTCCGCTTTGACCCGGATGGCCATGGGCGAACACCGGATCATAAAGATTGTCCCGGGAGATACGGTTATCATTTCCGCTTCCGCCATCCCCGGCAACGAAAAATTGATCGCCCGGGTGATCAACCAACTGTACAAGCAGGGAGCACATGTGGTTTATGAAACCCTTACCGGCGTGCACGTTTCCGGCCACGCCCGGCAGGAAGAGTTAAAAATGATGATTAATCTGGTGCGGCCGGAGTTTTTCGTTCCCGTCCACGGGGAATACCGGCATTTGGTGCAACATGCCCGTTTGGCCCAGGAGTTGGGAGTGCCGGCGAAAAACGTTTTTATTGCAGAAATCGGCGATGTCCTGGAGTTTGCGCCCGGGTACGGGGCGGTTACCGGCCGGGTTCCCGCCGGACAGGTCTTTGTCGACGGTTTGGGCGTGGGGGACGTGGGGAATATTGTCCTTCGTGACCGGAAACAACTGGCCGAGGACGGGATACTAATTGTGGTCATTACGATGGACAAGGAAAACAAACAGGTTTTGGCCGGACCCGATATCGTGTCCAGGGGTTTTGTCTATGTCCGGGAATCGGAAGATTTAATCGCCGAAGCCCGGAAGAAAGTCCAGGCCATTCTGCAGAAATGTACGAAAGAAGGGGATTGCGACTGGACGTCAATAAAAGGTCAGATCCGGGAGACTTTAGGCCAGTATTTTTATGAAAAAATGAAACGCCGGCCGATGCTTTTACCGATCATTATGGAAGTATAAGAAAAAGAAAACCGGCGGCGGCCCCGGCGGAGCGCCGACGGGCGGCCGGTGTCTTCGGGGAAAAGAAAATTCCTGCGGCCATAAGGCGGCAGGTTTTTTTCTTTCTACCGCGAAATATTTGGTCAGGTTTGAGCAGGCGGTCGTTAATGGGAAGGATGAAAAAGCATGACACAGGAAATAATCCGCGTTTACGGCATTTTCGGTTATCCGGTGGGCCATAGTCTTTCTCCCCTTTTGCAGAATGAGGCCTTTAAAGCGCTGGGCATAAACGGGGTTTATCTCCCCTTTGAGGTAAAACCCGGCGCCCTCGAGGGCGCCGCCCATGCCCTGCGTTGCCTGGGGATGGCGGGAGTCAATATTACCATCCCCCATAAAGAGGCGATCATTCCTTTCTTGGACGCGGTGGAAGGCGATGCCGCTTTAACCGGGACCGTAAATACGGTTTTGCACCGGGACGGAAAATTGATCGGCTACAGCACGGACGGGGAGGGATTTCTTCTCTCCTTACGCCGGGAAGCCGGGATTGAACCGCGGGGCAAAAACATTGTCCTTCTTGGGGCCGGAGGGGCCGCCAGGGCCGTGGCCTTCCGGCTCGCGCAGGAAGGAGCGGGTTCTCTTTACCTGGTGAACAGGAGCAAAGAACGGGCCGAAGCCTTGCGCGAAGATTTGCAGGCCCGGTTGGGCTTTACAGCGGCCTGCTGCGGTTTTTCCGACCCGGAACTCCACGAAGCGGCGGCCAACGCCGATTTGGTTATTAACGCCACTTCTTTGGGGATGTACCCGGCCGCCGGCGAGGCTCCCCCCTTTCCCCTGGAGAGGTGCCCGACGGGGTGCCTCATCTGTGACCTGGTGTACCGTCCCCGGGAGACGTTGTGGCTGAAAAAAGCCAGGGAAAGGGGCCTCCCGGTCCTGGGCGGCTTGGGAATGTTAATTTACCAAGGAATGCTCTCCTGTCAAATATGGACCGGCCGGATGCCGCCGGAAGAGCCCTTACGCGCCGCACTGGAGAGGGTTCTAGACCGGTAGGGCGCCGCCGCCGGGAACCGGTGCCGGCAACTTTCTTCTCCAGGCAGGAAAAGAAAGAGCAAAAAAGAAATATTTATAATCGGGACTTTCATTGCCCGGCCAAGGCCAAGGCGGCCGTTGAGGAGGATGGAAATGCCAGCGCCGACCAGGAAAACCAGAAACATAGCAACCATGATTTTGTTGCCGGTCTTCATTTTTCTTTCTTCCTTTTCCGTCCGGAGTACAGAGCCCGCGGGCAACCTGACCAATTTCCGGGTTATGGACGCCGGGATCGGCGAGGTCTTGCAAGGCCTGGGGAAAATAGGGGGGATCCGGGTGCTGCTCGACCGGAGGACCGGGCCCGGACCGCGGGTGAACATCAAATTCCGGGATGGAATCGAGGTTGCCGAAGCCGTAGAGCAACTGGCCCGGACTTATGGTTATTCATATCAATGGGATCTCCCGGCCCGGACAGTAATTGTTGGTAATGACCAAACATTTAAAGATTATGAAAACATGGAAACGCGGGCGTATGATCCCGGTTCCCTCGACCGGGAAGAGTTAATCACCCTGTTGACAGCGGCCTTTCCTGCCGGGCGGCTGCAAATCGAGCCGGCGGGAAAGGAATTAAAGATACGCACCAGTATACTTGAACATCAGATGATCGGGGAGCTCCTGGCAGATTTGCGTAATCCCGTACCGGATATGGCCGGGGAAATTTCCGTTCTGGAAATGGCCGTCGAGGCCTGGCAGTCCCTGAGGAAAGAAGAGAATCTTTCCCTGTTCTCCGGTTCCCCGGAGTTTATCCGGGTCAGCCGGGAACAGGCCGCCGCCATAAAAAGCCGGGGAGAACTCAGAGAACGGCGGGCGCTTGCTTTTACCGCCCCGGGAAACAGGGAAAACCTGCAGTTTATCGGGGATTTGTTGCCGGTCGTCACCGAGACGGAAGAAGGGACAAGAATAGAATACCGCAAGGTCGGGGTCGATCTGGCCGTTACTTCTTTCTCTCATGAGCATGGGGTGACCGTGGTATTACAAACCGAGGTTAACAGGATAAAAGGCTGGAGGGAGGCCGGAGGAACGGCCGTTCCGGTGTTGGAAAGCGAGCGGGCCGGCACAGTGATCAACCTGGCCGAAGGGGAGAGTCTGGTTGTTTCCGGTTTAAATTTGGTAAGCGCCGGCGGAAATTGGAACGGAATTCAGCCCCCAACCGACCTCCCGCTCCTCGGCCGGCTCTTCTCTTCCCTGCAGGAATTTCCCGGGGGAAAAACGGAGCTTTGTATCTTAATCACTCCTTCTTCCGGCGGCTCCTTCCCTCCGGAGACGGCGGCCGCCGCCGGTGCCGCGCCGGTATTCCCTTCCCCTTCGGAAACACCGCAGGAGCAAGAGATTATCCGGATTGAACTGGTGGAAGAGCAACCGGAGACGGCCAAAGAGGAGACTCCTCCCGCCGCCGTTCTCGCCGTTACCGCCCGGCCGGGACAGGGAACAGGTGGAACCTTATGGGAAGTGGAAGTGGTGGAGTTGGGCGGTTCCGGGAAAAAAGATTCCGGGGAATCTTCCCCGCCTCTTCCCGTTCCTCCGACCGCCGTACCGGAGACGCCCCTTCCCGTAGAAAAACAGGGTGAGACCGGAAAATCCGGAGAAGAAATGGGGACAAAAGAACCAAGACGGCCGTTGGCGGAAGAAACGGAACCGGCGGTTCCGGTTGGCCTGACGATCATATACAGGGTGCAAAGCGGGGACACCATAGCCGGGATCGCCCGTAGATACGGAATACCGGTGGAAACCATTATCCAGGCCAATAATTTGTCCTCCTTTAGCGTGCCGGGGGGAACTGATTTGATTATTCCGATTCCCGCCAATCACCTTTACCCGTTGCAAGCAGGGGAAACTTTGTGGCGTTTGGCCAAGAGATACGGGGTGATCGTCGAGTTGTTGATGGATATTAACCAAATAAGTGAAGTGACGCAACTGACAACCGGCCAGATCATTATTCTGCCCCGGCCGGTTGACCAGATTGTTGACGACCGGTATTAACTTGGAAAAAAGGAGGGGAAAAGATGTCCCTGAAGAATTTCATGGAGGACGTGGTGAAAGAGGTTTTCCAGGATGTAAAGAAAGCCCGCTCCGATTTTTGTTCTTGCGACCGCTGCCGGGAAGATGTCATTGCCCTGGCCCTGACTAACATAAAAGGAAGATATGCCACCACCCCGGAGGGCGAGATCTTTGCCCGTGTCGAGCAATCCGACCGCCAGGTACGGACCGATGCTTTGCTGGCGGTCATGCAGGCGGTGGATGTGGTCAGCAAGAATCCCAAACATGATAAACAATGAGCAAACCAAAGCCGGGTTTCGGCTTTTTTTCGTATCCCGGGTTGGAAAGGAGAGTTGGTTGTGCGGTTTTTAACGGCCGGGGAATCCCACGGACGGGCGCTGGTGGTGGTGATTGAGGGCTACCCCGCCCTGGTAAGAATAGAGAAAGAAGCGATCGACCGGGAGTTGTCCCGCCGGCAGAAAGGATACGGGCGGGGCGGCCGGATGCAGATTGAAAAAGACCGGGTGGAGATCCTTTCCGGTTTACGTCACGGGATGACCCTCGGCAGCCCCATCTCCTTTCTCATTGCCAACCGGGATTGGGAAAACTGGGCCGGGGCAATGCACCCCTTCGCCAAAAACGGCGGGGAAAGGATTGAAATCCAAGGCGACGACCGGCTGGACGGAGTCGGAGTGAAAGTGACCGCCCCCCGCCCCGGCCACGCCGACCTGGCCGGGGCCTTTAAATACGGGTTTACGGATTTACGAAACGTGCTTGAACGGGCCAGCGCCCGGGAGACGGCGGCGCGGGTCGGCGCCGGCGCCTTTGCCCGCCTCTTGTTATCGAAATTTGGGATCCGGATCGGCAGTCATGTTCTACAGATTGGCCAGGTCGTAAGTGATGACTGCCGGGCCCTCAGTGACGAGGAGCAGAAAAAGGTGGAAGAGTCGCCGGTCCGTTGTCTGGACCAGCGGATAGCGGCGGAGATGATGAAAGCGATTGATGAAGCCCGGGAGAAAGGGGAGTCGTTGGGGGGCGTTTTTTTGGTCTATGCCCGGGGCGTCCCTCCCGGCCTTGGTTCTTATGTCCATTGGGACCGCCGCCTGGATGCCCGGCTGGCCCAGGCGGTAATGAGTATCCCGGGGATAAAAGGGGTGGAAACCGGACTGGGTTTCTCCTTCGCTTCCCTTCCCGGTTCGGAAGCGCACGATCCCATCGCTTTCCAGCCGGAACGAGGTTTTTACCGTTTGCGGAACAACGCCGGGGGCCTGGAGGGCGGCATGAGCAACGGGGAGCCTTTACTGATCCGGGCGGTGATGAAGCCCATTCCCACCTTGTACCGGGGGTTGCCTTCCGTGGACCTAACCGATCGGCGTCCCGTGCGGGCGGCCGTGGAAAGGTCGGATGTTACGGCCGTCCCCGCCGCCGGAGTGGTGGCCGAAGCCATGGTGGCTTGGGTTTTGGCCGATGCTTTCCTGGAAAAATTCGGCCGGGATTCTTATCCTGAGATAAAAAGAGCATGGCAACGTTATCTGGAGGAAATCCAATGGCAGCCCGCAACAATATAATTTTAATCGGCAATATGGGCAGCGGCAAAACCACGGTGTCTCGGATTATTGCGAAGAAAACCGGGTGGCGGTTTTACGATCTGGACCGTTTGATTGTGGCGAAGACAGGCATGGAAATACCTGAAATTTTCGCCCGCCAGGGAGAAGCCGGTTTTCGCCGGTTGGAAAGGGAAGTTCTCCTGGCCGTGCTTGGCTGTAAAAAGGCGGTGATTGCCGCCGGCGGCGGTACGGTAAAAGATCCGGCGAATCTCCGGGATATGAAGGAAGCCGGGGTGGTGGTCTATTTATCCGCCCCGGTGGAAGAGTTGAGCCGACGCGTGGGCAAAGGGCTGGGCCGGCCCTTGCTTTCGGGGGGGCGGCCCGCGGACATTTTGGCCCGTCTGGCGGTGGAAAGAGAACCCTTTTACCGTCAGGCCCATCTGACGGTCAATACCGCCGGGTTGAGCCCGGAAGAAGTGGCGGACCGGATAATCGCCCTCACGTTGGCGCCGGAGGAAGCAGAGAGGGGAGGAAAAGGCGGTTGGCCAAAAGATTAAGGGTTGAACTGGGGGAGAGAAGTTACGAGATTACAATTAAACCGGGGATTTTGCCGGAAAGCGGCCGGCTGCTGCGGGAGAAAGGCTTGGGCGGTAAGGCGTTGGTGGTGACCAATCCCACCGTGGCCCGTTTTTATTTACCCCCTTTACTTGACGGCCTGAAAAGAGCCGGGTTCGCCGTGACGGCGCTGAAAGTGCCGGACGGGGAGAAATACAAAACCTTGGCGCAGGTGAAACGGATTTATGACCAAGCGGCGGCGTTGCGTCTGGAAAGAACCTCGGTCCTGATCGCACTCGGCGGCGGGGTGATCGGGGATCTGACCGGTTTTGCCGCCGCCACCTACCTCCGGGGTATTCCTTTTGTTCAGGTCCCCACCACCCTTCTGGCCCAAGTCGACAGTGCGGTCGGGGGCAAGGTGGGCGTTAACCACCGGCAAGGGAAAAATTTAATCGGCGCTTTTTACCAGCCGGCGGCGGTCTTGTCCGACCCCGAGACTTTGTTGACCCTTCCGGAGAGAGAAATCCGCTCCGGGCTGGCCGAGGTGATTAAGGCCGGCTTAATCAGGGATGCCGCTTTTGCCGCTTATTTGTCAGCCCGGGCGGAGGAGATCAACGGGCGCTCCCTTGCTCTTTTTTCCGAAGTGATTTACCGGGCTTGTGAAATCAAAGCGCGAGTGGTGGAAGAAGATGAGAAAGAGCACGGGTTACGGGCGATTTTAAACTACGGGCACACCATCGGCCACGCCCTGGAAGCGGAGACCGGTTACCGGGTCTTCCGTCACGGCGAGGCGGTGGCTTTAGGGATGGCGGGCGCGGCGACCATCGGCGAACTCCTGGGCTGCTGCGGGCCGGACGTACGGGAGGAAACGGCGACTCTATTAAGAAAATTTGCCTTGCCGGTCACGCTGACGAAAAAATACTCCGCGGAGCATCTTTACCGCCGGATGTTTTTGGATAAAAAAGTACACCGGGAGAAAATCCGGTTTGTTCTGCCCCGGAAAACCGGGGAAGTTTTTCTCCGCGAAGATGTACCGCAGGACCTTATTTACGAAGCGCTCCGGCGTATGGGCGCCCGCTAAGGAGGGAAAGCATGAAGATTCTGGTTTTGCACGGTCCCAACTTGAACCTCCTTGGGAAAAGGGAACCGGAAATTTACGGACGGCAGACGCTGGCCGATATCAACAGGGAACTCCGGCAAACCGCCGAAGAATTGCAGGTTGAACTGAGGATTATCCAGTCCAATCATGAGGGAGACCTCGTGGCCGAGGTGCAAAAGGCCGGGGAAGATTGTGCGGGCATTCTCTTGAACCCGGCCGCCTATACCCATACCAGCGTGGCCTTGCGGGATGCCCTCGCCGCCGTCGGCCTGCCCGCTGTGGAAGTGCACTTAAGCAATATCTACCGCCGGGAGGATTTTCGCCACACCTCCCTGGTGGCGCCGGTCGTTATGGGCAGGATTTGCGGTTTCGGCGCCGACAGTTACCTGTGGGGGCTCCGGGCGCTGGTGAAAAAGATCCGGGAAAGAAAAGGGGGAGCGGAGATTACCACTTGATTACCGCTCCCGCCCAGCTTAAACCGCCACCAAAACCGATAAGCAACAGTAGGTCACCCTTTTTAAACCGCTGTTCTTCCCAGGCCTCGGCCAGGGCCAAACCAATGGAAGCGGAGGAAGTGTTGCCGTAGCGGTCGATATTGGTAATAAAACGGTCCATCGGTATGCCCCGTTCGCGGGCTACCGCTTCCATCATCCGGTAGTTGGCCTGGTGGGGGATGATATAGAAATCGTCGTTCTTATGGATGCCGCAACTCCGGGTGAGGCTGTCGATCATCTTGTTTATGATCGTGACCGCGAATTTAAAAACTTTCCGGCCCTCCTGCCGGAAATAAAAGTCTTTGCCGGGCCCTCTCATCACCACATAATCGCAGCCGGTGGCATCGAGACCCAGTTCGGTAGTGAGAATTTCATGTTCCGGATTCTCGGTGCTCAACATAAGGGCGGCGGCGCCGTCGCCAAAGAGGATACAACTTGACCGGTCGGTGTAGTCGGTCACCGCCGACATTTTTTCACTGGCTGTGATCAGGGTGTGACGGTAATTCCCGGTCAGCATCATGCTCCGGGCGACGGCCAGACTGTACACCAGACCGGAACAGACGGCGTTAAGGTCGAAAGCACCCAGGTTGGTCAATTGCAGCCGATTGGCGACGATACTGGCCTGGTAGGGCGAGGAATAATCCGGGGTGGCGGTGGAAGAAATCAGCAGATCGGGGCGGGCGTCGGTTTTGGCCAGACAGTTTTGGGCCGCCCTGACCGCCATTTCCGCACAACTCATCTCCTCCGGGGCGATTCTCCTTTCTTTAATTCCGGTACGGGAAGTGATCCACTCATCAGTGGTGTCGACCATTTTTTCCAAATCATGGTTGGTTAATCTTTTTTCCGGAACATAGGTCCCGATGGCCGTCAAGCCGACTTTTTTCATGATTTTTCCCCCTTCAAACTTCATTTTTCCCCTTGATTTTTAAGCGCGCGGCAAACCTGGTGTCCAGACAGAGAATGGTAAAGACCCCCTTGAAAACCAGCTTTTGCCTGGTCTTCATGACAACCTCCACTTCTTTTCTCCGACCTTTGGCTCCGATGACCCGCGCTTTGGCCAGTACCCGTTCGCCGGCGCGGACCGGGGCCAGGTATTTTATCCGGCATTCCCTGGTTAAGGCCAGATCGGCATCGACAATGGCGTTGGCCAACGTGTTGGCCTGCGCGAATAGAACATGGCCGCGGACAATGCCCGATTTTTTGATCGTCATCTCTTCCGTGGTGTCAAGCAAGGAAAGACCTTCCCGGTCCAGCACGATTTCGAGGAGGTCGCCGGTGATTTCTTGGGCGGAAAGGGTTTTCGCCTGACCGAACAAAAACCGGGCGACATCCTTTGTTCTTTCCCGTACTTCAGGAATGCCCGTCCGCTTGCGGTCCGCCCGGATCGTATGAATGCTGACTTGACAGATGGAAGCCAGTTCTTCATCGGTGATAAAGGGGTTCCTCTTGATTTCCGCCAAAATTTTGGCTTGCCTTTCCCGCATCTGCCGGGACTTTCCGCTCATTTTCACCCCTCCTTATATTACCTTCTAATATCACCTGGTAGCATTATACTAGAAATTGGGCGGTGGATCAATCAAAATTTTTTCCGGGTTTAAAAAAGAAAAAAGGGAGGGAAGGTTGGGGAGACCCGGATTTACACACTAATCTGGACTTGATCCAGATGAACAACCCATGGTAGAGACCCGGGAGTTTCCGCGGCCCAAAAAGGATTAAATATATTGACATATCAAATATGTCTTCCCCCCTCCCTGCTTGCAAAAAATTGACAAAAATGACCAGGAGCTGTAAAATCAAGTTAAGAAAGGAGGGAGGGGGGCCGGGGACCTGAACGGATACCGGCACCGGGAAAATGAATATTGATAAGGAAAATCCTGTTCCGTTGTATTTACAAATCAAAGAGATATGGCGACAGCAGATTGAAGCGGGAACTTTAAAGCCGGGGGACCAGTTCCCCACCGAACAAGAATTATGCCGGCGGTATGAGGTGAGCAGGATTACGGTAAAACAGGCCGTCGGCGCTTTGGTCAATGAAGGATTGCTGGTGCGGCGGCGCGGTAAAGGGACTTTTGTGGTCGGGTCCCGGCGGCATCAAGACCCGGGCAGCCTGACCAGTTTTACGGAGGATATGAAACGCCGGGGGCTTGTTCCCGGGGGCAAAGTGTTAAAGAAGGAGATAGTCAAGGTCAAAGCCGCTCCGTTCCTGGGGAAAAAGATTGATGTGGGAGAAGAGACCGAGGTCATACTGATTGAGCGGGTGCGGACGGCCAACGGTGAACCCCTGGCCCTGGAAACGCTCTATATTCCTTATCATATTTGCCCGCAATTGCTCCATGCCGATCTGGAATCCCTCTCGGCGGAGGTTTTTTTGAAAAAAGAGTACCATTTGGAATTGGCGGGCGCCGAGCAATTTCTGGAGGCGGGGCTGGCCAACCGCCAAATGGCGGAAGTCTTAAAAATTCCGGAGGGGGCCCCGGTTCTTCTGGTGGAACGGGTGACTTATCTGGCCGACGGCCGGCGGATTGAATATACCACTGCGGCGTACAGGGGTGACAAGTACCGGTTTCAGATGACGGTAAAATGGAAATGACTATTCCCCTTCCCGGCGGTTTCGTTTATAATTAAAAAGAGATTTTTTGTAATGGAGGATAAATGGTGCAAAAAGAGGTTGTCAGGCGGATTTATGTGGAGAAAAAAACGGAGTTTGCCGTTGAAGCCCGCCGGCTCCTGCGGGAACTGAAAGAGAATTTGTCTCTGCCGGGGCTAACGGGAGTGCGGGTTGTTTACCGCTATGACGTGGAAGGGCTTTCCGAAGCTGTCTACCGGGAAGCGCGGCATACGGTTTTTGCCGACCCGACGGTAGATCTGATTTACGACGAGGAACTGCCGGTGGAGAAGGAAACCCGTGTATTGGCCGTCGAGTATCTGCCGGGCCAGTACGACCAGCGGGCCGTTTCCCTTGTCCAGTGCCTTCAGATTCTTACTCCCAACGCCAGACCGGCGGTGCGCGTAGCCAAACTGCTTCTGTTGGCCGGGGAGATAGACGACCGGGAGATGCAGCGGATTAAAGATTACTGCATCAACCCCCTTGAATCCCGGGAGGCTTCGCCGGAAAAACCGGCGACGCTGGTAGAGGAATATGAGGCGCCGGAAGGGGTGACCCGCCTCACCGGTTTTACCGCTATGACCCGGGAAGAACTGGAGACGTTGCGTACCCGGATGAACCTGGTGATGTCCCGGGCAAGCCTGGAGTTTTGCCGGGATTATTTTCGTGATACGGAACGAAGGGAGCCGACCGTTACCGAGCTCCGGGTTTTGGACACCTACTGGTCCGATCACTGCCGGCACCTCACTTTCTTGACCGGTCTTGAGGAAGTGGAGTTTGCCGGGGGTCCTTATGCCGATTTGTTCCGCCGCGTTTACGAGCGGTACCTGGCCTCCCGGCGGAGGGACGGCCGGGAGAAAAGAGCGGTTACCTTAATGGACCTGGCTACGGCCGCGATGAGAGAGATGAGGGAAAAGGGGCTTTTGCCTGATTTGGAAGTTTCCGACGAGATCAACGCCAGCAGTATTGTGGTGGAGGCCGAGGTGGACGGAGAAACCCAGGAATGGCTGGTGATGTTTAAAAACGAGACCCATAATCATCCCACGGAGATAGAGCCTTTCGGCGGGGCCGCCACCTGCCTGGGCGGGGCGATTCGCGACCCCCTTTCCGGGCGGGCCTATGTTTATCAGGCCCTGCGCCTCACGGGGAGCGGGGACCCGCGGCCGGGTGCGCAGGAAACCTTGCCGGGCAAGTTGCCGCAGTACATGATTACAACCCAGGCCGCGGCGGGGTACAGTTCCTACGGGAACCAGGTGGGCGTGGCCGCCGGTTTGGTGGCGGAGGTCTACGACGAGGGATTCCTGGCGAAAAGGATGGAGATGGGCGCGGTCATCGGCGCGGCGCCGCGGGAAAATGTGCGCCGGAATAAACCGGTCCCCGGCGATGTGGTCATTCTGTTGGGCGGCCGGACCGGCCGGGACGGATGCGGAGGCGCCACCGGTTCTTCCCGCACCCAGACGGAAGAGTCCCTTTTCACCTGCGGCGCCGAGGTGCAAAAAGGCGATCCGGTCACCGAACGGAAGATCCAGCGCTTGTTCCGCCGGCCTGAAGTGGCGCGGATGATCAAAAAATGCAATGATTTTGGCGCCGGCGGGGTGGCGGTGGCCGTCGGCGAACTGGCCGAGGGTCTGGAGATTAACTTGGACGCGGTGCCCACAAAATATGCGGGCTTGGACGGTACCGAACTGGCAATCTCCGAATCCCAGGAGCGGATGGCCGTGGTGGTGGCCGGGAAAGACGCTCCTTCCTTCATCCGGGCGGCACGGGAAGAGAACCTGGAAGCGGCGGAGATTGCCGTCGTGACCCCGGGACGGCGCATCAAGATGTTTTGGCGGGGAGAAACCATTCTCGATCTGGACCGGGCCTTTTTGGACAGCGGCGGGGTAAGGCCGACCGCCCGGGTAAAAGTTGGAAGGCCGGAGGAAAAGGCGAATGTTTTCCGGAAGCTGCCGGCCGCCGTGGAAACGGCCCCCGGTCTCGCCGCCGCCTGGTTGCAAAACCTGCAACGGCTGAATGTCTGCAGCCAAAGAGGCCTGGTGGAGATGTTTGACAGCACCGTCGGGGCCGGCACGGTTTTAATGCCCTTGGGCGGCATCTACCAGCTGACACCGGCCGAGTGCGCGGCGGCCAAGCTTCCGGTGGTGAACGGCCGCACCACGACCGGGACTCTGATGACCTACGGGTATAACCCGGTTGTGGGGAAATGGAGTCCCTTCCACGGGGCGCTTTACGCGGTGGTGGAAGCGGTGGCCAAAATTGCGGCCGCCGGCGGTGATTACCGGCGGATCCGCCTGACCTTGCAGGAGTATTTCGAGCGGCTGGAGGAAGACCCGGAAAAATGGGGAAAACCTTTTGCCGCCCTCCTCGGCGCCTATCATGCCCAGACCGAACTGGGCATCCCGGCGGTGGGAGGAAAGGATAGCATGTCCGGGTCCTTTAAGGACCTCGACGTCCCGCCTACCGTGGTGGCGGTGGCCGTCTGTCCGGTGGATGTCCGGAGGGTAATCTCGCCGGAGTTTAAACGGCCGGGCAGCCGGGTGGTCTTGCTGCCGGTGCGGCGGGATGAAAATGAGCTGCCGGATTTCCGGCAACTGAAAGAGAATCTGGCCCGCCTTTATCAACTGATCGGCGAGGAAAAGATCCTGGCCGCGCAGGCGGTGAAGGACGGAGGGACGGCGGCGGCCCTTTCCAAAATGGCTTTTGGCAACGGGATCGGCCTGGATCTTAAGGCGGAGATGGAGCGCCATACCCTTTTCCTTCCCGCCTACGGCTCCCTGCTCTTGGAGATACCGGCGGAAGAAGAACCGGCCCGGCTCCTCGCGGGACTGGAATACCGGGAGTTGGGTGTTACCCTGGCCGAACCGGTAATCAGGGTAAACGGGGTGGAAATATCCCTGGCCGAGGCGGTCGAAAAATGGGAGGAGCCGTTGGCAACAGTTTTTCCCACCCGGAATGGAACTGTTCCCGGCGCGCCGCCCCGGTACTCCTTCTCCGGGGAGGCCCGGGGGCAAAAGGCTGCGGTCCGTATAGCCAAACCCCGGGTTTTCATCCCGGTTTTCCCCGGAACAAACGGTGAATATGATACGGCCGAAGCTTTCCGCCGGGCGGGTGGGCTGGTGGAAACCCTGGTGCTGAAGAACCTCACCCCGCGGGAGATCGAAGAGTCGCTGGCGGAAATGGTGAAAATGATTAAAAAAGCGCAGATCCTTGTCTTGCCGGGCGGTCCCGGCGCCGGCGACGGGGCGGCCGGGGCGGGGGCATTGGCCGCTACCGTTCTGAGCCGTCCCGCCGTCCGGGAGGCGGTCATGGAGTTTCTCCAGGCACGGGACGGGTTGATCCTGGGGGTCGGCAGCGGTTTTCAGGCCTTAATCAAGCTGGGTTTGGTGCCTTACGGGGAGTTCCGGGAAGCGGACGGGAACGGTCCGGCCCTGACCGTGAACGCTTTAGGCCGGCATGTCTCGCGAATGGCCCGGGTTAAAGTGGTCTCCACCCTTTCTCCCTGGCTGCAAAAGAGCCGGCCCGGTGAAATCTATACGCTCCCGGTTTCCCATGGGGAAGGGCGTTTGGTCGCCCGTGCGGAAGAACTGGCGGCCTTGGCCGGGAAAGGACAAGTGGCCACCCAATACGTGGATTCCGACGGCAATCCGACTTTGGATTCCCGTTATAACCCCGGCGGTTCGACGGGGGCGGTAGAAGGAATGACCAGCCCGGACGGAAGAGTTTTGGGCTGCCTGGCCCACCCCGAGCGGAGCGGGGCTTATGTGGGGATCAATGTTCCCGGCGCCAAAGAACCGCCGCTCTTTGCCGCGGGGATCGCCTATTTTCTATAAAAACCCCGGCATTTTTCCCTCCGGGACAAGATTGCCTGGAAAGGAACGATATGGTAGAATAGGCCTTACAAATATATAACAAGGAAATGGAGAGAGGAAGAATGGCAAAGTATAAGATTGCAGTCATACTCGGCGACGGCACAGGACCGGAGGTGGTGGCGGAAGGCATTAAAGTGCTGAAGGCCGTAGCCGGAAAATTCGGACTCGAATTGGACCTTGAATATTTCGAGGCGGGCGGTGAAAGGTACTTAAAAAGCGGGGAGACTCTTTCCGACGACGAACTGGAAAGGTTGAAAAAGAAGGACGCGATTTATCTGGGGGCGATCGGTCATCCGGAGGTGAAGCCGGGCATCCTGGAAAAAGGGATCCTTTTAAAAATCCGCTTTGCTTTGGATCAATATATTAACCTCCGTCCGGTGGTGCTTTATCCGGGGGTCGAGACGCCTCTTAAAAATAAAGGGCCGGAGGATATAGATTTTGTCGTCGTCAGGGAGAATACCGAAGGATTATATACCGGCAGCGGCGGTTTTTTGAAGAAAGGAACCCCCGACGAGATTGCCATTCAAGAGTCGATTAACACCCGGAAGGGAGTAGAACGTTGCGTGCGTTTTGCTTTTGACTACTGCCGGAAACGGGGGAAGAAAAAGCGGCTCACCCTTTGCGGGAAAACCAATGTGCTGACTTATGCTTTTGACTTGTGGGAGAGGACCTTTTATGAAGTGGCGAAGGAATACCCGGATATAACCACGGATTATGCTCATGTGGACGCCATTTGCATGTGGATGGTGAAAAACCCCGAATATTTTGATGTCATTGTTACGGACAACATGTTCGGTGACATCATAACCGACCTGGGAGCAGTGATCCAGGGCGGGATGGGGATTGCGGCGGGGGCGAATATCAACCCGGAGGGGGTTTCGATGTTCGAACCGATTGGCGGTTCGGCGCCCAAATATACCGGGAAAAACATGATTAACCCGTTGGCGGCAATCGTGGCCGCCCAGATGATGCTGGAGCAATTGGGAGAGGAGAAGGCGGCCCGTGCTGTGGAGGAGGCCGTCAAGAAAACAGTGATCCGGTTGGAGAGTCTTTCCGCCGGGAAAATGGGCTACACCACCAGTGAAGTCGGGGATATGGTGGCTGGTTACGTGCAAACGGCCGGTTAATCCCGGTCTCTTTTTTTGCCAACTTTTTTGCCAACATAATTACAATGACAAGGAGTGTTGAACCTTGACGGAAAATCTTTTGCCCACGGATGAATTTGCTAATGATATGAGAAAGCGGATGGAAAAATTCCGGGAAATGCTGGTGGAAGAGGAGCTGGACGGCTTTATTGTTTCTTCTCCGGAAAATCGCCGCTACCTAAGTGGTTTTACCGGGACGGCCGGGGTTCTCCTGGTCACCGCGGACAAGGCTTTTTTGGTTACCGACTTTCGTTATTTGGAGCAGGCGGGAGACGAGACGAAGGAGACCGGTTTTGAGATTGTGGAGTACAAAAATAAGATCTGGGAAAGAGTGGCCCGGCTGCTGACGGAGCAGAAGGAAGAACGGTGGGGTTTTGAAAGTGAGTATCTGGTGGAAAAGGATTACCGTTTCTTGGCGGAAAAAGTAGGCGCCGCCCGTTTGTACCCCAAGGAAGGATTTCTTGCCTGGTTGCGGATGATTAAGTCGCCGGCGGAGATCGCCATGATCGAAAAGGCCGTGGCGATCACCGATTACGCCTGGGAACGCTTGTTGCCGGAGATTAAAGCCGGCCGGCGGGAAGAGGAATTGGCGGCTTTAATGGAATTTTACCAGAGGGAGGCGGGTGCTTCCGGCGCTTCTTTTGCCACGATTGTCGCTTCCGGCCCCCGCAGTGCTTTGCCCCACGGGACAGCCGGCCGGCGTACCCTGCAGGAAGGGGATTTGGTCGTTGTGGATGCGGGAGCAGTTTATAACGGGTATTGCAGCGATTTTACCCGCACGGTAGTAGTGGGAGGCCGTCCCGGGCCCAAGGAGGAGGAGGTTTACCAGCTGGTTCTGGCGGCCCAGGAGGAGGTTTTATCAGCGATCAAGCCGGGGATGACCGCCCGGGAAGCGGATGCCCTGGCCAGGGAGGTCATTGAAAAAGCGGGCTACGGTGAGAATTTCGGGCACGGGCTCGGACACAGCCTGGGGTTGAACATCCATGAGCCGCCCCGGCTTTCCCCCGCCTGGGAAACGGTTTTGGAACCGGGGATGGTTTTCACGGTCGAACCCGGAATTTACCTGCCGGGTTGGGGCGGGGTCAGAATTGAAGACGTGGTGGTCATTACTCCCGAAGGAAGACGGATTTTGACCCGCAGCCCCAAGGAAATAGCCCCCGGCAGCCTGGGTTAAAATTAAAAAATCCTTTTCCTGCGGGAGAGAAAGAGGGCGCTCTTTACGCTTGACCCACGGCGGCCTCTACAACTTGTCAAAGACTTGTGGTACAATAAACACATGTTATATTGCAGAGGCCGGGCTCCGGCCCGGAACTTGTGGAGGAGGATCTGGGAAAGATGATTTCGGTGAACGATTTTCGGACTGGGCTTACGATTGAACTGGACGGAGAGATTTATACGGTGGTCGAATTCTTACATGTTAAACCCGGCAAGGGGGCGGCTTTTGTCCGGACCAAACTTAAAAACATCCGCACGGGCTACGTAGTGGAAAAGACCTTTAACGCCGGGGAAAAGGTGGCGCCGGCCAGGATCGAGACCAGACAGATGCAGTATCTTTATAAGAGCGATCCGGATTATGTCTTTATGGACATGGAAACCTATGAGCAACTGACTCTCGACGAGGAAAAGCTGGGCGACGCCATCAAGTATCTTAAAGAGAATATGACAGTAACCGTGCAAATGTATGAGGGGGACGCCATTGGCGTGACTCTCCCGAACACCGTGGAGCTCGAGGTGGTCGAGACGGCGCCGGGGCATAAAGGCGATACCGCCGCCGGCGGCAGCAAGCCGGCGAAGCTGGAAACGGGAACCGTAATTCAAGTGCCGTTCTTTATTAATGAGGGCGACATCGTCCAGGTCGACACCAGAACCGGCGAGTACCTGCGCCGGGGTGGGAAATAGAGCCGGCGGGTGGTTCTGTTCCGGCCGGGTAAAAAGAATATTTCCGGGGAATTTTAAGTAAGAAGACGACGACAAAGCGACGGTGGACCGCATGTTGTATTCCCGGACCGCCGGCTCCGGCCGGCAAAAAAACCGGTTGTCTTATGGTCTTTTTGCCCTTGTTTTTCTTTTGGCCCCGGTTTTTTTCTTGCCCAAACCGGCCGCCGGCCGGGAGACGCTTCTTACCGGAGAAAAAGCCGACAAAGTGCTGGTGCTCTTTATGGGCGGTCTCTCCCTTGCCCATTGGCAGGCGACGGAGGCGCCGAATCTCCGCGCCCTGACCGGACAGGGAGCGGTGGGAATTATGAATGTACGGTCCGCCGGGTCTTTTACACCCGACAATGCCTACGCCACTTTCGGAGCGGGAGAGCGCGCCCTGGGGTCCCCGGAGGCGGGGCATGCCTTTAAAACCGGGGATTTGTATGAAGGCGGCCGTGCGGAAGAGGTTTTTGCCCGGCGGACCGGCCGGCAGCCGTCGCCCGGTGCGGTCCTGGTCATGGATTATCCCCGGATCCTCAAAAACAACAGCCGTCTGGACCAGGTTTTGGGACCGGGGACTTTGGGCGCGACTCTGGAAAAGGCCGGCAAGAAAACGGCGGTGCTCGGTAACGCCGATACCCGGCAGGGGCCCGGCCGCGAGGCGGCGCTGGCCGTGATGAACCGGGAGGGACTGGTCTTCACCGGTGAAGTGGGAACCGGCCTTTGCCGGTCCAACCCAAGCAAACCGTGGGGCATGGAAACCGATTACCAACGGCTTTTATCAGCAATCGAAAGGACCATGGCCGAAGTTGACTGTGTTGTGGTTGAACTTGGTGATACGTCCCGGGTGGAAAAATACCGGGATTTTCTCTTGCCGGCCCAACGGGAGGAATACCGCCGCCGGGCGTTGACCGACGCCGACCGTTTTCTCGGGGCGCTGTTGGACAAGATTAACCTCGACCGGACCCTGCTTTTACTGGTCACCCCTTTTCCCCCGCATGACGCCGTGGAACAGGGGGACACCTTAACCCCGGTCCTGGCGGCCGGTCCCGGCTTTAACGCCGGGCTCCTCTTTTCCCCCGGCACCCGGCGGCCGGGTATTATCACCTGTTCCGATCTCCAGGCCACGATTTTTAACCGCCTCGGCATCCCCAAACCCCCCGGGCTTCCGGGCCGTTCCTTGACTTGGACGCCGGAGGAGGCGCCGTTGACGGCCCTGGCGAAACTAAACGGGAGGATTGTCCGGGTCAACAACGCCAGAGGGCCGGTGCTCAAAGGGTTTGTTCTGATCCAGATTATTCTCTTTATCGTCATTTTACTGGTTATCCTGCGTCCACCCCGCCGGGTTTGGATCTACGAGGGCCTGCAGATGATGCTGGCCGGGATTGCGGCTGTTCCTTTGGCCCTGCTGGTTTTACCCGGGTTTGCCGTTCCCGGGGTGGAAGGGGTCGCCCTTTACCTGGTGGCCGCCGGACTGGCCGCCGCCTGGGTCAGCCGGCGGAAAGGCGCCGGCGGGCCGGTTTTCCCCGCGTTGCTCGCCCTGGTGACCGCCTTCTTCCTTTTGGTCGATATCTTGCGCCACTCCCCCCTCATGAGCGAATCGTTGCTGGGATTCAGCCCGGTGGGAGGAGCGCGGTACTACGGGATCGGCAATGAATACCTGGGCATTCTGCTCGGCGGGTCGGTTATTGGGGCCACGTACTTTCTCGACCGGACGGGTAACCGGCTCTGGGGGAAAATAACAGTCGTCCTGTTCTTTGCTCTTTGCCTGTTGGCCGCCGCCACCCCCTGGTTGGGGGCGAACCTGGGCGGGGCCTTGGCTCTGTCCGTGGCCTATCTGGTTACCGGGTTATCGTTATTTGCCTGGCGTACGCCGGGAAAACGGTTCTGGCCGGTACTGGCCGGAGGCATAGGCGTACTGGCCCTTTTGGGAGTGGTGGATTTTTTACGCGATCCGGAGGCCCAATCCCACGTCGGACAATTGGTAACCATGATGCGGGCGGAAGGGGTGGCCGCCGCCGTCCCCATCATCCTGCGGAAGATTAAAATGAATCTTACGCTGATCGAATATACGATTTGGAGCAGAATTCTTGTCACGTTTCTTATTGTTCTGATTGTCCTCAGCCTGCATCCGGGGAAAAAGCCCGGGGAGATCAGCCGGAGTTTTCCGGCGCTGGTCAAAGGTTTCCGGGGGGCGCTGGCGGGCAGTGTTGCCGCCTTGGTCTTCAATGACTCAGGGATCGTGGCCGCCGCCACCAGCCTCCTTTTCCCTGTGGTGACGTTGACCATGATCTTTTTGGCCTCGCACCGCCGGGCGGAACCGTATGACGCGATGCAACAGGGAAACTAATCGGTTACACTTTTGTCAGCAGGGTTTTACACTGGCAATTTTAACTTTATATTATTATAGTTTATAGATAATATTTTTTGTCACCCCAGGGCGGCGACGGCTTTTTAGATCGGATCCACCGGGGCGAAGAGGATTTGAGCGCTGCCGAAGGTACTCTCCGCTCTCTCCTGTGACCGGAAACTTTGTCACCGGCCAACAGTTGCCTCTTGGCATTCCCTTGAAGGATTAAAGATGTAGTTGGAGCCTACCCGCAAGTCATTCGTTGTAACATACATAAACATAAGGAGGAGAGAAATGCGCGGCAGAGAAGACAAAGAACGGGAAGTCATGATGGATGTGGTACGGGTTACGGAAGCGGCGGCGTTGGCGGCCGGAAGACTGATGGGGAATGGCGATAAAGAGCTGGTGGATAGTTACGCTGTTGATGCCATGCGCGGAATGCTGGAACTGATGAATGTAAAGGGAAAGGTTGTGATTGGTGAAGGGGAGAAGGATCAGGCCCCGATGCTTTACAACGGTGAGATCGTGGGGAGAGAGGACAGCGATTTTGAAGCGGATATCGCCGTTGATCCCGTAGAAGGGACAAGCCTGGTGGCCAAAGGACTTCCCAATGCTTTGTCGGTTATTGTTTTGGCGGCCAAAGGGTCGCTTAAGGCAATTCCCTCGTATTATATGGATAAAATAATTGTCGGACCGGGGGTCGGGAAGAATTATATAGATTTGGAAGCGCCGGTCCGGGAGAATCTCCGGGTGGCCGCCGCCTGTCTCGGGAAAAAAGTCCGGGATTTGACGGTGGTGATTCTGGACCGCCCCAGGCACCAGGAGATAATCCGGGAAGCACGGGAAACAGGAGCCCGTATCAAGCTGATTAGCGACGGGGATCTGGCCGCAGGGATCGCCACCTGCCTTCTGGATACCGGCGTCGATATGGTAATTGGTACCGGCGGAGCACCGGAAGGGGTTTTGACCGCGGTGGCGATAAAGTGTTTAGGCGGGGCGATGCAGTGCCGGATGCACCCGCGGGATGAAGCGGAGAAAAAGAAACTCCTGGAGATGGTGGGGGAAGAAGAGCTAAAAAAGATTTATACCGCCGACGATTTGGCGCGGGGCGACAATTTGGTTTTTGCCGCCACCGGGATTACGGACGGGGATCTCTTGCGCGGGGTCCGTTATTACGGTAATTACGCCACCACCAATTCGATTGTGATGAGGGCGCGCACCGGGACGGTCCGGCGGATTGAAACAACGCATAATTTGCATAAAAAAACCATCCGTTCCCAGCGACGTGCCGCGGAAGTGCCGGTTTGACAGCCGGCACTTCGTTTTTGTCCACCCCTTTCTTCCGCCCCTCGCTTTGCAGTGGGGAATCATATCTATAAAACGGCGGCCGCCGGGTTATAATAAAAAAAATAATCTAGAGAGGCGGTGTTTTGATGCAGGAATTAAATGAACAAGTGGCTTACCTGCGGGGATTGGTGGAAGGGCACGAGTTTGCCGAAGGGAAGAGCAGGGTGCTCTGGGAGAAGACTTTGGAGATTTTTACACTGGCCGCCGAGGGGTTGGAACAACTTCAGAAAGAACAGAAACACCTGGCCGAATATATTGAGGCGATCGATGAAGATCTGGGCTTCCTGGAGGATCATTTTTACGCGCCGGAAGAGAGCGACCAGGAGGAAGGTGAAATCCAGCTGCGAAGTTCCGGAGAGAAAGAAGACCCCCCTCTCTAAAGCCGTCCTTTTAACCCCCCTTTATTACGGCCGGTTTCCGCCCCCAACCGGCAATTGCCACACGCGGAAACGACCCCCGCCAGGGACCTGTTGACCGCAGGGAAAAGCTCCGTTTAGAAAATAACCCGGTCATATTTTTTTCTCTGCTTCCATATGTATAGCAGTAAGGGACGGGCATTGCCGCCGCTCTTTCCCCTTTTGGCGGCAAAAAAGAACCTTGTTTTCCGATGGAGGATGGTGACATATTAGCGGGGAGATTTTACCATTCTTGGCTCCCCGGATCCGGCGGGCCCTGGAAAAAGTGGACGGGGGCTTAAACCGGTTGGAAGAGATACGCCTTCGCGCCGGAAAACCCCTGCAGGTGGAGGGGAGCCAAATCTCGGCCCTGGTAACCCCGGACGGCTCGTTTACCGACCGGAAAGACCGGGCCCTCCTGGTCCGGGAGGAGGAGATCCTGCGCTGCCTGCAATTGATGGGGGATAATTCCTTTTACACCCTAGAAGAAGAGTTTAAAGAAGGGTTTATTACTCTTCCCGGCGGACACCGGGTGGGTCTGGCCGGGGAATGTCTGGCGGAAAACGGGCGGTTGGTCCGGATCAAGAAAGTGACAGCGTTAAACCTTCGTATTGCCCGCCAGACCATCGGCAGCAGCCGGCGGGTGATTCCTTTTTTGGTGACGAAGGACCGCCCGTTAAGGACGATGATTATTTCCCCGCCGCAGGCGGGTAAAACCACTCTCCTGCGGGATATTGTCCGCAGTTTAAGCAATGGGGAGGGGGTCCCTTCCCCGGTCAAAGTCGGGCTGGTGGATGAGAGAGGAGAAATTGCCGGGTGTTTTCGCGGCATTCCCCAACTGGATGTGGGCCTCCGCACCGACGTGCTCAGCGGCTGCCCCAAACAGGATGGGATCTTTTTGCTCCTGCGTTCCATGAGTCCCCAGGTGATTGCCACCGATGAAATCGGCCGCCCGGAGGATCTGAGAGCCATTGAGGAAATTCTCAATGCCGGCGTGGGTTTCATTACTACCGCCCATGCCTGGGACACGAATGATCTTACCCTCCGGCCGGCGCTGGGGCAGATCTGGGAGAGGGGGCTGGTGGAACGGGTTATTATCCTCAGCCGCCGGTACGGGTCGGGGACACTGGAGGGAATCTGGGACGGAAAGACCAAAAAACCTTTGCCGGGAATAACACCTGTACGCTTGGGGGTGAGGGAAAAATGAAACTCGTCGGCGCCTTACTGGTTCTCTTTTCGTCCACCGCCGCCGGCCTTCTGTGGGGAAGAATGCTCCGGAAACGTTGGCAAAACCTGGGCAATCTGCGGCAGGTTTTTCAATGGCTGGAGACGGAGATCGGATACAATCTCTGTCCCTTGTTTGAGGCTTTCCAGCGGATCGGTGAACGGCTGCGCGGTGAAACCGCCATCTTCACCACGGTTTTGGTCCGCTTTTTGCATTCCGCCCAGGGATTGACGGCGGAAGAAGCCTGGCGACAAACGGTCCGGATCTGCCGGGAAAAAATAGTTCTGGCGGAGAAAGACTGGGAGATCCTGGAGGATTTCGGTTGCACCCTAGGTACCACCGACCGCAGTCACCAGATAAAAGCCATCCGCGAATGTTTGGAACGGATAAAGGTCCAGGAGGAGGAGGCGGGGAAAACCCTGGAAAAAAACGAAAGGCTCTACCGCTATTTGGGAACGGCCGCCGGGACACTGGTAATTTTACTTTTTTACTAAAGACTTTTCCTCTTTCGTCGGCGGCCTTCCCAACAGCCTGTCCGGAAGCGTTTGGGAAAAGGAGGAGGCCAAGTGCCGGATATAAACGTGATCTTTAAAATTGCCGGGGTGGGCATTCTGATCTCGGTTTTAAATATGGTGTTAAAACAGGCGGGAAAAGAGGAACAGGCGCAGATGTTAACCTTGGTTGGCGTGGTCGTGGTCCTGCTGATGGTTATACAGTTGATTCAACGCCTTTTTGAAAACGTCAGGGCGGTTTTCGGCCTTTAAGGAGGATACGCTTTGGATACCGGGGCTTTTTTGGGAATTGCCCTGCTCGCCGTGGTTCTCCTTTCCGTACTCCGCCAAAGCCGGCCGGAATTGGCGGTCCTCCTTTCCGTGGCCGCCGGAATAATCATTTTTCTCAGGGTCGCCGGGTACCTGAGGGAACTGGTGGAAGTTTTCGCGTTTCTGGCGGCCAAAGCCCAGATCAATACGGTTTATCTGGAAACGGTCTTCCGGGTAATGGGTGTGGCCTACCTTACCGGATTCAGCGCCCAAATTTGCCGGGACGCGGGTGAGGGAGCCCTGGCCCTTAAATTGGAACTGGCCGGGAAAATTATCATTCTCTTTCTGGCCGTACCGGTAATGGTCGCCATCATGGAAATGGTACTGCGTATTCTTTGAGGGGGAGATTATGCGTTTTATTCTCTTCACCGCCGTAATCCTCATCCTGATTGTTGCCGGGCCGGTATGGGGTTTTGCTGATCTGGCCTCCGTCGTGGAAGATCAATTAAACCATTTGGATCTGGATGATTTTTATGCCTATCTGGAGCAGATGGACCGGGAAACCCGGGAACTGCTACCCCGGTGGGACCCGGTGGGAGGGGAAAAGGGAATTAGCCTTGATTTCTCCGGCCTTCCCAGGCGCCTGGCTGCCATACTCTGGCGGGAAGTGGTGGTCAACTTTAACCTTCTCAGCAAACTGATTATTCTGGCGGTAATCGCCTCGGTTCTGGCCCATTTCCAGCAGGCCTGGAGCGGCGAAAGCCTGGGCCGCCTGGTGGAGAATGTCATTTATTTAGTCTTAACCGGGTTGGTAATCCAAAATTTCCTCTTCACTCTTAATTTGGCCCGCGCGACGTTGGACCGGGCTACAGGATTCATTTATTCGTTATTACCGGCGGTTTTTACGCTTTTGACCGCCGCCGGGGGTTTAAGTTTGACGACGATCTGTCATCCGGTGGTCTGGACAGGAATCGGACTGGTGGTGCAGGTGATCAAGGATCTCGTCTTACCCCTGATCTTTTTTGCCGGAACCGTAGGGCTGGTCTCCTTTTTGGCGGAGGAATTGACCATGACCCGGCTGGCGGGTCTGGCCCGGAAATTGGCGGTTGGCTTATCAGGCTTGCTGGTCAGTATTTTTTTAGGCCTCATTACCGTGCAAGGAGTATCGGTGGCCGTGGCGGACGGTGTCAGTTTGCGGGCGGCTAAATTTGTCACCGGTACTTTTGTCCCCCTGGTCGGAAGCGCGTTGGCCGACAGTATGGAACTGGCCGCCGGTTGCTCCCTGTTAATCAAGAATGCGCTGGGGGCCTTCGGAGCGGTGGCCGCCGTTATTATTTGTCTGCATCCGGCCGTAAAAATCTTGGCGGTTTCCCTTATTTACCAAATTGCGTCTGCTTTGGTCCAGCCCTTGGGGCGGCAACGTCTTTCTGCCGCCTTACAGGAAGCCGGGGCCACGTTGATGGTGGTCTTCGCCGCGGTGGCCGTTACCGGATTGATGTTCTTTTTCTGTTTAACCATTCTGATTGGTTTGGGGAATATGACGGTTATGGTCCGGTGAAGGGACGGGATTGGCATGAGAGAAACCTTCCGCTCCTTGCTGGCATTGATTCTTCTGGGAGGCTTTCTGGAACTGTTGTTGCCCCAGGATGAAATGAGGCGTTATTCCCGGCTGGTGGTGGGATTATTGGTTCTTTTGTCCCTGATGAGGATGGTGTTTAACGCCGGCCGTGAATTTCCCCTGGGCCGGCTGGAACTGGGGCTGAACGGGACGGAACCCTCTCCCTCCACTTCTTTTATCCTTCAAGAGGGAGAACGGGTTCTCCGAGCCGGCGCCGCAAAAGCGGAAGAAAAATTAACGCCGGTGCTGGAAACAAGGGCCAACAACCTGCTCCGGGCGGTAACGGGCGATCACGGGCTAACAACGAAATTGGCGGTTGGCGAGGGGGGAAAGGTTGTGGGGGCCACCATTGTTTTAAACAAGGAACCCGGTTTACCCCCGGAGGCGTTGGCCCGGTTGGCCGGGGAAATTTTCGGGATCAGCCCGGAAACGGTGGAGGTGGAAAAGGTTTTTGTCGGAAAAGGCGAAGGCAAAGAAGATTAAAGGGGACCCGGGTCTTTTTTGGCCGGATTGGGTCAAGCTGCCGGGCCTTCCCGCCGGGGAAAAAAAGAAATTACTGATTCTGGGTTCTTTGCTCTGTTTGGGAGTGGTCTTTATGCTTTGGTCGGGAAAACCCGGGGCTTTGGACTCGCCGCCCCTTGTTCCGGCGGAGGAAAAAATCCCGCGGCCGGAAAACCGGGGAGGATATTGGGAAAAAAAAGAGATGGAAACGGAACTGGCGGCAGCCTTATCCCGGATCAAGGGCGTGGGACGGGTCAGGGTCGATATTATGCCGGCGGGAACAGCAAGGGAACACTGGCTGTACCGGGAGACGATTGAAGAGCGGGTAACCGGAGAGGAAAATACCGGTATGACCAGGGAACAAAGGATTCTCAAAGAACCGGTTTTCCGGCGGGGAAGCGGGGGAACGGAAGAGCCGATCCTGGTGGTAAAAGAAGCACCGACGGTGGCCGGGGTTTTGGTGGTGGCCGAAGGCGCGGAAGATCCCGTTACCTGTCGTCGGTTGTGGGAGGCCACAGCGACCGTCCTGGGGATACCCGTCCACCGGGTGATGGTGTTACCCTGGGGAGAATAAAAGAAGGGAGGGGGAGAGAAAATGAAAGCGGAAGCACCGGTCCGGCCGGGAGTCTTGCCGGTGACCATCATGATCCTGGGCGCGTTTATGGGCGGGTTTTTTTGGGCCTGCCGCCGGCCGGACCGGGAACCCAAAGTTCCACCGGTCGCCGTAACCGTGGCGCCCCTTTCCCAACAGGTGGATTTCCGTTGGGAAAGAGAAAGAGAAAGAAGCCGGTTAAAGGAGGAATTGGAGAGGATGCTGGAGACGGCGGGGGGGGATTTGAAAGCGTAAATTGAAAAGGAATTGTGGGAACTGACCCTCCGGGGAAATGTGGAAAAAGAGGTGGAAAGCCTCCTGGCCGCCAGGGGATACCGGGAAAGTACCGTTGTTATCCACCCGCAAACAGTCACGGTTGTAATAAAGGGTAGGAATTTAACGCCCGCCGAAGCGGCGGCCATCGGACAACTGACGGCGGAGGTGACCGGGTTTCCCCTGGACAAAATCAGGATTGTCGAATGAGCATGCGCCTTCCCGGGCAGGATGAACAGGAGAATATGAAGTCACAGAAAAGAAAGAATAAAAAAGAAGGAAAAAAATACTTCCCGGTGAATTAAGTATAAATCGATTGTTTCTTCTGTTATCCTGTTAAAGGAGGCTGGCGATGAGTATCAAAATCGACGACATCAAAGAACTGGTTAAATTGGTGGAAGAAGCCGACATCAACGAATTGGATGTAGAAATTGACGGAGCCAAAGTAAAAATCAAAAAGGGCAATACCGGGATTGCGGCGGCGCAAGCGACTGCGGAAAAACCCGAAGATAAAGAGGATAAGACTTCAACTTCCGCGCAAGAAGAGGAAGAAAAACTGCCGGATAATATTGTTACCATTACCGCCCCCATGGTGGGCACCTTCTACCGGGCGCCGAGTCCGGGAGCGGAAGCATTTGTCGAAACCGGACAAATTGTCGAACCCGGCCAGGAACTGTGCATTATCGAAGCGATGAAATTGATGAATACGATTGAATGTGATTTTCGCGGCCGGGTATTGCGGATCATGGTTGAAAACGCCCAGCCGGTAGAGTACGGGCAGCCCATGTTTCTGATGGAACGGCTGTAATCCCAATCATAGCAGTGCCGGAGGTGCTTTGGAGAAATTGTTTCGCAAAGTGTTAGTTGCCAACCGGGGAGAAATTGCCCTGCGTGTTATTCGCGCCTGTAAAGAGTTGGGCCTCGAAACAGTGGCCATTTATTCCGAGGCGGACCGGGAGTCCCTACACATTCGCTATGCCGATGAGGCTTTTTGCGTAGGACCGGCTTCTTCCGCTAAGAGTTACCTGAATATTCCCAATATCATCAGTGCCGCCACCATAGCCGGGGTGGACGCCATTCATCCCGGATACGGGTTTTTGGCGGAAAACCCCCGGTTTGTCGAGATTTGTGAGACTCATAATATCAAGTTTATCGGTCCGCCGGCGGACGTTATTGCCAAAATGGGCGATAAAGCCCAAGCCAAGAGAATAATGGAGCAAGCCGGGGTTCCGGTTATTCCCGGCTCCAAAGGACCGGTTTCCGATGAGGAAGAAGCGGCGAGGCTGGCGGAGGAGATCGGTTACCCGGTGATGATTAAAGCCTCGGCCGGGGGCGGAGGCCGGGGAATGCGCATTGCCAATAATAAAAAAGAACTGATTAAATCCATTAAGACCGCCCAGGCGGAGGCGGAAGCCTCCTTTGACAATCCCGAAGTTTATCTGGAAAAATTTATTCCCAATCCCCGTCACATTGAGATCCAGATTTTATGCGATGAGCATGGCAACGGGGTTTATCTCGGGGAAAGGGATTGTTCGCTCCAGCGGCGGCACCAGAAAGTGTTGGAAGAATCACCTTCTCCCGCCTTGACGCCCAAGATGCGGAAAATATTGGGGGAAAAGGCGCTCAAAGGTGTCCTCTCCGTGGGGTATACCAATGCCGGGACGGTCGAATTTCTCATGGATGAGAACGAAAACTTTTATTTTATGGAGATGAACACCAGGATTCAGGTGGAACACCCGGTCACGGAGATGGTAACCGGCCTTGATCTGGTTAAAAAGCAAATCTTGATTGCCGCCGGCGAACCCTTGGGCTTGAAACAGGAAGATATAAAACTTAACGGCCACGCCATCGAGTGCCGGATTAATGCGGAGGATCCGTATAAGAATTTCATGCCTTGTCCCGGATTGATTGAGTTTCATCATGCGCCCGGCGGCCCGGGGGTGCGCGTGGATACTTGCGCCTACACCGGTTATACCGTTCCCCCTTATTATGATTCCCTTATCTCCAAACTGATCACCTGGGGCAAGGACCGGGACGAGGCCATCGACCGGATGGCCAGAGCCCTTGAGGAATACGAGATTCACGGTATTGCTTCCACCATCCTCTTCCATCTGGAGGTAATTCACCATCCGCTTTTCCGCCGGGGTGAGGTAACCACCAATTTCATCCGCGACCATATCCGGTTGTCGCCGGTAGAGTAAAAGAGTAAATATCTTGTTAAAACAAGAAGGGAAAGAGGAGTCCGGTCCGCGGGGACAAAATTTTATAGTAGGACCAACAGTTCTCTTTCCCACCAAAGCCGGGCGGTTTCCCGTCATGCCGGTGGCGAGGGGACAGGCGGTTTAATATTGACTTGGGAGGTGTCAGTATGCCCGAAGAATTCACTCTTGAACCCCAGTGGAATGAGAAAAACGGGTCGGTACGCATTGCCAACGAGGTAGTGGGGATTATTGCCGGTCTCGCCGCGACGGAAGTCAAAGGAGTCGCCGGAATGAGCGGCGGCGTGGTGGACGGTATCTCGGAGTTATTGAAGAAGAAGAATCTGTCCAAAGGGGTAAAAGTAGAGGTTGGGGAGAAAGAGGCGGCGATCGATCTTTACGTTGTCATTGAATACGGCGCCCGCATTCCGGAGGTGGCGATCAATATCCAAGAGAATGTGAAAAGGACCGTTGAGGGCATGACCGGTCTGAAGGTTGTGGAAGTCAATGTCCATGTCCAGGGGGTCCAGTTCCACCAGGAAGAAACCGGTGTGCCCGAGAAAATGGAGAGCAGGGTAACCTGATAAAGGAAGGGGAGGGGTCCGAGATGCAGACATGGCATCGTATGGTAATTATTCTCAGTTCCTTGGTTATGCTGGCCTTGGCGGTTTTCTTCTTTGGTTTGCTTATGGGGCAGGATCCGGTCAACCTTACGCCGGTGGTTACTGTTGATGAAGCGATGAATCTCTATAAATTCATCGGTTTTACCATCTTTTTTATCTTCTTCCTATTGCTGGCCACGGCCGGATTGAGCACCAAAAAACCTCTGCGCACGATTATTCACGATACGGACCTGGGCGAAGTCAGGATCGCCTTTACCGCCGTCGAGGACTTGGCCCTGCGGGCGGTGGATAAAATTCGCGGCGTGAAAGAGGCCCAGGTTACGGTGGAGGCCGACAGTAACGGGTTAAGTTTTAATGTGGAGATCGTCAGTAACCCGGATTTGAGTATTCCCCAGTTGACCATGGATATAAGAAATAAATTGGCGGAGTATATCACCGAAACGGTTGGTATTCCCGTTGTCAACTCCACGGTTACGGTGACCAGAATTACCTCGGAATCCCGGGCCAGGGTGGAATAACCCGGAAAAAGGGAGGTTCAGCCTATGGAGGATCGCTGGGCCCGGTTACTCGATATGTTGTTACAGAACAAGGGCCGTGTTTTTGGCACGCTGTTGGGTATTGTCACCGGGGCTCTTGTTATTAAATACGGGTGGCTGCGGGCCGTTTATTTTATCTTCTGCGTCGGCGCCGGATATTATCTGGGGAAAAGAGTCGACGGCAGGGAAAGCCTGCTACAACTCTTGAAAAAAATGTTTCCGGCGCAAAAAGAGAAGTGAGGCGGTAAGAAGGTCATGAGCAGGCGGTTGGCCAGGGAATTGACTTTTCAGATTTTGTTTCAGATCGACATCGGACGTATCCCATGGCAAGAGGCGATCAAGAATACGCTCTATGAACACCGGCTGCCGGAGGAAGAAGAACGTTATATCGAGGATATGGTCCGGGGAGTAGTAAGCGAAGGCCGGACGTTGGATGATATTCTTTCCCGGCTCTCCAGCGAATGGACCCTCAGCAGAATGGCCGCCACAGACCGGAGTATTTTACGGTTGGCCGCCTATGAACTGTTATTCAGAGACGATATACCGGCGGAGGTCTCGGTTAATGAAGCCGTGGAACTGGCGAAAAAATACGGGGAGGAAGATTCCGGCCGGTTTGTCAACGGCATTTTAGGCGCTTTGATCAGGCAACATCACCTCGTAAAGGCGGAGGATCCCCGCCGGGAAGCAGCGGAAGAATGAGGGGAAAAAGCCTTTTGTGCCGGCCGCAAGGAGGTTTTGGAAGTTGAAAGGGAAAATAGTTCTCGTCGATGGGCACAGCCTGGCACACCGGGCTTTTTTTGCATTGCCCCCTTTGACTACCGGCCGGGGGGAACCGACCAATGCGATTTACGGTGTGACAATGATGACCCTTCGCCTGCTGGAGCAGGAAAAACCCGATTATTTTTTGGCCGCTTTCGATGTGGGCAAGACCTTCCGGCACGAAGCGTTTGCCGACTATAAAAAGAACCGTCGCGAGCCGCCACAAGACTTCCTCGCCCAATTGCCCGGGATCAAGAAGTTCTTTACCTGCGTCGGCGGGACGGTGGTGGGGGTCGAGGGATACGAAGCGGATGATGTCATCGGAACGATGAGCGCTCAAGCCCGGGCCGCCGGTCTCGAAGTCGTGGTGGTCAGCGGGGACCGGGATCTTTTTCAGTTGATTGACGAGGGAGTGACCGTGCTTTATACCCGCCGGGGAATAACCGAAGTGGAAAAGGTGACGGCCGATTGGATCCGGGAGAAGTACGGTTTGACGCCGGCGCAGTTGATAGATTTAAAGGCTCTCGCCGGTGATCCCTCCGATAACATCCCGGGCGTCCCGGGGGTGGGCGAAAAGACGGCTCTTCGTTTGTTGAAAGAGTTTGGCGGGGTTGACGAGCTTCTTAACCGCCTGGAGGAAGTGGCAAATCCGCGGCAAAGAGAACTCATCGCGGCCCACGCGGAACAGGTGCGGGAAAACAAAAAACTGGTGACTATCGTTAAAGATGTTGCCCTGCCGGTTTCCATAACCGATTGCCGGTGGCGGGAACCGGAACCGGAAGCCCTGGCCGGTTTTTTCCGGGAGATGGAGTTTAAAAGCCTTTTGCAAAAAATGTTCCCCGCGGTCAAAAGGGAGCGGCTGCCCGCCCCCGAGTTCCGGATGTTGACTGCGGAGGAGCTGCCGGAGTTTTTGGCCGGCGCGGGGGATGAACCGGCGGCTTTCCAGTTTATAGCCGCCGGGGCCGCTTGGAACCGGGGAAAAGCTCTGGGTGCAGCCTTTTCCCTGCCCTCCGGGGCCCGGGGATTTCTTCCGCTGTCCGGGGAAGATTTCCCCGAGGAACTGAGGCGGTGGCTCGCGGATCCGGAAGCCCCGAAGATATGTCACGGGGCAAAAGTACAAATGACCCTGGCCCACCATTACGGCGCTGTTGTGCAAGGACTGGCTTTTGACACGGAGATCGCCGGTTACCTGCTCCGGGGGGGCCTGGGTCATACGGATCTGAACGCGTTGTTCCGGGATTTTTTAGGCGAACCGGACCTGCCGGTCATCGAAGACGAAAAAGGGAAAGTGTTAGATATATTTTCGTTGCCGCCGGAATATGCGGCGGAGCCCGGGCGAATTGCTCCGCCGGCGGTGGCCCGGGCCATGGCCGTGGAGAAGCTGCGGCCGGTCTTGGAAGAACGCCTGCGCCGCGAAGGTTTGGCGAAACTCTATTATGAAATCGAATTGCCGCTGGTCCAGGTGTTGTTTGCCATGGAAAAAAGAGGGATCAAGGTTTCTCCGGACCGGCTCCACCGGCTGCAGGAAAAACTGGCGGCCAAAATCGAGCGTTTGGAGAAGGATATCCATACTTTGGCCGGGGGGGAATTTAATATCTCTTCCCCCAAACAACTGGGAGAAGTTCTTTTTGAGCGGTTGAAACTGCCCAGGGGAAGAAAGACGAAAACCGGTTATTCGACGGACGCCGGGGTCTTGGAGGAACTTGCCGCCCAGCACCCGGTGGCGCGTTTGGTTCTTGATTACCGCGGACTGGTGAAATTGAAGACCACGTACGTGGATTCTTTGTTGAGCCTGATCCATCCTGCGACCAGCCGGGTGCATACCACCTTTCAACAGACGGTGACGGCGACCGGACGGTTGAGCAGCACGGATCCCAATCTCCAGAATATCCCGGTCCGAACCGAAGAAGGACGGGAAATTCGCTGTTGTTTTGTGCCGGGTTCCCCGGAAGAGGTTTTTCTTTCCGCCGACTATTCCCAGATTGAACTGAGAATATTGGCCCATCTTTCCGGCGACGAGAAACTGGTGGCCGCCTTCAATGAAGGGGCGGATATTCATTCCCGTACCGCTGCGGAGATTTTCAACCTTTCCCCGGAGGAAGTGACACCGGTGTGGCGGAACCGGGCAAAAGCGGTCAACTTCGGGATCATTTATGGGATTAGCCCGTTTGGCCTGGCCCGCGGGACCGGTGTTTCCCGGAAGGAGGCTGAAGAATACATTAAAGCCTATTTCCAGCGTTACCGGGGGGTGGAAACCTTTTTCGGCGGCTTGATTGCCAAGGCCCGTGAGACCGGTTGGGTGACCACCATTTTAAACCGGCGCCGGTATCTTCCGGACTTGGTCAGCAAAAATTTCCAAAGCCGCTCCTTTGCCGAGCGCATGGCCAGGAATACCCCCATTCAGGGATCGGCGGCGGATCTGATTAAACTGGCCATGGTCCGGGTGGACGAACGGCTGCGCCGGGAGAAGATTCCAGCCGCCCTCTTATTGCAGGTCCATGACGAACTCCTGGTAGAGACGGAACGGGAATCCGCCCGTCGCGTGGCGGAGATTCTCCGGGAAGAGATGGAGTCCGTCTATGCGCTTGCCGTACCCTTGCCGGTGGAGATTAAAACCGGCGACAACTGGGGCGAAATGGCGGTGTTCCCGGCCGATGCCTGAATTACCCGAAGTGGAAACCATTAGAAGGACATTGCTTCCGCACCTTAAAGGGAAAGCCATCGCCGGGGTCGAAGTTTACCTGGCCAAAGCAGTGCGACCGGAACCGGAGACCTTTAAGAAAATGTTGACGGGACGAAAAATTACCACGCTGGCCAGGAAAGGAAAATATCTTATTTTTTCCCTGGACAACGGGAAAAAGGTCGCTTTCCACCTGCGCATGACCGGCCAGTTGCTTTATTTCCCCTCCCCTTCCCCTCCGCCCCGCCATACCACTTTGGTGCTGAAGTTGAAGGACGGGGGAGAATTACAGATGGTGGACTACCGGAAATTCGGCACTGTTCACCTTTTTGCCGGTAATCCTCCACCGGGACTGGCACGGCTGGGCCCGGAACCCTGGGACGCGCAGGCTCTAGCCAGACTGCAAACAGCCGGGAAAAGACGGAAAGGACCGGTTAAAGCCCTCCTTCTCGACCAGACCGTGGTGGCGGGGTTGGGGAATATTTATACGGACGAAGCATTATTCGCCGCCGGGATTGCTCCGGCGCGCCCGGCCAATACTTTATCCCCTGAAGAATGGGAGAAACTTCACAGGGCGGTGTGCCATGTTTTAGAAGAAGGCCTGGCCCACCAGGGGACCAGCACCCGTGATTATGTCGATGGCGAGGGCAGGCCCGGAACCCACCAGGATTATCTACGGGTATACGGACGCAAGGCCCAACCCTGCTTCCGTTGCGGCGGACCATTGAATTATGGCCGGGTGGCGGGCAGGGGAACCCATTATTGTCCCAACTGTCAGCAATGACAAGCACCTCCCCCAGGAACCGGCAGTAATATATTCAGGTAGACCGGGGACTGGAGGGATAAGTTTGTTGGATTTTTTATCCGCCGTGTTGCTGGCGACCGCAATCAGTCTTGACGGGTTGGGTGTTGGTGTGGCTTACGGGGTCAAAGGGATGAAAATACCCCGCCGCGCCCGGCTGCTGGTGGCGATGGTCTCCGCTTTGACCGTAACGGCGGCCTTCGTTTTCGGCAGCAGCCTGCGGTGGTTTTTTCCTCCACGGGCCGGCATTCTTGTCGGCCGTCTCATTCTGGTTGCCGTCGGCTTGTGGCTTTTAGTCCAGGGCTGGCTGGCCGGGAGGGAGCATGAGGAAGCCGGCGGCGAAGCTCTCCCTTTAGCCAGGTTTTCCGTTAAGAGCTTGGGGATTGTGGTATTGATTCTCCGGCACCCGGCTTCGGCCGACCTGGACCGGTCCGGAAGCATCAACCCGGCGGAAGCGCTTTTGCTGGGACTGGCCTTGGCGACCGATGCATTTGGGGCGGGAACCGGCGCCGCGGCCGGGAGAAGCTGGCCGCTATATACCCCCTTGCTGGTGGGGTTAACCAAGTTTGTTTTTCTCAGCACCGGCCTGTTTTTAGGAAGGGTATGGCAAAGAAATTTATTGCGGCCCTGGTTGAATTACCTGCCGGGATTACTTCTGCTGGTTCTGGCCTTTATCAGCTTTTAAACCGGGAAAGGAGGGAAGTCATCTGATTATCGGTTTGACCGGCGGTATTGGCACGGGAAAAACTACAGCCGCCGCAATCTTGGCGGAGATGGGGGTTAAATGCATTGACGTGGACCGGGTGGCCCATGTTTTTCTGGCCCCCGGCAGTCCGGTTTTGGATGAGATTGTCGCTGCCTTTGGGAAAGAGTTCCTGCGTGACGGGGGGATCGATCGCAAACGCCTGGGAAAACTGGTCTTCGCCCGGCCGGAGGAACGGCGGAAACTCGAAGCCATTGTTCATCCCTTAATTAAAAAAGAAATTACCCGGATGGTACAGGCGGCCCGCGACCGCAGAGAAGATCTGGTCCTGGATCATCCGCTGCTTTTTGAGATGAAGATGGAAGACTTGGTCGATGAGGTGTGGGTGGTTTTTCTTCCCCGCCGGCTGCAGGCGGCGCGGGTCGCCCGCAGGGACAAGCTGACCATGGAAGAGGCGGAGGCCCGGATCGATGCCCAGTGGCCTTTGGAGCAAAAGGCGGCCCGGGCGACGGTAATCATTGACAATTCCGGTTCCGTTGCGGAACTGGCTGAACAGATCCGGCGGTTGTGGGAGGAGAGAATAAGAAAGGGTTATAATACTCCGCAGAAAGAATAGAATAGATCCGGAGCTTATTTGGTAAAATCAGGTATTACGGGGGCGAAAAATGCTTTTCTTCGTGATCGACCGGTCCCGGCGGCGAAAATTCTTCTTGTCGGTTCTTTTTTTTATCCTCCTGATTTGGCATAAAAATTTGGGGCAGTTTTTTTTCCCCTTTCCCTACCGGGAAATAATCGTGGCCGAGACGGAGAATACCGGGCTTGACCCGAATCTGGTGGCGGCTTTAATCTATGTGGAGAGCAAGTTTAATCACCGGGCTGTTTCCCAAAAAGGCGCTTTGGGTTTAATGCAGTTGATGCCGGAGACCGGAGCATGGATTGCCCGGCAGAAAGGGATCGGCTTTGCCAGGGATGATCTTTTTGAACCCGAAAAAAATATTGAACTGGGGATCTGGTATCTTACCCATCTGGCGCAAATCTTTGACCGGGAGACCGTTCTGGTGCTGGCCGCTTATAATGCCGGGTGGCCCAGGGTCCAGCAGTGGGTGACTTCCGGACGGTGGCAGGGGAAACTCTCGGATTTGCATAATATTCCTTATTCTGAAACCCGCCGGTACGTTATTCGTATTTTCCGGATCTATTATTTATATGATTACCTTTATTCCTAGTTTTAATCGGTTGCCAGGTTTTCGTTTTACAGCAAGGAAGGGAAGTTCAGGAATGAAAATTGGCTGGATTTCTTTAGGCTGCCCGAAAAATTTGGTCGATACGGAATTTATGATTGGCCTCATGAAAAAATACGGTTATGAACTTACCGGCAATCCCCGGGAAGCCGGGGTCTTGGTGATTAATACCTGTTGTTTTATTGAGCCGGCCACCCAGGAAGCACTGGATACGATTGTGGAGTACGCCCGGTATAAAAAGGAGAATTGTCGCCTGCTGGTAGTAACAGGCTGTCTGGTGCAAAGGTACGGCCGGCGGTTGCCCCGGCTTCTGCCAGAAGTGGACCTTTGGGTGGGAACAGGGAGGTATTCCCAATTGCCGGCCCTGGTGAACGCCGCCCTGGAAGGAAAGATGACCGGCGACCGGGTCTGTCTGGGCAAAGCAGGGTGGTTGCCGGAACCCGGTATGGAACGGGTCCTTTCCACGCCGCCCCATCTTGCGTACGTTAAAATCGCCGAAGGGTGCGACCACCGTTGCCGGTTCTGTATAATTCCCCGCCTCCGGGGGCCTTACCGGAGCAGGCCGCCGGAAGAGATCGAAAAGGAAGTAAAAACCCTGGTGGCCGACGGGGTAAAGGAGATTGTTCTGGTGGCTCAGGATACTACCGCCTACGGGAGAGACCTGCCGGAGGGGCCTTCCTTGCCCCGGTTGTTGTCAACCTTGGACCGGATTGAGGGTGATTTTTGGCTGCGTCTTTTATATGCCCACCCTGAAGGAGTTACGGCCGAGTTGTTAAAGGTTTTTCGCGACAGCGGGCATCTGTGCCGCTATCTTGACCTGCCGCTCCAGCATGTGAGTGAAAAAATATTGCGGGCCATGGGCCGCCCGCCGGTTCCGGAAAGCCTTTCCCGGTTACCCGGGATCATAAGGGAACAGGTGCCCGGAATGACGCTCCGGACCACTTTTATTCTGGGTTATCCCGGGGAAACCGAAGAAGATTTTGCCCAACTGACCGCTTTTTTAGAGGAGGCCCGGTTTGACTGGGTTGGCGTTTTTCCTTATTACCCGGAAGAGGGGACGCCGGCGGCCCGGCTCCAACCCCGGGTGCATCCGGCAACCAAGAAGAAGCGGGTTAAAGAATTGTTAGCCCGGCAAGAAAAAATTTCCCGCGAAATAAACAACGCTTTGGCGGGGAAAAAACTCCGAGTCCTGGTGGAAAGTGAGGACGGGGACGGCTGGCGCGGACGTTCCTACCGGGAAGCGCCGGAGATTGACGGTTTGGTGAAAATAGCTCCCTCGCCGGTAAAGGTTAAGCCGGGGGATTTTGTCACGGTGGAAGTGACCGGGGCCGGGCCGTATGAGATCTATGCAAAAATAAGATGAAATTGTGAAAAGAGGGAAAGGAAACCTATGGGGGGTGTCGAACCCCTAATACGGGGGCAGAATTAACCGCCCTTGTTCCCGGGGCTACCGGCCACGGCTCCAGGGCCCGCCCGGCGTCCCAACCCGGGCTCATGGCTAACGGGACATCCTGTCCCGGAAGCCAACTCGCCGCATCGTGCGGCTCGGCCCGGTTCGTCCGCCAGCCGTGCCGGGAAGCCTGAGGCCTTTATCCCGAGGTCACGGCGGGCGTTCAATTCTGCCGGAGCGGAACGGGAATGAATGGTGGATGGGAATGGAAAGGGAGGGGGCAGAATTAACCGCCCTTGTTCCCGGGGCTACCGGCCACGGCTCCAGGGCCCGCCCGGCGTCCCAACCGGGCTCATGGCTAAATATTTTTATGATGGTGATAGTATGAATTTGGCGAATTTTTTTACACTGCTCCGGATTATCTTGACACCGATCACTGTCGGGATCCTTTTTTTATCCATTCCCTACAAGGAGTATTTTGCGGCCGGTGTTTTTATTTTAGCCTGCCTGACCGACGGGTTGGACGGTTATTTTGCCCGTGTGCGGAAAGAGGTCACCGCCTTTGGCAAGTTTTTCGATCCGCTGGCGGATAAAATATTGATCAGAACGGCTTTAATCAGCCTGTGGGTGCTGGAGAAAGTCGGCGGGTGGGTGGTCGTTGTCATTCTCGGCCGTGAAGTGCTGGTTACCCTTTTACGGATTGCCGCCGCCCAGAGGGGAATTGTTCTGGCCGCCGGTTTATGGGGGAAAGTTAAAACCGTCACGCAGATTTTTGCGATCTTGGGGTTGATTCTGGATCTGCCCGGGACCAAAATTTTCTTGGCGACCGCTCTCTTTTTCACCTTATTTTCCGGCATGGACTATTTTATCAAATGGGCCCATATTTTTATCCGCGGCAAGTGACCCGGGAAAGCGGCGATGCTTGATTTTTTAAAGTTTGCCGCCGCCGTGAAGGAGGCCTGATGGAACTTTCGGCAGCTTGCTCCGGGGTTTCCAGGGATTCATAGTTTTATCTCTCTCCCGGCCGGACAAATTAAAGATAGACCTTTTAGAAGGGAGGGAGAGAGATGGCTGCCGGTCAAAAAAGGAATACACTTGTCTACGCCCAGGCGAAAAAAGCCCTGGATCAGATGAAGTATGAGATTTCCCGGGAATTAAATATCGACACTTCACCGATCCAGGGAGATTACTGGGGTTACATGACCGCCCGGGATTGTGGCGCCATTGGTGGGCATATGGTTAAGAGAATGATCGAAGCCGCCGAACGGACCCTGTCACAGCAAACAGCCCAGAACGTGCAGGCCGGATTCCGGGCCGGATTGGCTGCGCAACAACAGCAGTCTACCAATGCAAATCTTAATCTGAACAATTTAAACCAGCAATACTAAGCGTATATGTTTTGGAAACGGAGTAAGGAAAAGGCAGCCCTATAGGGCTGCCTTTTAACTTGGAACTACCGGCATTCTCTAAATAATGAATGCTAACATTTGTGACGCTGTTATCACCAGGACCAGTGCGATCGGGTAGGTGGCGGCGTAGGAAGCAGCCACGTCTTCTGTACCGGAGGCTGTGATTAACGCGCCTAAAGCCGGAGTGCTTGTCATTCCGCCGCAGATGGCTCCCAAAGCGTTGAGTAAGTCAAGCCGGAAAAGATGGACGGCTATATAGTACCCGATAAGCATCGGTATGATGGTAATAATTGCTCCTCCGACAAAAAGTGACCAGCCGTATTTGGCGGCTACAGCCAAAAAACCCTTACCCGCGCTCGTACCGGCACCGGCTAAAAATAACATCAGGCCCAGTTCACGCAGGGAGTTTAAGGTATGCTGGGGAACTTTAAGGGAATACCGGCCGATTTTTCCTAGATGACCTAAGAGTAAGCCAATCATTAACGGACCCCCGGACATACCCAGCCGGGCAACACTCCCTCCGGGCAAGGGAAGGCTTACCTCAGCCAAAAGCAGGCCTAAGACCAGACAAACGGATAAGACAAGCATCCCGCTGCTTTCAATAGGGCGTGCCTTACCGCTGGTGGCCACTTCCGCCACTGTTTCCAGAGAATTTTGGGTTTTGTATTTTTCCGCTTCTTTTTTTAGATCTGTGCGTAAAAAAAACGGGAAAACTTGTACAAACAACACCACACCCAGCACGCCGAAAGGATAAGCAATTCCATAGCCAATGGACGCCATGGTATCTCCGGTGGCCTCCAAAGCAGCGGCCAGACCGGGAGTACTGGTCATAGCGCCGGTAAAGATCCCTACTGCTAAAGCCGAGGGTATGTTGAACAGTTTGGCCACGGCCCAGGCGGTGCCGGCACCCGCTGCTATGATTAGGATTCCCACCACGACAAAGGAAAAGGCCCGGGCTTTGAAATTCCGGAAAAAGGTAGGACCCGCTGTTAATCCCACAGTAGTAACAAAAAGAGCCAACCCTAAATTTTGAACGACCGGCGGTATCTCATAACCCCAATGCCCGAAAAGTAACCCGATTAATATCACGCCGGAGGTACCCAGTTGCAATCCTTTATATGTTATGTTCCCTAAAATATATCCTAACATTGCGATGGCAAAGAGAGTTTTAATTATTTGCACTTCTATTCCTCCCTCTATGATCTTCATTTTTCTCTTAAAATCTCACTTATTCACAATATTTCATTTATTAGAAATGAGTCCTTATGGGTAATATAAACAGACATTCAATTATTAGGAAGTGCATGTGTATGCCGGTCGCAACCATACATTTTCACAATATTGCGGCCGTTATGATCCACATGTCTCCCTGGCGGCAAACCTCCCATATCTCGCAGGGTCAATGCCCCAAATTCCTTCGTCCTGCCTACCCATGAGGTGGATGTCAGTCATGCTCCTATGCTGGGTCAGCGCCCTTATGGATTAATTCAACCTGACTATCCGGCTCATTTTGTCAAGGTTCTTCCAGTGGTCTAGGTAATACTAAGGTTAAGCCGCTACCGGCCTTTGAATGTCATTCATCATTTTCTGCGGGTCATATGCTACTTGCTTTTTCATTAGCGCAAAGATTATCCGGATTAGCTTACAGCAGAGTAAAATCAAGGATTGCTTCTTTTTTAGCGGGTTTTGGGCTCTGGTCGTATAGTATTGGTGTAACCTCCGGAACTCCGGATTCTTTGCCACCACAGGCATAATCCCTTGAAACAACAATGCTCTCAATCGTCTCCGGCCACGCTTGCTGATGGTTGTTTTACCTTTATGCTTGCCTGAGCTATTCTCTCTAATGTTCAAGCCGGCCAGCTTCTGGATTTGCTTGGGATGGTCAAACCGGCTCAGGTCTCCTACCTCAGCCATTAATCCTGCCGCTGTAACAAGACCTATGCCTTTGATCTTAAGGACTTCTTTGATCCCTGGTATTTGGTATATCAGTTCTTCAACCAAGACCATTATCTCTTCAAGTTGCTGCTTCTTCATCTCATACTCGGCAAGCAGCATTCTCAGGCTGGTCTCGGCCGCGCGAAGACCTTCCCGTACCCCGACAGAGTTCTTAGCCGCTTCGACAAGGCGCATGGCTCTTTTTAGGCCTAGTGGCCGCAGTTTATCCTTTCGCCAGCGTGCAGCTATGCCGTCTACCCCTTTTTGCAACACCTTTTCGGGGGTAGGAAACTCCTTCAAGACGATTAGTGCACCTTTACCTTCCCAGGCGCTAAATACTTTGCTGAATTCGGGAAAGTAAATGCTAAGCCAACGCTTTACTCGATTGCCAATCGCATTTAAACCCTGAACGATATGCCAACGGGTTTCCATTGCCGTCCGGAGTTCACTGTAGAGGCCTTCAGGCACATAGGGAACTTGGTACCTGCCGTCTTTCACCAGCATGGCTATGGTCTTGGGATCCTTACGGTCATTTTTGGTCGGATTGTTGTCGTCCAATTCTTTGCTCCGCTTGACATGGAACGGGTTAACCAATACGATTCGTATGCCCGAATCCTTAAGAAACTGGGCGAAGTTAAACCAATAATGCCCCGTGGGTTCCATCCCTACCATAACAGTATCCCCGTTGTATTTTCCTTTCAATTCATTCACCCAGAGCTTGAATAAACGGAATCCCTGGACATCATTACTGATTCTTATTATCTTCCCAAGCTCAATTCCTCTGAAATCAAAAGCTCTGGCAAAGTGTGTCATGCTGGCTACGTCTACACCCACAATTAAAGTCTTCTCTGTGACTTGCGCAATCTTCTCATTTTGGCTATACTTCATATTGAGTACCTCCTCTGTTAGTCTTATTTTGTTAGGGGTAACTTGCTTACACCCAGTATTCTAACAGGAGGTACTCGTCTTTTCAAAGTTCATTTGATTTCAATACAGGAATGCTCCAGTTAAAAACCGTTGTCAACCGGTAATTAAGCTCTACCACGCCGGCTGTAAAAAGGGTTTTGTTGAACTTGCTTATTTGCCAGGAAAGTTTTAAAATATGTTTATAAAATGGACTCGAAGTTTAAATTAGCCCGTATTTTTTACCGGTTTTTTCCAACACAGCCAGTGTATCATCTAAATCTTCCTGGGTATGGGTGGCCATGAGTGACAGCCGGAGGCGGGAGAGTTTTTTGGGTACTGCCGGATAATAAACCGAGTTGACAAAGATTCCGGCTTCGTGGATATCCCGGCTCATTTCTTTGAGAATTTTTTCGTCACCGACGATTATAGGGATAATGGCGGTCTGGGCGTTGCCCAGATCAAACCCCATTTTCTTCAGGTTGGTCATCATATATTCAATGTTGTACCAGAGTTTTTGGCGAAGCTCCGGTTCGGTTTGGATAACGTCGATGGCTTCGATTAACCCCGCGGTGACGGCCGGGGGTAAAGCGGTGGAAAACATATAAGAGCGGGCATAGAAACGCAGGTAATTGACGACCTCCCGGGAAGAAGCCACAAACCCTCCGACACCGGCCAGGGCTTTGCTCAGGGTGCCGGCGACAATATCGATTTGTCCTTCCATGTTAAAATGCTCGGGAGTACCGCGGCCGTTTTTGCCGATTACCCCTGTGGCATGGGCTTCGTCAATCATTAATTTGGCTCCGTATTTATCGGCCAGTTTTTTAATTTCGGGAAGGGGAGCTATATCCCCGTCCATGCTGAAGACGCCGTCAACAATGATTAGCTTCCCTTTGTACTCCTGGTCCACGCTGATCAGAACCTTTTCCAGGCTTTCCATATCATTGTGGCGGAAAGCGCGCAGGGTCCCGCCGGAGAGCCGGCAGCCGTCAATAAGGCTGGCGTGATTCAAACGGTCGTTGATGGCCACGTCGTCTTTACGGACAAGGGCGGAGACACACCCGACATTGGAAGAGTAGCCGGAGGTGAAGACAATCGCGTCCTCGCACCCTTTCATCTGGGCCAGCTTGTGTTCCAATTCTTTATGAAGGTCCAAGGTACCGCCGAGTAAAGGAACACTTCCCGCTCCAATCCCGTACTTTTCCAAAGCGCGGCGGGCGGCTTCCTTAACACGGGGGTGCGTGGTGAGCCCCAGATAGTTGTTGGAGGCCATCATGACCATTTCCCGTACGGTATTGGTGTACCGGTCCAGGATTTTGACCCTGCGCTCCGAAGGGCTGGTTAAAATCCGGCCCCAATGATGGAAGCCATGTTGTACCAGGATTTCCGTGAATTCATAAAAAGGGCGGGTCTTGGCAAAAATATCCCGGTCCGGCAGTTCAATAAAATCGCTTAAGTTCTTATCCTCAATATTGATCGGAATCTCCCCCTTTAAAATTGATTACAATAAGTAAGACCAAAAGTCGATTTCCTATTTTTTTGTAATCCCCATCTATCCTTTTGATTGTACATCATTTATGACATCAGGGTCAAGAGGATGCGGGTTTTGTTTGGGGAGAATTGTGTCTTGACACTATCAACGGGGGAAAAAAGATTTATTTTTTTCATGAATTTTGGTATAATCATCTGGATCTTGTTTTTGTTGATAAGGAGGATGAAACAAAATGTTGTCGACACCCAGGAAATTTACTCTGGTTGCCGGTGGCGCCAAGGGACCCACCGAACTAAATGCCTTTGATAATGCCTTGCTGGCTGCAGGAATCGGCAATCTTAACCTGTTGCGGGTCAGCAGTATTCTTCCTCCTCAAGCGGAATTTGTAGAAGAACTGGATATCGCACCGGGCTCCCTGACCCCCATCGCCTATGGTTCCCTGGTGGGGACTGTCCCCGGGGAGATAATTTCCGCCGCCATCGGAGTAGGATTTACCAGTGGTTCATATGGAGTTATCATGGAATATTCCGGGTACTGCGGGAAAAAAGAAGCGGAAACAAAGGTCCTCGCCATGGTGGAAAATGCTTTCCAGCAGAGAAACATTCCCTTGGAAAAAACCATGGTTAAAAGTGTCGAGTGGAAAGTAGAGAGGATCGCCGCCGTCTTTGCCGGCGTGGTTCTCTGGTACTAAAAATATAAATTATAGAGGTGATGGCATGGACTTGTGGTTTACGGAAAAACAAACCGACTCGCTTGCTCTTTCCTGCCTGGTAAATAAGACTATTTACCGGGAAAAAACCAAGTATCAGGACCTGGCGGTGGTCGAAACAGCCGAGTACGGGCGCATGTTGATCCTGGACGGAGTGATTATGACCACTGAAGCCGATGAGTTTTTTTACCACGAAATGATTGCCCACGTGCCCCTTAACACCCATCCCTGCCCCAAAGACGTGCTGGTGGTGGGGGGAGGCGATGGCGGCACGGTCCGGGAGGTCTTGAAGCATCCGACCGTTTCCCGGGTCGTCCTGGCGGAGATTGACGAAGGGGTGGTAAATGCCTCCCGCAAATACTTGCCGACTCTGTCTTCGGGTTTTTCCGACCCGCGGGTGGAGATGAATTTTATCGACGCTGTTCTTTACGTCCGTGAACACCCCAATGAATTTGACGTGGTAATTATTGACTCTCCGGATCCGGTAGGGCCGGGGGAAGGGCTTTTTACCCGGGAATTCTATCAGAACGTGGCGAACGCTTTGAAAAAAGACGGAATTATGGTGGCCCAGACGGAATCACCCGTGGTTAACAAGGATCTGTTGCGTAAAATCCACGCCAATCTGGACGGGCTTTTCCCCCTTGTCCGCCTGTACTTGGGGATTGTTCCCACCTATCCTGCGGGCCTCTGGAGTTATACGTTGGGCTCCAAAGGGCCCGATCCGGTGGCCGTACCGCCGGAGAAATTTGTCGCCCTGGAAACAAAGTTTTACACTCCGGAGGTCCACCGGGCGGCTTTTGTTCTTCCTCCGTTTGTACAAGAATTGTTTGTCTAGCGGATGAAGTTGAGTGAAACACCCGCCGCTTTCTCCCGGCGCCCGCGGTTATCCGGGCGCCGTGGAGAAATATATTATAATTATAAAATGAAAGTGAAGCGGGATAAAAAAGGAGAGGGTTATGATGTCTGGGAACTGGAAAAGCCCTTTTTTTTTAGGCGCCGGTGAGGACCCCGGCCGGGCCGGACTTCTCCTTCTTGGCGTTCCCATGGAGTATACTGTTTCCTTCCGGCCGGGAACCCGTTTCGGCCCGCAGGCCATCCGCGCCGTTTCGGAAAGTCTCGAAGAGTACAGTTTTTATCAGGATGCGGATCTAAGAGAGGTCAGCTTTGCCGATTTGGGAGACCTCGAGCTTCCTCCGGGCAATGTCGAACGGGGTTTGGCATTGACGAAAAAGGCGGCGGCCGGGATTTTTAAAGAAGGAAAAATCCCTTTTTTCCTCGGGGGGGAGCATCTCCTCAGTTACGCAACGGTGCAGGCGGCGGTGGAGTTTTTCCCGGATTTGGTTGTCCTCCATCTGGACGCCCATAGCGACCTCCGCGCCGAGTATATGGGGGAGCGGCTTTCCCATGCCACAGTCTGCCGCCTGATTGCCGGTTGTCTACGGGAGAAACATCTGTACCAGTTTGGCATCCGTTCCGGGCCGCGGGAGGATTTTTTATATGCCCGCCGCTACACCAATCTTTTCCCCGAAAAGGTAGTGGAGCCTTTACGGAGAGTCCTGCCGGAACTGAAAGGAAGACCTGTTTATTGCAGTTTGGATATTGATCTCCTGGATCCGGCTTTGGCACCGGGGACCGGGACTCCGGAACCGGGCGGTTGCAGTTTTCAGGAGGTACTCGCCGCCGTTCTACTCCTTTCCGAACTCCATGTGGTCGGCCTGGACCTGGTGGAAGTGGCGCCGTCCTGTGATCCTTCCGGAATTACAAGCCTGGCTGCAGCCAAGTTGGTAAGAGAGGCGATTATCGCCGTGATGAAGGGAAGAAGCACGCCGGAACCGTCTTAAAACCGGTAACCGAGGCCTATCAGCCCGTGCAGGGCCAAATTGGGCACGGAGGCGTTGCCGTCCTGAACCGGGGTGGCGTAGGCATAGGCGGCGGTTGCCTTGGCCTCAACCGTCAAAAACAGCTTTCCCCAGAGGGGGAAGGTTCTGTTCACAGCCAGCTGGACGGCGGGCCCGGACAGGTAGAAACCTTTACCGAAGAGGCCGCTCCCGTCCAACCAGGAGAGTTGTTTTCCCCTGATCACGGTCTCCGGATGGGTGAGGACAATGCCTCCCCCCAGGTAATAAAGGTTCTTTCCGCAGGTCCAGGAGCGGTTGATGACGATAAGGTTGTACCCGTGGGATATTTCAAAGTGGTCAATAGCGTCGTGTTTGTTTAGCAAGTGCAGTTTATGGTGGATTAGTTCCAACCCCCAGCCCTTCTCCCCGTTCCACCTGGTAAAGCGGTAAGCGTAATACGGGGATTCTTCCAAGGCCCTGGTGGCATACTGCGCCCGGTCGATTTTAATATCCTCCTCACCTTTCTGGGTGATTAGAAGGGGGGTGGGGATGTTGTAGGCCGAGCCCAGAAAGATTTCGAAGTCCCAGTTAACAGGCGTGGCCTGCACCGGACCACCCGGCGGGAGAAATAAAAGCAGGGCGGCAACGGTCCCGGTAACCAAAACTTTCAGAATATGGCCGGTCTTCATATATATACCCCCTTGTATACAATAATAAAATTTTTATGGAAAACTATCACTGATTTTTAATATACCATTAATATTATATCCAGTCCAGTAATTATTTGGATAATGCTTGACAACAGAGTTATTTATAAATTGCTCTTTTTGGGGGACGGTCCCGCTTAACAAGGGTAAGGTATTTATGTTACAATAAATTAGGCTGAAGGAGAGTAGGAAAGAGTGAAGAAGAAAAAAGGGTTAGGCGGGAAGGTAAAACAGAGGGTTTTAATCTTCGCCGGCTGGGTCTTCGTCAAGTTACTGGGGTTATCCATCCGTTTTCGTCCGGTGGGGGAGGAGAAACTGGCTTCTTTCCCCGACGGGTTCATCCTTGCCTGCTGGCACGGACAACAATTAATGGGTTTTTACTATTTCCGCGGCCGCGGGTATGTCATTCTTTCCAGCCGCCACCGGGACGGGGATTACTCCAGTTCTATTATGCGCCGGTTTGGCTGGCGTATTGTCAGGGGTTCTACCACCAGAGGCGGGGTTCAGGGGTTAATTAAACTTCTCAGGTATTTACAGAAGGGGGTGCCGGTGGCATTGACCCCCGATGGCCCTCAGGGGCCGCTGTACCATGTGGCCGGCGGCATTATCTATCTGGCGCAAAAGACTGGATTGCCGATCATCCCTGTGGCTTTTGCTTTCAACCGCGCCAAATATTTGAAGACATGGGACCGGTTTGTGATCCCTTACCCGTTCACCCGGTGCGTGGTTTATTTTGGCGAGCCCGTTTATTTACCGCCCCGGTCGGACAAGGACGGGCGGGAAGAAGAAAAAAAGAAAGTGGCCGCCGCCCTTCACCGGGCCAACGACCAAGCCCGGGCGGCTTTAAAAGCCTGGTAGAATAAGGTTGAATCAGAAAGGAGCTCCTTTTTTGCGGGGCGTTCTCAATTACCTGGAAAAAACCGTACAACAAGAAAAATCTCCCACTCCGGGGCAGAGGGCGGTTCTTTTTGTTCTCCGCCTCTTGTCTCTGGTCTATGGCGGAGTTGTCCGGGCCAGGAACTTTCTCTACAGCCGTGAGCTTCTCCCCAGGTATTCCCTGCCGCGTCCGGTGATCAGTATCGGCAACATTACGGCGGGGGGGACGGGGAAAACGCCGGCGGTAATTTTTTTGGCCCGGCTTTTGACGAAAAAGGGCCGGAAAGTCGCGGTCTTGAGCCGGGGTTATAAAGGGGAAAAAGTCCGCAAAGGGCGGACCGTGATCGTTACCGCCGGGACAAGCCCCCGGCAGGCCGGCGACGAGCCGGTGCTGCTCGCGCGGAGATTGCCCGGTATTCCGGTTCTGGCGGGACGAAACCGTTACCAAAGCGGGCAGCTTGGCCGGGAAAAGTTCGGGGCGGAAGTTTTTCTTTTGGACGACGGTTTTCAACACCTGGCCCTGCGCCGGAATTTGGATTTGGTGCTGATTGACGCCGCCCGTCCTTTTTTCCAGCCCTTGCTGCCCCGGGGTTATCTCCGGGAACCTCCCTCCAGCCTGGAAAGGGCCGGGGGGGTTATTTTAACCCGCATTGACCAGGCGGCTCCGGAAGACGTGGACCGGCTCCACCGCTATCTGCAGAATAAATTTCCCGGGAAAAAAGTGTTTCATGCCCGTTACTCTTCGCCGGGACTGCAAGAATGGCGCTTGTGGCGCCGGTCGCCGGAAGAGGCAACTTTTCTGGACCCGGCGGGAAAAAAGGCCGGAATCTTTGCCGGAGTGGCTTTTCCGGTTTCCGTATGCCGGACCCTGGAACAGATGGGCGTGGCGGTCACCGGTTCCCTTTTTTTGCCGGATCATGAGGCGGTGACCCCGGAGGCGTTGGTTGCTTTTTCCCGGCAATGTAAAGATAAAGGAGCGCACTTTCTGGTCACCACGGAAAAAGACGCGGTCAAGATTTCTTTTCTTCCTTCGGGAATTCTTCCGCTATATGTTTTACCCGTTGATTTAATTCTCGACGAAGGGGAGGAAGAGTTTTATGAATGGTTGCAAAGGACGGTGAAGGGAGTTTAGGAGAAAGAAGCGGTAAAAGGACCGGGGATGGAGAAAGTCGGCACTACTGTCTTAGGGAATGGGAAGCAGCAAAAAAAGAAAAAAATGATGAAAAGAGGCGGAAAAAATGCATCTTGAGGAAGGTAAAAGAGTGCTGAGAGAAGAAGGTGAGGCCCTCCTGGCCCAGGCGGAGAGGTTGGGTGAAGAATTTGCCCGGGCGGTGGAAATGATCCTTGGCATTAAAGGACGGGTGGTGGTCACCGGCATGGGTAAGGCCGGACTGGTGGGGCGGAAAGTCGCCGCCACCCTGGCCAGTACCGGTACACCTTCGTTTTTCCTTCATCCCGGGGAAGGAGTCCACGGTGATTTGGGCATGGTGACTCCCGAAGATATTGTGCTCGCCTTTTCCAACAGTGGAGAGACCGATGAAGTGTTGCGTCTTTTACCGACCCTGAAAATTTTGGGCACCCCCTTGATTGCCGTAACGGCCAATCCCCGTTCTTCCCTGGCCGTCAATTCCGAATTGGTAATTCCCCTCTGTGTCAATGGGGAGGCTTGTCCTTTTAACCTGGCGCCTACCACCAGCACTGTTTTAATGCTGGCGCTGGGAGATGCCCTGGCCTTGGCCTTGTTGAAAAGCAAAAATTTCAGCCCGGAACAATTTGCTCTTTATCATCCCGGAGGCGCCCTGGGACGGAAACTGTTGCTCACCGTGGAAAAACTGATGGTCACCGGCGAAGACAACCCGGTCATTGATTGTGAAAAAACAGTCAAGGATGCCATTTTTGTGATTACGGCCAAAAAGAAGGGCGCCACCAGCGTGGTTGATCACACCGGTAAGCTGGTGGGAATTGTTACCGACGGAGACCTCAGACGCCATTTTGAACGGGTTTCCGATCCTTTGAGTACCAAGCTTTCAACCATGATGACCAGAAATCCCCGGACGATCACGCCGGAGAAAATGGCCGCCGAGGCCATGCATTTGATGGAGAAGAATGACATCACCGTTCTGCCGGTAGTGGATCCGGAGTTTCGCCCGATCGGTCTGGTGCATCTCCATGATGTCATTAAAGGTCTTACCGGCTGGCGGTAGAAGAAGGGGGAACAGCTTTGGCGGATAAAATAAAACACCACTTTTTATACAGGGCCTTCAGGATCTTTGCTTTCCTGGCCGGTCTTGCCCCTTTTCCGGCAGCTGCGGCTTTGGGCAAGGGCCTTGGGCGGCTGGCTTATTATCTCTTACCCGCCCGCCGTAAAACCGCGTTGGAAAATATTGCGCAATGTCCCGCTTTGCCCGCGGGCATCAACCGGAAGAAACTGGCCAGAGATTCCTTTGCCCATCTGGGTTTGGTGGGAACGGAATTTGTGAAGTTTTACAATTATACACCGGAAAAAATATTTTCCTGCGTGGAAATCACGGGCCGGGAACATCTTTCCGCCGTTCTCCAAAAAGGGAAAGGCGCGGTTATTATCTCTTCCCACCTTGGCAACTGGGAATTAATGGGCATGGCCTTGGCCGTCGCCGGTTACCCCCTGCGCCCGCTGGTTAAAAAGCAGAAGAACCGCTTGTTTGACCGGTTGATTAATGAAAAAAGACGCTCCGTGGGGATGAATCCGTTGCCGGTCGGTTTTACCTTGCGGGAGATTATCCGGGCATTAAACCGTAATGAAGCGGTGGTTTTTTTAATGGACCAGCATGCCGGGAGAGGCGGGGTACGGACCGAATTTTTAGGGCGGGAAGCTTCGGTTCACCGCGGCCCCGCCCTGGTAGCTCTCAAGACGGGCGTACCCGTGGTTCCGGTCCATATTATCCGGATGGCGCTCCGCCGGCACCGGATAAAGATTCTTCCCCCGGTGGAGATAATAAGGACCGGGAATAAAGAGGAGGAGATCCGGAAAAACACCGAACGTTTCTGCGCCATGCTCGGAGAGGCGATTTTGGAAGCGCCGGAACAGTGGCTTTGGATGCACCGGCGCTGGAGACCGTTCAAGCAAAAAAGCGCAGAATGAGAAGACCCCACAGGATACCGGTCAAAGCGCCTCCCAGAACATCCAGGGGATAGTGGCTCTTCAAGCAGATACGGGAGAAGGTTACCAGAGAAGCCCAGAGAAAAAGGGGAAAGGTTGCCGGGGGGTACCAACGCGCAACCATTACCGCCACACTGAAATTGTTGGCCGCATGGGAAGAGGGAAAAGAGTGCCGGCCTAATCTTTCCCAGAAGTTTCCTTTGGCCGGCTTCATCCCGCCAGGACGCGGCCTTTTAAATACAGCCTTCAAAAGATTGCAGGTTTGATCGCTCAGTAAGACAGCCAGGAGGAGCAAACCTGTCCGCAGGCGGATAACGGGCGTGCCGAAAATCAGGAGCAGCAAGATGAGGATGGCCGCCGCGTAATGCCAGCCGGGAGGATGTGACAGGAAAGACATCACCGCTTTGAGGCGGGGATGTTGGCACCGCTGGGCGATAAACGCCAGAAGCTGCTCGTCTTTTTGTAAAAGCCATTTTACTGGGAACACGCAGATCAACTCGCTTCGTTTTTATTTTGCGGGCAAAAAAGCGGTTTTAAACGGCCGGAACTAAATCAACTAATTCGGCCCGGAACGGATAACTCCTGCCGCCAAAGAAGAAGGGAAGACAAAAATGAAGATACTTGTGACGGCTCTGCTTATACTGCTGCTGTTAGCCGGATTGGCCCTTACCGGCCTCTTGCTGTTCGGAATTGTTCTTCTGGTGCACCGCCTGATTAAGTTTGAACGTTCCCTGGACCGGACAATGAGGGAAAGAAAGCCGGGGAAGTTTCTCCGCACATATAAAATAACCGATCCCTACCGTGGCGAAGGCCGGTATTGGAAAGGACAACTCCATATTCACACCACCCTTTCCTATGACGGGAAAGTTGAACCGGAGAAAGTACTCGAGGCTTACCGGGAGGCGGGCTATGATTTTTTGGCTTTTACCGAACATAACATCTATACCCCTTCTTATCTATTGCAGGTGAAGAAACCGCTGGTGATTCCGGGAATTGAAGAGGCTTATCCCTGGAAAATTTTGGGCCATCACTATTTGCGGATTAATGCCCGGCGGCCGGTGCGGGGAGATCTGGGGGAAAGAATCGCCCGGACTGTTGCCGAGGGAGGAATCGTCGCTTTGGCCCACCCCAGTTGGCGGGGAGGCCTGGGCATTGGCCGCTGGCTGCCCCAGGATGTTCCTCCCATCCGGGAGCCTTTGCTGGTGGAGATTTTCAGCCGTTATTCCAATTCCATTCAGGAAGATTTGAATTTCTGGCATTATTTGTTGAACAACAACCCGCATCCCTGCGCGATTTGGTGCATCGCCGCCGATGATTTTCACCGGCCTTTTCATTTAAACCGGGGCTGGGTGATGCTTAAAGCCGGGAAGCTGACCACGGCGGAGATTATAAAAGCATTAAAGGGCGGTTCTTTTTATGCTTCTTCAGGACCGCAGGCCGAATTCGGCACGGAAGAAGGGAGCATTTTCGCGAGAACCAATCAGGATTATACCATTCGTTTTATTAATAGCGACAACCGGGTGGTGCTGGCCGGCCGCGGGCGGGAAATGTTTTATACCCCCAGGGGAAACGAGGGGTTCGTCCGCGTGGAGATTGAAGACGACGAAGGAAAACGGGCCTGGTCCCAACCGTTTTTCCTTCTCCCGGCGGAGTACGGCCCCCGGCGGGAGCAGGAGAACAGCGGAGGTTAACCAAAGGAGTTGAGCCCATGTTTTTTCTGCTTTATAATTTTCTCATCTGGTTATTGACCCTTTTTTTCCTCCCCGTCCTCCTGATACGGATGAAAAGAGGGGGGGCAAAGAGCATCGCCAAATTTTTAGGCTTTTCCCGGGAGGAGACTGCCGGCCTGGGAACGAAGAATATCCTGTGGATTCAGGCTGTTTCCGTGGGCGAAACCCTCGTGGCCGCGAGGTTGCTGGAGGAGATTAAAAAAGTCTTTCCCGGGTGGAAAATTGTGTTTACGTGCACAACCGGTACGGGTTTTGCCATCGCCCGGAAAGCTCTGGCCGGTTTGGCTGATTTGCTTGGTTTCTTCCCTTTCGACCATCCCTGGGTGGTGCGGAGGTTTTATAACCGTCTTCGCCCCCGGTTGCTCCTGTTGACCGAGGGGGAGTTCTGGCCCAATGTTTTACGGGAGGCCAAAAAGCGGGGAGTCGGTACGGCCCTGGTGAACGGCCGCCTCAGCGACCGGTCTTACCAGCGGATGAAGTGGCGGGGTGTTTTTGCGCCGGTTTTGCGGTTGGTGGACCTTTTTTGTGTCCGGACCGAACAGGATGCGGCAAGATTTGCCGAGGCCGGGGTGGCGCCCGACCGGTTGAAGGTTACCGGCAATATTAAATTCGACCAGAATTACCGGGAGATCCCGGAAGACGAGCGGAGGGAGTTTCTGGCGCAACTGGGAATAACAGAAGAAACTCCCGTTTTAACAGCGGCCAGCACCCACCGGGGCGAGGAGGAAATAGTGCTCCGGGCTTTTTTGGAAATAAAAAAACAGTTTCCCACCGCTTTTTTAATCCTGGCGCCCCGTCATCCGGAGAGGGCGGAGGAGGTTGAGCGGCTTTTGGCCGTTCACGGCGTGAAATGGGTCCGCCGCAGTCGTCTGACCGAGGGAAAAAACCGTTACCGGCCGGAGGTATTGCTGCTGGATACCCTGGGTGAGCTGGGACTGGCTTATTCCCTCTCCCGGATCAGCTTTGTCGGCGGCAGTTTGGTCCCGGTGGGCGGTCATAATGTCTTAGAAGCGGCGGCCCAGGGAAAACCGGTGTTTTACGGCCCTTATATGCACAATTTCCATGACAGCAAGGAGCTTCTGGAGGAGGCGGGCGCGGGCGTCACCGTTGGAAACGCCCGGGAACTGGCGGAGAAGTTTTTGCGTTACGCCCCGGACCGGAATTTTCTGGCCGAGGCGGGCAGGAAGGCGCGGCAGGTGGTGGAGGCCAACCGGGGGGCCGCCTGCCGGACGGCGAAAATTTTACAGGATTATTTTACCCGGCGCATGAGCAAGGAAGGAGGAGTTTGATGGCCGGTCTGTGGCAAGAGCTTACAGCGACACCGGATTTCTTTTTGATGGCCGGACCCTGTGTCATCGAGTCGGAGGAGAAAACCCTCTTTTTAGCCTCGGAGCTGAAGAAAATCACTTCGGAACTGGCGATCCCTTTTGTTTTCAAGGCTTCTTTTGACAAAGCCAATCGTTCCAGCGGCGCTTCCTACCGCGGTCCCGGGATGGAGGAAGGTTTGCGGGTGCTGGCGAAGGTTCGCCGGGAAGTTGGCGTCCCGGTCCTTACGGACCTGCACGAAACTTATCAGGTACAGCCCGTGGCCGAGGTGGTGGACATCTTGCAGATTCCTGCTTTTCTTTGCCGCCAGACGGACCTGGTGACCGCCGCGGCGGCCACCGGCAAGCCGGTAAATATAAAAAAGGGTCAGTTCATGGCGGCCTGGGACATGAAGAATATTGTGGAGAAAGCCCGTTCCACCGGGAACAGCCGGGTCTTTTTGACCGAGCGGGGGACCACTTTCGGATATAACAATTTGGTGGTAGATATGCGGTCGCTGCCGATTATGCGGTCTTTCGGCGTACCGGTAATTTTTGACGGCACCCACAGCGTTCAACAGCCGGGCGGGTTGGGCGGCCGTTCCGGCGGACAACGGGAATTCGTCGCCCCTCTTTGCCGGGCTGCGGTGGCGATCGGGGTCGACGGTCTCTTCCTGGAAGTCCACGATGAACCGGAGAAGGCTCTTTCCGACGGGCCGAACATGGTTTCTTTGTCAAGTCTCCCGTCCTTGCTAAGGGATTTATTGGCCATAGCGCGGGCAGTAAGAGGGAAAAAGGATGAAGTTTCTTTATAATGTCTCTCTCTGGCTGGCGACGGTCGTCTTTTTCCCCTTGTGGTTGTTGGCCTATGTTAAAGGGGGGAAATTGCGAAGGCGGCTGGCCGGTTTTTCGTTAAAAGAGTTATCCGCGGTGGACAAGAAGGATATTGTTCTTATTCAGGGGGATTCCGTGGGCGAAGCCCAGGTTTCCGCCTGTTTTATTCAGGAGTTCAAAAGGGCCTTTCCCGGTTACGCCGTGGTCTTCACGACTGCCACCCGTTCCGGCTTGATTACCGCGGAAAAAACCCCGACGGGACTGTTTGATCTCACCGGTTTTTTACCCCTGGACCACCCGTTTCCGGTGAAAAAGTTTTTCGCCCGGGTAAAGCCGGAGATCCTGTTTTTTGCCGAGAGCCAGCTGCGCCCCAATCTTCTGTGGGAAGCCAAGAGGCGCGGGGTAATGGTGGTCATGGTGAACGGCGGCCTCCAGGATAAAATTTATAAAAAGATCCAAAAATACCGGTTTTTTTATGAACCCCTCCTTGCCATGGTCGATCTCTATTGTGTCCAGAATGAACAGGAAAAGCAGAAGTTTATGGCGCTGCGGGTGGCGGAAGAGGTGATCCATGTGACGGGGAACATCAAATTTGACCGGGAGACGAAAGAAATTCCCAGTCATGAAATAATAAAGATCCGGGAAATTCTTGGGCTCACCCCGGAAACACCGGTATTAACCGCCGCCAGCACCCACCGGGGAGAGGAAGAAGAGATCATCCGGGCTTTTCTCCAGTGCCGGCAACAGCTGCCCGCGGTTTTTTTAGTTCTGGCCCCGCGCCACCCGCAACGGGCCGGCGAGATCGGGGAGATGTTAAAAAAATGCGGCCTTGCTTTTCTCCGCCGCGAAGAGATGAAAAAAGGGGCATTGCCTCCGGGGAAAATTGATGTCCTGCTCTTTGACACCTTCGGGGAACTGGATTTGGCTTATGAACTGTCGACCGTTGCTTTTGTGGGCGGAAGCCTGGTCCCGGTCGGCGGCCACAATATGCTCGAGGCCGTCGCCCGCGGGAAGGTGGTTTTGCACGGGCCGTTTATCCATGACTTCCGGGAAATCGCCGCGCTTTTGGACGGGGAGGGAGTGGGCCGGGTGATCGAAAACGCCGATGCTTTGGCCGGCGAGTTTTTATCCCTTTATCATCACCGGGAAAAGAGGCGGGAACTGGAGAGAAAAGCCGGAGAGATAATTGCCGCGCACCGGGGGGCGGCCGGCCGGACCGTGGAAATTGTAAAAAAGGCCATCGCCGAAAAGGCCGCCCCAAAATGGGCTTAGGCAAAAAATAGGGGGAAAGGTGGATAATTCTGTTGACGGAGGGATAAGCGAAAAATCCTCTGGTCAGTGTCGTGATACCGGTTTATAACGGGGCGGAGACCATAGAGCAATCCTTGCGTTCCGTGCTGAACCAGTCTTACAAGAATTACGAGATCATCGTTGTTGATGACGGTTCAACCGACAGGACCGTGGAATTGCTGGGTAAATACAAAAATATCAAACTATACCGGCAGGAGAACCGGGGGGCGGGCGCCGCCAGGAATTTGGGGATTAAAGCCGCCCGCGGAGAGATGATCGCTTTTTTGGATGCGGACGACCTCTGGCACCCCCGGAAACTGGAGATCCAGTTGGCAGTAGCGGAAAAAAAGAAGGATTTCGGCCTCCTGGCCACCGGCCACAGGAAATTCAGCGGTGAGAAAGGGATTTATCCGGCCGGCGGAGCGATCCACGGGGTCCGGCCCTGGGAAAAGACCCTGAAAAGGCTGGACTTTTACGGGCTTCTTCTTAGTTGTCCTTTTTTAACTTCATCGGTCCTTGTTCCCAGGAGAATTTTTGCGCAAACAGGTTATTTTGATCCCGGATTAAAGTCAAGACAGGACCGGGAGTTCTGGATAAGAATCGCCTACTTTTTCCCCGTTTATTACCTCCCCTTAAAATTAATGTATTACAATGTAAGGAAGGAAAGCCTGTCGCGGGAGAAAATATTGCACGGCGTAATCAATTACGCCTTTATCGGGGAAAAATGGTACCCCGGCAACCCGGATACCCCGGCGGTAAAAGAAAGACCGGTGGAGGACGGGAAATATTTAAAGATTTTCAAAAGGATTGTCTGGCAAACCGGGATCAAGTTACGGAAATTCAGTAATGACGCCGACCTTTTTGAACGTTATTGGCAACGCTTTTCTTACATTTTTGGCCGCCAAAGCGAAACGGTCAAACGCCGGCTGCTGTTGGCGGCGAAAATCAGGTATTTTTTCCGCCGGGGGATCCCGAAAAAGACAGCGGATGAAGAGTTGCTGGCTAAACTCAAGAGCGACCCGCCCGGCGGACGGCGGAAGCAGGAATAGGCAAGCAAGGCCGCCAGGCAATTAAGGCCGCACCCGCTGCATCCATGGGGTGCGGCCTTTTTCCGTGAATATGGCGCCGGCGTTCCGGCGTAGGTTTGGAAAATGAGCCCGGAATTACCCGGCGTTTGTGGCATTTTCCCCCTTGAAGGAGTCAAATCTTTGAGACGGCCGTAACCGGTGTGCTTCCTGGAGAAATCAGGCAGGCAAGAAATATTAAGACAAGGAAAACAATATTTTTCTTCCCCCAGCTCAAAGCCATTATGCTATAATCATAACCATGGGGGAAAATATTATGTTAAGAACAGGCCGGGAGAGTTTCATCTATGACCTGTTAATTTGGTTTATCATCAGTGTCACCCTGGCTTCTTTGTTGTCGGCTGGGGCGGGAGTCCTGGCGGACAGATATTTTTCCCGGGCCGTAAGCGGCCTGATCGGGGAAGCCGGGGAGTATGATCTTCTGTTTCAAGTGCGAAGTGATCTGCGGGATGTTTTTGTTTCCCGTCTGGAGGAGATTGTAGCCGAAGAATTTCCCGGTTCCGTGGTCAAGACCGGGGTGAGCGTGGCCGGGCAAAGCGCGGTCTTTCTCGGCTTGGCGCCCCGGTACCGGACAAAAGAGGTTTTCACCAATTTAAGCAGTTATTTTCACGACCTGCCGGGAGGCGCCGGCTACAGTCTGATGACGGAACCGCGGCTCACTCTTTCCGGCATCCCCCGCAAAGCCCATGATCTTTTTATCCGGGAAGCGGAGAGAATTCCCGGGGTCCTTTTCGCCTTTCAAGACGGAAGCAGAGTCGAGGTTCTCTTCCGGAAAGGCCACGACCTTAACCGGAGCCGGCGGAAACTGGAACGGATTTTGGAAAATTACCGTCTGCTCGAGGTGGCTGTTCCCGCCGGGAGGCGGGCCGACGGGGGAAAACCCGGAGCGGACCTGGTGGAGATTTTAGCCGGGCAGGGCGGCATCTCGTATATTCGGGATGTGACCGCCGGATCGGAAACCGGTGACCAGGAAGCTCTTTTATCGACGATGGCCGAGATGAAGAAATTTTTGTTTTCCTATACCGGACAGGTAGAGGTGAACCCGGAACCCGGCTGCCGGTTACAGGACGGGGATCTCCTGGTTTTACGAGGGAAGGAGACCGGCTCCTTGGTGGAAGGAGAGGCGGTAAAACCCGGGAATGTCCTCGTAAAAATTATTTCCCACCACGAGAAACTAAAGGGCGTGGTCATTCAGGGGGAAACCGCCTGGATTGATGATCCCCGGGCCCATTTTGTGGAAACCGGGCAGAAAGTCGGGGCGCCGGCGGGGGACGTTATTCCCAACAACCCCAGGGAACAACTGTTGGCCGCTTTGGAGGAAGCGGCGGCCTTTTTAGAACAGGTGCGGAGTTTTCAAGACCTTTCCCTCCAGGCGGAACAGGTCTTGACCGCGGCGGAGACGATCCATGCGGCTTTGAAAACCATTGATGCGGTTGTTTCCGGTCCGGGCACCCTAAGCACCGCCCGGGAACTGGAGAAAATGGCTTACCTTTTCGCCGGCATCGGCGAAGAATTGGAGACCATGGCCAATACTTTGGCCCGGTTGCGCTATTTTGAAACCCGTCTGCAGGAGGCGGTTGCGGGTCTGGAGGGCCTGCAACTTCTTGTCCGGTTGGGAGTAATCCCGCAGTTCCCGGGGGTTTACGGGGATCTGGGCCGGAAAGTCAATCTCTTGGACCAACAGATCGGTCAGGTTCTGGAGGGGCTGCGGCGTCACGCCCGGTCTTTGGATGATTTCATCAACCGCTTCAATCCCCTGGTCCACACTTTGCTGTCGTGGCGGGACAAAGCTTTGGGGATCTCCGCCGGGCTGGAGACTTTTCAAGGGCTGATGGAAGCAGACGGCGGGGAACTCGCGGAACTGACTTCCACAAGCCTCGCTCTTTTCAAGGAATTGGATTCTTCCGCCTTACGCCATGAGATAGACGCCTTTTCCCGGGGGACGGGCGGACCAAATGTTGATTTCGGGATCATCCTGGAACAAATACATGTGGTGCGAGAATCCCTTGCCCGCCTGCGGGACGAAGAGATCGGACGGGCCTTTTTCCTCCTCGACAATTATGTGGGAGAGGAAACTGGGCCGGATGAGAAATTGACCTTTTTTATCAATGCCGGTTGCCGTGAAGCGGAAGTCCGCCGGCTTGTTCAGGAGTATTTTGCCTCGCCCTCGGTAGAACTGCAGTTTTTACCGGCCGGTGTTGTCCGACCGGATGTCCGGAACGAACTGACCCGGCTGTTACGGGATGTCAAAGGGGTTGTCACCGCCCTGGTCGCTTTGCTTTTCGGGCTGTTAACCCTTCTGCTTGACCAAGGGCCGGTGCTGGCTGTTTTACGCCATACGGAACTGGTTTTCCCCCTGCCTGCCGGAAAGAAAAGGAGAATCCAGGGCTTTCTCTTCTACAAGCTGCTGCCGCCTTTGTATGCGGTTGCCACCGGAGGCGGCTGGTTCTGGGCGGTCAGTCATTTTTCCGGCGCCCATATTCCCCATCTCGCCACCGTTCATTTTTTGGCGGCTGGGGCGCTTTTGGGAATGGGCTTTTTCCAGGCCGCGGAGAAGTTTCACCGGTTGAACCTGGCGGAAATAACCGCCGGTTGTTCCCTGGGTTTGTCTTTCACCGCCGTGATGAGGGAGATCGTTATTCCGGCCGGCCGGCCGGGCCTCTTACAACTGCTTAACCGTTGGAAGATGGTGATGAAGTGAGGGAAAACCGGAAAAAACCCTTATTGAAAATTGAAAAATTAACCAAAAGGTACGGCAAAAAAACGGTGCTCGCCGGGATCGATCTGGAGATTTATCCCGGGGAGACGGTCGTCCTGATGGGACCTAGCGGTTGCGGGAAATCTACTTTAACCCGGTGTATCAACCGCCTGACGGAGCCGGACGGCGGCAAGATTTATTTTGACGGCCGTCTGGTGAACAGTCTTTCCAGCTTTGAACTGGCCGGCATCCGGCGAAAAATAGGTTATGTCTTTCAGCAGTTTAATTTGATTCAACGCTTGAATGTTTTGGATAATGTCATTTTGGGCCTGCGCCTGCAGGGCCTGGGGCAGACGGAGGCGGTCGCGAGAGGCCGGGAGGCGCTCGCTTTGGTGGAAATGGAAGAGAAGGCGGCGGATTTTCCCGCGGAACTCAGCGGGGGAGAACAACAAAGGGTGGGAATCGCCCGGGCGTTGGCGATGAAACCCCGTTTGATGCTATGGGATGAACCCACGGCTTCCCTGGACCCCATTTTAGTCGGCGAGGTGCTGGAAGTGATGGAAAAAGTCGTCGGCACGGGAGAAACCACCATGCTTATTGTCACCCATGAAGTTGGTTTTTCCCGCCGGGCGGCGGACCGGATTGTGCTTTTGGCCGACGGTAAAATCATTGAAGAAGGACCGCCGGAGGAGGTTTTGGAGCATCCCCGTTCCGAAATGGGGAAAAAGTATAAAAACCTCTTAAAAAAATGACTGGAAAATGATATAATATAAAAGTTAATGCAGCTTTTAATTGGGGGGGTGGACAGGTGAGCGAATGGCAACAAACTTTGAAACAGCCCATTACCTTACAAGGACAAGCCTTACATTCCGGAAAAGATGTCTCCGTGACCCTAATCCCCCAACCTCCCGATACCGGGATCAGGTTTTGCCGTTCCGACCTACCGGGAAAACCTACCCTTCCCGCCGCTCCGGAATATGTGATTGACACTTACCGTTGTGTGACCATCGGCAACGCCGAGTGGAAAATAAGGACGATCGAGCATTTGATGGCCGCCCTGCACGGCCTGGGCGTGGACAACCTGCTGGTGGAAGTGGAAGGAGAAGAATTGCCATTGGGTGACGGCAGCGCCTGGTCTTTCACAAAGGCGATTCTGGAAACCGGTTTGGTTGCGCAAGGAAAATACCGGCGCAAATGGAAGATCGAGTCCCCGGTATGCGTGGAAAACGGGACTTCACCCCGTTCGTATCTGCTGGCTCTCCCCGGAGAAGATCTGCGGATCAGTTATTGTTTTACCTCAAACAATTCAGGGGTGGGAAACCAGTTTAGCCAGTACACGATCACGCCGGAAACCTTTCAAAAGGAATTGGCGGCCGCGCGTACGGTGGCCTTTATTGACGAAATTGAGGAATTACGCCGGCAAGGGTTGGCGCTGGGCGGCAACTTCGACGTGGCCGTGGTGGTAGGCGAAAACGGCTACTTGAACGAGCTCAGGTTCGTCGATGAAATAGCCCGCCACAAAATACTGGATATTTTAGGCGATTTATACCTTTTGGGACCGGTTACCGGCCAGATTATCGGGATTGGCTCGGGACACAAAATGGATGTGGAACTGGTCTCAAGATTAAAGAATATTCTCCGATAATAAAAGGGGGGATTGGTTTGGACATCAACAGGATCAAGCAGCTTTTACCGCAGCGCTATCCTTTTTTAATGGTGGACAGGGTCATTGCTTTTGAACCCAGGAAGAAAATTGTTGCTTTAAAAAATGTGACGGTCAATGAAGATTATTTTAACGGTCATTTCCCGCAACAACCGGTGATGCCCGGTGTGCTTATCATTGAAAGCCTGGCACAGGCGGCCGGGCTGGTTATGTTGCATGAAGAGGAACACAGAGGGAAAATCCCGTTTTTCACCGGGATTGACAAAGCCCGTTTCCGCCGCCCGGTCATCCCCGGGGACCAACTGCGCCTGGAAGTAGAGGTATTGAGAATCAAAGGGAATGTTGGCAAAGTCCAAGGGAAAGCATTGGTTGAAGGAGAAGTGGTGGCGGAAGCCGAATTAATGTTTGTCCTCAGTGCAGGAGTACAGCAATAATTGAAGGGCTGGAAAGATTGGCCGGAATACGCAATCACCCCAATATTTACAAAAAAGGCCGCCGTAGGTAAGGAGGAACTTTGCTTTTATGAAAGCCCTGGATAATAAGGTAGTAAAGTTAAGGGACATCCACCCTACCGCCATTGTCCACCCCAATGCCAAATTGGGGAAGAACGTGGTGATCGGTCCTTACGCCATTATCGGCGAGAACGTGGAGATTGGAGACGGGTGTGTCATTGGTCCCCATGTTGTGATTGACGGTTGGACCAGAATTGGTTCGGGAAATAAGTTTTATCAGGGCGCTTCCATCGGATGTGAGCCCCAGGATTTAAAATTCAAAGGCGAGAAAACCTATTTATACATTGGCGACAACAACATTTTCCGGGAACATGTAACCATCAGCCGGGGGACAGGGGAAGGCGGCGGGGAAACCCGGATTGGGAATAATAACTTTTTCATGGCATACAGTCATGTGGCCCATGATTGTCATGTGGGCAGCCATGTCATTCTGACCAACGCCGCTTCCCTGGGAGGACACGTGACCGTCGAAGACCGTGTGGTGATCGGCGGCTTGAGCGGAGTTCACCAGTTTACCAAGGTTGGCAAGATGGCCATGATCGGCGCCTGTACCAAGGTGATTAGGGATGTTCCGCCCTTCGTCATCGTCGACGGCGTGCCGGCCCGCGTGGCCGGGATCAACGTGGTGGGACTGCGGAGAAACGGTTATCCCCCCGAAATCAGAGATGAAATAAAGAAAGCCTACCGTATTTTGTACCGTTCCAATTTGACCATTGCCCAGGCCATCGAACAAATGGAGCAACTGTTGCAAGGGTATCCAGAGATCGATCATTTTATCCGTTTCCTCCGTAATGTGGAACGGGGCATTTGCCGTTAGTTTCGGCAAAGAGAAGGGGTGAAAAGACTAGACGTTTGTCTAGTTTTTTTACTATTTTCCGCCGGTGCCGTTTGTAACCGCCGGACCGGGCATTGGACGCGGAGGGCGGGCCGGTGGGTCTAAAGACCGGTTGACGGACGGGACCTTGGCGAAGAAGAGGTGGTGGAAAATTGGAAAGATGGGGACTTTTGGCCGGACGGGGGTTGCTCCCCCTGGAAGTGGCCAGGGGGATGAAAGAGCTAAACATCGAGCCTTTTATCCTTGGTTTGGTGGAAGAAATATGGCCCGCGCTGGAAGAAGCGGGTTTTGTCGTCCACAAGGAAAGCCTGGGAAACCTGGCGGCGATTCGCCGGTTTTTTCAAGAAAAGAAGGTCACAAAGCTGATCGTGGCCGGCAAAGCCGGAAAAGAGGCTCTTTTTACCGGTCCGGAACCGGACGAGGATCTGAAAACACTCCTGGACAACCTTCCGGTAAAAAATGACGATGCCATTATGCTGGCTTTGGTGGACTATTTTGCGCAATACGGTATAAAGGTTGAAAAACAGACTCTATTTCTCAGACATCTCTTTTCGGAAGTGGGCTGCCTGACCGCGCGGACTCCCACCGCCCGCGAGGAACAGGATATTAAGTTTGGCTGGCGGATGGCGAAAGGCATCGGCGGGCTCGACATCGGCCAGAGCGTAGTGGTGAAAAACGGAGCTGTTTTGGCTGTGGAGGCGATCGAAGGGACGGATGAGGCAATTCTTCGCGGCGGCCGGTTGGGGGGCAAAGGCACAGTCGTGGTGAAAGTGGCCAAACCGATGCAGGATTACCGTTTCGATGTGCCGACAGTAGGGCCGGACACCATTGAAATGATGATCAGAAGCGGCGCGGCGGTTTTGGCGATCGAAGCCGGAACCACTTTTATTGTGGAGAAAGAAAAAACAGTGGCCCGTGCCGACGACCATGGCATTTCCCTGGTGGTCGTAGATGAAAATTCCTATGCCGGCAGTTGAATCCAGAAGGTGTTGCCAGGGAGAAAAGCGAATCTTTTAATTGGTGCGGCACCGGAATTGCCTGTACGGTTGGTCTGGGAAGGAGACGGGTTTATGAGGTTCATTACCGGGATAGCGCTCGTGCTGATCATCGGGATCGTCGGCTATCTTTTATATGCCAGTTTTCAACCGGTTCATGAGCCGCTGGACCTGCTTCCCCTGGTCAAAGAAGAAACGCCGGAAGTAGAGGAAACGCTTGAAGAAAAACCGCCCGCTCTTTGGATGGAAAAGGCGGAAATATCCTTGGTTGACTACAGGAACCGGCTTTGCTGGCAGTTGACCCTTAACACCGGCGAGCGGGAGGAAGAATTCTATTTCCTGCAGGGCGTGGAAGGGAAGTATTTTCCCCCGGCGGGCGGGTTCTTTTCCGTCCGGGCGGAGAGAGGCAGAATAACGAAGGAATTTTCCCATCTCCGTCTGGAGGGGAAGGTTGTTTTGTCCCGGGAAGATCTAACGATTGAAATGGAAGAATTGGAATGGGAGATAACCGGCGCTTGCCTTTACGGAAAAAAGATGGTGCTGAGCAATAAGGAGATGGCGGTTTATGCTGACCGGATTCAGCTGGATCTTGACTTGGAACGGATAAGAACAGACGGAACTTCGCGATGGAAATTGGGAGGCGGTTAAGAGATGAGAAAGCGGTATTGGCCGTGGCTTGCCGGCATGTTCCTGCTGGGCGCCTGCGCCGGTCCGGCGGCAGCGGCGGAGGCAAGCGGTGTGAAGGTGGAGGTTATTGCCCCGGGGGGAAGCGCTCTTGATCTGCGCGCGGAGATTTTTCATTATTACGGTACGCCGGAAGAACCTCTAACCGCCGTCTTTTTTTCTCCGGAGGAATTCAAGGTTTCCGCCGGGAACATGAAGTATGACCGGAGGGAAGAGGTTATTTTCGCGGGCGGAGGGGTTTTATTGTCCGGTGAAGAAATAGAACTCCAGGCGGAGGAGTTAAATCTTTACCTGAACCGGGAGGAGTTCGCGGCCGGCGGGGGGGTTGTCCTGACCGCAGGCGAACTGAAGCTTACTGGTTGGCTGTTGGAAGGGAAGATCAGCGGAGGCCCCCTGACCGCCACCGGAGAGGTGGAGTGGAGTTTTCGCGAATTCCAGGGGTCAGCCGGGAAACTGGTTTACCGCCATGATGAAGAAAAGGTTTACCTTTCCGGAAATCCGGTAGTATGCTGGGAGCAAGGGTATATGGAAGGGATTGAGATGATCCTGAGCCTGAAAACAGGAGAGGTGACCGTGACCGGTCCGGCCCGCTCGAAGCTCCAGCCGTGAGGAGGCAGGAAACCCTTGGCCATTGAAGCGATCAATCTGGTGAAGGAATATAACAAACGCCGGGTGGTTGACCGGGTCAACCTGCGGGTGGTGCCCGGCGAAGTTGTCGGGTTGTTGGGTCCCAACGGGGCGGGCAAGACCACTACTTTTTATATGATTGTCGGCTTGGAACGGCCGCAAAGCGGCAAGATTATTATTAACGGGCATGATGTCACCCGCCTCCCCATGCATAAAAGGGCCCGGTTTGGGGTTTCCTACTTGGCGCAGGAGCCTTCGGTTTTTCGCAAGTTAACTGTGGAAGAGAATATTATGGCTATTTTGGAACTTCGTCCGGGCGACAAGAAAGAGAAAGAAGAAAAATGCCGCATGTTGCTGGAGGAATTTGATCTTTCCCGGTTAAGAAAACAAAAAGGATACATGCTTTCCGGCGGCGAGAGGAGACGGGTGGAAATCGCCAGAGCCCTCGCCATGGAACCCCGCTTTGTGCTTCTGGACGAACCGTTTACCGGCGTGGACCCTATTGCCGTGGCGGATATTCAAGATATTGTGAAACGGTTAAAAGAGAAAAATTTGGGCGTTTTAATCACCGACCATAGTGTCCGTGAGACTTTGGCGATTACCGATCGGGCTTATATCATGTACGACGGCAAGATCCTGGTTTCCGGGGAAGCCAAAGAGATTGCCGCCGACGAGACGGCCCGCCGTTTTTATTTCGGCGACCGGTTTAATATGTAGGTTTAATATGTAACAGGAGAAGACAGGATGAGAATTTTAACCCGTTATATACTCCGGGAATTACTGGGCCCCTTTTTTTTCGGACTGTTTTTGTTCAGCGGAATTTTATTGGGCAACATCTTTGTTTCCCTGACCCAGTTGGCCCAGAACTACAACCTGCCCTTTTCTACCGTTCTCCGTCTTTTGCTTTACGAAGTACCCAGGAATGTGGCTTATGGGACCCCGATGGCCATGTTGCTGGCCACTCTTATTGGGCTGGGTAAAATGACAGGACATAGCGAGACCATTGCCATGCGGGCCGGCGGGGTCAGTTATTTCCGGCTTGCCCTGCCGGTTCTGGTGACCGGCTTGCTGGTAAGCGGGATTACCATCGTTTTAAATGAAAATATCGTGCCTGTTGCCAACAGAAAATTCAGAGAGGAAAGGGCCGTTGCCATTTCGAACCGGCCCAGGGGTCTGATACGCAATCATTTTTTTATTGATTACAGCGCCGAAACGAAAAGACTGGTCTATGCGGAAAGTTATTACGCCGGCGAAGAAAGAATGGTTAATGTGCTCATCCAGGAAGTGGAGAAAAACCGGGTGGTAAGAACCGTGCAGAGTAAAGAACTTTTCTGGTCGGAAACCGATTATGGCTGGTATTTTAAGGAGGGGGAAATCTACCAGTACGAAGGGGACAAGGTTTACCCGGTGCGTATTGGGAGCGGGTTTTCCGGCTTGACGCGGACCCCTAAAGAAGTGGTGCAGCTGGCCCGGACCAATCCCGAGGAAATGAGCTGGTCGGAATTGCGATGGTATATTGAGAATAATACCCAGCTAAAGGAAGACGAGATCCGGAATCTTAAGGTTCAGTTGCATTTCAAGATTGCCGTTCCCTTTGCCTGTTTCTTTTTTGCGCTCATGGGGACCCCCCTGGCCTTACAACCGCAACGCCGGACCTCTTCCTCGGGTTTCGGTTTGAGTTTTCTCTTTGTGCTCGCTTACTATCTCTTGATGGGGGTGGGCAGTACCCTGGGAAGGGCCGGAACCATACCTCCGGTCTTGGGGGCCTGGATGCAAAATATTATTTGCGGCGCTTACGGGGTGTGGCAATTTATAAACAAGGCAAGGTAAAAGAGATGAAGGGTGAAATGAATTGTACGGTACGTTTCTGGTTCTAATCATAGCCGTCCTTGGCGGCGGCATCGCCCTTTTGGGAGACCGGGTCGGCATGCGGATGGGCAAAAAGAGACTGAGCGTTTTCGGTTTACGGCCCAAGTATACCTCGATGATTATTACGGTGATTACCGGCCTTTTGATCTCCGGCTTTACCCTACTGCTTCTGGCGATTGTTTCTGATGATGTCCGGACGGCGCTTTTTGAGATGAAACAGCTTCAGGGGGAACTGAAGGCGTTAAACCACGAGTACCAGGAGACCCTCGGCAAACTGGAGGAGGTCCTGAGCGAACAGAAAGAAATAGAAACGCGTTTGGCCAGAACCGACGAAAACTACCGGGAAACCCTGGACGCCCTGAACCGGACCCGCGAGGAATTGAACAAGACCAAAGAGGAGCTCCTCTTTGAACAGGAACGTATGGTCAATCTGGAGCTGGTTATCAAGAGCTTGGAAGAGACCAAGGTCGCCTTGGAAGTGGAAAGGGAACGCCATTTTAAAGAAATCCAGCTTTTGGCGACCGAAGCTTCAATGTTGCGCGACAGCCTGGAAATACGAAAAACCGGCCGGTTAATCTTTTTAAGCGGGGATATTTTGGCGGCCCGGGTCATCGAGGGCGGGTTGGAACCGAAGGAGATTTTGGAGAAGGTTTTTCACCCCCTTTTGGAGGAGGGGAACCGGATTGCCCTGGAAAGGGGCGCCCGCCTTGAAGGAAAAGCGGATTATGCCCTTAAGGTTAAAGATAACCTCCAGGAACTGGCGGAAGAGATTGCCGCGCTGGACCGGCCGGCGGTCTTGCGGCTGGTGGTTGATCATAACACCGTCATGTTTGAACCGTTGTATATTTCCCTCCAAATATTCCCCAATCAAATTGTTTTCCAAAAAGGCGAGGTTATTGCGGAAGACCGGATCGAACCGGGACTGGATGAGGATGAGATTTTGGACCGGATCCTCCGCCTTTTGCTGGTGGTCAGGAAGAAGGCCCTGGATAAGGGAATGATCTCCGAAGGTCAATATATCGGGGAAATTGCTTCGCTTCAGGAGATACCCGCGGTTATCGAGAAGATTTCCGCCACCCGGGAACCGGCTACCGTGCAGATGGTGGCGGTGGAGGATATCTGGCGGGTAGAAGGACCGGTGCGCGTGGAGATTAAGTTGAAAAATGGAGAGGAATAAGATGCCGGAAGTGATTTTGGCCGTAGACCCCGGGCGGCTGAAGTTCGGTTACGCGGTGATGAAAAGTGACGGGACGGTTTTGACCAAGGGGATTGCCCCGGCTTCGCAGGTGGAAAGGGTTGTCCGGACGATCTGTACGGAATTTGGGATGACCCGGGTGGTGGTCGGGGACAGGACGGGAAGCCGGGAGAGTCTGGCCGCGATCAGGAAGGCCCTTGACGGGCTGGAGACGGTGGTCTGCCCGGTTGATGAAGGTTACTCGAGTTATGAGGGGAGATACCGGTATCTGCGGGAACACCGGCGGGGCTGGAGGAGGTTGGTCCCGCTGGGGTTGCAGACTCCCCCCGAGCCTTATGATGATTATGTAGCGGTGGTTTTAGGGGAGAGGTATTTGCAGGGGAAGAGGGGGGAGGACGGGGACGGCGGCAGGTAACGGGCTTGGGAAGCGTGATCTGCGTCGCCTTTCGGCGGCGGCCGGATGCGGGCGCTGCTCGACATACCTGAAGTATAGTCTGCGCTGCGTCCTCCCTGCCGGCGCCGAAATGCTCGCAGCTGACGCTTCCGGGAAGAGGGCCGGCGGGCCGCCCGTTACCTGCGGTCCCCCCGCAACGGCCGGGCGGGTCCGGGAAGGATGCGCCGTTGCGGAAAGAGCGGGAGGTTTCTTTTTTTTGGGCTTTAGGCGGTGGCAGGTGCTTGGGTATGGTGACGAAAAACCGGTTTGCTCGGAAAGCCGGTGGCCGGAGGACGGCGCGGGATGATTATGTAGCGGTGGTTTTAGGGGAGAGGTATTTGCAGGGGAAGAGGGGGGAGGACGGGGACGGCGGCAGGTAACGGGCTTGGGAAGCGTGATCTGCGTCGCCTTTCGGCGGCGGCCGGATGCGGGCGCTGCTCGACATACCTGAAGTATAGTCTGCGCTGCATCCTCCCTGCCGGCGCCGAAATGCTCGCAGCTGACGCTTCCGGGAAGAGGGCCGGCGGGCCGCCCGTTACCTGCGGTCCCCCCGCAACGGCCGGGCGGGTCCGGGAAGGATGCGCCGTTGCGGAAAGAGCGGGAGGTTTCTTTTTTTTGGGCTTTAGGCGGTGGCAGGTGCTTGGGTGTGACGAAAAACCGGTTTGCTGTTTTGGAGTCAAGGGAGGAAAATCCGGGAAAACGCAGAAGATATTAAAGAGAAAATAATGGGGGATGGTGCGGTGAAAAAACCGGTTTTTTACTCACTTGTCTTGATCTTAATGCTCTCCCCTCTGCTCTCAGCCGAAGAAAACTTGTTTCTTCCCTATGACCATAAAGCCTATGACCAACTGGCCGAACTGGCCCGGGACGGGTTGTTGCCCGCCCGTCACTGGGATTACATAACGAAATACCAAAAAAGCTTAACCCGTTATGAAATAGCTTTTTATCTGAGAAATATTATTTTCCAGTTGGAAGAAAATCCAGCCGAGTTTACCCTCACCGGTCAACAGGAATACATCATGAAGGAGCTGGTGGGAGAGTTTGACAGGGAGTTGACAAGTTTGGGGGTGGATGTAACCTATTTGAACCGGTTATTCCCGGTTGATTTTTCCACCCCCCCGGAACAGGATGACGGCTACCAGGATTTGGATATTATCCTTAACTCCCTGACCGGCCTGGGGACGGAAAAGCTAAGCGGAAAAGAAGAGAAGAAGGTTGTTACCCCGCAATATTTTGTCGGGCAGTACTACACGGGGATGCCGGATTGGGAGTATTTTCTTTTTATCCCGGAAACCTACGGCCCGGATTTGCCGGAAAATGACCGGCGGGAGACATGGGATATTATCTATCAGGCAGAAGAGGCCAATGCTTTTTTAGTGGTTGAAGGGGAATTATCCCACGGTACCGAGGAGATCCCCGGTTATTATCTCTTCCCCCTGGCCGAATTTGCCAATAAAGAACCGGTGGGACTTGAAAAAGAAGTATACAGCCTTTTACATAATTTGTCCGGTTCATACTGGGCCAATGTTAACAGTGTGCAACGGTGGGAAGGGGAATGGCCCCCAGCCCAGTATGACCGGTTGGATCATCCCTATACCCGTCGTGCCGGTTTGCTGGACGGCATCGGGACCGGAATCCAAATCGGGGATCTAATTTTATCAACCAGATTAATGAAGGAAAGGACGGCAATTCCCCCGGTTTTAGGAGAAGAGTACCAGGAGGGGACCGGTTTGGCCGTGGATCCCCATTTTGCCGCGGAGAAGACAAGCGAGGAGGATTTGGCAAACCATTGGCAGGTCGACCTCCAGGGGAGTGTTCTTTTCCGGCAAAACACCCTGGTTTATGGCGGGCTAAGGTGGGAATATGAAGAACAGACCGGTGAAGAACTGCGTCAGCTGTCCTTGGTCAATTCCCTGATCAATGCCGGTGTTTCTTTTAAAATCAATGATTATTTACAGATGTTGGTGGATTATAAAAAGTACCACGATTTCACCGGAGGGGAAAATATCTCCCAAACCTCATTGGGTTTGGGGTGGGGCGATCATACCTTATTGACTTTACGCTACCGGATGCTCGCCCTGGAACCGGCGGCGATCAGCGGTGAAGTATCTTTTAAGTTTTGAGGGGATTAAAAATTATATAACGCAGAGAACACGGCTGTCACTGCCACGGCAGGGTACAGCCGTTGTTTTTTTCCGCGCCAAGGCGGAATTTTGTTTTTTTGTCACCAAACCTTAGGGTATGAGGCTACATACTATGTAACAAGCATTCTTCACGGCAAGGAGGAAAGGAGGCACAACGATGTCCAGAGCAGTTTTGGCGGAAAGAGAGGCCCAGGTGTTGGTGGATGATACCGTTGAACTCTTCACCCCGGCGGTGAAAATTGATGAGATCAGGGCCGTGGTTGAAGACCTCCGCTGTCATATCATACCGGGTAAAGTAATTTTCCAAGGTATTCTTCATAAACAGATTTTTTTTGTCAATAAAAAAGATACCGTTGTCCACCAGCGGGTGGATATACCCTTTTCCGGTTTTGTCGAAGTAGAAGAGGCGCAGCCGGGACAAGGTTGCCAATTAACGGCAGAAATCGTTTTTTTAGAATTCGAACTCGAGAGTGACAGGCGCCTGCGGGAGATCGCCGTTATTGATATAACCGTACGCCTTTTCCGGGACAATCTGCTGACCACGGTGCTGCCGGTACAACAAAGCTTTGTCTTCCGGGGGAATCCCCCGGCCTTTATCGCCCGGGGGGACGGGAAAAGGAGAAGCAACGGTGTTCTCGGGAGATGAAAAGAAACCGGGAGATTTTCTCCCGGTTTAAAATATTTGTCCCAAAGCCGGCATAAGATATTAATGGAAAGGGACAAACTGTTAATTGTTAATTTGGGAAAGGAGGGACCGATGTTGGGCGGGAAACCGGCTTTGGAAACCAGGATCGCCGCGGCTGTCGCCTATTTTTTCCCCCTTCTCGGCCTGGTTTTTGTTTTTACCAGATGGCGGGAGAATTATTTTTTGCGGTATCATGGCTGTCAAGGGGTGGCCTGGGGAGTTTTCCTTCTCTTTTTTTGGCTGGTCCTTCAGTTGATCCTTTTTATAACTAGCAGAATTCCTTTATTAGGAAGTTTACTCGGGTTTTTCTCCAAAGTCCTTTATTTAGCCGCTTTTCTGGCCACCGCCTACTTTTTCTACCTGACCCTGCAGGGGGAAAAATTTAAAATTCCCCTCATCTATGATTTGTTCGACTCACGGTAAAGGTGCGTACCGGCGAGGCGGGCGGTTTCATGGGGGAGGATGAAAACTCGCGCTTGCTTTTTGGGCGTCGATCGTTTAGAATATAATATGTACGCGCCCGTAGCTCAGCGGATAGAGCACTGGCCTCCGGAGCCAGGTGCACAGGTTCGATTCCTGTCGGGCGCGCCACCTGAAAATATTAAAGCGACGCGGTTTTCATCGCGTCGCTTTTTGGTTTGCGCACTCCTTTGGGCACCCCTTAGCGGCCGCCGTTTTATAATTCAGCCTCCACCCGGTGGGTTTCCCCGTCGTCAACCAACGGTATTTGGCCTGTTTGCGGGTTCAAGGCCTTGCCGTCAAGGAAGAGGCTCCGTAAACCGCTCTGTTTCTGCCGGGGATTTCTTACCGTGATGCGGTAGGTGGTGTTCCCGAATTTGTAATCCACCCGGTATTCCGGCCAATTCTCAGGAAGGCACGGCTTAAGGATTAAGTGGTCCCCCCGCCGTCGCAGGCCCAGGATCCATTCCAAACCGGCCTGGTACATCCAACCGGCGGAACCCGTATACCAGCTCCAACCGCCCCGGCCGGTATAACGGGGGGCCGAATAAACATCCGCCGCCATGACGTACGGTTCAAGACGGTAGGTTTGGACTTCATGGGGGGTTTGCGTGTGATAAACCGGGTTAAGCATTTTGTGTAATTGACCGGCCAGATTTCCTTCGCCCAATTTGGCCCAGGCAATAACGGCCCAAATGGCGCCGTGGGTATATTGGCCGCCGTTTTCCCGGACTCCCGGCGGGTAGGCTTGAATATAGCCGGGACTGGGATCGGTCTGGGAAAAAGGCGGGCTTAACAGGTTAATGAGGCCCTTGTCGGGTAAAACCAGCCGGTGGTAGAGAGACCACATGGCGGTTTTCGCTTTTTCCTCCGGCGCCGCTCCGGAAATGACGGCCCAGGCTTGGGCAATACAATCAATTTGGCATTCGGTATTGGTGATTGAGCCCAGGGGGTCGCCGTTATCGTTGTAAGCCCGCCGGTACCATTGACCGTCCCACCCGTGGTTCTCTACCGCCCAATGAATCTGGTCCATAATCAGGCGGTATTTTTCCGCCCGTTCTTGTTCATGGCGGCTTTCACAGACCGGAATGAATTTGTCAAGCACCGTATATAAGAACCAGGCCAACCAGATGCTTTCCCCCCGCCCTTCCAAACCGACTTTATTCATCCCGTCATTCCAGTCCCCGCCGCCGATTAGCGGCAGGGAATGGGGACCGAAGACGAGGGCCCGTTCTACGGCCCGAAGACAGTGCTCATAAAGGCTGGCCCTTTCCTTGCTCTCTTTGGTCGGCGCGTAGCGTTCCCTCTCTCCCGGCTGGAGCGGCGGTTCGGTTAAGAAGGGAATCACTTCCTCCCAGATGCTATGATCCCCGGTATGCTCCGTATAACGGCAGGCTACGTAGACCAGCCATAATAAGTCGTCGGAATAGCGGGTACGGATTCCGTACCCGGTTTCCTGGTGCCACCAGTGCTGCACATCCCCTTCTTCAAATTGGTGGGCGGCATGAAGCAAGATCTGTTGGCGGGTCAAATCCGGTCTGGTGTGCAGTAAGGCCAGGACATCCTGGAGTTGGTCGCGGTAACCAAAGGCGCCCCCCGACTGGTAAAAGCCAGAACGGGCCCAGAGGCGGCAGGACAAAGTCTGATAAAGCAACCAACGGTTCAGGAGAAAATTGAACCCCGGGTCCGGTGTCTCGACTTTAACCCGGCCTAAAGTCTCCTCCCAAAAGGCCCGGACTTCCGCACGGGATTGGAGAATTCTCTCTTTTTTATGGTAGCGGTTGAGACATTGTTGGGCGGCAATGCGGCCAGGCGCCGCGCCAACCAGGCAATAAACGACCGTTTCTTCCTGGGGCGCCAGTTCCATTTTAAGCTGGATGGCGCCGCAAGGATTGAAGCCGGCTCCGGTCTTTTTATCCAGGGCGGCTTGGCGCAGTCCCGCCGGTTGGGACAAGCTGCCGTTCCGTCCGATAAAGTCCTGGCGGTTGCCGGTCCAGCTTCGTTCGGTTAACGGATGCTCGGTCCAGAGGCTTAAAAAGCCGTAGTAATCAGGAAAATGATCCTGGTAGGTATTGCGCGCCAAAAGGGCGCCGGTCCGCTGATCCATTTCCGTGACGATATAAGGGTAGGTTTTTTCGCGATGAACCCCCAAAACCCATTCGAGATAATAAGTGACGGAAAGCCGGCGTTTTTCGTGGCCGGTGTTTTTTATGGTCAGTTCCACTATTTTTACCGGATCCTTCAAGGGAGTCCAATAACAGGCCTGATGCTTGATTTTTTGATGTTGATGAGAAATAATACTGTAACCTTGACCATGGCGAATGATGTATGCTTCGCCGGTTTGAATGGGGAGGGGTGAAACCGACCACAATGAACCGTCGTCTTCATCACGCAGGTAGATTACTTCCCCTGAAGGGTCCAGGAGCGGGTCGTTGGACCAGGGCGTAATTTTGAATTCGCGGCTATTTTCCGCCCATGTAAAACTGCTTCCCGTTTCTGACAAGAGAAAACCAAAGTCCGGGTTGGCCAGCACATTAATCCATGGTTGCGGCGGCAAATTGTTGCCAGTAAGGTAGATTATATATTCTTTCCCGTCTGGACTGAAACCGCCCCAGCCGTTAAAGAAGAGCAGGTCTTTTGGCGGCTGGTCCGGCGGGGAGGCGGGATATTTAACCGCTGTTTGCAGCGGAAAATGACCGGCTGCCTCCTTCTTCTCCCTTTCCTCGAGGACAGGAAGCATCTGGGAGATTAAAGAGTCCCCGTCGGCCTCCAGCTGAATGCGGGCGACCGTGGCCAGCAAATTCCGGTCCGCTTCCGGCAATTGTTCGCAGGAGAGGATAAAAACATGATTGGCCAGGTGTTTATAAGATTCGGTATTAAATGAGGTGTTGACTAATTTTTGCAACCGCTCCGTACCGAGCTTGTTATAGCCGTCGCTTTCCCTACAGATAAAGACCAGATCGACGACCAAACCATGAATCGACCAGTATTTAAGGGCTTTGATCAAGGTTTGTGCCAGATCCAGCGGGGAGCCGGGATAAAAATTCACTGCCACCAGGGGGTAATCTCCGGAGATGCCATAAGCCCATAACCCGGACTGGCCTTTAAAGTTGCGGCTTACGGCCAAGGTCCGTTGGTGCCGGTAGCTGTTGAAATAAACCAACTGGGAGGCCATCCACTGATAAATATTGGCCTGCCGCGGCGTGATGTTCAACTCTTTCAGTTTAAGGTTGGCGGTGGTTACCGCCAAATCAAATTTTCTCCGGACTTGAAAGGGGTAACGAAGTTTCCGGCATATGGTCAAGAGCTGCTCACGGGAATCCGCCACTGTCGTAATGCAGGAAAGACCCACCCGGCGCCGGGGCGGCAGATTGATGCGCCGCCGGATACTGAAGATCGGCTCCAACACGGCACCGGTCGTCCCCGATAACTGATGCCCGGTTTGCACCACATGGGGGGTGGTTGTTGAACGGCCGCGCCCTATAAAGCAGGAACGATCGGTCTCAAATTCCAAAGCCCCGACCGTGTGCCCGGTGGCGTTCATCATATAACCGACATAGGGACCGGCTTCGCCGGTGTCGCTCCGGCGGTAGGCCAGCAAAAGTTCGATTTCGGGTATAAACTCGGTATGAATAAACATTTTGCGAAAAGCCGGGTGGGCCAGGAAGTCATCGTGGGGAGCCATGGCCAATTCAAGAAAACCGGTGATTTCCAATAAACAATCTTCCTCGCCGTTATTGGTCAGGATGATCTCGCGGATCTCGGCATCCAGATCCGGCGCCACCGTTACTTCCATCGCCGTATGGATTTTCCCGTCGGTTCTGGAGAAACTTACCTTTCCCAAAGAAAACTCCATCTTCATGTCTTCCGCTTTCACCCGGCAGGGATGGTAAGTGGGCGACCAAATCCGGTCAGTATTCACGTCACGGATATAATAGAAGGGGCCGGCGAAATCCCGGACCGGGTCTTCCACCCATTTGGTCAGGTCCAGGCCTTGCCAGCGGAGAAAACTGCTTCCCGCATTGGAGATCATGGTGCTGAGGCGGGCGTTGGACAGGATGCGCGCTTCCGGCAAGGGCGTGCAGGGTTCATAAAAAGTCCGCAGCTCAATGGATTTAACCCCCAGACTGCGGGGCGGGAGGAGATTATGCGACGGCGCCAGAATCAGAGCAGGGCTGGGGATCCGTTCCCGCAACAACGGCTCGGTTGCCTCCATTCTGGGTTCCCGGAGGAATCTCCTCTGCCAACAATTGTCCAATAACAGATTGGCAATGGTGGTCAAGATCATTGCTTGATGGTGAGCCATAAAACTTTTGATGATAAAATAAGAGCTGTTTTTCGGCAGGCGTTCCGGTGTAAAATCGATGGCCTCGTAAAAACCGTACTCTCCGAGGGCGCCCAGTTTTTCCAGGTGTTGCAGGTTCTTGACGGCCAACTGCGGCGTTTGGTGGGCGGCCAAGACCGAAGCATACGGGGAAACCACCAGATCCTTTTCCAAACCGGGCCGTAAGCCCAGTCCGGGAACGCCGAAGGCGCGGTACTGATAATTCAGGTTGAAATCCTTGAAATTATAACAGGATTCCGAGATCCCCCAGGGGACCCTTTTTTTCCGGGCGTAGGCAATTTGTTTACGGACCGCCATCCGGTAGGTGGAATCCCATAAAGTATCGGGGTAGTTGGGCAAGAGAATGCGCGGCATGAAATATTCAAACATGGTTCCCCCCCATGACAGTAAAGTGGGAATGTTCCGGATGCGAGTCATGGTCCGTTTTAACGTGAACCAGTGCTCCATGTCCACCTGTCCCATGGCAATAGCGACGAAACTGGTTTGACGCATCTCCGAGGCAAAGAGATCATAAAAACCACTGTCCAACCGCTTGCTGGAGACATTGTAACCAATGGAGAAAAGGCGGTGCTCTTTATTGTACAGCGGCCGGAAATCATGTTCCATCGCCATTTGCTCCACATCCTCCATCAGGGAGGCCGCTTTCTTTAGGATGTGGCCGACAAAACCCGGGTCAAAACCGGCCTGGGAAGAACCGGCTGTTTCCGAAGGAAAGTTATGACAGCCAGCGGCCAGTTCCAGCAGGGAGACGGGTGTTGCCCTTGTTCCCGCGGCCGCCGGTCCCGGGTGGCCTTTGCCGGAGGGCCGGGGCAGGATCTTTTCCAGTTCCGAAAGGTGAGCGGCGATGATTGCCGCCGTTTCCTTGGCGGGACCGGCTTTTTCCTGCAAAACCGTCAGGACCCGGCCCCATTCTTCCAAAGTGGCCGGCGGGTTCTCGAGAACCTTTTCCAATTCTTCCCGCAGGGTATTTAAAGGCCGGTTCTGTTGCTCCTCTTCCCAACGGACAACGTCCAATAGCCCCTGCAGTTTTTCCCGGTTAAACAGAGGACCTTCCAGCGCCTCCTTAATCCCTTGTTTGACGGCGAAGAGGTAGCCCACTAAATTGCCGCTGTCCACCGAGGAAACATACTTGGGCGGCAACGGCGCAAGGGATTTGGTATCATACCAGTTATAAAAATGACCGTTCCACCGGGGCAGTTTTTTCATCGTCTCCACCGTCCGCTGCAAGCGCCCTAACATTTGCTCCAGGCTGAGGTAACCCAAATCATAGGCGGAGAGCACCGAACACAAGTAAAGCCCGATATTCGTCGGTGATGTACGATGGGCCAGTCCGATGGCGGGATCGATTTGCAGGTTGTCCGGAGGCAGATCATGATCTTCGGAAGTGACCGTGTCCGCAAAATAGCGCCACGTCAGCCAGGCGGTTTTCCTCAGGTATGCTTGTTCGTCGCCGGTTAGCGGTTTCCGGCGGGGTTGGTACTGACGGGTGATGAGATAAACCCAAAACGGACTGGAAAGCCAGAGGGAAAAGACGGCAAGAACAAAGGGATGGGGTGAGATCAGCCATAAAACGGCACCCAGGGCGAAAATTAACCCTTCCCCCGGCAACATTTTGCGCAAAATACCCAATAACGTACGGGGAGTGCGTTTTCCTGCTTCGGCGGCAGGGATCCATTCTAAAAGGCGGCGGTGGGAAACGTACATCCGGTAAAGGGTTCGCCCGATGGCGTCGAGCATTTTAAAGGCCGTATGGGGTAGAACAGTAAAGTTAAAGGCTGTTCTCACCAGTTCATGGAAGAGATTGGTTCCGGAACTTAAGCCATTTAGCAAATCGAAAAAGAACCGGAAGAAGGTGGTTGCGCCGAGGACGAGCAAAGGCCAGCGGATCACCGTTATCCGGTTTAGATTAACCAGCAATCCGCAGATCACCAGGAAAAAGGAGGGAGCCAACAAGCTCCGGCGCAGATTGTCAATGATTTGCCAACGGTTGACCAAATCCAGTTCAACTTTGGTTTTTACCCCAAACCGGTTGGGAACTTTCGCATACAACCAGGGGAGAAGCTGCCAGTCCCCCCGGACCCAGCGGTGTTTCCGCTCCAGGTCATTGAGGTAGGCGGCAGGATAATCATCGACCAACTCGATGTCGGTCACCAAGCCCGTTTTTATGAAACTCCCTTCCAGCAAATCATGGCTGAGAACCATGTTCTCCGGGATCCGGTCCCCCAGAATCTGATGGAAAACCCGGACGTCATAGATGCCCTTGCCGGTAAAAATCCCCTGCGCAAAGAGGTCCTGGTAGGGATCGGAAACGGCGCCGCTGTAAAGGTCAAGGCCGGATTGTCCGCCAAAAATCCGGGCGTATAGGGAACGATGGGTGCTGGCATAACTCATCGTTATTTTCGGCTGCAAAAGGCCGTAGCCGCGCACCACTTTTTTCCCGGAAGGGTCGAGTTGCGGCCGGTTGAGGGGATGGGACAGGGCCCCGATCAACTCCTTGGCGGAGTCGCGGGGCAGTTGCGTATCATGATCCAGGGTAATGACATACCGGATTCCCGGCAAAATCTCGGTATTGCCAATAATATGGGAGAAAGTATGGTCTTTTTCGCCGCACAGCAGGGCGTTAAACTCGGTGAGCTTGCCTCTTTTCCTCTCCCACCCCATCCATTTTTCTTCCCGGGGATTCCAAAGACGGCGGCGGTGGAACAAGAAAAAGCGGGTGTTTTTGGCGTCCCCGTATTTTTCGTTCAGTTTGTTAATTTCTTCGACCGCGGTTTGCAGCAACTCTTCTTCCCCGGGAACAGTTTCTTCGTCGGCATCGGCGAAATCGGTTAGCAAAGCAAAATAGATGTTGGGATCCTGGTTGGCAAGGTAATATATTTCCAGCTTATGGGCGAGATTTTTCGCCCCGGAGACACTGGTCAGCAAGGTGGGGATGACCACCATGGTCGTGTACTCTTTGGGGACCCCTTTTTTAAAATCCAGCTTTAACCGGCGTTGGGCTGGGAAGATCATAACCAGGAGCAAATGGAGCTGGCGGATGGCCCATTCCCCGGATAAAACGAGGATGGGCAGGGCAAAAACCGGCAATAACCAGGTAAGCCCGGGATTATCCCGGATGAACGAGACCATTGCCCCCGCGGCAAAGACCGTCAGCAGGGTCAATGTGGAGAAGTAAAAAGCATTCGGGATGCGGGCCAGCCTCTCGCTGAAATGACAATAGGGTCCTTTATGGACGCCCAAAGCTCCCGGCAATTGGCGGCACCCTTCATCCACCAGGTAATAACCGACATGTTTTTTTACGTCGGCGTCGGAGCCGGGGGCGTTTTCCGCCAGTTTTACTACTTGCTCGGCAATAACCAGTTCCGAGATCCGCCAGCGCAGCGCCAGTTTCTCCAGGCGATGACGTAAAAGATCCCTGCTTTTAAAGTCCATTTTGGGATAGACGCCGGCGGGATCCTGGCGCAGCGTCAATTCGACCAGCGACAGTTCTTCAAAACTATGCTCCCAGATGGTCTGGGACATCTCCCGGAGGCTGGAGATGAGGTGCCCGGCGGAGACGCTATGTTGGGATTGACGGCGTTGCTCCTCTTCAATCAGCTGGACTAAACTTAAGTTATGCGTGGCGGTGCGTGCTTCCACCCAGCGGTTTAAGGCACTGGACTCCACATTTTCCCGGATGTATTTGGCCAGGTGCACCAGGACAGTGGTATCGGTCAGATCCAACTGCCGTTCAATGGCGCGAATACACTGATGGACAGTAGTTGACAGATCATGGAGGAGGGGAAGGATCCGTTTTAAGATATTGGCCTGTTTGACCGGTAAAAGATCCCGGTTGACCTCCTCAAATAAGACGCGTAATTTATGGATAATTGCCATCCGGAAAACTAGAGGTACCGCCCACAACTCTCCCATGGTTAACGGCTGCACGGTCTGGTATTCCCATAAAAACTCTTTTAAGGTTTCCGGGTTACAGCGGCCGTCGGTCTTCTCCAACAACTCTAACATTATCGCATAGATCCGCTTATAACCACGCATCGGTCCGGCGATCAAAGCAGGCAATCTTTTACTGTAGCCGCGTGGAAAATTGCGCCGTACATATTGGATTTGCTCGTTTATTAAGTACATATTTTCCATCAGCCATTCGCAGGCCGGAGGAAGGGTGAGTTTAAGGCTTACGCTTGTTTGATATCTTTGGTGGATTTGGCGGAGGATCCTTACATTCCGGAAGAAGTCCCGGCGCATTAGATCGCGGCCGCGGGCCCCGGTAATATGCCCGGAGGCCAACTGCCGTGCATGATATATCAAATCATCAAGTTGCTGACAGGAATAGGAGTTCATATGCGGCTCCTTTCTGTTATTTATAAGTGTATGAAAGGTTGGCTGTTGTTCCCGATAAATTATTATTATTAATTTATTAAATAATAATTTAATTAGCGGTGGATTACCGGTAACGGAAGGAGGCTTGTTTAAACTGTCCATGGAAACACATTTTCGTATTTTAAAAAGAGGATATAGGGTATAGAGTATATAGCGTACAAAGAGGGGAAAGGCGTCAAAGCGTTATCTTTTAAGGATTCAGACCGTAACAGGAAACGTAATTTATGTTATTTTTATGTATAGTTTACATTAATAATTATATTTATGTCAAATATCCTGCCATATAATGACAACAAAAGAGGAGCCGCTTTCTTTTCCGGGCGGCGGCGGATAAAGGTCGCAAAGAAGTTTTAAGTGTTGTTAAGAAGGGATCAACTGGGAAGTGCCGAATAAAACTAAGTTATTAACTCCCATGTGCGAACCGGATTGGATGCTGTTTGCCCTTTTCCCTTCGGAGAAAGGGTAAGGATGGAGGTGGTTGGGATGGACGCCGGTGAAGCCAGGAAGAGAATAGAACAACTCCGGTCGGCCATCGACCGGCACGATTATCTTTATTATGTCCTGGATGCCCCGGAGATCACCGATGCCGAGTATGACGCCATGATGAAGGAACTACTTGCTTTGGAGGCGGCGTATCCCCAGTTTGTGACGGCGGATTCTCCCACCCAGCGGGTGGGCGGGAAACCGGCAAAGGAGTTTCAAACGGTTAACCATGCGGTACCCCTGCTGTCCCTGGCCAACGCCTATAATACCGGCGAGCTTAAAGAGTTCGACCGGAGGGTGAAGCGGCAATCCGGCAGGGAAGATTTGAACTATGTGGCGGAACAAAAAATTGACGGGCTTACGGTTGCCCTTCTTTATCAAGACGGCGTATTGGTACAGGGCGCCACCAGGGGCGACGGCCTGCAAGGCGAGGACATAACCGCCAATATCAGAACGATTCGCAGTGTTCCTCTTCGGCTCCGGGAAAAAATCCCCGGACGGGTTCTGGTCCGGGGAGAAGTCTTTATGGCCAAGGATGATTTCCAACGGTTGAACCGGGAGCGGGAGAAAACAGGCCAACCGGCCTTTGCCAACCCGCGGAATGCGGCGGCCGGTTCTCTACGCCAGCTGGACCCGGAGATAACCGCCGCCCGTCCCCTGGATGCTTTTTTTTATGATCTCCTCCTTTGGGAGGAAATGGGAGATGAAGCCCCCCGTACGCAGTGGGAGGTCCATGCCCTTCTTCAAAAATGGGGGTTTAAAGTCAATCCCCATGCCCGGCTTTGTTCCACCATCGAAGAGGTTATGGAGTATTGCCGGGAATGGGAGACAAAACGCCTCGAACTGCCCTGGGAAATTGACGGGGTGGTGGTTAAAGTAAATTCCCTGGCCGTACAGGAGAGTTTGGGGGCCACGGCCAGAGCACCCCGGGCCAAGGTGGCCTATAAGTTCGCCCCCACGGAAGTAGCCACCCGGGTACGGGAGATTAAAGTGAATGTGGGAAGGACCGGCGTTTTAACGCCGTTGGCCGTTCTGGAACCGGTCCGGCTGGCCGGCTCGGTCATCAGCCGGGCTACGCTGCATAACGAAGATTTTATCCGGACGAAAGACATTAGAATCGGCGATACCGTAGTCATCAGGAAAGCCGGGGATGTCATTCCCGAAGTGGTGCGGGTGGTAAAAGAAAGAAGAACCGGCCAGGAGAAGGTTTTCACCATGCCGTCCGTCTGCCCGGCCTGCGGGGCCTCTGTCTTCCGGGAACCCGGGGAGGCGGCCACCCGTTGTCTGGGCGCTTCCTGTCCGGCGCAGTTAAAAGAGAGGATTATCCATTTTGCTTCGAAGAACGCCATGAATATCGAAGGAATGGGCCCTGCTGTTGTCAACCAGCTGGTGGAGAAAGGTTTGGTCAGGGATCCGGCCGATCTCTATCAATTACAGTATGAGGATCTGATCGGGCTGGAACGTTTTGGCGACAAATCCGCCCGCAACCTTTTGACCGCTTTGGAACGGAGTAAAAATAATCCCCCGGCCCGCCTCCTTTTTGCCCTGGGCATCAGGTATGTGGGGGAAGAGGTCGCCCGGAAGCTGACCGGGCATTTTTCCGATCTGGACCGGCTTTTTGCCGCTTCCAGGGAGGAACTGCTGGCCGTTCCGGAGATCGGCGAGGTGATTGCCGAAAGTATCCTCAGTTTTGTCCGGGAGAGGCAGAACAGGGAATTGTTGGCAAAATTGCGGCGGGCGGGATTAAAATTTGCCGAAGCTGCCGGGGAGCAAGAAAAGCCCCTGGCCGGGAAAACCTTTGTGCTCACCGGCGCGCTGGCCGCTTTTACCCGGGACGAGGCCGAAGAGAAACTGCGGGCCTTGGGCGCGCGGGTGACCGGTTCCGTCAGCGGAAAAACCGATTATGTGGTCGCCGGGGAAAACCCCGGTTCCAAGTATCAAAAGGCCCGGGAGTTGGGGGTCGCAATCCTGAGCGAGGAAGAGTTTTTGCAGTTAATTAAGGGCAAAGAGGAGGGATGAACATGGTTCTGCGGGAAGAAAAAGTTAAAGAACTGGCCGCCTGGGCTCGGCTGGAACTTTCTCCGGAAGAGACAACCCGCTTTACCCGGCAGATTAATGATCTTTTGTCCTACGTCGAAAAAATAAAGGAAGTGCCGGTGGAAGGGGTGGAGCCGACCATTCATATTCTGCCGTTGAACAACGTTTTCCGGGAAGATCAGGTCCGGCCTTCGTTGGACAAGGAGCTGGTGTTGGCCAATGCCCCGCAACAGGAGAGAGGTTTTTTCCGGGTTCCGAGAATACTGGAGGAAAGTTGAGTCCAAGGAGGCGTGAACATGGAATTATATGCCATGAGTCTTGGCGAATTACGAAAGGCGCTGGATAATAAGGAAGTCTCGTCCAAGGAGATCACCGGGGCTTTTCTCAAACGGATCAGTCAACTTAACCCCGAACTAAACGCTTTCGTCACTATTACACCGGAAGAAGCCCTGGCCGCCGCCGATGAAGCCGATGCCCGGCTGGCCCGGAGAGAGCGGGTGACCCCCCTGACGGGGATCCCGGTGGCCGTGGCGGACAACATCTGTACCCAGGGGATCAGGACAACCTGTGCTTCCCGGATGTTGGAGAATTTTATCCCTCCGTACAACGCGACGGTTATCTCCCGCCTGCGGGAGGCGGGGGCGGTTTTGGTCGGGAAAACCAATATGGACGAGTTTGCCGCCGGGAGCACCACCGAATATTCCCGGTTCGGTCCGGTCCGCAACCCGTGGGATCCGGGCCGCACGCCGGGAGGGGCCGGCGGTGCGGCGGCGGCGGTGGCGGCCGGATTGGCGCCCCTGGCCGTGGCCTCTGATACCGGCGGTTCCCTGCGCCGGGCGGCCGCTTTTTGCGGTCTTACCGGAATAAAACCAACATACGGACGGGTCTCCCGTTACGGATTGACGGCGTTGGCGTCTTCGTTGGAACAGGCCGGCCCCCTGGCCCGGCGGGTGAAGGACGCGGCCGCTCTTTATCAGGTAATAGCCGGTCCCGATCCTTGCGATACGACATGCTTTGCCGGCCCCGTGGCGGAGTTCGACCGGCCGGACGGGGAGATTGACGGGTTGAAGATTGGCCTTCCCCGTGAATATTTTACCGGTAACGGGCTGTGGCCGGCGATGAAGGACATGTTACTGACCGCGGTCAATTCCTTGGAGAAAATGGGCGCCGCTACCGTTGAGGTTTCCCTTCCATCCACCCGGTACGCCTTGGCCGCCCATCTTCTCCTGGCGGCGGGGGAAGGCGGGTCAAATTTAGCCCGTTACGACGGAATACGTTACGGCTACCGCTCGCCGGAGACAAAGGATATTTATGCCTTGTATACCAAGACCCGGCAGGAAGGCTTCGGCGACGAGGTGAAAAGAAGAATTATCCTGGGAACTCTGGTCTTGAGCGCCGAGTGCTATGAAGATTATTATCTCCGGGCGCAGAAGATCCGCACCCTGGTGCGGGAAGAATTTAGCCGGGCCTTTACGGCTTGCGATGTAATCCTGGCGCCGGTGGCGGCCGGACCCCCGCCGGAATTGGGCGAAGAGCGGGAGCCCCTCGATTTATACTTGGAAGAATATTTTACCGTCGCCGCGAACCTGGCCGGCCTTCCCGCCCTCAGCGTGCCCGGCGGGCTGGTGGACGGGCTGCCCGGGGGCGTGCAGTTGATGGGGCCGGCCGGCACGGAAGAAACCTTGTTCCGCGTCGCCCGGTCTTTGGAGAAGGCGGCCGGGGAATTATCCTGTCCTTTGTTGAACAAGTAAAGAAACCGGCTTACAACCCCTGCCGGTAACCGATAAGATGTCCAATGGAAAAGGAGGCCGTGAACAATGGCGTATGAAACTGTAATCGGACTTGAGGTGCACGTGGAATTGAAAACGGCGGCGAAGGTTTTTTGCGGCTGCGAGACCCGGTTCGGCGCGGAGGCCAATACCCGCACCTGCCCGGTCTGCCTGGGTCTCCCCGGGTCTCTGCCGGTTCTTAATAAACAAGCGGTCGTTTACACCATCATGGCCGGCCTGGCTTTAAATTGCCGGATCGCCCCGTTCAGCAGGTTTCACCGGAAACAATATTTTTATCCGGATATGCCTACGGCCTATCAGATCAGCCAGTATGACCTTCCCCTCTGTGAGAAAGGCCGGCTGGAGATTATTACCGCGGAAGGGGAAAAAACGGTTGGGATCAACCGGATCCATCTCGAAGCGGAAGCGGGCCGCACCTATCATTGCGGCGGCGGGCCGGAAGGGTATTCCCTCCTGGATTATAACCGCTGTGGACTGCCGTTGATTGAAATTGTTTCCGAACCCGACCTTCGTTCCCCGGCGGAAGCCAGGGCTTATCTGGAAAAACTCCAGACCATCCTGCAGTATATCGGTGTTTCCGACTGTAAGATGGAGGAAGGCTCTTTCCGGTGTGACGCCAATATCTCCCTTCGCCCGGCGGGCAGCAAAGAATTTGGCCTTCGGGTGGAGTTGAAAAATTTAAATTCCTTTAAAGCGATTGAAGCGGCCTTGGAGTATGAAGCAAACCGCCAGGCCGCCCTGTTGGCGGCGGGGACCCCTCTGGAACGGGAGGAATCCAGAGCCTGGGATGAAACACGGGGGATCACAGTTTACATGCGTCCCAAGGAGAAGGCCGCCGATTACCGTTTTTTCCCGGATCCGGATCTTTTGCCGGTCGTTGTTGATGAGGAATGGGTGGAAAGCATCCGGAAGCGTCTCCCGGAACTCCCCGGTGAAAAGAGGGAACGGTATATTAACGAGTACGGCCTTCCCCTGTACGATGCGGAGGTGCTCAGCAGTTCGCGGCCGACCGCCGAATTTTTTGAGGCGGCGGTCAAGGCTTACGGCGGTGACCCCAAGGTGGTGAGCAATTGGGTCATGGTGGAACTGGCCCGCTTGTTAAACCTGGAAAAGAAGGAACTGCCGGACGCCGAAATCGCTCTGGAAAATCTTGCCGCTTTACTGAAGATGATTGATGAAGGAACGATTAGCGGTAAAATCGCCAAGACCGTCTTTGAAGAGATGTTTTATACCGGGAAAAACCCCCGGCAAATCGTGGAAGAAAAGGGTCTCGTCCAGATCAGTGACGAGGACCGGCTTTTAGCCGTGGTCCGGAAGGTGCTCGCCGGCCATCCGGAGACAGTCGCCGATTACCGGGGAGGGAAAACGAAAGCCTTGGGGTTCCTGGTCGGCCAGGTGATGAAGGAAACCCGGGGCCGCGCCAACCCGGCCCTGGTCAATACCCTGCTGCGCAGGGAGTTGGATAAGTAACAGCGGAAAAGCCTTTATCTTCCAGGCATAATCCGGCCTCCGACGGGCAAGAATATGTAAAAACTGGAGGAGAGGCGCTTTGAAGAGGCTGTTCATCGTTATAACCACCCTGGTATTCCTTTTTTTGCTGGCGGCCGGGGTGGCGGCTGACTGGACCTACACCGTACAAAGGGGCGATACCTTATATAATATTTCCCGCCGTTTTGGCGTCAGCCTGAACGATCTGCGGAGAAGGAACGGCTTATGGACCGACGCCCTCCGGGTGGGACAGCGGATTATTATTCCTACCGGCACCGCTGCCGCCGCCGGGACCGGTGGTTCCCGGGCCGGGGTGGACGTCTACATGCTGGCGCGTCTGGTTCAAGCGGAAGCCGAAGGGGAACCCTATATCGGGAAAGTGGCCGTGGCGGCCGTAGTCCTGAACAGAATCGAAAGCCCGCTCTTCCCGAATACCCTGGCCGGTGTCCTCTACCAGCCCCATGCTTTTGAAACCGTTACCAACGGGCGGATTTATAACAACCCGAGCAACGAAGCAATCCGGGCCGCCCGGGATGCCATCAACGGTTGGGACCCCTCCGGGGGGGCGCTCTATTTCTTTAACCCCGCCAAGACCGTTAACCCGTGGATTTGGTCAAGAACGATTGTCAACCGTATCGGCAAACATGTCTTTGCCATTTGAGAAGGAGGGTTGCGCTTGAATTGGACACGTTTGTTCATCCGGGCGGTCACGGTCTTCGTGGTCCTTTTCGTCCTCGCCTATGTGGTCCCCGGTTTTTCCGGGTTGACCATCGGCTTGCTGGCGGCGGTCAGTCTTTTGACGGCCCTTCTCTCCAGCCTGGTGGAGATGGGCGTGAAACCGGATTCCGCCCGGGTTAGGAGTATAATCCTTTTCCTGACGGCGGCGGTCGTCGTCTACCTCTTTTCCATGCTGGCACAGAATCTCCGGCCTCCGCTCTTCAGTGCTTTACTGGCGGCGGCTTTGATTGCCCTGGTGGATCTGGTGTACCCGGAGAAACAGCCGGTGGAAGGGGAAGGGGAAGGGGAAGCGGGGCAAGAAGCCGGATGGGAGCCCCAGGAGGGCGGATAAGTCATCGAGGGCGAGGATTTTTTATTCCGGGAGCTTTTTAAAACCTGCTGTTTCCGGCATAAAACAGCGGGTTTTATTATATGTATTTTTAAGAAGCATTATTCGGCGGGGAGGGAAACCGGTGGATTACCTTACACGGGCGGAATACGAACATGAGGCGTTACGGGTGATGCTGGCGGTGCAAAGAGAACTTTTAACGAAACTGGCGGAAGCCCGGGGAGTGAACCTGCTTCACCTGGAGAATGTCCTTCGTTTCTGGCGGGAATTTTTTTGCCGGGAACATCTGGCGGCTGAAGAAGAATTTTTATTTGAATTCCTGTTTGAGCTGGACCGTCCAGCCGGGGAAGGATTGGCGGCCGATCACGAACGGCTGCGGCAAAACCTGGATGAACTGGAGCGAATCTGTAATAAACTGCGAATGGGAATCCCCAATTCCGGGCGGGAATTTTTGGCGGCGGGGGAAAAATTTATCGCCGCTCTGGAAAACCATTTGCACAAAGAAAACAGTCTTTTCGCGGAGTTGGTGTTGGAGAAGACGGAACCGGAATGGCCGGCAGGTCCGTTCCCCCCACAAGAGGAAACGGCCAGATTGACCGGACTTTTTTCGCTACTGGATAACTTGTCCCGTGAATATCTGGGAAAAGAGTACAAGGCCGCCTGGACGGAGCGGTGGCAAAGAGAGGAAACGGATAGAAACGGGGGAACAATTGACCGCCGGGAAGAGGAGAGGGCCTTGCCTTCCGGCGGCCAAGAGGAAGAACAGGAAGGGGAAGAACAACGGGAAGAACAAGTCATCAATAAAAAACAAAATACTTGGCGGGAAGAGGCAGGGATAGGCGGGGAAAACGAGAAGATTTAGATATTGGACTCCGGAGGGCTGGACTCCGGAAGGAAGAGACGTGGAGTTATTAAGGAGACAACAGCGATGAAATATTGGGCGGACTTTCATCTTCATTCCAAATATTCCATTGCCACCAGTAAAGATTCCATCCCCGAGCAGTTGGCATGGTGGGCGCAGCGCAAGGGCGTCACTCTCCTTGGCACCGGTGATTTTACCCACCCGGGGTGGCGGAAGGAACTCCGGGAAAAGCTGGAACCGGCCGGGGACGGGCTGTGGAGGTTAAAACCGGACTTCCGGCGCAAACCCGATCCGGAGCTTCCCCACTGCCCTGAACCCCTGTTCATCGTTTCCGGGGAGATTAGTACCATCTATAAGAAGAACGGGCGGACCCACAAACTTCATCATCTGGTCCTCCTGCCCGGATTGGAGGAAGCGGACAAGCTCTCCGGGCGTCTGGAAAAGATCGGCAATCTCAGCGCCGACGGCCGGCCGATTTTGGGCCTGGACAGCCGGGACTTATTGGCAATCATCCTCGAAACCTGCCCGGAGGCGGTATATATTCCGGCTCACATTTGGACGCCCCATTTTTCTCTTTTCGGCGCCAATTCCGGCTTTGATACGATCGAGGAGTGTTATGAAGATTTGGCAGGAGAGATTACCGCCGTGGAAACCGGTCTTTCTTCCGATCCGGCGATGAACTGGCGCCTTTCCATGCTCGACCGTTTGCTGCTGGTCTCGAATTCCGACGCCCATTCTCCGCGGAATCTGGCCCGGGAAGCCAATTTGTTCGCCACCGAGCTGGCCTACCCGGCGGTCCGGGAAGCACTGCGCCACCCGGAACGGGGTTTTTTGGGCACCGTGGAGTTTTTTCCCGAAGAGGGCAAATACCACTGGGACGGACACCGGACCTGCGGGATCCGTTGGGAGCCGCGGCAGACCAGGGAAAACAAGGGTATCTGCCCGGTTTGCGGACGAAAAGTTACCGTCGGGGTCCTGCACCGGGTGGAGACCCTGGCCGACCGGGAACCCGGGGAAAAACCGGCCGGCACCCGCCGGTACGAGCGGTTGGTTCCTCTGACGCGGGTCATTGCCGCGGCGGAAGGGGTGGGCGAAAACACCTAAAAAGTGGAGAAAATTTATTATAAACTGCTGGCGGCCTGCGGGCCGGAGTTGTTGATTTTGCGGGAAATCCCCCTGGAAGAGATAAAAAGGACGGCCGGAACATTGGTGGCCGAAGGGATCCGCCGGGTCCGGCAGGGACTTTTGGAAATCAAGCCCGGCTTTGACGGGGAGTACGGGAAGGTAAATATTTTCCGGGCGGATGAACGCCAGGCCTATTTGGGACAGGCGGCCCTCTTTTCTCTGGATGAACCCCGGGGGGAAACCCGGGCGTTACCGCTTTTGCTGCGCGGGCGGGCCGGGAAAAAAGAAGACCCCAGCCGGACAAGCCTCCCCGCCGGTTTGAACCGGGAACAACAGGCGGCGGCAACCGCCGGCGCCAACCGCGTTCTGGTTACCGCCGGGCCGGGGACGGGGAAAACCCGGACCTTATTGCACCGGGTGGAATTTTTGTTGCGGCGGGGGGCGAAACCGGCGGAAATCACCTGTGTCACTTTTACCCGAAAAGCCGCGGCTGAAATGGAAAAACGCCTGCGCCGCCTCTTGCCCTCCGGAGACCGGATCCGGGCCTTGACTTTTCACCGGCTTTGCCTGTCTTTACTTGCCCATTGCCCCGCTTGGCAGGAGCGGACGCTGCTTTCCGAATATGAACTTCCCGCTTTTTTCGGGGAAGAACAGGAACTACACCGGGCTTTGCTGGTCATCACCAGGTTAAAGAACCGGAATATCCTTCCCGGCGATCCGGAGGTTCCGGAGGAGTGGCGGGATTTTTACCGCCGTTACCAGGAGTTTCTTCTCCGGCATCAGGTTCTGGATTACGATGAAATCGTCCTCGAGACCGTCCGCCTGCTTGAGGAAAAGATGATTCCCCGGACGGCGTTGGCCTGCTGCCGGCATCTTCTGGTCGACGAATTCCAGGATGTGACGCCTTTACAATACCGTCTCCTTAAATTGCTGGCCCGGGAAGGAGAGACGCTCTTTGTCATCGGCGACCCCGACCAATCCATTTACGCTTTCCGCGGCTCCGACACCGGCGTTTTCCAGCGTTTCCGGGAGGACTTTCCCGGATACCAGGAAATTGCGTTGCGCTTGAATTACCGTTCAACGCCTGATCTTGTCGCCGCCGCGCAGCACCTGATCGCCCGCAACCGGCGGCCGGCGAGGGTAAGGGTGGAACCCGCCCGTCCGCCCGGGAAAAGGCCGGCCGTCAGTTACCTGGCGACGTCCAGTGCGCAAGCGGAGAGCAGGGCCGTGGTCCGGGAGATTGTCCGGCTGGTGGGGGGAACGGACATGCTCAGCGCCCACGGGGATTACAAAGCCAGCGGGGACGCGGGCGGCTACAGTTTTGGGGAGATCGCCGTTCTTTTCCGCACCGGCCGGCAGGTGGAATTGCTGGAAAAAGCCTTGCTCAAAGAGGGCCTTCCCTATAAAGTGGCGGGGGAAAAAGAACTCCTCCACCACCCGCGGATCAGGGAGACGGTCACTTATCTCCATGCCCTGCTGAAACCGGCCGACTGCCTGGTTTTAACCACCTTGTATTTCCCCTGTTTCTTTCCGGGCGAGGAATATATCCGGCAGTTGGAGGAAGCGGGCCGGCGGGAGTCCCGCCCCCTCTTCACCGCGGTGCAGGATTTTTCCGGGCAAAACGACCTGCCTGCGCTGGTGCGGGAGAAATTGCGCTATTATTGTTACTGCCAAGAAAAGTTTACTTCCCTGCTGAAGCAGGGAACAAAGGAGTTTCTCCACGAGTGGATTAAAGAACGCGGTTGGGACGGGACAGCCGAGATGGAGCAGATTATGGGAATGGCGGCGCTCAGCAGCGGGCCGGCGGATTTTTTGGAACGGGTGTTATACGGGAAAGAACAGGATCTGGAACGGGAAGGAAAAAGAGGCCCCGCTCCGGAATATATCTCGCTGATGACCATTCACGCCGCGAAAGGGCTGGAATTCCCGGTGGTTTTAATCACCGGTCTGGAAGAGGGCTTGCTTCCCCTGCACGGAGGGGAGGCCGGGGAGGAAGAGATCGAGGAGGAGCGCCGTCTTTTCTACGTGGCTTTGACCAGGGCGCAAGAAGAGGTGATTCTCTTTTCCGCCGGGCGGCGCCGGGGTTCCGGTTCCTCGCCGGTCCGTCTCCCCTCCCGTTTTCTGCAAGAATTGCCCGCGGAGATCCTCCGGCACCGGCGGATAAAACAGAAAAAGAGCCAACCCTCCCAACCGGGGCTTTTCCCCGTGGCCGGGGGAGAATAAAAGACCAAAAGCAACCGGAAAGAAGGCGGGATATGCTGGACAACATAAAAATCAATGCCGGTGAACTTTCACCGGCGCTCTGGGCTTACCTGGGAGACGCCCTTCACGAACTGGGAACCAGAAAATATCTTTTGGCTGTTAAAAAGTACGCCACCACCGGTGCTTTGCACCGGGAGGCCGTGCGCCTGGTGAAGGCGGAGAGTCAAGCCCGCCTGCTTGACCTCCTCGCCGGTGAATTTACCGAGGAAGAAAAGGAAATTCTACGCCGGGGGAGAAATAACAAAACCGGGCATATCCCGGCCCATACCGACCCGGTTACTTACCGGCACAGCACCGCCTGGGAAGCCCTTTTAGGCTATCTTTACCTTACCGGAAGAAAAGAAAGGATGGAAGATTTGCTTACCAAAGCCTTGACTGCCCTGGAGGAAAAAAAGACGTGAAAGTAACTCTCCTTACCCATACCCCGGAACCGGACCGGATCGTCGCCGCCGCCGCCCGCCTCTGTTATTCCAGCCAAAACCCCCGGGCAATCCTGGACGGCCTGACCGCCGGGGAGCAAAGAAAATTGCTGGCGCGTCTGCGGGCGGCCGGGCATGATTCTCCCCTGGAACACGCTTCCTTCACTTTTATCCTGGAAGGGGTCAGCCGGGCGTTAAGCCATCAATTGGTCCGGCACCGGATTGCCTCTTATTCGCAGCGTTCCCAGCGCTATGTGGACGAGGAGGAGTTCGTTTTTATCCTGCCCCCTTCCGTTAAGGGCCTCCCCGAAGCGGAAAGGGAGTTTCACCGGGTGATTGAGGAGATTAGAAAGGCGTATAAACGCCTGGTGGAAGCGGGTGTCCCCCGTGAGGACGCAAGGTACCTGCTGCCCAATGCCTGTGCCACCCAACTTATTATGACCATGAACGCCCGCAGCCTTCTCAATTTTCTGGAACTCCGCTGCTGCCGCCGAGCGCAGTGGGAGATCAACAGGCTGGCCTGGGAGATCAAAACTCTTCTGCAAAAGACGGCGCCCCTGATTTTCGCCCTTTCCGGGCCCTCCTGCCTGACCAGGGGGATCTGCCGGGAAGGACCCCATTCGTGCGGGCGTCCCTATAAGGCGCAGACCGGTCCGTCCGCTTAAAAGAGGTGAAAGAGGTGCCGCCCAAAGAGCAAATTGAAGGACGCAATCCGGTGTTGGAAGCATTAAAGGCCGGGCTTCCTTTAGATAAAATCATCGTGGCCCGCGGGGCCCGGGGTCAAGGAATTCAAATGCTGACCGGGCTGGCGGAGAAGAGAAAAATTACCGTGGAGTTTCAAGAGAGGAAAATTATGGACCGCCTTTCGGTCACCGGGAAGCACCAGGGAGTGATCGCTTTTGGCGCTCCCCCGGTCTTCTCTTCCCTGGACCAGCTTTTTTCCGTGGCCAGGGACCGCCACGAGTCCCCTCTTTTTCTGCTCCCCGCCGGGGTGGAGGATCCCCGCAACCTGGGCAGTATAATTCGAACAGCTGAAGCCGCCGGCGCCCACGGGATTATTATCCCCCAACGGCGGGCGGCGGGTCTTTCCCCCGTAACGGTCCGGGCTTCGGCCGGGGCTGTCTATCATCTGCCCGTGGCGGAAGTAAAGAATACAGTGCGGGCGATGAAGGAACTGAAAGAGAAGGGTTGCTGGCTGGTGGGGGCCGATATGACCGGTGTTTCCTTGTGGGAGGAAAAGTTTGACATGACCGCCCCCCTCTGTTTGGTCTTCGGGGGAGAAGGAAAAGGACTGGGCCGCCTGATCAGGGAAACCTGTGACCTGGTGGTCGGCATTCCGCTGCGGGGGAGGGTCGGTTCTTTAAACGTCGCGGTCGCCGCCGGCATCCTCCTTTTTGAGGTGGTGCGCAGGCGGACTAAGCAAAACTTAAAATAAAATAATAATGGTCAAAACAACTGGCGCCCGGCCGGACGGAGAGGGAAGATCACACCCCTGGGGTTACATGCCGTAATAAAGGATAATTCGCCGGAAAGTTGCAGAAATAAAGTCCGCGCAAGGGATTGTCCCCCGTTGACAAGGTAAATCTCCTTGACGAGTGTAACAGGCTGTTGTATAATTGTTTTGGACAAGGGTTGTTACAATTCTGTCTGGAGGGCGATAGTGTGGGGGCTAATCCGCAAAAAGATTTGAGCGTTTACGATAATATGATGGATGAAGCGATTGTGGAGGCCGCCAGACAGGGTAATACGGGTGCTCAGGAATACTTGATCAATAAATACCGGAACTTCGTTCGCGCGAAAGCCAGGTCCTATTTTTTGATCGGTGCCGACCGGGAGGACATTATCCAAGAGGGTATGATTGGGCTTTATAAAGCCATCCGTGATTTTCGCAATGACAAACTCGCCTCCTTCCGGGCTTTTGCCGAGTTGTGTATCACACGACAGATTATCACGGCGATCAAAACAGCGACACGACAAAAACACATTCCCCTCAATTCTTATATTTCCCTTAACAAACCCATTTATGACGAGGAGTCGGACCGTACCTTATTGGATATTATTTCTGGAAACAAGGTGACCGACCCGGAGGAACTGGTAATCAGCAGGGAAGAATTTATTGATATCGAGCATAAAATGGGAGAATTCCTGAGTGATTTAGAATGGAAAGTACTCATGTTTTACCTTGACGGCCGTTCCTATCAGGAGATCGCCCGCGATCTCCGGCGCCATGTCAAATCCATCGACAACGCTCTACAGCGGGTAAAAAGAAAATTGGAGAAATATTTGGAAAAACGGGAAGAAAGCGAAAACAATTTATAAAAAACCCGACAGAAAAGCATTGACCAGCTTCAATATTTGTAGTATAATAAAGATTGCCGTTTACGGAGGGGTTCCCGAGTGGTCAAAGGGAGCAGACTGTAAATCTGTTGCGTGAGCGCTTCGAAGGTTCGAATCCTTCCCCCTCCACCAAACCAAAACCAAGGCAAAACAAAAAATCACACCGCGGGGTGGAGCAGCAGGTAGCTCGTCGGGCTCATAACCCGGAGGTCGTAGGTTCAAATCCTACCCCCGCAACCAGCCCTCATAGCTCAGTTGGTAGAGCGCATCCATGGTAAGGATGAGGTCACCAGTTCGATCCTGGTTGAGGGCTCCATTTTTTTTTATATTTTTTTAAGAAATTATCCCGATGGGGTGACGGTAAGAAGGATATTTTTTTCGTGTGGAGAATTAAAAACATATTTATGAAAAATATAATGGTGAGAGGTTAAGGGGGAGAGAGCTATGGCGAAACAAAAATTTGAGCGGACGAAACCGCATGTCAACATTGGCACGATTGGGCACGTGGATCACGGGAAGACCACGACGACGGCAGCGATCACGCTGGTATTGTCCAAGAGCGGATTGGCCGAGTATAAGGAGTTTGATACGATCGACAAGGCGCCGGAGGAGAAGGAACGCGGGATTACGATCAACACGGCGCACGTGGAGTACGAGACGGACAAGCGACATTACGCGCACGTGGACTGTCCCGGTCACGCCGACTATGTGAAGAACATGATCACCGGTGCGGCGCAGATGGACGGGGCGATTCTGGTGGTGTCCGCGGCGGACGGTCCGATGCCGCAGACGCGGGAGCACATTTTGCTGGCGCGTCAGGTTGGCGTGCCGTCGATTGTGGTGTGGATGAACAAAGTGGACATGGTGGACGACGAGGAATTGTTGGAACTGGTGGAGATGGAGATTCGTGATCTGCTGACGCAGTACGAATTCCCCGGGGATGAAGTACCGGTGGTGAAGGGTTCCGGCTTGAAGGCGCTGGAATGCGGTTGCGGGAGCCGTGATTGTCAGTGGTGCGGTGCCATTCTTGAGCTGATGGACGCGGTGGACGATTACATTCCGACTCCGCAGCGGCCTGTGGACCTGCCGTTTCTCATGCCGGTGGAGGATGTATTTACGATTACCGGGCGTGGGACAGTGGCGACCGGCCGTGTGGAGCGGGGCAAGATAAAAGTCGGTGACGAAGTGGAGATTGTCGGGCTGCGGGATGAGACGCGCAAGACGGTGGCGACCGGTGTGGAGATGTTCCGGAAGCTGTTGGATGAAGGGATGGCCGGTGACAACATTGGCGTTTTGCTCCGTGGCGTAGACCGGGACGAGATTGAACGGGGGCAGGTTTTGGCGAAGCCGGGTTCGATCACGCCGCATACGGAGTTTGAGAGTGAAGTATACGTGTTGACGAAGGAAGAAGGCGGGAGGCACACGCCGTTTTTCAACGGTTATCGTCCCCAGTTTTACTTCCGGACCACGGATGTGACGGGAGTGGCCCACCTGCCGGAGGGGGTAGAAATGGTCATGCCCGGGGACAATGTCCGGCTGCGGGTGAAACTGATTACCCCCATTGCCATGGAGGAAGGCTTGAGGTTTGCGATTCGCGAGGGCGGCCGCACGGTGGGCGCGGGCGTGGTCACCAAGATCCTGGGGTGAAAATAAAGAAAACAAGTTGACAAATTCCCTTGACAGCCAACCATGGATATGGTAGTTTTTTATAGTGGATTGCTTTAGGCCTATTTTTTTTCTGTCTATTTTGTCTGGAGGTGTAACCGGTGCGTGTAGGTATTACTTTGGCCTGTACCGAATGTAAGAATAGAAATTACCGGACCAATAAAAACCGGAAGAATGATCCTGACCGGTTGGAATTGAAAAGATATTGTAAGTTTTGCCGGCAGGGAACACTCCACCGGGAAGTCCGGTGAAGGCAGGAGGATAAAAATGGGGAAGCAAAATCCCGGGGCAAAAGTGGGCAAGCATTTCCGGAGCGTTATTGCGGAATTGAAGAAGGTGGCCTGGCCTACGCGCCGCGAAACCACAGTCTATACCATTGTGGTAATTGTTACTGTTGTGGTTGTAGCCGCGTTAATCGGTGTGTTTGATCTTTTGCTTAGGTTGATTTTTACCCGCCTGTTTCTGGCGTAAGCAAGTCCGGCCTTGGCCGGGGTCATGAGTTGTCTTTGCCGTGATGTAAAGCGTTATCCGGTAACTGGGGGATGAAGATGGAAAAGGCCTGGTATGTAATACACACCTATTCCGGCTATGAAAATAAGGTCAAAGCCAATTTGGAACGCCGGGTCGAGTCCATGGGCATGGAGGATAAAATCTTCCGTATTCTGGTGCCCATGGAAGAGGAATATGAATATAAAGACGGTAAGAAAAAGTTAACCAAGAAAAAAATATACCCGGGATACGTAATGGTGGAAATGGTGATGAGTGATGATTCCTGGTATGTGGTACGCAACACCCCCGGCGTTACCGGATTTGTCGGTTCGGGATCGAAACCTCTCCCCCTGCAACAGAAAGAAGTTGACTTGATCCTAAGACAAATGGGCATGGAGGAACCGCGGCCGAAAGTCGATTTCAGTATTGGCGAACCGGTAAGGGTGATCCGGGGGCCGTTCGAAAATTTCTCCGGGGTGATTGAGGAGATCAACCCGGAACGCGGGAAACTGCGGGTGTTGGTTTCCATGTTCGGGCGTGAAACCCCGGTGGAACTGGATTACAATCAGGTGGAAAAGAACTAGTTCCCTTTTCCGGCCGTCAAAAGTAAGAACAGCCGTACAGCAGAGTTGTGTCTGTTGGCAAAAAAATTTGAAATAACCGGTCGGCTCTTTGCTACACCCACAAAAAAGACCGAGCAACGAGCGACGAGCAACGAGTAACCAGGAGGTATCAGGGGCTATGGCCAAGAAAGTATTGGCGCAGATTAAATTGCAGATTCCCGCAGGCAAAGCCACCCCGGCCCCGCCGGTCGGTCTGGCTCTTGGACAGCACGGTGTCAATATTATGGAGTTCTGCAAGAGCTTTAACGAAAGAACCGCCGGCGAGGCGGGGATGATAATTCCGGTGGTCATTACCGTCTTTGAAGACCGGTCCTTCACCTTTATAACCAAGACCCCGCCGGTACCGGTCTTGATTAAAAAAGCCCTTAACTTGGAGAAAGCATCGGGCGTTCCCAACCGCGAAAAAGTGGGCGCCCTCAGCCGGGCGCAAATTAAAGAAATTGCCGAAAAGAAGATGCAGGATCTTAATGCCGCCACCTTGGAAGCGGCCATGTCCATGGTGGAAGGGACGGCGCGCAGCATGGGGGTTACCATAAAGGATTAAGCCGGACCTTGTGTGGGAGGATGTGGAACATCCGCCAAAACCACTTGTTAAGGAGGAAATGTAATGGCAAAAAAGGGCAAGAAATATTTGGAGATGAAGAAAGCTATTGACCGGAACAAGCTTTACGATCCCAAAGAGGCCATAGAACTTTTAAAGAAAATATCCCACGCCAACTTCGACCAAACGGTAGAGGTTGCCGTCCGTTTGGGCGTTGATCCCCGCCATGCCGACCAGCAGGTAAGAGGAACGGTAATCCTTCCTCACGGTACCGGGAAAACCAAGCGTGTTCTGGTCTTTGCCAAGGGAGAAAAAGCAAAGGAAGCCCAGGAAGCGGGGGCCGATTATGTGGGCGCCGAGGAACTGATTGAAGATATCCAAAAGGGATGGCTGGAGTTTGATGTGGCGGTAGCCACCCCGGATATGATGGGAGCCGTGGGAAAGCTGGGACGGATCCTTGGCCCCAAAGGTTTGATGCCCAACCCCAAAGCCGGCACCGTCACTCCCGAGCCGGGTAAAGCCGTGCAGGAGATTAAAGCGGGTAAAGTGGAATTCCGGGTGGATAAAGCCGGAATTGTTCACTCGGCCATCGGCAAACTTTCCTTTCCCGCCGAGAATTTACTCGAGAATTTTTATATGCTGATGGATGCGTTGCAAAAAGCTAAACCGGCCTCGGCCAAAGGGGTCTATATGCGAAGCGTGGTCCTTTCTTCCACTTTCAGCCCGGGTATTAAGATTTCCCCGCATTTATCGGTCCGGACGGCCGGGTGAGGATGGGAGCAGACAAAAACAGGTAACGAGATAAACAAGAATAGAAAACCCAACCATAGACAGCAGGTATCCTTAGGGATTTAAAAACCGCCTGCCGAGGCTGGGGAGAACCGTAGGGAAACCAACGGGCCCTCTTTGTCTATGGTGCCCGTTTTTATTTTTCCTTACTTTGCTCTTGGGCAAAAAGGAGGTGAAACGGTGAAAAGAGCGGAAAAAGAATCGCAGGTAGAATTAATACAAAAAAAATTTTCCCAAGCCAAGGCGGTAGTTCTTACCGACTACCGGGGGCTGACGGTGGAGGAAATGACCGAACTCCGGAAAAAACTTCGGGAGGCGGAGGTGGAATTCAGGGTGGTTAAGAATACCCTGGCCCGTCTGGCCGCCCGGAAGGCAAATATAGAAGGCCTGGAACCCTATTTGGAAGGCCCGACCGCCATTGCTTTTGGTGAGAAGGATCCGGTGGCGCCGGCCAAAATATTGCATAGTTTTGCCCGTGACCATAAAAATTTGGAACTGAAAATGGGTATTGTGGAAAATAGGATTTTGGACCGGCAAGAGTTGGCGGCGTTGGCTACTTTGCCCTCGCGTGAGGTTCTCCTGGCCCAGCTGGCAGGGGTTGTGCAGGCCCCGCTTAGAAATCTGGGGATGGTGCTTTCGGCGCCGCTCCGGAATATGGTTTATGCCCTGGAAGGGATCAGGAAGAAACAGGCGCAGGAAGCTTGAAAAGCTTAATTTATAAATTTAAATAATTGTTTAGGAGGAATAAAAATGTCCAAAGTACAGGAAGTTTTGACGCTTGTTAAAGAAATGACAGTCCTGGAATTAAACGAACTGGTTAAAGCGTTCGAAGAGGAGTTTGGCGTTTCCGCCGCCGCCCCGGTGATGGTGGCCGCCGGAGGAGGCGCCGCCGGTGCCGGCGAGCAGGCCGCGGCGCCCGAGGAGAAAAGCGAATTCGATGTGATTTTGGCTTCCGCCGGGGACAAGAAAATCCAAGTCATTAAAGCAGTCAGGGAAGCTACGGGTCTGGGGCTGAAGGAAGCCAAGGACCTGGTAGACAGTGCACCCAAGCCGGTAAAAGAAGGGGTTTCCAAGGAAGAGGCGGAAGCCCTCAAGGCCAAGTTGGAAGAAGCCGGCGCTACTGTCGAATTAAAGTAAATTTTCATTTATTATTTATTAATAAGGCCTCCTGAAAGGGAGGTTTTTTTTTCGGAAGGCGCTTTCTTTTTCGTTTTGGACAAAAAAATAAGTTAGTGTAAAATTACTGTAGATTTTATGGAGGAGATATCTTTACTAAAAGAGAAGAGGAACCTCACATTCGCCAAGAATGAATACCCCCCGAAGGAGGTCGAGGTTCCTCATGGATTTAGTTCGTTTAGTAGAAGAAAAAATCCTTTCGGTTGTAGAAAGAATTTTTGCCGTATTAGATGGTAAAACCAACTATCATAGTTTTGAACTTCGATTAAAGAAAGAGCTTGATGGCCTGGGTTGCGATTTATTGGAATATGTCATCGAAGCCCTAAAGCAAAAGGTTGAAGAGGATGCAAAGCAAGACCCGAACTGGAAGCGCGTTCGAAAAGACGACCGGAAAGAGCTGTTAACCCTTTTTGGTCCGATCGTCTACCACCGGAGCTATTACCGACATAGAGAAAGCAAAGAATATGCCTACCTGGTTGACAAACAAATTGGTGTCACTCCCCACATGCGCGTAGGGGTAACTTTAAAGGCTGAACTTGCGGAAGCATCCACTGGAATGTCGTATGAAGCGGCCACTATCCACGCCAGCAAGGATAATCCCGTATTAAAGGTTAGCAGGCAAACAGTAGCGTTGTGCGTTAAAGAATTCAACCCTAAAATCGAACCATTACCGCAAGCCAAAAGACGTGTTTCCGAGTTATACATAGAAGCTGATGAAGACCACATCAAAGTTAAAGGGCGTAAAGGAGCGCAGGCCCGGTTGGTTTATGTCCACGAAGGAATCGAGGATTATCCTCGTCGTCGGTTAAAACGAGTGAAATATTTTACCAGCGTCAGAGAGAAACCGGAAGAACTATGGTGGAGAGTATTAGATTACCTTGAAGCCAATTATGAACTTTCAAGTATTAAGCGGATTTACCTATCTGGAGACGGGGCTCTTTGGATCCGCCAAGGGATAGAATACATACCTGGAGCCATCTTTATCGTAGACCGATTTCACCTGGCGAAATATATTCTAATGGCCACCGCTCATGCTCCGGAACTAAGAAAGCCGGTATACTGGGGGATTAAGTCATTAAACAAACAGAAAGTCCTGGCGCATCTTGATGAAGCTTTAAAGCGTGCTGAAGAACAGCCACGACAAAAAAGGATTATTGATACCATCAAATATGTGGAGCACAACTGGGATGGAATAGAAAACGCCGTGAAAAACCCCCATGTAAGCTGTAGCGCTGAGGGCCATGTTAGCCATATCTTGGCAGCCAGGCTCAGTAGTCGCCCAATGGCTTGGAGTCTACAAGGGGCGGAGAAAATGGCCAATATGCGAGTGGCCAAGGCCAATGGTGAGTCAATTAGCAAACAATACCTGGAGGTAAAAACCCCAACTCCAATTGTTGTTGAAATCAAGGATGTAATTCATAAAGAGCTCAAGCGCTTAAAGCAAATTAAAATATTGGGGAAAGGATACCACAATAATATTCCGCTTTTCAGCAGTGGTAGTAATCCAACAATAATTGCTTTAAAAGCTATAAATAAACAAAGTGCAGTTTGACGGTAAGTTCGACGGGAAGTTCGCTAATGTGAGGTTCAAAAATCTATAGTGTCTTGACACTATCTAAGCCGGGGGTAAACTTGACAAAAACGGGAAAGGAAATTACAATAAAATTATCCTGAATAACCGGTCAGTCAAAGGAGTAGAGTTTATTGTCAATCAATAATAACAATAATAACAATGAACAACTGGCGAAAGAGCGGATCTTAAATGCTTCAATCCAGTTGTTTTCGCAAAAAGGGTATGATGGCACGCGGGTCAGTGAAATTGCCGAAGCGGCGCAAGTGACCAAAGCCCTAATTTATTACTATTTTAAAAGCAAAGAAGAGATCCTGGATCACCTGGTTCATTCTTTGTTGAAGAATGCGACTGCGCTGACGGTGGATTTTATCCATACCAATATTGTCCAGATGATTAAGGACGGCCGCTTGCATATTATGCCTGACCGGTTACATTTTTCGGATCAAGAGGCTATTCAGTGTTTTTTAGAAAACGCTGAAGCCTATTTTGAGCAGGTCCTTGATTATGTCTTGGAATACCGGCAGATTATCCGCATCTTAATGCTGGAATCATTGAAGGACAGCAAACATCATAATGAATTATTCCACCTTATGGATTTTATCCGGACCAGCGAAGGAGATCAGATCGTGAAGACCATCTCCGCGGTGGACCAGAATTTTCAATATTCCCCGGATTTACTCGTCTTTAATTTTTTCTATACCATCGTTCCGCTGCTCAGTTTTGCTGTGTATTATGACGACTACCAAGCACTCAGCAGTTTAAGCGGGAAAGAACTCCGGAGCGTTTTTCTCCGTTCCTCCCATATTATTTTCCGTTCCTTAATTGCCGGACAGGATATTTTCTTAAAGAACCGTGAGGGAAAGAACAGGGATCAGGTCTGTAATTTTAAAGCCGGCATATAAATAGAGCAGATTTTTTTTAAAACAAACTGACCAAACGGTCAGTTAACTATTCAGCCCTTGTTAACTGGCCTTAAAAAGTAAAGAGAAACAAAAAAAGAAAGAAGGAGGAGTTAAAGTGTTTTTCGGTCAAAAAAGAATGGTTGGACTACTAATCAATTATTTGTCGGATAATCCCCTCGAAAAATTGCCGAAAATGTTTTCCCTGGTGGAGAAGCTTGACCGGAAGAAATTGTACACTTCCCAGATTCAGGCGACCAAAAAAGCCTTACTGGATGAGAACAGTAACTGGCGCCTGGCGGTCAAGAAACTCTTTGACGAAGTGGATCTTAAATGTATTAAAAAACTGCTGGAATGTTTCATTGTGAACGCCAACTTTGTCGGCGGACCCAAAGCCCGGGCGGCAGCGAAGAAATATGACTGCAACATACCCTGGGCGATTCTGATGGATCCAACCAGTGCCTGCAATCTTCACTGTACCGGCTGCTGGGCGGCGGAGTATGGCTCCCAAAATAACTTATCCTATGAGATGCTGGATTCCATCTGCCGGCAGGGGAAGAAATTAGGGATTTATTTCTACATCTTCTCCGGCGGTGAACCTTTGGTCCGGAAGAAAGACTTGATCAAACTCTGCGCCGCCCACCAGGATTGCTACTTCTTTGCTTTTACCAACGGCACTTTGGTGGATGAGGAATTTTGCCAGGATTTGTTGCGGGTCGGCAATTTTGCCTTGGCTTTCTCGATTGAAGGGGATGAAAAAGCGACCGATCTGCGGCGCGGTGAAGGAACCTACCAGAAGGTCATCAAAGCCATGGAACTGATGAAGAAACATAAGTTATTGTTTGGTTATTCCACTTGTTACCACCGGTATAACACAGAGAGTGTGGGTTCGGATGAATTCGTGGACGATATGATCGCCCGGGGCTGCCGCTTCGCCTGGAACTTCACTTACATGCCGGTGGGTAAGGATGCCAAACCCGATTTCATTGCCACTCCCGAACAACGGGCTTATATGTACCGGCGGATCCGGGAAATCCGGGCGACCAAACCCATTTTCGCCATGGATTTCTGGAATGACGGCGAGTATGTGCACGGCTGTATCGCCGGCGGCCGGTGTTATCTCCACATCAACGCGGCCGGGGATGTGGAACCCTGCGCCTTTATCCACTATTCCAACGTGAATATCCATAACGTGTCTCTCCTGGAAGCCTTGAGATCACCGCTCTTCCAGGCCTACCGGAAGCGGCAACCCTTCAACGAGAATCATCTCCGTCCCTGTCCGCTCCTGGATAATCCCGAGGCCCTTCGCGCGATGGTAAAGGAATCGGGCGCCAAATCCACCGACATGCTGGCGCCGGAGGATGTGGATGACCTCTGCGCGAAGACCGAGCCGGCCGCGGCCAAATGGGCGCCGGTCGCCAATGAGCTCTGGACCGCCCGTAACGTGGAGAAAGAAGCGAGCGCGGCTGCGGAAAATAAAGCCTGAGTGCAAGGGAGCGATGAGAGGAGATCTTCCCATGAACAACCGGGGACCCGGAAGGGTCTCCGGTTTTCTTACTCTATAGGAAAGCAAAAGAAAAGGCCCTTGGCAAAGGGGCGAAAGGATATCCTTTAAAGAAAGGTATGCATAGTTTGTTCCATTAAATACCAAGACAAAGAAGATCTTCCTTTTTTGAGAACGGTTTCAATCATTTATGTCGTAAGGCCATATCTTGTGTGAAAAACCGGTCACGTTAGTGTAAAATTACTGTAGATTTTATGGAGGAGATATCTTTACAAAAAGAGAAGAGGAACCTCACATTCGGCAAGAATGAATACCCCTCGAAGGAGGCCGAGGTTCCTCATGGACTTAGTTCGTTTAGTAGAAGAAAAAATCCTTTCGGTTGTAGAAATAATTTTTGCAGTATTAGATGGTAAAACCGACTATCATAGTTTTGAACTTCAATTAAAGAAAGAGCTTGACGGCCTAGGTTGCGATTTATTGGGATATGTCATCGAAACCCTAAAGCAAAAGATTGAAGGGGATGCAAAGCAAGACCCGAATTGGAAGCGTGTCCGAAAAAATGACCGGAAAGAGATCTTAACTCTTTTTGGTCCGATCGTCTACCACCGAAGCTATTACCGACATAGAGAAAGCGAAGAATATGCCTATCTGGTTGACAAACAAATTGGTGTCACTCCCCACATGCGCGTAGGGGCAACTTTAAAGGCTGAACTTGTGGAAGCAGCAACTGGAATGTCGTATGAAGCGGCTACTATCCACGCCAGCAAGGATAATCCCGTATTAAAGGTTAGCAGGCAAACAGTAGCGTTGTGCGTTAAAGAGTTCAACCCTCAAATCGGACCGCCACCACAAACAAAAAGACGCGTTTCCGCACTATACATAGAAGCGGATGAAGACCACATCAAGGTTAAAGGGCGTAAAGGAGCGCAGGCCCGGCTGGTTTATGTCCACGAAGGAATCGAGGGTTATCCTCGTCGTCGGTTAAAACGGGTGAAATTTTTTACCAGCGTCAAAGAGAAACCGGAAGAACTATGGTGGAGAGTATTAGATTATCTTGAAGCCAATTATGAACTCTCAAGTATTAAGCGGATATACCTGTCTGGAGATGGGGCTCTTTGGATCCGCCAAGGGGTAGAATACATACCCGGAGCCATCTTTATCTTAGACCGATTTCACCTGGCGAAATATATTCTAATGGCCACCGCTCATGCTCCGGAATTAAGAAAGCCGTTATACTGGGGGATTAAGTCATTAAACAAACAGAAAGTCCTGGCGCGTCTTGATGAAGCTTTAAACCGCGCTGAAGAACAGCCACGACAAAAAAGGATTATTGATACCATCAAATATGTGAAGCACAACTGGGATGGAATAGAAAACGCCGTGAAAAACCCCCACGTAAGCTGTAGCGCTGAGGGTCATGTTAGCCATATTTTGGCCGCCAGGCTCAGTAGTCGCCCAATGGCTTGGAGTCTGCAAGGGGCGGAGAAAATGGCTAATATGCGAGTGGCCAAGGCTAATGGTGAGTCAATTAGCAAACAATACCTGGAGACAAGGACATCAATTCCAATTGTTGTTGAAATCAAGGACGTAATTCAAAAAGAGCTCAAGCGCTTAAAGCGAACTAAATCATTGGGGGAAGGATACCACAATAATATTCCGCTTTTCAGCAGTGGTAGTAACCTAACGAGAATGGCTTTAAAAGCTTTAAATAAACAAAATGCAGTTTGATGGCAAGATCATTGATGTGAGGTTCAAAAAAATCTACAGTATCTTGACACTATCAAAAAATAAAAAAGTGTTGACAAGAGGATAAAAACATGATAACCTGTTATAATGCTGAAGTCATATTTACCGGTGGAAAACCGGTTTATATATAGATGATACGGACGGCAAAAAAGAATGGACGAGCGATTGACCGGCTGTGCCTTGGCCGGTGTGAAGATAGATCCGGATTTATATGATAAATAATGAAAAAGGAGCGAAGTTGTGTTTTTCGACAAGCGAGGATAACTCGGGTTAGCCTTGCTTTTATTTGTTTTTTTATTATTTTCAAAACTTTGAGCCGGGTTGGGGCGAATACTATGGAGAAGAGGTGAGAGGCTTGCCGGAGGCAATGACTGGACCGAAAAGGCAAAGAATAAATTTTGGTCAGCTGAACGAAACGCTCGAAATGCCAAATTTAATCGAGATCCAGCGCAAATCTTACCGGTGGTTTTTAGAAGAAGGTTTGTACGAAGTTTTCCGGGACATTTCGCCCATTCAAGATTTTACAGGCAATTTGGTCCTCGAGTTTATCGACTATACGCTGGGGGAACCCAAGTACGATGTGGATGAGTGCAAGGAAAGGGACGCCAACTATGCGGCCCCTCTCCGGGTGAAGGTCCGGTTGATCAACCGGGAAACCGGGGAGATGAAGGAACAAGAAGTTTTTATGGGTGATTTCCCTTTAATGACCGAGAGGGGAACTTTTATCATCAATGGCGCGGAAAGGGTCATTGTCAGTCAGTTGGTGCGTTCCCCCGGTGTCTACTTTAGCAAGACCATTGACACCAGCGGTAACACAATTTATTCGGCCAGCATAATTCCCAACCGCGGCGCCTGGTTGGAGTTTGAATTTGATATTAACAATGTGCTTTACGTTCGGATCGACCGGACCCGTAAAATACCCGTTACCGTGCTTTTAAAAGCCATGGGTCTGGGTAACAACACACAAATACTGGAAAGATATGAAAACCACGAAGCCATCCAGAACACATTGGACCGCGACAGTACGCAGACCGAAGAAGATGCGTTGCTGGAAATCTATCGCCGCTTAAGGCCGGGCGAACCGCCGACTCCGGAGAGCGCCCGTACCCTTTTTGAAAATCTTTTTTACGATCCGCGCCGGTATGATTTGGCGGCGGTGGGCAGGTACAAGATGAATAAAAAACTGGGCCTGGATTACCCGCCCAAATCCGAACCGGCTTCTGTTGATGCCGACGGAAACACCATACCGGCCAAAGAGGCGGTAAAAACTCTCACCCCCGAGGATGTCGCGGCGGTCGTCGGCTATATGCTTAAACTCCTGGACGGCGAAGGGGAAGTCGATGATATTGATCACTTGGGGAACAGGCGTTTAAAGAGCGTGGGAGAGCTTTTACAGAATCAGATCCGGATCGGCCTTTCCCGGATGGAAAGAGTAGTCAGGGAAAGGATGACCATTCAGGATGTGGATGTCATCACGCCCCAGGCTTTGATCAATATCCGTCCTGTGGTGGCGGCGATCAAAGAATTTTTTGGCTCCAGCCAGCTTTCCCAGTTTATGGACCAGACCAATCCCTTGTCGGAGTTGACCCACAAACGGCGTCTCTCCGCCCTGGGCCCCGGAGGCTTGTCGCGGGAAAGAGCCGGCTTTGAAGTTCGCGATGTCCATCATTCCCACTACGGTCGGATGTGTCCCATTGAAACTCCGGAAGGACCGAACATCGGTTTAATCGGTTCGCTTACCACTTACGCCCGGGTTAATGAGTATGGATTCATTGAAACTCCCTATCGCCGGGTGGATAAAGGCCGGGTGACGGACGAGATCGTTTACCTGACGGCCGATGAAGAAGACAAGTATGTAATTGCCCAGGCCAACGAACCTTTTGACCCGGAAACAAGACACTTTATTAATGAAAAAGTCTCGGCCCGCTATAAAGACCGGATCTTGGTCGTCCCCAGTGAAGACGTGGATATGATGGATGTCTCTCCCAAACAAGTGGTGAGTATCGCGACGGCTTTAATTCCTTTCCTGGAAAACGACGACGCCAACCGGGCGCTCATGGGTTCCAACATGCAGCGGCAGGCCGTACCCCTGGTACGCACAGAGGCGCCGCTGGTCGGAACCGGGATGGAATACAAAGCGGCCGTTGACTCCGGGGTGGTGGTCCTGGCGAAAAACGCCGGTACCGTAGAACGGGTTACCGCCGAACAGATTATCGTCCGGAGGGACGACGGGGGGAGCGACTATTATAAACTGCAAAAGTTCAAACGCTCCAACCAGGGAACCTGCATCAACCAGAAACCCATTGTCCGGGCCGGGCAAAGAGTGGCCGCCGGCGAGGTGATCGCCGACGGGCCCTCCACCGACCAGGGCGAACTGGCTTTGGGCCGCAATATCCTGGTGGCGTATATGCCTTGGGAAGGGTACAATTACGAGGATGCGATTTTAATCAGTGAACGGCTGGTTCATGACGATGTTTTCACCTCCATTCATATTGAAGAATACGAGTGTGAAGCCAGGGATACCAAGTTGGGAGCGGAAGAGATTACGAGGGATATTCCCAATGTGGCCGAGGGTTCCCTGGACGATTTGGATGAAAACGGGATTATCCGCATTGGCGCAGAGGTCCGTCCCGGCGACATCCTGGTCGGGAAGGTTACCCCCAAGGGGGAAACGGAGCTTACGGCGGAAGAACGCCTCTTGAGAGCGATTTTCGGTGAAAAAGCCCGGGAGGTGCGGGATACTTCTCTTAAAGTTCCCCACGGTGAATCCGGAAAAGTTGTGGACGTAAAAGTATTCAAGAGGGAAAACGGGGATGAATTGTCACCCGGCGTCAACCAGTTGGTCCGGGTTTATGTGGCGCAAAAAAAGAAGATTTCCGAAGGTGACAAAATGGCGGGCCGCCACGGCAACAAGGGCGTGATTGCCAAGATCCTTCCGGTGGAAGATATGCTGTTCCTTCCCGACGGTACCCCGGTGGAGATTGTTCTTAATCCCCTTGGCGTCCCCTCGCGGATGAATATAGGGCAGGTTTTAGAGACCCACCTGGGATGGGCGGCCAAAACTTTGGGGTTGCATGTGGCCTCCCCGGTCTTTGACGGGGCAACAGAAGATGATATTCTGGCGTTTTTGAAAAAAGCCGGGTTGCCGGAGTCGGGAAAGACGATCTTGCGCGACGGCAGAACAGGAGAGCCTTTTGAAAACCCCGTTACCGTTGGTTATATTTATATGATGAAACTGGCGCATTTAGTCGACGATAAAATTCATGCCCGTTCCACCGGACCGTATTCTCTGGTTACCCAGCAACCCTTGGGAGGAAAGGCCCAGTTCGGAGGGCAGAGATTCGGAGAAATGGAAGTATGGGCTTTGGAAGCTTACGGCGCCGCTTATACCCTGCAAGAGCTGTTGACCGTTAAATCCGACGATGTGATGGGCAGGGTAAAAACCTATGAAGCCATTGTGAAAGGGGAAAATATTCCTGAACCGGGGGTGCCGGAATCGTTCAAGGTGCTAATCAAGGAATTGCAAAGTCTCTGTCTGGACGTGAAGGTTCTTTCCGGACAGAGTAAAGAGGTTGAACTCGAAGACGAGGAAGAAGATATCAGAGAAATGGCTAAAGAACTCGGCTTGGAGATGGAAGACACCTTAGGAAAAGTCGGCAGCGACGAAAGGGAAGATTCCGGTCCGGAGGAATATGAAGAAGAAGAACCCGATGAAGAAGACCTAGACGGGATCGAAGAAGATTTGGGCGAGTTCGAAGAAGACCTGGACGAGACCGGTGAGGAGATGGAAGAGTTCGGGGAGAATGGGGAAGACGGGGATGAAGACCTGGAAGACCTGGAAGAAGAGGAAGAGTATATTCAGAAAGAAGCCAACTAGTTTCCCCTCCCCCGGGGCGCCGGAGTAAAAGCGCTGGCATCATTTCTCACGGGCGCCGGGCAACGGGTATCGGGCAATGGGATTTTCATCCGAGCGCCGGTGCCGGGCAACAAAGCAACAAGATCTTCATATGAGCGCCGGGCAACGGGCAATAAGATCTTTATCCGAACGTCGAGCAACAAGCAACGAGTCTCTCAGCAACGAGCAGCGAGCAACGAACGACGGGTCCTTATTCCACGAACAACGAGCGACGAGCGACGAGTATCGAGCCACGAGCCACAGTATCCCGGGGAAGCTTGGAACGGATTTGGAAAATACGGCGGGTTAATTACGCGTCAAAGGAGGAGGAGTTCCTTGTTGGACGCCAACAATGATTTTGAAGTCATTAAAATAGGTTTGGCTTCTCCCGAGCAGATCAGAGCCTGGTCAAGTGGGGAGGTAAAAAAGCCGGAGACGATCAACTACCGGACCCTTAAGCCGGAAAGGGAAGGGTTGTTTTGCGAAAAGATTTTTGGGCCCCAAAAAGACTGGGAATGTCATTGCGGTAAATACAAGAGAGTCCGCTATAAGGGAATTGTCTGCGAGCGGTGCGGGGTGGAAGTCACCCGCTCGAAGGTGCGCCGGGAGCGTCTGGGCCATATTGAACTGGCGGCGCCGGTCTCCCATATTTGGTACTTTAAAGGGATTCCCAGCCGGATGGGGCTTTTACTTGATATGTCGCCCCGTGCCCTGGAAAAAGTGCTCTATTTCGCCTCGTACGTGGTGATTGATCCGGGAAATACCCCATTAATGAAGAAACAACTTCTTTCGGAAAATGAGTACCGGGAAGCGCTGGCCAAATATGGCGACTCTTTTAAAGCCATGATGGGCGCGGAAGGCGTTAAGAAGTTGCTGGAAGAGATCGACCTGGATGAGCTGGCCCGGCAGCTCCGGAAAGAGGTGCGGGAAGTCAGCGGTCAACGCCGGATTAGGGCCATTCGCCGGCTGGAAGTGGTGGAAGCTTTCCGGAAGTCCGGCAACCGTCCCGAGTGGATGATTCTCGAAGTGATCCCGGTCATTCCCCCCGAATTGCGTCCCATGGTTCAGTTGGACGGGGGAAGGTTCGCCACCTCCGATTTGAACGATCTGTACCGGCGGGTGATCAACCGGAACAACCGTTTAAAACGCCTGCTGGAACTGGGGGCGCCCGATATTATCGTCCGGAATGAAAAACGAATGCTGCAAGAAGCAGTGGACGCGTTGATTGACAACGGACGCCGGGGCAGGCCGGTTACGGGTCCGGGAAACCGTCCCCTGAAATCCCTCAGTGACATGTTAAAAGGAAAACAAGGCCGTTTTCGCCAGAACCTGTTGGGAAAACGGGTGGACTATTCCGGACGCTCGGTAATTGTGGTGGGTCCCGAACTTAAACTGCACCAGTGCGGGTTGCCGAAAGAAATGGCCCTGGAACTGTTCAAACCGTTTGTGATGAAAATGTTGGTGGACAAAGGTTATGTCCATAACATTAAAAGTGCCAAGCGGATGGTGGAACGGGCCCGCCCGGAAGTCTGGGATGTCCTGGAAGAGGTGATCAGGGAACACCCGGTCTTACTGAACCGGGCCCCTACCTTACACCGGCTGGGCATTCAAGCTTTCGAACCTGTCCTGGTGGAAGGCCGGGCGATTCAGATTCATCCTTTGGTTTGCACAGCTTATAATGCCGACTTTGACGGCGACCAGATGGCCGTGCATGTGCCGTTGTCGGTCGAAGCGCAAGCGGAAGCCAGGATTTTGATGCTTTCGTCTTATAACCTGCTTTCCCCGGCCCACGGGCGTCCGCTGGTCACCCCGACCCAGGATATGATATTGGGTTGCTATTACTTGACTGTCCTCCGGGACAAGGCGCGGGGAGAGGGGAAAATTTTCTCTTCCCCTCAGGAGGCTCTTTTAGCCTATCACAACAATGTTATTGATTTACACGCCAAGATTAAGGTACGGAAGGGTAAAGAGCTGGTGGAGACTTCGGCCGGACGTCTTCTTTTTAAAGACCAGGTGAAGATGGACGAAGGGATAATCGACAAAGTTTTTGCCGAGTTGGGCGACGGCGGAATCCGCAAGAAGGAGATGGCCTACCTGGTTTCGGAGATTTGCCGACGTTACGGTACCCACCAGACAGCGGAGATTTTGGACCAAATCAAAAAAATCGGCTTTGAATTCGCCACCAAGTCGGGGAATACCATTGCCATCCAGGATATTGTGATCCCGGAAGCCAAGGACCGCATTATCGAGGAAGCAGAGGCCCAGGCCGACAAGGTTGAGCGGCAGTTCCGGAGGGGATTAATCACCGCGGAAGAACGCTACCAGAGGTTTATCGATATTTGGACCAAGGCCAAAGACGACATCTCCAACTCCATGTTGGAAAATTTGGATGTGTTTAACTCTGTCTTTATGATGGCCGCTTCTGGCGCCAGAGGAAACATCTCGCAGCTTTCCCAGTTGGCCGGAATGCGCGGGTTGATGACCGATCCGTCCGGGCGCATCATTGACCTGCCGATTAAGGCCAATTTCCGGGAAGGCCTTACGGTCTTGGAATTTTTCATTTCCACCCACGGCGCGCGAAAAGGTCTAGCCGATACTGCTTTGCGCACCGCCGACTCCGGTTACCTGACCCGGCGGCTGGTGGATGTGGCCCAGGATGTTATCGTCCGGGAAGAGGACTGCGGAACCTCGGAAGGAATAACGCTCACCGCCGTTACCGACGGTGATGAGGTGATTGTGCCGCTCAGTGAGAGAATAGTCGGCCGCGTGGCGGCGGAGGATATTTTCCATCCGGAAAGCGGTGAATTGTTACAGCAGTTCAACCAGATGATTGATGATGAAACCGCCCGGCGGATCGAAGAAGCCGGCGTGAAAGAAGTGGCGGTGCGTTCTGTTTTGACTTGCCGGACCAGGCACGGGGTTTGCTGCATGTGTTACGGGCGGAATCTGGCCACCGGCCGTCTGGTGGATGTGGGCGAAGCGGTGGGCATCATCGCCGCCCAGTCCATTGGGGAACCGGGAACCCAGTTGACCATGCGTACCTTCCACACAGGGGGTGTGGCCGGAGAAGATATAACCCAGGGTCTACCCAGAGTGGAAGAGCTTTTCGAGGCCAGAAAGCCAAAGGGCCAGGCGATCATCAGTGAAATCAGCGGCCTGGTGAAAGTGGTGGAGGTAAAAGGAGTACGCAGGGTAAGCGTTATTTCCGATGAAGGGGAGGAAAGGCTCTACCAGATCCCCTACGGCGCCCGGTTGCGCGTCAAAGACGGGGCAAGAGTGGAAGCCGGGGACCGTCTCACGGAAGGCTCGGCCAATCCCCACGATATTCTGAAAATCAAAGGGATGCGGGGCGTGCAAATGTACCTGGTCCATGAGGTCCAGGAGGTTTACCGCTCCCAGGGGGTAGAAATTAACGACAAGCATATTGAGGTAGTAATCCGGCAGATGCTGCGCAAGCGAAAAGTGGAAAATCCGGGCGATACGGAGTTGCTTCCCGGCGGGCTGGTCGACGTCTTTGAACTGGAGGAAGAAAATAAGCGGGTGGAAGCGGAGGGAGGTACACCGGCGGTAGCCCGTCCGGTTTTGCTGGGCATCACCAAAGCGGCCCTGGCCACGGAGAGTTTCCTTTCAGCTGCCTCCTTCCAGGAAACGACCAGGGTCTTAACAGAAGCTTCCATTAAAGGGAAGACCGATCCGTTGCTTGGCTTGAAAGAGAATGTTATTATCGGCAAACTGGTGCCGGCCGGAACGGGCATGCCCAGATACAGGCGGGTTCAGGTAAAATCCGCGCTGGCGGGAGAAGAACAACCGGTGCCCGAGGAAGACCTGGTGGAACCGGTGGAAGAGATTATGCCGGCGAGCGCGGTCCACGCCGGGGAAGCCTCCGGAGGATAAGATTCAAAAACAACCGGCCGGGCAGCAGCCTTCAGGCCCTGCCCGGTTTTTTTCTGCAAGTTTTGTGATTTCATGTTTTTTTATTATTGACACCACCTGGTCCAGGTGTTAAAATAGGAAAGTGCTTAAATTATACGGGAAGACCGCTCAGCTCTTGACCGAAAGGAGAGAGAAGGGGTGGAGGAGGCCGTTTTAAAGGCCAAGAACAAGGTGGTGGGTTTGAAGCAAACCCTGCGTGCCGTACAACAAGACCGGGTACGTACCGTTTATGTGGCCAACGATGTGGACGAGAAGATTCTTTGGAAAGTTAAAAACGCCGTTCGGGGCAAAAATATCGAGTTAATTACCACCCGGTTCGGCCAGAGAGAATTCGGCCGGCTGTGTGGAATAGATGTAGGGGCGTCGGTTGTGGCCTTGTTAGGGGACCGGCAAGAAGGAGGTGGAAATGATGCCGACCATTAATCAACTGGTGAGGAAAAGCCGGAAAAAAGTGCAGCGGAAAAGCTCGGCACCGGCCCTTCTTTGGAATTATAATACTAAGAAAGAAGAAATGCGGCCTCTGAAAAAGGGAAACCCGCAAAAACGTGGTGTTTGTACCAGGGTATCTACGGTGACACCGAAAAAACCCAATTCGGCCTTGCGGAAAGTGGCCAGGGTGAGGCTGACCAACCGGATGGAGGTAACCGCCTATATTCCCGGTGAAGGGCACAATCTGCAGGAACACTCGGTGGTCTTAATCCGCGGCGGTCGTGTCAAGGACTTGCCGGGTGTGAGGTACCACGTGATCCGGGGCGCACTGGATGCCGCCGGTGTGGAAGACCGCCGTCAAGGCAGATCAAAATACGGAACCAAACGGCCGAAAACGGCAACGGCCAAGAAGTAAGGGGGCGATTAAGGCTTGCCGCGTCGCAGAGGAGTTTTTAAACGGGAAGTTATCCCTGATCCGATTTATAATGACCAAATGGTTACCCGATTCATTAATAAACTTATGATTGATGGAAAAAGAGGGATCGCGGAAAAGATTTTATACGGTTCATTTGCAATTATTAAAGAAAAGACAGGCGAAGATCCCTTAAAACTGTTTCAACAGGCCTTACAAAACGTGATGCCCGTTTTGGAGGTCAGACCCCGCCGGGTAGGGGGCGCCACCTACCAGGTGCCCATGGAAGTACGCCCGGAACGCCGTGTTGCTTTGGCCATGCGGTGGATTGTCACCAATGCCAGGCAGCGGCCGGAAAGGACCATGAAGGAAAGACTGGCCGCGGAGTTAATGGACGCGGCGAACAATACGGGTCTTTCGATTAAGAAGAAAGAAGATACACATCGCATGGCGGAAGCCAACAAGGCCTTCGCCCATTATCGTTGGTAGTCGGTGTTGGTTAACCGAAATAACCGGTAAATAGGTGGAGATCTTTGTGACCAAGGAATTTCAACTTAAAAACATCAGAAATATAGGGATCATGGCGCATATTGACGCCGGAAAAACCACCACAACCGAACGAATCCTTTTTTATACCGGCCGGGTTTACCGCATGGGTGAGGTCCATGAAGGCTCAGCCACTATGGACTGGATGATCCAGGAGCAGGAGCGGGGAATCACGATTACTTCCGCGGCTACCACTTGCCGTTGGGGTGATTATCAAATTAATATAATTGATACGCCCGGGCACGTGGACTTTACCATAGAAGTAGAGCGCTCCTTGCGGGTCCTGGACGGCGCCGTAGCCGTGTTCTGCTCCGTGGGAGGGGTGGAACCCCAGTCGGAAACCGTCTGGCGGCAAGCGGACCGGTACCGGGTTCCCCGGATTGCCTTTGTGAACAAGATGGACCGCACCGGCGCCGATTTTGACCGGGTGATTGAGACCATGAAAAAAAGGTTGGGCGCAACGGCGGTACCGGTTCAGTTGCCAATCGGCGCGGAAGACAATTTTTGCGGCATCGTCGATTTGGTCGAAGAGAAAGCCCTTTATTACCTGGATGATCTGGGCACCAGGAATGAAGTGCGGGAAATTCCCGAAGAAATACGGGAAAAAGCAGCCGCCGCCAGGGAGCGGATGCTGGAGATCCTGGCCGAGTATGATGAAGGTTTAATGGAAAAGTACCTCGGCGGAGAAAAGATTGAACCCGATGAAATCAGGCGGGTTATACGGGCCGCCACGTTGGGGGTGAAAATTACCCCGGTGTTATGCGGTTCCGCTTTTAAGAACAAAGGGATTCAGCCCCTTCTGGATGCCGTGGTAAATTATCTGCCCTCCCCGCTTGATCTTCCCCCCATTAAGGGTTTTGACCCGAAGACCGGGGAAGAGATTTTACGTAATCCCACCGAGGAAGAGCCCTTTTCCGCCCTGGCTTTTAAAGTGATGAGTGATCCTTATGTCGGCAGGCTGGTATATTTACGGGTTTATTCGGGAAAAATGACCGCCGGATCTTATGTCTATAATGCCAATAAAAACCGGCGGGAAAGAGTGGCGCGGATCCTCCGGATGCATGCCAACCACCGGGAAGATATAGATGTGGTACGGAGCGGTGAAATTGCCGCCGTCGTGGGCTTTAAAGATACGGTGACCGGGGATACGCTTTGTGACGCCGAACATCAGCTTATCCTGGAAGCCATGGATTTTCCGGAACCGGTTATTTCGATTGCTGTTGAGCCGCGGACTAAGGATGATGAGGACCGGCTGACCGCCTCCCTGGCCAAACTGGCGGAGGAGGATCCCACTTTCCGGGTGAAAAACGATCCGGAAACCGGCCAAACGATCATCTCCGGCATGGGCGAACTTCACCTGGAGGTAATTATTGACCGGTTGTTGCGCGAATTCAAGGTGGAAGCCAACATCGGTAAACCGCAGGTTTCCTACAGAGAAACGATCACACGCGCCGTGAAAGCCGAAGGAAAATTTATCCGGCAGACCGGGGGCCGGGGTCAATACGGCCACGTCTTGCTGGAAATGGAGCCGTTGGAAAGAGGAAAGGGCTTTGTTTTTGAAAGTAAAATTGTCGGCGGCGCTGTTCCCCGCGAATATATTCCCGCCGTGGAGGCCGGGATTAAAGAGGCTATGTTTAACGGCGTTTTAGCCGGGTATCAGGTGGTGGACGTCAAAGTTGTTCTGGTTGACGGCTCCTACCATGAGGTTGACTCTTCGGAAATGGCCTTTAAGATCGCCGCGTCCATGGCGTTCAAGGAGGGATGTAAGAAGGGGAACTCGATCTTGCTGGAACCGGTGATGAAGATTGAATTGGTTGTGCCTGAAGAATATATCGGTGATGTTTTAGGCGACTTTAATGCCCGGCGCGGACGGGTCGAGTCCATGGAGCCGAAGGCCCAGGCGCAAATTGTGCGCGGGACGGCGCCCCTGGCCGAGATGTTTGGCTATGCCACCGCTCTCCGCTCCCTTTCCCAGGGCCGGGCGACCTATACCATGCATTTCTCCCATTATGCGGAAGTACCGGCCAATTTGGCCCGGGAAATTATAGAAAGATAGTTGTCCGCCTTGCCGGACAGGTACAAGATTAGAAAAGGAGGATTTCATCATGGCGAAACAAAAATTTGAGCGGACGAAACCGCATGTCAACATTGGCACGATTGGGCACGTGGATCACGGGAAGACCACGACGACGGCAGCGATCACGCTGGTATTGTCCAAGAGCGGATTGGCCGAGTATAAGGAGTTTGATACGATCGACAAGGCGCCGGAGGAGAAGGAACGCGGGATTACGATCAACACGGCGCACGTGGAGTACGAGACGGACAAGCGACATTACGCGCACGTGGACTGTCCCGGTCACGCCGACTATGTGAAGAACATGATCACCGGTGCGGCGCAGATGGACGGGGCGATTCTGGTGGTGTCCGCGGCGGACGGTCCGATGCCGCAGACGCGGGAGCACATTTTGCTGGCGCGTCAGGTTGGCGTGCCGTCGATTGTGGTGTGGATGAACAAAGTGGACATGGTGGACGACGAGGAATTGTTGGAACTGGTGGAGATGGAGATTCGTGATCTGCTGACGCAGTACGAATTCCCCGGGGATGAAGTACCGGTGGTGAAGGGTTCCGGCTTGAAGGCGCTGGAATGCGGTTGCGGGAGCCGTGATTGTCAGTGGTGCGGTGCCATTCTTGAGCTGATGGACGCGGTGGACGATTACATTCCGACTCCGCAGCGGCCTGTGGACCTGCCGTTTCTCATGCCGGTGGAGGATGTATTTACGATTACCGGGCGTGGGACAGTGGCGACCGGCCGTGTGGAGCGGGGCAAGATAAAAGTCGGTGACGAAGTGGAGATTGTCGGGCTGCGGGATGAGACGCGCAAGACGGTGGCGACCGGTGTGGAGATGTTCCGGAAGCTGTTGGATGAAGGGATGGCCGGTGACAACATTGGCGTTTTGCTCCGTGGCGTAGACCGGGACGAGATTGAACGGGGGCAGGTTTTGGCGAAGCCGGGTTCGATCACGCCGCATACGGAGTTTGAGAGTGAAGTATACGTGTTGACGAAGGAAGAAGGCGGGAGGCACACGCCGTTTTTCAACGGTTATCGTCCCCAGTTTTACTTCCGGACCACGGATGTGACGGGAGTGGCCCACCTGCCGGAGGGGGTAGAAATGGTCATGCCCGGGGACAATGTCCGGCTGCGGGTGAAACTGATTACCCCCATTGCCATGGAGGAAGGCTTGAGGTTTGCGATTCGCGAGGGCGGCCGCACGGTGGGCGCGGGCGTGGTCACCAAGATCCTGGGGTAATTTCCGGCGTGCAGGAAACAGGAGTTTCCTGCACGCATGATTTTTGTTTTATGCAGGATGGGGGACTTATGGTAAACCCCTATTTAAGGAGGGACGGAAATGGCCAATCAGAAGATTCGTATTCGTTTGAAGTCCTTTGACCACAGGTTGCTTGATCAATCAGCCGAAAAAATAGTGGATACGGCCAAGCGAACGGGAGCGGTGGTTTCAGGGCCGGTTCCCCTGCCTACGGAGAAAAGCATTTTTACGGTCTTACGCTCTGTTCATAAAGATAAAGACTCACGGGAACAGTTTGAGATGAGGACCCATAAACGGTTGATCGACATTTTGGAACCCAGTTCCAAAACGGTGGACGCCTTGATGCGTCTTGATCTCCCGGCTGGGGTGGATATAGAAATTAAACTGTAAACTCCTTTGTTTACAGTTGGGAGGTGTCTGGTTTGCCTAAGGGAATACTCGGGAAGAAAGTCGGAATGACACAGGTCTTTAACTCCGCCGGCCGGTTGATTCCGGTAACTGTCGTGGAGGCCGGTCCTTGTGTGGTAGTTCAAAAAAAGAGCGAGGAAAAGGATGGCTATACCGCCGTTCAGTTGGGGTTTGAAGAAAAAAAGGAGAAGACCGTCAACAAACCGCTGAAAGGACATTTTGCCAAAAGCGGCGTAAGCCCGCGGCGGTATTTAAGAGAAATCAGAATTACCCCGGAAGAGCAGGAGAATTACCAGGTGGGCCAGGTTTTGAAAGCCGACATTTTTCAGGAAGGTGAAACCGTGGATGTGGTCGGGATATCCAAGGGTAAAGGTTTTACCGGCGTAATCAAGAGACACGGTTTTCACCGGGGACCAATGGCCCACGGCTCCATGTACCACCGGGGTGTCGGTTCCCTCGGGGCCACCGGCCCGGCGCGGGTATTTAAAGGGCGGAAATTGCCCGGCCGTATGGGAGGGGAACGGGTTACCATTCAAGGGCTCAAGGTTGTCCGGGTGGATCCGGAGAGGAATCTTCTCTTGATCAAAGGAGCGGTACCGGGGAAGAAAGGCGGTCTGCTCATGATCAAAGAAACGGTCAAAAAGGCAAAAAAATAATATTCTCTGACAAGGCATGCCGGTTTCTCCTTACCTGAAACCGGATGGCGCTCTTCCGTCGGACGACGGGTAAAGAGCAGTTGCCGCGAGAACGAGAGGAGGATAGGGATGCCGACCTTACCGGTTTACAATATGAACGGCGAACAGACAGGGGAAATTACCCTGGCGGATTCGGTTTTTAACGCCGAAATGAATGAAGCCCTCCTTCACCAGGCCGTAGTGATGCAGACAGCGTCTGCGCGCCGGGGTACCGCCAAAGCCAAGACAAGAGGGGAAGTACGCGGTGGAGGAAGGAAACCCTGGCGACAAAAGGGGACAGGCCGGGCGCGGCATGGAAGCCGCCGTTCCCCCATCTGGAAAGGAGGAGGAGTGGTCTTTCCTCCTATGCCCCGCCTTTACGGGTTCAAGATGAACAAAAAGGCCTGGCGGCAAGCGATGAGAGTTGCTCTCTCCGCCAAAGTGCGGGCCGGAGAAACGCTGATCCTGGGGGAACTGGTCTTTCCTGAACCAAAAACCAAGGCGATGGTGGAAATGCTGACCAATCTCAAGATCAACGGGGAAAAGACGCTCATCGTCCCCGTGGTGGAGGACCCGAATGTCGTGAAATCCGCCCGCAATATTCCGGGCGTTTCGACCTTGCTTCCGGAAAGACTCAATGTTTACGACATTTTAGCCCATCACCGCCTGGTTCTGACCAAGGATGCCGTAACAAAGCTCGAGGAGGCGTTGGCGTAATGGAGGCCAGAGATGTCATTATCAAGCCGGTGATTACCGAGAAAACCACCGGGTTGATGGAGGAAAACAAGTATTGTTTTATTGTTGACCGGCGGGCAAATAAAGTCCAGATCCGACAGGCGGTGGAAGAGATTTTTAAAGTACGGGTAAAAAAGGTCAATACCATGAATTTATTGGGAAAAGTCAAAAGGATGGGCCGTTTTGAAGGAAGAACGCCCAGCGTGAAAAAGGCGATTGTAACCCTGGAACCAGGAAGCAGAATTGAATTTTTCGAGGGGGTATAATCCCACTTGGTATAAGGAGGTCTACACATGGCCATTAAGAAGTTTAAACCGACCTCGCCCGGACGCCGGTTCATGACGGTTTCCCGTTTTGCGGAAATTACCAAGGCCAAACCGGAAAAATCACTGCTTGCCCCTTTGAAGAAGTCGGGGGGGAGAAACGCCAGCGGACGGACGACCGTCCGGCACCGGGGAGGCGGGCACAAAAGAAGATACCGGATTATTGATTTTAAACGGGACAAATTTTCCATTCCGGCGAAAGTGGCCGCCATTGAATATGACCCGAACCGCAGCGCCCGGATTGCCCTTTTACATTATGTGGACGGGGAAAAGCGTTATATCATTGCTCCCGATGGCTTACAGGTAGGCGACATGATAATGTCCGGGCCGGAGGCGGATATCAAACCCGGAAATGCCCTGCCGTTGGCCAATATTCCGGTCGGAACGCTTATTCATAATATTGAACTCAGAAGAAACGGCGGCGGGCAACTGGTGCGCGGTGCGGGGGCAGCCGCCCAGTTAATGGCCAAGGAGGGTGAATATGCCCATGTGCGTTTGCCCTCCGGTGAAGTGCGTCTCATCCGGCTGGAATGCATGGCCACCATCGGCCAGGTTGGCAATGTAGAGCACGAGAATATTACGATTGGTAAAGCCGGACGTTCGCGGTGGCTTCGTAAACGGCCGGGCGTGCGTGGCGTGGCGATGAACCCGGTTGATCATCCCCACGGCGGCGGAGAAGGCAGGTCGTCCATAGGAAGGGCGCCGGTCACTCCTTGGGGGAAACCGGCTCTTGGGTGCCGGACCAGAAAGAAAAAACCGTCCGACCGGTTGATTATTAAGCGCCGGAAATAGACATGGAAAGGAAGGGTAAAACATGTCACGTTCCTTAAAAAAGGGTCCTTATATCGATCCTAAGCTGTTGAAGAAGATAGAAGAGATGAATAAGCGCGGCGAAAAAAAGGTCATTAAGACCTGGGCGCGACGGTCAACAATTTCCCCGGAGATGGTGGGGCATACGATCGCCGTTCATGACGGGCGGAAACATGTACCCATTTATATCACCGAGGATATGGTCGGGCATAAGCTGGGAGAGTTCGCCCCAACGCGTATTTTTCGGGGACACAGCGGTAATACCGAGCGTTCCACAGCCCTGAAGTAAAAAGAGGTTCATTCCCAAACGGACTTTCGGGAACCAGAGGGGGGAGAGAATAATGCAAGCCAGAGCTGTCGCGCGGTACGTCCGGATCGCACCGCGCAAGGTACGGCAAGTCCTGAACGAAATCAAGGGGAAAAGAGTGGATGAGGCGCAAACCATCCTTCGCTATACCCCGCGGGCGGCGGCTCGCGTCCTGTTAAAGGTGTTAAATTCTGCAGTGGCGAACGCGGAAAATAATTTTGAGATGAACCGGAACGCGCTGGTCATCAGCAAGGCGTATGTGGATCAGGGGGCGACCATGAAAAGAATTCGTCCGCGTGCGCAGGGACGGGCGGCCTTGATCCGGAAAAGAACAAGTCATATTACCATCATCGTCGAAGAAAAGGAGGATTGATGGCATGGGTCAAAAAGTACACCCACTGGGCCTGCGCTTGGGGATCATCCGGGACTGGGACGGCCGCTGGTATGCAGAAAAAGAATATGCCACCTTTTTGCATGAGGATATCAAGATCCGCCGCTATATCAAAAAAGAGCTTTACAACTCCGGTATTGCCCGGGTGGAGATTGAACGCGCGGCCAACAGGATTAAAGTTACCATTCATACCGCCCGTCCCGGGATGGTGATCGGCCGGGGGGGAACTGAAGTTGAAAAGTTACGGAAAAAGCTGGAAGAAATGACGGGAAAACAGATCTCTTTAAATATTGCCGAAGTAAAAATCCCGGAGCTTAACGCCCAGTTGGTGGCGGAGAACATTGCCCTGCAGTTGGAGAAGAGAACTTCCTTTCGCCGGGCGATGAAGCAGGCGATCAACAGAGTGATGAGATTTGGCGCCTTGGGGATGAAAGTGGCCTGCAGCGGGCGGCTAATGGGTGCGGAAATCGCCCGTACGGAAGGTTACAGTGAAGGAAAAGTCCCCCTGCATACTTTACGGGCGGATATCGATTACGGCTTTGCAGAGGCCAACACCACCTACGGTAAAATCGGCGTTAAAGTGTGGATTAACAAAGGCGAAGTGCTTCCGGATAAAAAGGAGGCCAAGAGTGAGGGAGGCGAGTAAGGATGCTGGTGCCCAAGAGGGTTAAATACCGTAAAGTTCAGCGGGGAAGAATGAAAGGCGTTGCCAGCCGCGGTTCGGAATTGACCTTTGGCGATTACGGGATCAAAGCCGTAGAACCCGGTTGGATCACCAATGTCCAAATCGAGGCGGCCCGTATTGCTTTAACCAGGCATATCAGACGCGGCGGAAGGATATGGATAAAAATCTTCCCTGATAAGCCGGTCACGGCGAAACCGGCCGAAACCCGGATGGGAAGCGGGAAAGGTTCCCCTGAACACTGGGTGGCGGTGGTAAAACCGGGGCGGATCCTTTTTGAACTGGGCGGAGTGGAACAGACACTGGCGGAAGAAGCCCTTCGTCTGGCCGGCAGTAAGCTGCCGATTAAGACAAAAATTGTCAGACGCGTGGAAACGGGTGGTGAGTCCCATGAAAGCTAGTGAACTGCGTGAGTTGACCACAAAAGAACTGCAGGAGAAAGCGGCTGATTTGAAGTCGGAACTTTTCAACCTCCGTTTTCAACTGGCAACCGGCCAGTTGGATAATTACCGCCGGATTCGTGCGGTGCGGAAGGATCTTGCCAGGGTAAAGACGATTCTATGGGAGCGGGAAGCCCAGACCAAATCCAGTTGAAAATAGCTGCAAGAAAGGAGGTTGAAATTGAAGTATGCTCGAACGTGCACGTAGAAAAACCAGGGTGGGACAGGTCGTCAGTGATAAAATGGACAAAACCGTTGTCGTGGCCGTGGAACGACTGGTACGCCATCCTTTGCTGGGCAAGACGATCCGGCGCACCACCAAATTAAAGGCCCATGATGAAAAGAATGAATGCCGTATTGGCGATAAGGTCCGGGTGATGGAGACGAGGCCTTTGAGCAAGGAGAAGCGCTGGCGGGTTGTTTCGATCATTGAGAAAGCCAAATAAATGTCTATCCGCCCGTACCGGGTAAGGAAAGGGGGAAAGCAGCTGTGATTCAAGCGGAATCCTATCTTAATGTGGCGGACAATTCCGGAGCCAAAAAGTTAATGTGTATTAAGGTACTCGGCGGCTCGAAAAAGCGTTATGCCGGTTTAGGCGATTTGATCGTCGGCGTGGTTAAAGATGCGCTTCCACCGTCGGCCGCGCGCAAAGGAACAGGGACCGTCGGCGTTAAAAAGGGTGAAGTCGTTAAGGCCGTAATCGTAAGAACCAAGAAGGAAGTCCGCCGGCCGGACGGTTCCTATATCAAGTTTGACGACAACGCAGCGGTGATCGTCAATGAGCAGCTGAATCCCAGAGGTACACGGATCTTTGGGCCGGTAGCCCGGGAACTCAGGGAAAAGAATTTTATGAAGATCGTCTCTTTGGCGCCGGAGGTATTATAACTTTTCGCCTTGCTTTTATCCGATAAAGAGGGGAGGTCTGACCGTGGGCGCAAAAACGCATTTGCGTAAGGGCGACGAAGTAATTGTCCTTTCGGGCAAGGACAAGGGAAGACGGGGTAAGATTCAACGGGTTTTCGCCCGTAAAGGAATGGTCATTGTGGAAGGAATAAACGTGGCCAAAAAACATGCCAGACCCACCAGAAACAATCCGCAAGGAGGGGTCATCGACAAGGCCATGCCCCTTCCCACCTGCAAAGTAATGCTCATTTGCCCGGCCTGCAGCAAGCCCGCCCGGATTAAAAGAGAGCGGGACGCCGACGGTTCCCTGGTGAGAACCTGTAAAAAATGTGGACGATCCATGGATTAAGGTAGCGAGAGGAGGTGCCACCCGTGACGCGGTTGCAGGAGAAGTACGAAAAAGAAGTTATTCCCGGCTTGAAAAGCCGCTTTGGATATAAAAATGTCATGGAGATCCCTCGCGTGGTCAAAGTGGTGATCAATATGGGGGTGGGAGACGCCACCGAGGATGCCAAGGCGATTGATGCGGCGGTTAATGACCTGATGCAGATTTCCGGACAAAAACCCATTGTTACCAGGGCCAAACGGTCCATCGCCGCCTTTAAAGTCCGGGCCGGCATGCCGGTGGGTTGCAAAGTAACCCTGCGAGGGAAGAGGATGTACGAGTTCCTCGACAAGCTTTTTAATCTGGCTTTGCCGCGCATTCGCGATTTCCGGGGAGTTTCCCCCCAATCCTTCGACGGGCGGGGAAATTACAGTTTAGGCCTGAAAGAGCAGTTGATCTTCCCGGAGATTGATTATGACAAAATAGACAAGATTCGCGGCATGGATGTGGTGATTGTAACTACGGCCAAAACCGATGAGGAAGCTTATGAACTGTTAAAACTTTTAGGAATGCCGTTCCGGGCTTCCTGACAGGAGGTAGAAAATGGCTAAAAAAGCACTGATCAACAAAGCCAACCGGGAACCCAAGTTTCCCGTTCGCCGTTATCACCGGTGCCGGTTGTGCGGGCGTCCCCGCGGCTATATGAGGAAATTCCAAATGTGCCGGGTTTGTTTCCGGACCCTGGCCCACCGGGGCGAAATTCCTGGTATTAACAAAGCCAGCTGGTAAGGAAGGAGGTTGTCGGTATGGCGATGACGGATCCGATTGCCGATATGTTGACCCGTATTCGTAATGCCAATATTGTCCGGGCCAAGACCGTGGAAGTACCCGCTTCCAAAGTTAAAAAGGCTCTGGCCGAAATTTTAAAAAATGAAGGCTACATTGAAGAATACGAACTGATCGAGGATAATTACCAGGGAACGATCAAGCTCTATCTTAAGTACAACGGTAAGGAACGGGTTATTTCCGGTCTCAAAAGGATCAGCAAACCCGGGTTGCGGGTTTATGTTGGAAAAAATGAGATTCCCAAAGTCCTTGGCGGATTGGGAGTGGCGGTTCTCTCCACCTCCAAGGGGATTATGACGGATAAAAGAGCGCGTAAGGAAGGTGTCGGCGGAGAAGTTCTCTGCTATATCTGGTGAGAAAATGGTCCCCGCCGTTTTACCGGTTCCCAACCGGGAGAGAGCATGGCGAGCGTTGAGTGTAAAAAGGGGGTGTAATTCTTGTCCCGTATTGGCAAGATGCCTATTGTTATCCCTTCCGGCGTTGAAGTAAAGGTCGACGGGAATGTCGTAAAAGTCAAAGGTCCTAAAGGCCAATTGGAACAGGAGATCCCAGAGGAAATCCGTGTCGTTCAGGAAGAAAACGTGGTTAAAATTGAACGGCCCAATGATGACAAGTATTTTAAATCCCTGCACGGTTTGGTCAGAACGCTGGTCGCCAATATGGTGGAAGGAGTGACCAACGGGTTTAGCAAAACCCTGGAGATTCACGGGGTTGGTTACCGTGCGGCCAAGCAGGGAAATAAATTGGTCTTAAATGTCGGTTATTCTCAACCTGTCGAGTTTGAACCCCTTGCCGGTGTCGAGATTGAGACCCCGGCGCCCAACAAAATAGTGGTGCGGGGAATTGACAAACAGAAGGTGGGGCAAATGGCGGCCATGATCCGGGCTGTCCGTAAGCCGGAGCCTTATAAGGGCAAGGGAATACGTTATGAGAACGAATATGTACGGAGAAAGGCCGGTAAAGCGGGTAAGACCGGCAAGTAAGCAGGAAAGGGGTAAAGAAAGGTGATTGTGCGCATCAGCCGAAAAGAGGCCCGGGCGAGACGGCATAAACGCCTGCGGAAAAAGGTACTCGGCACTCCCGAACGGCCGCGGCTGGCTGTTTATAAAAGTCTTCGCCATATCTATGCGCAAATTATTGACGACACCGCCGGAAAAACTCTTTTGTGTGCTTCCACCCTGGAGCCGGAAATTAGAAACCAGATGGGCGAAGGCAAAACCGGGGGAAATATTGAAGGGGCCAAAATCGTGGGGGAAATTATCGCCGAACGGGCTCTCGCCAACGGCATTAAAAAGGTGGTCTTTGACCGGGGCGGCAATTTATACCACGGACGGGTCGCGGCCTTGGCGGAAGCGGCCCGGGAAAAAGGTCTTGATTTTTAGTATAGGGGGGTTAAAATGGACGAGCGTTTAAACCCGAATGAAATAGAACTCAAGGAACGGGTGGTTTCCATCAACCGTGTAGCCAAAGTGGTTAAAGGGGGACGCCGCTTTAGCTTCAGCGCACTGGTAGTGGTGGGAGACGGGCAGGGCCACGTTGGCGTGGGGCTCGGTAAAGCCAGCGAGGTTCCGGAAGCAATCCGTAAAGGGGTAGAAAATGGAAAGAAGAACCTCTTCAAGGTGCCGATTGTTAACACCACTATTCCCCATGAAGTTGTCGGAGAGTTTGGCGCCGGCAAGGTTTTGTTAAAACCGGCCGCTCCGGGTACGGGTGTCATTGCTGGGGGACCGGTACGGGCTATTTTGGAACTGGCCGGGGTAAGGGATATTCTCACCAAGTCTCTGGGTTCCGACAATCCTTTGAATATAGTCAATGCCACCGTCCAGGGGCTTAAATCACTAAAAACGGTCGAGGATGTCGCCAGGTTGCGGGGAGTTCCGGCCGACCGCGTTCTGGGATAAAGGAGAGATGGTCATGGCAAAAAAAGCCGGTGAAAAAAAACTGGTGATTACTTGGAAACGGAGTTTAATCGGGCGGAAGAAAGACCAAAAGGCGACGATTGCCGCTTTGGGTCTTCGCCGTTTGTATCAAACGGTTGAGAAACCGGACACTCCGGTGGTCCGGGGAATGATCAAAAAAGTCGAACACCTGCTGGAAGTAACCGAGAAATAGGGGGTGGCAAGATGAGACTTCATGAGTTGCATCCGGCCCGCGGAGCAAACAAATCTCCCCGGCGGGTAGGCCGAGGCATCGGTTCCGGCTTGGGAAAGACCTCCGGCCGCGGGCAGAAGGGGCAGAAGGCGCGCGCAGGCGGAGGAAAAGGCCCGGCTTTTGAAGGCGGTCAGACTCCGTTGCAACGTCGTCTTCCGAAGAGAGGATTTAATAATAAAATTTTCCGGCGGGAGCTGGTAACGGTCAATGTCGACCGGTTAAACCGGTTTGACGACGGGACGGAAGTAACCCCCCAACTTTTACTGGAGGCCGGAATTATTAAGAAAACCGGAGACGGAGTAAAGATTTTGGGCCGCGGGGAACTGGAAAGAAAACTAACCGTTCAAATGCATGCGTTTAGTAAATCGGCGGTTACCAAAATTGAAGCAGCCGGTGGGAAAGCCGAGGTGATATAAGAAAATGCTGGCCGCGTTAAAGACAGCGTTTAGACTTCCGGATTTGCGGAAGAAGTTGCTTTGGACATTGTTGCTTTTGGGAATCTTCCGGTTGGGAACCCACCTGGTGGTGCCGGGGATGAACCCCCGGGTTTTCGCCGGCGATACGATTTTTTCCCTTTTGGATCTTTTTTCCGGCGGGGCCCTTAGCAATATGTCCGTGTTTGCCCTGGGGGTAAACCCCTATATCACTTCCTCCATTATTATGAATCTTTTAACCATGGTCATTCCCCGTTTGGAGGAACTGTCCAAAGAGGGACCGGAAGGCCACAAGGTAATTGCCAGATATACCCGGTATGGAACGGTGGTGCTGGCCCTGGTTCAGGCGACGGCTTTAACCATGGGTTTTCGTGCCTCCCTGAGCAATCCGGACAGCCCGTGGTCTTATATCTTGGTGATCACCACCATGACCGCAGGGGCTCTCCTTCTTATGTGGCTGGGCGAGGTTATTTCCGAACGGGGAATAGGGAACGGGATTTCGCTGATTATCTTTGCCGGTATTGTCTCCCGGCTTTTGCCCAGCGCGATCTCTACCCTTGAAAATCTAGGCGCCGGCGGCGTTCATCCCCTCGGACTGCTGTTGTTCCTGATTTTTGCCCTGGCGGTGGTGGTTTTTGTCGTCATTGTAACCCAGGGCGAGAGAAAAATTCCGGTGCAATACGCCAAAAGGATTGTCGGCCGGCGGATGTACGGAGGGCAGGCCACCTACCTGCCGCTCAGGATTAACCAGGCCGGGGTGATTCCGGTGATTTTCGCCTCGTCGGTTCTGGCTTTTCCGTTGACGATTGCCCAGTTTTTCCCTAATATCAGCGGTTTTTTCGCCAAGGTTATCGAGGTCTTAACTCCGGGACGCTGGTTGTATTTGCTGCTTTATGCCTTGTTTATTTTCATTTTCACCTATTTTTATACGGCGGTAACTTTTAATCCGCTGGAAGTTGCCAATAACATGAAAAAACACGGAGGATTCATCCCCGGGATTAGACCGGGCCGTCCGACCGCAGAATTCCTGGACCGGGTTTTAAGCCGGATTACTTTGGCAGGCGCCTTGTTTTTAACCGGAATTTCCCTTCTTCCTTACCTGCTGAGCGGGCTTACCGGCATGCAGATCGGATTTGGCGGTACCGGACTTTTGATCGCCGTGGGTGTGGCTATAGATACGATGAAACAGATCGAAGCGCATTTGTTGATGCGCCAGTACGAAGGGTTCTTAAAATAGGAATGGGAGTGTATACCGGATGAACCTTATTCTTATGGGGCCTCCCGGGGCCGGAAAAGGTACGCAGGCGGCAAAACTGGCGGAAGAGTTTGCTCTTCCCCACATTTCCACCGGCGACATTTTCCGGGCGGCGATCAAAGAGCAGACTCCTCTGGGCCGGAAGGCGCAGGAGTTTTTGGATGCCGGCGAACTGGTGCCGGATGAGATCGTCATTGAAATTGTCGCAGAAAGGCTCCAGCAGGCGGATACGGCAAAGGGGTTTCTTCTGGACGGCTTTCCCCGGACTGTACCGCAGGCCGACGCGCTGGCCGGTTTTTTGCAGGAAGAAGCCCGGCCGTTGACGGCGGTGATCAATATCGCCGTTGAACCTGAAGTTTTGGTAAAAAGGCTCTCCGGCCGTCGCATCTGCCGGCAGTGCGGGGCGGTTTATCATGTGGAAACCAAAAAGGAGAAAAAAACCGGGGTTTGCGATCTATGTGGCGGCGAGCTTTACCAGCGGGCCGACGATCAGGAGGAAACAATAAGGAACCGCCTGGAGGTTTATTTCCGCCAGACCGAGCCGTTAATTCAATACTACCGGAAAGCCGGGCTGTTGTTGGAGGTCAACGGAGACCAGGATATTGCCGGTGTTTACCGGGAGATTGTGCGGGGATTGGGAGGCCGCAGATAGATGATTACACGTAAATCCGGTTTTGAAATTCAGCGCATGCGGAAAGCCGGAGAATTGGTGGCCAGAATTCTCAGCAAAGTGGTTGGGGCAATCGCCCCGGGGATCACCACGCTTGAACTGGACCGGGTGGCGGAAGCGGAAGCGAAGAAGTTCGGAGTGACGGCCGCTTTTAAAGGGTATAAGGGGTTTCCGGCCAGCCTCTGCGTGTCGGTGAATGACGAGGTTATTCACGGGATTCCCGGCCCGCGGCGGCTTCAAGAAGGGGATATTGTCGGGTTGGATTTCGGAGTTGTTTATAAAGGGTACTATGGAGATGCCGCCCTGACCGTGCCGGTGGGAAAAATCTCCGCCAATCATGCCAAATTGCTCCGTGTTACCAGGGAAGCCTTGTGGGAAGGGATCAGGCAGGCCCGGGCAGGCAACCGCATTTCCGATCTTTCCGCCGCGATCCAAACCCACGTGGAAAAACACGGATTTTCGGTGGTCAGGGAATTTGTCGGGCACGGGATTGGCCAGGCCATGCATGAAGATCCCCAGATCCCCAATTTTGTAGCTTCTTTTATGGGGGGATATGACCCCGTGTTGAAACCCGGAATGACCCTGGCGATCGAACCCATGGTCAACTGCGGCGGGTATAAGGTAAAAGTAGATCCCCGCGACCGGTGGACGGTGACCACGGAGGACGGGAGTTATTCGGCCCATTTTGAGCATACCGTCCTGGTAACCGAAGATGAGCCGGAGGTTTTAACCAGAATGCCGCCGGAGGCAGCGGGTGGAGAGGATTTCATCTCATGGTAGAAAAGAAGGAGAAACCCGGACTTCACCCGGGACAACTGGTTGTTTCGATTCAAGGAAGGGATTCCGGGAACAACTATTTGTTCCTCGGTTTTGACAGTGACGGCTTTCTCCTGGTCGCGGACGGGGTGAAACGCACACCGGAACGCCCGAAAAAGAAAAATCTCCGTCACGTAAAAGTTTACCCGGTGGTGGACCAGGAGATTGAAAAGAAGATCGCCAGCGGCCGCCGGGTAACGAGTGAAGAAATTTGTCAGGCCCTGGCCCGGATGGAAAAAAAGATCGAAAAAGGGGGGTAATTATGGCCAAAGAAGATGTCATCGAAGTGGAAGGCACGGTCGTTGAACCGTTACCGAACGCCATGTTCCGGGTGGAACTGGCCAACGGCCACAAAATTTTGGCGCATATCTCCGGGAAAATGAGAATGAATTTTATCAGAATCCTTTCCGGAGACAAGGTTTTGGTGGAATTATCTCCTTATGATCTTACCAGGGGAAGAATTGTCTACCGGTATAAATAAGCCGTCCGGACAGGTGAACCGGCGGGCCGGACCCCGCCCATGTGCAGTCGGATTGGTGGTAAACCCGGACAGCATTGGTTGAGGCTGTCCATAGTGCGCGCCGGCGGCCACCGGCGATGAAACGGAAGGGGAGATGACAGTGAAAGTCAGGCCATCGGTGAAAAGAATCTGTGAGCATTGCAAGATTATCCGTCGGAAAGGACGGATCAGAGTCATTTGCATAAATCCTAAACACAAGCAGAAGCAAGGCTAAAGGAGGGAATGAGATGGCACGAATTGCCGGTGTGGATCTGCCGCGGGATAAACGGGTGGAAGTAGCCCTCACTTATATCTACGGGATTGGTTTGTCTACAGCCCGGGAAGTATTGACAAAAACAAACGTCAGTCCTGACACCCGGGTCAGGGATCTGACCGAAGAAGAGATTACCCGGTTACGCGAGGTAATTGACCGTGATTATAAGGTCGAAGGGGATCTCCGCCGCGAGGAAACGATGAACATCAAAAGGTTAATCGAGATCGGCAGTTATCGGGGGCTTAGACACCGGAGAGGCCTGCCGGTGCGCGGACAAAGGACGAGGACCAACGCGCGGACAAGAAAAGGACCGGCCAAAACGGTTGGCGTCCGCCGGAAGAAGTCATAAAAAGGGGGTTAGAGCATGGCGAGACCTAGAAAAGGCACCAGAGCAAGAAGAAAAGAACGCAAGTATGTGGAACGCGGAGTGGCGCATATCAAGTCCACCTTTAATAATACCATTGTCACCATTACGGAGCCCAACGGCAATGTTCTTACCTGGGCCTCCGCCGGAACCATGGGATTTAAAGGTTCACGCAAGAGTACGCCTTATGCCGCGGGAATGGCCGCGGAGGCGGCGGCGAAGAGCGCCATGGAGATGGGCATGCAACAGGTAGAAGTTTACGTCAAAGGACCGGGCGCCGGGCGGGAGGCAGCGATTCGTTCCCTGCAGGCGGCCGGGTTGGAAGTGAGTCTAATTAAAGACGTCACTCCCATTCCCCATAACGGCTGCCGTCCTCCGAAACGCCGGCGGGTGTGAGGCTTTCTAATTTGTCTGCCAACGGGTCCCGTACGGGCATAGAAATTTGTCCGGACAGGAATGATTTAATGGGAGGTGTAAACTAAAATGGCGAGATATACAGGACCGGTATGCCGGCTATGCCGCCGGGAAGGTGAGAAACTTTTTCTGAAAGGAGCACGGTGTCTTTCCGAAAAATGCAGTTTTAACCGGAAAAATTATGTTCCCGGTCAACACGGACAGAGCAGAAGAAAGATTTCCGAATATGGTTTGCAGTTGAGGGAAAAGCAGAAGCTGCGCCGGATCTACGGAATTTTGGAAGCGCAGTTTGCCCGGTATTTTTCCCTGGCGGAGGCCAGGAAGGGTATTACCGGTGAGAATCTTCTCCAGATTCTCGAATGCCGGCTGGACAATGTGGTCTACCGCTTGAAGTTGGCCTCTTCACGCCGGGAAGCGCGGCAGATGGTAAGACACGGTTTTTTTACGGTTAACGGTAAAAAAGTTAACATCCCTTCTTACCAGGTAAAAGCGGGCGATACCATCCAATTAAAAGAAAAAGCACTGCAGTCTCCGTATTTTAAGAGTATTCTTGAAGCCAATGATGGTCAGAATATCCCTGAATGGCTGGAATTGGATACCAACTCCTGGATCGCTCGGGTCAAAAACTTGCCGACACGGGAACAGATCGACGTTCCCATCCAGGAACATCTCATCGTCGAGCTTTATTCCCGCTAATCACCTTTTGCCCGGTATTGATTTCGCGCAAGGGTAAAGAAGGGAGGTTGATTTTTTAGTGATTGAAATCGAAAAACCCAAGATCATCGTGGAAGAAGTGAATGAAGAGGAAAATTACGGCAAGTTTATTGTCGAACCGTTGGAAAGGGGATATGGGATTACCCTCGGCAATTCCCTCCGCCGTGTTTTACTTTCCTCTCTTCCCGGTTATGCGGTGACGTCAATTAAAATTGACGGGGTGTTGCATGAATTTTCGACGATTCCGGGTGTGATTGAGGATACGACGGAAATAATCTTGAACCTAAAGGAACTGCGGGTCAAGATCCATGATGATCAACCCAAGGTGGTCCGCCTCGAAGTGCACGAGCCAAAAGAGGTCAGGGCCAAGGACATTCAGGTTCCCAGTGATGTGGAGATTCTCAACCCGGACCACTATATCGCCACGGTCAGCGAAAACGGAAGCCTGGTTATGGAGATTACCCTGGCCAGGGGAAGAGGGTATGTCCCGGCCGAAAGAAATAAGGGACCGGAGGAAATTATCGGGCTGATTCCGGTGGATTCCATTTTTACGCCGGTGAGAAAAGTCAATTATGTGGTGGAACACACCCGCGTGGGACAGTTTACCGATTATGATCGTCTGGTTTTGGATTTATGGACCGACGGAAGCATAAATCCGGTGGAGGCCCTTAGTTTGGCGGCGAAAATCTTATCCGCCCATCTGGCGCTTTTTGTCAATCTCAGCGATAAAGTAACTGAAGCCGAGATTATGGTGGAAAAAGAGGAAGAGTCCAAGGATAAAATCTTGGAGATGAATATTGAAGAATTGGACCTCTCGGTCCGCTCCTATAACTGTCTAAAGCGGGCGGGGATTAATACGGTCGAGGAACTGATTAAAAAGACGGAAGAAGATATGATGAAAGTAAGGAATTTGGGAAAGAAATCCCTGGAGGAAGTGCAACAGAAATTAGCAGCCCTCGGGTTGTCTCTGCGTAAAGCCGAAGATTAACTGTGGGGAGGAGTCTGACATGCGGAAATTAGGCCGTCCGGCCAACCAACGGAAAGCACTTTTTCGCAATCTGGTTACGGCTCTCTTTGCTCATGAGCGGATTAAAACGACGGAAGCCAAAGCAAAAGAGGTGCGGATTTTGGCCGACAAGCTGATCACCCTGGCCAAAAAGGGCGATTTGCATGCCCGGCGCCAGGCCGCGGCTGTTTTGAACGATAAAGAGGTGCTAAAGAAACTTTTCCAAGAGATCGCCGGACGTTACACGGAAAGAAACGGGGGCTACACCCGTATTCTAAAATTGGGACCCAGACGCGGCGACGCGGCGCCCATGGTATTGCTCGAGCTGGTGGAGTAAGACGGTGCGCCCGTTGCTCACGCTGGAGAATGTTACGTACTATTATCCCGGGTCCTCAGTACCCGGGATTGAAGGGGTAAGTTTGAAGGTAAAAGCAGGAGAATTTTTCGGGATTTTGGGAGCCAACGGGTCGGGTAAGTCTACTCTGGCCCGTTTGTGTTGTGGTCTCTATTTGCCGGCCGCCGGCGAAGTTCTGGTGGCAGGCTGCTCGAGCCGGCGGGAAAAAGACCGGCAATGGATACGCCGGACCGCGGGTCTGGTTTATCAAGACCCGGACAATCAGTTCGTGGCGGGAAATGTCACTGCGGAGGTGGCTTTCGGGCTGGAAAACCAAGGGCTTCCCCCCGCCGAGATCCGGCAAAGAGTTGCGGAAACACTGGAAAAGTTTACCTTGTCGCACCGGGCGGAATTTCCGCCCCATCTCCTGTCCGGGGGGGAGAAACGCCGGCTGGCCCTGGCCGCCGTCTGGGTGTTGCGGCCGAAGATCTTGCTTTTGGATGAACCGTTGAGCATGTTGCATTATGACGCCAAGAAGGAGATTGCCCGCCTCTTGCAGGATTTACGCGCCGACGGTACCGCCCTGGTCTGGTTTACATACAGCTTGGAGGAGACGGCCGGGGCGGACCGGGTGCTGGTTTTGGAAGGCGGGAAAGCAGTCTGGGAAGGGCGGCCGCAAGAATTGCTGCACCGGAGTGAGGAGGCCCGCCGGTGGGGAATAGAACTGCCCCCGGTTTATAATCTGGCCGCCGCTTTGTCTTCTTCTCCTCCCCCGGTGACGGATGATGAGGAATTTCTCTCATGGCTCTGGAGATAAAACTGTGGGACGTATCGGTGAATTATTACCCGGCTACCGCCTGGCAGACCCGGGCTTTGGCCGGGGTGAATCTTTCGGTCCGCGCCGGGGAGCAGGTTGCCCTGGTCGGGCCGGCGGGTTCCGGTAAATCTACACTTTTGCGGGTGGCGGCCGGCCTCCTCTTGCCGGAGAAAGGAAAGGTTGAGATACCGCCGGAAGCCGGGGTCGCCCTTGCCCTCCAAGAACCCCGGCGGGGTTTTTTTGCGTCTACGGTCTGGGAAGAGGTGGCCTTTGGCCCGGAAAACCTGGATTTACCCGCCGCCGGGGTACGGGAACGGGTGAGATGGGCGTTGCGTATCACCGGCCTGCCGGAGGAAAAGTGGGGGGCCTCTCCTTTTAGCCTGTCCGGCGGAGAGCAGCGGCGGCTGGCTCTGGCTTCGGTTCTTGCCATGCGCCCGCATTTTTTGCTTTTGGACGAGCCCTCCGCCGGGCTGGATGCCGCCGGGAAGGGGGAGCTGACGGCGGTTTTGCGCAAATTGGCGGAGGTGGGCGGGACGGCGCTGGTCATTGCCTCCCACGAGATGGATTTTGTTTTCCCCCTCACCCGGCGGGTGGTTCTGCTGGAGGGGGGGCGGCTGGTGGCGGATACCAGGTGGGGGGCGTTGGGGAAGGAGCCGGCCGTGCTGGAACGGTTGGGATTGCAACTGCCGGCGGCCCTTCGTTTGCTGCACCGGCTGGCGCGGGAGGGGGCGCCGGTGGACCCGGGGCAGGAGACGGTGGAGGGGGCGGTGGAGGAACTGAGGAAGTTGGTGAGAAGGCGGGGTTTGTGAAGGGACGGCAGGAAAGGGACTTGGGGAAGCGAGTCCGCGGCGAATTTCGGCGTTGGTCGGTGCGGGCGGTCCTCGACATACCCAAGTATAGTCTGCGGTCCGTCCTCCCTCCCGCCTGGAAATTCTTGCGTCCGGCGCTTCCCAAAAGGGGTGCGGGAAGGCGGAGCGTCCCTTTCCTGCGGTCCCCCCGCAACGGGTGAGGACAAAAAGGGAGAAGGCCCGTTGCGGGAAAGAACCGCTTGGCTGTTTTTTATAGAACCGTATTTATAAGGCCGCAGGGTTATAGCCGGCACGTGTAGGATTAAATTACTGTTGCTTTGTTGGGCCCGGCCGGGCAGGAGGCGGTGGAGGAACTGAGGAAGTTGGTGAGAAGGCGGGGTTTGTGAAGGGACGGCAGGAAAGGGACTTGGGGAAGCGAGTCCGCGGCGAATTTCGGCGTTGGTCGGTGCGGGCGGTCCTCGACATACCCAAGTATAGTCTGCGGTCCGTCCTCCCTCCCGCCTGGAAATTCTTGCGTCCGGCGCTTCCCAAAGGGGTGCGGGAAGGCGGGAACGTCCCTTTCCTGCGGTCCCCCCGCAACGGTTAGTGGAAAAGGAAGAAAGCCCGTTGCGGGAAAAAACCGCTTGGCTGTTTTTTATAGAACCGTATTTATAAGGCCGCAGGGTTATAGCCGGCACGTGCAGGATTAAATTACTGTTGCTTTGTTGGGCCCGGCCGGGCAGGAGACGGTGGAGGGGGCGGTGGAGGAATTTGAGGAAGCCGGTGAAAGGGCGGGGAGCTGAAGGCATGGTTTTTGGCCGTTATTATCCGGCGGTCTCTTTTTGGCACCGGCGGGATCCCCGGGCAAAAATAGTAGTTCTTTTTGTTCTGGTCGTGCTGGCGCTTGTGGAAAGAAGTTTGTGGTGGCAGGTGTCGCTCTTCCTTGTTTGCCTGGGATTGTTTGCGACCTCACGCCTTCCCCGTTCCTGGCTTTTTCTTACCCTGTGGTCGTTTCGCCTGCTGCTGGGGTTGACTTTCCTGGTTAACCTGGTTTTTATCCGGGAAGGGAACCGCCTGGCGGGACTGCCGGTAACTGATTCGGGGTTGTCTGCCGCCCTTTCTTACCTCTTCCGCCTGGTAAATCTCTTGCTCCTGGGGTTCTGGTTGATGGGAACGACCGAATCGTTGGTTATGATCAGGGTCATTTCCGCGTTTTTGCGGCCATTAAAAAAATGGTTGCCCGGGGAGGAAATGGCTTTGGTCATGGGGATGGCCTTCCGTTTTCTCCCGCTTTTGCTGGAGGAAGCCCATGAGATTGCCATCGCGCAGCGGGCCCGGGGGGTAAAATTTTACGGACGCAGCCGGCGGCGAAAATTAAAAGGATTAATTTCCATGGTGGTACCGCTATTTCTTTCCACACTCCGCCGTTCCCATGAACTGGCCCAGGCGATGGAAGCCAGGGGTTTTGTCCCGGGTGCCCCGCGCACCTCCTATCTGGAATTGGCGTGGGGGAAAGAAGATACGTGGATAGTGGCCATTTCTTCCCTGATTTTACTGGCCGGGTTAATATGGCGGAGGGTTGCCGGATAAATGATGAAGAGAGAAAAAATCAATTTGAAAGTTACGATTGCTTACGACGGAACGGAGTTTGCCGGTTTTCAACGGCAGGGCGCCGGGGAAAGAACCGTTCAGGAAGAACTGGAGAAGGCGCTTTTAAAACTCACCGGGGAAAATGTTAACTTAACGGCTGCCGGGCGTACCGACGCCGGTGTGCATGCCCGGGGCCAGGTGATTAATTTCCATACGGCCGGCAAAATTCCGCTGTCCCGCTGGCTTCCCGCTTTAAACAGTGTTCTCCCCCGGGACGTGGTCGCCTGGCGGGTGGAGGAAGCCCCGGAAGACTTTCATGCCCGTTACCAGGCGAAAAGCAAGATTTACCAGTACCGGCTTTTACGCCGGCCGTGGCCGGATGTTTTCCGCCGCCATTATTGTCTGCATTATCCCTATGCCTTGCAGGTGGAACCGATGAAAGAGGCCGCCTCTCATCTGACAGGATATCATGATTTCGCCGCTTTTTCTGCGATTGGCTCCGGGGTGAAGACGACCAAGAGGAATCTTTTGCGGCTGGAGATCGAGGAACACGGTGACGAACTCCTCTTTACCCTGGAAGCGGACGGGTTCCTTTACAAGATGGCCCGGATGATCGTAGGGACGCTTCTGATGGTGGGAAGAGGGAAGATCCCACCTGAAGAGGTCAAATCCATCCTGGACAGCAGAAAAAAGGGGGCGGCCGGTCCCACGGCTCCCCCCCACGGTTTGTGTCTGGTCAGGGTTTTGTACGATTAGCCGCGCCTTACGGTACAGACGCGGACGTATGTTTGGCTTAGATCAGGTAACAAGCGACAATCTCGCCTACATAAAAGGTATGATAATCAGGTTGGGGGTAAAATTCCCGGACCAACCCGGAATCCAGGTTTTCCGGCAGCATGTCCTGTTTGTAAATCACCCGGCATTCGTAGTGCAGAGGACACTCGGCGATGACCGGAGTATCTATTTTCAGACCGGGGAGTGGCGTAAGGTTGCATTCTTTGAACTTGTCAAGATTGCGGCCGGAGTGGGTACCGCAAAAACCAAGAGCCTCTTTCAGGTCTTTTTCCAAAGGAACACTGACGGTGAATTGCCCCGTCTTTTCGATTAACTCATGGGTATAGCGGGATTTTCTGACCATCGCCAAGAAAACGGGCTTGTTCCAAAAGACATTGATTCCTCCCCAGCCAATAACCATGGTGTTAACCTTTTCTTTTCCGGCGGTCAAAAAAAGGCCGCTGTTGATCAGGTAATGTTCAACCTCTTTGAGGTAATGATTGTAGGAAACTTCCTGCATCTTTAATCCTCCCTTTGTTGTTTTAACCTGCCAATTTTATTCTTTTCTCGATACGTTCCTAATATCCTTCTTTAATAAGGGTTTCGAAAAGGTAACGGGGAGGAAGAAAAATGAAGCCGGTGATTGGGATTACCTGCCGTCATTTTGTCGAGACCGGTGGTAACGAATACCGGGTGGCCGCCGGGTATATCGAAGCGGTGGAAAAGGCGGGAGGGATCCCTTTGGTCTTGCCGCCGGTCCATGACCGGGCCGCTTTTCCGGTCTCAATCTGCCAGGGGTTTTTGTTGAGCGGCGGCGGCGACCCGGATCCGCGGCTTTACGGCGAAGAAGACCATCCCCGGTTGGGCACTGTGGACAGGAACCGGGACCGCTGGGAGATTTATCTTATCCGCCGGGCGCTTCGGCAGAAAATACCGGTCTTCGGAATCTGCCGGGGGTTGCAGATGATCAACGTGGCGCTGGGCGGCAGTTTATATCAGGATCTCCCGGATCAGGCCGGGATCTACGGGCACTGCCAGGAGAGCCCGGCGGAGAAAGTGAGTCACCGGGTGTGGGTGGAAGAAGGAACCCTTTTGTATAAGATTATCAAAAGAAAAAGAATTTGGACCAATTCCCATCACCACCAGGCGGTGAAGGAGGTTGCCCCCGGGCTTGTCGTTTCCGCCCGGACCGGGAATGGAGTGGTGGAAGCTTTGGAAGGATCGGGTGGTTCTTTCCTCCTGGCCGTGCAGTGGCACCCCGAACGCTTGGCTTCGCCCGGCGCCCGGAAATTGTTTGCGGCCTTTGTGGAAAATGCCGCCCGTCTTGTTTCGCCCTGAGGGTTTTTATTCCTTCTCCCTTGACGGGCCGTTACGGTTATGCTACTCTTGACATTGAAGCAGATAATATTGTGAGGTGGATACCCGGTGGAGGGCCAGACGGGCCGGGAAAACGTTTTAATCGTACGGTCGAGAAGTCCTGAAGACACGGAAGAACTGGGAGTAGCCGTGGGGAAGATGTTGTCGCCGGGCGCTTTTCTTTTTTTATCAGGAAATTTTGGAGGTGGAAAGACCCTCTTCGCCCGGGGCATCAGCCGGGGCTTGGAATGTAAAGAGCTGGCGACCAGCCCTTCTTTTGCCTTAATCCATAGGTACGAAGGGAAGATTCCCTTTTACCATTTGGACCTGTACCGCCTTTCCCGGCCGGAAGACACCGCGGTGCTGGCTTTGGACGAATTGCTGGAAGAAGAGGCCGTGGTGGCGGTGGAATGGGGAGAGGTGGCCAAAGAACAATTCCCTGCGGAGTTGCTGGAGGTCCATTTTAAATACGGGGAAAAGGAAAATGAACGGGAGATCATCTTTCGTCCCGTCGGGGAGAAATACCGGGTCCTCCTTAAGGAGTTGGCAAAAGAATGCGGGTTTTAGGACTGGATACATCCTTACCCACCGGGACCGTGGGCTTGATTGACGGGGTTAATGTTCTGTATGAGGAAAAGATTGCCGTTCGCCCGGGAGGCGGGGAAAAGATCCCGGCTTTAATCCAAAAAGCCCTGCAGTCCGTGGGCTGGCGGCCCAAATATCTCGAACTTGTCGTGGCGGGCAAAGGACCCGGCTCCTACACCGGGGTGCGGGTCGGCCTGGCCGTGGCCAAAGGGCTCGCTTACTCCCTGGGCATCCCCCTGGTCAGTATCAACACACTTCTGGCCCTGGCCGCCAACGACCAAGGGTGGCCCGGCCTCGTCTGTCCGGTTTTGGACGCCCGCCGGCGGACGGTTTATGCCGGTTTGTACCGCCGTCAAGAATGGGATTTAAGTGAACTGCGGCCTCCGGAGGTCTGGCCGGTTGAGGACCTTATAGAGTTTCTCCGCCGGCAAAAAACCCCCGTTCTTTTTCTGGGAGACGGGGCATACCGCGATGAATTGACCGCCGGTCTCGGCTCCGCCGCCCGTTACAAACGGGAAGACAGTGTGCACGGAGCCGTTTTGGCCGGTTTAGGGCTTACGCGCTGGCAAAAAAGAAAAAAAAATGAGTTATATACCGGTCTTCCCCTCTATCTCCGGCGGACGGAAGCGGAGATCCAGCGGGAGCAAAGGAGTATGAGAGGTGGCTGTGGCAGTTGAACCCATGCGTTTAAACGACCTGGAAGAGGTCTTGACCATTGAGCGGCTTTCTTTTACGATCCCCTGGTCCCGAAGGGCCTTCCTCTACGAGCTTCTCGAAAATCAACAGGCCTTATACCTGGTGGCCCGGGAGGCAGAGAAGACAGTGGGCTATATCGGGATGTGGATCGTCCTGGACGAAGGTCACATTACCAACCTGGCCGTCCATCCTGATTACCGCCGGCGGGGGATCGGACGTTTGCTATTGGAGACCTTGGTAAGGGAAAGCGCCAAACGCGGAATTCAGCGCTTAACCTTGGAAGTTCGCCGGTCCAATCTGGCGGCTCAGGCTTTATACCGCGGACTGGGTTTTAAAGAGACCGGAGTTCGTCACCGCTATTACCAGGACAACCGGGAAGATGCTTTAATCATGTGGAAAGAGTTGAAGGACTGGACAGGTCCTAAACCGAACGGCCGGCGGTGAACAGGAGGGAAGCGGATTGCTGGTTCTGGGGATAGAGACATCTTGTGATGAAACTGCGGCGGCGGTGGTGGAGAGCGGGAAGAGGATTTTGAGCAACCCTGTTTTTTCCCAAATCGATAAACATGCCGAATTCGGCGGGGTTGTCCCCGAGTTGGCCGCCCGCAGTCACCTGGAAGGAATTCTACAGACCATTGATTTGGCTCTCCGGGAAGCCGGGGTTGGCCTGGAGCGGATCGGGCTGGTGGCCGCCACTTGCGGGCCCGGTTTAATCGGCGGTTTACTGGTGGGCCTCTCCATCGCCAAGGCGCTGGCGTTGGGTAAAGAACTGCCTTTTATCGGCATCAACCACGTCGAAGCACATATTTACGCCAATTTTCTGGCCGTCCCGGATCTTACCCCGCCGCTGCTTTGTTTAACGGTTTCCGGAGGCCATACGGATTTAATCTACATGGAAGACCATGGTGAATACCGTATTTTAGGGCGAACCCGGGATGACGCCGCCGGCGAGGCTTTTGATAAAGCCGCTCGTGTTTTGGGCCTTGGCTACCCCGGCGGTCCCTTCCTCGAAAAATTGGCCCGGCAAGGCCGGCCCCGGATTCCTCTGGTGCAAACCGACTCCCTGGCCGGGACTTATGATTTTAGTTTCAGCGGGTTGAAAACGGCGTTGATTAACAAGATCAACCATTACCGGCAAAAGAAAAAGGAAGTGCCGGCGGCGGATTTGGCCGCTTCCTTTCAGGAACAGGCCGTTTCTTTCCTGGTGGACCGTACTTTTCGCGCGGCCGACGATTTACAAGTAAAAACCGTTCTTCTTTCCGGGGGTGTCGCGGCCAATAAGGAATTGAGGGAAAGATTTCAAGAACAGGCCGGGAGGCGGGGAATTCGTTTTGCCGTGCCCCCGCCGCAGCTTTGCACGGATAACGCGGCCATGGTGGCGGCTTGCGGTTATTATCGGTTTCATAAGTTCGGGCCGTCGCCTTTGGATTTGCCGGTTTTTCCGAGATTGTCTTGGAATTTAAAGGAATAAACCGGATTTTATTCCTCGAACATAAGTTTTTGTGTGGAAAATTTATCAATATCCCAGTTAAAGTAGGTTTTTACTCTTCCGGTTTTTTGTCTACTGCCGTGTGGAAAATGTGAATTAGAAATGATTTTACTCATTATACCACCTTTTATCCTGTGGATAACTCTGTGGAAACTGTGGAGATCCTGACATAAAAAGAATGATTCCGGTTTTACAATTTATAACAATGAGGGGAAAGCGCCGTGTTGCCTGTTTTCGGGGATAATTTCCGGAAAATAAGGATCGCCGGGGTGGTAAAAGAAAGTGTGGTGGACGGCCCCGGCTTACGGGCGGTGGTATTTTTTCAGGGGTGTCCCCACCGTTGCCCCGGTTGTCATAATCCCCAAACCTGGGATGACGAGGGCGGTTATTTGTTGTCTCTGGAGGAAGTCTGGTCTTCTTTGGCTTATCATCCTTTACTGGCCGGAATTACCCTCAGCGGCGGAGAACCGCTTTTACAACCCGCCGCCGCCCGGGCCCTGGCCGGGATGGCCCGGGCCCGGGGGGGAAACGTGGTCCTTTATACCGGTTATAGATGGGAAGAAATTACCGGTTTTGCTACCGGCGAAATAAGGGAACTTTTATGCCTTGTTGATCTCCTTATTGACGGCCCGTTTCTTTTGGAGGAAAAAGCGGAATTGCCGTTCCGTGGTTCCCGTAACCAAAGGGTGATCGATGTTCAGGCTTCGCTGAAGACAGGAAGGGTCACCCTCTGGCCCGGACCCGGGAGCGGCGGAAGGAGGTAGTCCCCATCGGCTGGTCGGCAACGATCACAAAAGAGGGATTAAAAATCTACCGGTCCCGGCTTTTACTTGGCCTGCCCTGGTTGGAACATGGTTTTTCCACCCGGGACGGGGGTTACAGCACCGGCCCGTATTGCTCTTTGAATCTGGGGACGGCGACCGGCGACGATCCGGAGGCGGTAAGAGCGAACAGGAAAAAGTTTTTTTCCGCCTTCGGGCTCTCCGGCGAAGAAGTTTATTTTGTCCAACAAGTCCACGGCGCCCGGGTGGTGGTGGTGGAGAAAGAAAAGGCGTCCGGCTGGAAGAACCCGGAGGCGGACGGCTTGATCACGGCGGAACCCGGTACGGCCGTGGCCACGGTCCATGCCGACTGTGTGCCGGTGATTATAGTGGATCCGGTCCACCGGGCGGTGGCGGCGGTTCACGCCGGATGGCGGGGGACTTTGGCCCGGATAGTTTGCCGGGCGGTGGCAGTGATGGAGGCGGAGTTTGCGACAAAACCCGGAGAATGCCTGGCGGTTATTGGACCTGCGGTGGGCAGGTGTTGTTACCGGATGTCCCCCGGGCAGAAAGAGGCGTTTAAGCGGTTTAGGCCGGCACCGGGCGGTTCCGGGGCTGAAGACCAGCCGGACCTGGCCGAGGTTAACCAGTGGTTGCTGAGGGAGGCCGGTCTTCCGCCCGGCAGCATTGATACTGCCGGGATCTGCACTTCCTGCCGGAAGGAGGACTTTTTTTCGTACCGGCGGGACCGGGGGGAGACCGGCCGCATGTTATCGCTGGCGGCAATCAAACAACTATCATAACAAGCAGGAAAATAAGATTGTCCAGCGAAGTTTCCTATAGATATTATTATTCCGCATTTTTTACGCACCTCTCCCGTTGCATACCCCGCAGGCGGATCAAAGGTAACAGGGGATTGTTCATGAAACGGCTGGTTATAAGACCGGGCTCCTTTCTGGGACGGCTGGTGCAGGCCTGGAGGAAATTCTCCCGGTTGTTGGTTATTGCCATTCTCCTTATTATCGTGATACAATTGGTTTCTTTCCTGGCGGCCTATGTTTTTCCCCGGATGACTATGGCGGACTGGGGAACGGTGGAACACGGCAGTTGGGTAAAGGCTTTGGCCTTGCGCGATGAGATCCTGCTGGTGGCACCGGTCGAAGGGAAAGTCCGTTTTTTGGTTCCCGGGGGGACGAAGGTACAAAAGGGCCAGGCCCTGGCGGAAGTGGTAAACCCCTTTCTGGAGCAGGAGATGAAGGGCGAATGGCACCGGATTCTGCAGGCGGTAAGTGAACGGCTTGACCGTCTTGACCGGGAATTGGCGGTGGTTGAGAAAGATATAGCTTTTTTAAGCAAGCAGATCACGAAGGCAACCAGGGATACTGAAGTGCTCCGCTCCAACCTGCGGGAACTGGAGCAGGCCCGGGACCGGCTAATCTTGGCGAGGGAAGAGGTGATTCAAGAAACCAGTGCCCGGATGCTCCCCGGTTGGCAGGATTGGTACCGGTTGGTCCGGGCGGAAGAGACCGGTCTCTTCCTGACCGGTACCGACGGTTGGGAAGGAACAGTCTTGGACCGTCTGGAAGCGGAGGGAAGAAATCCTTTTCAATTACGGTACAGTTCTTTGGCGGTTAATTCCGGACAGTTGGTGCAGAAGGGAGATCCTTTGGGCAAGATTGTGACCGGAAACGGACAAATTTTGCTGGTTGAACCGCCGGGGGAAGGGAAGATTTCCCCGCCGGAAAGAGGCGCCCGGTGCTGGCTGCGCCGGGGAGAGGATGAATATCCCTTGACCTTTGCCGGTGTCAGTACAATCGGGGGGGAAGAATTCTGGCTCCTGGCGGAGAAGTCCTGCCTTCCGGAGTTGATGGCCAAAAGGGTTTCCAATATTTACTTGATTTACCGGCGGACTACGGGGGTACGGGTTCCCCGGTCGGCTTTGTCCTATGACGAGGAGACGGGGTGGAAGGTTTACACCAGTACACAGGGGATTAAAAAGGCAATCCCGGTGGAAGTGATCGATAAAGATGACCGCTGGGCCATTGTCAGCAATCTTAATTTCGGTACTACCGTTCTTTTCCGCGGTTTTTGACCGGCCGGTGGCCAAAAGGAGGAAGGGTTTTGCATCTGGCAAAAAATCTGCAGAAGATTGAGGACCGGATGGCCCGGGCGGCCTATCGTGCGGGCCGGTCGCCGGAAGAGATCACTTTGGTGGCGGTCACCAAAACAGTGGGCCCCCGGGAGATCAAAGCCCTGGCGGCTTTAGGCGTCAGGAATGTGGGGGAAAACAGGGTTCAGGAGGCCTTGCGTAAAAAGACGGAACTGGGGGAGTTGGCTCAAGCCTTCCGGTGGCATATGATTGGAACTTTACAACGGAATAAGGCGCGCCGGGCGGTGGAAAATTTCGCTTTGATCCACTCCTTGGACCGGATGGAGCTGGCAACGGCGCTGAACAAGTTTGCTTTGGAGGCCGGGAAAAAGGCGTCCGTCCTGATTCAGGTAAATGTGGCCGGGGAAGCAACCAAGCACGGTCTGGCGCCGGAGGAGGTATTGGATTTTTGCCGGGAAATAAAAGAGTTACCCGGTTTGCGCCTGCGGGGTTTGATGACCATGGCTCCCCTGGTCCCCTGTGCCGAAGAGGCAAGACCGGTTTTTTCCCGGTTGCGGGAACTGTTTCAGAAAGTCGGGAAAGAGTTGGCCCTTGGAGAAGACTGGCGCCATTTGTCGATGGGGATGACCAATGATTTTGAAGTGGCGGTGGAGGAAGGCGCCACGATCGTGCGGATTGGCACCGCGATTTTCCAGGCCTCCGAGGAGGGATAAGATGAGAGACTGGGATAACGACGAAAACTGGGAGCAGACGGAGGTAAAAAAGAGTTTTTTCGAAAGGGTTATGAATCTCCTGGGCATTGAGACCGAGGAGGTTATCGAGGAAGTCTACCCGGACGGTACGGTCGAAACCAAACCGGTTAAAAGTGGAAAAGAACGGGGAAAAGTAGTCACCCTCCCCCAACCGGACAAAAATATCAAGTTGGTGGTATTTGAACCGCAGAGTTTCGATGATGTCCAGACCATTGTCAATCATTTAAAAGGAAAACGCCCGGTGATTTTAAACATGGAAGAGATCGACAAAGGGCTGGCGCGGCGGATCACCGATTTTGTCGGGGGTGCTGTCTTTGCCCTTGACGGCACAGTGCAAAAGGTCAGTTCCACCATTATGTTGTTCGCCCCGCCCAATGTGGAGGTGGCCATTCCCTCCCGCCCGCTGGTCTCTGATTTTTCCCGTATGAAAGAGATCAAAGAGGAACAATTTTTTACTACGGACCGGTTTAAACGTTAGGAGGTGGCGGCGTGCAGGATACGCTCGGGTTCATCGGGGGCGGAAAAATGGCGACGGCGATGATCAAAGGCCTTCTAGGCCGGGGATATCTCCGGGAAAAGATCCTGGTTTCCGATCCGGATCCCGGACGCCGGCAGGAATTGGCCGGACTGGGGGTTACGACGTATGACGACAACCGGGAATTGCCGCCGCAGGCCGACGGTTTAATTTTGGCCGTAAAACCGCAAGTGGCGCCGGAAGTATTACGCGCGCTGACTTTTCCCCGCCCGCTCCCTCTGCTCTCGATCGTCGCCGGGCTGTCCACGGCCCGGCTGGAGGAGTTGGCTCCCGGCATGCGGGTTCTCCGGGCCATGCCGAATGTGCCCGCCCTGATCCAGGAAGGGATTACTGTTTTGACCGCCGGAAAATCCGCCGGCGAGGACGATCTTAAATGGGGAGAACAGATTTTGACCGCCCTGGGCCGTGTGGTCAGGGCGCCGGAGGAACAGATGAATGCCGTTACCGCGCTGTCCGGCAGCGGACCCGGCTTTGTCTTTCGTTTTCTGGAGGCGCTTGTTGATGCCGGGGTGTTGACCGGCCTTCCCCGGGCTTTAGCCGCTGAATTGGCGGTCCGGACCGTACTCGGCAGTGCCAAAATGTGGGCGGAACTGGGTGAACACCCGGCTTCCCTACGGGATATGGTGACCTCGCCCGGGGGAACAACCATTCACGGCCTGCTTGAACTGGAAGCCGGCGGGTTTGCGGGGCTAATTATGAAAGCGGTCTGTGCCGCCAAGAAACGAGCGGAAGAATTAGGTTAATAAAGGGAGGGACCGGAAATGAAAGTCCTAATTGTTTGGCTTTTTCGCCTCTATACCCTTCTTTTACTCCTGAGAATCATTTTCTCCTGGCTGAAGGTTAATTCCGAAGATTACCCGGTGGTAAACCTGGTTTACCGGCTTACCGAGCCGCCTTTGGAATCAATCAGGCGGGTGGTCGATACCAGAAAGAAGGGTTATGATCTCTCACCCCTTCTGGCGATCTTGCTTATTTGGCTCTTAACCAAAATTCTGCTGGATATTTTTTAGGCGGTTATGGAAAGAGAAAGATTATTGTCGCACCTGAGCGGGGAAGAAAGGGCCCTGGCCGCCCGGGTATTGGATCTGGCGGAGTCGGCCATGAAAAAAGCGGAGCCGGCGGCGACCGATTTTTTGGACCCGGGTGAAAAGGCTTTCTTGAAGGATCTTTTACATTATCTGCCGGAAATAAAGACTTTGTTCTTTGGCGGCTATTACCAGGCAGAAAGAGAAAGGATGGTTTTGGTGCCGGCCTTTTTTTTCACCGAAGCCGTCCACCCCCCTCTCTTTTATCTTTCCGTCAAAGCCCGGGAAGGAGTAGAACTCCACCACCGGGACCTGCTGGGCAGTATCACCGGACTGGGGATCAAAAGGGGGAAAATCGGTGATATTTTGCCCGGAACCGGAGAAGCCCATGTTATTCTAGCCGAAGAAGTTGGAGAGTATGTCCTGGCCAACTTGACCCGGGTGGGCCCGGTGCAGGTAACAACAGAGGCCATTGATCCGGAACAACTGAAGGTGCCGGCCAAACGGATTAAAGAAATAAAAACCACCGTGGCTTCTTTACGCTTGGATGCCGTGGCCAGCGCAGGTTTTGGGGTTTCCCGCACCAAGATGGCGCGAGAGATCAAGGCGGAAAGGGTTAAAGTCAATTGGAAGGTTGTCTCCAACCCCGCTTACCAGGTGTCGCCGGAGGACACTATTTCCATCAGGGGACGGGGCCGGGTAATGATCAGCGCCTTAAAAGGGAATACCAAAAAAGGACGGATCAGCCTGGTTTTGCAAAGACTACAATAGGAGGTGCCCACAATGTTAACACCGGTGGATCTGGAAACCATGGTTTTTCGCCGCGGTTTTCGCGGTTACCGGACCAAAGAGGTCCAGGATTTTATGCGGCGGCTTACGGCCGATTACGAAAAATTATACCAGGAAAATTTTGACCTTAAAGAGAAAGTGGAGCAATTGGAGGAAAAACTGAATACCTACAGGCAAATGGAGGAAACGTTGAAGGAAACCCTGTGTATGGCCCAGCAAACGGCGGAGGAGGTTAAAGCCGCCGGGGAGAAAAAAGCCGAAATTATCCTCCGGGAGGCGGAACAAAGAGCGGAACAAATGCGGCTGAGGGTCAGGGAGGAAATCCAAACGGAACTGCGAAATCTGGCCGAACTGAAACAACAGGTCGAACTCTTCAAGCTTCAGTTCAAACGTTTTTTGCAGACTTTAATCGAAATGGCCGACCGTCAGCTGGATTTGGATGTGGTTTGGGATAAAATGATGGAGTTGAACCGGGGGGAAACAACCCGTGCCGGACTGGAGGCGGCGCCCGCTGAAGAAACCTCTGCTTACGCCCAGGATTGAATGGAAGATAAAAATCTACGAATGGAGTCGGCGAAGTGAATTTTTCGCGACGGACCAAAAATGAATTGGCAAGACGATTCCCGGAAAAGGAATGTTGTGGCCGGGCGGAACTGTCGGGTATTATTCATACGACCGGCAGTCTTCATTTTCAGGCCTCCCGCTGGGTTCTTTCGGTGGTCAGCGAGAATCCCTCCCTCATTCGCAAGACTTTTTGCTTGTTAAAGCATTATTTTCAGGTTCAAGCCAGACTCGGTGTTGAGCAGGCGGAACGTTTGGGCCGGCACCGGCTGTATAGTTTACATTTGCCGGGCGAGGAAGAAGTGAAAAGAGTCCTGATGGCGACGGCCATTATGACCAGGAATTTTGAACTTAAAGGTGAAATCGACCCGGCGCTGGTGCGCGAAGAGTGCTGCCGGGCGGCTTTTTTGCGCGGGGCTTTCTTGGGGCGGGGCTCAATCACGGATCCGCAAAAAAAAGATTACCACCTGGAGCTGGTGACGGAAAATGAAGATTTTGCCCAAGGTTTGCTGTACTTGATGAATTTATGCGGATTTAAGGCCGGCCTGACCAGAAAGAAGGAGTTTTTTGTCTATTTAAAGGAAGCGGAGGCCATCGGCAGGTTCCTGACCTTTATCCGTGCCTATAGCGCTTATCTTCAACTCGAGGAGGCACGGGTCATTAAAGGGATGCGCGCGGAGGTAAACCGGCTGGTGAACTGTGAAACGGCCAATCTGGAAAAAACCATCCGCGCCGCCCGGCGCCAGGTGGAAATTCTGTCGGCGTTGGCAAAGACCAAGGGTCTTCAGGACCTGCCCCCCAAATTAAGGGAGATTGCCCTCCTGCGCTTGGAAAATCCCGAGGCCAGCCTGGGAGAACTGGGAAGGATGGCCAATCCGCCGGTCAGCAAGTCCACCGTGAATTACCGGATGCGAAAAGTGTTAAAAATAGCGAAAAATTTTCCTCCTCGGGAGGAAAATTTTTCTTCAAAAAGGAAGTAAAAATAAAGATAAAATAAATAAGTGATTGATGATTATACCTGGATTTTATGGTAATATTTATTTAAGTGAGGAAGAGGAGGTTTTAAGATGAGCGTAAAAATCGGTATTAACGGCTTTGGGCGAATTGGAAGGCTTGCCTTCCGCGCGATAATGGAACGCAGCAAGGATTTGCAAGTGGCGGCGGTTAATGATTTGACCGACGCCAAAACCCTGGCCCACCTGTTGAAGTACGATTCCGTCCATGGGATCTTACCTGCCGAGGTGCGGGCGGAAGGTGATGAGCTCATTGTCAACGGCCAAAGGGTTAAGGTTTTGTCCCAGGCGGACCCGGCGGAAATCCCCTGGCGTGACTTTGGGGTGGAGATCGTGGTGGAATCCACCGGTCTTTTCACCTTGAAAAACGACGGAATCAACAAAAAAGGACGCCAGGTAAGAGGCGCCATTAACCATATTACCAAAGGCGGGGCCAAGAAAGTGATTATTTCCGCTCCGGCCAAGGACGAAGATCTGACCATTGTCATGGGGGTCAACGAGGACAAATATGATCCCCGGAATCACCACGTGCTTTCCAATGCCTCCTGCACCACCAACTGCTTGGCGCCGGTGGCCAAGGTTTTGCACGAAAAGTTCGGGATTGTACGGGGTTTGATGACCACCGTGCACAGTTACACCAATGACCAGCGGATTCTGGACCTGCCCCACAGCGACCTGCGGCGGGCGAGAGCGGCGGCCTTGTCGATGATTCCCACCACCACCGGGGCGGCCAAGGCTGTCTCCCTGGTATTGCCCGAGTTGAAAGGGAAACTGAACGGGTTTGCCATGCGGGTACCGACTCCCAACGTATCCGTGGTGGATCTGGTCGTCAATTTGGAAAAGACGCCGGTTACCGCAGAAGAGATCAATGCCGCCCTCCGGGAGGCGGCCGAAAATGAGTTGCGGGGAATCATGGCCTACACCGACGAACCGTTGGTGTCAACCGACTTTAACGGGAATCCTCACTCGGCGATTGTCGACGGGCTTTCCACCATGGTGATTGACGATAGTATGGTCAAAGTTTTGGCCTGGTACGATAATGAATGGGGCTATTCCTGCCGTATAGCCGATCTGGTTTCCTATATGGTCCAAAAAGGACTGTAGGAGCCCGGAGGAAGGTTTTTTTCTCCGGTTTAACCGCTTGCCCTTTATGGAAGACCAAAATATATAACCGGTGGTAAAGAGTTTGGTGCGCAGACCAAACTCTTTACCATACGGGAAAGTATTTTTTGAGGAGCGGGGAAATATGAATAAGTTGTCAATCAATGATATTGAAGTGAAAGGCAAAAGAGTACTGGTCCGGGTGGACTTTAATGTTCCCGTGGATGAAGAAGGCCGGATTACGGACGACAGGAGGATCCGGGCCGCTTTGCCCACGATTGAAAATCTGTCCCGCCGCGGGGCCAGGGTAATTCTGGTTTCCCATTTCGGGCGTCCCAAGGGAACGGTCAACCCGAAATACAGGATGGACAACATAGCGCGGCGTCTGGAGGAGCTTTCCGGGAAAAAAGTTGTCAAAGTGGACGATTGTATCGGCCCTGAAGTAAAAAGCCGGGTTGATGCGTTATCCGACGGCGATCTGCTTTTACTGGAGAATGTCCGTTTTTATAAGGAAGAAGAGGCCAATGATCCGGAGTTTGCCCGGGAATTGGCTTCCTTGGCGGAAATTTACGTTAATGACGCCTTTGGAACCGCCCACCGCGCCCATGCCTCCACAGCCGGCGTCACCGCTTACCTGCAACCTGCCGTCGCCGGGTTGTTACTGGAAAAAGAACTTTCCGTGATGGGAAAAGCCCTTGAGAATCCGGAACGGCCGTTTATCGCAATTCTCGGCGGCGCCAAAGTCGGGGATAAGCTGGGGGTCATCACCAATCTCCTGGAAAAAGTGGATTGCCTGCTGATTGGCGGGGGAATGGCCTACACTTTCTTGAAGGCCAAGGGTTTTGAGGTCGGAAGATCCTTGCTCGATGCCGAGCGGGTGGATTTTGCCCGGGAAAAGATGGCGGCGGCGGAAAGTAAAGGGGTAAAATTGCTCTTGCCCAGTGATGTGGTGGTGGCGGACCGGATTAAGGAACCGACCGTTCGCCGGGTGGTGAGCGTAGAAGCAATCCCTGCGGACCTGGAAGGTTTGGACATCGGACCGGAAACGATTGAAAGATATACCGCGGAAATTGCCAAGGCGCGCACTGTCATCTGGAACGGACCGCTTGGCGTCTTTGAGGAACCGGCCTTTGCCGAAGGGACGAGGGAAATTGCCCTGGCCCTGGCCGCTTCAACAGGAACAACAATTATCGGCGGCGGTGATTCCGCGGCGGCCGTGGAACAGTTCGGCCTGGCGGACAAGATGACCCATATCTCGACCGGCGGCGGAGCTTCCCTGGAATTTTTGGAAGGGAAGGAACTGCCGGGGGTGGCGGCGCTTACCGACAAATAAACAATGGACAGAGGTGGCGGAATGAGAAAACCATTAATTGCCGGAAACTGGAAGATGTACAAAACCACGGCGGAAGCCCGGGCACTGGTTTCGGGCCTTAAGAAAAACCTGGCCGGAACCGGAAAAGCGGAGGCGGCTGTCTGCCCGCCCTTTACCGTGCTGGCCTCCTTGACCGAACTGCTCATGGACTCCGGGATCAGCCTCGGCGCCCAGGATCTCTTTTGGGAGGATGAAGGGGCCTATACCGGCGAGATTTCCGGTTTAATGCTTAAAGATTTGGGTTGCCGGTACGTTATCATCGGCCATTCAGAACGCCGGCAATATTTTGGGGAAACCGACGAACAGGTGAATAAAAAAGTAAAAGCCGCCTTAAGGCATGGACTGGAACCCATTCTCTGTGTGGGCGAGTCTTTGGCGCAACGCGAAGCCGGCGAAACGGAAGCACTTGTCAAAGAACAGGTGGAAAAAGCTTTACAAGGGGTGGAAGAGGAAAAAGCCGGGAAGATTGTTATTGCTTACGAACCGATCTGGGCGATCGGGACGGGGCGTTCCTCAACGGGCGAAGACGCCAACCGGGTGGCCGGGCTGATCCGGCAGACATTGGCCGCTTTATACTCGCCGGCTACCGGAGAAAAAATCCGCATCCTTTACGGGGGAAGCGTCAAACCGGAAAACATAAAAGAGTTTATGGCGCAACCGGAGATTGACGGCGCGCTGGTGGGCGGTGCCAGCCTGGATGTGGAGAGTTTTACCAAAATAGTTTTTTATGAACGGAACTGAAGGAGAAAACGGAGAGACGGAGATGGAGCTGAAACAGAGGCCGGTAACCCTGGTCATCCTCGACGGCTGGGGTTATAATAAAGCGAAAGAGCACAATGCGGTGGCACAGGCCAATACCCCTTTTTTGGACCAGATGTTCAGGGAGAACCCCAGTGCGCTGGTGAAAACTTCCGGGGAGGCCGTCGGCCTCCCCGAGGGGCAAATGGGCACTTCGGAAGTGGGGCATTTGAACATCGGGGCCGGAAGGATTGTTTACCAGAGTTTAGTAAAGATCAGCAAGGCGATTACTAGTGGAGAGATTAAAAAGAACCCGGTTTTCATGGCCATGCTCAACTATGTCCGGGAGGAGGGAAAGCCGCTGCATTTAATGGGGCTGGTTTCTCCCGGCGGGGTGCACAGTCATACCGATCACCTTTACGGGTTCCTGCGGATTGCGGCGGAAACAGGCGTTAAGAACGTCTATATCCACGCTTTTCTTGACGGCCGGGATACCCCTCCGGCGAGCGCCGCTGAATACCTACGGGAACTGGAAGAGAAACTTAAAGAGATCGGGACGGGGAAAATAGCCACGGTAATAGGCCGCTATTACGCCATGGACCGGGACAGGAGATGGGACCGGACGGAAAAAGCCTACGCCGCAATGGTTTACGGCGAGGGCGAAGAGACCTCTTCCGCCCTGGAGGCGGTGGAAAAGTCCTACGCCCGTGGGGTGACCGATGAGTTTGTTCTGCCCACAGTGATTAAAGAGGGCGGCCGTCCCGTAGCCACTGTGGAGAGCGGCGACGGGGTCCTTTTTTTCAATTTCCGGCCCGACCGGGCCCGCCAGATCACCAAGGCGTTTGTGGATCCGGATTTCCGGGAGTTTGCGCGCCGCGGGGGGAAAAAAGAGGTGCGCTTCGCCTGCCTCACCATGTACGACGAGACCATCAACGCCCCTGTCGTCTTCCCGCCGGAAGAAAGGATGAAAAACATCCTTGGCGAATACCTGGCCGGACTGGGGCTGAAACAGTTGCGGATTGCCGAGACGGAAAAGTACGCCCATGTTACCTATTTTTTCAACGGCGGTGAGGAAACGCCGTTTCCGGGCGAGGAAAGGATCTTGATTCCCTCCCCCAAAGTGCCCACCTATGATTTAAAACCGGAGATGAGCGCCGAGGGGATTACCGACCGGGTTTTACAGGAGATTGCCAGTAAGAGGTTTGATGTCATCGTCATAAATTACGCCAACTGCGACATGGTCGGACATACCGGTAACATGGCCGCAGCCATTAAGGCGGTGGAAACGATCGATTCTTGTCTGGCCCGGGTGGTACCCGCCGTCCTGGCGCAGGGCGGGGCGGCGATTATCACCGCCGACCACGGCAATGCCGAACTGATGGTGGATCCGGAAACCGGGGAACCCCACACCGCCCATACCAGCTTTCCGGCGCCGGTGCTTTTGGTTGGACGCCGGGAGCCTTGCCAGCTGAAGAACGGGATTCTGGCCGATTTGGCCCCGACCGTCCTTGACCTTTTAGGTTTAACCAAGCCGCCGGAGATGACCGGAAACTCGCTTATTATTGAAGATGCCAAGGACTGAAGAAGGAAGTTTTGCTGGATAGAGAAACGCGGAAAAAGAGACGTATTAAGGATGACAAGGAGGAGACAGAAAAATGACATCCATTGTTGATGTAAAAGCCCGCGAGATTTTAGATTCCCGCGGCAACCCCACGGTTGAGGTGGAAGTAGTACTGGCCGACGGGACCGTAGGGCGGGCCGCCGTTCCGTCTGGGGCTTCAACTGGCGCTTTCGAAGCTGTCGAATTGCGGGACGGGGAAAAAGAACGGTATTTGGGACGGGGAGTGAAAAGAGCCGTTAAGAATGTCAATGAAGAAATTGCCGGGGAAATAGTGGGTCTTGACGCCACCGATCAGGTGGGCATCGACCGCCTCCTGTTGGAACTGGACGGAACTCCCAACAAAAGCAAGTTGGGCGCCAATGCCATACTCGGCGTTTCCCTGGCAGTGGCCAAAGCCGCCGCCGCCGCCCTCGGCCTGCCGCTCTTCCGTTACCTGGGCGGGGTCAACGCCAAGGAACTTCCGGTGCCGATGATGAACATCCTTAACGGCGGCAAGCATGCGGACAACAGCGTTGACATCCAGGAATTCATGATCATGCCCGTCGGCGCCCCGGCTTTCTCCGAAGCCTTGCGGATGGGGGCGGAGATTTTCCATTCCCTGAAAGCAGTTTTAAAAGAGAAGGGTCTGAACACGGCGGTCGGTGACGAAGGAGGCTTTGCCCCCGATTTGAAATCCAATGAGGAGACCATAGAGGTCATCTTAAAGGCGGTGGAGAAAGCCGGCTACCGGCCCGGCCACGATGTGGCTTTAGCCCTTGATGTTGCCGCCACCGAGCTTTATAAAGACGGGCGTTACGTGTTTGCCGGGGAAGGGGTGACGCGGGAGACCGGGGAGATGATTGAGATGTATGAGAAACTGACCGCCGCTTATCCGATCGTCTCCATTGAGGATCCATTGAGTGAGGATGAATGGGAGAGCTGGAAAGAGCTTACCGTCCGGCTGGGGAAAAAAGTGCAAATCGTCGGCGATGACCTTTTTGTCACCAATACCGGGCGGCTGGCCAAAGGGATTGCCATGGGGGTGGCCAATTCGATTCTGATCAAAGTCAACCAAATCGGTACCCTAACCGAGACGCTGGATGCGGTGGAAATGGCCCGGCGGGCGGGTTACACTGCCGTCATTTCCCACCGTTCCGGCGAGACGGAGGACAGTACGATTGCCGACATCGCCGTTGCGGTCAATGCCGGGCAAATTAAAACCGGCGCCCCTTCCCGTACAGACCGGGTGGCTAAATACAACCAACTGTTACGGATTGAAGACCTTTTGGCGGAAGAAGCGGTATACCGCGGGAAAGAGGTTTTTTACAATCTGAGATAACCTTTCCCGCCATACCCGTTGGGGAATTCCGCCCATCGTTCCCCTGACGAAAAAGAGAGGCGCGCCTCTCTTTTTCTTTAGGGGATTTTTTCTTATCTTGGGAAGGCGGAGAAGACGGGGGAGGGAAAAGGGAATCCCGGCGGAAGGACGGAAAGTATTGAAGGAAATCACATTTTATGATATAAAAGGGATAGAAACCGGGAAAAACAAATGTTCGTCCCTGCTTTTTATCTATCCGGCACAAAGCGGGTCCGAACCCATTACCTGTAATCTATCTATAATGAAGCGGGGAGTTGATGTCCTGACCCGCAACCGAGGAGAAGAATAGTGAAAAAAGATAAGACCCTCTTCCGGACGGACCGGTTGTCAATTGACGAATTATTCCGCAGTCTCCCGGTGCCGGTTTTCCTCCTTAACGAGGAACGGCGCGTGGAGAAAATGACCCCGGCGGCGGCCAGGATTTTTCCCGGCCCGCTTCCGACTGCCGGCGAAAAGGAAAAGAGTCCCTTTGGCCGGGTGATTAATTGTCTCCATTCCTTGGACGACCCACGGGGCTGCGGTTTTGGCTCTTCATGCCAGGAGTGCCCGGTCCGCAGGACCATCCTGGACCTATATGCCACCGGTCAACCCTGCCGGCAAAAAGAGGTTAAATTAACCCTCGGCCCGGACGGACACGATTGTTATCTGGTGATCTCCGCGGAATTATTGGTCTTACCCTCCGGGCGTAAGATTTTGTTGCATTTTGAGGATATCACCGGACGGAAAAAGGCGGAAGAAGAGGTGATCAAGGAGCGGCAACGGTTGAAAGATACCCTGGACATGCTTCCGGTTTATGTCATCCTGCTCCGGCCGGACTACGGGGTGGCCTTTGTCAACCGGTTTTTCCGGGAACGTTTTGGCGAAGCCCGCGGCCGGCGTTGCTTTGAGTATTTGTTCGGCCGCGACGAACCGTGTCCCGTTTGTCAAACCTACCGGGTGCTGGAGACCAACTCCCCGCATACCTGGGAATGGGTGGGGCCGGACAACCGGATTTATTCCGTGTTTGACTATCCGTTTACCGACTCGGACGGTTCCCGTCTCGTCCTGGAGATGGGGATTGATATCACCGACGACAAAGCCACCAGGGAAAAGTTGGCTCTGACCAAAGACAATCTGGACCGGGCACAAAAGGTGGCCCATGTCGGCAGTTGGCACCTGGATCTCTTAAATAACACCCTGCTTTGGACGGAAGAGACTTACCGCATCTTCGGCCTGGAACCGGGAAGCCCCGTTAATTTTGAGCGGTTCCTGGCGATGGTTCATCCCGGGGACCGGGAGTATGTGGAGAAAAAATGGCGGGCCGCACTGGCGGGAGAACCCTATGAGGTCGAACACCGGATTATGGTTAACGGCCAGGTGAAGTGGGTCCGGGAAAAAGCCGAAGTAGAAAGGGATAAAAGAGGCAGGCCGCTCAGGGGTGTTGGTACGGTACAGGATATTACCGTCTATAAACAGCAGGAGGAGGATAAGATCCGCCTGCAAAGGGAGTTGCTTCATGTCTCACGGGTAACGGCCATGGGTGAACTTACCGCCGCTTTGGCCCATGAATTAAACCAGCCGCTCACGGCGATCATCAGTAATGTCCAGGCGGCGCAGAGATTTTTGGCGCCGTACGTGGAGGCGGGTGGCGGTAAAAAGCCGGACTTGGGGGAGATTCAAGAAATCCTGGCCGATGTGGTAAAAGACAGCAAACGGGCGGCCGCCATCATTCAAAGGTTACGGGCCCTTTTGAAAAGGTCCCCGTTTAACCCGGCTCCCCTGGACATTAATACGGCGATCCTGGAGATTCTTCCGCTGATCCGGAGTAACGCTTTGCTTAAAAATGTCTCTTTAAAGTTGGAGCTCAGCCCGGAACTTCAACCGGTCAAGGGCGACCGGATCCAACTCCAACAAGTAATCGTGAACCTGATTCTCAACGGGATTGAAGCGATGACCGGCGAAGGAGAGAAACAATTGACCATCCGGACGACCGGCGACGAAAAAACGGTCACCGTCAGGATCGAAGATACCGGCACCGGCTTAATGACGAAAAATCCGGAGGAACTCTTTAAACCGTTCTATACGACAAAAAAAGACGGGATTGGCATGGGACTTGCCGTCAACAAAACCATTATCGAAGCGCATGGCGGATGGTTATGGGCGGAAAACAACCGCGGGCCGGGGGCCGCCTTCTCTTTTACCCTGCCCGCCTGCCAGGAGGAGTGAAGGATGCCGCCGACCGTCTTTGTTGTCGATGATGACCCTTCCGTCCGTAAAAGCCTGGAGCGGTTACTGAGGCTCTCCGGGTTTCACGTGCAAACTTTTGCCTCGGCGGAAGAATTTTTGGCCTGCCGCCCCTGCCAAAAACCAAAGGAACCCGCCTGTTTAGTGCTGGATGTGCGGATGCCGGGGATCAGCGGGATCAATCTCCAGCAGGAACTGGTCAAAGCCGGGACCCTTCTGCCCGTTGTTTTTATCACCGGCCATGGCGACATCCCCATGACTGTCCAGGCCATGAAGAACGGGGCGGTTGACTTTTTACCCAAACCCTTCGCCGAAGAGGAACTGCTGGCCGCCGTCGAACAGGCCCTCGCCAAAGCCGCCCGCCTGCATCAAGAAGCGGCGGAGAAAGCGGAGATTGAACGGAGGATTAGTACTCTTACTCCGCGGGAATATGAGGTCTTCCGCTGGGTGATCACGGGAATGCTAAACAAACAGATCGCCGCCGAGCTCAAGGTCACCGAGAAGACCGTAAAGGTTCACCGGGCCCGGGTAATGCAGAAAATGCAGGCCGCCTCCGTGGCCGATCTGGTCCGCCTGGCGGAAAAAGGGGGGATTAGTCCGCCAAGAAGGGACTCCTTTCCGGAATAATTCCCCCGGAAGCATCCCTTTTCTATTCCTTTCTTCCGGTCTTTTCCCCCCGGGTTGCCCCTCCTTTCTTTCCTCGTCCCCGCCGGAAGAGCCGCCCGCCACTTTTCCCCGTTGTCCCTGACCTGCCACCCTTGCCGGTCCCGAGCTATTGGACCAAGGTCCAATTTACGGGCACCGGCCTCCTCTGGTATATTTTCCTTGATGAAAAAGACAACCTCTCAACCCCAAATTTATCTCGTCGATGATGATGAGGCGGTACGCAAAGCCCTGTGCCGCCTGCTCAAAGCCGCCGGCTATCACGGGGAGGCCTTTGCCTCGGCCGAAGAATTTCTGACGGCCGTTCCCCCGGGAAGCGACGGCATCCTCCTCTTGGACCTGCGGATGCCGGGGATTGACGGTTTTGAGCTCCAGCAAAGACTGGAGGTTCTCTGTCCGCAGATGTCGGTGATTTTTATCACTGGCCATGTGCGGGCCGATGACCCGCAACGGGCCCTGGCGGCCGGGGCCAAAGGCTTTTTAATCAAGCCTTTTGGCGAGGAGACCCTTCTTCCCTTGCTGGAGTCGATCCTCGCCGGAAAAAAGCAGAGTAAAAAAAGGAGGTAAAAAAAGTGGAAAAACAGTGGAGTTGTGCGGAGGATATTTTGTGCGGGATCAATACCCCAAAAGACCGGGAGAACCTTACGGACTTTGAGAAAAAACACCTGCCGGTCCTGGAAGCGCCGGAACGGGTAAAAAAAGACGAGCCGTTTACCGTCAAAGTGACGGTCGGGAAATTATTGGCCCACCCCAACGAACCGGCGCATTTCATTGAATGGGTCGAGTTGTACTGCGGGGATACCTATTTGGGCCGGGCTGCTTTCAGCGCGGGCATGACTTACCCCGAGGCCATATTTACGGTTAAGCTCACCCATGCCCATGGGCCCCTCCGCGCCCGGGAAAAATGCAACCTCCACGGCCTCTGGGAAGAGACCCGACCGATTGTAGTGGAGTGAGGCCTTTGTAAATTTGGACGCGTCATGGCCAGGAGACGCCGGGGATAAAACCTTGGTGAAGGTAGCGGGACGTATGGGGTGAAAGAAGGGGTAAGTCAGGGAGGTGCCGGGGATGAAAGAGATTTCAGCCAAAGGCGGAAGCAATGATTTATCGATCCTGTTGAACGGAAGGGCCGGTTCGGGAATTGAGCGTGCCGCTGCGATCCTGGGAAAGCTTCTCAACCGGTTGGGCTACCGTATTTATATATACAGGGATTATCCCTCCATAATCAGGGGCGGTCATACCTTCTCCATAATCAGGGCAGCCAAGGACCGGATTTCCGCCCACCGGGAACAGGTTGATCTCATTTTGGCCCTGGACCGGGAGACCCTGGCCCTCCATCAACACCGGCTGAAAAAAGACGGTATTTATCTTCATGAGGCCCGGGAAGGAACGGGACCCCCGGAACTCCGGTCTTTTGGCCTCCCCCTGGGGCCAATCTTGAAAGAAGAAAACGCCCCTCTGATCATGGGCAACACCTGTATGCTTGGGGCTTTTGCCAAAATTGCCGGGATCGCGTTTCCCCTTTTGGAAACAGTCTTGCGGCAGGAACTTCGTAAAGAGACGGAGTTAAATGTCCGGGTGGCGAAGAGGGGTTATGAAGCGGCAGAAAGAGCAATAACGATTGCCCCTTTACCCCAGAAGAGCCTGCCGCTGCTCACCGGCAATCAGGCCATCGCCCTTGGGCTGGTCAAAGGCGGTCTTGACGCTTATCTCTCCTACCCGATGATCCCGACCACGTCCATCCTGCATTACCTTGCCGGTTTGAGCGGGGAGTTCGGCCTGGATCTATTGCAACTGGAGAATGAGATCAGTGTGATCATGACCGCCTTGGGCTATGCGTACGCCGGGAAAAAGGCGGCCGTCGGCACTTCCGGCGGCGGCTTTTGCCTGATGACCGAAGGGCTGAGCCTGGCCGGGATGGCCGAATTGCCTATCCTCATCGTTCTGGGGCAACGTTCCGGCCCTTCCACCGGCCTTCCCACTTATTCGGCGCAAACCGATCTCCATTTTGCCTTGCATGCCGGTCACGGCGAGTTTCCCCGCTTTCTGGCGGCGCCGGGGGATGCGGAAGAAGCCTATTACTGGTCGGCGTTGGGCCTCATGATCAGCTGGGAGTTCCAAATCCCCGCCCTCATCCTTTCCGACAAGGAACTGGGGGAGAGTTTTTACAATTTTGACCCGGAGGTAAGCGGGGATCCGGAGGTTGCGGGCCGGTCCTTAAGTCCGGAAACCCGTATCAATGCGGCGGGTATCTCCGGTTACCGGCGGTACTTGGTGACCGAAACCGGTCTTTCACCCCTGGCCTTTCCTCCCTTTGCCGCCGGGCCAATCAAGGTCAACAGTTATGAACATGATGAAACAGGGTTCACGACGGAAGACCCGCGTCAGACAAGGATCATGCAAGAAAAACGCCTGCGTAAAGCGGACTATTTAGCCCGGGTCCTGGAGACGGTAAAGACGGTGAATACCTATGAAGGCGGGAACCGGGAGACCGCCCTCCTTTGTTGGGGCTCCAATAAAGGTTTATGTTTTGAAGTGGGACAACGGCTGGGACTTAAAGTAATTCAACCGGTTGTGCTCAACCCCTTCCCCGTCCGCCAGTTACGACAGGCGCTTGCCGGGGTGAAGAAATTGATTACCGTAGAGAACAACGCCACGGCCCAACTGGGCAGGTTAATCCAAAATTACGGTTTCCGGATTGACGATAAAATCTTGAAAACAGACGGACGGCCGTTCAGTCTTGAAGAACTGGAGAAAAAGGTAAGGGAGGCGGTGACATGACCACCTACCGCTTGGAAACCTCCGTCCCGAACACCTGGTGTCCGGGGTGCGGCAACTTCCCTCTCCTGAACGCCGTAAAAACGGTCCTGCAGGAGTTCGGCAACGGAGACCCGCCCATTCCTCAGGAGAAGCTGGTCTTGGTGGCCGGCATCGGTTGCCACGGCAAGATCGTTGATTACCTTAATATCAACAGTTTCTATAGTATCCACGGGCGGGTGCTCCCGGTGGCGACCGGCATCAAACTGGCCAACCCGGACCTGAAAGTTATCGGTTTTGCCGGCGACGGCGACGCCTACGGCGAAGGGCTGGAACACTTGATCTATGCGGCAAAGAGAAATATTGACCTTACGGTCATCATTCATAACAACCGGGTGTACAGCCTTACTACCGGCCAGTTTTCCCCCACCTCGCCGCTAGGTTTTCCGGGGCGTTCCACGCCGGCGGGAAGCCCGGAACCGCCCTTAAACCCCCTGGAACTTTTGCTGGCCGCCGGCGCCACTTTTTTGGCCCGGGGGTTTTCGTCCCGGCCGGAACAGATGCGGCAGCTCTTCAGGGAAGCCATAAACCATCGCGGTTTCGCTTTGGTCGATATTCTCCAGGTCTGCGTTACTTTTTTCAATCTTCACCGCTACTATGAGGAGCGGGTCTATACGGCGGAAGATTTCGACCCCACCGATTATTTTCAGGCTCTTGGCAAGATCAGGGAGTGGGACTACGGTGCGCGTGCGCACCGGGAGGCAAAAGAGGAGAAAATCCCCCTCGGGATTCTCTACAAAAGAGAAGCTCCCACCTTTGACCAGGGTTTTTTAACGGAAGGGCGGGAAGGGGGCAAGAAAAATCCGTCGGACGCCGCCCCAAGCCGGGCGGCCATGATAGGAAAAATCCTGGCGGACAGTGAATAAACGGGCCGTCCAGAGAGGCGGCGGAAATGCCAAGAACAGCTTTGACGAAAGGAGGTTACAAGAATGAAAGTCGGCGACCGTTATTACTGCACCATCTGCGGGAATGAAGTCACCGTCACCAAAGTGGGCGGCGGGGAACTGGTCTGTTGTGGCCAGCCGATGGAACCGGTTGAGGAATGAGGAAGAAGGAGATGAGGAAGAATAGAGTAACCAAGTAAATCCTCATCAGAATCGGACAAAGGAGGGAGCCGGGATGGCTGAAATAAAACTTTATTCTCTCCCCACCTGCATTTATTGCCATAAGGCCAAAGAATATCTTGACGCCAACAATATCGAATACGAAGAGATCAACGTGGCGACGGACCATGAAGGCTTGGAGGAGTTGGTGAGAAAAACCGGTCAAATGTCGGTTCCGGTGTTGACCGTGGACGACGAGATTATTGTCGGGTTTGACAAGGAAAAAATCAGTGCCCTGCTGGGTTTGGCCGAATGAGGACAGGGAAAGATAGAGATTATGACCTGATCATCGCCGGGGCCGGTCCGGCAGGGATTAGCGCCGCTATTTACGGGGCGCGTAAAGGGTTGAAACTGCTGGTGGTGACGGAAGATATTGGCGGCCAGACCAACTGGTCCGGGAAAATTGAGAATTACACCGGTTTCCAGATGATTACCGGCGCTGAATTGGTGGAAAAATTTGCGGAACATACGGAAAAATACGGTATAAAAATCAAAGAACAGGAACCCCTGCTCGAACTGGGGAGCGAAGGAGACCGGACGGTGGTGAAGACGCCCCAAGGCATCTATCAGGCCAAGACGGTGATTGTCGCCACCGGGAAAACCTTCAAGAAGCTTCAGGTCCCCGGGGAAGAAGAATTCCAGCGGAAAGGGGTGGCTTATTGTGCCACCTGTGACGCGCCGTTTTTTGCCGGGAAAACGGTGGCCATTGCCGGAGGTGGCAACTCCGCCTTTGAATATGCCCAGCAACTGCTGCCCATCGCCCGCCGGATCTTCATCATCAACCTGGACCGGAAGCCCACTGCCGATCAGGTGCTCCAGGAGAAAGTGTTGGGCGCGGACAAGGTAGAGCTCCTGAACTCCTCAGTGATCACGGAGATAACCGGGGAGCGTTTTGTTGAGGGTATTAAGATCCGCAGCCGGGACCGGGAGCGTACAAACGAGCGTTTTTTGGCCGTGGAGGGCGTCTTCGTCGCGATCGGTCTTATTCCCAATTCCTCCTTCCGGAGCAGGCTGGCCAAGAACGAACAAGGCGAGATTCTTGTGGACAACTGTAATCAAACCAATCTACCGAGGGTTTTCGCCGCCGGTGACGTTACCGATGTTCCCCACAAACAGATCATTGTCGCCGCCGGTGAAGGCGCCAAAGCGGCCCTTTCGGCCTACTCCTACTTGGTCCGTCACTATTAAAACCAAAGCTTAACCCCGGCCGGCTCAGGTAAGCCGGCCGGGGTTCAGAAGGACCGTACCGGGAAGGAACGGTGAACCCTTCCTCTCCCGGTGCGGTTTTTCTCTTTTCCAGGACGGACCATATGGAACATTATTAATTAAATAAGGACACAAGAACCAAGAGGTTTTTCACTGTACCGGGAGAACACAGCCGCCGGAAATCGGAAATTTGACCGGGAGCGATGAATATAGCCGGGGTTCAAAAGGCCGACAAGGGATGGAGAGGAACGGGGGGAAAATTAAACTTGAGAAAACGGTGGTGAGTATGATAAAATAAATAGGTAAAATTGTCTGATCATAGCGGGAGGATAAAAATGATTATTTTATCGGTTTTGCTTTTTATTGTTTCCCTCGTTTTAATCGTAGTAATTGCCATCCAACCCAGCAAAGGGGAGGGATTGGGTTCCATCGGCGGCGGCAGTCAAATGTTTTTTGGCAAGAATAAAGGGTTGGAAGCTTTTTTGGAGAAACTCACCACCGGTTTGGCGGTTGCTTTTTTTCTGCTCACCATAATAGCCGGGTTATTCTAACTCCCTTACGGGAGTAATTTTTTCTGTATGGGCTGGAATTGGATTATTTTCCTCCTAAGCAGGAATAACCAAACCGGGTGTAGAATTTAACTTCACACGGGACGGAGGAGTACAAGGAGGGATTAGGGTGAAATTTTTAGGCATAAAGCAACGGTTTTTACTGGTCACAGTAGTTTCTTTGCTCTTGTTCACTTTCATCAGCCGTTTCATATGGATAAGATTTACAGGGTTCACCCCCTATTTTTTTCAGTTGTTATTAATTGGCGGACTGCTCCTGTTGGTTAATCTTTTTTTTGAACGCTCTATTCTTGAGCCGATATACATAATCAATGAACTCGCCGAGCAAATAGCCGACAACAACCTTAGCGGGCGGGCAGATTTTACGACCCGGGACGAGTTCTTTATTCTCGGCAACACCATGAATCAAATGGTGAAGAACATGCGTAAAATCCTGCAGGAAAACTTGGAAGCTGCGGAGAAAGTGGCGCAAGCCTCCCAGGATATGTCGGCGATGGTTGAGGAAGCAAATCTCTCCACCCAGGAAATCACCAATACCATTGACACGATAGCAAAAGGAACGGAAGAACAATCCCACCACATTAAGCAAACGGCAATGGCGGCCCAGCAAATGGCGGCCACCGCCCAGGAAGTGGCGGGAGAAGCACAAAAAGCCTCCTTATCCTCAACCCAGGCGGCCGAGCGGTCAAAAGCCGGCGGAGAAATTATCCAAAACGTGCGGTCAAAGATTATTCAAGTTAAAGAAACGGTGGACCAATCAGCGGCGGTCGTCAGGAAACTGGGAATGCGCTCGCAGGAAATCGGCAAGATCGTCGATGTGATCCGCGGTATTTCCCGGCAGACCAACCTCCTGGCTCTCAACGCCGCCATCGAAGCGGCGAGAGCAGGCGAACACGGCCGCGGTTTTTCCGTCGTCGCCGATGAAGTGCGGGCTTTGGCGGAACAAACTACCCAGTCCACCATTCAGATTGCCCAGATGATCAGTGAAATTCAGGAAGAAACCAAATCCGCGGTAGAGGCCATGGAAAGCGGAACCAGGGCGGTGGAAGAAGGAGCTGCCTTGGCGATTCAGGCGAATGAGGCCTTCGCCGCGATTTTGACTTCGGTCAACCAGACGGTGCAGACCATTCAAGAAATTGCTGCGGCTTCCGAAGAACAAGCGGCCAGCAGCCAGGAAATGAGCAGCACCATGGAGGGTGTGGAGAGCATCGCCAGCCGGAACGCCATTGGCGCCCAGCAGGTGGCTTCAGCGGCCGAACAACAACGGTCGACCATGGAAAATCTGGCCAAATCCGCTATGGAACTGGTGGAGATGGCCGATCACCTGACGGCGATGGTGGGCCGGTTTAAAGTTATTGCCGATTTCAAACGGTGCTGGCGGGTGAAGGATTGCAACCAGATTGAGTGCCCGGCTTACCAGGCCAAGGAAGAAAAATGCTGGTTGATTCCAAACACTCTCTGTGACGGAATTCCTTCCGGTTCGGTGATGGAGAAACGGGCAGTGTGTCACCAATGTGAAGTTTTCCGGATCAATACCCTCATCGAAGACGAGGAAGAGGAGGAAGAAGCAGAGAGGGTGGAAACAGCTTCCTGATTCAATTATCTATTTTGCCAAGGAAAATAAATGGCCGGAACGGCCATTTTGTTTTGCGCCGTAATATTTAAAAAAAAAGATAAAACTCCGGTCTTTACTTGTTATTCAAACTGTTTAGGGTTATAATTAAAATGGCAGCTTAACCCGGTTAATGCAGAAAACATAATAAACCTCCTGTCAAATGAAGGACAGAACCAGGCACCAATCTTTTTCCATTTGTGAAAATGGACACAAACTATTTATTGTGAAACATTGCACACACATTATCTTAAGGGGGCGATTATCCATGAATATACTGGTGTTGAACAGTGGTAGTTCTTCTTTGAAGTACAAGCTTTTTGACATGGAAAAAGAGGAAGTGCTGGCCGACGGAAAAGTGGAAAGAATCGGGGATACCATCGGGTTGGCCGTAGTCACCCACCGGAGAAACGGCGGGGAGAAGTACTGTCAGGAAAAAGAGATTGCCAACCATCAGGCGGCTTTAAAGGTTGTTCTGGACCTTCTCACCGACCCCGAACAGGGGGTGCTGGCCGATCTGTCGGAGATCAATGCCGTCGGCCACCGGGTGCTGCATGGAGCGGAATATTTCCGGGAATCAGTGGCGGTCGACGAAGAGGTCCTGGACCGCCTGGAAGAGTTAAAAGAGCTGGGACCTTTACACATGCCTGCCAATATTATGGGGATCAGGGCCTGTCGGGAAATCATGCACGGGGTAAAGCAGGTTGCCGTTTTTGATACCGCCTTTCACCAGACCATGCCGGAATGGGCCTACCTTTATGCTTTGCCTTTTGAGTTGTATAAAAAATACAAGATCCGGCGTTACGGTTTTCACGGTACCTCCCATCGCTATGTTTCCGAACGGGCAGCGGAACTCCTTAACCGCCCTCTGGCAGAATTGAAGATGATTACCTTGCATTTGGGGAACGGGAGCAGTATGGCGGCGGTGGACGGCGGTAAAGTCATCGATACTTCCATGGGTTTTACTCCTTTGGCGGGATTGGTGATGGGGACCAGAAGCGGAGATATAGACCCGTCGGTTATGCCTCTGATTTGCCGGATCAAAAATCTTTCGGTGGATGAAGCAACAGACTTTTTGAATAAGAAGAGCGGTTTTTTGGGCATGTGCGGTTATTCCGATATGCGGGATGTGCAGAGGGCAAGGACTGAAGGAAATCCGGAAGCCTGTACCGCTTATCAAATGTTTCTTTACCGGATAATAAAATATGTCGGCGCTTACTATGTGGCGTTAAAAGGACTTGACGCCTTGATATTCACCGCCGGTATCGGGGAAAATGATGATATAGTCCGGCGGGATATTTGCCGGGAATTGGCTTTTATGGGCGTAAAGATTGACGAAGACCGCAACAAGGCCGTCCGTTCCCAAGAAGCGGATTTGAGCGCTCCCGATTCGCGGGTCAAAGTTCTGGTAATCCCCACCGACGAGGAACTGGTGATTGCCAGGGATACTTACCGGCTGAGCCGGTCGTCATAACCGGCGGAAGCAGGGGGGGAGCCGGGGAGGGGGAAAATTAGCCGATGGAACCACGAAAAATTACGGTGAACCGGCGAGCCCGGCATGAATATTTCATTGAAGAAACCTTCGAGGCCGGCGTGGTTCTAACCGGGACGGAAGTGAAATCTTTACGCCAAGGCAAAGGCAGTTTAAATGAGAGCTACGCCGGGATCGAGAACGGGGAGGTCTTTCTCTATAATTGTCATATCAGCCCGTATGAGGCGGGGAACAGATTTAACCACGAGCCTTTGCGCCCCCGCAAGCTTCTATTGCACAAGGAAGAAATCAGAAGGTTGATCGGTAAAACCAGGGAGAAAGGGATGACGCTGGTTCCGCTTTCGCTGTATTTTGATAAAAACAACCGGGTTAAGGTGGAATTGGCGCTGGCGCGGGGGAAAAAACTTTACGATAAACGCCATGAACTGGCCCGCCGGGATGCAGAACGGGAAATGGAAAGGGCAATGCGGGATAAACACCGCTAAAACTTGCTTAATTCCTATTGATGGGCTATACTAAATATAGTATTATAATTATGTAAAGGGGGCGACAGGTTTCGACGGGGAGCAGAACGGCGGAGATAGCGGGCCGAGGTGCCGTGCCTCGTTAAAAAACGGCAACCAAAAATAAACGCCAACAATCAACTGGCATTAGCTGCTTAAGATAAAGCAGCCGTCCTAACCGGGTTTTATCCGGGAGCCCGGGGTGGGCGTCGACCAATCCGGATTGCCCCTGTCTTTTTGCTCAGGAAGACAGGCTAAGGAAATGAGCTGGTCAAAGGGTAACGTGCCGGATGCGTGACCCGGCGACGAGAACTAAAACATCCGGCTGCGCCCGGAGAAGTTTCCGTGGTTGGCTCTTCGGACGGGGGTTCGACTCCCCCCGCCTCCACCATTATCAAGCGCGTCCGATCCGTTTTTTACACCAGTTTTACTTTTCACTTTTCGTGATAAAAAGGAATCAGGAAGCAAAAAGGGAATATATATTTTTAAACAGATCTTTTAATCCTGCTTCTTAAGAACGTTTTATAAGGTCAGGCGGGGCTTGAAAAAAGAATATTTCATTTTGGCTAGGGGAGCTCGGTAGCGCGGGCTGAGAAAGGGTAGCGAACCCTGACCCTTGAACCTGATGTGGGTAATCCCACCGGAGGGAAGCCAAAACCGAATCATGGAGCGGCTCTGTAACCTGTAAAAAGGGCGGGGGTTGCGTGATCCCGGCGTAAAAAGGCTTACCTGTGGGAGGTAAGCCTTTTTTCTGTCATGAGGAGGGGATGACAATGGAGATATATGTAAACGGGGAAAAAGAAACGGCCAACCCCGGGGAAACAGTCCAGGATTTGCTGGTCCGGAAAGGAGTTTCCGGGGAAACGGTGGTGGTGGAGTATAACGGAAAAATTTTAGACAGAGAAGAGTGGGAAAAACAGTTTTTAGAAGAAGAGGCGATTGTGGAGATCGTCCGTTTTGTTGGAGGAGGCTAAAGGAAGTGGAAATAGACGACAAATTGAAAATCGGGGATAAGTTCCTTTCCAGCCGGCTTTTGGTCGGTACGGGCAAGTTGCCCAATGCCTTGTTGCCCGGCGTTATCGCCGCTTCCGGCACGGAAGTGGTTACTGTTGCCCTGCGCCGGGCTGATTTTCATTCCCCCCAAGAAAATCCGTTGAGTTTTATCCCGGAAGGAATCACGATTATGCCCAACACTTCGGGAGCGCGGAATGCGGAGGAGGCGGTACGTATCGCCCGGCTCGCCCGGGCGGCCAATTGCGGGAATTGGGTGAAAATAGAGATTATAACCGACCAGAAATACCTGTTCCCGGATAACGAGGAGACGGTCAAGGCCACGGAAATCCTGGTGAAAGAGGGATTTGTCGTCTTGCCGTACGTCATACCGGACCTGGTGATCGCCCGCCGGTTGGAAGAGGCGGGAGCAGCGGCGGTGATGCCTCTCGGGGCGCCGATCGGAAGTAACCGGGGACTGCGGAGCCGGGAGTTTCTCCGCATTTTGGTGGAGGAAATCAAAGTTCCAGTCATCGTGGACGCCGGGATTGGAAGGCCCTCCGAGGCGGCGGAAGCCATGGAAATGGGGGTCGATGCCGTACTGGTAAATACGGCTATTGCCACCGCCGGGGACCCGGTGAGGATGGCCGGGGCCTTTGCCCGGGCGGTAAAAGCCGGCCGTGAGGCTTTTCTTGCCGGACTGGCGGCGACCAGGAAATATGCGTCCCCCTCTTCCCCGTTAACCGGTTTTCTCCACGAGGTGAAAAAATGAGCTTTGCGGCAGAACTGGAGCTTTACGCAGAATTCGATTTTTCTTCTTTTTGGGAGAAGACCGAACACCGGCAAGTCCGGGCTGTCTTCGACCGGGAGTACTTGAAACCGTTGGATTTTTTAACCCTGTTGTCCCCCGCGGGTGGAGATTGCCTGGAAGAAATGGCCCAGAGGGCCCGGGCGCTTACCCTCCGTAATTTTGGACGGACAATTATGCTTTATACGCCCTTGTACCTGTCCAACCATTGCGTCAATCACTGCCGGTATTGCAGTTTTAGCGCCTCTCACCGCTTGGTGCGGAAAAGGCTTACGGCCGAGGAGATCAGAAGGGAGGCGGAGGCCATTGCCGCCCAGGGCTTTCAGGACCTCCTGGTCCTCACCGGTGAATCCCGGTCCGTGACACCCGTCAGTTATCTTGAAGAAGCGCTGGGGATCTTAAAAGAATATTTTCCCGCTCTCGGGCTGGAAGTTTATCCCCTTTCCACGGAGGAATACCGGCGGCTCGTCAACGCCGGGGCGGATTATTTAACTATTTACCAGGAAGTGTATAACCGGGAAACCTATGACTACCTGCATCCCCGGGGACCGAAGAAGGATTATTTCTACCGCCTGACCGCCCCGGAACGGGCGGGAGCGGCGGGGATGCGGAGCCTGTCGATCGGGGCTTTGCTGGGATTGGATGACTGGCGGCGGGAGGCCTTTTTTACCGGCCTGCATGCCGCCTACCTGCAAAGAAAATTCCCCGCCGTTGAGATCGGGGTCTCGGTGCCGCGGGTCCGCCCCAACCTGGGGGGGTTTCTTCCTCCGGTGGAAGTAACCGATCGTGACCTTGTTCAGATCATTTTGGCCCTCCGTTTGTTCCTGCCACGGGCGGGAATTTCCGTCTCGACCAGGGAAAAACCCCGGTTGCGCGATCACCTGATCAAGCTTGGTGTAACCCGGATCTCCGCCGCTTCGGTAACCGCGGTAGGCGGTCATGCTCGGCCGGCGGAAGCGGGAGGGGAACAGTTTCTTCCGGCGGACGGACGAACCGTGGAAGAGATTAAGGAGATGATTAGAGCCTCCGGTTATCAACCCGTCTTCAAAGACTGGCACCGCTTATGGTAGGAAGGGGCGCGGAGCATGAACAAGCTGGAAGAAGCCTTGCAAAAACTGTGGGGAGAAGAACTATACCGGGTTATCCGCCAGGTCCGGATTGGGCTGGCCGGCGCCGGAGGGTTGGGTTCCAACTGCGCCGTTCATCTTGTCCGCTCCGGCTTTAGACACCTGCGGGTGGTTGATGATGACCGGGTTGAGATCAGTAATCTCAACCGCCAGTTTTACTTTTGGTCCCAGGTGGGCCGGGAGAAAGTATACGCCCTGCGCGAGAATCTTTTGCGGATTAACCCCGATTTGAAGGTGGAAGCCGTGGCAGCCCGGATTGTTCCGGAGAACTATTGGCCGCTCTTTTCCGGGTGCCATATTCTGGTTGAGGCCTTGGATGACCCGCGGGAAAAAGCCATGCTCGCACGGTTGTTTTTTGCCCACCGGCGGAAAACTTCCCGCCCGTACCTGCTGGTGGCCGCTTCCGGACTGGCGGGATGGGGAAGAAGTGATGAGATACGTTGCCGGAGGGTAAGCGGTGATTTTTACCTGGTCGGCGACGAAAGCAGGGAAGTTACTGCCAGTCATCCTCCCTTGGCGCCGAGGGTAAACATTGCCGCCGCCAAGCAGGCGGATTTAATTTTGGAATATGTCTGCAGCAACAGGAGATTATGGGAGGAGGAGGGCCTTAATGGTGGTTGAAAAGCAAACCGGCGCGCGCGGGGTCTACCGGATGCTTGATGCCAACCGCAACCGGGTGGCGGAAGGCTTGCGGGTGCTCGAGGATGTAGCCCGTTTTTACTGGGAGGATCCGGCCCTTACCGCATCCCTGCGGGAGATCCGCCACGCGGTGCGGAAAAACCTCACCGGTATGGAAGCGGAGTTGCTCTCCGCCCGCGGGGCCCGCCGGGATCCCGGCCGGGAGATTTCCGCCCGGAGCAAATTGGACCGGAAAACGGATTTACAGCAACTGGCGGCCGCCAACTTCCGCCGGGCGGAGGAAGGAATAAGGGTGATTGAAGAAGCCCTGCATTACCTGCACGAGGACGAAGCAGCCAAAAAATATGAAGAACTGCGTTTTCGCCTCTACGATCTGGAAAAGACCCTCTCATTTATGGAGGAGAAAAAAGACCGCCTGGCCTTTTTTGACCGTTCGATTTACGGAATTACGGCGGAGGAGTATTCTTTGGGGCGAACCAATCCACAGGTGGTTGCCGCAATGCTGGCGGCGGGGATCCGGATCATTCAGTACCGGGAGAAAGAAAAAAAGATGGGCGATCAATACCGGGAGGCGATGATCTTAAGGCGGATGACAAGGGAGAAGGGTGCTCTTTTAATCATCAACGACCATGTGGATCTGGCGCTGATGGTAAAGGCCGACGGCGTCCATTTGGGCCAGGATGACCTGCCTCTGCCCCAGGCCCGGGAACTGCTGGGCCCGGGGATGATTATCGGGGTTTCCACCCATTCCCCGGCCGAGGCCCGCCGGGCGGCAGCCGAAGGAGCCGATTATATCGGCGCCGGTCCCATTTTTCCGACAAAGACAAAGAAGGATGTGGTACCGCCGGTCGGTTTGGAATATTTGCGATTTACCCTGGAACAACTTTCCCTCCCGGTGGTGGCGATCGGCGGCATTAAAGAGAACAACCTGGAAGAAGTATGCCGGTGCGGGGCGCGTTGTGTCGCCATGGTCACGGAGATCGTCGGGGCGGAGGATATTGGGGAAAAAGTGCGTCGCCTGCGCTTAATAACGAAAAATTACTGGGGGGATTAAAATGGAATACCGGACACAAATGGAGGCTGCGAAAAAGGGAATCATTACGCCGGAAATGGAAAAAGTCGCCCGCAAAGAAAGGCTCGAACCGGAAGAGTTGCGCCGGAGAATGGCACGGGGTGAAGTAATAATTCCCTGTAATAAAAAGCACCGGCCGGCCAATCCCGAAGGGGTGGGGTACGGCCTGCGGACAAAGATCAACGTTAATCTGGGTGTTTCCGGGGACTGTTATGATCTCGAAGGTGAACTCGCCAAGGTGAAACAAGCCTTGGCTCTGAAGACCGATGCGCTGATGGATTTAAGTTCCTTTGGTGAAACCCGGGATTTCCGCCGGCGCGTCCTGGAACTCTCTCCGGTAATGGTGGGGACGGTACCGGTTTATGATGCCGCCTGTGCCCTCAAGAAAGAATTTCTCGATTTAACCACCGCGGATTTTCTGGAGGTGGTCAGGACCCATGCCGAGGACGGAGTGGATTTTCTCACTATTCATGCGGGTCTCAACCGGGAGGTGCTCGACCGCTTTCAGCGAAATCCCCGGCTGACGAATATTGTTTCCCGGGGCGGTTCCTTGCTTTACGTCTGGATGCAAGGGAATAATAAAGAAAACCCTTTCTATGAGGCTTTTGATGATCTATTGGCCATTTGTCGCGAGTACGATGTGACCTTGAGTTTAGGAGATGCCTGCCACCCGGGTTCGGTGCGGGACGCGACGGATGCGGCGCAGGTGGCGGAGTTAATGGTATTGGGAGAATTAACCCTGCGCGCGTGGGAACAGGATGTACAAGTGATGATCGAGGGACCGGGGCATATGAAGATGGATGAGATCGCCGCCAATGTGCTTTTGGAGAAAAAGCTCTGCCACAACGCGCCGTTTTATGTTTTGGGGCCGGTTGTTACCGATATTGCGCCCGGCTATGACCATATTACGGCGGCCATCGGCGGCGCAATTGCCGCGGCGGCGGGCGCGGACTTTTTATGTTATGTCACCCCCGCCGAACATGTTAAACTTCCGGATCCGGAAGAAGTTAAGGAGGGGGTCATCGCCGCCCGGATTGCGGCGCATGCTGCGGATCTGGTGAAAAAAATCCCCGGGGCCCAAGAGTGGGATGACGAAATGAGCCGTGCCCGTCAAGAACTGGACTGGGAGAAGATGTTCAGTCTGGCCCTGGATCCGGAAAAGCCCCGGGCCATGCGGGAAAAATCCGTCCCGGCGGAAGAGGATACTTGCACCATGTGCGGCAAGTTGTGTGCGGTACGCAATATGAACCTCTCGTTGTCCGGCCGCGGGCGGCGGGGATCATAAGGGTTCATAACCGGTATTCATCCCGGGAAGACGCTTGCCAGCCCCGCAAGAAAACACCGGATTTTCTCGCGGGGCTGATTTTATAATCTTTGATGGTACGGGCGCCGGTTGCCTTTCCGTCTGCCGGATGTTATCCGGTGCCGCCGGTAATCTTTTGTTGCCTCCCCCCGGATGGCTGGTTTTGTTTCTCATCTTCTTTGACGGCGGCCAGATGTTGAATAAAATCTTCCGCCCAGCGAAAAATATTGTGCTTTTTAATTCTTTCAGCCATGCAATCAATGTTTGCTCTTTTCTCTTCATCGGAGAGAGTCAGGCCTTTGGCAATGGCTCCGGCCACCATCTCGAGATCATGGGGATTGACGATGAGGGCTTGCGGAAGTTCCGGGGCGGAACCGGCGGTTTCGCTGAGAATAAGAACCCCTTTCCCGTCCCGGCTTTGACAGGCAAGGTATTCTTTGGCGACCGGGTTCGTTCCGTCCCGCAACGGAGTGACCAACGCCAGGTCGGCAATACCGTACAGAGCAACCAATTCTTCGAAGGGAGGAGTACGGTACAGATAATGGACGGGTAACCACTCCGGCGTGGCAAAACGGTTGTTAATCTTTGCGACCAACTCTTCGATTTCGTCCTTTAATAACTGGTACTGGCGGACTTTGGTCCGGGACGGAATACATAACATAATTAAAGTTAACCGTTTGTGCCATTCCGGGTTGTTTTCCAGAAAAAGCGCAAAAGCTTTGAGACGCTCCGGAATTCCTGTGGTGAAATCCAGGCGGTCCACGGATAATACTATTTTCCCGGTTTTTATTTTTTTGCGCAAAAGCTCTTTTCTATTTTCCACCGTCCGCGCCGTAACTGCCGCAGAATATTTTTCCGCATCTATGCCCATCGGGAAAGCAGCAACTTTTACCCGTCTGCCGCCGTACGCAGCTTGCCCGTTTTCGTGTTCTATTCCCAAGATGCGCCTGGCGCAACTGAGAAAATGCCGGCTGTAGTCGGAGGTATGAAAACCAATCAGGTCCGCCCCCAGCATTCCCCGGAGGATATTTTCCCTCCAGGGCAGCAGGCGGAATATTTCCATGGAGGGAAAAGGAATATGTAGAAACAGTCCCACGGCGGTCTCCGGCCGTTCCTCACGAAGCAGGGCGGGAAGGAGAAGCAGGTGATAGTCATGGATCCAAACCATGTCACCGGGGCGAAGAACGTCCCGTAGACGCCCGCAGAACAACTGATTGACCTTTTGGTAGGATTCCCATTCCGCGGGATTATAGGTACAGTGGGTGGGGAAATAATGAAAAAGCGGCCGCAAGGTTTTATTACTGAAACCATAGTAATATTTTTTTAAATCGGAGGCCGTCAAATAAACAGGGTAGCAATTAAAATCACGTTGCAGGGTTTCCTCGATCATAAGTTTCTCCCTGTTGTTACCGGGACTGAGTCCGGGCCAGCCAACCCACAACCAGTTGTTGTCCGGGAAAAAAAGGGTCGCCAACCCGTCATCACCGGGCGTGATCCTTAATTTCCCCCCCTTACGGGTGATGCTGAGGGGCAAACGGTTGGCAACAAGGACCAGTCTTCTGTTATTAACCGGAAGCGGGGTTGGCAATAAAAACACCTCTTTAATTTTTTTCTATTAATTATAACCTTTTTTCTTATTTCTTGTGTGTGCCATACCTTTAAACTTTTTGTTAAAATAAAGGAACAAGCTAATATGGTTAAGAAGTTTTATTAATCATAAATTATTTATCTATGGACGAGTATAACCTTGTTTAATAATAAATAATAAATTTTTATCCCTCTCAAGAATCATTAAGAGAATCATCATGGGAGGAGTCCTATATTAATGTTAACAATCAATCTTCCCGCCGTTGGAGTGGCTGTCAGTCTTCCCGGTTTAATCGTTTTGGGTTGATTGTCGGTGTTATGTCCGGTATGTTTGGCGCCGGGGGTGGTTTTTTACTCACACCGTTCCTGAGAATTTTCTTCGGCATACCCTTCCCGTTGGCCATAGGCAGCAGTCTATTACAGATCTTTTTTACCTGCCTGGCGGCAGCGGGAAAACACTGGAAACAAAGGACGATTGATCCCTTATTGGGGTGTATTATGGCAGCCGGGGCTTTGGCCGATACGGAGATCGGTGTGCGAATACTGAATTTTCTGGATGCCGGTAACCAGGTTATACTTAACGGGCGTTCTTTTTTCGTTCTGGACTTGTTTTTAACCGGTTTGTTTATCATTCTCATGATGGGAGTGGCTTTTTTTATTCGCCGTGAGACTTCCCGGACGTCAACGGGGGCAGGAGACGAAACAGCGGCTACCATTGGGTTGGGTCTACGAAATTGGAAGGTTTACCCTTTACTTGCTTTTCCCCGTAGTCAGATCCCATCTATAAGTCTTTGGGTCCCTTTGACGCTAAGTTTTTTGGTGGGGATTCTCACCGGTATGATGGGAGTTGGGGGCGGTTTTGTCAATTTCCCGCTCCTAGTCTATGTTATTGGGGTACCGACGCATGTGGCAGCCGGGACCAGCGCTTTACAGGTTGCTTTGGCCAGCGGTTACGGTGCACTGCGCCATGCCGCACAGGGGAATATTGATCTGTTACTGGTCGTCATGCTCCTTGTGGGTTCTCTTACCGGCTCCCAGCTTGGAGCGGCTTTTTCCCGCCGGTTATCCGGAAGCGGGCTCCGGCGTTATTTTTCCTGGGTGCTTTTGGCGGGGGTGCTGGTGATTTTAGGTGATTTGGCGACGGCAATCTGGTGGTAGGTGGAATCTGCACATTAAAAAACCCCCGGGATAACCGGGGATTTTCTTTTGCCGGGCACAACCGGGCCGGACGGCACAGCCGGGGCAGGACGTCAGTCCCACTGGAAGTGCTTTTTGATTTTCTCCGCTACCGCCTCCGGGGTAAAGCCAAAGTATGCGGCCAGGTCTTTGGCCGGACCGCCTTCCCCGAATCTTTCGAGCGAGATGACGAGACCGCCGGTGCCGACCAGCCGGTACCAGCCGTTGCCTACCCCGGCTTCAATGGCCACCCGGGGAATATCCTCCCCCAATATACTACGGAGATACTCCGGATCCTGATCTAGGAAAAGTTCCCGGCAGGGAACAGAGACCACCCGCACTCTTTTCCCGCTTGCCGCCAGGAGATCGGCAGCGGCTGTGGCGAGGGAGACTTCACTGCCGGAACTGAGGATGATCAGATCCGGGTTTTCCCCTTCCGTTTCCCGGATGATATACCCGCCCCGGGCTACCTTTTCCACAGAAGAACCCGGTAAGGAAGGCAGTTTTTGCCTGCTGAGAATGAGGGCGGTGGGACCGTCCGTTCTCCGTATGGCGGCCAGCCAGGCCCCGGCGGTTTCCCGGGTGTCGGCCGGACGGATGGTCTGTAATCCGGGAATAACCCGCAGGGCTTCAAGGTGTTCTACCGGCTGGTGAGTGGGGCCGTCTTCACCGACATAGAAAGAATCATGGGTAAAAACAAAGATCACCGGCTGTTTCATGAGGGCCGCCAGCCGGATCGGGGGCCGCATGTAATCGGAGAAGACCAGGAAGGTTGAACCGAAGACCCGGAACCCCCCGTGCAGGGAGATGCCGTTTAAAATGGCGCCCATGGCATGCTCACGGACACCAAAATGAAGATTCCGGCCGGAAAAGTCACCGGCCTTCACCGAACCGGCGCCGTCAATATAGGCCTTGGTGGAAGGGGCAAGATCGGCGGAACCGCCGACCAGTTCCGGCAGACGGGCGACCAGGGCGTTAAGGATCTTGCCCCCGCTGTCCCGGGTCGCGGCGGGAGAATCGTCGAAAGCGGGGAGGGCGGTTTCCCAATTGACCGGCAGTTCTTTTTTCATCACCCGCTCCCATTCTTCTTTCAAAGCGGGATATTCTTCAGCCCAAGCCCGGAATTTTTCTTCCCAGAGTTCTCTCGCTTTTTTCCACTCCTGTTGCTTGGCGGCAAAATGCCGGTAAACTTCATCGGGAACATAAAATTCCACCGGCGGTAACCCCAAATTTTTCTTCAAGGCGGCGATATTTTCTTGGCCCAAGGGCGCCCCGTGGGATTTGTGGCTTCCTTCCAGGGGACTGCCTTTGGCAATGACGGTCTTGGCGATAATTAAAGACGGCTTGTTGGTAATGGCTTTGGCTTTATTTACTGCCTGCAGGATCTGCCGGGGGTTGTGACCGTCAATTCTTTGGATGTGCCATCCATAACCGGCATAGCGTTCGGCGACATTTTCCGTAAAGGCCAGGCCCGTCGAGCCTTCGATGGTAATTTGGTTGTCGTCATAGAAGACAATCAGTTTACCCAGTCCCAGGTGGCCGGCTAAGGAAGAGGCCTCCGCCGTCACTCCTTCCATCAGACAACCGTCCCCGGCCAGGACGTATGTATAGTGGTTTACAATTTCGTAACCGGGACGGTTGAAGCGGGCGGCCAACATCCTTTCAGCCAAAGCCATACCCACGGCGTTGGCCAGTCCTTGTCCCAGGGGCCCAGTTGTGGTCTCAATTCCCGGGGCGAGACCGTATTCAGGATGACCGGCAGTTTTGGCGCCCAACTGCCGGAAACGTTTCAATTCCTCCATGGAGAGGTCGTAGCCGGTCAAATGGAGCAGGATGTAAAGCAGTGCCGAGGCGTGTCCGGCGGAAAGGACGAAACGGTCCCGGTCCGGCCAGTCGGGGGCGGCCGGGTCATGTCTTAAGATTTCGGAATAAAGAACAGCCGCCAGTTCAGCCGCGCCCAAAGGCATACCGGGATGCCCGGATTGGGCTTTTTCTACCATATCCGCGGCTAATCCCCGGACCGTTCCGGCGATGGTGTCAAGCATAATGATACCCCTTTCACAGAAGTTTATTAATAATTTCGGCAAAATCCGAAAAAAACCTACTATAATGTAAAGTTTTTTCAAAATGGAAACAAGAAAAGACAACCGCCAATCTCTTTTAAGTATATCCCTTTTTAATCTTTAATCAGCATTTACACCATTACAAAAAAGGATTTGTTTTTGTTACGGCCATAACAAGTTGCCGTTGGAGAAGAAACAAACGAAGGAAAAAATAAAAATAAATAACCAATTGACAAAAAACAAAGAAAAACGTAAAATGGAAGTGGTGAAGTAAAATGTTTCCTGAAGAACGACAGGAGTTCATTATTAAACTCTTAAAGCGGCAGGGCCGGTGCCGGGTGACAGAATTAGCCCGGGAACTGGGCGTCTCTGAGGTCACCATCCGGCAGGATTTGGCGGCGCTGGAGTCCCGGGGGTTACTCTGCCGCACCCACGGGGGAGCGATTTTGAATTCCCCGACCGGTTTTGAACGCCCGTTTCAAAAAGAAGAAACCTCTTTTTCCGGGGAGAAGGAGAGGATAGGGCGGGCGGCAGCGGAGATGGTAGCCAGCGGCCAGACGGTTATTTTGGATGTGGGAACGACCGTTACCGCCGCCGCCCGGCACCTGAGCAAGAAGGAAAATTTGCTGGTCATCACCAATGCTTTGAACATTGCCCTTCTTCTGGAGGATAATCCCGGTATTACCGTAATTGTTACCGGCGGCACGCTGCGGGCGAAACAACATTCGCTGGTCAATCCCTACGGGGAATTTATTTTGAGCAAAATCCACGCCGACGTGGTGTTGTTGGGCGCCGGCGGGATTGAGGCGGAGACCGGCGTAACCAATGTGAACATTGCCGAAGCAGAGATGAAAACCTTGTTGCTTAAAGCCGCCCGCCGGCGGATTTTACTGTGCGATTCCAGAAAAGTCGGCAAGATAGCCCTGGCCAAGGTGGCGGATTTGGAGGAGATAGATTTGCTCATCACCGATCAAAAAGCAGACCCGGAGGAGATCACCCGCCTGCGGGAAAAAGGACTGGCGGTAAAATTGGTGTAAAAGGAGTCAAAACCATGAGTAAAGAAAAGGAGCGAAAAATAGAGGAAAAAGGGGAATTTATGAAGAAAGAAACCGTGCGCCTGGCGGACGGCAGATACTTGATTTTCTATGACTTCATCCCGCTGCCCGGGGGAAAAAGGCAATCTCCGGAGGAAGGGGGGGACGGCTGAATGTCGGAATTGCGCTGGCATCCCTTTTTGGAAGAATGGGTGATTACCGCCACCCATCGCCAGGAACGTACTTTCCTGCCCCCTCCTGACTTTTGTCCCTTTTGTCCCACCAGACCGGGGGGATTCCCCACGGAGGTGCCCCGGGATGATTACAACATCGTAGTTTTTGAAAACAAATTTCCTTCCTTGCAGAAGGAACCGCCGCCGCCGGCGGTGGAAGGGGTCCCTTACTCTCCGGTCCTTCCGGCGCAGGGCATTTGCGAGGTGGTATTGTACTCTCCCGAGCACCGGGGAACTTTGGCCGGGATGCCCCTCTCCCGGATCCGGAACTTGATCCGTGTCTGGCAGGACCGTTATCTTGAACTGGGGAAGAAAGATTTTATCAAGTATGTCTTTATTTTTGAAAACAAAGGGGAAGCGGTCGGGGTTACCCTGCATCACCCCCACGGGCAAATTTATGCCTTTCCTTTTATCCCGCCCAAAATCGAGAAGGAACTCTCTTCTTCCCGGAAATATTTCCGGGAGAAAGGAGCCTGCCTCTTTTGCCAGGTGTTAGAGGGTGAAGTGGCGGACGGCCGGAGAATAATTTTGGAAGGCGAAAAGTTCCTGGCTTTTTTGCCCTTTTTCGCCCGCTATCCCTATGAAGTTTATCTGGCGCCCAAAAGGCACTTGGCTTCCATGGCCGAGTTTACCGCCGGGGATTGTGAAGATTTGGCCCTGGTTTTAAAGGGGCTGCTGGTGAAGTATGATTCTTTGTTCGGTTTTTCCTTTCCTTATGTGATGGTAGTCCATCAAGCGCCCACCGACGGGGAAAGTTACCCCTATTATCATTTACACTTTGAGTTTTATCCCCCCTACCGTACCGCGGATAAATTGAAATACCTGGCCGGATGTGAAGCGGGCGCAGGGAATTTTATCAATGATACGCTGGCGGAGGAGAAGGCCGCCGAACTCCGGGGAAAAGGTCCCCGAAACCTTGACGAAGTGCGGGCGCTTGGATAAAGCATGGGCAGTGACCGGCAAAAACAAAAAACTGCAGGGTTTTTACCGGCGGAACCAGTTTTTTGCCGTCTGGAGGAAAAAGAGGAGGGATAAGGAAGTGAAGGAGAGCGAAAAAATAAGAGAAGTCTTTTTCGATGTTTTCGGCCGCGGCAAGGAGCCGGTGGTTACCGCCCGGGCTCCGGGACGGGTCAACCTCATCGGCGAACATACCGACTATAACGAGGGCTTCGTTTTTCCCATGGCTGTTGATTTTTGGATTTATTTTGCCGCCCGGAAGCGTGATGATAGCCGGGTCCAAATTTATTCCCGCGATTATGGGGAACAGGTGGTTTTTTCCTTGGATGAACCCATCAGCTTCGATGAACAGTACCGGTGGAGCAATTACCTGCGAGGAGTCTTCCATGTTTTAAAGGCGGAGGGGATAGATCTTTGCGGCATGGAGATCGCTTTTGGCGGCAACATCCCCCAGGGCGCGGGCCTCAGCTCCTCGGCGGCGCTGGAAGTGGGTACCGCTTTGGTTATTCAGGCAGTAGCGGGTTTTTCCCTGGAGGGGCCAACCCTGGCCCGGCTTTGTCAACGGGCGGAGAACGAATTTGTGGGAATGCGGTGCGGGATTATGGATCAATTCATCTCCCTCATGGGAAAAAAGGGGCACGCCCTTTATCTGGACTGCCGCTCCTTAGCCTACCGGCATGTTCCGCTGGAACTTGACGACTACCGGATTTTAATCTGTCACAGCGGGGTTAAGCACGCTTTGGTGGATTCGGAGTACAACCGGAGGCGGCGGGAATGCGAAGAGGGAGCGGCCTTTTTTGCACGGCGGTTCCCGGGGATTAAAGCCTTGCGGGATGTAACCCTGGAACAACTGGAGGAGTGCCGGAAAGAACTGGATCCGGTAATCTATCAGCGTTGCCGGCATGTGATTACCGAGAACGACCGGGTACAAAAAAGTGTGGCCGCTTTGGAACGGGGCGATTTGGCAGCTTTTGGGGTGTTGATGAACGCCTCTCACGATTCCCTCCGCGACCATTACGAAGTGAGTTGCCCGGAGATTGATCTCCTGGTGGAACTGGCCCTGAAAGTGCCCGGAGTGCTCGGCGCCCGGATGACGGGCGGGGGCTTTGGCGGCTCCACCGTTAACTTGGTGGCCGCCGGGGCGGTGGAAGATTTTTCGCGGCGGGTGGTGGAAAATTACCGGCGGCAAACAGGGAGGGAAGGAAGGTTATTTGTCAGTACCGCCGCCGGTGGCGCCGAGGTTATGTAAGGAACAACATCTTCCCTGTCAAGGCCTGTTGTAAAACCGGCCAATAAAGGTATGATGTATATTAGATTGGTTTTCCTTTTATTCCCGGGTCCTGTGGGGAATTGAAGAGGGGTTCCCGGACCTCCCAGCCCCGTTTCATCCATAAAGGGTCCGGGCTTATTTATTTGTGCCGTTTTCCCAAGGTCCCGCAGGGGAAAGAGACTTATTTACCGTACGGCACGGAAGGGCAACGTTTCATTCATCGTAAATTACTTGACAATTATTTTAAGCCATAGTATACTCTAATTGTTAATATTATAATAACAATATGATAAAATAATGACATAATAACATAATATAAAAGTATTTATTGGGAAAAGAACCTTGTATTGATCATGGGGACGTATATAGGACACCTGAATTTTAACTAAATATAAAAGAAAGGGGGTTTGTTTTACCAGGTTCTTTTCTAATGGCTTAAAAATAATCACGCGAAAGGAGAACAAAAATGAAAAAGATCAAAGGTATTTTCTTTTTTCTAATAGTGCTTTTATGTTTGTCCGCCATTCATGTTAATGCCCAAGCCAAAGATTTAGTCATGTGGTGGTGGGGAGGACAGGAGAGTCCCGGTCTTGAGGATTTTATCAAAGACTCGGTTAAAGAATACGAAAAAAAGACCGGAGTCAAGATTGTCGATATTTTACAGCCCACTGATAATTTGATTCCCGCCTTTAGGGCCGCCGCGGAAGGAAAGTCCAAACTTGATATTGCGACAGTATGGTACGGAGTATATCAATTGGAAGAAATTTGGGAAAACAACCTGGCCCCCCTTGATAATTTGGTGAGTAAAGAAGAGATAAACCACTGGTTGGGCAAGGGCATGTCGGAATATGACGGGAAAATATGGGGTTGCGATCTCTATGGCTACGGTAATATCATGGTTTACAATAAGAATCTTTTCCGCAAAGCCAATTTGGATCCGGAAAAGCCTCCTTTGACCTGGGAAGAATTTTTAGACGTCTGTGAAAAGTTGAAAAATGCCGGAATTGCTCCTGTATCTGTAGGGTTTAAGGATCCCGGTTTTGAAGTGGCCGTCCTGTCATGTCATTTCTGGCCGCAATATTTCACCTCAAGAGATGCGGTCAAAGAAGCAGTGATTGGGGAAAGAAGTTTTACCGATCCTGAATTTGTTGATATGTGGTATAGACTGGATGAATTAAACAAAAAAGGTTATTTAATTGAGGGATGCATGTCTATACCATTGGAAGAATCCTATGCCGAACTGGTAAAAAACAATGCGGCTTTTGCTTTCATCAATACGCAACAGGCAATTCACTATTATAACGATTTTGGCGCAGATGCGATAGGTTTTATGAGCTTTCCATCCGTTACAGGGGAACCGGTAGATTGGATACCAGTTGCCCCGATTACCCTGTTCGTTACCAGTTGGTCGGAGAACAAAGAAATTGCCGCTGATTTCCTTAAATATTTACATAGCGAGGAACGGATGAATGCCTTGCTAGAGATAACCAATTACTCTACTTACCAGGCTGATGACCGCTTTGATTTCTCAAAGATCGAAGACCCTCAAGTCAGATATATCTTCGAGCTAATTGAGGGAGGGTTTAAAAAGGGAAGCTGGTTTACAGATGCTTTAATGCCCTATTACATTATCGAATCGGGGTTAATTCCCGCCGGTCAAAAACTGATTTTGGGCATGATTAGTCCGGAAGAAGCAGGAAAGATGGTTGAAGAGGTGGCTCGTACCTGGAGGCAAATGAATCCACAGGCTGTTGAAAATTACAAGAAATGGATGAGCAGATAAGAACAAACGGCTCAAATCTATCGGTGAGATTCAGATCTCACCGATAGATTTAAAAAAATACTTAAAGCAAGGATGGTTAATTTTGAGAAAAAGTAAAGGAATAATCCCTTACTTATTTGTGCTTCCCTCGTTATTACTGGTAGGATTCGTCTTTTTTTATCCCATTCTGAAAATAATTCCCGACAGCTTTTTTAAATATCAAGGGGGAACCAAAACATTTGTAGGTTTACAGAATTATTATTATCTATTGTTTGAGGCGCCTACGACAAAACTTGCTTTTTTAAACAACCTCAAACTGATATTGGTAATTCCAATCTTATTGCTTTTCTCCATCATCTTCGCCTTCATTTTTTACAGCAATATCAAGGGAACCAAGATTTACCAAACAGTGGTGCTTTTACCCAAAGTTATTTCCATTGTTGTCGTGGGCATCCTTTTCAGTTATTTACTTAGGGACAGAGGGATCATTAATGAATTTCTGAAGAGTATCAACCTCTCCTTTCTCGCTCAAAACTGGTTGAGCAATCACAAAATTGCCATCTATTCAATCGGGTTTACCATCATATGGAAGGAACTGGGATTTGGCATAATTCTCTTTTTATCCAGATTGACTTCTCTTGATGAGAGACTTCTCGATGCAGCAAAAGTTGACGGGGCCAATACCTTACAAACACTCCTTTTTGTAATCATCCCTCAACTTAAGGGTTTAATCAATTTCTATATTGTATATCATATAATGATCATTTTTTCCTGGATTTTTAGTTACGTCTTTGTTATAACCGGTGGCGGTCCGGCTGGTTATACTACCGTTCTCGAGTTGGAAATATACAAATATGCTTTCCAAAGGAATATGCCCGGGATGGCTTCAGCATTATCCATAATCCTTTTATTGGCAATGCTGGTATTTATCTATTTAAATAACAAGCTGCAAAGAGAAGCGGAGGAGTTTTAGCGGTGAAAACACTAAGAAAAATACTACTGCATGGTTTTTTAATTATCTCTTCCCTGGTTGCCTTATTTCCCTTTTACTATATGTTCATAACAGCTTTTAAAACCAATGCCGAATTCTATCAAAACCCCTTTGGACTACCTCATAGTCCAACCCTGGAGAACATATATAACCTTATAATTGAAAGACAATTTTACCGTTATTTTTTTAATACTGTAGCATTAACTTTTTTATCGACAACAATTGTCATTGTTTTATCAGTTTTTCCGGCCCTTGCCTATGCTAAGATGAACTTTAGGGGAAAAGAATTTTTATTCAATATAACAATCGCCATGACCTCAATCCCCTTGATTACGATTATTATTCCTCTTTACTCAAGTTTTGCCCGGTTAAATTTATTAAACAAGATTGAATTTGTAAGCCTAGTCTATGCCGGTCTTATGGTGCCTTTCACCGTTTTTTGCTTAACCAGCTTCTTTAAATCAATCCCTGACGATATTTTTTCGGCGGCCAAGATCGACGGTTGCAGCGAATTTATGATTGTTTTTAAAATTGTCATGCCCCTTTCCAAACCGGCTCTTGTCACCTTGTTCATTGCCAATGGCCTTTGGGTCTGGAATGAACTTTTGCTGGCCCTTTTATTTTTACAGGAGCCAATGAAAAGAACGATAGTCGTCATGTTAAGTTCATTACAGGGGCGGTTTACAATGAACCAGCCTTTGGTGATGGCGGGAGCCTTGTTTGTAGGGGTGCCAATGATCATAATTTATTTATTGGGCCAGAAGTACTTTGTTAAGGGTTTAACCAGTGGAGCTGTAAAGTAAAATTTGATGTAATGTGAAGGTTTTCTAATAAAAGGACTTGTTTAAGGATGTTGCCGAGGAAGGAGGTAATATGATGGAACGAATCTTTCCCGCCCTAAAAAGAAGTCTCTCCGTAGAAGAGATTGAAAAAATGCATAATGCCGCCATAAAACTCGTAGGGGAAATCGGAATCAGTGTTCCCCATGACGGAGTGAGGGAATTACTGGAGAAGGAGACGGGTGTCAGGAGCGATGGCCCATATTTGCGCTTTGACCAAAAATTAGTTGAATGGGCAATTAAAGAGCAAAAATATCCCGATGAAGTAAAAAATATGGATTTTACCATTATATCAGGGGCGTATAGTTTAAATACTTATGACTTGGAAACAGGGAACCTGAGGGAGGCAACAGTAGAAGATCTGGTTAATTTTACTAAATTGGCAGATTCTTTTGGCATGTTGGGTTCGGCACCGGTTAGACCGGGTGATATAAAAAACAATGAATTGCAAGAATTATTACATTACAAAATTAGCTGGCAATATAGTTCCCAGCGGTCTAACAGTATCTTTGAGGCAAATGAAAAATCATCATACCGGGTGGCCAAATATGTCTATGAGATGTCACAAGCGGCCGACAAATACTTTAGTTTGGGTTTATGGATAAAAAGTCCATTTAAGACCTCATATAATGAGTTGGATATCATATATAAGTTTAGAAACGAAAACATACCGTTGTTTGTAGGAACATTGCCGATTATGGGAATGACTGCCCCGATCTTTATTACGGGTGCTTATGTCCAAAGTATGGCAGAATTATTTGCCGGCATAACTTTGCTTAAACTTCTTTGTCCCGGGTCAAACGTCTACTGTATACCAATTGACAGTATCAGAGTACATCCCTTTGATATGCGTTTTGCGAGTTTTGTCTACGGCTCGCCCGAGGATCTGTTGGCATTAACTATGCAGATAGAGTTAAATAATTATTACCAAATACCGGTTGTTGCGAAATCTCTCTTGACTACCGCGAAAGAACCTGATGCCCATGCGGCCGCTGAGAAAACGGCCAATACCCTGGTTGCCGCCCTGGCAGGAGCCAGAATCTTTACTAATGCGGGACTGTTGGCCGTCGATGAGATTTACTGCCCTGAACAGGTTGTTATTGATTATGAAATAGTTCAATATGTCAAAAGGGTAATTAAGGGGTTTTTCTTTAATGAAGAATCTTTAGGGGTTGACATCATAAAAGAGGTTGCTGCGGGAAATACATACCTGGAACATTCAACAACATTAGAGCACTACCGGGAATTATGGGATCCGAAACTATTTACCCATGAATCTCTTGCCCAATGGCAAAACCATAAAGAGAAGAAATCCATCCGGGAAAAGGCCAGGGAGATAGCGATTGCCAAAGTGAAAAATCATAATTATGAAATTGAAGATGATATCCGCAAAGAGTTAGATAAAATCTACGAAAAGGCAAAAAGAGAAATAATGGAAGAATAATCACAAAGGAGCGTGCGATAAATGTACCAATCCTATCAGGAGATATTCGGACAATATCAGAGTTTAACGGAAACCTTCAAATATATTTTGGAAAGAAAAAATACGATTAAAGAATTTTTTGCTCATAATCAACCGGAAGAGGTTGTTTTTGTAGCCTGCGGTTCCAGCTACTGGCTTTCAAAGTCTGCCGCTATGACCTTTGAAAATAAGACGGGGATTAAAAGCTATGCAGTAACAAGTGGCAATGTGATTATGAACAAAGATTATTTTCAAAAAGCTTATAAAAGACCGTTGGTAATTGCCCCTTCCCGGTCAGGTAATACCACAGAGACTTTATACGCGGTCGAATTTATTAAAGAAACCTGTAACGCAAAGGTTTTAAGTATTTCAGAAAATGAAGATGCTTTAATCCGTAATAGCTCGGAATTGTTCCTTTGTATTCCTTGGGCAAATGAGATAAGTATCTGTCAGACTCGCTCGTTTTCCAATCTATACCTGTCAGTGATTTTAATCGCGGCTTTAGTTGGAAATGATCAAGCGTTAATAAGGGATTTGGAGAAATACCTTGTGAAACTGGAGAGTTTAGGACCGGATGTGGAAAATAAGATTAAAAAAATAGTGGATACTTTTTCCAACTGGGAGAACCTTGTCGTTTTAGGAAATGGAGAACTTTACGGGGTTGCTATTGAAGGAGCTTATATCTGTATTGAAATGGCGCAACAAAAGGCCAATTATTATCAAACCTTGGAATTAAGACATGGACCTATAATCATGTTAGATGACTCCTATTTAACTGTTATCTTTAGTAACGGAAAAGAAAAGAAGTTGGAAGAAGATGTTATTAGAGACTGTCAGAACAAAGGGGCCAAGTGTTTAGTGATTTCACCATTGGATAATTTTGAAACAGCCGATTATTCTTTTAATCTCGGGTGGGATGCTTTTCCTGAAGTTCTTGCCCTATATGGGTCCTTTGTTATGCAAGGGTTGGCCTATTATAAAGCGGTAAATAAAGGGATTAACCCGGATATGCCGGCTGGTTTAGTATCCTGGATCAAAATCTGAATTGAGCAGGCGGAATCGATAAAATTGATGCGGGAATGCAAAGAACATGGAGGGAAATTATGACTAATAAATATGATATCGTAACCGCGATGGATCTTTGCGTAGATTTTCTGGTTTGGGGCGGGGACATTATTCCCGAGTTTGGGCAGAAGGAAAAGATTATTGGCGATTATCTTCTTGAACTTGGGGGTTCTTCAAGTATATTTGCCTGCCAATGCGCCAAATTAAATCTAAAGACAGCAGGGATTGGTGTTTTGGGAGAGGATTTCTTTGGCGAAATTGTCCTGGATAAGTTGAGGAAGGCAGGAGTTATTGTCGATTATGTTCGTGTTGAAAAGGGGAAAAAGACCGGCGTCGGGGTTGCCATATGTAAAGAAAACGACAGGGCGATTTTAACATATCCTGGAACGATAGATGAAGTTAGAGCCGGTGACGTATTACAGGTTTTAAACAATGTTAATGCCAGGCATTTGCATATTGGCAGCTATTATTTGACCCAAAGGTTGCAACCCCATTACAAAGAGATTGTTAAAAAAGCAAAGGAAAAAGGGATGACCATCAGTTTGGATACCAACTGGGATCCTGCGGAACAGTGGGAAGGAGGTGTCTTGGACATTTTACCATATATCGACATATTTTTCCCAAATGAAAATGAACTGTTGGGAATAACCAAGAAAAACAATATAAGAGCGGCGGTAGAATTCTTACAGGACAAGACGAAGATTATAGCCGTTAAAAAAGGCAGAGATGGGGCTGAAGTGTATAAGGGAAAAGAACATTATGAAATGCCCGGACTAAATGTTGAGGTGGCTGATACGGTAGGAGCCGGAGACAATTTTGATGCCGGATTTGTTTTTGGTTTTCTCCATGGTTATGATTTAAAAACTTGCCTGAAAGCGGGTATTATTTGCGGAAGTTCTAGTACGCAAAAATCCGGAGGGATCGCCGGCCAAATCTCCTATGAAAAACTAAAAGAGATGATATGATTAAACCTCTTTCCTCGGGTTAACAGGGGCTGAGAAGACAGGTGATTTAAGCAACACGGGGAGGCTTTTGATGATGATTAAGACCAAAGATTTACTAAAGGACGCGCAAAAAAAAGGGTACGCCGTACCCGCCTTTAATATTTATAACCTTGTAACAATTCAGGCTGTGATGGAGACGGCGGAAGAATTGCGTTCGCCGGTGATCCTGGCTGCTACGCCCGGTTCATTGAAATTTATTGGCTCGGATTACCTTTTAGCCCTGGCCAAATTTACCGCGGATAAATTCTCCATACCCATGACCATTCATCTGGATCATTTTACGGATGTGGAGTTGCTTAAGTCATGCATAAAGATGGGCTTTCGCTCGGTGATGATTGACGCCTCGGCTTTGCCCTTCTCCCAAAATGTTGCCGTGGTCCGGGAAGTTGTAGAATACGGCAGGAATTTCGGAGTATCGGTCGAGGCGGAACTGGGATGCCTTCCCGGCCGGGAAGAGGGAACCCGGATCCAGGGGCAAGAAGTCTTGACCAACCCCCAAGAAGTACCGGATTTTCTCAACCAGACGGGAGTGGATTCCCTGGCGGTAGCGATTGGCACAGTCCATGGCCCGTACAAGGCCGAGCCCAAACTGGATTATGAGCGTCTCAAGGCGATTCGGGAGATGACCGACGTCCCCTTGGTCCTCCATGGCGTTTCCGGATTGCCGTCCGAAAGTGTAAGTTTGGCCATTAAATTGGGTATATGTAAGATTAACGTAGCTACCGAGCTGAAGATGGCCTTCTCTGACACGGTGAAAGAGTATTTTGCCCAAAATCCGGCCGGAAGTGACCCCCGCAAATATCTACAGGCGGCCAAAGATGCCATGAAAAAAGTTGTGGCCGCCAAAATACAAATGTGTGGCAGCGCCCGGCGTGCCTAGGTAAAACCAGATGATCACAACGATAACTTTAAACCCTTCGGTGGACATCCGGTTCACGGTGACAAATTTCTATGCGGGGGGAATCTTTCGCGCTCAAGACAGTCAGCAGACGGCAGGAGGGAAAGGCCTTAATGTGACCCGTGTCTTGCATCAATTGGGTACTCCCGTCCTGGCCTTGGGCTTCATCGGAGGCAGCAACGGAGAATTCATAAAAGCACAGTTGGATAGAGCGGGCATTGCAAGCAATTTTGTTACGATTCGTGAAAACACACGGGTCTGTATTGCCGTGCTTGCCGGGCAGTCCCAGACCGAGGTTTTGGGGCGGGGGCCCCGGATTACAGCCGGGGAATTGACCAGGTTCATGGAGAGCTATGAACAGGCTTTGGACAGATCCCGTTTGGTATGTATTTCCGGCAGTATTCCCCAGGGGGTGCCGGCAGAGATTTACCGGGAGATGATTTTGTATGCCAGGAACAGAAAAGCAAGGGTCTTTCTGGATACCAGCGGCGAACCCTTGCGGATAGCCTTAACAGCCCGCCCTTACCTGGTTAAGCCGAATCAGGAGGAACTTGAATTACTGCTGGGGAGAGAGTTAAAGAGCGAAAAAGACATTATACAGGGAATGTATGAGCTTTCAAACCAAGGAATAGAGCTCGTGGTAGTCTCCCTTGGCAGTCAAGGAGCATTGGCCCTGAATGGATCCAAACTCTACAAGATTGGAATTCCGCAGGTAAGAGCCGTTAACCCGGTAGGCTCCGGGGACGCCATGATTGCCGGGCTCGCCCATGCCTTCTATAACAACTTGCCTTTCCCCGAGATGCTTGCCCTGGGTACAGCTTGCGGCATTTCCAATGCCATGCAAGAGCAAACGGGATGCATTGATCCGTGCCGGATATCTGACCTGGCCGGCAAGGTAAAGATCGAGGAGATCAGTTGTCCTTAGGTTCTCTTTGCCTTCTTGCTTTTCATGGCCAAAAGTCCCCATGGGAAGCTCCCCAAGTTATGGTGCGGTTGCGAAGAGGCTGATCAAGAAAAAAACTGATAACACCAATAACTTAAGTTCTTTTTATCTTTTATTGCTTGACAATTTTTTCTTGATGTAATAATATAGAAATTGTTGAATTTATAATATCAACATGACAAGATAATAACATAATGGGAATAGAAAGGGATCTATAAAATGACTGAAGGGATAAGAACGATTGAAAAAGATAGCCCACTTTCCTTATATTATCAGTTAAAGCAGATAATTATTGATATGATTGACAAGGGCGAATTAACTGAAAATGACAAATTGCCGACGGAACAGGAACTATGTGAGCAGTATAATATTAGCCGGTCTACAGTGCGTCAGGCTTTGAAAGAACTCGAAAATGAAGGGTATATATATAAAATCCAGGGAAAAGGTACTTTTGTCTCTCCGACCAGGTTTCAACAGGACTTGCTTAAGTTTTACAGTTTCACGGAAGAGATGAAAAAGGCCGGGAAAACCCCTTCTTCGCAGGTTTTGGATTTTAAAATAATTATTCCGGAGGATAAAATTTCGCGAAAATTAAATATTGGCAAGGGAGAAAAAGTGTACGAAATTATAAGATTACGGCTGGCGGATAATGAGCCCATGATGCTGGAGAGTACATACCTGCCTTATGATCTTTTTCCTGACATCACCAGGGAGAAGCTGGAAATCAATTCATTATATGATATTCTTATAAACGAATATGATGTATCTTTTTCCAAAGCCGAAGAAATGTTTAGCCCGACCCTGTTATCGGAAAAAGAGGCTAAAATACTGGGTTATATTACGGGTGGACCGGCAATTTTATTAGAGAGAATCACATATAATCAACAAGAAAGAATTATTGAATACACAAAAAGTATCGCCCGTGGCGATAAATTCAAATATCATGTTGTTCTTAAAAAAAATAATTAATTATAAAAGCGCCAGAGCATCTTTTTGGAAAGTCCGGGGTCCCGAGGGATCTTTCTAAGAAGATAGCCGCTCTTTTTTTCTTTTTTTATCCTCAATTATATACCCACTCAATATACCCGGCTCCTTTAGGAGCATTTTACCCCTTACCGGGTGACCGGCGTACCAAGAGATCCTCAACTTAATCAAAGGCTGTTGTTTAATGCTTCTTTGCGGAAGGCGGGGTTTAAAAGCCTGTTGTCTTGGCACTATCCTCTTTTTTTTGTGAACTTTTACTTCCTGCGGGAATATGGTATAATATAATATCCATAGGCAAAAAGGCAAGGAAAGGGAGAGTAGCCCCCGGTCAAGGAGAAGAGAGAAAACGCCGTTGGCTGCAAGCGTTTTCCCGGAGCCGGAGGCGAAGTGCACCCTGGAGCCGGCGGGGGGAACGGTCAGTACCTCCACCCGGGTTCGCCCGTTAGCGCGTTTTTAAGTGGGATCTTGAGATTGTTCGGATCCAAACAGAGTGGAACCGCGAAGAAACCTTCGTCTCTGAGAGATGGAGGTTTTTTTACAGGGAAGGAAGGAGAGCGATGTTTTCTTATCTGCGCAGTGAAATAAAGGCGGTGTTTGAACGGGATCCGGCCGCCCGGAATCTCCTGGAAGTCTTGCTTTGTTATCCCGGGCTCCATGCCCTGATGCTCCACAGGGTGGCCCACTGGTTTTACCGGCGGCGCTTGTTTGTCCTTGCCCGTCTTATCTCCCAGATCAGCCGCTTTTTAACGGGGATTGAGATCCACCCGGGGGCTAAAATCGGGAAAGGCGTCTTTATTGATCACGGTATGGGGGTGGTGATCGGGGAAACGGCGGAGATTGGCGATAATGTCACCATTTACCAGGGAGTAACCCTGGGGGGAACCGGGAAAGAAAAAGGGAAGCGTCATCCCACCATTGGCAATAACGTAATTATTGCCGCCGGCGCCAAGGTGCTGGGGTCGATTACGGTCGGGGACAACGCTAAAATCGGCGCCGGCGCGGTGGTCATCAAGCCGGTACCTCCCAATTCCACAGTGGTCGGCGTTCCGGGACGGGTGGTGATTCAGGACGGGATAAAGGTTAGATTTCCCGATTTGGACCACGGGAAACTGCCCGATCCGGTGGCGGCGGTTTGCGAAGCCTTGGAAAAAAGATTGACGGAGCTGGAAAACCGCCTCCGGGCCCTGGAAGCGGACCGGCAGCGGGAAAAGGAAAGCGGCAACAATTCTTTGCCTGCCGGAGAAAACAGCCGGTAAAGAAGGAAGAGGAGGATTCAGCTATGCGGATCATGGTCTATAATACCCTGACCCGGAGGAAGGAAGAGTTTATCCCCAGGGAAAAAGGGAAAGTCGGCGTTTATGTCTGCGGAATTACTCCCTATGATTATGCCCATATCGGTAATGCCCGGCCTCCGGTGGTGTGGGACGTTATCCGCCGGTTTCTGCGCTCCTGTGGCTATAAAGTTTTTATGGTGCAAAATGTCACCGATGTGGACGATAAAATAATCCGCCGGGCGCAACAGGAAGGCTGTCCCCCCCTTGAACTGTCGGCCAAGTATGCCCGTATCTACTTTGAAGACCTGGCGGCCCTGGGGGTTGAAGAACCGGATGTCCGGCCCAAGGTTTCGGAGCATATCCCGGAAATAGTGGCCATGGTGGAACAACTGGTAAATAAAGGTCATGCCTATGAGGTGGAGGGGGATGTTTACTTTGCCGTGGAGAGTTTCCCGGAGTACGGAAAACTCTCCGGACGTTCCCTTGACGAGATGACCGCCGGCGCCCGGGTGGAGGTGGACACGCGAAAACGGCACCCCATGGATTTTGCTTTATGGAAGGCGGCTAAGCCGGGTGAACCGGCGTGGGATTCGCCCTGGGGCAAGGGACGGCCCGGCTGGCATATCGAGTGTTCGACCATGTCCTTGAAATATTTGCAGCCCGGGTTTGATTTTCACGGCGGAGGAGCGGATCTTGTTTTCCCTCATCATGAGAACGAAATCGCCCAATCGGAAGCGGCCACCGGGAGTAAACCGTTTGTCCGTTACTGGTTGCACACGGGTTTTATTACCACCGGCGGGGACAAGATGTCAAAGTCGCTGGGGAACATTGTTACCATACGCCAGGTTATGGAGGACTTTTCTCCCCTGGCCGTCCGTTTTTGGCTGCTGGGCACCCATTATCGTAACCCCTTGAGCTTTGGTCAACAGGAACTGCAAAGCGCCGCCCGGGGACTGGAACGCTTGGAAACAGCCGAAGCCAACTGGCGCCGGCTCCTGGGAGAAAAACCCGTCAAGCAACAGGAGAAAGAAGCCGGCCGCCTGCGCCAGGTGGTCAAGGAGAGCAGGGAACGTTTTTTCGAGGCCATGCGGGATGATTTTAATACCGCAACGGCGCTGGGCAGTTTGTACGAAATGGTCCGGGAAGTGAATAAATGGTGCCTTTCCCGGGAATTTCAGATGACCGGTGAAGGAAGGGAAGTTTTGGCCGAAGCCTTGGCCGTTCTGGAGGAGGAAGGAGAGATCCTGGGGATTCGCCGGAAGGAAACCGTTCAAGCCCTTGACGAACAGGAAATCAAAGAAATGCTGGCCCAGCGAAGGCAGGCCCGGGCGGAGAAAAACTACGCGCTGGCCGATCAGATCCGGGAGGAATTGAAAAACCGCGGGATCATCATTGAAGATACGCCCCAAGGCACCCGGTGGCGGCGGGGATAGCAATTGGCAATTGGCCTCTTCCCTTTTTAGCGGGCAGGAAGGTTTTTTTGCGGAATAAGCGAAATAAATAATAAATTTGCGTCCTAAAAATGTTGACACCGAACGCGAGATGAAATTTTTGACGAAGACGAAAATCATAAAAATCAACCCGGAAAAACCCGAAGCGTCATACCTGGAGGAAGCGGCGGCCGTTCTTCGCCGGGGAGGGCTGGTGGCTTTTCCTACGGAAACTGTCTACGGGTTGGGGGCATCCGTACTACACCGGGAAGCGATTGGCCGCCTCTTTGCCGTTAAGGGCAGGCCCGCCGATAACCCGTTGATTGTCCATATTTATTCGTCCGGCGGGTTGCAGGAGATAGCCGCTGATCTTCCAGAGGTGGTGGACCAATTGGCCGAAAGGTTTTGGCCCGGGCCTCTCACTTTGGTGCTCCCCAAAAAAGAAAGCGTGCCCGAAGAAGTCTCGGCCGGCCTTCCTACGGTGGCGGTGCGGGTTCCTTCTCACCCGGTAGCAAGAGAATTGCTTAAGATCGCCGGCATCCCGGTGGCGGCGCCCAGCGCCAATCTTTCCGGACGGCCCAGCCCTACCCGGGGGAGTCATGTTATCAAAGATCTTGACGGCCGGGTGGAGATGATTTTGGATGCCGGCCCGACAGGGGTGGGTGTGGAATCCACCGTCCTCGATCTGACGGGCGAGGTTCCCCGTATTCTACGGCCGGGCGGCGTCACCCGGGAAATGCTGGAGGAGGTTTTCGGCCGCGGCGGGGTGAAAGAGATTGCCCCGGGAACGGAGAGTAGCCGGCCCCCGTCGCCGGGGATGAAGTACCGCCATTATGCGCCCCTAGCCCCTCTTTATCTGGTGATGGGAGAACAGGAGGCGGTGAACCGGTATATTGCCGACAGGGTTGCCAAAGACCAAAAAAACGGGCGTAAAGCGGCTGTTTTAGCTTTTGAGGAAGACAGAAAAAGTTTTGCCGGTACCCTCTTTTTCTCCCTGGGCGAAAGAGGAAAACCGGAAGAGGCGGCCGGCCGGTTGTTTTCTTTGCTTCGTGCCTGTGACGACGCGAAGGTAGGGGTGATCTATGCGGTCACTCCTTCCCGTGAAGGTCTGGGCGAGGCTGTTTTTAACCGGCTCTGGAAAGCGGCCGGCGGAAATGTGGTGAAATTATGATGAAGAAAAGAATCGGGCCGGTTCGGAACCGGGGAAAATGGCTGCTTTTTTTTCTCCTTTTTTTTATCTTTCCCGTTGGTCAAGGATACACCGGCAAAACTGCTTTCGGTAAAGAACATCTGCGTTACCAGGTGTATATCCGGGGAATTCCTGTAGGGGAGCAGTCTTTGCAGCTGGTGGGAGAGACGGTGTACGAGGGCTTTCCGGTCTACCACATTCAAATCACTTTACGGAGTTATGCCGCCATTTCCTTATTTTTCCGCTACCGAGAAGAAGGAATCTTGTATTTGGATAAAGAAGGTTTTTTCCCGCGTTATTCCTGCCGGGTGATTGAAGAACAACGCAAAACCACAAAGGAAGAGAATTTGTTTTTTCCGGAAAAAGGGGAAATTATAAGCAGGATTACGCGTAACGGGGGAACAACCGAGTTCGTTTATTCTTCTCCGGAAGAACCTTGCCAGGAAAATCTTTCCCTCGTCTACTATCTGCGGACGCGCCCCTGGGAAAAAGGGAAAAATGCCTTTTATTTTTTAACCCGCAGCGGACCGGTGAAAATCGACTATCATCACCTCGGTTCTGAAGAGGTGACCACCCCCTATAAAAAGCTGGCTGCGGATAAGGTCGATGATCCGGTTTCCCGGATTACCGTCTGGATTTCCCGGGATCAGCAGGCCTATCCGGTAAAAATAAGGGCCGTGGAGGATTTTGGGACCATCGATTCCCTGCTGGTTGGTGTGGACGGAAGGTGATTTCCCCCGTGTTTTCACCGTTGCTACCAGGGAGGAGGTAAAGGTTGAAAGTTTTGTTCGTCTGTACCGGAAATACCTGCCGGAGCCCGATGGCCGCCGCACTTTTTACGCAAATTCTCCGGCAACAGGGGAAGGACCCCGGCCGTTTCCAGGTGGTTTCCGCTGGTATTAATGCCCTGGACAATATGCCGGCTTCAGCGGAGGCGGTGGAAGTGATGCGCCGGGCCGGAATAGACCTTTCCGGCCACAGGGCGCAAAGACTGACGAAGGAGTTGGTGACGGCGGCGGATTTGGTGGTGACCATGACCCGACGCCATAAAGAAGCCGTCTTGGCGATGGCTCCCGAAGCCGGAAAGAAAGTTTTTACCCTCCGGGAACTGGCCTGGAAATCCCCGGCTGCCCGCCAGGGAATAAACGGCGACGCCCCGGGCGGGGAAGCGGCCGGTGAAAACCAGCGGGAACAGGGGGATATTGCGGATCCCTTTGGTGGCGATATCGAGACTTATGAAACCTGTGCCCGCGAGATAAAGGAGTGTTTGCAGGCAATGGCAGAAATCATCGGCGATCAGAAGGTTAACATGCAAGGGGAAGAGAAACTGCGCGTCGCAGTGGCTTCCGATCACGCCGGTTTCCCTCTTAAAGAGGAAGTGGTCCGGTTTTTAAAGGACCGGGGCTTTGTTTATCATGATTTTGGCGTCTACATACCGGAAAGTGTTGACTACCCGGATCAAGCCGTCCTGGTAGCCCGGGAGGTTGCCGCCGGGAACTACGACCGGGGCATTGTAATCTGCGGCACCGGGATTGGCGTTTCCATTGCCGCCAATAAAATACGGGGCATCAGGGCGGCGCTTTGTCACGACCCTTATTCGGCGCGTATGGCGCGGGCCCATAACGACAGTAATATTCTGACGATGGGCGCCCGGGTAATTGGCGTGGGACCGGCCCTGGAAATTGTCGAAGCTTTTCTGACCGCGGAGTTTCTAGGCGGCCGTCACCAGACAAGAGTGGATAAGATTAAGGCCTTGGAAAACTAAGGGTTTGAAGGAAGGGCACTGGTTATGAACTGGGTAAAGCTGACAACCGGATGGAATCTTCTTTTTCTGATGGGAGCCGGGTTTCTCCCGGTCTTCCTGGGTACCCCTTTCTGGATTAAACTTGGCAACAAATGGGGGTTGCTGGATTTACCCGGGACCAGAAAAAAACACTCTAAAGCGCTGCCGTTTTCCGGCGGTCTGGCGGTAAGTAGCGGTTTTTTCCTCGTTTTATTGCTGGCGGGCGGCCGCTCTTTCCCCTATTTACTGCCGATCTTGTCCGGAGGCCTGTTCATCCTGGGCCTCGGCTATCTGGATGACCGCCGTGATCTTTCGCCGGGGATCAAATTGGTCGGCCAGGCCGGAGTGGCCTTGTTAACCGCAGCTATGGGCCTGCGAATCAATTATTTGACCAACCCTTTTGGGGAAATGGTTTCTTTGGGATGGGTGAGTTATCCTTTGACCGTTCTTTGGCTGGTAGCCACGATCAATATGATCAACCTCATTGACGGGCTGGATGGACTGGCGACAGGTATCTGCCTGATTGCCGCCGCCAGCCTTTTGGTTATCGGCCTGGGTCTTCGCCAGGCAGCGGCGGCTTTTCTCTGTGCGTTGCTCATCGGTAACCTGGCCGGCTTCCTCCCCTACAATTTCCCCCCGGCCCGGATCTTTCTGGGCAATTCCGGCGCCTATTTCCTCGGCTATCTCCTGGGGGTAATCTCTGTCATCGGGGCTTTAAAACTGCCAACTGTTTTGGCGCTGGCCGTACCGGTTTTCGCGATGGGGGTACCGTTTTTGGACACCTTATGGGCGATTTGGCGACGCTGGCGGCAGGGCGAACCAATTACCGGCAGCGACCGGGATCATCTCCACCACCTCCTGGTCCTGGCCGGCGTCGGGGAAAAACAGGCGGTGCTGGCGATGTACGGGCTCAGTTTGTTGCTGGGGCTTGGTTCCATTTTTCTTTCCCGGGTGACGGTGCTGCTGGGTGCTTTCATTCTTTTGCTCGGCATGATCAGTTTATTTTTCAGTTTTCGCGGCCTGCGGCAGATCCAGAGCGCGGTGCGGGAAAAGACCGGGCGGAGGAGCGGGTAGGAGAAAGAACCGGGGCTCTTCCGGTTCTGCGCACGGGGAAAGGGGGAGGGGAGAGGAATGGCGGCCTTTGACCGGAAATTGTTGAGTTTTTTGCGCCGGCTCTCCGAGTACAGCGGCCTCACGTTGCGGCCGGCTGTAGGGGTGCTGGCCGGTTTTTTTGCCGGCCGGTACTTGGATACGCAGTGGGGAACAGAACCGCTTTTGGCCGTGGCCGGGGTACTGGTGGGACTGGCCCTTGGTCTGTTTACTCTGTACTGTGAAGCGGTAAAAGTGGTAAAAAAGGGAAAGACGGAAAAATAACCGGTTTTCGTCGGTTATGGGATAAAAAAAGACTTTATTGAAATCTTTGTTAATTGAAAAGGATTTTTGTCAGATTTACCGAAATTGAGAAAATCAATGGACAGACCATAGTTTTCCAAAAACAGGGGGGTTTTATCGACGATGGTTAATGACGGACTGGCTAATTTTTTATACTTTTTAGTCCCTGTCGGTGCTGTGCTGGCAATTCTCATCGCCGGTTATTTTTATAAGTATATAACCGGTCATTCCGAGGGCACGGATAAAATGAAGGAACTGGCCGATGCCATACGCATCGGGGCCAGGGCCTATCTCCGCCGTCAGTACCAGGCGGTGGCCATCTTTTTTGCGGTTATGTTTCTGATACTCCTGACGTTCTCTTTTGTCAAGGACAGTTATAACCGCCCGATGGTTTCACCTTTTGTACCTTTTGCTTTCCTTACCGGCGGTTTCTTTTCCGGGTTGGCCGGATTTATCGGTATGACCACGGCCACCACGGCCAACAGCCGGACCGCCAATGCCGCCCGGAACAGCTTGAACAACGCCCTCCGGCTGGCTTTCCGGAGCGGCGCGGTTATGGGCTTGGTTGTGGTCGGTTTGGGCCTCTTCTGCCTCAGCGGCTGGTATTTTATTTTACGGGCGTTAGGGAGAGATCTTCCGGAAATCAGTAACGTCATCTTGAACTTCAGTATGGGCGCCAGCTCCATGGCTCTCTTTGCCAGAGTGGGCGGGGGTATTTATACCAAAGCGGCCGACGTCGGCGCCGATCTGGTCGGAAAGGTTGAAGCCGGCATTCCGGAAGACGATCCGCGGAACCCGGCGGTGATTGCCGATAACGTCGGCGACAATGTCGGCGATGTTGCCGGGATGGGCGCCGATCTCTATGAATCCTATGTAGGGTCCATCGTCGCCACCTCGCTTTTGGCCATGGTGGCTTTCCCCGGTCATCTGCAGGTAAGAGGGTTCATGCTCCCCTTTGTTCTGGCGGTTTTAGGGATCTTCGCTTCGATCATCGGCTCCTATTTTGTCCGGATCGAAGAAAAAGAAGAAAAAGAGGAGCAGGGGGTTCTCTTGAGAGCCTTGCGGCGCGGCGTGAATGCCGCAGCGGCCTTGACGGCGGTCGGCTCCTTTTTTGTCATCCGTTGGCTTATGGGCATGGAGTATACCGGAATTTACTTTGCGATCCTGGGCGGATTGGCCGCCGGGCTTCTCATCGGATTATTCTCGGAATATTACACTTCCACCGAGTACAAACCCACCAGGCAGGTGGCGGAAACCGCCGCTACCGGCCCGGCCACGGTGATTATCGGCGGGTTGTCAACAGGGATGATTTCCACTGCTTTACCGGTTTTGGTAGTGGCCATAGTGACTTTTATCAGCTATTATGTGACAGGCCGGGGTGATTTCCAACTTGGCCTGTACGGGATTGCCATCTCCGCGGTGGGAATGCTTTCCACCCTTGGAATTACCCTGGCCACGGATGCTTACGGGCCGGTGGCGGATAATGCGGGCGGCATTGCCGAGATGGCGGGTCTCCCGCCGGAAGTCAGGCGCCGGACCGATGCCCTTGACGCCTTGGGGAACACCACCGCGGCTACGGGTAAAGGATTTGCCATTGGGTCGGCCGCTTTGACGGCGCTGGCGTTAATTGTCGCCTATACCCAGCAGGTGGAGATGATTGATCCCTTTTTCCGTTTTGATCTGCGCCTCACCAATCCCCAGGTCTTGATTGGCGTGATGATCGGCGCCATGCTGCCGTTTATCTTTTGTTCCATGACCATGCAGGCGGTAGGGCGCGCCGCCCAGAAGATTGTACTGGAAGTGCGCCGTCAGTTTAAGGAGATTAGCGGTTTGATGGAAGGAAAGGCCAAACCGGATTATGCCCGCTGTGTGGGTATATCTGCCCAGGCCGCCCAGGCGGAAATGATCGGACCGGCTTTGCTTGCCGTAGTGGCGCCGATTATTGTTGGGTTGTTGTTGGGAGTCAACGGGGTAACCGGTTTGCTGGCCGGGATTACGGTAACCGGTTTCACGATCGCGATCATGATGGCCAACGCCGGCGGCAGCTGGGATAATGCGAAAAAATATATTGAAGAGGGGAATTTGGGCGGAAAAGGTTCCGATGCGCACAAAGCGGCGGTGGTCGGCGATACGGTCGGCGATCCTTTCAAGGATACCGCCGGGCCTTCACTTAATATCTTAATCAAGTTGACCTCTATCGTTTCCTTGGTTTTTGCCGCTTTCATCATCGCCAATTCCCTGGCCAATTTCTTCTAAGAAAAGACCGGAAAGACCACAACCCCGGGCTTGGCCGCCCGGGGTTGTTTTTTTCCTTGCTCTGTATTAGTCCTTTGTCCTAGTCTTTGGCGACAAATAAGATCCCGACTGTTCCGGGGCCGCAATGGCTCGAAATTACCGCCCCGGCCTTGGTGACCACCACTTCTTTGGCCAGTCCCATCCCGCGCAAGGTTTCCGCGATCTCCTCTGCTTGCTCCCCGGCGTCGCAATGAGTCACCGCGATCATGCGGGGATCGATCTTGTCCGGTTCCTCGGTTGCCCACTCAATCAATCTCTTAATTGCCTTGCGTTGTCCCCGGATCTTTTCCGCCGCATACAATTTCCCTTCAGCCATGGCGATCCGGGGGTGGATATTCAGGACATTTCCGACCAGTGCCTGGGTTTTTGACAGCCTGCCTCCCTTGTATAAATAGTCAAGGGAATCAACAATAAAGGACACCCTGACCCGCGGCACCATCTTCCGCAGTTCTTCCGCGGTCCGGGCCAGGGTCATGCCGCCCTCGATCATTTCCGCGGCGTGGACGCATAAGAGGCCTATCCCCATGGAAAGGCTGTAGGAGTCGACCACTTCAATGGGAGCGCCGGGGAATTCCTTTTGGGCAATCAGGGCGGAACTGACCGTTCCGGATATGGTGGATCCGATCCCGATAAATAAAATTTCCCGGCCTTCGTCCAGGAAGCGCCGGTAAAATTCAATAAAATCAGCCGGACTCGGCTGTGCGGTACGGGGGAAAACATCGGTGGATTTAAGTTTTTGCCAGAATTCTTCGTAGGTGAAGTCAACCCCGTCCCGGAAGCACTCCTCGCCAAAAAAAACATAGAGCGGGATCTTCTCAATCTTGTAACGCGCAATGAGTTCAGGAGAAAGGTCCGCCGTGGAATCGGTTAAAATTTTAATCATGCCAAAACCCTCCCTTTGCAGTAATAAATTCGCTTATTAACCGGTTTTTCCTTCCGGCCGTAGCCGGGAATAACCAGACCTTTTCCTCACTTTTACAGGTCCACTTTTATGGTTGACGGGGACAAAATTTGCCTCCCCACTTGACTTAGCCCCGGGATTAGTGTTGGACAAATGCCGGAGAATAAGATATAATTTTTTATGTCAAAAAAAAAGAGAAATTTCCCCCGGCCGAACCTGGCGAACGGGTTTTTTACTTTAATTGCAGAACTATGTTTATTAAGAACATAATAGAGCAGCCGGCGGGGTAATTTTAAACTAAAGTTTTCTTCTGTACACTCGGAAAGGGGTGGATCTTTGATGGGAAAGACACCGGCGGACGTAAAAACAAGCCCGACCTTTTGTGTGCTGGGAGCCGGACACGGTGGAATGGCCATGGCCGGACATCTGGGGCTTATGGGTTACAAAGTAAACCTGTATAACCGTTCCGACGAGCGTATTGACCCGATCAGGTTTACGGGGGGAATCGAGTTGTCCGGGATGGTCGAGGGTTTTGGCCGGATTAATTTGGCCACCGCCGATATTGAAGAAGCCCTGGACGGAGTAGACATCTTGATGGTGGTTGTTCCGGCCAACGGGCACCGTTTCATTGCCGAGCAGGTAGCCCCCTTTTTACGGGACGGACAGATTATCCTCTTGAACCCGGGCCGGACCGGTGGCGCCCTGGAAGTATACAGCGTTTTCCGGGAAAAAAAAGTCAAAGCGGATGTTATTATCGGCGAGACGCAGACCCTTCTTTACGCCAGCAGAAGTATTAACCCGGCCCAGGTGCGAATTTTTGGGATAAAGAATACGATCCCGGTGGCGGCCTTACCGGGACAGAAAACGGCGGAACTGGTTAAAATTTTGCGTGCGGTTTATCCTCAGTTTATCCCCGGGGACAACGTTTTAAAAACCAGTCTGAACAATATCGGGGCCGTGTTCCATCCGGCCTTAACGGTCTTAAATGCCGCCCGGATCGAGTCGACCAGGGGAGAATTCCAATTTTACATGGAAGGAATTACCCCGTCGGTCGCCAACGTCCTGGAAGCCGTGGACGAGGAAAGAGTGGCCGTAGCGGCGGCCTTGGGAATTAGAGGCATGTCGGCCCGCGAATGGCTTTATATGGCCTATGACGCCCCCGGCCGCACCCTGTACGAGGCGATTCAGAACAATCACGGCTACAAGGGGATCAATGCTCCGGCCATCATTGATCACCGGTACCTTTGGGAGGATGTGCCGATGAGCCTGGTTCCCATTGCCTCCCTCGGCGATCATTTGGATGTGCCCACGCCGACCATAAAGAATATTATTCACTTGGCGTCTTTGCTGACTAAAACCGATTACTGGAGTATGGGGCGGACCGTGGAAAAAATGGGGCTGGCCGGTCTTTCCGTAGCGCAAATCCGCCGCCTGGCGCTGGAAGGAGAAATCAACAGTGGCTAAAAAGATCGTCGGCGCCACTCTCGGCCATTGTGTGCACGTGGCGGGCATATTGAACTTTCTTCGCCTGGCTGAAGCCTGCGGTTACCAAACCACCTTTTTGGGCATAGGCTGCCGGGAACAGGATTTAATCGGCGCCCTCCGGGAGGAGGATCCGGAATATTTGGCCCTCAGTTACCGGCTTACGCCCGAAGTGGCCCGGAAACTTTTTGCTTCTTTAAAAAACAGCCTGCAGGAAGCCGGGCTGCTTCACAAGAAACTTATTTTCGGCGGGACTCCTCCGGTGGCAAGAGAAGCGGAGGCCAGCGGCATTTTTACCCGGGTTTTCAGCGGCGAGGAGGAAGAAGACGAGATTGTGGCCTTTTTGAAAGCGGAAAGCCGGGGGTTAAAAGAGGAAGATCCGGGTGATACTCTACTTGAACGGCTGGAGAGGAAACACCCCTATCCGCTCATCCGTCACCACTTTGGCCTGCCCAGCCTGGAGGAGACCATTGACGGTGTACGCCGGCTGGCGGAAGCCAAAGTTTTAGATATAATTTCCTTGGGTCCGGACCAGAACGCCCAGGAGAGTTTTTTCCGTCCGCAGGAAATGGACCCGGCGCAGGATGGGGCCGGCGGGGTTCCGATCCGGACGGACCGGGATTTGCTGGCTCTTTATGAAGCTTCCCGCCGGGGGAACTTCCCTCTCTTACGCTGTTATAGCGGGACCAGGGATTTGCTGCGCTGGGGGGAACTGACCGCGCGGACCATCAAGAACGCCTGGGCGGCCGTGCCCTTGTTCTGGTATAACAAACTGGACGGGAGATCGGACCGGCCGTTGAAGGAGGCCATTGTCGAAAACCAACAAGCCATGGCCTGGTATGCCCAACGGGGAATCCCGGTGGAAGTCAACGAGGCGCACCACTGGAGCCTGCGGGGCGCTCCCGACTCGGTGGCGGTCGCCGCTTTTTACCTGGCGGCCTACAATGCCAAAAAGGCGGGGGTCCGGGATTATATCGCCCAGTTAATGCTGAACAACCCGGCCGGAACCAGCGGGCTTATGGACCTGGGGAAATGCCTGGCCAAAATGAGGTTAATTGAACGCCTGGCCGGACCGGACTTCCGCATTCATCGCCAGATCCGGGCCGGCCTGGCCAGTTTGTCGGTAAAGCAGGCGGTGGCCAAAGGGCAACTGGCCGCCTCCACCCTTTTGGGCTTGGCCTTAAAACCGGAAATTATCCACGTGGTAGCCTTCTGCGAGGCGGATCATGCCGCCACGCCGGAAGAGATCATTGAAAGCTGTGGGATTGTCCAGGGCGTATTGAAAAATTCCCTTTTTGACTTTCCGGATCTGACCGCCGATCCGCGGGTCCAGGCCCGGGCCGATGAACTGACGGCCGAGGCCGAACTGTTATTGGCCGCGATCCGTGGTTTGGCGCCGCCGGGTACGGTGGAAGATCCTTTTACCGACCCGGGGGTCTTACAAGAGGCGGTCCGCAGCGGCCTGCTGGATGCTCCTCAGCTTAAAGGAAACCCGGAGGCCGCCGGACGGGTTAAAACCGGAATTGTCAACGGCGCCTGCCGCGCCCTCTCCGCCGACGGCCGGCGGGTCCTGTCGGAAAAAGAATGTCTGGAGGAGGCGGTGACCGGGCGTTTGCGGAGTTAAATGAGGGTTAAATAAAGGATTGTTAACGGTTTGTTTTCTATAAAACTGCAGGAAATTTACCCCGCGGCACGAATTAATAAGCTTGAATGTAAATGTGGGGGGTGTTTTCTTGGCCGGTGAAGTGTTGAAACTGATAAAAAAAACCGAAGATGAGGCCGGGGATTTAAAGAGACGGGCCGAGGAAGAGATGAAGCAATTGCTCGCCCAAGTAAAAGCAGAAGGGGAAAAATTACTGGCGGAAACCCGGGAAGAAAGCCACCAGGCCGGGAAAAAACTGCAAACCCTGGTTATGAACGAAACGGAAGCGGAAATAAAAAAAATACAGGAAAAATACAACCAGGAGAAAGAGGACCTTATCAACCGGGCGCGACAACGCATGGATGAAACCGTAAAATGGGCTATGGAGAGGATCGTGGAGTAAATGGCCGTAGCAAAAGTAAAAAAAATCCGGATCGCCGGCCGCATTGCCCACCAGAAAGCAGTTCTTCATCGCCTGCAGGAACTGGGTTTTGTCGAGATCCAGGCGGGCATCCCTGCGGAAGAAGGGTGGGGTAACGCCGGAGACAGTCAAGAACAGGCTGTCCTGGAGAATGAACTGGCGGAGATCGCCGGCGCCCTTGCTGTGATCGACCGTTTTCACCGCCAAAAGCCTACATTTATCCAACAGTTCAGCGGGGTTAAAACCATGATGACTCCGGCTGAATACCAAAATTATTTGGCGCGGGAAGAAGAAAGCGGAGCCGTAATCGAACGGTGTGTAAAGTTGGATGCGGCTTGGACGGAAAACGAGGCGCGGCTGAACCAAATAGCCGGGCGGAGGAAAGAACTGGCCCCCTGGCATGAGTTGGATCTTCCCCTTAGCGCCGTCGGGAAAAGGGGACCGCTTTTTTTGCAGTTGGTAAAGATGCCCCGCAGGTATAAGAATGTTTTCCTGCAGAAAACTGCCGAACTGGAAGAACCAGGGGTTTACTGCCAGGAGTTGGCGGAACCGGATTCTTTTGCTTATTTCTTTATCGTGTTCCATGAAAAGCAGGAAGAGAAGATCCGGGAAGAACTCGGCACCGTTGAAGCTCAAATCGTTGGGCTGGGTGAAGAAGACCAAACCCCCGCTGAATTACTGGCGGAACTGCGCCGGGAAGAAGAGGAACTGCAGCGAAAAAGAGAACAGCTGCAACAGGAAATCGCCGGCCTCGTCACCTGGCGCCCTATGCTTCAGGCTTTATATGACGACAAGGCCAACCGGTTAAAGCGGGTTCAGGCCGCAGGTGAACTACTCCGTTCCGAGCAGGCATTTTTTTTGGAAGGCTGGATAACCGCGCGGAACCTTGACCGGTTGCGTTCGGCTTTACATGACATTTCACCGGCCCTTTATCTCGAAGCCGTGGATCCGGAGCCGGGCGAAGAAGTCCCGGTGGAACTGGAGAACCACCCGCTGATTCGTCCTTTCGAGGTGGTCGTGGAGGTCTACGGAAATCCGGGTTACCGGGAGTTTGACCCCACACCAGCCATGGCCCCCTTTTTCCTTGTCTTTTTTGGCCTCGCCTTTGCCGATCTCGGTTATGGACTGGTACTCTCTGCTCTTTGCTGGTATCTTCTGCGTAAGGTGAAAATGGCCGGGATGGCCAAGAAGCTTTTTACCCTTCTCTTGATGAGCGGGTTAAGTTCCGCCTTTTTCGGCCTTTTGTTCTCCGGTTTTTTCTCCGATTTTATCCCTTTTCCTGCTTTGTGGTTTAACCCTACCGCGGACCCCACCAAACTGCTGGTTATTTCTTTGATCCTGGGCGGCATTCAGCTTTATTTGGGCGTGATCCTGAAAGCGGTGGCGCGTATTAAAGCCGGACAGGTCTGGGAAGCAGTGCTGGAAGAAGGTTTGTGGCTGCTTTTCCTGTCCAGTCTGGTTCTTCTGCTGTCATATAAGCAGTTGGGACTGGGAGCTTATGCCGGCGTCTTCCCCAAGCTGGCGATAGGGTCGGCTGTGGCCATTTTACTATCCAAAGCGCGGGGCAAAGGTCCCCTCTGGCAAAGAATCCTGCGGGTACCGGCGGGGATTTTCGCGTTGTACGACGCCGTTTCCTTCTTCAGTGATCTTTTATCCTATTCCCGCCTGATGGCATTGGGTTTGTCCGGGGCTATTATTGGTCAGGTGGTCAACTATTTTGTCCACTTGTGCAATCCCCATTGGACCAACCCCCTTGGCTTCCTTGCCGGACTGGCCATCTTTTGCGGGGGACACCTTTTGAACCTGGTGTTGTCGGTATTAAGTACTTATGTCCATAATTCCCGTCTGCAGTATATCGAGTTTTTCAACAAGTTTTATGAAGCCGGGGGCAGGCCATTCCGCCCTTTGGCACAAGAATACCGTTACATTGAATTTGATGAAAAGGGGGAACTTTAGACCATGGATTTAGTAGGTTTGGCATTGGCCTACGCAGGGATTTTTTTGGCGGTGATGGCGGGTATTGGTTCGGCGATCGGTGTGGCAATTGCCGGGCAAGCGGCATCAGGGGTGGTGACCGAAGAACCTTCCCGTTTCGTCCCGGCTCTGGTTTTGCAGGCGCTTCCCGGCACACAGGGGATCTACGGTTTTGTCATCGCCTTTATGCTTTTAGGGAAACTTGACCTGATTCACACCACCGCTCAAGGCTGGCTTTTCCTGCTCGCTGCCTTACCCGTCTTCCTGGGCGGCTTAATTTCCGCGGTTTACCAGGGGAAAGTATGTGCGTCGGCCATCAATATGATCGCCAAGCGCCCGGATGAATTGGCCAAAGGGATCATTTTCGCTGTGGTGGTCGAGTTTTACGCCATTCTGTCGTTTCTTGCGTCGTTTCTTTTATTCCAGCGAATCTAGTGAGGTTCAGTCATGAGGGAATTACAACCGTTATTGGACAGTATCCTGGAGGATGCCCGGAAGGAAGCGGAGGAGATCCGGAAAAAAGGCCGGGAAGAAGCCGAAGCCTTACGGGCAAAATACAAGGCCGAAGCGGAACAACTGCGGAAAAATATTTTGGAAGAGGCGCGCAAAAAAGCTGCTGAAGAGAAGGCCCGCCGGAGGATCCAGGCGGAGATGGATGCAGGAAAGGAACTTCTGGAAACGAAAAATCAGCTTTTGGGAGAGTTTTTTTCCGCTTTAAAGGAACGCCTGGCCGGCATGAAAGACGATGAGTACCGCGGCTTGCTTCGAAAACTTATTCTCCGGGCCGTGGAGACCGGGACGGAAGAATTGTTTCTTTCTCCGGCGGACCGGCGCTGGTTGGGAGAGAGTTTTCTGGCCGGGGTTAATCAAGAATTAAAGAACCAGGGGAAAAAGGGTGCCCTCGTCTACGGCAGTGAAGTTTCCGACCTGTCGGGCGGGTTTCTTCTCCGGCGGGGGAAGATCGTGCACAACTACTCCCTGGAAAATCTAATTGCCGCCAAAAAGGACGAACTCCTGCCCGAGATCGGAAAGAGACTTTTTGGTTCTTAATTTGCCTTGGATCACAAAAACAATGGAGTGAGAGTAATGAGCGGTTATGCCTATGCCGTGGCCCGGGTGCGGGCGCTGGAAAACGGATTGTTGTCTCCCAACCGGTGGGAACGGCTTGCCGCCGTGGAGAACGCTCAAGAAGCCTGGCGGGTCTTGAGTGAAACTCCCTACGGCCGGTGGCTGGAAAACCGCTCTTTCTATCAGTACGAGGAAGTTTTCTGGGACGAACTGCGGGCCACCTCAGACCTTCTCCGGGAGATGACAAAAGCAGGAAGTTTCCTTCACTCCTATTTATTAAAATACGATATGCATAATTTAAAAGTTTATTTCTTGGAGAAAACAACCGGTGTTTCGGGAAGAAGAATACCGGTTTCCGCTTATGGAGGAAACAAAGCCGCGGAAGTTATGGCCAACCCGGAGTGGCATAAAGGTGACCCGCTGGCCCAGGCCGTTCTTGTTTTGCAAGAACAAGAATTTTCCGACCCGCAGGAACTGCAGCGTGTTGTCGACCGCTGGTATTACGAATATATGGCCGGGAGAAAGAAGGATTTTTCTCCCGGGCTGAAAGATTTTTGGGCTTGCCAGGTCGATCTGATCAACCTGCGTACTTTGTTGCGGGTAAAAGTCATGAAAAAGAACAGGGACTTTTTAGCCCGTTTCTTGTTGCCCGGCGGGTACGTGCCGGAGAAAGAGTTTTTGACCGTGTTTAACCTGCCAATGGAGGAGATTAAAAACTGGTGGTATTGGCGGCCGGCCGGACGTCTGGCCGCCGGGTTGGAAAACTTTTACCCCCTTTGGCGTGTGGAGAAAGCGGCCGAGGAATTACTGGCCGCCCGCTTCGAAACTTTTCGCCGCCGGTCTTTTGGGGAGGAACCGATCTTCGCCTACTTCCGTGTCAAAGAGCAGGAAGTCCGTAAACTTCGGGTTATTTTTGCCGCCAAGATCAACCGGTTGCCGGCGGAAGAGTGGAAGGAGAGAATCTGATGGCCTTGTACCGGATGGCCGCAGTAGGAGAAGCGGACAGTATCATCGGGTTTCTGACCCTGGGTGTAGAGATTCATCCCGTGACCTCTGCCGTTGAAGCGGCGGAAACCCTGGAAAAACTGGTGAACAGCAAAGAAAAATACGGTATTGTTCTGCTCACCGAAACCGTGGCGGAGCGAATTATGGACCGGATTACCGATTTGAGTGAACGGGTTCTCCCCACGATTGTCTTAATCCCTTCCAACCAGGGCAGCAAGGGGTATGCGATGGAGAGGATCAGGAGAATTGTGGAACGCGCGGTAGGAGCGGATATATTCATGGGGAAAGAGGGGCGGTAGTATGAAAACAGGAAAAATAATAAAAGTGTCCGGCCCCCTGGTGGTGGCCGAAGGCATCCCGGGTGCCAGGATGTATGATATTGTACGCGTAAGCGAAAAACGGCTGATTGGCGAGATTATCGAGATCAGGGGAGACAAATCCTGGATTCAAGTGTACGAAGAAACTACGGGTCTGGGACCCGGCGACCCGGTGTACAGCGTCGGGCATCCCCTCAGTGTCGAGTTGGGGCCGGGGCTGATTGAAGCGATCTATGACGGAATCCAGCGTCCTCTGAACGCCATTGCCGCCGAGGTTGGCGACAGAATTACCAGGGGGGTTGAAATCCCCGGTCTTTCCCGGGAGAAAAAATGGAATTTTCTTCCTCGCCTCAGTAAGGGTACAGTCGTCAAGCCCGGGGATATTCTCGGGACGGTTCAAGAGACCGAACTGGTGGAACACCGGATTATGGTCCCCCCCGGCGTGGAGGGCCGCCTGGTGGAAATAAGGGAAGGTTCCTTCACGGTTGATGAAAAGGTGGCCCGGGTAGTAACGAAACAAGGAATCATTGATTTATCCTTAATGCAGCGCTGGCCGGTACGCAAGGCCCGGCCGTATCTGAAGAAACTGGCGCCTTCCGAACCGCTTACCACCGGGCAGCGGATTATTGACACCTTTTTCCCGGTGGCGCGGGGAGGAACCGCTTCCATCCCCGGACCGTTCGGAAGCGGTAAAACAGTGGTCCAGCACCAATTGGCCAAGTGGGCGGATGCGGAGATCATTGTTTATGTCGGTTGTGGAGAACGGGGTAATGAAATGACCGATGTCTTGATGGAGTTTCCGCGTTTAAAAGACCCCAAATCCGGCGAACCGTTGATGAAACGGACGGTGCTGGTGGCCAATACTTCCGACATGCCGGTGGCGGCCCGGGAAGCCTCCATCTATACCGGAATCACTATCGCCGAGTATTTCCGGGATATGGGTTACAGTGTGGCGATCATGGCCGATTCCACTTCCCGCTGGGCGGAAGCGCTGCGGGAGATGTCCGGGCGCCTGGAAGAGATGCCCGGCGAGGAAGGCTACCCCGCTTATTTAGGATCTCGGCTGGCGGAATTTTACGAGCGGGCCGGACGGGTAACCTGTTTGGGCAGTCCGGCGCGGGAGGGCAGTCTCACGGCGGTAGGCGCGGTTTCACCGCCCGGGGGTGACCTTTCCGAACCGGTTACCCAGGCCACATTAAGGGTGGTCAAGGTCTTCTGGGGACTTGACTCTTCGCTGGCCTACCGGAGACATTTTCCGGCGATCAATTGGCTGACCAGTTATTCTCTTTACGACGACCTCCTGGAAGACTACTACCGGCGGGAAGTAGGGGAGGAATGGCTGCGCCTGCGGACCGAAGCCATGCGGCTCCTCCAGGAGGAAGAGGAATTGCAGGAGATCGTACGCCTGGTGGGCGTGGACGCCTTGTCCGACCGGGACCAGCTGGTATTGGAGGTTGCCCGTTCCATCCGCGAAGATTTTCTGCACCAAAACGCTTTCCACGAGATTGACACCTATACCTCACTGAACAAGCAATATCGCCTTCTCCGCCTGGTGATGGCTTTTTACGATGTAGGCAGGCGGCTGCTGGCCGAAGGAGTGGCGCTGAATAAGATCCGGGAACTGCCCATCCGGGAGGAGATTGGAAGGGCCAAATATATTCCGGAGGACCAGGTGGGGAAGATCGACCAGTTATACGAAGAACTGCATTCACTTGCCGGGGCGAACCTGGCCGGAGGTGACGAAGATGTTTAAAGAATACCGGACCGTACGGGAACTTGTAGGCCCCTTGATGCTGGTGGAAGAGGTCGAAGGGGTAAAATATGGGGAACTGGTGGAAATTGAACTGAAGAACGGTGAGATTCGCCAAGGCCAGGTGTTGGAGGTCAACGGGGATATCGCCTTGGTACAGCTCTTTGAAGGCCCGACCGGTCTTGCCCTTCATGAAAGCAAGGTCCGGTTTTTAGGGAAAAGTATTGAGTTGGGCGTTTCCCCGGAGATCCTGGGCCGGGTTTTCGACGGCCTGGGGCGGCCGAAAGACGGTGCGCCTCCCATTATCCCCGAACGGCGGCTGGATATCAACGGTGCGCCCATTAACCCGTACACCCGCGACTACCCGTCGGAATTTATTCAAACCGGGATTTCCGCGATTGACGGGTTGAATACTTTGGTGCGCGGCCAGAAACTGCCCATTTTTTCCGCTTCCGGGCTTCCCCACGCCCGGCTGGCGGCCCAGATCGCGCGCCAAGCCAAGGTTTTGGGGGCGGAGGAAAAGTTTGCCGTGGTCTTTGCGGCGATGGGTATTACCTTTGAGGAGGCCGATTATTTCATCACCGACTTCCGGCGGACCGGCGCTATTGAGCGGGCCGTGCTCTTTGTGAACCTGGCCGACGACCCGCCCATCGAAAGAAATGCCACGCCCCGGATGGCCCTGACCGCCGCGGAATATCTCGCTTTTGACCTTGAGATGCATGTCCTGGTGATCCTGACGGACATGACTTATTATGCCGAAGCCCTGCGGGAAATCTCCGCCGCGCGCCGGGAAGTACCGGGGCGGCGCGGTTATCCCGGTTATCTCTATACCGACCTGGCAACCATCTATGAACGGGCGGGCCGGATTAAAGGGCGTAAAGGCTCAATTACCCTTATCCCCATTCTTTCCATGCCCGAGGATGACAAAACCCACCCCATTCCCGACTTGACCGGTTATATCACCGAGGGACAGATTATTCTCAGCCGCGAGTTGCACCGGAAGGGAATTTATCCGCCCATTGATGTCCTGCCCTCTCTTTCCCGGTTGAAAGACAAAGGAATCGGCGCCGGAAAGACCCGGGAAGACCATGCGGACACAATGAACCAACTTTTTGCCGCCTATGCCCGGGGGAAAGAAGCCAAAGATTTGGCGGTAATTCTTGGGGAGGCTGCCCTCACCGACCTGGACCGTAAATTTGCCCATTTTGCCGAGGAGTTTGAGGAGCGGTATGTCAAACAAGGGGAAAACGAAAACCGGAGCATTGAAGAGACGCTCGATTTAGGCTGGGAACTGTTGACGCTTATCCCCAGGACCGAGTTGAAGCGTATTCGCGACGAATATATCGATAAATACCTGCCCAAGCAGAAGGAAAATCCGGAAGCGGAAACGGGGTGAACCTATGCAAATAAGAGTCAATCCCACTAGGATGGAACTGCTGAAGTTGAAAAAACGCTTACAAGTGGCCATCCGCGGACATAAACTTTTAAAAGACAAACTCGACGAGATGATGAAGAAATTTCTGGACCTGGTGGAAGAGAACAGACGTCTCCGGAACGAAGTGGAAGAAAATTTGGGCCGGGCGTTTAAAGGCTTTACCATGGCGCGGGCCGTTCTGTCCTGGGATTATCTTGAAACCGCCCTGGCTTCCCACCGCGGTCAAACCGGGATCAAAGCGGAAAAGGTTAGCCGGATGAATGTGGAAGTTCCCCGTTTCACCCTTGTGGACGAAGAAGAGAAGAATATCTACCCTTACGGCCTCGCGGAAACCACCAGTGATCTGGATGAAGCAGTCCGCCTGTTAAATTCGGTTTTTGACTCCCTCGTCCAACTGGCCCAGGTGGAAAAGACCGTGGAACTGATGGCCGGGGAGATCGAACGTACACGCAGGCGGGTTAATGCTTTGGAATATGTCCTCATTCCCCAACTTGAGGAACAGGTGAAGTATATCACCATGAAATTGGAGGAAAACGAGCGGGGCAATTTGGTGCGTCTGATGAAGGTCAAGGAAATAGTAGGCCGGGGGTAACAGCTCAAACCACCCGGCTTTCAAATTTCTTATGACCTCTTTAATCCGGTCAAGTGTAATGGCCAAGATAACAAGATATCACAAGGCGCCATATGAAATACCGAAACCTTCTCTTTTTTGGGGGGAGTATTTGGCCCCTGAGAAATCAACAATAACCATTTATAGGAGGTATCTTCATGCGTAAAGGTTTAATTGTTCTAACTCTTTTAGCATTCCTGGTTGCGTTGCCGGCGGAGGCGGTTTTGGCGGGGGTGGTGTTGAAAGTCGGCCCGGATGTGGCAGGGAAGATGGAGTTTGCTTTGTCTGCTCCTGGGATACCTACGAGGTCAGATAAAGAAAACGTAAAAATGGGTATTACAGTGGGAGCCGAATACATTTTCGATTCAGGTAATAACCTGGCTTTTGGCGGCGGATTTGAGTATCAATTAAAGCGGGAGATAGACAAAGAAGGTGATTCTAAGTTTAATTATATTCCAATTTATGCTTTAGGCCGGTATCAATTGGATTCTTTCTACCTGACAGTTAAGGCTGGATATAATCTGTTTCAAGCTGATAATGTACCGTTAGTGTAAAATTACTGTGAACGGCGGGTTAGATTACCTGGAAGCCGTTATATTTCAACGTTGAAAGGATCTATTTATTGGGAGACGGAGCTTCTTGGATCCGGGCTGGACTACAATACTTACCGCCGCAAACTATTTTTATCCTAGATAAGTATCATTTAGAAAAATATATACAAACGGCTACCGCGCATGCACCCGAGCTTAAGAGGTTGATTCACCGGGGGATCAAATCCTTAAACAAGGAGGCAGTCCTGGCTCATCTTCATGAAGCATTATGGCGTACTGACGAAAAGCCAAGAAGGAAACGGATTGTTGAGACCATCGGGTATATTGAGCGCAACTGGGACGGAATAGAAAATGGGGTCAAGCACCCCGGGATCGGCTGTAGTGCCGAAGGGCATGTCAGCCACATCCTGGCGGCCAGGTTGAGTAGCCGTCCGATGGCCTGGAGTTTACAAGGGGCAGAGAACATGGCCGCTATGCGGGTGGCTGTAGCTAATGGAGAGTCGATCCGGAAACAGTACTTGGCAATGCAAGCATCAATTCTGTTCCCTGTCGAGATAAAAGAAGCAGTGCAGGAAAAACTGAAGCGTTTACCCAAAAGAAAGCTGTTAGGGGTAGAAAATATTGATAATGTTCCACTATTACGTGGCGGTCACAACTTAACCAGGGTGGCTCTAAAATCTCTTAATGAATTCAATGCTGTTATTTAGTGCATGTTTGCTGAATGTGAGGTTAAAAACCTACAGTGTCTTGACACTATCTAATGTACCGGAAGATATGACAGTGAACGGCGGTCTGTGTTATGGTATTGGTGGCGGCACTACTTTTGCTGATGCCTTCCAAGTGGAATTATTATACTCGGTTAATAACGGAGCAATAAAAGCTAAGGATCCATCGGTACCCGGAGAAATGAAATATAAATATTCAAAAATCAGTCTGTCCATGGGATATATGCTTTAACTTGTAAATAGTACCCAAAAAAGATGATAATCATATGGTTGGGGCAGGTACCGGTTTGCTGATCTTATTGGCGCCTGCCCTTTTTCTTGCCAGCACCGGAAGGCAAAAGACTGCCGGTGGATTGGTTTTTTGTGATATACTATTGCGAGAGAGAATATAAAAAGAACTCAGCCTGGCAGGGTGTTTTGGTGTTTGCCCGGAATGGGACCAGCAATTTTAGGTTAAGGAACGGTAGTTTTAATTGAGCATAGCGAAGGAGGAGTATTATGCAGACGAATCCCGCTGAAATTCGCGAGGAGGTTCCGGCAGGATATGATCGGATAATCAATGGTTTATTCCTCTTTTTATTTTTTATTGTGCCGTTAAGCAGGTCGGGAATATATATTATTGCGTCTTTCCTATTAATTGCCTGGTTGATTAAGAAGATAAAGTCTTGGAATCTTCCCCATGAAAAGACGGGCGATCTTGAAATTGTCAGGTGGGTCGGTTACATGGGGCTGGCCGTCCTGCTCTCATTGCTCAATGCGCAAAATATTCCGGCGGCGCTCAATAACTTTATCGACGAGTATCTTATATATGCTTTAATCTTTATTATTGGCCTGGATGTTATTAAGTCCAAAGAACAACTGCATAAGCTGCTTGGGATTGGACTGGTTGCCTTACTGATTGTCGCCGGGGTCGGTGCTTATGAGTATTTTGGTCTTGGCTATAAGAGGATTAGCAGTACTTTTAATATATCGACGCAAACCGGGGTTTACCTTACCGGTGTGGTATTGCTTAACCTTGCCTTTTTGCTCTTTAGAAAGACATCCAGCCGTCCGGCCTTGGTTGGTTCATTCCTTTTGTTGTTTGTTGGTTTGAGCTGTTTAATTATGAACGGCACCCGGGCCGCCTGGTTGGGGTTTTTGACCGGAACGATCTTTCTTCTGGTTTTAGCCCTAAAGAATAATAAGTTAATTAATTTTAAACTATTAATAGCCATCTTTCTTATTATGGTCCTGGCGTCGCTTTTGTTCGATTTTGGTGTGGTTCTTGAGCGGATCGCCAATATTACCGACATGTCTGATAGTTCGAACCGGCAAAGGATTATGATGCTCCGCGGGGGTTGGGAAATGTTCAAAGACCATCCTTTAATCGGGGTGGGAACCGGACAATTCCGTTTTGCGTATGAAAATTATATGCTGCCCGGAGTTCGTCCCTATACCCATATCCATTGTTTCTATCTTCATCTGCTGGTGGAAATTGGTCTCCTTGGTTTTTTCCTCTTTTTTACTTTGGTCTATAAAATTTTAAGAGCCGGAATTAGCATGAGGGCACGGCCAAGCGGGGAAAAATCCTGGTTTTACTACGGGGTGCTGGGCGCTTTAATTGGCATCGGGGTTTCCAACCTCTTTGACTGGACATTCCTCGACTTGCAAGTGGGGTCTTTTACCGTTCTTTTGACTGCGCTGTGGTTGAAGGAAGCTCAAGTAAAAATTAGTTCCGGTTACAAAGGGCTGATTTGATAGAAGTCGCTCAAATGAATCTATGCACAATAAATTTAAAGGTAAGCCTGACCGTGGGATATATCCTTTAACTTGTAAAGAGCACCCAAAGCATGAACATCATATTAGTCGGGGCAGGTAGCGGCTTAATGGCGGCTCTGCCCTTTTCTTGTTATCACCGGAAGGGAAAAAGACTACCGGCGGGTTAATTTGAGAAGCAACTGGAAAATGAAGAGCAGGGGGGTAATAAGAAAACGCCGGCTTTAACAAACCGTAAGTTTTAACCCCTGGAGGAAAATGGGGACAAGGGGATTCGCACGGTGATGGTCGTGCCTTTACCAGCCACCGTTTTCAGGTGGAAATCGCCCTGGAGGGCCAAGACGCGTTCTTTCATCCCTGCCAGGCCCAAACCGGAAGATTTGGCCTGATGTTCAAACCCTTGCCCGTTATCTTCGATCCTGGCCACAATTTCCCCCTCCTTAATGGTCAGCAAAACTTTGGCCTTGGTGGCGCGGGCGTGCTTGACAATGTTATGCAGCGCCTCCTGGATAACACGGTATAAAGCCACCTGTGTCCGGTGGTCTATTTTCGTCTCGTCTCCCGCCAATTGAGAAGCAACCTCCAGATGGTAGCGGATGCTAAAGAGTTCGCCGAGGGTTTCCAGGGCTTCAAAGAACCCTTTTTCCCGGAGGATAGCGGGTTGCAAGCCATAGATCATCAGTCTCATCTCTCTTTGGGCCTCTTCCACCATCTCTTTCACCTGGCCGATGAGGGCCTTGGCTTTTTCTGGCTGGCTCTGGAGGATCAGTTCCAGGGTATTCAGGTTAAGGCTGATCCCGAAGAGGTTCTGGGATACGGAGTCATGCAATTCTCTGGCGATGCGGTTGCGTTCTTCGATCACCGCCAGCTCCTTATTTTTTTCTTCCAATTGTAGCCGTTCATCCTTGAGAGCAAGGTATTCGAAGTAAAAACAGATCATGGCGGAGATAATCCCCACCCCCATACTGGTGAAGAGGGCGGTTTTGAAGGAAGGGAAAATGGACCGGGACAAGAAAGTCATCGCTGAGGTAACCAGGAAAAAAGCCAGTGTACATACGAGATAAGAATGGGTGATACGCAGAAAAAGGTGTTCGTTATAGGCCCTGAAGCGGGAGAAAAACCTTTTTGTTATTAAATAAGAGTCAGTTTAAGGGCTTTGATTACCGCCTGCGTTCTGTCTTTCACCTGCAATTTCTGGAGAATACTGCTGATGTGGGTTTTGACAGTGGTTTCGGAGATGAAAAGAGTGGCGGCGATCTCCTTGTTGGATTTGCCCTTTACCAGTTCGGCCAGGACCTCCTTTTCTTTGGCGGTTAAAGGCTCGATTGGCGGCTCCTTCCGGCTCACCTGTTGCATGAGTTTTTTGAGGATCCGGGGGTGCAGGATGGGCTCGCCGCGCCGGGCGGCTTTCACTGCTGCCAGCAGTTTTTCCGGGGCGGAGTCTTTCAATAAGTAACTTAATGCCCCGGCATCGATGGCGGCGACGATCTCTTCATCCTCACAGAAACTGGAGAGGATGATTACTTGGGTGTGGAGCCCGCTTTCCCTGATGGCTTTAATAAGTTCCATGCCGCTCATTTTTGGGAGGTGAAGGTCGATGATGGCCACGTCCGGAGCAAGTTTTTTCAGTTCCGGCAGGGCAGTCTCCCCATCCCCGGACTCTCCGGCGATGCGGATCTCCGGATCCGTGCTCAGATAGGCCTTTAGCCCATCGCGGACAAAGGGATGGTCATCGACAATATAGACGCTGAACATTTTATCACCCTGTATCTTTTCCTATCCGGGTATTTTGGCACAAAACAACCGGCCTTTGCTTGCGCCCATTGGCGCCATATATGTCATAGTCTGTTTTTTACTCCATTATACTATATCTGGATATCTATTATATACTCTCCTCTATACACCCTCGTCCATGGGAACGTTACATCATAAAACTACAGGAGAATGTTCTTTAATTTGAAATCAGAACAATTAATTTCCTATATTGACAAATTTATCTTTTAATGGTATAAGTTTATGTGTAAAATAATTCAATCTTAAGAAAAAATACTCAACAAAGGGGGAATTTTGTTTTGAAAATACGAAAAACTTGCCAAATTCTTGGACTGCTTGTTTTAGTGGGCATCATTTTTCTAACCGGATGCCGTAGCGGTGGCGGTGGCGGTGGTAACGGCGGCGGTGGTGGCGGAGGTGGGTCAACTACCAGTACGGTAATTTTTAAGTTGCCGGAGTATTACGAAGGAGTGGAAGAGGAAGGAAGTTTCGCTATACCTGAGGGGGAAGAAGTAAGGTTCTATACCTCGTCTAACATGGACATCGGTATATCTGTAATTGAGCTTTTGTATGGATCAGTGCCTGAAGACGATCAGACTTTCCTTGCTGATTACTACTTCGCCGGAAAAACCGGCGATGGCGAGATTAAGTGTATAATACCAAACTCACTAATAAGCAAGGGACGTTACATTTATGCCGTGATCTTTTTGGAAGATGAAGACGGTGCCGACAGGTTTGACCCTCAGGAAAAATCCGTAAAAGAAATTCTTAAGGCTGTCGCAGAAGGCAAAATACTGTTTGGTTTTGCCAGAGATCCCAACAATGAGCTACCAAAAGTATATGCTCTCAATCACGGGGTCACTATTAAAGATTTTATCTTTATAGGTAAAAGTGAGGGTGCTCCAATTTACACTCTCACCTTTAGTTTACCCCCTACTTATCAGGATTTTGAGGGGAAAAGCTATGAGGTACCCGAGGGGAAAACAGTGAAATTTTATGCTGCTGTCACCCCTGCCGGGGAGGAGGGTACTGTTGAAGCTGATCATGTCTTTACTGGAACCACCGGCGATAGCATCATTTGCGAAATACCTCCTCATTTACTCAATCAAGAACGCTACTTCTATGCCGTTGTTAATTTGGAGGGGGACTTTGATCTTCGTGAAAAAGACAAGGACGAGATGATGCAAGCTGTTGAGGCGGGAGAGATCCTGTTTGGCCAAGCTATGGACCCTTATGACGAGGGGAATATGGAATTATATTACCTCGTCCATGGGACCCGTGTCGATAATTTTAAGCTTTTCGGTAAAGGCGAAGGCGAACCGGTAACTACAATTACCATTAAGATGCCGACTGTTTACAAAGACATATGGGAGGAAGGGAAATTCCACCAGATCCCATCAGGGAAAAAAGTCAAATTCTATGTCCCCTATTACTCAGAGGATAGAGATGAGAACGACCTCTTCTCCTTTGATCATGCCTTCCCCGAGACAACAACGGGTCCCGCAACGTTCGAATTTGAGTTACCCTCCGATTTAGTCGGTGAAGAACGTGAACTTTTAGCCATAGTTATAATGGACGGGAAATTTAAGCCTGAGGGAAAGAAATTGGGAGAGATCAATGATGCTGTCCTTGATGGAAATATACTGCTAGGATTTAGCGACGACTATTATATCCTTGAATACGGGATTACCATCAAGATGGAGTTTTTCGGGACAAAATAATAATATCGGTTACAGCTCGTTTATACACAGGTCTGTCGATTAAGAGGCTGTCCCCTTGGGGGGCAGCCTTTTTGTTAACCATTGCCGTCTGTCCTTCTTTCCAAATGTTTTCCGGCTCCAGCTTTTTCAGTGCCGGCAGGGCGGTTTGCCGATCCCCGGTCTTCCCGGCAGTGAAAAATCTCGGATATTGTGGCTCAACCGCCCTTTCCCGTTAGTCCAGGGGAAGATAGGTGAAGCGGGGAAGGTACTCCTTCCGGAAGTAGTTGGCGGGGAGGCTTTTTTCCACCAAACGCTTATACTCCATAACCGTATATTTTCCGGTTTGGAGAACGTCGTAAATGGTGACTTTCATCGCCACCTGCTTCCCCAAAATCGGCTGGTAATCCTGGTAGGCGGCGGTCTTCAACAGTTTCCCGCTGCGGGCATAAAACTCCCCCGCCACCGGCAGGTATGATTCTTTATCTATGTAGAGAAGTATCTTCTGGTAGGTTCCTTCCCCATCCTCCCGCGCCTCCAACAGTAAGCGCAGACACGTTTCATGAGCTCCGCGGGGAACGGTAGCCGGGGAATCCTCGTCCGGGAGGAGCGCGCAACGGTAATCCCGGGAGAAATTTAGTTGCATAATATCCCCGTTGGCAACTTCGCCCAAGAGAATCTGCGCGGGGGAGAGTTTAATCACGTTTTTGGTCTTTGGGAAGTGCATCCAGTATTCCTTCCCGCTCATCAGCAACTTTTGCCCGTTGACTTTTGGCGGGTCCAGGAAGTAGAGGAGAGCTTGGACATTGGCCTCCCGGATCCGGACATAGCCGGCCAGGGTATATTGAGCAATGATTTCCCCGTTTTTGTAGGAAGTAATCTCCATCTCAAAGGCGAAGTCGGGACCGGGCATCCGGTTTTCGTCGACCCGCTGCAGGATCTCCCCGGCGGTTAAGGGCTCTTCCCCGCTCGCCCGCACCGGCGAAAAGCCTGGGGCGGCCAGGACGAGGCTGATCAGGAGGCTGACCGGAAGCACCCGGTGGAAACCGGCCCGCCATAATTTACGCCACGAGTAACGCCATGAATCCCGTAAGGACAAGGCCATTCGTTCCTCTCCTTTCTCTACGCGGGTGTTACAAATAACGCAATGCTTCGGCAATTTTCAGTTTTACCCCTTTCCAGGCAGGGTAAATCGAGGCCAGGACCGAGACCGCCATCGCCAGGAGGAGGTTTTGCCAGACCGTGGCGAAAGCCGGGACAAAGAAGGCCTGGTAACCTTCGGCCATCCCGGGCGGCGGCGGGATGTAGATGCCGCCCAGGACCGTGTTGATGAAGCAAGAGGCGGCCAGCCCCATGAGGAGGCCGGAAAGCCCGCCGAAGGCGCCAATCCAGAAGCCTTCAGCTAAAAACAGTTTCATGATTCCGGTCTTTTGCGTGCCGAGGGTCCGGAGGGTGCCGATCTCCTGTGTTCGTTCCAGGACCGCCATAGTCATGGTATTGACGATGGTAAAGATGACCACCAGCATGATAATGAACCGGACTATCTGCAAGAGGGAACGGTAAAACCCCTGGACCTGCCGGTAGTAACCGGCCAGTTCCTCCCAGGTCTTGACGGCCAGCGGCTGATCCAACTGGGGTTTAAGCCGTTGGGTAATGGTTTTTAGGACTTCACCGGTGTATTCCGTCTTTTCCAGGACGGTAATCAGCAGGGGGACGCCGGCAAGATCCAAAAAGTCCATGGCGGTCGGGAGATCCAGGTAAACCTGGATATTGTCGAGCTCCTGTAAACCCGGGGCAGCGATGCCGATCACTTCCAGATTGGCGGCATTAAGCCCGCCGCTTCCGGTTACCGCCATCATGGTCAGGATGTCGCCAACCCGGGCCCCAATCTTCTTCGCAACCCCCCTGGCCAGAATCACCCGGTAGCGGTCGGCGGCGGTAAAATCACGCCCCTCAACTATATGGCGAAAACTCAGCAAGGTACGGGAAAGTTCGGCCGGTACCGCCTGGACCATCACAATCCCCGACTTCTCCGCGCCGGCCAGGGTCGCGGAGAAGGTGACCTGCGGGACGACGTCTTTCACTTCGGGAAGGGCCTTCAGCCTTTTTATGATCCTATCCGGGTCGGAAAAGAGATAGCGGAAAGGGTCAAAATGGCCGGTGGTGAAATACTCCTCTGCTGTTGAGAGCTGCAAATGGCCCAGGCCGTTCCGGATAGTGGACTCCCGCAGCCCCCACAAGGTGTAGCGGACAAAACCGTCAAAAAGCACCAAGGCCATAATCCCAATGGTAATAGCAGTCAAGGTTAATATGGTCCGGCGCTTGTTCCGGGCGAGATTCCGTAAAGCCAGAAAGAGGGCGCTCATAGTCTTTCCTCCTTTACGATGGCGCCGTCCAACAGGTAGAGAATCCGGCTGGTATAGGAGGAGACCATCGGATCATGGGTGGCAAAAATAAAGGTGGTTTTCTGCTTTTCATTAATCTCTTTCATCAGTTCCATGACGGCTTTTCCGGTTGCCTGGTCCAGGTTGCCCGTGGGTTCATCGGCAATGACCAGTTTCGGCCGGGTGACGAGGGCACGGCCGATCGCCACCCGCTGCTGCTGCCCGCCGGAAAGCTCATCGGGCCGGTGGTTTTTTACCGCGGAGAGGCCCACCGCCTCCAGCATCGCTTCCACCCGCCGCCGGCGCTCTTTCTTGCCAACCCTCTGCAAGACCAAGGGGTATTCGATATTTTCTAAAGCCGTCAGGACGGGAATCAGGTTGAAGGACTGGAAGATAAAACCCAGGGTTTTATTGCGGAACTCTGATAACCCTTTGTCGTCCATTGCCCGTAAATCCTGATTATACACGGAGACCCTTCCCCGGTCCGCAAAATCGATCCCGCCGAGAATATTGAGGATGGTGGTTTTCCCGCTTCCCGACGGCCCCATCAGGCAGACCATTTCCCCGGCGGACAGTTGCAGGTTAACCCCTTTCAACACCGGCACCCTGGTTTTCGCCATGAGGTAGTCCTTATGAACATCCTCCAAAGCCGCGAGAATCATTGGTCCACTTCCTTATCCTTCAAAGAGTTCCAACAGTTCTTTGGCCCGGGCGCCAACTTCGCCCTCCGGGTCAAGTTCCCGGGCTTTATGCCAGTAAACGGCCGCTTCCGCCAGCTTTTTTTCTTTTTTGTAGTAGTCGCCTAAATGGAGAAAGACCGAAGCCATAATCCCGGCGGGGATCCGTTCCGGTTCCCGGTTGTACCAGTCGGCCAAGGCCAGGAAATCCTGGACCGCCGTCTTTTCCCGCCCAAAAAAGGAGGGCAGGGCGATCCCCACGTTGGCCCGTATGAAAAGGGGGAAATAGGAGTCCCGGCCGTATTTTTTTTGACCGCGGCGTCCAGGTATTTCAGCCCATCCCTTACGTATTTGATTTTCATTACCGGATTAATCGCCTCGTTACCGGCCAAAGTCAGGCTGGAACCCAGGTAAGCACCGCCAATGGGGCGGAGTTCCTCCGGGAACTCCTGATGGTGATAAACCCCGGTTAAGACGGTGACCGCTTTTTGGGCGTAGCCGCGGTGTCCTTGCCCGGCGCCGTGTAAGGAAAGATTATGGTAAAGGATGCCCAGGCGCAGGGCGGTAAAGAACGTTTCCGGGGACGGCTCCTCCAGGGAAAAGGCGGCGGCCAATTTTTCACTTTCCGTCAAGAGCGTCTCCACATCAGCGTAACCGGCCTCGACCAGCAAGAGGGTTTCATATTCTCTTAGCCGACTTTGGTCAAGGGCCAAAGTTTCTCCGGTAAAAACGCTAAGGAAGACACCGAAGATAATGGTTTTCCAGAGTAAGGATTTTGTTTTTTTCATCTTTCAAACTCCTTTCATGATAGTTTTAGCGGAAGAAAAACCGGAACGTCAAAAGGCAGGCGTCCTCTGTATTAACTATAACAAGGAACAACTGAAGCTTCATCTCCCCTCCGGACGGATTTGCCCCGGGAAAAAGCAGGAGCGATTCTCCGCCAAAAGGAGGAGACGGGATTGGTTCAAGACGGACTGTACTTGGAAAAAGGCGAAAAATGAAAAAGCCCCGGCGGGTCGGGGATTCAAGGGAGGATTACTTAAAGATTAACTTTCGTAAAACACGTTAATCCAGGTTGCTGGAAAACAGAATTAATCGTGCACGGGCGCGTAACGCCGCTTCCGCGTTACTCGCCCCAGGTCACCACAAACCACAAGTCGGAGAGTTTGTTGGTGTTGAAAAAGAGTTTAAACTCACCCACCGGGGCGGGCAAGTCGATCTTTTCCAGTTTACCAAAGAGCAGGCCGCCCAGGGAGGGGTCCTTGGCCAGGGTGTCGGTTTTGGCGGTCGGGCCGCTCCCGTCGCTCTGATCGGCGACCATGAGCGTTGGGGGTACAGGCGTCTCAGCGCTGCGGGCCAGGATTTCGAGACGTTCCACCTTGTTTAACCGGCCTTTGCTCCAGAACGGTCAGGGTTGGGTGCGGGAGGTGGGCGAATTGCAACTCGGCCGCGGCGCCCGGCTTTTCCAGGAGAGCGTAAAAACGGTAAGCCCCGGGAAGGGGTACTTCCAGATAGCCCACCAGCCGGGCGCTGTTAGCGCCGGCGGGCACCAGCGGTTTACCGGCTTTATCTTTCAAGCCGGTGTCGGCGTCGGTCAGAAAGACTGTTGAAAGAGGCGAACCGGTGCCATCCCCCGAAGCATAGAAGGTCGCCGTTAAACCGCCTTCGGCCACAGACGCCAACTTACCAAGGAGCGGCCCGGCATCCACCGCCAGCAGGCGTTCATCGGTCACCAGGCTTTCCACCAGTTCTGCGCCGGCGCCGGTATGCGACACTGGAGGGCAGGATCAGGCCCAGCTTATGCCGGAGTATCTCTTCGGTCATGCCGCCCGGATCCTCCGGCACCGCGTGCTCCCTACGGATGGCCCGTACCCCTTCGGCCAGGGTTTTCAACAAGGCGGGCGGGCTTTCGCGGTCCGGGCGGTATTTACCGGTCGGATCAAAGTGGTGACGGAACAGATATTCCAGGTCTTCAACAGAAAGACCGCTCTCTTTGACCTTTTCAATTACGGGAGATCTTGCTTCCGGATCGTCCCCGGGGAAAAGGTTTATCCACCATTAAACGGGCGGACCGGATCGTGGTTATTAATAAGGGGTGTAATGTCGAAGAAGGACGCCACGAGGAACTGCTGGCGAAAAACGGGGTTTTAAGCGGTTGTATGAAAGTCAGTTTGCGGGGGAGGCGGAAGCGCCGGTCTCCCGCCTTCGGCGGAAACCGGGGCGGGTTCTTAGGATTGGCCTTCCGGCCTTCCGGCATAACCGGGCCTTTCTCTTTAAACCTTCCTGACCTGCGCAGCAGCTTACGGGAGTTCCTGTGCCGGGTTCCACCCGTCGCCGGAAGCCTTGGCTGCTGATTTTTTGCTCCTTTTCTGTTCGTACAGGCGGGTGTCGGCTTCGGCAATCAATTCTTCGATGGATTTTTGCCCGTTGCAGGAAAAGGGGACGGCTCCCATACAGAGGGAAATTTTGTACGGTTTGTTGGCCCGCCGGTTGAATTCCTCCAAATACCTGTTGAGGCGCTGCTGGAAAAACTCCAGGTTATCCAGGGAAGTGTTTATGGTGAGGATGGTAAATTCGTCGCCCCCCAGGCGGGCGATAATATCATCCCGCCGGAATGTTCGCCGGAGGATCTCCGCCGCCTGGCGGAGGGCGTAGTCTCCCTCCTCGTGGCCGTAGGTATCATTGATCGTCTTCAACTCGTCAAGATCGACGTAAATCAAAAGGCCTTCTTTTTTTTCGGCCCGTTCCTGCTGGAGTTTTCGCCGTCCGTGGTTGAGAAAACCCCTCCGGTTCCATAATCCAGTCAGTTCATCGGTCTGGGAAATAGTTTTTAACTGTTCGTTTTTCTTTCTGAGTTCCTGTAAAGTATCACGCAATCTGGTTTCAATTTGTTCTTTGGCTTTCAATAAATAAGTGAATTTGAGAACGCACCGTATTTCAATAAACAAGTGTTCATAGAGGAATCTGTTTTCCGGTTGAAACTCGCACAGAATAAAACCCATTTGGTGATCAAGGAAAAAGAGGGGGTTAACGATCATACTGAACCGGTCGCCGGATAACAAGTATTCGTAGATCAAAATTTCCTGGGTCGGAAGGGAAGAATTTTTTTGCAAGCGGTTATCCGGAATGCCGATCACCGGGAAGACGTTTTCCGGAGCGGCCCAGCTTTCGTAAGCCGGACAATAAACTTCGTCATCATACAGGTAGACGCGGCAGCGTTCTATCCCCAGTTCCTTGAGTTGCGGTACGGCGGCGGCGATCGCCGTCTCTTTACGGTCAATATGGGGAACCATAATATCCAAAATACCACGCAGGGTCCGGTAGTTAAAATCGTGCTCCTGACGTTCTTTGGCGCTCTTTTTTAAAGAGGCTTCCAGCAAAATTTGGTGCAGATTGACGAAAAAGTCCCCGATCTTTTTAACTTCGCTTTTCCCCGGCGACAGGGAAGAAGCAATATCCCAAAGCCTGGCCAGGAGAACCTGGATGGAAAGAATTTCTTCCCCATTGAAGTTTTGTTCCTCAAAAACAGTCCGGAAGAGCTGTGTTAAGGCCGGATCCACGGTGAACTCTTCCGGGTTGAGCAATTCCGGTAACACCTCTTCCAGGAAGCGAAGAAGGGTTTTACACCGGGAAAATCTTTTTTTTACATTATTCATCGTCTTGTCCATCAAGTCGTCCGGCAGGTGTTTTGCTTGAACAGGAAATGACGTATAAGGGGTGTTTAAAACTTCCCTTTGGCCGCAGCCGCACGATTCGCGAATAACAGTTTCGGTGTTTAACACCACGCAGGACGGTTTGCCCCCGCGCATCAAATCGAAAGCGAGTTCCACCGCTTTTTGACCAATTTCATAGAGGGGCTGCCGGATGGTGGTTAATCCGGGGCGGCTAAACCAACTGGCCTCGATATTGTCAAAACCTACGACGGACACATCTTCCGGGACGCGAATCCCCCTCTCCTTTAACAGGGCCATCGCGGCCAGCGCCATATCGTCATTGGCGGCCACCACCGCGTCAAAGGGGACTTTTCTGACATCCAATAACAACCGCATGGCTTTGTCGGCGGAAAAGGGGGTAAAATCACCCGGGCAGACGAGTTCGGGGTTGAAAGGGAGCTTGTTCGTTTGCAATACTTCAAGGTAAGTTGCGTACCGTTCTTCTGCGTCCAAATTATTGGGAGTCCCCTGGAGAAAGGCGATTCTTTTGCGCCCGTGGTCCCGGATTAAATGATTTATCACATCCCGCAGGCCTTTTTTATTGTCAATCAAGATACAGGAGGTGTTCTCCACCGGAAGGGTGATACTGACGATCGGCAGGGGGAAATAACGGCGGCAAAACCGGTTGATCTCTTCCGGGCCCTCGAAGGTGTGGAAGATGGACATGGGCAAGATGAGGGCATCGACGTTTTCCGGGTTAATCAGGTCATAAATCACATTGAACTGGTATTCATACCGGTAGGGCGAATTAAGGGTCTTGCCGGGGAAAATAAACAAATTAAGGTCATAATCCTCGGCGGCGTCAAAAACTCCCTTGCACAAAAGGTGTGAGTATTCAGCCTCCAAATCGGAGAGAAACAAGGCAACCGACGGTCTTTTGTTCAAGGTTCGTTTCTTCATGGGGTACTCCTTAAAATAATTATTAAAAATGGAAATCTAATATAATTATACAATAAAATACTATTGCTTCACAAATTCTATTATCTGCCCGCGATTGTAATTTTCTCTCACAAATCGGTTTTTTTCTGTATATTCAAGTTTGTCAGTCAGGAATCGTTTTTTTATAGAGTTATTGGCAAGGGACAATTTGGACATTTCTTAAAGGATGGAGAGGTTGAGCTTTTCGTCGCAGCGGATGATTCTTTCTTCCTTGTTGACCATGGTTTTTAGGGTCAGCTTGCCCTTCCACAGCCGGGCGCAATGACGGAGGGTTTCTGTGGCATAGTTTATTTCCAGATCCCGTCCGTCGTGTTCGTGTTCCAACAAGAGGTGACGGTCGAGGGGGCGGTACTCTGCGACCTTTACCACGGGGATGGCGCCCAGGCCGGCTGTTTTTGCCAGTTGGTCCCGGATGGATTGCCAGCCCGCTTCATCGGCAATTTCCTTGACGATAAACTCGCCGCTTTTTTTTACATACTCAATGAGGGTCAATTCGTTACAGAGTTCCTTATTTAGATACCGGCGGAAAAAGGATTGGTCTTTTTCCACTTCCCGGGCTTCAAAGATTTTCTCTTTGCCGTGGTGCTCGAAGAGATAGGTGAAGATGACAAAACCCACATGGTAAGGGTTGAGACTGCCGGGGAGCGGCCGGACGACCTGGTTGTGACGTTTGAAAAATTCCCACCGCAGCTCTTCCGCCAGATCCAGCCGGGAAAGAAGGCGGTAATGCCAGAAGCTGGCCCACCCTTCATTCATGACTTTGGTCTCAATTTGCGGGAGGAAGTAGGCGGTCTCTTCCCGGACAATATTGAGGATGTCCTTCTCCCAGTCTTCCAGATCACCGTATTCCGTGATGAACCAGAGAAGATCCTCCTCCGGCTCGGGAGGGACTTTCCGCTTTTCCTCCTTGGCCTCCGGCGGTCTCTTGTTCTCCTCTTCCAACAGGGGGTAAGCGGGACGTTTCTCCTTATGGGACCGGTGTAGCTGTTGGTAGTGTTCCTCATAGGAGAGCCGGGTTTCCCCGATGACGCGCCTGGTCTGGAAACGCAGGGCGTGGGCGGCATCCAGCAACTTTTCCACGGCTTCAAAGCCGATGGAGGGGTCACTGCCGTAGTCACGGATGCGCCGGGCATGATTTTTAAACATTTCCACGGCGAGTTCGGCCCGGGTTCCGGTGGTGAAAAGGCGGTTGTTGCGGAAAAAATCGTTGTGGCCGTATACATGGGCCATGGTCAGGATCTGTAAAAGGAGATTGTTTTCTTTGAGGAGATAAGCCAAACAAGGATTGGCATTAATCACCATTTCATAAGGCAGACCGCTTATGTTGTATTGGTAGAGGGTTTTTAGTTTTTCGTAGGCTTTGCCAAAGCTCCAGTGGGGATAATGGGAAGGCATCCCGTTATAAGCCTGATAGCATAACATGTCTTCATAATTGCAGAACTCGAATTCCTGGGGATAAAAGGTCAAGCCTTCTTCACGGGCCAGGTTTTCGATGGTCTCTCCCCATTTAACCAGTTCCGCCAGGGTATAATCGCCCATTTTACCGGCTCCTTTCCGGGGTGCTCAGGTCCAGTTTTCCTCCAGGGTCAGAAGTCTTTTCAAGGCGGGAAAGACATCCTCCTTTCCCGTGATTTTAACCATGATAAAATTGTCGTACGGAAGCGATTGTTGAAACAATTTACTAATCGGGCTGACCGTGGGGAAGCCGTCGGAATCGATCTCGCCGTAGCCAAATAAGGTGCAGACTTTGCAAAGCCCGGCGGCGGCGGCCACCGCGCGCTCATTATCCTCTTCCCAGTTTTCCCCGTCACTGGTATGGAAGGCGTAAATATTCCAGACTGCCGGGTTGAAACGTTCTTCAATGATCGCCAGGGCTTTCCGGTACCCGCTGCTGATAAAAGTGCCGCCGGATTCCACCCGGCGGAAGAATTCCTCTTCGTTGACTTCCCGGGCGGTGGTGGTGTGGGCGATAAAAACTACCTCCACCCGGGTGTATCTCAACCGCAGGTACTGGTAGAGGAGAAAATAGAAACTGCGCGCCAGGTATTTTTTGGTAAGATGCATGGAACCCGAGGTATCCATGATACAGAAGACCACGGCATTGGCCTGGGGGCGCCGTTCCTTCCGTACATGGTGATAGCGAAGGTCTTCCTGGTGAAAAGGGAACCGCTCCCCTTCCTGGAAGCCCGGGTCCACCCGGCGGCGGCCCTGCCGGCGTTTAAGTTTCTCGATGACCGAGCGCTTGATGGCCAGCCGGGGGGGAATCCCTTTCGTCCGGTAGCCCAGGCGCTTCGCTTCCACCTCCGTCTCGGCCCGGGAGAGTTTTTTCCTTTCCAGGCGGGGCAGGTCAAGGTCGTCAAAAATATAGTTGACCAGGTCCTCGAGGGTGATTTCCGTTTCGTATATCTCTTCGCCTTCCTCCGCTCCGGGGCCTCCCCGGCCCGGTCCTCCCCTGGCAATAACCTCCCGGGCAATCAGGTCCCCGCGTTTTTCTTTACCGGTTCCCGTCCAGACCCCGCCCTGATTCCTTCCGAAAATAAACTGATATTCCTTTAAACCGCGGATTGGAATCTTAATCTTCTTATTCTTACTCCGGCCGATAATACTTTCTTCCGCCACGATCTCGTGGAGGTTTTTCTTGATCGCCTCTTCCACCAGCCGGCGGTGGCGCCGCCGGTCTTCGGCGGTCCGGTCTCTTACCCCGCTGTCGTATTCGCGGAAAACAGGCATGCCCCTCAATCCTTCCAGAGATTATTGGCGGCGTATTTCAGAACCACGTTACAGCAGTGGTCACAGTAGCCGTTTTTCTTCATCTCTTCCACCATGGCGTGGAGTTTTTCACTCTGTTCCTTATCCCGCACCTTGGCCATGGTGATCACCCGTGACAATTCCCTGACCGAACTGGTGAGTTTTTTTTCGATGGCTTCCTTGAGCGGTTCGTAACTCCGGTAATTCAGTTTGCCGCCGCTGCGCAGGACAAAAAACATATAGGCGGTGACGTCCTGGCGGAATCCTTTGGCCGCGGAACCGGTGATCCCGATCTGCTCCTCAATGGAGGCCAGAAACTTCTCGTCCGGCTCCAGCTCCTCACCGGTGTTCCGGTCTTTGATCTTAGTTTTATTCACAAAAGCCTCGGCGTGGTCCAGATAATTGTTAAAAAGGGCTTCGGCCTGTTCGTTAAAGCCGTGAATAAAGGCTTTGGTAACTTCCCTTTCCAATATGCGGTGGTATTCGTTTTTTAAGGTGTTTTGGAGAAAACTTAAATACCGGCGGCGTTCGTCCTCGGCGATGGAGAGGTCCTTGGTCTCTTTGACCAGGCTTTCCAGGATACTGATGGGATTGATACAGTTATGTTCCGATTCGGACAGGGCCCGGTCAATGGCTTTGACCACAAAACGGGTGGAAAGGCCGGTCATCCCTTCCCTAGGTGATTCTTCTTTTAATTCAAAAATGTCGACTTTTTGGACGATTCCTTTTTCCACAATTTCTTCGCCATTGTAGATCTTCAGTTTGGTCAGGGGATCGACCTTGTCGGAAGGGGTCAGCCGGGTCAAAATGGCGAACATGGCAGCCATTTCCAGGGTATGGGGGGCGATGTGCATGGAAAAACGGCTTTGCCGGAGAATTTTTTGGTAGATTTTGACTTCCTCATTCAATTCCAGACAGTAGGGGACTTCAATTTTGACGATCCGGTCCAGGATGGCCTCGTTGGTATGATCCGACTTGAATTTATTCCACTCCGCCTCGTTGGAGTGGGCCAGGATGATCCCGTCAAAATAGATCATCGGCCCTTTCCCCGGGGAAGGAATAACTTTTTCCTGGGTGGCGGTGATCATGACATGCAGGTATTCGATCTCATTCTTAAAGACCTCAATGAACTCGACAATGCCCCGGTTTCCCACGTTGAACGCGCCGTTTAGGGAGAGGACCCGCGGATCGTCTTCGGGGTAGAGGTCGATTTTGGAGATATCGACCGAACCGATGAGTACCGAGGTATCCTGATTGTTCGGGTCAACCGGCGGCACGACGCCAATCCCTTTCCGGGACCGGATCGAGTATTCCACCACTTCGACCGGGAAGCGTTCATACTCCCCGTTATACTCGTTTTTAAGACGGTAACGGCAAACAGGACAAAGGTCGCCTTCAATATGTACATTTAAAAGCGTCATAAATTTTTTCCGCAGGTGCATGGGGATGAGGTGCAGGGGTTCTTCCTGCATCGGACAATCTTTTAAGGCGAAAATAGGGGGGCTCGTCTCCAAGCCGTGTTTCAATGCTTCCATGATGGAGGATTTCCCGGCGCCTACCGGGCCGACCAAATATAGGACCTGGCGGGATTCTTCCCCCATCATGGCCGCAGAGTGAAAATAACGGACAATTTTCATAATGGTTTCGTCAATTCCGTAAAAGTCCTCAAAAAAATGGTATTTCTTAATAATCCGGTTACCGTAGATTCGTTTTAACCGGGGATGCTCTTCGGTGTTAAGAATCGTGGCGCCTTTTTCCATGATTACCTCATACATATGCTGGTGGGCCAGTTTTACGATGGACGGGTCTTTTTTAACCAGTTCCAAATAGTCCAGAAAGGTGCCGGAAAATTGCCGGTAGGTCCGCTTTGCGCGGTCCTCTTTGATTATATCCTCAAACGTTTTTTTATCCACGGCAATCTCTCCTCAGCCTGATTTTCCCTCCTATATAGTTTATATTTTAAAAAACTGAAACGTCCAATTCTATTTGGAGAATCTTTTGTCTTTTTTTTGTAAAAATGATACCGGCGGGCCGGGGAACCTGGACCCGCCGGTATCGTATAGCAGGGTACGAAAATAAATTAGTGGACAAAAAAGCCCAGATTGAAGCCGAAGGAATTGTCGTAGGCTTCATTCAGGAAAATCGTATAAACAGCTTCTCCGCTTAAGCCGGCGTTTTTCCCGGTGGTGATTTTCGCCCCGCAGGTAAGGTCGATGCTGGTTCCGTGACTCGAACTGTAACCGGCCCCTACTCCCACGTATGAGTCAAAACCCCCGGTTCCTTTAAGGGCATAAAGAACATCGGCTTTTCCCCGGTAATAACTGTTACCGTTGGCGCGGTAATAGAAGGAGCCGCGCACGGTTATGTTGTCGGTTAACGCACTTTTGGCCGATAGTCCCACCCAATAGTGTCCGCCCCAATAGGAGGCAGTCCCTTCCACCGCAACCTCTTGGGCGGCAGCGGCGGTACTGAGCAGAAGGAGCAAGCCCAAAGTAACGATGACCTGTTTTTGCATGATTTTTTTCATTTTTTAAACCTCCCACAAAATTAATTGTCCCTGCCAAGAAAAATTTTTCCAGGTTTACAACTCAATAAAACCGGTTTTCACTTGGTACCGGCCGCCGGTTTTGGCCTCGAGCACGCGCCGGTACTCTTCCAGTTGGGATTCGTCCATGGTCTCGCCGGTTTTAAAGTCCAGGATCAAAAGCTCCTTTTTCTCCTCGTCCACCAGTAACCGGTCAATCCGGTATCTTTGGCCGCCGTCCTCGATCTCGTACTCGGTGAAGACCCGCCGGCAGCGGTCAAAAAGGTCCGGACGGGAAGCGAGGAAATTTTCGACCCGGGAGACGAGGTCCTTTATTCTTTCCGCGCCAAGGATATTGCCGTAGCCGGCTAAAACCATCCGGCGGGCATAGGCCCTTTCCTCCGGAGTGTTATATTTAATATGCTCCAGATAATAATGGGCGGCCAGGCCGGCGATTCTTTTTTTCTGCTGTTCCAGCGTGGTCCCGAATTCCTTGTTCCGGTTGATCCTTTCCACCTCCGCCGCCGGGGGCCGGGCGGGGGTGAAAAACGGGCGCAACGGGGGCAGCGCGGTCTGGGCTTCACTTTTCGCCTTTACTTCGACGTGCAAAGAGCCCAGTTCCTTACGGGCCGTCAGCGCGGCGAGGGATTCCACGCCTGCGGCGGCGAGAAGGGCCGGTTCGTAAAAACCGTACTCTTTGCTCTCCTGCCAGTCGGCTCCGGGATTGTCCGGCTGTAACTGGCGCGGGCCTTCGATGTAGAGAAAAAGGTTGCTTTCCGGTCTGGTCACCGCCACGTAGAGGATGTTGATCTCTTCCTCCAGTTCTTTACTTTTTTCTTCTTCGGCGAAATCATAACCGAGACAGGGCAAGTATTTGAGATAGCGGCCGTTGGTCAGGAGGTAGTCTTTTATTTCGGTAAAATCCTCATCAAACCGGACGAAGAGTTTCATGTTCCGGCTCCCGCCGCCCCGGCGGGCGGAAGGTTTCCAGTAGAAAAAGACGGTTTCAAAGGAGAGCCCCTTGGCTTTGTGGACGGTCATTAATTGAACGGTGTTTTCCTGCTGGACGCCTACTTGTTTAAGGCGGTCGCTGTTTTTATTCTCCTCCACATAGTTCAGGAAATCGCGGAGACTGGAATGGTTGCGCATCAGCACATAAAAGCGGAAAAGGTTTTTCAGGGCGCCGCTGTTTTCCTGGTAGAGGCCGATGATGCCGGACCGCGCAAGCAAAAGATGGGGCAGTTCTTCCCAGGCTTCGCCGCGCAGGTCACGTACCAGACCGAGGGCGGATTTCAACCCGGGAACCGGAGGTAACGGCGCCTCTTTCTCTCCCATTAAAAAGCGCTCGATGGCGGGTTTGTGCGTAAAGAGGTGTTTGAGGTCCCGCCGGTTAATACCCCCCAGGTCGCTGCGGAGGAATTTGACCAGGGACAGGTAATCCTGGTAAGCCAGGTAGGAAAGGAGAAAATAGAGGGGTTGGACCGCCTCATGGTCGAGCAGGCTTTCCCTGCTTTCAAGCAGGTAAGGAAGGCCTTCCTTGTCCAACTCGGCGGCGATGGCCTCCAGGTCGGCCCCGGTACGGGCCAGAACGGCCGTCGCGCCGTATCCGGGCAAAGCCTTTATTCGTTTAGCGATTTCCCTTTTTAAATCCACGGTGATCCGGCTGTTTAATTCTTTTATCGCCTCCTGTTCGCCGGTCGGCAGGTTTTGAAAGGTGCGGGTGTCCGTCCTGACCCTTAGCGCCTCCCCACCCAGAAGCAACTCGACATAGCCTTCTTTTTTACCGGGCGGCGGTTCCACGGGCTCGTACTCCCACCCGGTCTCCGCCGCCAGGCGGGTAAAAAAGGAGTTCACAAAGGCGACAATCCTTTTGTCACTCCGGTAACAGGTGGACAAACGCTCGCTTTTCCCTCCCAGGATCTTGTCGAGACGGGCAAATAGTTCCTTTTCTCCGCCGCGCCAGCCGTAGATGGATTGCTTTTCATCGCCGACGGCAATGATATTCTCGACCTTGTTAAGCAGAGGTTTTAGGATTTTCCACTGCAGAATGCCGGTGTCCTGAAATTCATCGATAAAGACGGTTTTCACCCGGGTGCCCAGGAGTTCGAAAAAATAGGCGCTGACTTTTTCCCCGTTCACCAGGGCCAGGCTTTCTTCATACAAGTATTTATAAGTATAATTACTTATATCCTGGTGGGTGAAGAGCTTGGTTTTAAATTTTAACCGGTCGTACAGGGCAAAAATACGGGCGGAAAAGTTAAATATCTCCTCTTCGTACGGGATCATCTCCCGATTATAGATCCAGGCCGCCAGCTGCCGGCGGAATTCGTCGTATTTCGCCGCCATTTCCGTGCGTAGATGGTCGACGTCTTTACTTTTTAGCTTGTTTCCGTTCCAGGGAGGAGACTGAAAAAAGAGGTCCCTATTTTTCCAGATTAAATCTTCTTTGGCCTTAAGACTGTCGAGGCGGAGATATTCGGGAATGAGGGTTTTAAAATTTTTCGCCAAAAACTCTTCCAGGGTGCCGTCTTTGACGGCCGCCGCCTCTTGTAGGTAACAGAGGATCTCCTCCAGGCAGCCGGGGAGATTTTTCACCTGCCGGGGGGCCCGGGGACGGCGCCGGACCATTAAAAACACCCAGCGGTGGTCCAGCATCTTCCGGATGAGATCAAGGTAGCGATCAATATCCCGCTCGGCGGTGTCGGCCAGGAACTTTTCCATCAGGGCAAAATCATCCGCTTTGTCCAGCATGGCTTTGAAAACCTCTTCAATGATTTCGCTGTTTTTTTCCTCTTCGATAATCTCATAATGCACCACTCCCAGGTAAGGGGCGACGGCCTGTTTAAAGAGGCGGGTGATAAAACTGTCGATGGTATGAATATGAAGGCGGTCTTTATTTTTTAACATGGCGGCATAGGTTTCCGCCAGGAGGGGCCGGTTCAGGCGCAGGCCGGGAAAGATCTTTTGCAGGTTTTTCCATACCTCGCTTTGGTCGCCGTTGTGAACCAGATCTTCCAGATGGGCGAAGATTCTTTCGCGAATTTCCGCCGTGGCCTTACGGGTAAAGGTCATCACCACTATTTCCCCGTAGGACTCTCCCTGGAGGAGAGCGGCGACATATTCCAGGGAAAGACGGTAAGTTTTCCCCGTCCCGGCGCCGGCTTTTAAGATTTTAATCATTGGTCCTTCACCACCCGGCAGAGATCAAACCAGTCGCAATTTTGACAAAGGGACTGTTTATAGACGGCCCGGTATTCCCCGGCCGTAAAAAACTCCTGGAGTTTGCCCCGGATTTTCGCCGCCAGGTCCGTTTCGGCCCCGGCAAGGCCCGGAGAGTATTGCTGCTTCAGGACATCATAAACGGCCCGCTCGACGGGAAGGGGCCGCCCCGCCTCCATACCAAGGAGGAGCGCATAGAAATCCAGCTGTACCAGGCTGCCCGCGCCGGTCTTAAAATCAATCACCCACCTTTTTTCGCCGGTATCGACCAGGAGATCGACCCGGCCGCTCAGGTAAAGGTCCACCGGGGGAGAGCGGAAAAAAGGTGTTTCTCCTTTAACCGGCCGGTACTCGGTTTTGAGTTCTTGAATGGCTCCGGTTTTTTCTTTCAACACCTGCAGAAAATGGAGGACCGAGTCCCGTACTTTGTTGAGGAGCACCGCCCGGTAGTATTGGCAATAGTAATCGTTGATTTTCGGGCTGTAGGTGTAAAATTTGTTGTCAATCACCTCTTCCACCAGGGCGGAAGAGGCGTTTAATTCCGGCCCGGCACGGTTGAGAACTTCCGCAAAGATCTCATGGACCAGGGCGCCGAATAAAGGAGGACTGATTTTCTTTCTCGGCTGCACCCGTTTTTCCGCCCGGACGATATATTCGATATAGAATTTGAAATAACATTCGTCCAGTGTCCGGTATTTATAATAAGTAAGGGAAAAAGTCCGGCCGGGGAAGTCTTTCTCTTCCATCGCCGGCCAGTCTTGTCCGGCCGCACGTTTACTTTCCGGTTTTACGACCCCGCCCCCGCCGGCGAAAATACCCGCGACCGCCGCGGGAATTGCTCCGGCCCTGATCCCGGCTTCCACCATCTTCAGATTATACTTTAAACGCAATTCCTCCAGGAAGGAACTGGGGGTCAGGTTCTCCTCGGGATTTTTCAGAGTGAAAACCACCGCCCTTTTACTGCTGAAAAGGTGCCGGAAAAAGGCGTACTTTTCCCAAAGCCTTTTTTCCGCCGCCGTGGGCAGCCCGAGCCCCTTCCGTTGCCGGTCGGTAAGGAGAAAGTTTCCCCCGCCTTCCGAAGGGATAATACCATGGGTAATGTTTATAAACGCCACCTTTTCCCGGTAAAGGTGGGGGGCTTCCCGGAGAGGGGTTATTTTAATCTCTTCGTTGGCCTCTTGAATCCGTTCGACTTTTTTGTAGGCCAGGTAGTTGAGGGCCAGCCGGAAAAGACCAAGCGCCCGCCGGGAAAAGTATTGCTCCCAATCGCCGGCGATCCCCATTTCTTCCAGGGAGTTTAATTCCAAAAGGGCATCAAAATACCTGGTGATATTCTTGGCGTACTGCCGGTCATTGAGGGACTGGAGATCAAGTTTTTCGAGGAAACTGCATAATTGGCTGAGATTTTCCACCCGCTCGAGGCGGGCCAGATCTTCCATGACCGGCGAAAATTCTCCGGGGGAATAATAGTAGACGTATTCCTCCGCGGCCGCCTCCTGCAGTCTTTCGACGGCACTCTCGCCCAGGCCGTAATATGCGCGGAATTCCGGCAGGTATAAGGCTTGAAGCAGGGCGTTGACTTCCACCTGAAGGTACCCCCCCTGCCGGCGGGCGCTGAGGGCCAGGTTATAGAGGGCTTCTAAATACCGGTAGATTTTCGTCTCCTTAAAACTCACCTCCCGGCCGCCGCCGATTTTCCCGGTGGCCAGAAGCCGGTGGTAGGGGTTGTCCGGATCAGCGTCCAAAATAGCAAAAGGTTTTTCCGCCGCCGCCAAGGCAACCAGGTTGACCGCCTGGAGAAGGTCTTCTTCGGTATAATAGAGTTGAATCTCCGTCCCCGGCTGTTCCGGAAGGGAGACCGCCTTCAACCGGAGATTTTCTTCGTCAAAATCGGCCGGAGACATCTGCAGGTAGAGGTGAACGGGCCACCCCTTCTCTTCCAAAAAGCGGAGGAGTCTTTTTTCCTTGGGCGTAAAATTGATGATATTGACAAAAACAATTTCCCGGTAGCCGCCCAGGAACTCCCCGTTGAAACAGGAGAAATCAAAGGCGAGAGTGGCATCGGTATATTCCAATTTGTCCAGGCCGGCCAGGTATCTTTCCCTGATCCCCTGCAGGATCCGGTATTTTTTCTCCTGCCATTCCTGTAATCCGGTGAGGCGGTGGATTTCATATTCGCTCAACTCGTCATAAAAGCGGAAAAAATGGCCGGCCGGCTCAATAACGTCAAAGTAATCGTCAATCTGCAGTTCCTCTTTTTCTTCGGCGGTGAGCAGTTGGTAGAAGAAGACCGGCAGTTTCTCTTCCCGCAGGACCAGCCGGTCGGGGGGGAAGAGTTTTTCTTTTAGGTCGCGGAGGGTGAGAAAAGCGCAGGGCGGTTTTAAAAAAGGCGGTTGATAATACTCCCGGGCTTTGGCCAGGTTGGCCTGATCGGCAAAAACAAAGACCCGGGGTAAATCCCCTTCCACAGCCCGGGCCAGAATATTCTCCTGGTAACCCAGATAGGTTATTTTCATCCTTATCCCTTCCCGAAACACCTGACCATCCCTGTCGATGGCGGCGAAATCTTTTTTCTGTAACCTTCCATGGGGGTCCTTAATTTGCCCAAGGGTGGGGCGGTACCATAAAAATTCGCTATTAATCGTCAAGATCCTTTGCGGCTGGAAAATTACAGGCATTCTCCGCCTTAAAGCCGCCTGCAAAAAGTCGAGATAATTTCCCCGGCGTTAGCTTGACCCGGCGGTTGGCTGGTGGTATAATATATACGGCATCGGTTGGGGGGTCGTCTAATGGCAGGACGACGGGTTCTGGCCCCGTTAGTGAGGGTTCGAGTCCTTCCCCCCCAGCCATTCTTATTCCTACGGCCCCATCGTCTAGAGGTCCAGGACACCACCCTCTCAAGGTGGAGACACGGGTTCGATTCCCGTTGGGGCTACCATCTTTCTTTCCCCGGTTTGCTGCCGAGCTAAAGTCCAGTTATAACATTCTCCTTAAACAAGGAGGATTTTTTTATGGCAGGAAAAGCCCTTGGATGCTTGACCGAAGGAGGGAACTTGAATGAAAATCGGGGTGATCAGTGATACCCACGGCTCGCTCGGCGCCTGGGAGAAAGCTTATGCCAGGTACCTGAGCCGGACCGATTTGATCATCCACTGCGGGGACATCCTTTATCATGGGCCCCGCAATCCGTTACCGGCCGGCTATAACCCCGGGGCGTTGCTGGAGAAAATAAACGCGCTGGAAAAACCCGTTCTTCTGGTGCGCGGGAACTGTGATGCCGAAGTTGACCAGATGGTGCTGGATTATCCGCTGGAAGCGCCGTACGCTCGCCTTTTCACCGGCGCTTACCGGATCTTGATCCATCACGGTCATCGGGAGCTGCCCGCCAAAACGCAAAAGGGTTATGATCTCATCATCTCCGGCCATACCCACTGCGCGGGGATTAAAAAAGAGAACGGGGTTATTTATCTCAATCCCGGCAGTCCCGCCTTACCAAAAGATGAAGGGGAGACGCCGACACTGGCGGTGATCGACGGACGGGAGATTGTCCTCTTAAACCTCGAAACCGGCGAAGTGGTCCAGCGGTGGTGTTAATAAGGGGTTAATCAAGGTCGCGATTTTGCGGCTATTTTTTATTCTCCAGAGACCGGAGGCCAAGCTTTCCGGCAACCAAAGTGATCGCCGCCCCAAAAGGGAATCCCCAAAGGAATCGTGAACCATACATTGGCGTTAACTCCGTAAGTTAACCTTTGTAAAATTCCGGGGGAAGGGGTGTTAGCCGCCGGTTGGGGTTTATACTTATGGTCTTGATTTTTATCTTTGCGGAAGAAGTTTTGCCCGGGCCGGTCGGGACTCAAGGGAAACAGGCGAATAAAAGGGGAGACAGATGAAGAATCAGGGCTCCAACCCGAACGTTGCCAACATAAATAAGGAGTCGGAGAAAGAACATGTTAGTAGTCTCAAATACCGAACTCATCCAACGGGTACTGATGGTTTTTTCCTTAACCCTTTTTGGGGTGGCGGCCCGGAAAACCGGGATCATCAAGGAAAAAGACAGGCAATCCCTGGCCGATCTAATCATGAATCTGACCTTGCCTCCGCTCGTCTTCGTAGCTGTGGCCGCCGATCTGACCTGGGAACAACTGAGCGCGGGGATCTATTCCCCCCTTCTTGGCCTGGTGTTGGTGATCACTGTTATGGCAGGTGCTTTGGGACTGGGCCGTTTGCTGCGCTGGCCGGCGCCGCAAACCAGAACCTTTTCTATCCTTTGCGCCATCCCGAATACGGGTTTTATCGGTTTGCCGGTGATCTTTGCGGTCCTGGGCCGGGAAGGCCTGGCTTATGCCGTTTTATATGATCTGGGGACGACGGTTGCCTTGTGTTCCTTGGCGATCTGGGTCCTCACCGGCCGGTCGGGGGCAAAAAAGAGTTGGAAAACGTTGCTTAACCCGGCTTTACTCGCGATGGCCGGGGGATTCCTTGTCAACCGGTTGGGAATAACCCTTCCGGAACTGGTGGTGACGCCCTTGCAAATTATGGGTAATGCCACGACCCCCCTGGCTATGCTCTTGATGGGCTCAATGCTGGGGGAGGTTAATTTACGGGATAAACGGCTGGTCCCTTTAGGACTGGTTTGCCTCGGCAAGTTAATACTCTATCCCTTCCTGGCCTCCCTCCTGGTCTTGCCTTTTAACCTGCCACCCCTGGCCCGGGCGGCCGCTTTGCTTCAGGCGGCGATGCCGAGTATGGCCAGTACTCCGGTGTTGACCCAGAAATATGGCGGCGATAATGAACTGGCGGTAACAGCGGTTTTTATCACTACTTTGTTAAGTCTCGTCACCCTCCCGCTTGCGGTTTATTGGTTGGTTTAAAAGTTTTGGGCGTCATCCCGGCCGCCTTGACTTGGCGCTATAAATTAAGCCACCGGCCGCCCGGTTTTTGCCCGGGCGGGGGTGGCCATGGTTTTCCGTCGCAACCCGGTCGGGGAGTTAAGACCAGGTATTAATTTTGGGAGACCAAACCCAAGGCGGCGTTGACCGGAAGCGAGAAGCAGATCCCGCGGCCGGGCGTATTTAACCCGGCTTCCTGGGTAATGCGCTTCATAATCCGGGGTTTTTTCTCTTGGGGCGTTAGAATGAGAATCACGTCTTTCTCCGGTTGGATGGAGATGCCCAGAAATTTCTCCGCCTCCTTCGAACCCAGCCCCAAGCCGTGCAGTAATGTTCCTCCGGTGGCGCCGGCCGCTTTGGCGGCGTTCATCACCAGATCAGAATGGCCGCGGTCGACAATGGTGACAATCAAATCATAAGGGTTCTTCAATTCCATGGTCCGATCCTCCGTTTCCACCTCTCTATGCTCCCTGTCGGTATCCGCCCGGCGGCAAAGATTCCAGAGGGAACGATTGATACTGTCCACCGGGAGCGTGAAGGCAATGCCGGTTCCCGGCCTATGAAAAGCAATACGTTCCTGTAATTCCGTGAGGAGGTGTGGTGTCATCCTGGCGCACTGGATGCTAAGGGCGAGCATCTTCTTGGGACTGCCGAAACCGAGCAGTTCGTAGATTTCCGACTCGACGGAGCCATAACCATGGCTTAGGAAATAAAAAGGCAACTCCTGCTTTTTGTATAAATTTTTGAGCCGATTGCCCAGACTGTAATCGACAATGGCAATTAAAACTTCCATACGGTCTTCACTTTTTTCTTTCATGATCGCACCCTCCGTTTTCCTCTTCGCTCTTCACCGGCAAAGCTTCATCCCCGAACGACCCCGTTCGTTCGCCAACCGTCGGTGGCAGTTATTCTTCTTCATTATCATACAAGATAATTGTATCTTCGGCAACCGGTATTCTGCTTTCTTTCTCCGCCCGCCGGGCTTTAATTTTATAGATCAGGCCAAAACCCTGGATGGTGAGCACCGGAGTCAAGGCGACCATGGCGACAATCCCGAAAGCGTCGGTAAAAATGTTCCCCCCGAAGGTTTCACAGGCCCCAATCGCCAGCGGGAGGAGAAAAGTTGCCGCTAAAGGCCCGGAGGCTACGGCCCCGGAGTCAAAAGCAATCGAAGTGAAGAGCGGAGGAACAACAAGCGCCAGGAGCAGCGCCAGAATATAACCGGGGATGACCATATAAAGCAGGGAGCTCCCGGTTAAGATACGGGCCATTGATAACGCAACGGAGAAAGCCACGCCCACGGAGAGAGCAATACCCATGGCTCGGGCCGGAATTGCCCCGTCGGTAATGTCTTCAACCTGTTCTTTCAGAACAAAGACGGCCGGTTCGGCCGCAACCACAAAATAGCCGAGGACCAGGCCGATTAGAAACAAGGCCCAGGGCGGTGTGTTCGTAATCAGGGAGCCTCCCAATTGATACCCGGCGGGCATAAAACCCACGTTCACACTGGTTAGGAAGAGAACAAGCCCCAGGTACGTATAGAGCGACCCGATGAAGATTCTAAGCAGCGCCTTTTTACGGAGACGAAGAGCAAACAGTTGAAACAGGACAAAGACCAGGAGGATCGGGGAGAGGGCCAAGGCCACCTGCCCAAAAAACCCGGGGAAATTTGCCCAATAAAGGTGGAAGATCTGCCCGAGGGAAAGGAGTTCCGGAAGGACCAGGACACTGCCGCCCGACGGTTCAAAGAAGAGGCCCAGGACCAGCATAGTCAGAATGGGCCCGAGTAAACAGAAGGCGACCAAACCGAAACTGTCCTCTTCCGTGGTCTTGTCGCCCCGAACGGAGGCGAGCCCGAGTCCTAAGGCCATGACAAAGGGAACCATGATCGGACCGGTGGTGACGGCGCCCGATTCCCAGGCAATAGAAATAAAGTTCTTGCCGGTAAAGCCCGACAGGATGAAGGCCAGTAAGTAGCAGGCGGTCAGGATCAGGGAGAGCCGGACTTGGAAGAGGATGCGGAGAAAAGCGCCGACCAGGGCAAGCCCGACACCCGCCGAAACGGCAAAGATAATAATCGCATCGGGGATGCCACTAACTTGTCTGGCCAAAACCAGGAGATCCGGTTCGGCCATACAGATAAAAGTGCCAATGATGAAGGTCAGAACGATAATCAGCTTCAAATTTTTACTTTTTACCAGCGCGGCGCCGATATGTTCGCCGATGGGCATCAAAGAAACATCGACCCCGAGATTAAAGAGGGTAATACCAAGGATCATAAGAAAAGCGCTGATTAAAAAGAGAAGAACGCTGTAAAACGGCATTGGTGCGATGGTCAAATTTAAGACCAAAACAATGACGACAATTGGAAGTACTGTTAAAAAGGATTCTTTAAATTTTGCCCGTAAGAGTTTTGCCATTGCCCCACCGCCTCTGTTTTATTAACCATTAAAAAGGCCAATCCTTACGTCTTTTCCCGTGAGAATGGCGCGCTTATTCTGAAAAAACTTCACCCCGCTTTTGTGAAGTTTTAAGTTAACAACAACCTCAAACCCACAAAAGAAAGGGGTGAAGTTATTTGAGTTTCGCCAAAAACTGCTCTCTTCACCCTCGACCATATCCAATTAAAGGCAGTTCGCAAAACCGGTGCGGACCAAAGGGTTTGCCCCTTGTACTTTACGGATCTTTTTTGGCCGTGGAGTCTGTGTTGTTGTGGGTTTTAAAATCCAAGATCTTTGTACGTGTAAAAGCAGGACATTTGTCAATGCGGTTATGTTACCCGTCTGTTTTATAATCTGCTGATTATAATTATATACGGTACAGGGGGATAAGTAAAGGTCCCGCCGCCCGGCGGCCTTGAATCACAGAAGATAAATTACGGAATGGCAATGAATAGTGAGAATTTTCAAGCAATATTTAATATATTCTTTTCAGAAGGATTTTCATAATTTTTATCGAAATCAGAGAAATCCTATACCATATACCCCTACCAAGGCGGAAAAAGGGTTCAGGACCGGCCAGGGTCATATAAAGGTCCCGGAAAGAGGTTTTCAAGAAAACCTTTTTTTATATATGGGGAGGAACGATGTATATTGAAGGAGAAAATGACGGGGACAAAACTTTCCTTACCGCGCCTCTACAACCGGAAAATATTAAAGGCCGTCCGTGAATTTGCCTTGATCGATCCGGGCGACCGGATTTTAGTGGGTTTTTCCGGGGGGAAAGACAGTGCGCTTCTTTTGTATTCTTTGGTTGTTCTGTCCCGCCACGGCCTGGTGGAGGCGGAGATTGCTGCCGTTACCATTGACCAGGGCATGGAAAAGGAGATTGATCCCGGACCGCTGGCCGATTTCTGCCGTTTGCTGGGCGTTGAGTTTCATCTTCTGAAAACCGGCATTGGTCAGGCCATCCGGGATTTTGACGACCCCTGCGCCCGTTGTTCCTACCTCCGGCGGGGGGTGATGAACCGGTTCGCCAGGGAGCAGGGGTTTAATAAAGTGGCGCTTGGTCACCACCATGACGACGCGGTGGAGACTTTCCTCATGAGTATTCTTTACTCCGGGCAGATTCGTACTTTCATGCCCCGGACGTATCTGGACCGGACGGGGATAACCGTTATCCGTCCCCTGGTTTATCTCAGGGAAAGGGAGATCAAAAAAGCTGTCCGGTTTTTGCCTTATACTCCGCTGGAACCGGTTTGCCCCTACGGGGAGTTCTCCTACCGGAAAAAGGTGAAGGATTTGCTCAACACCCTTACCCGGGAGCGCCGGTGGGTTTATACCAACCTGGCCGCGGCCATGCGGGAGGGAAACCCCATCCAATTATGGCCGCCCAAACGTTAAAGGAGGAGTTGCCATGGGAGAAACAAAATACCATAAATACCTTCAGAAGGCGAGATCTTTACCCGGTGTGGTTGATGCGTTGCTGATTGACCCGGCAGATATTGTTTTTGATGCCCGTACTTACCTGAAATGCATGTACGGATGTACCGGTTGGCATAATTCCTGGGTCTGCCCGTCGGCCCCCGGCGCTCTTAAACCCTGGGAAGCGGAACCGATTTTTCGTAAATACCGGGCGGCTCTTCTTTTGCATACCCATGATAAAAAAAGCTCGCACGAGGCCTCTTTCCATCTGGAAAGAGAAGCTTACCTCGACGGGTATTACTTTGCCTTCAGCCTCAGCGACTGCGCCCTTTGCGACCGCGAATGTGCTTATGTGGAGAACAAGCCGTGCCGCTTTCCGCAAAAAGCCCGCCCCGCCGCTCAGGGGGTGGGGATTGATGTTTTTGCCACCGCCAGAAAATTCGGGTTGCCCATCGAAACCCTGGCCGGCGAGGAGGAACAGCAAAACTGGTATTCCTTTGTTTTTTTGGAATAACCCTTCCGTAAAAAAATACCGGGCGGAGGAATACTAGACCACAGAGATAACAGGCACAAGTGAATTTTTTTATGGTATAATAATCTTGACGAACCAGGATCTGCACGGGGCGGGGGTGTTATAAACAATACTTTCCACAAGGTAATTTTTATCCCCGCGGAGTATACAAGTAGTAAAATGGTCTCTTTGGTGCATGCTTTATATTAAAGCAAGGATTGCCTCTTCCGGCAGAAACGGGAAACCCAATCTTTCCAGGAGGTGGAGGTCTTGATTAACCGGCGGGTGGTTGTGATCATGCCAGATACCTTACTGAAGGAAGTGGACAGAATCGCCTACCAACAGTATAGCAGCAGAAGCGCCTTTATACGGGAAGCGCTAAGGCGCTTACTGGCGGAACGCCTCCTGGAGGAGAGACGGGACAAGATGGCCAAGGGCTATATAAAAATGGGTAAAATAAACCTGGAACTGGCTGAGGAAGGGTTGGCCGGCGACATGGGCGCCATGGACGAATACCTGGAGAGTCTGGCGGGCGGAGGAGAGTAGGTTATTTGGTAGTTAAACGGGGAGATTTATTTTTTGCCGATCTTAATCCGGTCGTTGGGTCGGAACAGGGCGGACTCAGGCCGGTTTTAATCATTCAGAATGATATTGGGAACAATTACAGCCCGACCACGATCATAGCGGCTGTTACCTCGCGGATTAAACGGGCGAAACTGCCTACGCATGTGGAAATCAAAAAGGATAACAGCCCGTTGAACCGTGATTCCGTCATCCTCTGTGAACAATTGCGCACCATCGACAAAAAACGGCTGACGGAAAAGATTGGCTGTTTGGATAAGGAGACGATGAAAAAAGTCGATACTGCCCTGGGGATTAGTCTGGAACTGATTCCTTTACAATGACGGAGAATTACAATCTTGTATCGGGGGAAGGATTTTCCGGGGTCATGAAGAAGGAATTTTGATCGGATCTGTATGAACGGGGGTATCGGCCGTGGCAGAAGAAAAGGTTAGAGTCAGATTTGCTCCGAGTCCTACCGGTTATCTTCATATCGGAGGCGCGCGGACCGCCCTTTACAACCGGCTGTTGGCCGGGAAAAAGAAGGGTTTTTTTCTTTTACGCATTGAAGATACCGACCGCTCACGCTACCTTCCGGAAGCCCTGGATGATATTATGACCGGACTGAAATGGCTGGGACTGGAGTGGGATGAAGGTCCCGACGTGGGCGGCCCGGTGGGTCCTTATCAACAATCGGAACGGATTCCCCTTTACCAGAAGTATGCCCGGCAACTGGTGGAAGAAGGAAAAGCCTATTATTGTTTCTGTTCTCCCGAACGGCTGCAGGCTTTACGCCAGCGGCAGGAGGCGGCCAAAGATCCTGCGGGATACGGTTATGACGGTCATTGCCGGGATTTGCCCGAAGAAGAGCAAGAGAAATACATAGCGGAAGGGAGAAAACCGGTTATCCGTTTCAAGATGCCCCGGGAGGGAAAGGTCCGGGTCGTCGATGCTTTGCGGGGCGAAATGATTTTTGACTTGCAGACCCTGGATGATTTTGTCCTCTTGAAATCGGACGGTTTTCCCACTTACCACCTGGCCAACGTGGTCGACGATCACCTGATGAAAATCACCCATGTGATGCGGGGAGATGAATGGATTGCCAGCACCCCGCGGCACGTCTTGTTGTACCAGGCCTTTGGCTGGGAGGCGCCGGTCTTTTTACACCTTCCGGTTTTGTTGTCGCCGGACGGCAAGGGCAAACTCAGCAAAAGACATGGAGCCACCAGTCTCCGCGAGTTCCGGGAGAAAGGTTATTTGCCGGAAGCCCTCAATAATTTCCTCCTGCTTTTGGGCTGGCATCCCCCTGACGACCGGGAGCTTTTCACCCTGGAGGAAGCAATGGAGGTTTTTTCTCCCGAGCGGATCAGCACTTCGCCGGTGGCCTTTTCGCTGGACAAGTTGAACTGGTTCAACGGTGTTTATATTCGCAAGCTCACGCCGGAAGAGTTGGCCGCCCGGGTTCTGCCCTTTTTACAAAAAGATGGTTTGTTGCCCGAGCCCTGTCCTCCGGAGCGTTTTAATTACCTGGTCCGGATTATGCCTTTGGTGCAGGAAAGGTTGAAGCTGCTCTCGGAAATCACGGAAATGGCCGGTTATTTTTTGCGGGAGGAGATTCCTCCCCCGCCCCGGGAACTCTTGATTCCGAAAAAAAGCACCGCCGACCAGACCCGGCTTTTGTTGATTGAAGCCGAAAAAGAATTGGCGAAGGTCGATGATTTTTCCAGTGAGACTTTGGAAACAGCCCTGCGGCGGCTGGCCGCTTCTTTGGGCGTAAAACCGGGGACATTCTTTATGCCCCTACGGGTGGCCGTGACCGGGAAAACAGCTACCCCCGGCCTTTTTGAAACGATGGCCGTGATCGGCAAAGAACGGGTCCTCCGGCGGATTAGAGCCGCCGCCGGGATTTTGGCCGGCGATTGACAGGGCTTGTCATTATGAAGAAGGAGGAAGGTGAAAAGTTGAAAAAAGCGGTTTTGGTCATTGCCGCAAAAGATTTCCGCGACGAAGAGTATCTGGTTCCCAAACGCCTGCTGGAAGAGGGCGGGATCGAAGTTTTAACCGCTTCCACCACTAAAAATTGGGCCGAAGGGAAACTGGGCGCCCGGGTACAACCGGATCTATTGCTGACCGAGGTGGAACCGGCGGAAATAGACGCTCTCGTTTTCGTCGGGGGCGGCGGGTCTTCCCGGTACTTTGACGATCCGGCGGCCCACGCCCTGGCCCAAGAAACCGCCTCCGCCGGGAAAGTGGTGGCCGCCATTTGCATTGCCCCGGTGATTTTAGCCCGTGCCGGCCTGCTGAAAGGGAGGAAAGCCACGGTTTACCTTGACGGGGTGGAGGACTTACGCCAGGCGGGCGCGGTCTATACGGAACAGCCGGTGGTTACCGACGGCCGGGTGGTCACCGCCAACGGACCGGAGGCGGCCGAGGCCTTTGGCAGGGAACTGGTTACACTGCTAAAGACCGGATAAGACCAGGGCCTGTCAAGACGAAGCGGGCATGGGAGGTTTAAAAGCCGTGGGACGTTTGTTTGGAACCGACGGGGTCAGAGGGGTGGCCAACCGGGAACTCACACCGGAACTCGCCTTTAAACTGGGAAGGGCGGCCGCCCATGTTTTGCTGAAAGGAAAACCCGGGCGTATGCTGGTAGGTCGGGACACCCGGATCTCCGGACCGATGTTGGAAAGCGCTTTGGTGGCGGGGATAACTTCAACCGGAGCCCATGTTGAGCTCTTGGGAGTGATCCCCACCCCCGGGGTGGCCTATCTGACCACACGGCGGCCCAATGCGGCGGGGGTCATGATCTCCGCTTCCCATAATCCCGTGGAGGATAATGGAATTAAATTTTTCACTTCCGACGGGTATAAACTGGAGGAGCAAATGGAAGATGAGATCCAGGCATACCTGGAGGAAGAGCGGGCGGGCGCCATTTCCCGTCCCACCGGAACCGGCGTCGGCCGGGTGATTTTCTCGCCCCGGGCCGGAGAAGAGTATCTTGATTTTTTAGTCGGGACTGTCAGGGAGAAATTTCACGGGCTCACAGTAGTGATAGACTGCGCTTTCGGCGCCGCCTATCATCTTGCTCCCCGCGTGCTGGAAGTCCTCGGCGCCCGGGTTATCCCTTTGCATGCCGAAGACGACGGGTTCCGGATCAATGTGGACTGCGGTTCCACCAGTCCGGAGAAATTGTGCCGGGAGGTATTGCAGAGCGGAGCCCAGGTGGGTTTGGCCCACGACGGGGACGCCGACCGGCTGATTGCCGTGGACGAAAAGGGAGAAGTGCTGGACGGCGATGCCATCATGGCCGTTTGCGGCCTGCAGATGCTGGCCGAGGACCGGCTCCCCCACCGGACGATCGCCGCGACCGTCTACAGCAACCTGGGGCTCATCGAGACCTTCCGGGAGGCCGGCGGCGACGTGCTGGTGACAGAGAACGGTGACCGTTGGGTGTTGGCCGCCATGCGGGAAAAGGGGTTGCTGTTGGGTGGAGAACAGTCGGGTCATATTATTTTTCTGGAACACAACACCACCGGCGACGGGATCGTTACCGCCCTGCAGCTTTTATCCACGATGGTCCGGACGGGGCAGCCCCTTTCGGTTCTGGCCCGGCGTTTAAAAAGATTCCCGCAGGTTCTGGCCAATGTCAAGGTAAGCCGGAAAGAAGCCTGGAAAGAGAACGAAAGGATCCGCAAGGTTATTGACGCAGCCCGGAAGGAGTTGGGGGAAAAAGGCCGGATTTATGTCCGGGCTTCCGGTACGGAACCTTTAATCCGGGTGATGGCCGAGGGACCGGACCCGCAGGTGTTAGATACTATCCTGGACAGGGTCACCGGTGTGATCAGGGAAGAACTGGGCTGAAGATGATCCGCTCAGCATATATTAAAAAGCAATAAGAAACGGGTTAAAAACAGTCCTGGGAGGAAGGAAGGAGAAGGAGACCTGTGGATGTCATTATTAGAGAAAATTATGAGGAAATGAGCAAGTATGCGGCGAAGATTATTGCCGGGTTTATTAAAAAGAACCCCCGTTGCGTGTTGGGCCTGGCCACCGGCAGCACGCCCATAGGAACTTACAAAGAACTTATTAGAATGCACCGGGAGGAAGGGCTTGATTTCTCCCAGGTGGTCACTTTTAATCTCGACGAGTACCTGGGGGTGGGGATGGATCTTAACAAGCCTTATCATTTGGACCAGAGCTATGCCCGGTTTATGCACGAAGAGCTTTTTGCCCATATTAACATCAAACCGGAGAACATTCATCTTCCGGACGGTTTGACCAAAGATCCGGCGGCCTTTTGCCGGTGGTATGAAGAAGCGATTAAAAAGTCCGGCGGGATTGACCTGCAACTGTTGGGAATAGGCCGCGACGGGCACTGGGCGTTTAATGAACCCGGTTCCTCGCTGGCTTCGCGAACCAGGGTGCAGGCCTTGACCAAAGAGACCCTGGATGACAATTATGAAAGCTTCTATAAAAAGGCGGGTATTCCGCGGGAGGAGATGCCCCATTTTGCGATTACGATGGGCATTGGCACCATTCTCGAAGCCCGGAATATTTTAATGCTGGCCAGCGGAGAAAAGAAAGCGGAGGTGGTCGCCAAAGCGCTGGAAGGACCGGTAACCTCCCAGATTACCGCGTCGGCGATTCAGTTGCACAGCGGGGGGATCACGGTTGTCCTTGACCGGGAGGCGGCTTCGAAACTGAAGAATACTGACTACTACCTTCATGTGGAAAAGCTGAAACAAGAGTACGGCCTGGCCTCCGGGTAAAGGCGGCGCTGTTTTCATTTATTTTACAGGGAAAAGAGTCCGGACCAGGTCTTTGGGGATTGGGTTGCCAACCGCGTTTTGCTTCTATTTTACGGGAAAAAGGATGCCGGCCTGCAGATCAAATTCGGCTTCCGCCAAAAGAAGGTCACCGGAGGTAATCTGCGTATGCAAGAGGTGAGGACCCGGTCCCGGCAGGTCGGGGAGGGAGAGATAGAATTCGGCCACGATCGTTCCTTGCGGGCGGATGGCGATCATCAGGCGTCTTCCCGGTTCAATCACCCAATTCCGGGGCGGGGTCAGGGTGAGCCATCCTTCCACCCGCTGATCGGTATTATTTTTCAGCAGTAAAAAAAATTCGTTGAACAAACCCGGGCGTTCCAAGGTTTTTGCGCACTGGAGCAGCAGGTTGATTTTCCCCCCTCTTCCGCCCCTCAACGGATTCAGGATACGTTTTGCCTTGCCGGCGGAGTTGATAGACATTGGGATTCTCCTTCCTGCCGGCGCCGGACGGCCCGGTCTCTGGTTTTGCGCTTTTTTATTATATCCCAAAAAGAAGAAATTCTCAATTTCCCCCTGTATTGGCAGGGGTTTTTCTTGTAGGCACGAAATGATCTTTGACCGGAAAGAGGCGCCCCTTTGCTTTTTGCATAATTTTTGCCCGTTTTTCATAGGGAATGCCCCTTGCCGGACGGGAGGAATACCGGCCTGTTTGTCGAAGGATAAAAGCGGAAGAGGAGAAGGAAATCGCAGGAGAAGGGCAGGTACCTCAAGATGTCCCTGAGTTACCAAGAATTTAAGGACCAGGTTTCCAAGTTATGCGGGATTGATCTTTCCTCTTATAAGAGCAAGCAGTTGGACAGGAGAATTCACTCCCTGATGAGTCTGTGGCGGGTGAAAGATTATGACGATTACCTCCATATCCTGAAAACAGATGCCCAAAGGTACCAAGAGTTTTTGAAAAAACTGACCATAAATGTCTCCGAATTTTTTCGTAATCCCGAAAGTTTTATTTACCTATGGGAGAAAGTATTACCCGAACTGTTGAAAACCAAGGAAGTTTTGAAGATCTGGAGTGCCGGCTGCGCCGGGGGGGCGGAACCATACTCGATCGGGATTATCCTGAAGGAATTGGATTCCTTCCACCGGGCGCAGATTTTGGCGACCGATATTGACGCGCAGATTTTGGTCCGGGCCAAGGAAGCCTTTTATACAGCCAATGAGGTTAAATCCCTTCCCCGGGAACTGCTGGCCAAATATTTCCGGGAGGAGAAGAACTATTATTACCTGAATCCGGAGATTAAGAAAATTGTCCGTTTTCAATGTCACGATTTGTTGGCCGATCCTTTCCCGGCCGGATTTGACCTGATTGTCTGCAGGAATGTGGTGATCTATTTTGCCGAGGAGGTAAAAAACGGACTGTACGTCAAATTTAACCGTTCTTTACGGATGGGAGGTTATCTTTTAGTAGGCGGGACCGAACCCCTGCTTAACTATTACCAGTTGGGCTTTGAAAATGTATCGTATTCGTTCTATAAAAAAGTGAAAGACCTGGAGGAGAAGGAGATTCCATCCCATTGATTAAGGGTACAGGCATAGATATCGTTGAGACAGTAAGATTTTCCCAGGTATTACAGAGAAGAGGGGAACGTTTCTTGAACCGGATTTTTTCCTCCGGCGAACGGGCGGCGTGCGGTAATTCCGTTCACCGTCTGGCGGCGCGTTTTGCCGCCAAGGAGGCCCTTTTTAAGGCCTTGGGCACCGGGTTGCGGTCATTCCGGTGGCGGGAGGTTCAGGTCGCAAACGACCGGTTGGGCGCTCCCTATTTCCGTTTTTCCCCCCGGCTGGCCGCCTACCTTAAAGAAAAGGGAATAACCAGGGCCCACCTTTCCATCTCCCACAGCCGGAATTGCGCGGTGGTCCAGGTGATACTGGAGGGTGATGAATAATGCGGGTCGTTACGGCCGTTGAGATGAGGGAGATTGACCGGAGGGCGATTGAAGAATATAAGATTCCGGGTATAATTCTGATGGAACATGCCGCCCAGGCCGTAACCGGGGTCATTCGGGAACGTTTTGCGCCGGTGCGGACCGCTGTTTTTTGCGGAAGGGGAAACAATGGCGGCGACGGGTGGGCAATCGCCCGCCTCCTTTTTTTGGCCGGCTGGGAGGTGACGGTTTTTCACCCCGGCCCGGAGACGGAACTGCCGCCTGATGCTGCGGCCAACAGGGAGATCTGCCGGAAACTGGGAGTGGGGGATTATTCGTGGCCGGTGGTTTTACGGGAAACCGGAACCCTCCGGGAGTATGGTTTAATCGTCGACGCTTTGCTGGGGACGGGTTTTAAAGGAACGGTCACCGGAGATTACGCCCGTCTGATCACAGAGATTAACCGGTCGGGAAAACCCGTCGTCGCCGTGGATATTCCTTCGGGAGTAGAGGCGGACACCGGTCGGATAAGCGGTCCGGCCGTTCAGGCCCGGGTAACCGTGACTTTCGGTTTCCCCAAGGTCGGACTGTTGGTTTATCCGGGCCGGCAGGCGGCCGGAGAGGTCGTGACCTGCGACATCGGCCTGCCACCCGTTTTCCAGGGGGAACCCTGTTCTTTTTATACCATGACTCCCCAGGAAGCGGCCGCCCTTTTACCGCCCCGAAATCCGGAATCCCACAAAGGTAATTACGGGCATCTTTTGGTGGTCGGGGGCAGCCCGGGTTTGACCGGCGCGCCTGTCTTGGCCGGCCTCGGCGCTTTGCGGTGTGGAACCGGACTGGTAACTTTGGCGCTCCGGGACGGACTGTCCCTGCCGGAAAAACCGCCGGAACTGATGACTACCGGCTGGTCCAACCTGCGCTGGGAGGATTACGGGGCGGTGGTTATGGGTCCCGGTCTTTCCCGGGCGGCCGACGGAAAAGAACTTCTCCGGGAATTACTGGCGGCAAAGGGGATAAAAAAAGTTTTGGATGCCGATGCCCTTAATCTCCTGGCCGGGGAAGACCGGTGGTGGGAAAAAGCCCGCGGGGTTATTATTCTTACCCCCCACCCGGGAGAAATGGCCCGTCTTTGTCATTTAAAGCCCGAACAGGTGCAGGCGGACCGGATCAATTTGGCCCGGGAGAAAGCGAAAGAGTGGGGGGTCACCCTGGTTCTCAAGGGCGCCGCCACTCTCGTGGCGCAGGACGGCAGTCCGGTATATATCAACACCACCGGCAATTCGGGCCTGGCTACCGGCGGGACCGGCGACGTCCTCGCTGGCGTGATTGGCGGACTGCTGGCCCAGGACTTGCCACCGGAAAAAGCCGCCGCTTTAGGAGTATATCTTCACGGCGCCGCAGGAGATCTGGCGGCGGAGGAATACGGTTCCGCCGGGATGATGGCCGGGGATCTGCCGTCCAAGTTGGCATTGGTCATTAAGAAGGTGAGTGGAAATGACGACGAGATACAACGGGCCTGTCATCCGGCCGGTCTGGGCCGAGGTGGACCTGGAGGCGATCCGGTATAATCTACGGCAAATAAGAAAGTTGATCGGGGATGGACCGGAAATTATGGCCGTGGTCAAAGCGGAAGCTTACGGCCACGGCGCGGTGGCTACCGCCAAAGCAGCCCTTCAAGCCGGTGCCACCCGGCTGGGGGTTTCCCTTCCCGAAGAAGGTATTGCTCTACGGAAGGCCGGGATTGAGGTTCCGGTGTTAATTTTCAGCCCGTTGCTGGAAGACCAGGCGGAGCCGGTTTGCGCCTTTAACCTGACGCCCACCATTACCGGGCCGGCGGCCGCCCGCGCCCTGGCCCGGGAAGCCGGGCGCCGGAGCCAAAAAATCCGGGTGCATATCAAGGTAGATACCGGCATGGGGCGGATCGGTGTGTTCCCCGGGGAAGTCCTTTCCCTCGTCCGGGAGGTCTCCACCCTCCCCCACCTGGAGATTGAGGGGATATATTCGCATTTCGCCACCGCCGACGGGGAGGATCTCGCCTACGCCCGCCGGCAACTGGCGGTCTTTCGCCAAGTTATCGACGGGCTGCGCCGGCACGGGTGGGAGATTCCCTTAAAACATATAGCCAACAGCGGGGCGATTATGAACCTTCCGGAGAGCTATTTTAACCTGGTGCGCGCCGGGATTATCCTGTACGGCCTTTACCCTTCGGACCAGGTACCCCGCGGCCGGCTGCCCTTGAGACCGGCTTTGACCCTAAAGGCCCGGGTGACCCAGGTTAAACGGGTTCCGCCGGGAACGGGCATCAGTTACGGCCAGATTTACCATACCCCAAAGGAGACGACCATTATCACCCTGCCCATTGGTTATGCCGACGGCTGGACCAGATTGTTAACGGGTAAGGCCCGGGTTCTGCTCAAAGGAAAATCCTTTCCTCTGGTGGGCCGGATTTGCATGGACCAGTGCATGGCCGATGTGGGCGACACTCCGGTGGAAGTGGGGGAAGAAGTTGTCCTCATCGGCCCGCAGGGAGAGGAAGAGATTACCGTGGATGAAGTAGCCGCTCTTCTGGGCACCATCAATTACGAAATCGTCTGTATGCTTAGTGACCGGGTACCCAGAATCTATTTAAATTAAGGCTGTCCGACATGGTAAATTTAAACCGGCCGGAAAACGTGTCCAGCCGGTTTTTTGGCTGTCTGAGGTTAAAGGCGAAAATTATTCCGGGAGTTTATAAAGTCTGATATAATCCACCCGCATTTCCTGGGGAAATTCCGTAGTTAGGTCGGGATAACCCGGCCAGAGCCCCCCGACGGCGATATTGAAGATGAAGAAAAAGTCGCCGTCAAAAACCCATTCGGCCTGGTAAAATTCTTCAACGATGCTTCTGGCCAGCACATTGTACCTTTCCCCGTCCACATACCAACTGATCCAATCCTTGTCCCAGATAATGGAAAAGATATGATAGTCGTCGGAGAATTTTCCTTCCGACAGTGTATAGCTGTTACCTATGCCGCCAGCGCCCGAGTAGCCGGGCCCATGTACTGTGGCGTGGACGGTAGCCGGTTCGTGCCCAACCAGTTCCATGATATCGATTTCCCCACAACGGGGCCAGCCAACTTCCGTGATCTTTTCCCCCAGCATCCAGAGGGCCGGCCAGATCCCTTTTCCTTCCGGGAGTTTGGCCCGGATCTCTGCTTTACCGTATTGCATATTCGCTTTTCCCTGGGTGATCATACGGGCGGAGGTGAAATAAAAATTCTTTCCGGCAATTTCACAATAAACGGTTTCCTCTCTGGCGGTGATGACCAGTTCGCCGTTGTCAATCCGCGCGTTTTCCGGCTTGTCGGTATAGTACTGGCTTTCTTCATTGCCCCACCCAGGAATACCGTTGGCGTGGCCGTTGCCGATTTCGAAACTCCAGATATTGGTGTCGATTTCCGGCCCGTCGAATTCATCGCTCCATACCAACTGCCAGTCGGCTTGTTCTTTGGCCTCGATGTCGTCCAGTACTTCTTGAATATATTCATCCACACTTACATAGCGCACTTTATAGATAGCTACCTCGTCCAGGTAAACAACGCCGTCATCCAGTCCCAGACAAAATTCAAAACGGGCTTTTGTGTCGGTCTCCTCCATCATGACGAAGGTGAACTCATGAGTGCCCCTTTCCGTGCCGAGGGTGATGACCCGGCCTCCTGCTCCCCCTGGTCCTGGGTTATACGGGGTCCAGCCCCGTCCGGCGGTACCCCCGACTTTTATTTCAATATCCCGTGGTTTGGAAGCCCAGGCCGTCAATTCAACCCCAGGTATTCGGCGTTCTTTTCAATGGTTATGGGCGCCTGCAGGATCTGCACTGACCAGGACTGCCAACCGCCGCTCCCGATTTCCACGGTCAAGATGCCGTCTTCAATGTTGAAGGTAGCCCACCCGCCTTCGTTTGTCAGACATAGCCAGCTTTTTCGGGTGTTATAATCTCCGCTGGGGATATCTTCCTCCGTGGTGTAGAGTTCTTTGGTGAAATCACTGTTACCGAGGAGGTTAACCATGAAACCGATCCCGTCGTCGTCCTTTTCCGTGGAAGTCTTCCGGCAACCGCTAAAAACCAGAAGCGCGGCGAGAACGAAAGTGAGCACCAGGAGAAAAGATGGTCTCTTAAACCTTTTTATCATAGTCATCCCTATTCCTCCCTTGCTAAAAGATTGGACTCTTGCACCGGAACAATTTCCGTTCCTACTCTTGGAGTTCCAAAGGTAACAGTAAATTTTTGGAGAAAACGAAAGAAAGAAAATAAGGGAAATAAGTTTTTTCACCACCTCCCTGAAACTAATATGAAACCGGTTTCAGTACTGTTTAAAGATCGCTGTCCATATAAAACCCCAGATAAGAATGGTCATGTATTAAACTCCCTAATGTTAAAGATAAGTATAAAATTGTACCGGTATAATTTGAATATTCTACAGAAATTACAAAAATCCTTTTTTAAAAATCTCACCTGTTTTACGGTGAATATAAAGGGAAAAATTGTATTTCCTCCCCTACGAAAAAAAGAGGGCAGGTTTGAACAAGAGCGAGGTTTAAAAATAAGGGAGGTAAGGATAAAATTTAACAAAGAATGAAGTTAAACCGGTATCGGCTATATAATGAAGAATAACAAAGAATAAACTAAAAATATTTACAAAAAAGTTGTACCGGTTCAAAGGGTTTTGAAGTTGTGATCGCGAATAAATAATAGACAAAAAAGATATTGCTGAATACAGGCAACAGGAAAGGATGAAATTGATGAAGTCAGATAAATGGTATTTTCAAGGTGACGAAGGCGAGTTTATCTTGGAAAATCCACATAAGACCAGCTATCTTTATTTTCCCCTGGCCAATGAAGCCGGACTTATGGCCTCGATTACCCCTTCTTTACACGGCGATATCAAGGCGGGGCAGAACAGTTTTTTGACGGTACCGGTTTCCGCGGAAGATCTACACATTTCCCGTGCCGGCAGGGATTTCTGGTTTTATATTGACGGGACTGGTCCCTGGTCGGCAGCGGGTCATTTTCCCCGGCAGGAAGTAGATACTTTGGATGACTGTGGGGAAGAGGTGAAACTGACGGCCGGCTTCCTTTGGCATAAAGTGCTCAGGGAAAACCGGCGGATTGGGATCAGGGTGGAGATTACCAATTTTGTCCCGGTTAATGACGATAAAGTGGAACTGATGAAAGTTAAAATCACCAATTTACGCGCGGAAAAGATACATATAACGCCTACAGGAGCTGTTCCCCTCTTTTGCCGTTCCGCCGACAACCTGCGGGATCATCGACACGTTACTTCTCTTTTACATAAAATATCCACCACCACTTTTGGGATTGAAGTAAAGCCGACTCTTTTATTTGATGAGCGCGGACATAAAGTCAATGAGGTGGCCTACGGGGTTTTTGGCGCGGAAGGCGGGGGAATTCCGCCGGTAGGTTTTTTCCCTCTGGTAGAAGAGTTTTTAGGGGAGGGAGGCGCTTTTCATCGGCCGGAAGCAGTGGTGAAAAACCCGGATGTTCTGCATAAAGCAGGGGAAAGTCTGGAGGGGTATGAAGCAGTGGGCGCCCTGCGTTTTCGCCGGACGACTCTGGCGCCTGGGGAAAGCAGGTCTTATATTATGGTGCTGGTAATAAATGAAGAAGGGCCGGCAGCGGGTCCGGCAGGCAAGTACTGTTCTGAAGAGGCTTTTGATTATTTTCTACAGGAAAATAAGGATTTTTGGCGGAAAAAACTCAGCGCTTTGCAGCTGCATCTCCGGGATAGTGAGTATAGTCACTGGCTAAAATGGGTCGCCTTACAGCCGGTTTTACGCCGCATTTACGGTTGTTCTTTTTTACCCCATCATGATTATGGACGAGGGGGCCGGGGTTGGCGGGATCTTTGGCAAGATTGCATGGCCCTGTTGGTTATGGAACCTGCGGACGTCCGGGAGTTGCTTTTGAACAATTTTGCCGGCGTTCGCTTTGACGGCAGCAATGCTACGATTATTGGCTCAAAACCGGGGGAGTTTGTTGCCGACCGGAACAATATCAGCCGGGTGTGGATGGACCATGGGGTGTGGCCGTTTTTCACAACCAGGTTATACCTGGAAGAAACAGGAGACATGGAGTTTTTGCTAACTCCCCAGACCTATTTTAGAGACGACCGGATTATGCGCGGGCGTGAGAAGGACCACAGCCTGCGACCGGAAGACGGTAATAAACTGCGGCAGAAGAACGGAGAGATTTATTACGGATCGGTTCTGGAGCATCTCCTGGTGCAGAACTTAACGGCTTTTTTTAATGTCGGTCCGCATAATAAAATTAGGCTCGAGGGAGGAGACTGGAACGATGCCTTTGATATGGCGGGGGAAAAGGGGGAAAGTGTCGCTTTTACCGCGTTTTACGGGTGGAACCTCTTAGAACTCGGCAATTTAGTTTGCGCCTTACAGGAACAGACCGGAAGAAAAGAGGTGGAGCTTGCCCGGGAGATCGGGGTTCTGCTGGATACTGTAACAGGTCAGATTAATTACGATTCCGTCCGGGAAAAACAAAAATTATTTGCCGATTATTTGGAGATGTGCCGGGACAAAATTTCCGGGGAAAAGATCCGTATTCGCCTTAAGGATTTAGCCCGCGATTTAAGACGAAAAGGAAATTGGATCATAGAAGACATAAAAGCAACGGAGTGGCTCACAGACAGTAACGGTCAACAGTGGTTCAACGGCTATTATGATAATGACGGGCAAAGAGTGGAAGGTGAATATCCCACGGGGATAAGGATGACCCTGGCCGGACAAGTGTTTACGCTTATGGGCGGAGCGGCCGACGACGGGCGGGCGCCTGCGCTTATAGCGGCGGTCAACAAATATTTATATGATCCGGTAGTAGGCGGTTACCGTCTGAATACCGACTTTAAAGAACTGCGGTTAAACTTGGGAAGATGTTTTGGGTTTGCCTACGGACATAAAGAAAACGGCGCTGTTTTTAGCCACATGGTGGTGATGTACGCTTATGCCCTTTATGAGAAAGGGTTTGTCCGGGAAGGATACCGGGTTTTAAATACCCTTTACCGGTTGGCTGTGAATTTCCCCGTAAGTCGGATTTATCCGGGAATTCCCGAATATTTCAATATAAAGGGCCGGGGCATGTATCATTATCTTACCGGTTCGGCAAGCTGGCTCTTGCTTACCCTTCGCCGTCAGGTTTTTGGCATCCGGGGGTTGTGGGGAGAACTCAAAATAGAACCGAAACTGGTCAAAGAGGAATTTACCCAGGCCGGGGAAGCGGCAATCCGAACTGTATTCGCCGGTAAAGAACTGGAGATTGTCTATAAAAACCCCCAAGCGCTTGATTACGGGCAATATGTAATCAAAAACGTCATGGTAAATCGGGAAAAAATAAACATTGAGACGGATAGACGGTCTATTGTTTTACCCAAAAAGTTTTTAGAAAAGTTGGCTCCGGGTAAAGTCCACCTGGTGGAGATAGAATTGGGGTAAAAAAACAACCAGAATACCTTCGTCGCTCGCTACCCGTCGCCGATCGCCCGGGCGAATCTTAGTGCCCGTCGCTCGCTACCCGTCACCGGCTGCCCGTATGTATTTCAGTGTTTGTTGCTGGTCCCTCGTAGTTGTTGGTTGCCGCTGCGCCGGTGCTGTTGGGTTTTGTTGAGATTTGGATCATGGGGTGGTAGTAATGAAAACCGAACAGAAACTGGTGGAAATTCACGAGTACCGGGGTGATGGATACCGGCCGCTGATTGATTTTGGAGCCTGGCGGGTTGCTTTGCTAAAATACTGTGACGAATTGCGTCCGGAAAATATAGAAACCATGCAACGGCACGAAGAGACGGACGAAGTTTTTGTTTTACTCCGGGGGAAATGTCTCTTGTTTGCCGGGGACGGGAAAGAGGAAGCCGGAGATGTTCATATTTACCCGATGGAGCCTTTGAAGTTGTTTAATGTAAAAAAGGGTGTCTGGCATACTCATTCCCTGAGCGAAGAGGCAGTGGTCCTCATCGTTGAAAACCGGGATACCACTTCCGCCAATTCTCCGGTTATCCGGTTGAACGATGAACAGCGAAGAAAAATTCAGCAGGCGGCTGTAGACTTTGGCCTGTTGACAGGGAAGGGTTAATTTGTGGGAGCAAAGACGACGGTCGAAAGAAAAAAAAGGACCCGGCAAAGAAAGAAAAACGGCTGGGTTTTATTGTCCGTTGTCTGGTTGCTCTTAATCCTCAGCGGCATGTTGATTTCTGTCAGTTATCCGTTGGAACTGCAAACCGCCCTGCTCGCAGATTTCCGCAAAGAGCAGGAACAGCAACAAACAGTCGAAGATTTGTTACAAATAGTAATTCACCGGCTGATGAATGATAACAGCGCCTTTGATGCGCCGGAGAAAATGGGTTTTTCAATGGATGTACTGGAAGAAATGGGTTACCCGGATGCGGTTGTCGAATTGTGGGATGAGGGAAGCCGGTTTAATTTAAATAATACCCCCACGGCTCTTTGGAAGCTCTTTCTCCAGGAGCATGAGTTTTACCAGTTGCTTTACGCCTGGTTTTTTCAAGAGGAGGACCCTTTCGTTACCCGTTCTTCTCTGGTACGCCGGAACAGGCTTCTTTGCCCGGAAGAACTCCGCCTGGTCAGTAACGATGAGCTGTATTACTCCACCTTCTACCCGGAAATTACGGTTTTTGGTCCTGCCAGTTTTTATCTTCTGGACGGCGAAACATTTGTTTCTCTGTTGCAGCGGGCGGGTGAAAATATTGATTTTTCAACGGAATTGGCGATTATTGACACCTTTAACCGGCTGCGTCAAGAAACTATGTACCGTGCGGATCTGGCAACTTTGCTCGCGCAACTGCAACTGCCGGTGATACCGGACATGGAAAGATTGAGGTCCTTGGTGACCACGCAGGGAATATTAAATCCCAACTATATCAGTGCCCGTTACTTGAATGCTTTGTTTGGGAATAACCCGGATGATATAGAAAAAATTGCCGATCTGAGGCAGAGACAAACAGAGAATCCTTTTCCCACCATAGAAGCTTTTGAAAATTATCTTCGCGAGGCTTATGGCGGAGAAGTGTCCGCGGAAAAGATCCGGCTTCTTTTTACGCTAAAGACTAAAGTATGGGGGGTAAAGATTACGACCTATCCTGCCAATGGCCCGGCCCTTCGCTTACATGTAGTTCTTCAGCGGGATAGAGATGATGATTTTTCCCGTTGGCGGGTAAAGATTTTGTTCTGGCGGAAAGAATGGTTGTGAACACCGAAAAAAGCGGAGAAAAATCTCCGCTTTTTTCTTATGCATTGACCGCGGGCAGCTTTTTTATATGTTACGGCGCCAGCAACCTGGTGGGAAAGTCGTTGGTGTTGTAAGCCATAGTCGCATTAACCCCCGAACTCTTGACGATCCTGATCATTAACCGCTGGTTGTTGAGTTGCAACGTTCCGACGTTAAAATTGAAGGTGGTGGGATGGTTGCCCGTACCGGTTGCCGTTACATTGATGGTCTGATCCCCCAACAGTGTCGCGCCGCTCCCGTCGGCGTTGACTCTGTAGAACGGCACGCGGACATTGGAAGTACTTCCCGGATTGTTGGTCCACAAGATAAACGACCAGTTCCCCGCAGGATAAGTTCCGTTCAGTACCGGTGAATACCAGTACAGGGAGGTTTCGTTGATCGTCTTTGTCGGTTGCCAGCCGGTTACACCGCTCTTCCCCGTCTGCATGTTTTCTCCGGGCGGGTTTACCCCGCTTACCGCCTGGTTGAATAGGTACCAGGTTTTGGCCGGACTGCCTCCCGGCGGTGGTGTTGGGGTGGGGGTCGGGCCAGACGTCCGGGTCAGCCGTACCCAATTCAGGTTGAACTCGGTGGAAAGCATATTGATCCGCATAATCTGCTGTCCGGCGTTGAGATAGATGCCATTGGCCCGGACAGTGGTCCAGTTCTGCCAGCCCCCGGTAGGGCCAAAACTCATTGTACCGGTCTTGTTGACGCCGTTAAAGGAGACGCTGAGGCTGCCGCCGGCGGACAGGGAAGCCACCCGCGCTTCCAGATCGTAGGTTCCGGCTTGCGTTACATTTACGGTGTATTCCAGCCACTCGCCGTTTTCGATCCAACCGACATTGTAGCCTCCGCCGCTGTCAGTGCAGGGCTCAATATCCACGTGATCACTGCGGTAAGCGCCTCCGGAGTTACCGCTCGTGGTGTCGTAATAAGCTACATTCTGGCCGCCGGTATCGTAATTTTCCGCCTGGATGGTCCCGGGGATAACCCACGGAACCCCTCCGTACGGTCCTTGACCGGGCACCGGTGTGGGAGTAGGTGTAGGTCCGGCGCTTTTTTGGTAGACCCGCACATAATCGATTTTGTATTCGGCAGGAAACTTCGTGCCCGCATCGGGGGGACCGGGCCAGTTGCCGCCGACGGCCAGGTTCAGGATGATAAAGAAAGGCTCGTGGAAGCAATGGGTGTTGTTTATGCCGTTATGGATATTGGCTTCCCAGAATTGTACCCCGTCGACAAACCATTTGATTGCCGATTGATCCCATTCGATGGCATATACATGCCAGGCCGACGGATCGGCTACATAAGTACTTCCGCCGTAGTAAGCGTGGCCGTTATAATCCCAGTGTATGTAGCCGTGGGTTGCAGTCTCCCTGTTGACATGTTCCATAATATCTATTTCGCCGCAATTGGGCCAGGGGACACCCGGGAAATTGGCGCCCAGCATCCAAAAGGCCGGCCACAAGCCCTGTCCTATTGGTATAGAAATCCGCGCTTCGATTCTTCCGTATTTAAACTCCCGTTTACCCTTGGTGGTTATGCGGGAAGATGTGTAATCGCGTCCTCCATAGCTTTCCCGCTTGGCGGTAATGGTCAGTACACCATTGGCCACGGTGACGTTCCGGTCGGTATAATATTGCAATTCGTTGTTGCCCCACCCGTGGCCGCCAATTTCGTAGTTCCAGTTGCTCATATTGAGAGAAGTGCCGTCGAATTCATCGCTCCACACCAGGGTGTAACCATGGGCACAGGTAACTCCCACTGTGCCGATGAGCAGACTAACTGTTAAAACCAACCCCCAAAATTTGCCAGCAGACATTAATCTTTCCTCCTTTGATTTAAATTTTTTGTTTAGGTTTTGTAGTAAAAAGTTTCCGTTAAGGCTGTTTCTTTCTTTTATCACCTCCTTTTTATTCTCCGGAATAATTAAGAGATCCGAGCAGGGTTAATATCCCTGTATTTTAAACCGGTTTTAGTGCTGTAATGCAGTATATTTCAAGCAATAAAGCATTCACTTTAACAAGAGAATTATATAAATTTAAACCGGTTACATATTTAACAAAATCCTTTTTAAATTTTTTATTCGACCGCTCAGTTAGTCAATAATGAAGTTCGCAATTTTAAAAAGAGAAAAGCCATCGGGACTCCGAAATGGTAAGTTACTGAAAGTAAACCAAAGGAGTGTTGCCCGATGGCTTACCATACTTGGAGCCGGCAAAGGTGAACACTCACCAAAAAGAACCGGTTATCGCTCTGGAACACGGGTAAGGCGATTTAACCATCGTGTCTTTAACACGGTCGTCCATATGGTTTGTGGAGTTAATCTTGACGGTAAACGAGAAATTTTAGTGGTCTTGGAGAATAGCCTGAAAGATTCTTCACAATAGAAGATATTCTTTAACTTATCTTGGTCAGGCGTTGATGCAGCAGTTATAGCCCGGTAGAAGAGTGAAGAAAACGGATCCTGCCGACCTGCGGTATTGAGAGGGAGATGTTGCCGGTTTTATGAGCTTAAAAGACCGGTCTTTTTTTAGGGAAGAAATGTTCCGCCCGGCGGGGATATAGTCGGCAGGCAGCTATTCCAGGAAGTTGAGGATGTTTAGGGTATACAAGTAAGGCCAAAATGGTTTGTTTTGGCAGCGGCAGGTCAGGCGCTGGCACTGGTTTTTCCAGCAGCCGGCGTCTCACCCGCCGCGGCTGCAACACCGTTTACCCACACCGACAAGGTTTTCATTTTTACACTTTCAACAGTAGTTTTAGGCAGGGTTATATCCAAATTATCCTTTAAGGGCGCCCATGGTCAAACCGGAAATAATCTGTTTGGACATGAAAGCGAAGATTATAAGCAGAGGGAATACGGCAATAGTTGCGCCCACCATAATGGCGCCGTAATGGGTCTGGGCTGCTCCCTGGAAGGAACGCAAGGCTACCGGAAGGGTGTAAGTGGTGCGTTCTTTCAAAATCACTAATGCACTCATAAAATTATTCCAGGAGCCGATAAATGAGATCAACCCCAAGGCACCTACTCCCGGTTTGATAATCGGTAACACAACCCGGTAATAAATGGCAAATTCCGAGCACCCGTCAATACGGGCGGCGTCCGTCAGATCATGGGGCACCGCACTGAGGATATACTGTCGCATCAGGTATATTCCGTAAGCGCCTGCTGCTCCCGGCAGGTACAAGGCGCGGGGTGTGTTGACCCAGCCAAAATAACTCATCATAATAAAATACGGGACAATACCGAGTAAGGGCGGGATCATGAGGGTGGCAAGCATAAAATTGAAAAGAAAATTTCGCCCTTTAAATCGGTACATGGCAAATCCGAACCCGCCCAAAGAACAGAAGAACATCGACAGTAGACTGGACATGGCGGCAATATAAAAACTGTTCCAAAGATTACGCCAAAAAGGTAACCGGTTAAGCAAGACTTCATAGTTGGATAGAAAAGCCTTGGAAAACCAGATCGGCGGCGGCATACGGAAGATTTCCGCCGGACCCCGGGTGGAAAGGATAAGCATGTACCAGAACGGATAGATGGTAATTAAAGCCCAGACAACCAAGGGCAGATAAAGAAGGAATTTGGATATTCTGCTTTTTACTTCGATGAAAGATGCCGGTTCTTTTTTTGGCATAAGTATATTTTTTAATTCCTGGGCATTAATAACATTTTTGGCAGCCATCAGTCTACCTCCTCATGACTCCGGAGTAACCTCCTGGTGATTAAGGTAAAGACCAAAATGAACATGAAAGTCACATAAGCGATCGAGGCGGCGCTGCCGAATAAATTCCAGTTGAAAGCGGTTTGGTAAAGAAACATGGCCAAAGTGTAACCGGCCCGGCCGGTGCCGCCGTGGAGACCGAAAAGGATAAGCGGCTGGTCAAAAAGTTGCATCTGCCCGATTATCGTCATGATCACGGCAAACTGGATCATCGGTTTTAAACAGGGAAGGGTGATTTTAAAAAAGATCTGGGGCCACCGGGCACCGTCCACCCTGGCTGCTTCATATAATTCATGAGGTATAGCCTGCAAACCGGCTAAATAAAGAATGGTATTCCAGCCGGTAAACATCCAGACTACGGTAAAGGAAACGGCCGGACGCATCCACGAGGTATTGGCCAGCCAGTTGATGGGAGGATTAAGTCCAAGCCAGGAAAGAAGAGTACTAAGACCGGGTATATTATTAAGTAATACAAGAAGATAGTTTAAAAATCCACTCGGATGACTGTAGAAAACGGAGAAAACCAAAGAGATGGCTACGGCGGAAGTGACATAAGGCATAAAGATGGTGGCTTTCCAGAATTCTTTCATTTTAACGAAACCGAGGTTCAAAATAAAGGCAAAAAACAAAGCCAAAATATGTTGGGGTACACCGCTGTAGATTCCGATAATAATTGTCGTTTTTAACGCATCCCAGAACATGGGATCCGTAAGGGTATAATAATAGTTTTTCCATCCGACATATTCAATGGCCGACCCGGCCACCCCCGTCCACTTACAGAAACTCAGGTAGAGGGCGAAAACGATGGGAAAGGCGCCAAAAATCAGAAAAGCAATATAAAAGGGTGAGATGAAGATGTACGGGGCGGCTTTTTTTTGCCAGCGCCGGAAAGGGCTCATTTTAAGTTGGCTTGCCACGGGCTTTTCCATAAAATCACCTCATTGAGTTTCCGGAGGAAGGTGAAACCACCTTCCTCCGGATGATCTGTGATCCTTCGCGGTAAGTTTTATTTTACCGGATCCGCCGTTCAATTTGCCTCTTGGCGTCACTGAGCGCGCGGTCGATATCTTTATTCTCGTGCAGGACCATACCCAGTTCAGCGGCGATAATACTGTTGGCTATGGCATCGTATTTATGGGTGACTACACCCGGGACAGCCTTGGCAATCTCCACCCACAGCAAACGCGCTTTTTGCCCGGCGAGGAAAGGCATCTCTTCCTCAAACATCGGATCATCCCAAGCCGGCATCCAGCTGGGGAAGGCGTTGGTGGCTTTAAAGGCGGTAATCTGAGAATCCCGGTTGGTGGCGATGAATTCAACGAATTTCCAGGCGGCCTCTTTGTTTTTGCTTTGTTCCGGGATAGCCAGGAAGGAGCCGCCCCAGAAGCCGGACATTCGTTCCTCGCCTTTACGCAGAGCAGGCCACGGGGCCACGCCCCACTTGCCGGCGGTCTCCGGAGCCATCCAGCTCTCCAGGTGACCGCCCAGCCAGGCACCGCTGGGTTCATAGGCTACGGTTCCTTCCTGGAACCCGGCAAACCATTCCTGGCTCCAGGCGCCGATAGCCCCGGCCAGTCCGGCGTCATGGAATCTTTTGGCCCAGGTAAAGGCTTCCCGGAACCGCTCGCTGTCCACCTGGCAATTGCCGTCTTCATCAAAGTACAATTCCGGGGAGGAATGAATTATCATATTGTAGATGCTTGTGGCATCGGCGAGCAGCCATTGATCGTTCCGGCCGTCACCGTCGGTGTCCTTGGTGATGACTTTACCGGCTTCAAAGAGGTCTTCCAGAGTTTTAATGTCGTTTATATCAATATTATTCGCGGCAAAGACATCACGACGATAATAAGCACAGCCCGGAGCGATATCAACCGGCATGGCCACCAGCCGTCCGTCGGTTGTAGTCGCCTGTTTCAAAGCATACGGAACAATACCGTAGCTGTAATCCATGGCATTATACGGGGCCTTCGCCAAGTCGGTCAGTCCGCCCTCGGCGACGAACTGGGCTATATAACCTACTTCCAAGGCCACCACATCTTCGGCCCCGGTTCCGGCCGCGATCGAGGTGGTGACATGGGTGTGATGATCGTCAAAACCCAAAGAGTTGATTATTACTTCAATATCAGGGTATATCTTGTTAAACAAAGGTAAGCACTGGGCGTAAGCACTGTCCAAGTCGGGGAAGACCGCAACCGTCAAAGTTACTTTCTCCGCAGTTCCGCCATAAGAGGCCAGAGCAACCAAAAGCACCAGGGATAACAGTAACAGCAGTCTTTTCATTTTACACATTCCTCCTTGTAATTTTTTCTAAAAAATTATATAATACAAACATTAAACGGTATTTCTAAAAGCTCACCCCCCCTTTACCCGATACTACTTAATCCGGGAGACGGCGGATTTGGCGTTTTTTGTGCCGCCTGCACCGCAAGACTCCCGGATGACGAGCGTGGTTTCGAGTTTTATATGCGTGACCTCTTTTTCATCGCCTTTAAGTATGGCGACCATTTTCCGGGCGGCTACGGCACCCATTTCATTGATGGGCTGGCGTACCGAGGTCAAGCGGGGTAAGACCATTTTGGCGACTTCTGAATCGTCGAAACCAACAACTGCTATATCCTTGGGGACCTGGAGGCCTTTGCGGAATATGCTTTGCATGGCGCCGATAGCCATAAGATCACTCATCGCAAAGACTGCTGTAGGGAATTGATCGAGTTGTAATAGGTTTTCCATTTGTTGGAGACCGCTGTCGAACATGTAGTTACCCTGTTTGACCAGTTTTTTATCAAAAGGCAGACCGTGTTTTTCCAGGGCATCCCTGTAACCTTTAATACGATCTTGAACCTCTTTATATTTGAGCGGTCCACTTATAACCCCGATGCGTTTATGACCCAACTTAATCAAATGCTCACAGGCGGCAAAAGCACCGTTGTAACTGTTTATTTCCACCGAATTAATCGCCGGTCCCACATTGCCGTCGATCAACACCACCGGAAAATTATCCTTTTTTAAAGCCAGGATAGCCTTTTCTCCTATCTCGCGGGGTGTGGCTATAATCAGCCCGTCTACTCTACGCTCTTTTAACATTTTGGCCAGCGAAAATTCCCTGGAATCAGGTTGTGAACGTGAAACGATCAGGTTAAAACCGTTTTTTCGTAAAACCTCTTCAATCCCGAGGATAATGGGACCGTAAAAAATGCCCTGGAGGTCGGGGGCAATAAGACCAACAATGTGGGAGCGTTTTAAAGACAGAGCTCGGGCTTGAACATTGGGTTGATAGTTCAATTCCTTGATGGCCTGCATTACCCGGGCGTAAGTTTTGGGACTAACCGGATAATTGTTTAAAACCCTGGAAACAGTAGCTTTGGAGACTCCAGACCGTGCTGCGACATCTTTGATGGTGACCATATCAGACTTCCTTTCTTAAACCGGTTTTGAAAATATTTTGTTAACAGAATACGGCAAAGCCTTGATAAAAGAGGGATTTAGACTGAAAAATAGTGGATTGGAAAAAATAAAATTGTACCGGTTACATAGAATTATTTCTCCATCAACTGTCAAGATCCTTCTTTTTGGTAAAAAAATTTTTATTTTTAATGTATGAAACAAGCCGGTTTAATTGTCCCCTATTGAATCGCGTTTATTACACAGAAGGCTCTGCCCGGGATTTTAGCGTTTTTGGGAGTTTTTTAAAAAAATGCCGTAAGAGAGCAGGAAAAGGAGGAAAAAAGGCGAAAAAAAAGATGAATTGCCAGCGGGAACAATATTAGAACAAGGAAGAGGAGGTGCGGGGGGTGTATGCACTCATACTGGCCGGTGCGCAAGGGATTAAAGGAGTGAAGGAAGATTCGGGGTACAAAGCCGGCCTTAACATTGGTCAAAGAACGATGCTGGGAAGAGTGATCAATGCCGTGGCCGGTCTTGAGGAAATAAAAGGTTTGCTCATGGTGGGTCCGGAAAAATTACTCTCCCAGGAAGAGCGGAGCAAGCTCCAAGAGGTTATTGAGCCGGGAACTTCTTTCTTTGACAATCTTGAGCGGGGGATGAAGAAGATCCCGGAGGAAGGTAAAGTGTTGATTGTTGCTTCCGATATTCCTTTGATCACGACCGAAGCCTGCCGGGATTTTCTCCGTCAGTGTCAAAAGCGGGAAGCCGACGTCTACTACCCGGTCATCCCGAAAGAGGTATATGAGAAGATGTTCCCCGGATCCCGGCGCACTTATGCAGTACTAAAAGACGGGACCTATACCGGGGGTAACATGGTTCTGATGAGCACGGAGTTTTTCCGGCGGCACCGCCATTTGGTCAGGATGGCCATTAAACTTCGTAAACTCCCTTGGATTTTCGCGGTTCTTCGCTTTGGCCCCGGTTTTTGGCGGGCTTTTGCCCGGCGGGAAGTTGGTCTCGCCGATCTTGAACGGATGATCCGGGATAAATATAAGGTCAACGGAGCGGCCGTGGTCAGCAGTTTTCCGGAGATGGGATTCGATGTTGACAACCGGGAAGACGCCGCCTGGATCAGGTTTTACTGGGCCGGGGTGGTGGACGGTTGGAAACGCAGGGAAGAAGAGACCGACGAATGGTTTATGTAACCGGCGAAAGATCAAAGCCCCGGGTCTGCCCTGTTGCCCGTAATTGAAAAAGTTGGGCGAAAAACGGGCAAGGGAAACCAAGGATTTCTGAAAAGTTGAAAGAAGGGGACAGGCGAGGGGGGTAAAACAATTGAGGCAAAAAGCCATGGGCCCGTATGGTTTGGCTTTAATGGATTACTTCAATGGCGATCATGCGGCAACCCTGATTATGCACCGGGATGACGGCTGTAAATTTGATTTGCCGGCGGAAATATTCTTTACCGAATTCCCTGAATTCTCAGCCCTTGAAAAGCTGGCTCTTGAGATGTGTTTTGGGGATGTCTTGGATATTGGCGCGGGGACGGGCCGGCACAGTTTGGAATTGCAAAAGAGGGGATTAAATGTTCATGCCATTGATATCGCCCCGGAAGCGGTTGCAATAATGAAGAAAAGAGGAGTCAAAAAGGTTACCTGTACCGATATTTTTGCCTTCCATAGCGGCCGCTTTGATACCCTGTTATTATTACTGCATGGAATCGGAATGGTGGAAACCATTGACGGACTGCGGAGATTCCTGGCGCATGCTCATTCTTTGCTTCGACCCGGCGGGTTGCTGATCTTTGATTCCCTGGATGTCCGGTGTACTGATGATCCGGTTAATCTCGCTTATCAAGAGGAAAACCGGCGAAAAAACCGGTATTTTGGCGAGATTCATTTGCAATTTGAATATAAAGGGCTAAAAGGCGCTCCCTGGATTTGGCTGCATGTGGACCCGGAAACTTTAGCGCGGGAAGCTTCCCAGGCCGGCTGGTTATTGGAGATTGTTTATCAGGACCCGGGTGGAGATTACCTGGTAAAATTGACGGAAAAATAAGCGGTGGTTCAAACAAAAACCATTGACAAAGGCGGTTTTCTTCATTACAATGATTTATGTAACAATTTTTCACCATCAAAAGCGCTCCAATTTGGCGAAGCAATGAACTTCAGGTTTTATGTGGTCACTTGATCTGAAGGGAGCGAGTAGTGAAACCGGCGCCGTGGGATTTTATCTCCCATAGGAAGCCGGTTTTATTATGTTCCATTTTTTGTTCCATATTTATATGATTAGGAGGGCAAGACATGATGACGAAGAAAAGGGCAAGAGTTCTTGGGGGTCTTTCGCTTTTGGTGCTTTTGTTGTCCACAACTGTCCTTGCTACCGCCGACCCCAAGACTAAGCTGCAACAGTCCCATTATTTGCAGCTGACCATTCCTTTGATCGCCGAATTGTCCCTTGTCGCCGGTGAACCGGTGGAGCTGGTATATAATCCTGAGGAAGGGTTTTTCCGTTCCGATGAGATCAGAGTTACATACCGCTGTAACGCAAAAAACTGGGCGTTAGTACTCACAGCCAACAACTTCCGTCACCTGATGGAACAGGAGACAGACAGGGCCGAAATTCCCGTGGCGGGCTATTTGTCGGCTGTTGCGGGGGACAAGGTTTATCACTATGAAGAGGACGGAATTACCATAGCCGGTAATCATAATACCGGTACTGCGGAAGAGACAGCAAATATCTCTTACCGGTTGGAGCTTCCCCCGGATGTTGATTACTATGCCGGAGACGAATACCAGACTAAAGTAACCTATACCTTGTTTGTTTTTGATTAAAGCATTAAAGCAACAATTAGATCTTGAGAAGGATTGTGAAAATGCCAAAAGCAACTGGGAAAAATATTTTTCGGCTCACCTGGCTTGGCCTGCTGGTGAGCCTTTTTGCCTGGCCGAATCCGGTTTGTTCCCTTAACGTGGCGGTCTCCCCTGCTGTGTTGGAGTTTTTAGCCGCCCCGGGTGAGTTTTTCACAGGAGAACTCGAGGTTTCCGGGGCCATGGAGGAGACCGTACGCATGCGCGCTTATTTGGAGGATTGGCAGTTTGACCCCGGCGGTACGGTTGTCTTTTATGATGCCGGGAGCCTGCCCCGGTCGGCGGCGCGCTGGTTGAGAATCGAACCGGACGATTTTATCGTGCCCGCGGGAGAGAAAAGAGTCATCCGGGTGTACGGGACCATTCCCCCGGGTACGGCAGCAGGAGATTACTGGGCCGCCTTTTTCGTAGAATCCGTTCCTTTGTTGCCGGTGCAAAAGTCGGGAGTAACGGTCACCGGTCGCTTGGGAGGGAGTATCACCATCTCGGTGGCCGGGGAAACGGAAAAGAAGGCCAAAGTGGCTTATATGAAAGTTTATTGGGACGAAGGGGTCCGCGGGGAGATTCATTTTGTCAATGAAGGGGATGTGCGTTTAAATTCCCGCGGCCGGGTGGAAATAAGGGATCTCCAGGGGAAAACCGTGGCGACGATTGTCCTTCCCGAAGTAAAGGTTTTACCAGGGCAGGAAAGAGAAATTCATTTTGCCGGGAAAGTGGCTTTGGCTGAGGGCCCCTATGTTGCCCTGGCCATTTTCGATTACGGCGGGGAGAAACTTGTGGGCGCGCAGGCGGTTTTTGAGGCAGGATCCTAAGGGAAAAAGGGGGGTGGCTCTTTGGGTGACACCTTAAGAAAGGCCGGGAAACGCCTGGTTGTTTTTCTTTTGTTGTTATGCCTTTTTCTCCAGCCGGGTTTCTTTCCGGTCGCGGCCGCTGATTTCAGTATCAGGCTGACCGTCCCGGTGCGGGTGGAATTTGAGCTTTCCACCGATTTTGTCGATCTCGGCCCGCCGCGGACCCAAAATAATATTCTCTACTATGAACAGAAAAATGCCGTTCGTTTAAGCTTTCGCACCAACCTTGCTTCCGGATGGGAAATTCACGTCACGGGGAGTGATTTTTCCGCCGGTGACGACCGGTCATTTCCTGTCTCCCGGTTACAGTGGAGAATACAACAGACTTCTTACCGGCCCATGCCTCCGGCCGGGGAATACGCGGTGGTGGCCCGGGGAGAAAATACCGGGGGCCGTCAGGGACAGGGGCAAATCAACATTTCGTACTACTTGGAACTGCAGGGAGACGAGTATGAAGGGCCTTACACGGCGCTCATAACCTACACCTTTTTTGTGCCCTAGCGTACCGAACCGGCGGGGATTTGGCGGAGATACCAGTCCGGGAGGGGTTACAGTGAAAAGAAGTAAAACTGTAAAGTATTTCCTGATAATTTTGCTTCTTGCGGGTCCGGTCCCGGCCCAGCCGTTACTTAAAGCCTGGGTAATCGAGGACGAATATCCGGAATACGAGGCCTGGCTGCAAATTTCCACCGCCGTTGTTGATTTGGGGCTTCCGCAGTCGACTTTTGACGGGAAAGGCGAATATTGGGAACTGGAAGAGGCTTTGGTGGTTTTCTTCCAATGCCGCCGGGAAAATCAACCGTGGCAAGTTCAGCTTGGCGCCGGTGATTTTTCTTCCGGAAAGCACACTATTCATATTAACAGCCTGTACTGGAAGACCAGGGATGGGCGTTACAACAGAATGCCCGGTTCTGGAAGAGCACGCCTGGCGGAAAGTAAAGATTACCCCGGACGCGAAACGGATCTTCATATCCTGCCCCTTTCTTTTTTGGTGGAGCCGCAAAAGGAATTAATCAAAATACCGGCGGGCGAGTACGAAGCCCGGATCTCCATCACCCTGTTTTTCCCCTGAGAATTGCCTTGCCGTATTTAAAAAGAGACCTCGCCCTTCCTTAGCAGGGAGGGGAGGTCGAGGTCTCTTGGTTTTATGAAGGACGGTTATCCGGCTCGTAGCCCTCCGGCGGGTACGGGCGGGGCGGCCTGCTCTACCACCCGCCGCTGGCCCCGCCGCCACGGAAACCGCCGCCGCCGCCGCGAAAACCGCCGGACCTTCCGGGCGGACGACGGCTGATAACCGGCCCGAAAGTGGTCGAAGTGTATCCCCGTCCGAACCTTCTCTGGTTAAAGCGGGAGAAAAGGACGATAAATAGAACCAAGAGCAAGAGGGTGAAGAAGGGAAAGCCCTCTTCATCTTCTTCCGGAGGATCATCCCCCGCCCTGGCCGGGGCGTAAGAGGGATCGACCCAACCCATCAAACTGTGCATCGCTGCTTTAATCCCCTGATAATACTCGTCCTGTTGAAAAGCAGGGGCCAGTATTTCGCGGATCACCCGTCCCGCCCGGCCGTCGGTGATCTTCTCCTCCAGTCCGGTGCCTACTTCAATCCGGATTTTCCGGTCGTCTTTCAAGATGAGCAGTAAAAGCCCGTTATCCTTGCCGGCTCTTCCGGCCTTGGCCGCTTCCGCCAGTTCAAGCGAGTAAAGTTCCAAGCTGGTTGCCGGAGGCAGGGAGGGGAGGATCACCACCAGAAACTGGTTGGTAGTCTTCTGGTCAAAGTCCGCCAGCAACGAAACGAGTTCCTTTTTTTCCTCCGGCCGCAGCAGGCCGGCTTGGTCCAGAACATAGTCGTCAAAACGCAAGGCGGCAGGGTCTTGCGCCCAAGCCGGAGGGAGAAGAAACGCCGCCCGCAACAGGAAGAAGAGAAACAGGAGAAAAACGGCGGCTATAAAAAAGGACGGACCGCTTCCGGCAGGCGAAAGGGTTAAACTTTTCCTTGCGGGCCGATCCTTCATCTAAAACTCCACCCTCGGTACTTCTCTGGCCGTTTCTTCGATTTGGAAATATTCCTTTGCTTCCAGGCCCATCATCCCGGCGACAATCCGGGCGGGCAGGCGACGGATACGGGCGTTGTAGGTCTTGACCACCTCGTTATAGCGGAGCCTGGCCACAGAAAGGCGGTTTTCCGTCCCGACCAGTTCATCCTGGAGTTCAGCAAAGCGTTGGTCCGCCTTCAACTGGGGGTAGGCTTCCACTACCGCCAGGAGCCGGCCCAAAGCCGATTCCATGGCTGAAGAGGCCTGGATCTTATCGGCAACACCCTGCGCGCCCAGAAGCCTGCTTCTGGCCTCGGCAATCTCGGTAAAAATCGCCTCTTCGTGACCAGCGTATCCTTTAACCGTGGCCACCAGGTTCGGGATGAGGTCGGCTCTTCTTTGCAGATTATTCTCGATTTCCGCCCATTTCCCGTTAATTTCCTCTTCCAACGAGATGAAACTGTTGTAATAGTAAACGTAACCAAGGACCAAGAGAAGAATGATGCCCAGGACTATATAGAGGCCTTTATTTTTCGGCATGACTTTTCCTCCTCCAATAATTTAACAACCGGTTCGCTTTTCCCAATTGCCGGCCGGTTTCCTTCCTTCTCAATTATAATATAACGAACCGGGCAAATAAAGAAGTATTTCGGAAACGCGGGAAGGCCCGGTTTGGCGAAAAACCGCGGAACATTCAATATTAACAGTTGAAAAAGACAAGCGGGTTTGAAAAAGGATGGTGATCCCCGGGGAGGAATTGCCCGGCGGCCGCAGCCCAAGGGGGGGGCACCCCAAAGGTAGGCCCTGCCGGGCTTTATTTTTGGAAAGAAGGAAAATCCTTATGTTATCCAAAGGTCAGTCTTGTATGTAAGTAAATTCAATCTCCTTTTCTTTCACCAGGACCGGAAAGGCGATTAAGGGAGGAGAATGGTCCGCCAAGACGACCGGGAGCGAGGGAGGTCCGGCCGCCGAGGCGGGGAGGGTTTGCCGGTTAAGCTCTATACGGTATTCACCCGGGATCAGGCCGGAGAAGGTGAAAAAGCCGTCCTCTCCCGAAACGGTCCGGGCTATTACCTCCCCGTTTGCTTCGTTGCACAACAATAGTTCCACCCCGCCGAGGAGCGGATCGGCCGGGTCCGGCTGTTGGTTGCCCTTCTCGTCAAGGTAGATGAAGCCTTTGATCTGCAAGGGAGAAAAGGCTGGAACTGTTAAAACCGTTTCCCGGTTCGGGGTTATTTCGATCTCCCATTGCGCCGCCGGGAAGAAAAATTCCCCTTCCCCACCGGCCAGGGTGATGTGGTGCCGTCCGGCGGGCACCCGCGGGATGATCCAGGTACCGTCGGCGCCGGTTACCGATTTTGCCTCGCCGTTTAAGAAGACTGTTACGCCGGGAACTCCCGGTTCGCCCCGGTCATAACGGCGGTTCCGGTTGAGATCCAAAAAGACTCTTCCCTGCACACCTCCCCAGGGTACGGCGACGAAAAAGGTGTCCCGGTGCTGAAAAGAAAGTTGCAGCGTAAGATGGTGGCCGGGATGGGCGAGCGGAGATTTTACCCTCATTTGCAACCGGTTTTTCGGCGACAACCAGTAACTGAAGAGGCTGTAAAAAGAGGTATCATCATGGGGCCCGCTTTTGCTGTAAATTAAACCGCCGTAGGCCTCAAGGTTGGTAAAGAGCGGATAATTCCACCGGATACCGGTGGAAAAGGAGGTACCGCCTCCGGTGTTATCCCATGACCACTGGTGATTGAGGAACCCTTCCACATAGGAAAGATCGTAAAACCGGCGGCGAAGTTTTCCGGAAAAACTCAGGACATCGGAGGAAAGAGGACGAAAACCTCTTTCGTAGTTGAGGGCGGCTGTTCCTTGCCAGGCCCCCCAATTATGGTAGGCGCCTATTTCCGCAAAGCCGGCGGTTTTGACCTGTTGGTGGAGGGCGCGGAAGAGCAGGTAATAATGGTCATAATTGACTTTGCTTTGGAAAGTGGGAGCAAGAAAAGACCTGTCGCCCTCATCGAAGGTGAGACGCAGGTCCAACAGGTGCTCCAGGGAGAGCCGGTCGCTAAGGAGCCTCTCGCGGGAGAGCGTAAGGGCCGTGAAGCGGCGGGTATTTTCCAGATTGTGATAAAACTCATCCCCGCCGGATAAAGAGAGGGAGAAGTTTTGCACCGGGTTACGCTTGTATAACGATAGTTCTCCCTGCCATAAAAGACTTTCTTCACCCATCCCCAAGGCGCCGGTTAAAGAACTCTCCCAGCCCGTGGGAAGATGCCGCCTTAGAAAAGCGGGCTCAAGCATCCGGGCTTCCAGGGCCCCGGTAAATCGGGCTTTTTCTTCCGCTTCTCCTTCTTGTTCCAAGGGACAAAGCATACGTAATTCCATATTATTTGCGGGAAGGTTAAGGGTTCCCCCCACCCAGGCCGGGGCGAAAAGATCTTCGTCTTGGGAGCCGAGCCAAAACTGGAGAGGATAATTCCGGTACTCTTGATAATAAAGCATGGCGGTGGGAGTGGGAGTCCTCACCAGCCCGTTCCAGCCGGCATTGAACCTCCCGGCGCGCAGCGACCGGTCGTTGCCGGTCAAATCCAGCAACAAGGTGGAGAGACGGGCGCCTTCCTCTTCATTCTCCCCGGCCAGGTAGAAGTTGAACCATAACCGGTCATGGATGTCACCGGTCAACCGCAAGCTTGCTTCCGAGAGGGCTAATGTTTGTTCTTCCAGGCCCGGGAAGGTCAGGGAGAAGTATGAATGTAAAGGGAACGAGAGTTCCCTTTCCCCGGCGGCCCCTGTTTTTCCGCTTACCACCACCGTGGTTTGGTATTCGTGAAGAGCGCCGGCGGTTTTTACTTCGAGATGAAGAGTCTCCGCCAAACCCTTGGGGGCGGAAGCAGGAACGGGACAAAGGATGAAGGTTGCCAGTTTTCCCCCGGGAGCCAGTAAAAATTGGTCGGTTTCCCACGAGACCGGCCATTTTCTTTCCGACGCCACCCGGAGGGAAAAACTTTCGCTTACACTCCCGGTATTGGAGAAAAGAACGGGAATTCTCACCGTTTCGCCGGGGACGCCGCTGATTTTCTCCTCTACCTGCAGAGTAAATTCCCTGATCATCTGTACCTTTGTGGTAAGGGTGTGGGATCTGGTAAGACCGGAGCCGGAAAAGGTCACTTGCAGAAGATCTTCTGTCCCTCCCGGCGTTGCCGGGGGAATCATTACGGAAAAAGCAAAAATCCCCTCGTGGTGCGGGGGTAGTTCAATCCGGTTTTTATCGGTTAACAAAGGCCAATTCTGCGTGGAAACAACAGAAACGGTGAAGGATTTATGTAGAGCGGTCTGATTCGCGAGGCGAAAGACATAAGTGAGGAAATCCCCCGGTTTTCCTTCCTGGGCGGCCGGAAGAGAAATCAGCACACCATCGGAATAAAAGTCCGGTTCATCCCTGGTTTCTTGGGCTGAAGAAAAACCGGCGGCCATGAGAAAGCAGGAGAGGACCGAAAGGACTTTGAAGAGAAAAAACTTTTGGCGCAAGATCCTTATCCTCCCGCATTAAATTATGGTAATGCCAATCATTTTCGTAATAAAGAAGAAAAATCCTGCTGATCCGGGAAATTTCCTGTAATTGTTTGAAGACCGGCGATGAATCCGGCCGGTAAAGGGGTACAATAACTACTGCACAAAAGATGAGAGGAAAGGAAGAGCACTTTGTTTAAAGGAGTCAAAATCGCCCTTATCTTTTTACTCTTCTCCCTGCCGGGCTGTACTTTCTGGGATTACCTGCAACCTCCGGCCAGAGACCCGGCGGTTCCGCGGGGGGATTTGCGTGAAGCCAGGGAATTGGTTTATTCTTTCCTTCATGCACGGATCGCAGGGGCCTCCATGGATGATCTCCGGGCTTATCTCACGGCGGAAGCATGGAATGATTACCAGGATAAAGAGTTGACTTTACAATCCACGGGCAATCCGGGCTTTGTCGGCTACCGGTTGCAGGAAGGGTCAAGGCTGACCGGGGGAAACTTCGGTTTTACCGTCGTTATGCAAAAATTTCTTCAACAACCGCTGCAGGCCGAAAATATCGTTGAAGATTTAGTGGTCAAGTTTGAAGAAGAGGAGTACCGGATTTCTTCCGCCCGTTTGCTTTCGAAAACGCGGGTCCGTGTAGAAAATGGAACCTTGCATTGGATGAAAATAAAAAACGGGGAAGAGGAGGAGCCGGTAAACCTTGTTACCCTGGAAGAAATCCCCGGGCAGTTAAGACAGGATCGCGACCCCGGCGGGCCGGTGGGGAAGGAGGGATACTCCGCTCTCGCCCTGTCGCCCCTGGAGAGGGGAATGGCCTTCGGCACCCGGGGGGGAAACGGGTTGCTTGCCATTTTGGACTGGGACAACCAGAAGCCCACCGGGGAACCGCAGTTTGTTCCGGTGGATTTGTTCCCGGGAAAGACCGCCGCTTTGTTAATCTTTTCCCCCCAAGGGCGTTATCTGGCCGTAGAAACTTTAGCGGCCGATGGAAGATGGGAGGTTTTTGTCTATGACGCCGGCGGGGCGGCCGGGGAAACAAACGACGAGCCCTTGATCGACCTGAAACTGGAACGGGATTTTCCCGGTGACATTTACAATATTGTCTTAAAACGCTGGGAGCCGGAGGGGGATAAAATTCTTATTCGCGTCAACCCCCGTTGGCAAGGAAACGGAGCGGATCCGGAAAAGACGGGGGTTTGGTCGGTGGCGATCCCTGGCGGGCAGAAGGAGAAACTGCTCGGCAGGTGAGAAATTTTTCCATTGAGGGAAACCCGGTTGCCAGAGGCAGCCGCCGGTGTTATACTGGAGATGGGATTTATGCACAATGTTATGCCCGGTTTTTCAACGGTTTTACCCTGCCGGCCTGCTTATTATGGGGAAAGGAAACCGCGCTTTGGGCGTCACTTGGGACTTTCTGGAGGGACGTTTTTTAGCCTGCCGGCGAGGAATTGAATCTTAAACGCCTGGATTAGCGCCTGGATTGGCCGGTCCGGTGGTTTTGACAGGCGGGACCTAAAGGCGGGGCAGGAGAAAGAAACATTGTGGGGAGATGGATTGACCGGAAAGGCAGAATAGGCGGGTTGGTCCACTGGTTGGATCTTCTTCTTTTTTTGGCGACTTTGACGGTGATCGTCAGAGCTGTCGTTTCTTCCCTTTCCCCGGCCGGACCCCGGGAGACCCGGCTTATCCGTTTTGAAGTGAGGGCCCCGGCTCTTCCGGAACAACAGGTGGAAAATATCGGGGTCGGCCAGTGGGTGCAAGACGCGCGGAGCGGGGCTTATTTAGGTAAGATTACCAGGAAAGAGGTGATTCCGGCCCGGGATTACCTGCCGGTCGCCGGAGAATACCGGCTCCTTACGCACCCGGAAAAAAAAGATCTGATTTTACTGATTGAACGCCGGGGGACGGTGAGAGAAAGGGAAGGAATTTATCTTGGGAAAGAAGTGATCCGGGCCGGAGAAGAAAGAACTTTTCAGACCTTGTATGCAGTTTTCCAGGGAAGGATTGACCGTATTTTTGTCGGTGACTAAAAGCGTGGAGAACTGCCCGGAAAGGCGGGAGCGGCAACAACGGATTCTCTGGACCGCCCTGATTTTGCTGTTTTATCTTCCCGGCGATTACTGGCTGTACTTAATAATGACCGCCGTCGCTCTTCTTACGGAACGGCGGCTCCCCCCCCGGCTCTTCCTTTGGCTGGGGTGGAGCCTGCTGGCGACGGTGTTGGCGCCCGGCTTTCCTTTTCTGCTCCCTTCCTTTCTTATGGAAACCGTAATCACCCTGGGCGCTGTGGTCACCGGCCTTTATATGCGGCGGTGGCAAGGCGCGACACTGGTCGTTTTAAGTGTAACTCCCTTGCCCATGATGGTGGCGGGTTTATTTCAGTTGCTCAATAATTCCCCTCCGCCGCCGGGCTGGCTTGCTCCCGAACAACGCGGCCTCATTGCCGTCCGGCTCACCGGAACGCTGGGCAACCCCAACCTTCTGGGGATGGTTTTGGCTTTTATCCTGCCCCTTGTTTTGACCGCTGCCGGGACCCGGAAAGGAAAGGGAAAACTTCTCCTTTATACCGCCGGTTTTCTCTATGCCGCCGCTTTGTTCCTGACTTTTTCCCGCACCGCCTGGTTGGCGGCGGCGGTAGCTGTTTTGGTCTTGTGGGCCAGGGAGAAAAAGATTCTTATCTTCCGTTGGGCAATGCTGTTACTTATCTTTTTCTTCTGTTTTCATCCGCTACGGGCCCGCCTTTCCCCCCCGGGGGGTTTGGGACGTGACAGTACAGTCGAGTATCGCCGGGAGGTGTGGGAAACCTCCACGCTGCTTTTAAAAGACCATCCTGTGACCGGGGTGGGCAGCGGCGGTTTGGCCCGCCGTTACCGTTCTTTACAACCGTATCCCGCCGCCCACGCCCATAACCAATATTTACAAGTGGCCGTGGAAAAAGGGATCCCCGGTTTAGTTTTGTTGGGCTGGCTGATCGGCCGCGGCCTGATCAAACCGGTCCGGACCATAGAAAAACATAGCGTGCAGGCGGCTCTCTTCGGGCAACTGGCCGCCGGGTTGACCGAGAGCCCGTGGGTTCACCCCCTGCCTTTCTTCTTATTCTGGTTCGGGTGGGGGTTGTTACAGGAGGAGACGGATGAGTAAGATTTTTCTTTTTGGCTACTATGGTTTTGGCAATCTCGGTGACGAGCTGTTGGCGGAATATTTCTTACGGCATCTCCGGGAGGCTTTCCCCCAAGTCCGGCTTGTTCTGCTTACCGGAAAAAGAACGCCGGAACCTTTATGCGGGGCCATCCCTATCTCCCGCTGGAATTTGTTACAGATGATGAAAATGATGAAACCCGGCGATTTGCTGGTCGGCGGCGGGGGCAGTATTTTTCAGGACATCACCAGCAAAAGAAGTCTTCTCTATTATCTCACCCTTTTGGCGGCGGCGCGCCGGAAAAAAGCCCGCGTTATGCTATTTGGCCAGGGTTTTGGCCCATTGTCGCCCGCAGGCACCGCCTTAACCGCCCGCGCCTTAAAAAAAACCGCCGCCCTCTCCTGCCGTGATCCCCTCTCCGCGGAATTTCTCACCCGCATGGGGATCCCCCGGGAAAGTTTCCGGCTGGGTGTCGATCCCCTTTGGGATCTGCCGCCCGGCGGAGGGGGTACGGCAGGTGAGAATCCGCGCAGCGTGGGGGTTTTTCTTCGCCGCGGCGGGCGGAAGAGGAAACTGGAATTATTATCCGTTTTAAGCAGAGAACTCGAAGGAAGATTGAAACTGTTTTCCCTGGCGCCGGAAGACTGGGGGGCTGTCCATGAGTTCCACCGTGAACTGGGCGGGGTGCCCGCCGTTTACCTCCGGAGCCTTTCCCAACTGGAAAAGGAGTGTTCCGGTCTCTCCCTGGTGCTCGGGGAGAGACTGCACGGCCTTTTACTCTCCGCCCGCCTTGGGATTCCCGGGATCGGGCTGGGGGACGACCCAAAGCTCACCGCTTTCTGCCAAGCAATGAATTTCCCCTCCTTTTATTGGCAGGAAGCCGGGCTGGTGGAAAAAGTCCGGGGGCAGATGGCGGCAATTTTTTCTTCCTATTCCGTTGTCCGCCAAGAACTGTTGGCCCGCGGGGAGGAAATGCGGGAAAAAGCCCGGGAAGACCGGCTGTGGTTTTTGGCGCGGATCAAGGAGGCCGCAGGATGAAAAAAACCGGCAAAGTCCTGGGATTTCCGGTTCATGCCGTCAACCTCGACGAGGCGGCGGGGTTAATAAGAAACGCTTTGCTTTCCGGGATGAAAATGCGGGTGGTAACCATCAATCCGGAGATGATCATGGCCGCCCGGAAGAACCGCCGGCTGGCGGAATCCTTGCGCCGTGGCGACCTGATCGTTCCCGACGGATACGGAGTGGTTTGGGCCCTCCGCCGGGGCGGGTTTAAAAATCAGGAACGGGTGGCCGGCGTGGATTTGGCAGAAAAGATTTTGACTGATGGGATTCCCGGGGGAATCCGCCTTTTCCTCCTGGGAGGAAGGCCACAGGTGGCCGAAGAGGCGGGGAAACGGCTCGCTTCCTCCCGGCCCGGCCTAAGAATAGTTGGGACCGCCCACGGCTATTTTCCTCCGGCCGACGATGAAAAAATTGTCAAGAAAATAAATGAATCCGGGGCCCAGGTCTTGCTGGCGGGGATGGGAGTTCCCCGCCAGGAACTTTGGCTGGACAATAACTGGCATAAACTGGAGGTAACGGTTGGGATGGGAGTGGGCGGCGCTTTGGATGTTTGGGCGGGGAGAACCAAAAGATCACCTTATCTTTTCCGGAAATACGGTCTGGAATGGTTGTACCGGGCGCTCAAAGAGCCCATCCGGTTCGGCCGGCTTTTGGTTTTACCTTCGTTTGTCCGTTTGGTGTTGCAGGAAAAAACCGAATTTACCGATAAATAAAAATAAACAATGGAGAAAAGAGAAGAGAAGGGGCGTCGTCCCGCCCCACTGGCGTGGCGGGGGACGCCCGGTTGACAAAGGCGGGAGGTGAAGGCGGTTTTCCAAAAGGACTTGCAAAAAGACCGGGAAGGAGGTAAAAGTTGGCCGGGGAAAAAACCAAGCGGGAGATTGGGGATTACGCAGGGATCTTTGTAGGAGTAAACTTGACTGCTCTCGCTCTGGTCTGGTTTCTGGTTCCCAACCGGATTGCCGCAGGAGGGGCCAGTGGTCTGGCCACTGTTTTTTATCATTTATGGAAATGGCCGGTGGGACTGGTGATTTTCCTGTTCAACACCCCCCTCTTCCTGGCATGTCTACGGCTCTTCGGTTCCCATTACGGAGTGAAGAGTTTCTTTGGTGCTTCTTTGTTGGCAGTAGCTGTGGAGTATTGGGGGTGATTGACGCAACCTCTCACCATGGATCCTTTGCTGGCCTCCATATACGGGGGTGTACTGGCCGGGGTGGGAATGGGCATTGCCTTCCGCTACCGGGGGAATACCGGGGGAACAGATCTGGCGGCGCGGCTGCTCAACCATTTTACCAATCTTTCCATGGGACGCGCCCTTATGCTGGTCGACGGCCTCGTGATCGCCCTGGCCGGTCTGGCCTTTAAAACCCCGGAAAGTATGCTTTATGCTATCCTTTCCCTGGCCGTCAGCGGTAAAACCATTGATCTGGTTTTAGAAGGCCTGCAGTACTCCAAAGGGGCTTTTATTATTTCCGATCGCTCAGAGGCCATAGCCCGCCGGATCATGAATGATTTGGGCCGGGGAGTGACCGGCCTGAGCGGGAGGGGTCTTTATTCCGGCAAGGTAAAAGAGGTTCTCCTCTGCATTGTCAGCCGGGCGGAAGAAGTACGCTTGAAAGAACTGGTAAAAACGGAAGATCCGGAGGCTTTTGTTATTATCACCGATGTCCACGAAGTATTGGGGGAAGGTTTTTCGGAAGAAACATAGAAATTTTGGTGTAGGAAGATGATAAATAGAAAATATCTAGTGAAACAGGAAGGAATTTGTTAGTTTAACGCGAATACTATATAAATAATAAGGTTAAGCGTATGCAAAAATAATAAGGTTAAGTGTATACAAAAGGGGGGGTTGGTAGATACTAGAAGGGGAGTCGATGGTGTCTGGGCTTTGTCCGTGGGACACCGGCCCATTCATCTATAAAAAATTATAAGTATAAGAAGGAGGAATGGGAATGAAAAAAGCATTGGCTCTGTTACTTACGACCATAATGTTATTTACAGTTGTACCGGTGGCGTTTGGAGGATTTGAAGATTACCCGAAGCCTAATCACTGGGTGTATGACGAGTTTAAACTGGTCTATGACGCAGGGCTGCTAAAAGGGTATCCGGACGGTACTTTTAAAGGGGAAAGGTATGCCACTCGTTACGAAATGGTCGCTTTGACCGCCAGAGTCCTCCAGTTGATCGAGAGCAAGGTCGTCGGGCTTGATCGCGTTCCCGCAGGGCAAGTGGTAGGCTTGACCGAGAGTCAAGTCAAGGACATAATCAACGAAATACTGGCGGAGAAAGACTACGCCACTTATGCGGAACTGACCGACGATTATTTCGCCCTCCAGGAAATCATGGACAACAAGGACGAGCGGCTGGCCGAAGAGATTTATGAAGCCATCAAAGCCCTGGAAGAAGAGTTCCGCAGTGAACTGTATGATTACGACATCAGGATTAGCCTGTTGGAGACCGAGGTTCAATTGTTAAAATATGATGTTGCCGATTTGCAGGCCACGGTCGGCGGTATGGATGAAAAGGTCGACACGGCGGCCAAAGACGCCAAGAGTGCCAAGACGCTGGGAATCATCGGTATCATTCTCGGCATTGCAGGCATTGTGCTCTAGGCTTGTAACAACAGTATACAACAGCAAAAAACCACCGGTGGGGTCGCATCCAGGCGGCCCTTTTTTTTACCCTTTTCTTGACACCCCGGGAGAGGTGTGTTAAATTATTCGTAAAACAAGCGGAACAGGAGGGGAAGAATGCAGATCCTGAAAAGCGGGGTCGATGCCAGACGGATCCGTTCCCTTTTGGACCGCCGGGCTTCCCCCCGGGAGGAAGAGGAGGAAATCCGGCGGGTGGTGGCCGGTATTTTGCACCGGGTGCGCAAGGAAGGAGACAGGGCTTTAATCGAATATACAAAGCTCTTTGACAAGGTGCAACTTACGGAAGGGGAAATAAAAGTAAGTGAAGAAGAGTTTCAAAAGGCATGTTCGGCTGTGGATGCCGGTTTCATGTCCGCTTTAAGAACGGCGAAAGAGAACATAATCCGGTATCACCGGCACCAAGTACGCCAATCCTGGACCGCTTATGAAGAGAATGGAATTGTCTTGGGTTTAAGATATACGCCTCTGGATTCGGCCGGGTTGTATGTCCCGGGTGGTACCGGCGGGAAAACCCCCCTTGTCTCCTCTGTTCTGATGAACGCCATACCGGCGGTGGTGGCCGGGGTGTCACGGATCATAATTTGTACCCCCCCCGGTCAAGACGGAGCGGTGGACCCTCATCTTCTGGCGGCGGCCAAGGAAGCGGGGATCACCGAAGTTTTTAAGGTAGGAGGGGCGCAGGCCATCGCTGCGATGGCTTTTGGCACGGAGACGATCCCGCGGGTGGACAAGATTGTCGGCCCGGGCAACCTTTATGTGACCATGGCCAAACGTCTGGTCTACGGGGAAGTGGGCCTGGATATGCTGGCCGGACCCAGTGAAATTGTGATCGTGGCGGACGAGAGCGCTTCCGCCCGCCTGGTCGCGGCGGATCTCCTTTCCCAGGCCGAACATGGACCGGTGGATGAAGCCGGCGCTGTTTTGTTGACACCTTCGGAATCTTTGCTCCGGGCGACCGCGGAGGAAATCGAACGGCAACTTTCCACCTTGCCCCGGCAGGAGATTGCCCGAAATTCTCTGGCCAAGAACGGGGCCTTGATTTTAACCGGAGACCTGGCGGAAGCTATTGACCTGGCAAACCTGGCCGCTCCGGAACATTTGGAACTTATGGTGGTCGATCCTTACTACTGGTTGACCAAAGTACGTCATGCCGGGGCGGTATTTTTGGGGCCGTTTTCCCCGGAGCCGGTGGGTGATTATGTGGCCGGAACCAATCACGTCCTGCCCACCGGTACCACAGCCCGCTTTGCCTCGGGTTTGAGTGTGGACGATTTTGTCAAACAGACCAGTATTGTCGGGTACAGCCGGGAGGGGCTGGAGAAATACGGACCGGCTGCGGTTGTTCTGGCCCGGGTGGAAGGGTTGGAGGCCCATGCCCGGGCGGTGGAAATGCGCCTGGAAAACCAGGAAGAAGGATGGGAATAAATTGAAGAGAAGGGCGATTGTTGAACGGAAAACCAGGGAAACAGAGATTTCTCTAGTCCTGGGGCTGGACGGCGGGGAGAAGATCAGTATTCAGACGGGAATCGGCCTTTTTGACCACCTCCTTACGCATTTGGCCTTTCACGGTTCCTTTAATCTGGAACTAAAGGCCGCGGGCGATTTGGAGGTGGACGCCCACCACACCGTGGAAGATGTGGGACTGGTTTTTGGACGGGCCCTGATGGAAGCCCTCGGCGACAAAAAGGGCATTGCCAGGTACGGCAAGGCGATCATCCCTATGGATGATGCCCTGGTGTTGGCCGCCGTGGATGTGGGAGGCCGTTCCTATCTTGATTATGCCGTCCCCCTGACAGGGGAGAAAATCGGCACCCAATTCGATGTGGAACTGGCCAAAGAATTTTTTCAGGCGGTCAGCAGGGCCGGGCTCAATATCCACCTGCGGCTTTTAGCAGGAGAAAACCGTCATCATATTATTGAAGCGGTTTTTAAAGCCGCCGGCCGGGCTTTGCGGGAAGCGGTAAGCATCGATGAACGGCAAAAAGGAGTTCCCTCCACGAAGGGAAGTCTCTAAACCGGCAAGGAGTGGTATTCTTGGAGGCAATACTCAAAACCCATCTCAACCCGGCACAGCGGGAGGCGGTCTGTCATACGGAAGGACCGCTTTTGATTTTGGCCGGGGCCGGCAGCGGCAAAACCAGGGTGTTGGTCTACCGTATCGCCTACCTTTTAAGCAGGGGGGTCCCCCCGGAAAACCTGCTGGCGGTGACTTTTACCAACAAAGCGGCCCAGGAGATGAGGGAAAGAGTAGGCGGCCTGGTGGGAAGCCTGGCCCAGGCCATCTGGATCAGCACTTTTCATTCGGCCTGCGCCCGGATTTTACGGCAGGAAGGAACCGTCCTGGGCCTGGCCGGAAACTTTGTGGTCTTTGACGCCCAGGACCAGTTGATTGTCGTGAAAGAGTGTTTACGCGACCTCAATTTGAGCGAGAAGAATTTTAATCCCCAGGCGATCCGGGCCGCTCTTTCTTCGGCCAAGAACAAGCTGATTGCCCCGGAAGAATACGAGCAAACCGCCGCCGATTTTTGGGCGCAGACCGTGGCCCGGGTTTACCCGGTGTACCAAAAGAAGCTGCGGGCCAACGCGGCAGTGGATTTTGATGATTTAATTATGTTAACGGTACAACTCTTTCGGGAACATCCGGCTGTTCTTGAAAAATACCAGAAAAGGTTCAGATATATTATGATCGATGAATACCAGGACACTAATCATGCCCAGTATGTTCTGGTAAAACAATTGGCGGCCGCCCACCGGAATATTTGTGTGGTGGGCGATGACGACCAGTCGATTTATAGTTTCCGGAGTGCGGACATCCGGAATATTCTTGATTTTGAACGGGATTATCCGGAAGTAAAAATCATAAAGCTGGAACAGAATTACCGTTCCACCCGGAAAATCTTGCAGGCCGCCAATGAAGTGGTAAAAAACAACCACTACCGGAAGGCCAAGACCCTCTGGACCGAAAATGAAGAGGGAACGCCGGTTACGATCATGAAGGCGGCGGATGAAAGAGACGAAGCCGTCCAGGTGATCGAGGAGATCGAAAACCTGGTCAGGAGGGAAGGATATTCCTATGGCGACTGTGCCCTGCTTTACCGGATCAACGCCCAGTCGCGCTCTTTTGAGGAAGTGCTGGGCCGCAAGGGGGTTCCTTATAAAGTTGTAGGCGGCTTGCGTTTTTACGACCGGCGGGAAATCCGGGATATCCTGGCTTACCTTCGTTTGTTGTACAACCCTCAGGACCGGGTGAGTTTACGCCGGGCGATCAACACACCCCGGCGGGGGATCGGCGAAAGCACGGTGGAACGGTTCATTGCGTTCTTGGACGAAAACAATTATTCCCTCTTGGAAGGGTTGGCGCGGAGAAAAGAAATCCCTGGGCTGACCGGCCGGGCCGTCAATGCGTTGGCCGGATTTGACCGCTTGTTTCGCCATCTATATGCGTACCGCGACACAATCGCCGTCTCCCGGCTGACCAAGATGATTTTGGAAGAGACGGGCTATCTAAGGGAACTCCAGGCGGAAAAGACGGTGGAAGCCCAGAGCCGGCTGGAAAACCTGGACGAGTTTCTGGCGTTGACCGCCGAGTTTGAAATGAACAGTGATGACAAGTCGCTGGGAGCTTTCCTGGAAAAGGTGGCCCTGGTAACCGAGGTTGACAATTATGACCAGGAAATGAACGGGGTAACGTTGATGACCGTGCATTCGGCGAAAGGGCTGGAGTTTCCGGTGGTTTTTATGGTGGGGATGGAAGAGGGTATTTTCCCCCACAGCCGGAGCTTGATGGAACCGGCGGAGGTGGAAGAAGAGAGAAGATTGTGTTATGTCGGGATGACCCGGGCCCAAAAAAGACTGTATATGAGTTATGCGGTGACAAGGACAATTTATGGGGGAAGACAAATGGTCCATCCTTCGCGTTTCCTTGACGAAATAAGCTCCCGGGAGGTACTGACAAGAAAAGAGACCGGACAACCGGAGAATAAACCGGAGCTGCGGGCGGGCGATGAGATAAACCATAAAAAATGGGGACGGGGAACGGTGGTTGCCCTTCGTGAACTCAACGGTGACCAACTGGTTACCGTAGCCTTCCCCGGTAACGGCCTGAAAGAATTATTACTTTCCCTTGCACCTTTGGAGAAATTGGAGCCGCGGGAATAAGCGGGTACGGGCGCCGAATCACGAGGGCGAGCGACGGGTAACGAGCGGCGGGATAATACGAGCGGCCGCCGTTCCGTCCTCCTTCGCGCCTTGCCCTGCTTGCTGCTGACGCCGCGGGTCAGCACAATAAAGGGGCGCTGCCAACAATCCGGCAAGGATGCTCCCGGCGTGCCGGGGTAAGAACGCCGGATCTTCACGCGAGCGACGAGTATCGAGCAACGAGTGACAAGTCACAGGCAATAACAAATAACGAGCATTACGAGCAACGAGCAACGAGAACGTTTTTCCAGGTAAATTTCTTAAATAAGGGGAAGGAAGAGATCCGGGAAGGTCGAAGAACTAAACTGGAAACAGGTTGAACTGGGAGGGAAATTACTTGCCGCGATCTTCCAACATAAAATCTCTTTTACTTCCAGCTTTATTTCTTTTCTTCTTTTCCTTCCTTCCGGTTAAAGCCAGTGAACAATTTTTACCGCTGGTTTTTGAGGGGAAAAAAGTGGCAGGTGACACCGGGGCCGCTTTTCTTCAAAATGGGTTTTACCTGCCCCTTTCTTTTTTCTCCGCTTCCCCTGCCGTGGTGTTCACCGCCGCTCCCCGCCGGCCTTCCGGCCAACTTTGGTTGCCGGCGGAAGCCGCTTTACACCTTGGTGTTAAGGAGAACAACAAGGAAGACGGCCTCCTTTCTTTGGAACGGGCGGAAAATTATCTTTTGTCCGTCAACAAAACCACCTATCAGGGACGGCAGGCTTATCTTTTCCAAACAGTGCGGGAGTTTACTTATGATTCGTTTTTATTGTCGGATCCCGCACGGTTGGTGATTGATTTTAAGGGAGTAAAACCATATCCCGGCGTAAACATGGAATTACCGGCCGAACCGCCGGTAAAAGCCATTCGCAGCAGCGTATTTGACGAAGAAACGCTGCGAGTGGTCTTCGACCTTACCTACCTGGTAGGATACAGAATTATGACGCCGGAGGAGAACCGCCCCGGATTGCAGGTTGTTTTTAACAGTTTCTTAAAGGACGGGATCCGGATCGAGGCCGGAGAGAACCCCGCCCTTTACGTGGATACTTCCCATCCGGTTGCGTACCGGACTACCCTACTTACGGATCCTCACCGGGTGGTGGTTGACATCTGGGATGCCACCCTGATCGGGGAGGCAATCACCATTCCAGGCGACGGCAAATGGGTCGAACGGATAAGAATCAGCCAGTTCGACCCGCATATTATCCGGATTGTGCTTGATATTAAAGAACCCCGGGACTGCCTGGTGACAACGGCGGGCAACAACGGGAACCGGCTGGAGATTAAAACCACCCGGGAAGACGGTACCGGGCCTGACAGGACCGGTGGGCGTAAAGAGCCAGAAGTAATAAGTGCCGGGGAACGGCAGGAAGAGAGCGGCCACGACCACGTCGCCCGTTCGCCGTTGGTAGGAAAGGTTATCCTTTTGGATCCGGGCCACGGGGGAATCGACGCCGGCGCCATCGGCAGTAAAGGAGTGCGGGAAAAAGATGTAAACCTGGACGTGGCTTTACGCCTGCAAAAACTTTTGGAGGAGGCCGGCGCCCGGGTGGTTATAACCCGGGATGATGATTTTTATATCGGTTTGTATGAAAGAGCCGCGTTGGCCAACAGGGTAGGGGCCGCTCTGGCCGTCAGTTTGCATGTCAACTCCCACCCCGATTCCCGGGTCCACGGTTTTGAAATCTTTCACCATCCGGACTGCACCGTCTCCCGCCGTTTGGCCGAGAGTATTTTTGCCGCGCTGACAACCGGTACGGGACTGCGGCCTCTTGCGGTCAAAACCAATAAGGAATTGGTCTTTACCAGGGAAACACAGATGCCCGCTGTTTTGGTGGAGATGGGTTTTCTTTCCAACCCTCAGGAAGAAGCCCTTCTCAGGCAAAGCGAATTGCGGAAAAAATTGGCGTTAAGCCTGTATCAGGGAATTTTGAACTATTGTACGGGGGAGAAATAGAAGGAGAGGCTGCGATGAAAAAGAAATACTGGCTTTTTTTCTTAACCACCGGGTTGCTTGTTTTTTTTACCCGGCCTTCTTTTGCGCTGGCGGAGGAGACAAAAATAAAGGTGGTCCATGTGGAAGAAATAGGGGAAACATACTGGGTCGAGACGTCGCCGTTATTCGACGGACTGAAAAAACCGGCGGTGGCCGTGGCCCTTGGCGGAGGAGGGGCCAGGGCCCTGGTTAATGTGGGTGTCCTGAAAGCGTTGGAAGAAGAAAAAATACCCGTTCATATGGTGGTTGGCACCAGTATGGGGGCGGTGGTGGCAATACTGTACGGAAGCGGCCTCCCGGTGGCGACGATCGAAGAAATAGCCTTGTCGGGGGTTATCCCTTCACTCATAGACTTCAACCCGCCTTTTTATCGCTCGCTTTTATCCTCCGCGAAACTTGACACCTTTATCGAAACCGTTGTGCCTGCGGAAAACCTGGAAAACTTTTGGCTCCCCACGGCGGTCCTCAGCCTTGATTTGACCAATGACGTGAAGTATATACATACCACGGGAAGAATCAGCCGGGCTCTTCATAACGCCTACAGCATTCCTTTTCTTTTTCCGGTCCACGAAGATAATGAAGCTAACCGGATCGATGCGGGGATGTTCGAGTTGACCCCGGCCCTGGCCGCCAGAGTGCTCGGCGCCGACCTGGTAATTTCCACTACCGCTTATGACGCGTTACCTTTTGATGAATATAAATTTCCGGTCCATGCCTTAAGAAAGATGCTTTTTCTCCTCACGGAGAACAACGCCAAGCGCATTGTGGGAAAGTATTCGGATATTGTCATTGAACATGAGGTGGGCGATTATTCGTTCAACGATTTTCATCTGGCTAAACAATTTATTGACATGGGTTACAGGCGGACAAAAGAGATGATTCCCTGGATCAAAGAAAAGCTGGCGGAGAAAGAGATAGGCCCGGCGGAAGAGGATGGGAGAGAACCGGCGGATGTGACTGCGGTCCTCCATGATTACAAATATAACCGGGTGGTGGGGAACAAAACCGTCCGGCCGGTGTTTTATTATGGCAAAGATCATACTTTATTGCACCGGCGCTATTTTCAAGCCGATCTGATGAAGTGGCAATACGGCTTGTTGCTGGATACCGGCCGGATTGAACTGCTCTTTTATAACGCCGGGGAGAAAGACGGTCCCCTGGAAATCATGGGCAGGGTAAAAAAATGGCGGCCCGCTTGGGATCTGATCTGCCTGGCGGCTGTGGGCGGCGAAAGTTTGGACTACGAGGTTTCGTTGCGGCGATACTTCGACCGCCATCAGCTGGGTTTTGGTGCGGCGCGCTTTTCCGGGGTTGATTTCTTCCATTTGCAAAAAGACTACTGTTACAACGGGGAAAAATTCCGTACGGACGGTGATTTCCACCTTTTTGTCGCCCTGGAAAAACCGGAGGCGAGTGAATATTGTTTTAGTAATGAATTATATGTCCCCTTGAGGGGACCCTGGTCGGGCGTGGCCAAAATGGTCCTCAGCGAGACCAATGTAACGCCGGCGCCCCAAATTTACCGGGGCGCGGAGCCGGCCGGACAGCCGGCTTTCCAGGGTTCACTCGAACTTCTTTATGAGTGGCGCTTCCCCTTCTCCAAAGAAGTATTCCAGATCATACAATGGACGGGGATGGATATTTTTTCCTTCATGGATTGGCAAAAAGCGGGAGAGGTTGCTTATTCTTTGGGCTATGGGGCGCGGGCGGATATGAAGATCATCGGGGTCAAACCGCTCTCTCTAGGGGGGTATCTTTCCCGTGATTTTGCGGAGAATACCTATCAAGCGGCCATGAAAGTGGATATTGCGATCTGAACTTCCGGGGTCTGTTTTGAAAAATAACAGATTCCCGGTGGACCCGCACTGTTTACTATGGTATAATTATCCTGTTTGACTTTCTTCCACACCGAGGGTGAAGGGACGAAGATCAGGCCATGAAATTGTATTTGCTGGTGGATTTTGGCAGTACATTTACAAAGATGACCGCTGTTGATCTGGAAAAGCCGCAGGTTTTGGCCACCGCTTTGGCCCCGACCACCGTTGATGACGGGTTAATGGAAGGATATTTTAATGCCCTCCAGAAAATAACCGCCAAGACCGGTCCGTTAACGTTTCAAAAAAAGTTGGCCTGCAGCAGCGCGGCCGGGGGATTGCGGATGGTCGCTATTGGGCTGGTGCCGGAATTGACGGTGGAGGCGGCCAGAAGAGCGGCTCTCGGCGCCGGGGCACGGGTGATCGGGACTTACAGCTATGAGCTTTCCCCGGAAGAGGTAACGGAGATTGTCAATCTCAATCCGGATTTGGTTTTACTGGCCGGGGGCACCGACGGGGGCAACCGGGAGACCCTTCTTCATAATGCGCGGGAGCTGGCCAAGAGCCGGTTAACCGCGCCGGTGATCATTGCCGGGAACAAGACCGCCGCGCCGGAAGCGGAATCTTTTCTTCGCGCCGGCGGGAAGATTTGCTACCGGACAGCCAATGTCCTGCCGGAATTGGGAAAACTGAATATTGAGCCGGTTCAGAAGATGATCCGGGAAATCTTCTTAAACCGGCTTGTCCAGGCCAAAGGTTTGGACAGGGTGGAAAAGGAGATTGACGGAATAACCATGCCCACACCCGCCTCGGTGCTGGCGGCGGCCGTCCGCCTGGCCGAGGGGGGCGGGGATAACGGCTGGGGTGAACTGGTCGTGGTTGATGTGGGCGGGGCGACCACCGATGTTCATTCGGTGGCCGAAGGAAAGCCTTCCAGGCCGGAGGTTTTTCTACGCGGGTTGCCGGAACCGCTGGTTAAGAGGACGGTAGAAGGGGATTTGGGGATCAGGTCCAGCGCCCAGGCCCTGCTCGAACTATACCCGCCGGCGGTCGTCGCCCGCCTGGCCGGGATCGGCGAAGAAGAACTTCAGGCCGGTGTCCAAAAGCGCCTTCAGGAACAGGATTACCTGCCGGGTACGGAGCGCGACCGGCAGCTGGACGAAACCCTGGCTCACCTGGCGGTGAAAGGGGCGGTGGAAAGACATGCCGGGTGGCTTGAAAAAGTGCCCACCCCCTATGGAATTTCTTATTTACAAACCGGCAAGGATCTCACCGGCGTAAAGACCATGATCGGGACAGGCGGTATTTTTGCCCACAGCTTGCGGGCGGACAAAATTTTAAGCGGCGCCCTTTTTGATCCGGCAAAGCCGGAAAGTTTAAAGCCGGTCTCCCCCCAGTTTTTTGTTGACCGGGGGTATCTCTTTTCCACCTTGGGACTTTTGGCCGAGGAGTACCCCAAGGAGACCTATCTTTTATTACAAGCGACGTTGGAGAAGGTTTAAACATGCAAAAGGCCACCGGAAACGGTATGACATATCATCAGTATTACCGAATACTTAAGGAAAAAGAGCGTGAAGGGAAGGATTTATGTGCGGGAAATTTCAGTGGAACTTATAACCGATACCGTTGCCGAGCTTTGTCGGGAGGCCAATTTATGCTTGGGTGACGATATGTTAACATCGATAAAAGAGGCTGTTTCCAAAGAGGAATCACCTCTCGGCCGGAGTTTTCTTGAGTGCCTGTACGAAAACGCCGTACTTGCCCGTAGGAAAGAGTTGGCTCTTTGCCAAGATACGGGAATGGTTGTCGTCTTTGTCGAACTGGGACAGGATCTTCGCATAACCGGAGGTGATTTTAATGCTGCGATCAGCGAGGGTGTACGGCGGGGATACCGGGAGAATTATTTCCGCCGTTCTGTAGTGAAGGATCCTTTTTTACGGGAAAACACCGGAGACAACACTCCTCCGGTGATTTATGTCCGGGTGGTACCCGGCGATAGATTGCAGTTGACAATTATGCCCAAGGGTTTTGGCAGTGAGAATAAAGGACGGGTGGCCATGTTAACTCCAGCCCAGGGCAAAGAGGGGGTTAAAAAGTTTGTTCTGGAGACTGTTTCCCAGGCCGCAGCCAGTTCCTGCCCGCCGGTGATCGTGGGGGTGGGGGTGGGCGGTACCATGGAATATGCGGCGTTGTTGGCTAAAAAAGCTCTTCTGCGGCCGGTTGGTACAAAACACCAACGCCCGGATCTGCGGGAACTGGAAGAAGAATTGTTAGCAGCCGTCAATGACCTGGGAATTGGTCCCCAAGGTCTTGGCGGGCGATGGACCGCGCTGGCGGTACAGGTGGAGGTATATCCCACACATATCGCCGGACTTCCCTGCGCGGTTAACCTTTCCTGTCATTGCCTGCGTCACAAGACAAAAATCATATGAGAACAGGAGGTAATTCAGTGGAAACGGAACAGCGGGTGAATTTGCCCCTCACCCCGCAAAAAGTACGGGAACTGAAGGCGGGAACGCCGGTACGACTTTTCGGGGAAATCCTTACGGCACGGGATGCCGCGCATCAGAAAATGATTCAGGCATTATCGCGGGGAGAGCAACTCCCGGTGACTTTAAAAAATGCCTTAATTTATTATACAGGACCCTGCCCGGCAAGAGAGGGTGAGGTAATAGGTGCCGCCGGGCCGACCACCAGCAGTAGAATGGATACATATACGCCCAGATTATTGGCTGAGGGTCTGCTGGGAATGATGGGTAAAGGAGATCGATCCGATACGGTTATAGAGGCTATGAAAAAATACGGCGCTGTATACCTGGCCGCTCCGGGCGGCGCCGGCGCCTTGCTGGCCGGGAAAATAACCCGCGCCAAAGCCGTCGCCTATCACGAGCTGGGTCCGGAGGCTATATTCCGTCTGGAAGTGGCGGATTTTCCGGCGATGGTGGCGATTGATGTTTTCGGGAACAATCTTTACCGTGTGGAAAGAGAAAAATATGCACGTTCAAATGAATAAAGAAAAAGGGATGTGGAGGAAAGCATGGAACGTATTGACGGAAGAAGTGCTGAAGAATTACGGCCGGTAACCATCACACGGGGATTTGTAAAACACGCGGAAGGTTCGGTGCTGATTGAAGTCGGCGAAACCAAGATCATTTGTACGGCGACCGTTGAGGACCGGGTGCCGCAATGGCTGAGAGGGGGCGGGCAGGGATGGGTGACCGCGGAATACGCGATGATCCCCCGGGCCACTCCCCAAAGGAATCTCAGGGATTCGACTAAAGGAAGACCGAGCGGACGGTCCCAAGAAATTCAGCGGATGGTAGGGCGGGCCCTCCGGTCCGTGGTTAACCTGTCGGCGCTGGGCGAAAGAACCATCTGGCTGGATTGCGACGTCATCCAGGCCGACGGCGGGACGAGGACAGCGGCGATTACCGGTTCCTTTGTCGCCCTGGCGGACGCCCTGGCCGCCATAAGTAAAGATGAGGACAGCCCTCTCCCCCTCTATGATTATTTGGCCGCCACCAGCGTGGGAATCTTGGATAACCAGTTATTGTTGGACTTGAATTATGCCGAGGATTCCAACGCCTCGGTAGATATGAACCTGGTCATGACCGGAAAAGGGCAGATTGTCGAGGTGCAGGCGACGGCGGAAGGAATGCCGTTTTCCCAGGAAGAGTTCGGTAAATTGCTGGCGATCGGCGCCGCCGGAATCAAACAATTGATTGCCCTGCAAAAGAAGACCCTGCAACATATAGACCATAGAATTGGAGTGACGATAGGTGCCCAGACTGATCCTGGCGTCAAGGAATAAAGGGAAGCTCCGGGAAGTCCAAAGGATGTTGGCGGGGTCGCCCTGGGAACTCTGTTCCCTGGCGGATTTCCCGCAACTTCCTCCCATTGTCGAGGATGGGAAGAGTTTTTACGAAAACGCGGTGAAAAAAGCCCGGACCGTAGCCGCCCTCCTTGGCGAGTGGACGCTGGCCGATGATTCCGGCCTGGAAGTTGATGCGCTGAACGGAGCGCCGGGGGTCCAGTCGGCCAGATTTGCCGGGGAACCGGGAAACGACGCGAAAAACAACGAAAAACTCCTCCGCTTACTGGCGAATATCCCCCTGGAGCAAAGGACCGCCAGGTTCCGTTGTGTGCTTGCCCTTGCCTCACCGGAGGGAGAACTCTGGACCACCGAAAGGACCTGTGAGGGATTGATTGCCCTGACTCCCCGGGGGAACCGGGGGTTCGGCTACGATCCCCTTTTTTACCTGCCGGAGTTCGACGCCACCATGGCCGAACTCCCGGAGGAGAAGAAAAACGAGATTAGCCACAGAGGAAAAGCCATGCAAGCTCTCTTGGAGCACCTGAAGGAAATTGGCGGAAAAGAGGGCGGTAGTAACCAGGCGGGCTAATGGGGACAGAAAAAAACAAGGCTGCCGGCGGGCCGCCGGCAGCCTTGTTTTTTTGTTACGGTTCCTGCCCCGGAGAGCGTTTCTGCCCGTAGTAGGCGTTCGCGCCATGTTTGCGCAGAAAATGTTTATCCAGAAGCACCTGGGGAATCCCTTCCCTGGATTTTGACAGGTGGTAAGTGAGAAAAGCCATCTTGGCCACTTCTTCCAGGATGACCGAGGCTTCAACCGCCTCCAGGGCATTTCGTCCCCAAGTGAAAGGAGCGTGCATGGCTACCAGAACGCCCGGCATTTCCAGATAATTTTTATCCCGGAAGCACTCGGCGATCACCCGTCCGGTATTAAGCTCGTAGTCGGTATTAATTTCCGCGGCGGTCAAGGGGCGGGTACAAGGGATTTCTCCGTAAAAATGGTCCGCGTGGGTCGTCCCATAGCAGGGGATCCCCATGCCGGCTTGGGCCCAGGCGGTAGCCCAGGGCGAATGGGTATGGACCACGCCGCCGATCTCCGGAAAAGAGCGGTAAAGTTCCAGATGGGTCGGGGTGTCGGAAGAGGGATTTAGATCACCCTCCACCACCCGGCCGATCAGGTCAACCACCACCATCTTTTCGGCTGTAAGCTCTTCGTAGGGTACGCCGCTAGGCTTGATTACCATCAGGCCCCTTTCCCGGTCCAGACCGCTGGCATTGCCCCACGAGTAAATAACCAGCCGGCGCCGGTTCAATTCCAGATTGGCCTCGAGAACCTGCTCTTTTAAGGTTTTCAGCATTTGTTTTCCCCCAATAACCTTAGAATATCATCAGCCCCGTATTCCTCATATCTTTCTCAACTGTTCCTCCAAGGTTTTGCTCAACAAGACATATTTTTTATATTGCTCACGGTACCAGGCGGCATTGGCCGGATCAGGCGTATATGTTTTGCTGAATCCGCTGCCCATCTTTTCCTGGGCCTTCTGAATGGTGGCGTAATAACCGGCGGCTACCGCCCCGAACATGGCCGCGCCCAAAGCGCAGGTTTGTTCCGACCGGGCGACTTTAATCGGCATATCAAGAACATCGGCGGTAACTTGCATTACAAAGGGGCTTTTTTGCGGAATGCCGCCCAGGGCGATCACCTGTTTAATCTCCACACCCTCGTTGACAAACTGATCGACAATGGCTTTGGCGCCGAAGGCCGTGGCTTCCACCAAGGCCCGGAAAACGTGGGGAGCGGTGCTGCCCAGGGTCAACCCGGCTACGGCTCCTTTTAAGGTCTGATCGGCAAAGGGTGTCCGCCGGCCGTTTAACCAGTCCAGAGCGATAAGTCTGGTTTCCTCCCGGCCGAGGGCGGCCGCTTTTTCGGTCAACTCATCCAAAAGACGGTCATAAAGCTCTTCCTGAAGCTTTTCCGCCGTCTTCGGTGAAAGCTGGGAACTAGAGGAGAGCATGTTTTTCAAAGGCCAGGCCAGTAACTCCCTGAACCAGGCATAAACGTCGCCGAAGGCCGATTGTCCGGCTTCAAGACCAATCATGCCGGGGATAATTGAACCATCAACCTGGCCGCAGATCCCCCTGATCAGCCGGTCCCCGATGGTTTCATAAGAAGCAATCATCATATCACAGGTGGAGGTACCCATGATCTTGGCCAGCGTCGCCGGTTCGATCTGGCCGCCTACGGCGCCCATATGGGCGTCAAAAGCCCCCACGGCTACCGGAATCCCCGGGGAGAGGCCAAGCCGCTCCGCCCATTCGGGGGTCAAGTCACCGGCTTTCTGGTCGGAGGTGTAGGTTTCGGTATAAAGACGCTCTCTGATTCCTTTGAGCAGGGGATCAATATGAACCAGGAATTCCTCGGGCGGCAGGCCGCCCCATTCCCGGTGCCACATCGCTTTATGCCCCGCCGCGCAGCGGCTTCGTTTCATCGTCAGGGGATCGGTGGTCCCGGTTAAAAGAGCGGGGATCCAGTCACAATGTTCGACCCAGGAAAAAGCGGCCTCTCTTACCTGAGGATCTTCTCTAAGAATATGAAGGATTTTCGCCCAAAACCATTCGGAAGAATATACTCCTCCTACATATTTGGTGAAATCGACTCCTCCCCAACCCCGGGCGGCCTTGTTAATCTCTTCAGCCTCCCGGACGGCGGTATGGTCTTTCCAGAGGATGAACATGGCGTTGGGATTCTCTTTAAATTCGTCTTTCAAAGCCAAAGGTGTTCCCTGCCGGTCGACAGGACAGGGAGTGGAACCGGTGGTATCAATGCCAATTCCGATCACTTTTTTACCGGTTCCGGGAGGAAGCTTGGCCAGCGCTCCTTTAATGGAAGCTTCCAGCCCTTCGATATAATCCAGGGGATGCTGGCGGAACTGGTTTTTGGACGGAGCACAATATTTTCCCTCCGCCCACCGGCGATAATATGCCACTTCGTTGGCTTCTTCTTGCCCTGTGGCGGTATTCACCACAACCGCCCGTACGGAATCGGTTCCGTAATCTACCCCGATGACAAATTGATCCATTTCACTCTCACCTCAATCTTTTGTTTTTTGTTTCCTAGACGCTCAATCCACGTCCCCGCAGTGGAAAGCGTATGTTACAAATTTTAATACCTTTGTCGTTTAAAAACAGGGATAAACTTATATCCAGGGCAGAAAATTATAAGTAATAGTATTTTTCGCCATCAATTTTAAAAATCCTGTTTCACCTAGGCATAAATAAATTTCCGGAAAGCAAATCTGATTAAGACAACGCCAAACCGGGTTTTAAACGTTTAGCACCGGAAAGTTCACTCCCCCATTCCCAAGACCGTTTGTAACGGACAACATGGGAAAAAATGTGAAAAAGAAAGCATAGCAGAGAATAGGGGCAAATGACCAGCCTTGTCATGGGCATATGTTAAAAAATAATTATCGACAGGTTAAAAAAATGTGATACACTGATATTAAACGATTAGATTCTTTGAAATTTGTGGCTATTTAAAATAGCATGACATAATGTTAATTTTTTATGATACCGGCCAACACCATAAAAACCGGAGAAATACCGAGGAAATTAGCTAATATACGCAAAACTATCCGCTCAATCGATTAAATACTCCCGGTCTCCTGTGGACAGAAAGGTATGATCACCGGTATTATAAAAGGGTGTAATTTAAACGATTAGGGTTCGGAAAGAGGGAGAAGCCATGGTTACGATTAAGGAAATCGCCAAAATGGCCAAAGTTTCAACGGCGACAGTATCATACGTTTTAAATGATCCGTCCCGGGTTAGTGAAGAAACCAGGGAAAAAGTGATGAAGGTGGTTAAAAAGTTAAATTACAACCCCAACAGTATTGCCAAAAGCTTGAAGATCAAAAAAACAAACACGATCGGTATTATCACCGAGGATGTGACCGTTTTCACGGCCCCGGAAATCATCGACGGGATTGAAGAGTATGCCGAGAACCATAATTACCATATTATATTGAATAATATCAGGTTGTTTAAGAGGATTGGGAATAAATACAAAGATACCGCCAAGTTTTCCAAGGTTATTGCCGATGTGACCAATGTCCTTGCCAGCCGGCGGGTGGAAGGGATTATTTATGTTGGCGCCCACTGCCGGGATGTGACCGGGGTGATTGGCGACCTTTCCATACCGGTGGCTTATACTTACTGTTATACGACAAATAACGGCGCCATTGCCGTCAATTATGATGATGAAGCGGCGGCCTACCGGATCACGGAATACCTGATCGAAAAAAAACACCAAAAAATCGCGATCATCACGGGACTGCTGGATTCCATGCAGTGCCAGGACCGGTTAAAAGGTTACCAAAGGGCCCTGTACGAAAGGAATCTTCTCTTTAACCCGCAGTACATGAAGGTTGGCGACTGGGAACGCGAGAGCGGCTACCAGGCGGCAAAGGAATTGTTGTCTTTACCCGATCCGCCGACGGCGATTTTTGCCATGAACGACCTGATGGCCGGAGGGGTAATTGATGCGGCCAATGAAGCCGGGATCCGGATCCCCGAGGCTCTTTCCCTGGTTGGCTTTGACAACCGGGAATGTAGTTATTCCTATACCCCCAAGCTTACCACCATGGCCTTGCCCTTGAATGAGATGGGAAAGGTCTGCGCGCAAAAACTGCTCGACCGGATCAATAACCCCGGCGAAGACCGGCAGGAGACGGAACAGATTAAACTGGAGTGCGAATTGATCGAACGGGATTCGGTCGCGGTGAACAGGCGGGTTTAACTCCCGCGCCGCGGGCATCGCCCGGCAAGTTGCCGCCGGTTAAGCGGCGATGATCCTCCCGGCAGGCCGGTGTTACGGAAAGGACGGTAAAAAATTTTTCAAAAAAAGAAGGAAACCACAAAAAGATGTCGAATGATTTAAACGATTAACATTCAAAACTAGAGTCTCCGGAAAGAAAAAGACCAAATCCGGCTGGCAATACCTGAAGAAATGCGCTAATTGTCGATGTGATTTCCGTCCTTTGTGGGGGAAAAGGAGGAAGAACTGTATTTTTCTAATTAAACGATTAAACTCCCGCTATGTTTTGCTCTTGCCCGGGAGAGGCGCGTGCCAGGCATATCGAAGCCAGTGGTCATAAAGTTTAGTAACGGACAAGAGGAGTTTGTCAAAAGGAGACAGAAGTCCTCGGTTTTATTGAAGAAATAAGAAATAAAGTAATAATTGGGGAGATTTCAAAATGAGAGATAGAGATATTGTTTCGTCGCCCAACTTAAAATTTCGGCCGGTACCTTTTACCAAAGTTACGATTGATGACCGGTTTTGGCAACCGAGAATCGATAAAAACCGTCATATTTCCCTCCCTTACCAATACGAACAACTCGAGTCCAGCGGGGTATTGGACAATTTCCGGCGGGTATTGGGGGAGAAGGGTGGAGAATATGCCGGACCGTACTGGATGGATTCCGATGCGTATAAATGGCTGGAGGCGGCTAGTTATTCATTGGCGGTCTTTCCCGATCCCCAACTGGAACAGAAAGTTGACGAAACGATTGACTTGATCGCAGCGGTGCAGGAACCCGGCGGTTACTTGAACACCTATTTTCAGTACGTGGAACCGGATAAAAAATTCACCAATCTCGATATCTGCCATGAACTCTATTGCGCCGGACATTTAATCCAGGCGGCCGTGGCCAATGCGGCGCTCGGAAAGAAAAAGCTGCTGGCGACGGCCTGCCGGCTGGCGGACCATCTTGACGATGTTTTCGGACACGGAAAATTCGAAGCCACCGGGGGACATGAGGAAATTGAAACCGCCCTCGTCGATCTTTACCGATGTACAGGCGAGAAACGCTATTTGGACCTGGCCATGTTCTTCATCCGCCAGCGGGGAAGACCCGATTCCCGCCTCCGTTGGGAACTGGCCCACCTGGATGAAATCGGCGGGAAACTGGGCCGGCCCGGCCTGATCAACCAGCGGTTTTTTGGCACTTATGAAAATTATGACGGCCGTTACGCCCAGGACCACATGCCGGTAACGGAACAAAGGGAGGCGGTCGGCCATGCGGTGCGGGCCATGTACTTGTATTGCGGGATGGCCGACGTGGTGGCTGAAACCGGTGACCGGGAACTGGCGGCCGCCCTGGATCGCTTGTGGGAAAACGTGGCTACAAAGCGGATGTATATCACGGGAGGCATCGGGTCCTCAAAAGAAAACGAGGGTTTTACCTTTGATTACGATCTGCCGAATGATTCCGCCTATGCCGAGACCTGCGCGGCGGTGGGCCTCATTATGTGGAACCACCGGATGCTGCAGTTGAAAGGGGAAGGCCGATTTGCCGACCTTATGGAGCGGGCCTTATATAATGGTTTCCTCTCCGGGGTCTCTCTCGACGGACGCAAGTTTTTCTATGAAAATCCCCTGTACAGCCGGGGGGATCATCACCGGGAGGGCTGGTTTGCCTGTGCCTGTTGTCCGCCGAACGTGGCGCGCCTTCTCGCTTCGCTGGGCAAGTACATTTATTCTGAGACCGGCGACGGGCTGGCCGTACATTTATATATACAAAGTAAAGTAAAGACCCAACTGAAAAACGGCGCAACAGTAACTGTCCGTCAGGAAACCGATTATCCGTGGGAGGGGACGGTCAAACTGGAAATCGGGACGGACAAACCGGGCGAGTTCACCCTGTATTTGCGTATTCCCGGTTGGTGCCGCCGTTTCACCCTCGAAGTAAACGGGGAAAAAGTAGACGCCCAGCCGGTAAACGGCTATGTTTTGCTCCGGCGGACCTGGACGGCCGGGGGGACAATAATGTTGGCAATGGAGATGCCGGTGGAACGGATGGAGGCTCATCCGGCGGTCCGGCACAACGCCGGCCGGGTAGCCCTGCAGCGCGGGCCTCTGGTGTATTGTTTGGAAGACGCCGATCACCAGACGGCGGTGGACCAAATCCTTCTCCCGGAGGATGCCGTTTTTGATACCAGGTATGTTCCGGAGTTGCTCGACGGGGTCGTGGTGATTGAAAGCCAGGCCCTGGCGCCGGATCTGACCGCCTGGGAAGGAGAGCTGTACCGCCGGAAGAGTAACAGTCCCCTGGTTAAAATCCGTTTAAAGGCTGTGCCGTATTGTTATTGGGACAACCGGGAACCCGGCGCCATGACCGTATGGATTAAGGAATTTAGGGGTAACAAGTAAAAATTATCGATAATCGCTTTATTGCGGAGGAGGTGATCAGAGGGAAGAATTGATTGACAAGGCGGGGTTTTGGTGTAAAAAAATAATTTAAAAGGAGGAAGAAAGCAATGAAAAGATGGAGTGTATTGGGGCTTGTTCTCCTGCTGGTTCTTGTGTTGAGCGCGAGCGCCGGCTTTGCCGCCAAGAGAACAGTGGAACTCAGCTTCTGGACTTTTGTTCAGGTTCATGCCGACTTCATGGCGGAAAGAGTCGCCGCGTTTAATGAAACCAGAGATGACGTTGAAATTAAATTGAATGCGGTTGTTTACCCCTACGCGGAAATGCACGACAAATTGTTGATTGCCCTGCAGTCCGGGGTCGGCGCGCCGGATATCGCCGATATCGAAATCGGGAGGTTCGGGATTTATCTGAAAGGCGATATCCAGCTTATACCGTTGAATGATCTGCTGGCCGACTATGAAGGGGTGCTGGTTCCCGAGCGGATGAACCTTTATGCTTACAAAGGGAATCAATACGGTCTGGACTGGCATTTGAGAACATTTGTCGCGTATTACAATAAAGAGCTGATGGACGCGGCCGGAGTGGACATCGACAAAATTGAAACGTGGGATGATTTCATTGCCGCCGGGAAAAAGGTCACCGGAAACGGCAAATGGATGACGGTTGTCGATACGGTCAGTTCCTTTGTTTTCATTGCGCTGGCCCAGCAAAACGGGGGCGGGATCTACGACAAAGACGGTAATGTCATTTTGGACTCCGAAGCCAATGTGGAAGCCCTCAAGATGGTGGCGGACTGGGTAAGAGTACATAAGATTGCCATGCCGGCGCCGAGCGGATTAATTGACGAACCCGGATTCTTTGCCCTCTTTAATGAAGGCAATATTGGCTGTCTGATTATGCCCCAGTGGTATATGACCCGTTTCACCTCTTTCATGCCGGATCTGGAAGGGAAGATCGTTATTCGTCCCATACCGGCATGGTATCCGGGCGGTCCCCGTGCTACCATGGGCGGTGGGACTGGAACGGTCATCACCAACCAAATTGCCAAGGATAAGTTGCAGGTCGCCAAAGATCTTATGGAGTTCTGCAAACTTACTTACGAAGCGCAGGTAAAAATCTGGACGGATTTGGGCTTTGATCCTTACCGCTACGATGTCTTTGACGACCCGAGGCTTCAAGTTCCGGACCCCTATTTCGGCAACGAATCGGTCTTTACCGTCATCAAATCCGTTGCCGGCAATATGATGCCGCAATATGTAGGACCGTTCTATGCCGACGCCTCGTCCATCATTAGTGAAGACGTGGTTTACGGCGCCGTGGAAAGAGGAGAAGATCCGGCCACTCTGCTGAGAAATGCGGCCAGACGTGTCCGGTCGCTAAGATGAGGCGGGACGGGGAAAATTCAACATCGTTTTGCGGGGTAGTAAAAGGAGGAGCGAAGGTTCATCCTTCGCTCCTTTTACAGCCAGCCGTAAATGATAAGGGGGTTTGGTCTTTGTGCAGGCGCTGAAACGATTTTTCAACCGGAAAAACGTAGTCCCGTATGTTTTTCTCACCCCGTTCCTGGTTTTGTTTATCGCCTTTAAAGTATGGCCGTTCCTTTCCGCTGTCGCTTTAAGTTTTCAGTCTTTGCGGGGAATTGGTGCCGGAACATGGGTTGGCCTTGACAACTACCGGATGCTGGTGGAAGATCCGTTGTTTGTCCGTTCCTTGAGTATCACCACGAAATATACGGTCGGCACCCTGCTCTTGTTGATTCCCATTCCGGTGGTGTTGGCGGTTATTTTGTACAACAAATCCGTTAAAGGGGCCCCGGTCTTTCATACCATTTTCTTCTTGCCCGTTTTGACCTCACTGGTGGCGGCGGGAACGATCTTCCGGATCATGATGATGGAAGAAGGGTTGATCAATGCCTTTCTGCGGTTTTTTGGCCTTCCCCCCCAGCGGTGGTTGGGAACCGCCGAATTGGTCGTTCCCTCACTGATTATTATTGCCGTCTGGCGCTGGACGGGCATGAACATAGTTTATTTCATGTCCGGATTAACCAATATTCCTGCGGAATTATACGAAGCGGCCAAGATCGACGGCGCCAATGCCTTTAGAAGATTTTTCCATATCACCGTTCCCTTGCTGAAACCGGTGATCGCCTTTGTGACCATTATTTCACTGATCGGCGGCTACCAGGTTTTTGTGGAGCCGTACATCCTCTTTCCTTCCGGGATGACTCCGGGGGCGGGCGGCTTGACCATCGCCTATTATTTGTACCGGACCGCTTTTGGCTACTTTAACATGGGCTATGCTTCGGCCATCGGCGTGGTGTTGACCTTGATTATCCTGGTGCTGTCGCTCATTCAGTTCCGTTCATTCGGCATAATGAGGGAGGACAAATAATGAAACAGTTAAAACGCCGAAGCAAACTGGAGATCAGGCAAAGAAAAGAGAAACAAAAGGTAATGTTGGGCAAAATTCTGCTGACTTTGCTCTTTGTGGTTTTGGCCGCCATCTTTTTGCTTCCGTTTTATTGGATGGTCATCGGTTCACTGCGTCCTCCGCGGGAAATCTTTTCGACCAGTTTAAACCTGATCCCGACTACAGTAACTTTGGAAAGTTATGTTGAGCTTTTTGCCACGCGTCCTTATGCGCTTTGGTATTTTAACTCCCTGATTATGCTGGCCGGGTACGCCCTGTTGGCATTGTTCACCTGTGCCCTGGCCGGGTTTGCCCTGGCCAAATACGAATTTCGCGGGCGTAATTTTCTGTTTGTGGTTATTCTCTGCTCACAGATGATTCCCTTTCATTTGATGTTGATCCCTCTCTTTAAAATCTTGGTCAGTTATCGAATGATCGATACCTACTGGGGGGTGATTATTCCCCTGGCGGCGCACCCGTTTGGGACCTTCTTCATGCGCCAGTACATAGTAGGGCTCAGTAATGATATTTTTGAAGCGGCCAGAATAGACGGGACCAGTGAATACCAGTTATTTCGCTTAATCGTTCTGCCGTTAATCAAACCGGCCATTGGCACGTTGGCCATTTTCTTCGGGATGGAATTTTGGAACAATCTGTTGTGGCCGATGATTGTCCTCCGCAGCGTAGAAAAGTTTCCTTTGGCGGTGGGGATCGCGAATTTGGTCGGACAACACCATCCCCAATACCATCTGGCCATGGCAGCATCTTTTCTATCCGTCATTCCGGTTTTGATTATCTTTCTGTTCTTTAGAAACAGATTTATCTCCGGACTGGCCGCCGGCGGCATGGTTATGGAGAAATAAGGGGCCGGGAAGGACTTCCTTGTGGCGTTGGCGTGCCGGTAACCCGGCACGCTATGCTTATTAATAAAGAACTATTTTTTCAACCGGATCACATTCCAGGAAAGGCGGGGTAAGAGGGCTTGGAGAAGGTCATTTTCCCGGCGGGCGTCCCCCCTGTTGTGGGGCACCACTGTATCCGGCTGTTCCAAAGTGTTTTTCGCCTTGACGTCCTCATGCTCAAGGACGATATGTTCCACCACTTTGTACTCATCAAACTGCCCCAAACGGCATTCGAGGAGCAGGGGTCCCTCTTGATCCCGGTTAACCGCGAAGATGGTCAGTTCGTCCTGGTCCTTCCCGGCGACCGCGATTGCTTCCAGCAGGGGAACATCGGTAAAGTCCTTACAGTCGTAGCGTGGGGAGGAGATGACCGGCTGCAGAACCCGTCCCCTTCCGTACAGGGAAGCATGGAGAAATGGATAGAAGATGGTCTGGCGCCAGGCCGGACCCCCGGTCTGGGTCATAATCGGGGCGATAACATTTACCAGTTGCGCCAGGCAGGCGATTTTCACCCGGTCGGCATGTCTTAAAAGGGTGATCAGCATACAGCCGACCAACAGCGCGTCTTCAAAGGTGTACACATCTTCCAGCAGGGGAGGGGCAACCGTCCACGGCTGGACTTTTTTATCCGCCTCGTTCGAATGGTACCAGACGTTCCATTCGTCAAAGGAGAGGTTGATCTTTTTTTTGCCGCGTTTTTTGGCCTGAATGTAGTCGCAGGTCGCCTTAACCGTACGGATGAATTCGTCCATATCCAGCGACTGGGCCAGATAGTTGGCAAGGTCGTTATCGCGGTTGCCGTAATAAGTGTGGAGGGAGATATAATCCACGTGTTCATAGGTGTGTTCCAGGACGGTCGCTTCCCAAGCCGGGAAAGTGGCCATGCCCCGGTTGGAACTGCCGCAGGTCACCAGCTCAATGCCGGGGTCCACCCATTTCATAACTTTTGCCGTTTCACAGGCTACACGCCCGTATTCTTCTGCGGTTTTCTGGCAGATCTGCCAAGGCCCGTCCATCTCGTTACCCAGGCACCAAAGTTTAATCCCGTGGGGTTCCGGATAACCGTGGGCTTTCCGCAGGTCGCTCCAGTATGTTCCTCCCGGATGATTACAGTATTCCACTAAATTGCGGGCGGCATCGGGCCCCCGGGTTCCCAAGTTGACGGCCAGCATTACTTCGGTGTTAACTTTCCGCGCCCAGCTGACAAATTCATTGATCCCCACCGTGTTGGGCTCAAGGGTCTGCCAGGCGAGATCCAGCCGTTTCGGACGTTTTTCCCGCGGGCCAATCCCGTCTTCCCAGTTATATCCGGAGACGAAATTACCGCCCGGATATCGGACAACAGGAACCCGCAACTCCCGGACCAGTTCCATAACGTCCTTACGAAACCCTTCCTCGTCCGCCTGCGGGTGACCGGGTTCATAAATGCCACCGTAAATGGCCCGGCCCAAGTGCTCGATGAAGGAACCGTAGAGGCGGTCATCGGTGTCACTGATAAAATAATCTTTGTCCACAACCATTTTTGCCCTTTTGTAATCTGCCATTTTTTGCTCCTCCTTTTAGAAATTATGCCGACTCCCGCGGCATGAGGGTGGGTAAAACCTGTACGTGCCTGGGGGCCAGCTTTTTTTCTTTTTTCCGGATTCTTTCGAACAACATTTCCATGGCCGTCCGGGCCATTTCTTCTTTGGGCAGGATCATGGTGGTCAGCCGCGGACGGGTGTATCCGGCCACACTGTCGTCAAAGCCGATTACCACTGTCTCCTGGGGAATTTTAATCTTTAATTCCCAGAGCTTGTCAATCACCCCGGCGCCCAGTTCGTCATTGTAAACAAAAATGCCGGTCACTTCCGGGTGTTGTCTCAGTAAAACCTCGGTTAAATTGGCTCCCTCCTCCCGGGTAAACTCGGTACCCAGCACCACCAGATCTTTGGGCGCCGGCAGCTCGTGATTTTTAAAGGCCTGCAGGTAACCCTGGTACCTTTGTTTTGTGGTTTCACTGTGCTTAAGACCGATAAAGCCGATGTTTTTATGGCCTTTTCTGATTAAGTATTCAGTGGCTATGCGACCCCCTTCCCGGTCATTGACGGTTACCGTATCGATGTCTTTAATGATTTGGGCCCCGGCCAGCCCGACAACGGGAATTTTTTCTTCGCGGAGCATTTTGATATACTCCGCTTTTACCTCCCAAGTCAAGGTGGTGATGACGCCGGAAACCCTGCTGTCAATGAGATTTTCTATATACAGGCGGGCCCGTTCTTCACGGCCGCCGGTATTGCAGAGGTAGATACTGTATTTTTCGGCAAAAGCCATATCCTCGATCGTTCTGGCAATTTGTGAAAAAAAGGGGTTGGAAATTGACGGGACAATATAGGCAATGACCCGGGACTCATTTTTGGCAAGATTCCGGGCGATCAGATTCGGCCGGTAATTTAGTTCTTTCATCGCCTGCTTTACTTTTTTGGTGAGTTTTTCACTGACTTTGACTTTGGAATCATTATTGAGCACTGCGGAAACGGTTGCGACAGAAACTCCAGCCGCTTTGGCCACATCTCTTATGGTGATCACCCGGTCAGCCTCCTTTGTTTTACTTTACCGGCTGGCACCAAATGAAAAAGTATTAATATCGGTGGTTAAGTGAGAAAGAGAAAATAAACGGGAAATCTAACCGGTTAGATCGCTTATTATCATAATATATAATAATATATTAGTCTTTAAACAACAAATCGCCATAACTGTCAAGGGCAAAGTTGGGAGAGGTTTATCTCCGTCAGAGATAGAAATGGGAAGAAATTCTTCTCTTCTTACCGCCGGCGGGGTTGCACAATCTTGACTAAGACCGGGTTTTGGCGTATACTAATTAGTGCAAGGCGGGGTGTAGCGCAGCTTGGAAGCGCGTCTGCTTTGGGAGCAGAAGGTCCAGGGTTCAAATCCCTGCACCCCGACCAGTTAAAGAAGGTATTGCCTCCGGCAAAAGGGAGAAAAAGTTCATGCCTGCCGGCAAGAAAGACCGAAAGGATTACTTTCCTTCCGGTTTTTTGTTTCCCCGGCGCATGCCTTAAATTGGTGACTGGTCATACCGGCCGGCCAGTGTTAACAACCTATGGAACAGTTGGCCAAAAACTACGGGAAAGTGGCTATTGACAGAGGGTCTTTTTTCTTTTATTATAGAATTGATCTGCGGGAATAGCTCAGTTGGCAGAGCGTCAGCCTTCCAAGCTGAATGTCGCGGGTTCGAGTCCCGTTTCCCGCTCCAAAAGAAGTAACCGGCTGTCGTCAGGGACAGCCTTTTGTTTTACTCCCCTTCTTCTTAAAAATAGTGGTGTTACCTGGAATTGACAAGCCGTTTTAAAAAAGTTTATAATAGATAAGATGGATATGCGGGAAGGAGGGACTCGGGTGACGGAGTCTTTTATTGTTACCTTATCCGTAATCTTTTCCTTTGCGGTTTTAGGAATATTAAGCGCCAGGGCGGAAAAGGAGGTTGCCCGCCGGGTAAGAGAAGGGCAGGAAGCTTCGGGAAAAAAACGTTGAAACCAGATGTTGCCGGTTAAGGAAAAGGAAGGAGGAGTCTTGGTGCGAAAAGACTTGCGCCGGAAATCCTGGCTGATTGTTTTTTTGGTTTTGGCGGGAGTAGTATATGTGGTGGCCCCCCACTATAATGAGGGCTTAAAAAAATTCTTTTTTAAGGGACAGGATCCGATCCGCCGGGGACTTGATTTACAAGGGGGCATCGAAGTTATTCTGACCCCGGATTACCGGGTGGAAAGCCGTATCCTGACCGGAATGGCGGAGGAACTACGGACGGCCGTTGCCGGTCTGGGGATGGAGAAACCGGACGCCCGTTTGTTGGGCCGTCCGGAGCAGGAGAAATACGAAGGCTTGGAACTGGTTTTCCGCAACAAAGAAGAGGTGGACAGGGTCTTGCAGGCCCGCCTCATCACCAGAGAAATGACCTGGAAATCCGGGGCCGAAGAAAAAAAGCTGCTGGTGGAGACGGCGGTTGCTCCGGAGAACCCGGAAGTCCTTCGTGTTCTTGTTTCGGAAGATCCGGCCAATTTCCCCAAGGATGCCTTGGAACAGGCCCGCGTGATCATTGCCAACCGGGTGGATGCCAGCGGCTTGACCGAAGCGGCCGTGCGCCTGGATAAGACCAACGGCCGCCTGACGGTGCAGTTGCCGGGTATCGCCTCTCAAGAAGAGGCGGAGAGGTTAATCCGGAGTACCGGCCGGTTAAATTTCCGGTTGGGAAACCGGATTGTGATGTTTGGGACCGACCTCATCGACGCCAAGGCCGATTACGATCACATGGAAGGCGCCCCGGTGATCAACTTGACCTTTGGCCGGGAGGGCGCCCGGCAATTTGAGGAGATCACCAGAGAACACAGGGGCGAGGTTCTCGCCATTTATCTGGATGAAGAGCTTTTGATGGAACCCGTCATCAGAGATGTGATTACGGGAGGGAAAGGCCGGATCACGCTCGGTTACGGAGCAACCCTGAAAGAGGCCAGGGAGTACGCGATTTTGATGAAATCCGGCGCCCTGCCCGTTTCCCTGCGTACCATTCAGATCACGCAAGTGGCCCCCACCCTGGGCAGCGAAATGGTGCGCCAAAGTTTGGTGGCGGGCGCGGCCGGTATTATCGCGATTTTCTTGTTTATGGTTATTTTTTACGGTTTCTCAGGAGCCATAGCCAATGTGGCTTTAGCTGTTTACGCCCTCCTGGTTTTAGGCCTTTTAGCCCTTTTCCGGGCCGTTTTAACCATGCCGGGTGTGGCCGGTTTCATTCTTTCGATCGGAATGGTGGTGGACGCCAATATCATTATTTTTGAGCGGATCAAAGATGAAGTCCGGAGCGGCAAGCGTATGCGGACGGCCCTGATTTCCGGGTTCGAGCGGGCCTTTGTCACGATCCTGGACGCCAATCTTACGACCTTGATCGTGGCCGGGGTGCTGTTATTCTTGGGAAGCGGGACGGTAAGAGGTTTTGCCGTCACCCTTAGTATCGGTATTCTGGTGAGCATGTTTACCGCCCTGGTGGTGGCCAGGACGTTTCTGGAGATCGCGGTCAACCGGAATCCCGACAAATATCTTAAGCGTTTTGGCGGCGGGGAGGTGAAGGCATGAATCTGCTGAAATACAGCAAAATTTATCTATCCGTCTGGGTGTTGGTCATCCTTTTAAGTGTAGTCTTCCTGGGGACCAGAGGCTTGAATTACGGGGTGGATTTCACCGGGGGCACCAATATCCGTTTTCCCCTGCGGAAACCCGTAACCTCCCTGGAGGTTATGGAGGCTTTGGAAACGCCCTCCCTGGCGGAGTTGGATTTGCGCCCGGCGCCTCCGCAGCCCTATAATTATATGGATTCCACGGGCAGGCAAAGGTACGGCGTGCTGGTGCAGACCAGGTTTTTGACACCTCAGGAACAAGAACAGGTGGTCGGCACTTTGGAAGAGATTTTCGGGCCGGCCGGGGATGATGCGGGGGTGGAGATTTACGGGGTTGACCCCCTGATTGGCCGGGAAATGTTAAGCAAAACCTTGTACGCAGTGCTAATTGCCGGGGCATTGATTTTGGGCTATATGGCTTTCCGCTTTGAATTCAAATCGGGGGTCGCCGGATTGTTGGCCCTTGTCTTTGACGTCATGTCCGTAATCGGTATTTTCTCCCTCCTCCGGCGCGAGGTGAACGTAACCTTTGTAGCCGCGCTTTTGACTATCCTCGGTTATTCCATTAACAACACGATTGTTGTGTTCGACCGGATCCGGGAAAACCTCCGTTTTCGCCAGAAGGGCGAGGCTTTTGCCGAAACAGTGAACCTCAGTATTTTGCAGACCATGCGGAGATGTCTGAACACGTCGATAACCACTGTCATATCCGTGCTTGTCCTTTATCTTGTCGGCAGTCCTTCGATCCGGGAATTTTGCCTGGCTTTAATCATCGGCTTTACCGTCGGCACTTATACCTCACTCTTCATTGCCAGTTCGTTTTGGGTTTTCTTTGAACGGCTGGCGGAGAAAAATAAACGGCGAAGGGCGGTCGCCCGGGCCGGGTGAGAGAGGCCTCCCTTTGCCTTGGGGTGATGATCATCAGTTTTCTTCAGGCCGTTTTGTTGGGAATTGTTCAAGGGATTACCGAGTTTCTGCCGGTCAGTTCTTCCGGGCATCTGGTTATTCTCCCGGCGCTCTTCGGGATCCCCAAGCCGCCGTTGTCCTTTGACGTTTTGCTTCACCTGGCCACCGGGGTGGCCGTGGCGGCCAATTTTAAGAGGGAACTGTTTTTGCTTCTCCAAGGAATGGTCAAGGGCGAAAAGGAGGCTCTTCGTTTGGCCGGTTGGCTGGCGGCCGGAACCATCCCGGCGGTAGCGGCCGGCCTTTTTTTCCGGGAAACCGTGGAAAGATTTTTTTCCGTTCCCGTCTTTGCCGGGGCCTTCCTTTTGGTGACCGGTTTTTTTCTCTGGTTGGCCGACCGTTACGACGGCACTAAGGATTATCAAGCCCTGGGGCTGGGCGGCGCCCTTCTGGTGGGGGTCTTTCAGGCCCTGGCCTTGCTGCCGGGGATCTCCCGCTCGGGGGCGACGATTACCGCCGGCCGGGCGCTGGGACTTTCCCGGCGGGAAGCGGCCCGCTTCTCCTTTTTCCTTTCCATCCCCCTTATTTTCGGGGCGGGAATCTATGAAGCCCTGCCCCTGCTCTCCGGGAAAATAACAACGGAACTAACCCTTTCCTACCTCGGGGGGATGCTGGCCGCGGGGGTCAGCGGGTTTTTGGTGATCCGTTATTTCCTGCGCTACCTTGGCGCGGGAAAACTTCGCCCTTTTATGATTTACTGCTGGATAGTGGGAACCGCCTTTATCCTGGTCAATTTCCTTTTTTAAACAGGCGGGCGGGGACGGGAGATTATCCTTTTCGTTCCCGCTTTTTATTTTAATCTCCGTAGTTTGCCGGCAGGAAACCGCCTTTGGCATGCCGAAAACCTAAAGGGGTAAAGGGCGAAAACCTCCAGCTAAAGCCGGAATCTGTTCCGGCAGGGGAAAGTCTGGGCAATGGTGATGATGATGATCGGAAAGAGAAAGTGGAAGATTAAAGAGAGTATCCAAGAACCGCCCCTGGAACTGATAAAAAAATTCGCGCTTTCTCCGCTGACCGCCGCGTTATTGGCGGACAGGGGAGTAAAAACCGTAGCCGAGGCCGAACTGTTTTTCCACGGCACGGGCAAGGATTTGCCTTCCCCTTTTCTCCTGGACGGGATGGAAAAAGCCGTGGCACGCCTGGCTTCGGCCCTCAAGAAAAAAGAAAGAATCCTTATCTACGGCGATTATGATGTGGACGGGATAACTTCGGTGGCGTTAATCCTGCGCACCCTTCGCGGGCTAAACGGGGGAAATATTCTTTATTATCTCCCCAAGCGGCTGGAGGAAGGATATGGACTGTGCCGGGACGTTCTGGCCAAGGCGGTGCGCCACGGTTGCCGGCTGGTGGTGACCGTGGATTGCGGCATCACCGCCTGGGAAGAAGCGGAATATCTGAAAAGCCGGGGCGTGGATCTGCTGATTACCGACCACCATGAACCCGGCAGCCGTCTTCCGGAGGCGACGGCGGTTGTCAATCCCAAATTAACACCCGGCTACCCCCACCGGGAGCTGGCGGGAGTGGGAGTGACCTTCAAACTGCTGCAGGGACTGGCGGAGGTCTTTCCCCAACTCCGGACGGTCCTCTGGGAGAATATTGATTTGGTTGCTTTGGGAACCATCGCCGACCTTGTGCCTTTGTTGGGCGAAAACCGCCTTTTGGTCAAGGAAGGGCTCAAAGCAATGGCAAATACGGCCAACCCGGGGCTCCGGGCCATGTTTGACTTATGCGGTTTAACCGGGAAAAAAATCACTTCCCGGCAGGTCAGCTTCATTCTTGCCCCCCGTCTGAACGCCGCCGGCCGGCTGGGCGACCCCGCCGGCGCCCTGCGGCTTCTTTTGGAAACAAAACCGCGCCGTGCCTGGAAACTCGCGGGTAAACTGGACGAGTTGAACAGGGAAAGACAGAAGATCGAAGAAAAGGTGATGAGAGAAGCGGAAGAGGTTCTGGTCCGGGAGGAGCCGGGAAAGGCTATTGTTTTGGCCGGGGAAAACTGGCACCCGGGGGTGATCGGGATTGTGGCCTCGCGGTTGGTGGACAAGTACTACCGGCCGGTGGTTCTGCTCTCGCTGGAAAAAGATAAAGGAAAAGGCTCGGCCCGGAGCATTCCCGGGTTTCACATCTTTGAGGCCTTCACCGCCTGTTCTTCCCTTTTGGAAAAATTCGGCGGGCACGAACTGGCGGCCGGTTTGGAGGTTTCCCGGGAGAAAATTGGGGATTTCAAAAAAGCCTTGTCCGAATTGGCTGAGGCCCAACTCTCCAGCGACCTTCTCTGCCCGTGTCTGGAGATTGAAAAAGTGGTGCGCCTGGAGGAATTAACCCGGGAACTGGCGGCGGAAATAGCGTCCCTTGCTCCTTACGGCGCGGGAAATCCCGAACCTCTTTTGGCCTGTCTGGGGGTGAACCTCCTGGACGTTGGCGAGGTGGGGAAAGACGGGCGGCATTTGCAAATAAAAGTTGGCAACGGGGCTGTTTCCCGCCGCGGTATCGGTTTTAACTTTGGTTCCTACCGGGAAAAGCTGCCGGTGGGCGAGCGTTTTGACCTGGCCTTTCATCTGACAGAGAACGACTGGGACCGGGAAGTCCAGTTGGTATTGAGGGATATCCTGCCAGCCACAGGGTGAAGGTGAAGCCGGTGAAGAATAAAGAACAATTGTTTAAAAAAATGGATAAAGCAGGAATAAAATATTGCCGGCAACATATGGAGCGGGTCTATGAATTTGCCGCCGCCGCCCATGCCGGTCAGACCAGGGATTCCGGGGAAGCGTTTATCAATCACCCGTTGAATGTCGCTGCTATCCTGGTAAATATGGGTTTGGACCGGATTTCCATTGAGGCTGCCCTTCTCCATGACGTGGTGGAAGATACCGACGTGTCGCTGGAAGAGATCCGGGAAAATTTCGGGGAGGAAGTGGCCGCACTGGTGGACGGGGTAACCAAGTTAAGCCGGATCTCCTTCCAGAACAAGCAAGAACAGCAAGCGGAAAACCTGAGGAAGATGTTTTTGGCCATGGCCAAAGATATCCGGGTGATCCTGATTAAGCTGGCCGACCGCATGCACAATATGCGCACCCTCAAATACCTGCCGGTGGAGAAACAAAAGGAGATTGCCCGGGAAACGTTGGAGATTTATGCCCCGCTGACCCATCGCCTGGGGATGTATAAGATCAAATGGGAACTGAAAGATCTGGCCCTTCGTTACCTGGAACCGGAGAAATATTATGAACTGGTGCAGAAAGTGGCCAAGAAATGCAAGGAACGGGAAGGATATATCGAAAGGGTCAAAAAGATTCTCCGCCGCCAGCTGAACGACCTGAATATCAAGGCGGAAATTCAAGGACGGCCCAAGCATTTTTATAGTATTTACCAGAAAATGATCAAACAAAACAAACCGTTTGAAGAGATATACGATTTAATGGCCTTGCGGGTGCTGGTGGAGTCCATTCACGACTGTTATGAAGTACTGGGCGTGGTGCACAATTTATGGAAACCCATTCCCGGCGGGTTTAAAGATTATATCGCCATGCCGAAATCCAATATGTACCAGTCCCTGCACACACGGGTGATTGGCGAAAACGGTGAACCCTTGGAGGTTCAAATCCGGACCCGGGAAATGCATATGGTCGCCGAATACGGGATCGCCGCCCACTGGCGGTACAAAGACGGAAGCACCGACGACACCCTGCTGGAAAAGATCGCCTGGCTCCGTCAGTTGCTGGAATGGCAACAGGAATCGAAAGACGCCGATGAATACCTGGAGAACCTCAGGTTCGACCTTTTTGAAGATGAAGTTTTTGTCTTCACGCCCAAGGGCGATGTGAAGAACCTCCCGGCCGGCGCCACCCCGGTGGATTTTGCCTACCATATTCACACCCAGATCGGTCAGCAATGCGTGGGGGCCAAGGTCAACGGCCGGCTAGTTCCCTTGGATTACAAGTTAAAAAACGGGGATATTGTGCAGATCCTCACCACCAAACAGGAGAGCGGGCCCAGCAGCGATTGGCTGCAATTTGTGGTTACCTCCAAAGCCAAGAGTAAAATTAGACAGTGGTTGCGGGAACAAAGACGGGAAGAATATATCCAACAGGCCCGGGAGCAGCTGGAGAAAGAAATTAAAAAACAGGGGTATGATCCCCAGGAGCATTTAAAAGCCGAGACCTTGAAAGAGGCGGCCGAGCGCCTTGGTTTTACGGAAACCGACGATCTGCTGGTGGCGGTGGGCGACGGCAAGGTTACCGTCAGTATGGTGCTGGGCAAGATTTTAGGCGAGAAACTCCAGGAGAAGCTTTTGGGCGAGAAAACCCTTGAGAAGCCGGTCAAATTGTCGCCGGAAAAAAGACGGGCCGGACGGCCCGGCGGGGTCGTTGTCGAAGGGGTCAAAGATCTTTTGGTCAGGTTTTCCCGGTGCTGCAATCCCATACCCGGCGATGAGATTATCGGTTATGTTACCCGGGGCAAAGGGGTGACGGTCCATCGAATTAACTGCTCCAACCTGCCGGCTGATACCGAACGTTTGCTCAAGGTGGAATGGGCGGATACGGATAAAGAACTTTATCCCTTCGAAATCAAGATTGAAGCGGTTGACCGGGCGAATCTCCTGGCGGACATTATCAACGTCATTTCCCGCAAAGACCTCAATGTCCGGGCGGCCAAAGCGACAACCGGCAAAGGAACGGCGCGTATTGATATTACGTTGGATATAAGTCATTTGGATGATGTGCGGGAGCTGATGAGCCAGTTTAACCAGGTAAAAGGGGTGCAAAGAGTACACCGGGTAAGCCGCGTGAAAAGAATGTAGGTGGGAAAATGCGTGCGTTAATCCAAAGAGTCACGAAAGCCAGAGTGGTGGTGGAAAAAGAAGAGGTTGGCAAGATCGGCCGGGGGCTGCTCGTTTTGCTGGGCGTTGGGAACAATGATACCGAAGCCGAGGCCGCCCAGTTGGCGGATAAAACTGTCAACCTGCGTATTTTCGACGATGCCCAGGGGAAAATGAATCTTTCCCTTTTGGAGGTTAACGGGGAAGTTTTGGTGGTTTCCCAGTTTACGTTATATGCCGACTGCCGGAAAGGACGGCGCCCTAGTTTTACCTGGGCCGCCCCGCCGGAGAAAGGAGAAAAGCTCTATTTGCGATATATCGAAAATCTTAGAGAGTACGGAGTAAAAGTAGCGACCGGACTCTTCGGTGCCCGCATGGAAGTGGAGTTGACCAATGACGGGCCGGTCACGATTTGGCTCGACAGTACCGACCTGGCCCGGAAAACAGGTGAAAATAGCAGCGGGTGAGAGCCGGGAGGGGAATGGTGGCGACGCCGGAGGTTGGGCCCAAAAACAAAAGGGAGGCGGGTAAAGTGGTGAAACGAAAATGGTTCCTTCTTTTCCTACTGAGCTTGGCGCCGGCTTTACATCCCTCGGTTTCTGCGGAAGACTCTTTCTCCCTGCCGGTGAAAGAGGCGGTGGTTTACCCGGGAGGGATGGCGTTTTTAGTTCATGAAGGAGAAGTTTTTTTGGAGAACGGCGAATGTACGCTGGATTTTCTTCCCCAGGCCTTGAAGGGAAGTTTACGTCTTTATTCACCCACTTCCGGGATAACTGTTGAGCAAGTGACGGCTTTTCGCGATAGAACCGAAAAAGAATCAGCCGTGCAAAACAGGGGAGAGTTTTTCCGGGAGAATATTGGCAAACCAATCCAATTATTAACGGAAGAAGAATTTGTCACCGGGAAACTGAAGGGGTTCATCGACCCGGATTTACTGGTGGTCACCGTTTTGCATGACAGCGGATTAACTTCGGATCAAGTCTATCCTTTGTCGCAGATTACTACTTATTACTTTTTGGAACCGGTCAACCTGCATAAAAAAACCGAGGAAGAAAAGGGTAAGCTCCGGGTCCGGCTGCACGGTGCCGTAACCCCCGCGTGTTCTTTGGGGCTCAGTTATTTGCAGACCGGGCTCACCTGGTACCCCGAGTATATCCTCGACCTGCATTCCGAGTACGGGGCGGAGTTGCTTTTTTCCGGGGTGGTGACCAACGATCTGATTGATCTGGAAAACATCACGTTGTACCTGGCTGAAGAGGGCCCCGCTTTTACCAGGGAACTATCGCCGCTGGTGATTTTTGACCGGCAGGAAGAAACCTTGGCCCGGGCGGTCCTTACCAGCCGGGGAGTAGTGCCGGAAGCGGATACGGGATTTTATTACGGAGTCCAGGACCAATCCCTTCCTTCCCTGCTGGTCTACTCCGTCTCCGGAGTTTCCCTGGGTAAAGGGGAGAGAGCCGTTTTCCCCTTGTTCCGGGGGGTGGTCAGGGTGGAACCCGTATATTGCCTTGAGATTTCCCACCCCGGTTACGGCAGGGAACTGCCGGAAATACCGGTGCACAAGGGGTACCGGATCTTCAATGATTCCGCTCGGTTATTTTGGCAGGAAGGCCAGGTCCTGATTACCAGGGACAACATTCCTCTCGGCCTGCGGCGCCTGCCCTATATCCCCCCGGGAAGCAGCGGGGAGATAATCGTACAAACCGACAGTTCCATCCGGGCGAAAGTCTCGGAGGAAGAATTTGAAAGGATTCAGCGGTCCCTGGTTTTTCAAGAACAAACGTACAGCCTGGTTAAAGTACGGGGAGAGATTACCCTGAAAAACCATAAAGAAGAAGCGGTAAATGTGGTCGTTTCCCAACTGCTTTCCGGCGAAGTGACCGCCGCCGGCGACGGGGGAAAGATTACCCGGAAGGCTCCGTTTTACCACAGCCCCAACCCGCAAACGGAAATAACTTGGGAGGTTGCTATTCCGGCGGGGGCGGAAAGGAAATTAACCTACGTTTACCAGACTTATATCCTCCCCACAAGATGAGGCCGGTTTTGTTCCGGGGTCCGGCGGTTCCGGGGAACCGCTTCGTATCTCTTGACAGGAACCGACTCTTCCGCTATAATTAAATTACCAACAGGCCCAGGTGGCGGAATTGGCAGACGCGTACGTTTGAGGGGCGTATGGTTTATCCGTACCGGTTCAAGTCCGGTCCTGGGCACCATAAAGAATTTTTAACTGCTCTCGTGTTTTCTAAGACCAGAGCAGTTTTTTTTGTTCCCGCCGCGTGAAGGCGAAGAAAATTTTGTCCGCCGGTTCCGGAAGCAACGGGACCAACCCGGCATAGAATTTAAAAAGCCCAGCTTTACAGCTGGGCTTTGGTTATTCCCGGTTATGGTCATTGGCAGTCGGCACAAATGGTGTTGAACCGGTTGGAAGGAAAGACCGTGATTTTGCCGGGCGGACAAGGGAGCTTGCGTTGTCTGATTTTGAAACCAACAATCTGAAGAAGTTGGATGACGGCCAGGAGTTGGTCAAGGGCCCTCGGGAGCTGCCGGTTGTTGCGCAGAATGGTTATAGCTTGGGTCAGGTGGCGAAGGATGGCTTGCTTGTGTTTGGCGGAGAGGGGAAGGTTGCGTACTCCCGCAATCACCGTCTCGATCTCCCCGCGCAAACGCTCCACCTCCGACGGGCCAAGGCGGCCGGGGCGGTCCAGGAAATTCGCCACCCGCTGGGAGACCTTTTCGATTCTTCGCAAAACAGCACAAGCGCTCATGGAGTCACCTCCTGTATTAGTTTATGAGCCACAATGGTGTGAAGAACAATATCTGTTTAAAACAGGCTGTTTCCCTAAAAAGATCTTCCTTTTACACGGGAGCACGCCCCAAACAGGAAGCGACAAGCCGCCCGGGCCCCGGCGGGTTTTTTTCTCCCCGGTTCGGAAGAGAAGTTATGTTATGAATCATGGGACCAAGCCGGAAGGACCAGGGCCGGTCAGCGGGAAGAAGATCCGGCTATGGTGGTAATGAGCTTTATTATTTCCTCCCGGGCGTTTTTCAGCGGGTAGCTTTCCATTTTGGCGATGAATTGATGCCGGTTCTCATAAAGCCGGAGGATATGTTCTTTTAATCTCTCCCCGTTTGCCTCTTCTTGCGGCAAGACCAGACTGAACCCGCGGCGGGCAAAGGATTGGGCGTTAAGGATCTGGTCGCCGCGGCTGACGGTCTTGGGTAAAGGAATTAATAAGTGGGGTTTCTTCAGGGCCAACAATTCAAAGAGGAAGTTGGCTCCGGCCCTGGCCACGCAGAGATCGGCGGCGGCCAAAACATGGGGCAGTTCGGGGCCGAGAAATTCGAATTGACGGTAGCCTTCCCTCTTTTCCAAAGCGGGGTCCAACTGGCCTTTTCCGCAGAGATGGACGATTTGAAACTGACCGAGTTCGGGAAGGATCGACCGGAGCAGGCGGTTGATGGGCGCCGCCCCCAAGCTTCCACCGGCGACCAAGAGAACCGGGCGGTCGGGGGAAAAATTGCAGAGGGCAAGACCTTTTTCTTTGACGCCGGAGAAGAGGGTTTGCCGGATCGGGTTGCCGGTAAGGACGGCTTTTTTGGCCGGAAGATATTTCATGGTTTCCGGAAAGGAGGCACAGACTACCGCCGCAAAAGGGAGAGAAAGACGGTTGGCCAGACCGGGAGTAAGATCCGACTCATGGAGAATGACCGGGATTTTATGGAGCCGGGCGGCAACCACGACCGGAACGGAAACAAACCCGCCCTTGGCAAAGACAAGACGGGGTTTTATTTTTTTCAAAAGCATGAAGGCTTGAGATAAACCGGCTAGCACCCGGAAAGGATCGGACAGGTTTTTTAACGCCAAGTAACGGCGGAGTTTGCCGGTGGAGATTGGATGGTAGGGGATACCCGTTTCCAAAACCAGTTTTTCTTCCATCCCCTTTTTGCTTCCTATATAGTGGATTTCCCATCCCCGGCGGCGGAGTTCCGGGATCAGGGCCAGATTTGGCATGACGTGACCGGCGGTTCCCCCGCCGGTTAAGACGATCCTTTTCATTCTTTCACTTCCTCGGGTTTTTAGTATATTCCGCCCCGTCGAAAAGGGACCGGCAAGCCACAAGATAAAAAAGGATTATGCGCCTTATCTTTATTATTAACTAAGTATTGCCAAACTGGGAACTGAAATAGTAAATGTTCCGTTAATTATATAGACGAAACCGGCCGGGAACTTCCTAATTATTATTTAACCGAAAATTCCTTGCTATCCTTCTTTTTTCTTAAACTTTCACCTCATTCATACCTTGTAGGCAACGAGCGGCCGGGGGCTAGGGGTACTCCGGAAGGGTTGCGGAAAGACAAAGCAATAAGTTGAGGGGGGAAGAGTATGATTCAAGTAGAAAATGTGACAAAACTTTACGGCGGACATGTGGCCGTCGACGGTTTAAGTTTTTCTGTGGAAAAAGGAGAAATTCTCGGTTTTTTGGGTCCGAACGGGGCCGGGAAAACCACTACCATGAATATTATTACCGGTTATCTTTCCGCTACGGAGGGCACGGTAAAAGTCGCCGGATATGATGTGCTTGAAGAACCTTTGGAGGTAAAGAAAAGAATCGGCTATATGCCGGAAACCCCTCCCCTTTACGGGCAGATGACGGTCCGGGAATATCTTGATTTCGTCAGTGATATAAAGCAGGTCGGCCGGGCCGAAAAGAAGAGGGGCATGGAGAAGATTATGGATTTGGTAAAAATAGGCGATGTGCAAAACCGCCTGATCAAGAATTTATCCAAGGGATACCGGCAACGGGTGGGTCTGGCCCAAGCCCTGGTGGGCAACCCGCCGGTTCTGGTGCTTGACGAGCCGACCATCGGACTGGATCCCAAGCAGATTATTGAGATCCGCACCCTCATTAAAGAACTGGGCAAAGAACACACAATTATTCTCAGTTCGCATATTCTCCCCGAGGTCAGCGCCGTCTGTGAACGGGTGCTCATTATCAACAAAGGGAAAATTGTGGCGAGTGATACCCCGGAAAACCTCTCCCGGCGTCTCACCGGTAAAAGCAGGGTTCTGGTGCGGATTGCCGGAACGGAGGAAGAGGTACGGCAAGTCCTGGCAGGCGTGCCGGGGGTTAAAAGCGTTGAAGCGCAAGGTTCCGTAGAACCGGAGACCTTTGATTTTTTAGTGGAAGCGGAAAACGAGGAAGATATCAGGAGACCGCTGTTTTCCGCCGTCAGCCGGGCCCAGTTGCCGGTGTTGCTCTTAAAACCGGTGGATTTAACCCTAGAAGAGATCTTTTTACAGATTATCACCGAGGAAAAGGAGGTATCGTAAATGACGGCCATATGGAAGCGGGAGCTTAGAGCCTATTTTTTATCGCCGCTTGGCTATATTTTCATGGGGTTCTTTCTTTTGCTGTCCGGGTTTTTCTTCGCCGTATACAATCTCCTGCCGGCCAATCCCAACTACACCGCGGTCCTCGCCAACATCACTACGGTTTTTCTGTTTTTGATTCCTATTTTAACCATGCGCCTGCTTTCTGAAGAGGCTGCGGAGAAAACCGACCAGTTGCTTCTGACCAGCCCTTTGCGGGTGGTCGACATTGTGCTCGGCAAATACCTGGCGGCCGTGACGGTCTTTCTTCTGACTCTTCTTATTACTTGTCTATATCCGGTGATTTTAACTTTTTTCGGTTCCATTGCGGTTTGGGAAATTATCGGCAGTTATATCGGAATTTTCTTGCTGGGATCGGCTTTTATTGCCGTTGGCCTTTTTGTCTCCTCCTTAACCGAGAACCAGTTAATCGCTGCGGTGGTCACCTTCAGCGCCCTGCTGTTGATGTGGGTTATTGACTGGATAACCCGGGGCGTCCCCACCGACCGCGTTTCCGGCATCGTCTTTGCCGGGGTGATTGTCGTCGCCCTTGCTTTCCTGGTTTATTACAGTACCCGCCATTTGTATCTCAGTATCGCGGTTGTCCCGGTGGGAGCGGCGGTTATGGCCGCCGTCCATGCGGTCAAACCCACATTATATGAGGGGCTTATTGTGCGTTTTCTCAAGTGGTTTTCCCTGTTACAAAGGTATGAGGAGTTTCATATGGGGATCCTCAGCCTGAGCCCGGTGGTGTATTATCTCACTTTCTCTTTGGCTTTTCTCTTTCTGACCGCCCGTGTGATTGAGAAGAAGAGGTGGAGTTAGGGGGGATGAAAATGAAGAGCTTAAAAATGAGCAGTCTTAAGCGGTTAAAAATAGGCGGTTTAAAGACAAAATTAAAGTTAAGCAATTTAAAGATGAGAGAATCTTTTCAAAGTAAAAAATTTAAACATGGCGGCTACGCTACCTTGATGACAGCGATCGTTCTGGGCTTGTTGATTCTGGTCAACCTTTTGGTGGACCAGGTACCTTTAAAAGCCGACCTCACGGAAAACCGGATTTATTCCCTTTCCGACCAGACCTATCAGATTCTCGACAATTTGGAACGGGAAGTAGTAATTTACGGCGTGGCCGAAACCGGCAAGGAAAACCGGGTAGTGGACGAGATCTTACAAAAATATACCAACAGGTCAAAAAAAGTTACCCTGGAATATGTTGATCCTTACCGGAACCCAGGCTTTTTCCGGCAATTTACCGAGGACGGCGGTAATATCAGTGAAGGAAGTTATATTGTCACCAGCGGCGACAAGTACCGGGTGATCAACCGTTATGATTTATATAATTACAGTTACGAAAATCCCTTTCAACCACGGGTCACTTCGCTGGCGGTCGAAGAACGGATTACCGGGGCCATCCTCTATGTCACCGCCGAAAAAACACCGGTTATTTACAGTCTGACGGGCCATGCCGAAGATAGTCTCCCCTACGAGCTCAGGGAGAAACTGGAGTATGAAAACTATGAACTTAAGGAGTTGAATATTCTTACCGCCGGGGAAATACCGGCGGACACCGATGTGTTGCTTATGGTATCGCCCAAAAGGGACCTTACGGCGGAGGAGGAAGAAAAGATCCGGGAGTATCTGACCGGCGGGGGCCGGGCCCTGTTCATTTTCGACATGTACGCCGCGGATCTGGAGAATATCGGGTCTTTGCTGGGCAGTTACGGGGCGGCTCTGCAGCCGGTAGTAGTGGTGGAAGGGGACGGCAACCATCACGCCGGAAATCAAGTTTGGTTGTTTCCGCGGATGGCAAGCCATGAGATCCTTAACCCCCTGCAGACAGACCAGATCCCGGTCCTCATCCCCGCCGCGCAGAGTCTGGAGATCCTCTCTGTGAAACGGCGTACTCTTGAGTTGACTCCTTTGTTGACAAGTTCGGAAAGATCGTGGGGGAAAACCGGTTTGGAAATCACCACTTTGGAAAAGGAAGCCGGTGATCTTGACGGTCCGTTAAACATTGCCCTGGCCGTTGTTGACCGTCCCGGCTCCGGGAAGAAGGAGACCAGAATCGTCCTGGTGGCCAATGCGGCCTTTTTGAACCGGCAGTTTATAAACGCGATCCCCGGCAATATGGACTTTTTCATTAACAGCCTGAATTGGCTGCAGGATCGCCAGGAAGTAATCTCCATCCGCCCGAAAAGCCTGTTGACCATGCGTTTGCGGATTACCGGCCTTCAATCCCTCCTCTTGTCCGGAGTGACGGTGCTCCTTATTCCTTTGGGCGTGTTGGGAACCGGCTTGTTTGTCTGGTTAAGGAGGCGACACCTGTGAGCGGTAAAAGAACCAGGAATTTACTTTTCGCGGCTCTCCTTTTCCTGGCGGTGGCCGCCGGCTACTTCTATCTGGCGCACCGCCCGCAAGAAACAGAGGAGATTCCGGTCAGCACCTCCATTGAACTGGCGGATTTTGGGCCGGACGACTTGATACAAATGATCTTGGAATCGGAAAAGGAACGGTTGGTGCTGGAAAAAGAAGACGGGGAATGGAAGGCGGCTCACGACCGTTCTTTGGAACTGGACCAGTACCGGGCGGACAATATTGCCAGCAGTTTCTGTAACTTGTGCGCGGATAAAGTGGTGGCTGAGGATCCGGCGGATTTGGCCGCCTACGGGCTGGAAAAGCCGGCGGTCAGGGCCACGGCGGTTCTCAAGGACGGCAGCAGGCGGGTGTTTTACCTTGGCGACCGGACGCCGGTGGGTACCGGCTATTATCTAAAAGTCCAGGACCAGCCGGAAATTTATACCATCGGAACCTGGTACGGACGGAATTTATCCTCCCTTTTGGCGGATGTACGTTCCCGGAGCTTGCCGGCTTTCTCCCCGGAAGAGGCGGTATACTTCCGCCGGGTCTGGGAAAACCGGCCGGTGGTGGAGGTAAAAAAGGAAGAGGACACCGAAGAGGAGAGCGAATTTTCCTTGGGGGCATGGCGCATGGTGCAGCCTTACCGCCGGACTCTGGGCGTGCGCACGGACAAGCTTCAGGAGTTGTTGTACAGTCTGGCCGGCCTGGAAATTGACGAGTTCATTGACGATCAACCCGTGGATCTGAGGAAGTATGGGTTGGACCGGCCCCGGGGTGAAGTGTTGGTCAGAGATGCGGAAAACACCCTTCATCTCTATTTCGGGGATGACTATGACGGGGAAAACGTCTATTGTCAAGTCGCCGGCAGCAACAGGGTTTACGGTGTCAAACGGAGAAACTTGTCTTTTATGGAGACCTCCCCTTTTGATTTGGTCGAAAAGTTTGCTTACATTGTCTTCATCGATTATGTGGATAAAATAGAGATCAAGGCGCCGGGAGAAAGTTATGAATTGACCATGACCCGCCTGGCCGGAGAAGAAGAGGATGGCGAAGAAACGGTGATCTACCGTGTGAACGGCCTTGAAGTGGAAGAAATGGATTTCCGTCGGGTTTACCAGCAGATTATCGGTTTGACCGTAGAGGCGGAAAACGATAAAATACTGACGGAGAAACCGGAAATCACCGTTACTTTTCTGCTTAATACCGGTGCGGAACGAAAGGTTGTTGTTGACTATGTCCCTTACAACCGGGATTTTTATGCGGTCTTCCGCGACGGGAGCGGGGATTTTCTCATCTCCCGGCAACAGGTGGAGGAGATGTTGACCGCGGTGGAGGAGTTGGCCCGGGGAGAGTAGGAGGTTGAAAGAAGAGGGGGCGCCGGACGGGGAGGGATTATGACGAAACCATACGCTGTCTATGCCGATCGTTACGGGAGGATAAGGGAGGAACCGGGGCTGACCGCTTTGGGCGCCAACGGGGAGAATTGGGTGGAAATGGAAGAGTTGATTCCGCTGCCCCCCGGTTCCGATCTTTTTTTTCTTCCCCGCCGGCGGCCGGTGGGGAGAAACATCATTACCGGAAAGGTGGAAGTAATGGCCGGTAAAGACCGGGCGGCCGTGGCCGCCGGGTTGCCCCCGGGTTATACCAGGCTGTTGTTGCCGGCTTACCGGTCGCTGCCGGGCGCCCCCGTCTTCCTTTATTTGGCTATACGGCGGTGGCTGCGGTTAATGGCCGTTTTTTTGCGGCCGCCCGCCGGACCGACCGGGCGGCGGGGTGGGAACCGGAGACCCATAACACCCCGGACCTGCCGGTTTTGGTGGAAGAAAAAACAGCCGCCTGCCCCGGCAACAGGATCTTAAAGCAGTTGGCCCATTGCGCCTTGGTTTACCGGTGTGTAACAGCGCAGAACATTTTTTACGGCCGGGGTGAAGGCGGGCTTCCGGTGGCCAATACTTGTAACGCCCAATGTTTGGGCTGTATTTCCCTGCAGCCGTCGGAGTGTTGTCCTTCTCCCCAACAGAGGATTGATTTCCGGCCCACCGTCGAGGAGATTGTGGAGGTGGCCCTCATGCACCTGCAGGCGCCGGCGAAAACCATGATCAGTTTCGGCCAGGGTTGCGAGGGGGAGCCGCTTACCGCCTGGCGGCGCCTGCGGCACGCAATGCGGACAATCCGGCGCCGGACCGGCAAAGGAATTATTAATATCAACACCAATGCCGGGCTTACCCACGCCCTGAAAGAACTGGCCGCGGCCGGGCTGGATTCCGCCCGGATCAGTCTTTTATCGGCGGTGCCGGAAAATTATCACCGGTACCACCGTCCCCAGAATTACCGCTTCCAGCAGGTCGGGCAGGCGGTGGATCTTCTCCGGGCCCACGGGGTTTTTGTCTCCATCAACCTGCTGGTCCTGCCCGGTTTCACCGACCGGCCCACGGAAAAGGAAGCCCTCTTTGCGTGGCTGCGCCGGCACCCGGTGAATATGATTCAATTGCGTAATTTAAATATTGATCCCGAATGGTTAGGGAAAAAGATGCGGTTAAAAAAGGAACCGGGCAGGGGAATAGCTCATTTTCTCGACGAAATCAAAAAGGAATTTCCCGGCGTGTTGCTGGGTAATGTCAGCCCGTTGTAGTTGACGCCTGTTCCCGGCAGAAACGGAGGATACCGGCGGCAACGGCCCGGGCCAGACGGTCCTGGTAGACCGGGTCCCGCAGGAGACCCGCTTCTTCGGGGTGGGAAAGAAAACCCGCCTCCACCAGGACGCCGGTTACTTCACTCCGGGTGATGATAAAGTATCTTCCCGGAACTTCTTTCCTGGGTACAGCCTGTATTTTGTTTAATTTTTCCTGAATGGCCGCGGCCAGTTTTTTCCCAGCGGTGGAATGCGGGTTGTAAAAGACGACGGCGCCCCGTCTTTTTTGATCCGGCGACCAGTCGCAATGAATACTGACCAGAAAAAGGGCCTTAACCTCCTTGGCCTTTTTGATGCGGGCCGCCAAATCCCTCCGGTGGCGGCCGGTTTTTCCCGGAACAAAGGGGGAAAGGTCGGTATCGGTAGTTCTGGTGAGCACAACATTAACGCCGTTTGGTTGCAGATAATCCCGGATGCGCAGGGCAATGGCTAGGTTGATCGCTTTTTCCAGGACGCCCTGTTCATCGCTGGTACCCCCGTCAACGCCGCCGTGGCCGGGATCAATGACGATCACCGGTTTTCCCATAGAACTCTGGGCTTTTTGGTAAGAGTAAAGATAACCGGTGAACAGAAAAAATAAGATTAACAGGGCGGAGAAGCAAAGACAGGTACGGAACCGGCGCGGGACCACCCATAAGATTACCAAGGAAATCACCACCGTCTCCCGGAAGTATTTTATTCCGGAGACAGTTCCGGTTATTCCGGCCCGGCCGGAAAGACCCGCCGGCGGGAGAGGGATCCGGGACGGAGGCGCTTTTGGCCGGGGGCGGGCGGCGGCCGTATCAGGCGGGAGGGACCCTCCAAGGTTAAGCTTGGGAGGAGAAAGCGGGGCAATGAGGTGAGGAGATGTTCAAGATTTTCCGGCGGACCCGGGTCAAAGCCGCCGTGGTGAAACGAATTCCCAAAGAGGTACTGTTCGTGGCGGAAGAATTGAAAAACCGGGGCTTCCAGGCCTACCTGGTCGGCGGCGCCCTCCGGGACCTTTTTTTGCGCCGCACCCCGGGCGACTGGGATGTGGCCACGGACGCGGTTCCCTCACAGGTGGAAGCGATCTTTCCCCACACGGTGGCGGTGGGAAAAAGATTCGGCACCATTAAGGTGCCGGTCGGGGAGTTAATGGTGGATGTAACCACTTTTCGTCGGGAAGGGGCCTACTCGGATGGACGCCGTCCGGATTGGGTTGAATTTGAGTCTTCACCGCTCCCGGACCTTTCCCGCCGGGATTTCACCGTCAACGCCCTGGCCCTGGATCCCTTGACCCTGGAATTACTGGATCCCTTTGGCGGCCGGAAAGACCTGAGAAAGAGAATAATCCGGACTGTGGGCGAGCCCCGGCACCGTTTTGCCGAAGATGCCTTACGGATGCTCAGGTTTTACCGCTTTCAATCGGTGTTGGCCTTCCGCGGCGATCCCGAAACCGAGCAAGGGATAGAACCGTCCCTTTTAAGCAGGGTCAGCCCGGAAAGGATCCGGGAGGAACTGAACGCCCTCCTGACCGGCACGGCGCCGGGCATGGGCTTGCGGGGACTGGTCAGAAGCGGGTTGCTGGCGGTGATCGCCCCGGAGTATGAACCGGTGATTAAAAGCCTGGAAATAATGGAACATTTGATTGCCACGGTGGAAGCGATCAAACCCGACCTTCATCTCCGTTGGGCGGCCTTCCTTCATGACTTGGGGAAGCCGGTTTCCCGCACTGAAGACCGGTGGGGAAAGATTCACTACTTCGGGCACGAGCAGGCCGGGGAAAAACTGGCCGCCGGAATTTTGGAGCGGTTACGGTTCCCCCGGGCCTTTCAGAAAAGAGTATTAATCTTGGTCCGGCGGCACATGTTTCTTTGTGATCCGGCCGTGACCGACGGGGCTCTCCGGCGGCTGGCCGCGCGGGTGGGGCGGGAGAACCTTTTTGATCTGCTGGAATTACGCCGGGCCGATCTTGTCGCCTCCGGCGGGAATTATCATTACGCCTGGGAGCACCTGTCCCGTTTTTCCGCCCGGGTGCAGGCCATGTACAGGGAGGAAAAAGCGCTCACCCGGGCCGAATTGGCTGTGAACGGCCACGATGTGATGGAAGTACTGAACCTTGCTCCCGGCCCGCAAGTAGGGCGAATTTTGGATGAACTCTTCCACTGGGTTACGGAAGATCCGGCGCGGAATACCAGGGATAAGCTGCTGCAGTATCTCAAGGGGAAAAAAGAGAGTCGCCCGCCGGAAACCCGTTAAATCGTTCTGCCGGCCAACAGCGGTGGCCGGCTTTTGTTCCGTCCTCATGTTTCCGCTCTTTCCGGCATATTTTTTAAGGAAAGGGAGAGAGCGATGGGAAACAACGGAGCAAGCAGGCAAAAAAAACGGTGGCAAGAGAAGATTTTCGATCTTTTTGGCCTGCCCCGGAAAGTGTTGTTGGACCTTCCCCGTCTGGTTATGCTGGGAAACTGCCGGCTGATCGTGGAGAATCACCGCGGGTTGCTGGAGTATACAGAGACGGTGATCCGGATCCGGACCGCCCGGACGGAGCTTAAAATCTCTGGGGAAAACCTTAGTCTCATGTATATGATTAAGGAAGAAATCGGGCTGGAAGGGAAGTTTACCTGTATAGAATGGTCCGGGGGGGAAGAGTGAGCGGTGTACCGGCGCTTGGCAGATTTATTCCACGGCAGCCTGGTGGTGATGGTCCGGGGCAAAAAACTTGAAGACCTGCTTAACAAGGCGGCGGCGAGAGGGATTTCCCTTTGGGGCGTTAAACGACCGGCTCCCGGCCTTATGCTCTTGAAGATCAGAGCCGGCGATTTTCCTTTTTTACGCCCCTGTTTCCGGGAGTCCGGGACCCGGGGAAAAATTTTACGCCGGACCGGCCTGCCCTTTGTGGCCGGGCGGTTGTGGCGAAGAAAAGACCGGCTGCTGGGGTTGGCTTTTTTCCTGATTGCCCTCCAGGTCATGGCCTCATTCGTCTGGTTTGTTACTGTGACGGTGGACGGCGGCGGAAAAATAAGGGCGGAAGAGATTGATGCCGGGTTAAGGGAATTGGGTATCTCTCCCGGGATGATGCGGGGGAGAATAGAAAAGAACCGCGACCGGATCCTGCGGGAGTTGGCGGTTCGCTTTCCGGAGGCGGCCTGGATTGACATGGAAATCCGGGGTGTCGTAGTCTTCGTGACCGTCGTGGAAAGGAGTGCGCCGCCGGAGAAACAACCCCTGCCGGTCAATATTGTTGCCGCCAAGGCGGGTCTGGTCAGCGAGATAATAGTCCTTAAAGGTACGCCCGTGGTCGCGGAAGGGGCCATGGTGAACAGGGGTGATTTGCTTATTTTGGGGGAGCAAATTTTGCCGCGTTTGGACGGGGGAATTGAAACCCGGCGGGGGCAGGCGGCCGGAATTGTCAAAGCCCGGGTCTGGTATGAAACCCGGGTGGAAGAACCCCTGGTCACCTGGTCGGCGGTCCGGGGTCCCCAAAAGCGGGTTGAACTGTTTTTACGCTACAAAGACCGCTTTCTTCCCCTTTACCGCCGGGGAGAAATTATTGGCCGGAATTACCTGGAAAGACAGAGAAAGACACTATACCGCGGCAGGAATCAAATAAATTTGGTCGAATTAATAAAGGATGTTTATTCGGAGCAGAGATGGGTAAAAACCCGGATCACTCCGGAGGAAGCCCTGGCCAGAGCCAGACGGGAAGGGGAAATGAAACTTTCTCTCCTGCTTGCTCCAGGGCTTGAGATCCGGGACCGGCGGGAGGAATGGGAAATCACCGGCGATTTTTTTTTCTACCGCCTGGTGGTGGAGACTTTGGAAGATATTGCCCGGCCCGTCGCCGCTCCCGCAGAAAATGGGGAAGGATTTTTCCCGAGGGAGGAAGACGGCCGGTAACCGGTTTTCGCCGTTTCCGGCGTTTTTATACGATGGACGCCGTTGACCAAAAGGAGGAGAGAGAAGAGGCATTGAACCAGTCATCGCTAACCTTGGAGATCAAACCAGAGACCGCCCCGGTTCTTTTTGGCCAGTTTGACCAAAACTTGCGCCAGATTGCTGAAGAATTGGGGGTTGATTTGTCGGCCCGGGGGAATATCTTGTACTTGTCCGGGGAAGAAAAAGCAGTCCACCGGGCCCTGGCTGTCTTGGAGCAGTTAAAGAAACAGGTGAACAGCGGTGTTTTTCCCGGCCCGCCGGAGATCAGGTACGCTTTGGAACTGGTGAGGGAGAAAGAGACCACCGGCAAGATGGACGAGGATTTAACCAGTGAAATCATCCAGGTCACCAACAGGGGAAAGAAAATTTACCCCCGGACGGTGGGGCAGAAAAAATACGTCAATGCTGTTCGCCGTCACGCCTTGACCTTTTGCATCGGCCCGGCGGGAACAGGAAAGACTTACCTGGCGGTCGCCATGGCCGTATCCGCCCTCCAGAGCAAACAGGTAACCAGGATTGTTCTCACCAGGCCGGCGGTGGAAGCCGGGGAAAAACTGGGTTTCCTCCCCGGCGACCTGCAGGAAAAGGTGGACCCCTACCTTCGTCCTCTCTATGACGCCCTGTTTGATCTTTTGGGCGCCGATTTGTACCAGAAATATAACGAGCGGCGCATCATTGAAATTGCCCCCCTTGCTTATATGCGCGGGCGTACGCTGGAAGATTCCTTTATTATCCTGGACGAGGCACAAAATACCACCCCCGAGCAGATGAAGATGTTTTTGACCCGTATGGGCTTTAACTCGAAAATGGTGGTAACCGGCGATATTACCCAGATTGATCTGCCCAAGGGTATTATTTCCGGCCTCGTGCAAGTCACGGATATTTTAGGAAAAATTCCCGGGATCGCCATTGTTCATCTTACCGATAAAGATGTGGTCCGTCATGAACTGGTGCAAAAGATCATCCGTGCCTATGAAGAGTTTGAAAGGACGGCGCCGGCCGGGGAATCACTGTAACGAAAGGGGAGCGTAGAGTGGCGGAAAAAGAGTCTCCCGGGCAAGCTATGCCCGACCGGAAAAAGCTTTTGGCCCCGCTCCGCAAATTGCTCGCCGAGAAAGCCATCCGCCAAAGGGTTTTGGCGGTAGTCAGTTTTCTTCTTATGGTGGCTATTTTACAAATAAATCTGGTGCCAAGGACGATCGATCTTGAGCTGGGCCAGCCGAGTCCGGAAGATGTCAGGGCGCCCCGGACCGTAATCAATATCGTGCGCACCAGAGAACTTCAGGAAGAAGCGGCGGCCAAAGCCCTGGAAGAAGCCTTGGACAAACCGGAATTTCAAACCATCTCCACGCAAACAAGGAACCAGGCCCTTACCCTGGTTTCCTCGGTCTTTACCATTATTGATCACGGAAGGGCCAATCTCCCGGTGCCCTCTGGAGAAAATGGCGAGCCCATAGAGGTGGACCAACGGGAACTCGAACGTCAAGTGCAAAAAGTCCGCGCGGAACTGGTGACCTTAAAAGAGGGTTTTACCGGGGCCCCGCCGGAAGTTATAGCGGAGCTTTTGGTCATGGAGGAGGAAGATTATGAGCGGATCAAGCAAGGCGTCCGCCAGATCTTTCTCAATATCCAGACCGAGGAGAAAATTGGCCCGGAGGATCTGGAGACGGTCAGAAAAAATTTGGACCGGTATCTTTTGGCTTACCCGCTGTTGTCACAGGATTTGGAACCGGCACGGGCTTTGCTTTCCGCCATGCTTTTTCCCAATCTCGTCCCGGACCAGACCAAGCTCCGTCAGGTTCAGGAAGAAGCCAAAAAGCGGGTGCCGCCGGTCCGCATTGAGAAAGGCAACTTAATCGTCCGCGAAGGAGATATTGTGACCAGCGAACACATTCAAATCCTGCGTGATTTGGCGCTCATTGACAATCAGGGCAACCGGGCTTTGATCTTTGTCAGTCTCTCCCTTTTTACCCTCTTTCTCATCGGGATCGGTGTTTTCTATATTTACCGGTTTAAGCGGGAAATTCTCCGGCAGGAAAACTACTTGTATCTTTTGGCCCTGGTCGCCCTGGTCGTCCTGGCGACGGCCAAGATCTTGAGCTTGTTGGATGTCCTGTGGTTAAGGTATATGATTCCCCTTTCCTTCGCGGGAATTATTTTAACCATTTTACTTGACGCCCAGATCGCCTGGGTGGTGACCACCCTGCTCAGCTTGATGGTGGGGGTGGTGGTCGATTACGACCTTTCGCCGGCGATCTTCTATTTTATCAGCGGTACCATTTCCATCTACTGCCTAAGCAATATCACCCAGCGCCGGGAGATGATCCGCATGGGATTAATTCTGGCGGGGGTCAATTTCGGCGCCGTGGTCACCCTCGGCCTGCTCTTTGGCGACCGGAATCTCCTTAATCTGCTGGGGTTGGCCTTTGTTGGCGGTTTTAACGGTATTTTCTCAACCGCCCTCGCTATGGGGTTTTTACCCTTTCTGGAACAACTTTTTAAACTGACTTCCGATTTAAGCCTGTTGGAACTGGCCAACCCGAATCAGCCGTTATTGAAAAGGCTGTTGATTGAAGCGCCTGGAACCTATCACCACAGTATAATCGTGGGCAACCTGGCGGAAGCGGCGGCGGATGCCATCGGGGCTGACAGCCTTCTGGCCAGGGTCGGTTCCTATTACCATGACATCGGGAAACTGCAAAGACCCTATTTCTTTGTGGAGAATCAAATTGCCCAGGACAACCCCCACGAAAAACTCTCCCCCAACCTGAGTACGTTGATTATTACTTCTCATGTGCGGGACGGAGTGGAAATGGCGAGACAATACGGCCTTTCGGAGCGGGTGCTCGACGTGATTGAACAGCATCACGGTACCGACCTTTTACGTTACTTTTATAAACGGGCTTCGGAAAGTCTGGAGGAAGAAAAAGAAACTCTGGCGAAGGGGAATTTCCGCTATCCGGGGCCCAAACCCCGTTCCAAAGAGGCGGCCATCATTATGCTGGCCGATTCGGTGGAGGCGGCCGCCCGGGCGATGGAACAACCCACGCCCAGCCGCCTGGAAGCGCTGGTGGATAAGATCTTCAAGGACCGGCTGGAATCAAGACAACTTGATGAAACCGATTTGACCTTGAAAGATTTGGATAAAATCAAAGCTGCTTTTTTAAAGGTGCTGACCGGAATTTTTCACCACCGGATTAAGTACCCGGATCTCCCCGGCGAAGCGGAGAGGAAAAAGAATAATGGCAATAATCATTAATAATGAACAGAACCGGATAGCAATCGGCAAAGAATTGGAGAAGTCCCTGGGGGACCTGGCAGCCAGGATTTTGCAGGCCCATGGCCGGGAAGAAGCGGAAGTAGGGCTCATCCTGACCGGCTGGGAGACCATCCAACGGCTCAACCGCGAGTACCGGGGGATTGACGCCCCCACGGATGTTCTTGCTTTTTCCCTGGAAGAGGAGGAAGAGGAAAACCTCCCCCTGCCGGGGCCGGACCTTTTGGGCGATGTGGTGATCTGTGTGCCCCGCGCCCAAGAGCAGGCCCGGGAATACGGGCATTCCTTTGCCCGGGAAATGTTATACCTGGCCGCCCACGGCCTGCTGCACCTCTTGGGTTACGACCACCAAACGGAAGCGGACAAGCGCCGTATGCGGGAGAAAGAAGAACAATTTCTGGCGGAGATGGGGCATGTTAAAGAATAAAAACCTGTTGGACAGTTTCAACCGGGCGGCGAAGGGGATCATTTTCTGCCTGCGCACCCAGAGAAATTTCCGGATTCATCTCCTCGCCGCCTTGCTGGTTCTCTTTTCCAGCCTGTGGTTTCACATTACCAAAGAGGAGTTCCTCCTGGTCTTGACCGCTATTTTTCTGGTCCTGGTGGCGGAGATTATTAATACCGCGATCGAAGTCACTATTGATCTTATCACCCGGGATTACCACCCCCTGGCGGCGGTGGCCAAAAACGTGGCGGCCGGGGGAGTAATGTTGACCGCGGTGATGGCGGTCGTCATCGGCTACATCGTCTTTTTCCCGCGGGTCAACCCGTTAATCCCCAAAATCGTGGAGATCCTGCGAAATTCTCCGGTTTACTTGACGTTCATCGCTTTGGCGCTGGTCATTGTGGTCGTGGTCATTTTTAAGACCGGTACCGGCAAAGGTCTTTCCTTTTCCGGCGGGATGCCCAGCGGCCACACGGCCCTCGGTTTTGCTTCGGCCACCGCCATTATCTTGCTGAGCGGCGACGGTCTCATCGCGGCGCTGGCTTTGTTTATCAGTATTTTGCTGGCGGAGAGCAGGGTGGAGGCGAAGATTCATACCCCGTTTGAAGTAATAATCGGCGGGCTTTTGGGAATACTCCTGACTTTACTGTTCTTTCAACTACATACTCAACTGGGGTGAGGGCAAAATGGGGAATAAGTATCCCGCTTTACCGGCGGTAAAAAGAGACCTGCTGGCGGCGGCGGAAAAAGCGCTGGCCAACGCCTATGCCCCCTATTCCCGTTACCGGGTTGGGGCGGCGGTCTTAACCGCCGGCGGACGGATTTATACCGGCTGCAATATTGAGAATGCCTCCTACGGGGTCACCCTTTGCGCCGAGCGGGTGGCGGCCGCAGCTGCGGTGGCGGCGGGAGAACGGGAATTTACCGCCCTGGCGGTGGTGACGGACCAGGGGCCCCCCGCCCCTCCCTGCGGCTTGTGCCGTCAGTTTTTAGTGGAGTTCGCCCCCGGCCTTCAGCTGCTCATGGCCAACCGCCGGGGGGATTTACGGGAGGGCGATCTCCAGTCCTACCTGCCCGGAGCTTTCACCGGTCAATTTTTGTCCGGAAACGAAAAGAACAATTAAGACCCGGCCTCGTCGGGGAAAGAGCAACTGATGGAAAAGGGAGACGGAAACGGTTTGCAAGTGGAGGATTTTGACTATTATTTGCCCAGGGAGTTAATTGCCCAGCAACCCCTGGCCCAACGGGACGAATCAAAGCTTCTGGTGTTTGAGCGGGAAAAAAACCGTTGTCATCACCAAAAATTCCGTGATTTGCCCGGGTGGTTGCACCGGGATGACCTGCTGGTTTTCAATGATACCCGGGTGATGCCGGCCCGGTTGTGGGGCAGAAGATTGCCCGGCTGGGGAAAAACCGAAGTTTTGTTACTGCGGCCGTTAACCGGGGAAAGTTGGGAGGTCCTGGTCCGGCCGGGGCGCAAGGTGAAAACCGGGCAGGAAATTTTTTTCGGCGGGACGAAAAGACTGACGGCGGTAGTCGAGGATCGCACCTCCTTCGGCGGGCGGGTGCTGCGCTTTAACCGCCGGGGACTGGAATTGCGGGCCTGTTTCAAAGAGTTGGGGGAAGTTCCGCTCCCCCCCTATATTAAACAGCCCCTCGCCGATCCCGAACGTTACCAGACGGTCTACGCCCGCTATGAAGGGTCGGCGGCTGCTCCGACCGCCGGTTTGCATTTTACCCCGGAAATCCTGGAAAAAATAAAAGCCCGGGGAGTGAAGACGGCTTTTCTCACTCTCCATGTGGGTCTCGGTACTTTTCGGCCGGTGAAAACCGTACAGATAGAAGAGCACCGGATGCATGCCGAGTACTACCGGATCAACCAGGAGCTGGCCCAGGCCATAACAGCCGCCCGCCGGGCCGGCGGGCGCGTCATTGCGGTGGGGACGACGGTAACCCGGGCCCTGGAATCCGCCCGCCTGGAGGACGGGACGGTTGCGCCCGGCGAAGGATGGACGGATCTCTTTATTTACCCCGGCTACCGGTTTAAAGTGGTCGACGGGATGCTGACCAATTTTCACCTGCCCCGCAGTACGCTGTTGATGATGGTTTCCGCCTTTGCCGGGCGGGAAAGGATTTTATCCGTCTATGAAGAGGCCGTCCGCAGGCGTTACCGGTTTTTCAGTTTCGGGGACGCCATGTTGATTCTGTGAGAAAGGAGCGATCCGCTTTCAAGTTTGTCGTGGAATATAAATCCGGAGAAAACAAGGGGCGCTGCGGGCGCCTTTACACCAAACACGGAGAGATTCCGACCCCGGTTTTTATGCCCGTCGGGACCAGGGCGACGGTAAAGACCTTGAGCAGCGAACAACTTCAGGAACTCGGCTTTCCGATCCTTCTCGCCAACACCTACCACCTTTACCTGCGGCCGGGAAGCGATATTATCAAGGAAGCCGGGGGCCTCCATTCCTTTATGAATTGGCCGGGAGCGATTCTCACGGATAGCGGCGGTTTTCAAATTTTCAGCCTTTCCGCCCTCACCAGGGTGGAGGAGGAAGGAGTGGTCTTCCGCTCCCATATCGACGGCTCCCCCCATTTTTTCACGCCGGAAAAAGTCATGGAGATCCAGGAAGAACTGGGAGCGGATATAATAATGGCTTTTGACCAGTGCCTTCCTTACCCGTCTACCTACCAGGCGGCCAAAGAGGCTCAGGAAAGGACCACCCGGTGGGCGGAACGTTGCCGCCGGGCCCATAACAACCCGGAGCAGGCGCTTTTTGGCATTGTTCAGGGGGTTACCTACCGTGATCTCCGGGAAAAAAGCGCCCGGGAGTTGCGGGCGATGGATTTCCCCGGCTACGCGGTGGGAGGCCTCAGTGTCGGCGAACCCAAGGAGTTGATGTATGAAGTTTTGGATTACACCGTGCCTTTACTTCCCGAGGAAAAACCCAGGTATCTCATGGGTGTGGGGTCCCCGGACGCCCTTTGGGAAGGGGTGGCCCGTGGGATCGACATGTTTGATTGCGTCTTCCCCACCCGGATTGCCCGGAACGGAACCGCCATGACCAGCCGGGGCCGGGTGATCGTGCGCGACGCCGCCTATGCCCGGGATTTTTCCCCGTTGGACCCCGCCTGCTCCTGCCCGACATGCCGGAATTACAGCCGCGCTTACCTCAGGCACTTGTTTAAAGTCAAGGAGATTTTAGGCATGACCCTGCTCACCTATCATAACCTGTACTTTCTCCGGGCGTTGATGACGGAAATCCGCCGTTCCTTACGGGAAGGCCGGTTTCAGCAGGCCAAAGCAGAATTTTTTTACCGCTATTACGGTGAGGGGCGCGAGAAAAATGGAACCGGGGAGTAGGATTTTTCCTTTCCGTGTGGAATACTAATGGTTGTATCAGAAGCCAAAAGAAAGCGAAATTATTAATTGGAGGTTGAATGATGGCTAATTTACTGGTTTCAACAGCGATGGCGGCAGGAGCGGCACCAGCTGAGCCGGGCGCCAATGTTCTCGGTGCTTTTTTGCCGATGATCATTATTTTTGCAATCTTTTGGGTGGTTTTAATTCTCCCCCAGCGCAAACAGCAGAAAAAAAGAGAGGCCATGCTGGCTTCTTTGAAGAAAGGGGATAAAGTCATCACCATCGGCGGGATTCACGGGGAAATTACCTACCTTGATGAGGAAGATATCCGTTTGCGGATCGCCGACAAAGTAGAGGTAAAAATGTTACGGTCCGCAGTTTCCCGGATCAAAGGGGAGTAAGGGCCGGAAATGGAGTACATCAGTACCAGGGGAAAGAGTGGCGCGGTTCCTTCCGCCGTGGCCATCAAAACCGGCCTCGCGCCGGACGGAGGCCTTTTTGTGCCTCAGTTTTTTCCGCGGTTGGTCCCGGAAGAATATCCGGCCGGGGACGGGGATTACCGGGAAGTGGCGGAGAGAGTTCTCCGCTCTTTTCTTACGGATTATTCACCCGCTGAACTACGGGAGGCGATCGAAAAGGCCTACGGTAAAAATTTTGCGGCCCCGGAGATTGTCCCCCTGCGCCTGGTCGGGGAAGAAATGGGCTTTTTGGAACTGTGGCACGGACCGACCGCCGCCTTCAAAGATTTGGCCTTGCAAATCCTGCCCTACCTGCTGACGGGGGCGATGAAGAAGACCGGCCACCGGGAGCGGATTGTAATTTTGACGGCTACCTCCGGCGATACGGGCAAGGCGGCCCTGGAGGGGTTTAAGAATGTCCCGGGCACCACGGTGATTGTGTTTTACCCGGACCGGGGCGTAAGCGAGATCCAGGAAAAACAGATGGTCACCCAAGAGGGCCAGAATACGGTGGTGGTCGCGGTGGAGGGGAATTTTGACCAGGCCCAGGCGGGGGTGAAAAGTCTCTTCGCCGACCCCGGACTGGCCGCGGCGCTGCACCGGAAAGGACTTTCTTTTTCTTCCGCCAACTCGATTAACTGGGGACGGCTCGTTCCCCAAGTGGCCTACTACTATTGGGCCTGGCAACTTGGAATACAAAAAGGACTGTTCAGAGCGGGGCAAGAGTTTAACATTGTGGTGCCCACCGGGAACTTCGGTAATATCCTGGCCGCCTACTATGGCAAAAGAATGGGCCTCCCGGTGCACAAGTTGATTTGTGCCTCAAACAAAAACAAGGTGTTGACCGATTTTATCCGTACCGGCTGCTATGACTGCCGCCGGGAGTTCTACCGGACCAGTTCTCCTTCCATGGATATTTTGGTCTCCAGTAACCTGGAGCGGCTCTTGTTCGAGCTGGTGGCGAGGGATGCGGAAACCGTCGCCGGCTATATGCGTTCGTTAAAAGAACACGGCCATTATTCTCTGGACCCCGGGCTCCGGTCCCGCCTGCAAGAAGATTTTTGGGGCGGGTTTGCCGGCGAGGAAGAGACGGTCGCCACGATTAAGGAGGTTTATCACCGTTACGGTTATTTACTGGATCCCCATACCGCCGTGGGGGTTAAAGTCTATTATGATTACCGGCGTGAAACCGGTGACAACCGTCCGGTGGTGATCGCCTCCACCGCCAGTCCCTTTAAATTCACTCGCACCGTAGCCCGGGCGGTGATGGGCGAAGAAAGTTGCGCCGGAAAGGACGATTTTACTCTCTTGGAGATTTTGTCCGGTTTTACCGGGGAAAAGATCCCCGCCGGCTTGCAGGGTTTGCAAAAGAAACCGGTCCGACACCGGATGAAAGTACCCCCGGAGCGGATGGGAGAAGTGGTGGCGAAGATCTTGAACTTGAACTAAAGCTTTAAGCGGACAGCGGTGAGAGGTGGGACAGGAAGCAAACCGTCTCACCTCTCCCCGGTTTAAATGAATGACCAGAGATTACGGAAGGGTTGCCCGGAATCTACTCGGCCCGGACTTGGGTACGAAAAATAAGATCAAGTGCGCCCAGAACAATATGGGCCACGCCAAACCCCAGGACAAACCAGGCCCAATCCATCGGAAGAAAACTGTAGCCGATAGCCGAGACCAGAGCGCCCAAAGCAATGACGATCCAATCCGCCGTTCTCATTTCTCTACCTCCTTACTGGTATAGTCTAGCCGTAACGGCGGAAAATTAAATAGATTTCAAGGTGCTGTTTATTGGAAAGTTGTTCTCGACCACGCGGGGGATCGAACCGCAGACCGGAGGCGGCTGTTAAAGATTTTCCCCCGCACCCTTTTATTATTCACCGGCTTCCAGGTAAGCCGGTTCACTCCAGAGGCTTTCATTTCCTCCCGTATCAAAACTGCTGACCGCGTACCCGATGCGCCCGGCAAAGTAGCCGCCGGTGACTTCGTCCGTATAACTATACTCGCCGGCCGGCAGTTCCGCCAGGAAGCGGAAACGGCCCTCTTTATCCGTGCGATACAGCCGGTACCCGGCCAAATCGGGCACAAGCACCTCCTCCCAGGAAAGATGGATAAGGGAATCTTCCCGGTATAAAGTAAGACCGTTGGGGGTGGTGGGGGGGAAATCAATGATTCCGGTGATGTTTACTGTTTCTTCAGGAATGATCGTCAGCTGGGTGGTCCTTCCGGACCGGATATGCACCGTGTAGTAGGGACTGCAGTATGCATAATCAGTAATTTGGGGGACGGCCACCCGGAGTTGGAAAGTTCCCGCCGGCAGTGAGACCCGGGCGGTGAGAAAAATCCCTTCACGGAGGAGGTCAAAAATGGTGGAAGTGCCGGAGGCGGGATTTAAGTAAACATAAAGCCGGCCGGAGGTAATTTCCGTGCCGAAGCCCTCGATTTTCGAGGCGTCCAGGGTCAGTTCCAAAAGCCCCGGCGCCGCCGTCAAGTGGAGTTGTACCGTGTTGGTGCTCCCGGGCTCGATATTTATCTCGCGGAAGGCGCTTAAAAGAACAATACCTTCAAAGTCAAAGGCTTCGGCCGTGAGTTCCCATTTTCCCGGATAAAGGGAGGCAAAAACGGCTTCCATCGGTTGTCCGGCGGTGAAAGGGATTACTTCTTCCCGAGTCATCCGGCCTTTTCCGTGGACCAGACGGAGGACGATTTCTTTGAGGTTCGCCGCCCCGGCCTGCATGATACCGGGCCCGGGCTCTTCGGCCACAACTAGCGATATATGGAAACTGCCGTAGTCTTTGCCGGGATAGTAGGGTTTTTTTAAGCAACCGGCCGGCAAGAGCAACGAGCATAAAAGAAGAAGGAAGAGGAGATATTTAATACAAAAATTTAACATAATATCCAACTCCTTACTTTTTGGCGTATAATTAGACAAGAAAAAAAGAATTCCTTCCTTAACTTGATAAGTTTTTTGCCCCGAGAAGTAAAAAAAACCGCTGCTTTTCAGCGGTTTTTCCTTCGGAGGTTCACGCCGCCAAACGGTGAGGAGCAGAGCGGAACCGCGGGAGAACAAAAAAGGTTTTTTAAATCATGAGAAGAAAAGAATAAAATTGGACACCGGTTGAAATATGCTAGGGAGAGGAAAAGATGCGAAGTTTTAAACGTCTGCTGCAACTGGCTCTACCGTACTGGCGAAGCATCATCGGCTTGTACCTGTGTAATTTGGGGTTCTCCTTTGCCACCTTACTGGCGGTGGGGACGTTGGGTCAAATTATGACCGACAACCTGGCCTCCTCCACCGGACTTTCCTTTTCCGGTCTGGAGGGAAGATTTTTCCCCGCCTACCCGACGATCTATTTAATCTCCGTTTTTCTCGTTATTTCCTTCGTCATCAAAGGGATCTTCGGTTATCTCCAGAATTATTTGGGTAAATACCTGACGCAGAAAATCATTTTAAACCTCAGGATCCGGCTTTACAGTAAGTTGCAAACCTTTTCGCTGAGTTTTTTTGACCGGAACAAATCAGGGCAATTGATTTCGAAAATCACCAATGACGTCGCTTTTCTCCAGCATCAGCTGAACAACGGGATCGCCCAGTTTTTGATCCAGCCGGTAACCATCGTGGTGCTTCTGATCTACGGGGCGCTCATTTACTGGAAAATGGTGGTCCTGATTATTTTCCTGGTGCCGCTGGCCTCCTTATTCATCCAGTGGTTTAGTAAAAAGATGCGCGCGATCGGCCGGCGCATACAGGCCAAGGCCGGGGATATCCTGCAGGTGCTGGTGGAGACCATTTCCGCCATCCGAGTGGTTAAAGCGTTTAATACGGAAGAACGGGAGATTAACCGGTTTAATGAGGAAAACCGGAAAAATTTCCAAGCTTTGATGAAAGGGGCCCGCTTGAACGCGGCTTTCACCCCGGTGGTGGAATTGACGGCCTCGCTCTTTATTGCGCTGGTCTTGTTTTATGTCGGTTACGAAATGCTCCGGGGCAACCTGCAGCAGCAGGATATCGGGACCCTCTTGGTCATCTTTTTGACCGTAGGCGAACCAATCCGGGCTATGAGTATTTCTTTTTCCGTTCTCCCCCACACGCTCGCGGCGGTGGACCGTATTTACTCCATTTTTGACGAAGTTCCTGATGTTCAGGAGGCCCCCACAGCGTATAACCTGCCGCCGGTGAAAGGGGAGATTGTTTTTTCCGGGGTTTCTTTCGGCTATGAACCCAGGGTTATGGTTTTGAAGGAAATAAACCTTAAAATTAACCCGGGTGAGTCGGTGGCCCTGGTCGGCCCAAGCGGGGCGGGGAAAACAACCATCGCCAACCTGATTCCCCGTTTCTACGACCCCGTGGCGGGCGCAATCTATTTGGACGGGCACAATCTTAAGGATGTTACCTTTTCTTCCTTGCGCCGGCAGATTGGTATTGTCGCCCAGGAAACAATCTTATTCGCCGGGACGATTGCGGAGAATATTGCTTACGGGAAGCCCGGCGCCACCCGGGAGGAGATTATCGCCGCCGCCAAAATTGCCAATGCCCATGATTTTATTACCGCCCTGCCCGAGGGATACCAGACCGTCGTCGGCGAACGCGGGGTATCCCTTTCCGGAGGGCAGCGGCAGCGGATCGCCATCGCCCGGGCCGTTCTGCTCAACCCCCGCATCCTCATTCTGGATGAGGCCACTTCTTCCTTGGATGCGGAAAGTGAAGCCCTTGTGCAAGAAGCCTTGGCCCGGATTATGAAAGGAAGGACCAGTGTGATTATAGCCCATCGCCTCTCGACCGTCCGCAAAGCGGACCGGATCATTGTGGTGGCGGACGGCGAGATCCGGGAAGAAGGGTCCCATGAGCAATTGATCAAGCAACCCGGTCTCTACCGGGAACTTTACCAAAAGCAATTCCAGGACTAAAACAAGGCGGTAAGCCGGCAGGTAATAAGCCCGTAACGTCCCGAATTAAGGGGCAGCGAATCGTAACCCGCTTCCAGGCTGACGGAGGGGGAGAACACTTTTTTGACCCGGCCGCCAAAAGAGAACCGGGGGTTGGCCGGCCAGTCGTCAAGGGGAGAGAGAAGGGCGCCTTTGACCGACAATTCCCAATTGTTGCCGGTTATCTGCGAATATTCGCCCGCCAGCCCGCAGGTGTTCGGGGCAAAGAACTCACCGTTGCTTGACGCATGAGCGAGCCTGGAAAAGAGCGGCGAAAAACCTTCCTGGAAAGCTCCGGCCTTGAGCAGCAAAGCGGCCGGCCCGGGAAGATTTTTTTTCCAGGTTACCAAGGCGCCAAAGGCGCCGTTATGCCGGTACTCAGGGTGATCCGGAGGACATGGCCGGTACCAGGCCGCCTCTCCCTGGAGGGTTCCGCCGGCGAGATCAGTCAGTAAATCAACGGCCACCGCGGTGTCCGTAACGGGGACCAGGGTTATTCCGAACATGTACCCCGGTTGGGGAAAAGCGAGGCGAAGCGCTATTTCATCACCGCTGGTCACCAGAGCGCCGGGAAAAGGATAGACGGTTTTAAATTGGGAATAGTAACCGCCCAGATAATAATCTTGGGTACCGGTTTGCACGGCCACCCCCTCCACAGGGAAAAAGGAATGGTCGGCGATTAACCCCAGGGGATCGAGGGAAAATTTAAATCTTCCAAGGTCAGCCAGGAGATTCGCCGAACGGTAGCGTAAAGCTGCTTCACCCAGCGAAGGGATGAGGGTAATGCCGTTCAAATCAGTCCCGTAGGTATTTTGCTGAACAAAAGAGAGGGAAAGATCGAAATTCCGGTCCAACCGGGCATTGAGGAAAACCTCCAAGTCCTGGTGGATCTCCCAGGCGGACGGCAAGGGGGAACCGTCATAGAAACCGTGGTGGTAACCGGCGGTCAAGGTAAATTGGCCGCCGAGATGTAGGTGGCCCCACCGGTTCTCCAAACTGGAGAGGCGGTTGAGCACCGTATCCGAAGCGCCGAGGGCTCCCCGGGGAGAAAGAAGAAAAAGCAATAGAACGAAAAGAACGGTGAAGAACAGGGATTTCCGGGTCCAGACCGGCAGTTGCGGCATAATTGATTCCTCCGTTTCCTACTGTGATGATTGACATAAAAAGCAAAGCCGGTAAATATACTATTAACTGAAAATTCTCTCTTTATCTAGAAATACCTGCCCCAAGGGGTAAAGGAATTGCTGGAAAAAAGAATAAAGGGACGGTTAAGACCGTCCCTGGGGCCGTTGGTTGCTCATGGCTTCTTCGGCTTTTTCAATCAAACCGCGCACGATGAGCCCGGCCTCACGGGTAGTGATGTTGCCGTAGTCGTACCGGCCTTTTTCCCGCCGGATGCAGTCGGCAAACCCGAGTTCCCGGGCTATTTCGTATTTGACCTCATCCGACACGATACTCCGGCGACGCGCCACAGCCTCACCTCCCTTTGTTAGCTTTTACAGGCCGGGGCGAAAAAAACCACCCAAAGCCCGGGTTAAGCGGGGCGGACATCTATAAGCAGCAGATTTTGACTGGAACTGCCGGGTATAGACCGGTAAAAGCGGAAGGGAAACTAAGAGCGGGGAACTCCCCGCGCCGGTCCGGGCCGGCGCCGGCCGTTGACGGCTGAAGCCCGGTCTTCTTGAGAAGGAGGGGAAAAATGACGAAGAAGCTTTTTTCCGCGCAGATTCCCGCCGGAGGAGCTGAAAACAGCGAGGAAAGCGTCAAATGTCCGCACTGCGGGGCCATGTTTGGCGTGGCCGGACAAAAAGACGGGGCTCTGGTGAACTGCCCCGTCTGTCACAAACAAGTCAACCTTGCGCAAGAAGAAAAAATCGAAGCCTCCAATGAAGGGTATTAACCGGTTTGCTTTTTGGTAAGATTCAATAAGCCGCCGGCGGTCAAAATTTCTTTTTCCCGGCCGGTCAAGGGGATAAGAACCGGGAAGGAAACGCCGCGGATTATATTTTTTACCAGCAGTTTTCCTTCGGTGATTCCCGCCTTCAGGTCGGGGATTTCCAGCCGGTCCCCGGCGGTAATCTTTTCATAATCACCGGGATCCGCAAAGACCAAAGGCAGAATTCCGAAATTAATTAAGTTGGCCCGGTGAATACGGGCAAAGGAGAGGGCCAGAACAGCGGTGATCCCCAGATACATGGGAGCAAGGGCCGCATGTTCCCTGCTGGAACCTTGCCCGTAGTTCTCGCCGGCCACCACCAGCCCGCCGCCGTGCTCCTTGGCCCGGGCGGCAAAATCCGGATCAAGGGAGGAGAAGACGTACTGCGAGATAGCGGGAATATTGGACCGCAGGGGCAGAATCTTGGCTCCGGCCGGCATGATATGGTCGGTGGTGATGTTGTCGCCCACTTTGATCAGGACCAAACCGTCAATCTTCTCCGGCAGGGGACCCCGCTGGGGGAATGGTTTGATATTGGGACCGCGTTTTACCGTCACCGTTGCGCCGTCTTTGGCCGGCGGGATGATCATGGAATCATCAATGATGAATTTCTCCGGGAAGGGAATCTCCGGATACGCGCCCAGCGACCGCGGGTCGGTCAGCCGGCCGGTAAGAGCCGAGGCGGCCGCCACTTCAGGACTGGCCAGGTAGACCTGGGCGTCCTTGGTTCCGCTCCGCCCTTCAAAGTTCCTGTTAAAGGTGCGCAGGGAATTGCCGCCGGAACACGGCGCCTGTCCCATACCGATACACGGTCCGCAGGCGGCTTCCAGAAGCCGGGCGCCGGCGGCAATCAAATCGGCGAGGGCGCCGTTCTTGGCCAGCATTAACAGGACCTGGCGGGAACCGGGCGCAATGACCAGGCTGGTGTCGGGATGGACGGTCTTGCCTTTAAGAATCGCGGCCACCCGCATCAGATCGGTGTACGATGAGTTGGTGCAGCTCCCGATGGCGATCTGCGCCAGCGGGACCGGGCCGACCTCGGAAACCTTGCGCACGGCGTCGGGCGAGTGGGGGCAGGCGACTAAAGGTTCCAAGGTCCCAAGGTCGATGGTGATGGTCTCGGCGTAAGAGGCGTCCGGATCCGCCGCCAGCGGCCGCCATACTTCTTCTCTGTTTTGAGCCCGCAAAAAGATTCTGGTCTGCTCATCACTGGGGAAAAGCGAGGTGGTAGCGCCCAGTTCCGCCCCCATGTTGGTAATGGTGGCCCGTTGCGGAACGGTAAGTTTTTTAACCCCTTCCCCGCTGTATTCAAAGATTTTCCCTACGCCGCCCTTGACCGTGAGCCGGCGGAGGAGTTCGAGAATAATATCTTTCGCTGTTACCCAGGGTTGCAATTCGCCGGTGAGATTAACACGGATGATTTCCGGCATGGTGAGATAAAAAGCCCCGCCGGCCATTGCCACCGCCACATCAAGCCCGCCGGCGCCGAAAGCCAGCATGCCAAGGCCGCCGGCGGTCGGGGTATGACTGTCCGAACCAAGAAGGGTTGCGCCGGGCACGCCGAATCTTTCCAGGTGGACCTGGTGACAGATGCCATTACCGGGGCGGGAAAAATAAATCCCGTATTTGGCCGCTGTGGTCTGCAGGAAGAGATGGTCGTCGGCATTTTCAAAACTGGTCTGGAGGGTATTGTGGTCCACATAACTTACGGAAAGTTTGGTTTTTACCCGGTCGAGGCCTAGAGCGGCAAATTGAAGATAAGCCATGGTGCCGGTGGCGTCCTGGGTCAGCGTCTGGTCAATTTTAAGGGCAATTTCTTTCCCCGGTACCATTTCTCCTTCGACAAGATGTTCGCGGATGATTTTCTCCGCCAGTGTGAGTCCCAAAGTTGTTACCCCCTGTTCTATGAGATTTCGTCATAGAAAAAATGGTTTTTTCCTTAAAATTTTGGATAGGATATAAAGATGAAGGAAATGCCTTTAAAATAATGAAATATTATGATAAGAAAACTCGTCCGGCTTGACGGAAGAGCTTGGTAACCTTCCCGGTTTACAGACAGTTTAGCAAAGAACGCGGGACCTGTCAATTAAGAATAAGAATAAAACATTACCGGGGAGTTGGCGAGGATGTTGAAGGATTATTGTATAATTTTTTTCCCGCTCCGCGAATAAAAGTAGATACCGGACCGGGCGTTAAAAGAAAGGAAGGGTACGTTTGAAATCAAGAAAAGGTGACAGCATATATTTTATCGGTATCGGCGGGAACCGTCTCAGTGCTTTGGCCAAAATATACAGGGACCGGGGCTGCCGGGTAGCCGGTTCCGACCGGTGCCGGACCAAGACCACCCAGGAACTGGAAGAAAGAGGAATTACCGTTCATTACGGGCATGATCCCAGTAAGATAACAGAGGAGATCGGTTTGGTGGTGTACACCAACGCTGTGGGCGAGAACAATCCCCAGCTCCTTGCCGCCCGGGCCAAAAAGATTCCCGTGGTGGAAGGGGCCAAACTTTTGGGCCTGTTGATGCGGGAGATGGGAACAGGAATCGCCGTGGCCGGCACCCATGGAAAAACCACTACGACGGCCATGGTTTCCCTAATTCTCATCAAGAGCGGCAAGGATCCCACCATTGAAGTGGGAGGAGAGATGAATGAACTGCCGGGGAACCACCGGACGGGGAAAAGCCCTTTTATTGTGGTCGAAGCTTGTGAGTTCCGCCGCTCCTTTCTGCATCTTTCCCCAAAATATGCCATCGTAACCAATGTGGACTGGGATCATCCGGATGTCTTCCCCACCTCCGAAGCGGTAGTCCAGGCCTTTAAAGAATTCGTCTCGCTCCTGCCGCCGGACGGAGGACTGGTGATGTGGCGGGAAGAAAAGCATTTTCACGAGCTGGCCGCCGTCTCCAAAGCACCGGTGACCAGTTTTGGCCTTACTCCGGAAGCCGACTGGTTTGTTCTTGAACCAAGGACCCTCCCGCCCCTGGGAACAGAAGGGAAACTGTATTACCGCGGGGAGTACCGGGGAAAACTCCGGTTACAAGTGCCCGGAAGATATAATATTTTAAACGCCCTCGCTTCTCTGGCCACCGCCGCCCAATTGGGCGTAACGGTGGAAGAGGCCCTCGCTTCTTTGGAGGAGTTTCAGGGGGTCAAACGCCGGTTCGAGATTAAGGGCGAAGCCGATAAAATACTGGTGGTCGATGATTATGCCCATCACCCGGTGGCCATAGCCAATACCCTGGCCGCGGCGCGGAGCCATTTTCCCGGCCGGATTTGGTGTGTTTTTCAGCCCCACTTGTTCAGCAGGACCCGTTATCTTTTAGCGGACTTCGCCCGCGCTTTCCACGCCGCCGACATTTTGGTCCTGGCCGATATATATCCGGCCCGGGAAAAGGACCCCGGCGACATCTCCAGCCGGATCCTGGCGGCTGAAGCCGGCAAATACCACAATGATGTCAGGTATCTGGGGGATATGAACAGCATCAAAGAACATTTGTTGCAGGAGACGTTGCCCGGTGATTTAATAATTACCATGGGGGCCGGGGATATATGGAAAGTCGGGGAGGATTTTCTCCGGGAAAAGGCGAATTACTCTCCCCGGGAAAACCTGAAAAACTTGCAGGAACAAAGAGGTTAGAATGTTTTTTGCTCCATTTCATACCGGATTGGGGAAAGGCTTTGTTTTTTGGGCGCCGGACGGTCTCATTACCCGTCTTGTTTTGCCCGGGGACAACCTTCCCCCGGAGAGCCGTGCGGCAACCGAATGTCCGGGCGGGCACCCGGTTTTGGCGGCGTTGGAAGCCTATTTTCAGGGACGGAAAGTCCTTTTTGATTTTGCCTGCCGTCAGGAAGGGACCCCCTTTCAACAAAGAGTATGGCAGGTTTTGACGGAGATCCCCTACGGGCAGACCCGTACCTATAAAGAGACGGCGGAAAGCGCCGGTTTTCCGCGGGCGGCCCGGGCGGTGGGAACAGCCTGTGCCGCCAACAAACTCCCCATCCTGGTCCCTTGTCACCGGGTGGTGAGGACGGGCGGAGGGCTCGGGGGTTTTGGCGGGGGGGTAAAATTAAAAAGATACCTTTTGGAACTGGAAGGTATTAAATTTTAAACAAAAAAACAAAGGATTTCCCTGGCTTCCCGGCGAATCAACCAGGGAACTTTTTTTGGTTGCCGCAAGGAGGTTGGTTCATGCCGGAAGTGATTTTGGTCCGTTGTACGACTTACGACCGGGAAGAGATCCAGTCCGCTGTCCGGCGGGTCTTTTCTTTAGCCGGCGGTGTGGGCCGGTACATCCGGCCGGGGATGCGGGTTTTGGTTAAACCCAATCTTTTGGCCGCGGAGGCCCCGGAGAGAGGGGTTACCACCCATCCGGAAGTGGTGCGGGCCGTTTTACGCGAACTGTTACAGGCAGGAGCCCGGCCCTTGGTCGGGGACAGTCCCGGCATTGGCAGTCTGCGGAAAGTGGCGGAAAAAACCGGTGTGGCCGCCATCTGCCGGGAACTGGGCGTGCCGTTGGCCGAGTTCAAAGAGGCGACGGAGGTTGAAAGCGCCGGCTCCGGGGGGCCAATCAGACATTTTCCCCTCGCGCGTGAACTGGGGGAAGTGGATGCCGTTCTTAACCTTCTCCGGATGAAAACCCACGGTCTGACCCGGATTTCCGGGGCGGTCAAAAACCTTTACGGCTGCATCACAGGCCTGCATAAGGCCGAATTTCACCTTCGCCTGCAGAGACTGGACGCTTTTTTGGCGATGCTGATCGACCTGGCGTTGACCGTAAACCCCGTTTTCCATCTGGTTGATGCCGTAGCCGGCATGGAAGGAGCCGGGCCGCGCCACGGGAAACTGCGGGCGGTAAATCTGCTTATGGCCGGAACGGACCCTTTTGCCCTTGACACGGTCATCGCCCGGGTGATGGGCGTGAGCCCGCAGGATATACCCTTGCTGGCCCTGGCGGCACAGAGAGGTCGCAAAGGGGCAAGGCTGGAGGAGATCACCATTACCGGGGAAAAAGTGGAGGACTTTATCGTTCCCGGCTATGAGGTGCCGAAGGATGCCGCGCCTCTGGCGATCAGAAATTTCCCGGACTGGGCGGTCAACTTTGTCCGGAAACGGTGGACTTTGCAGCCGGTGATTGGCGAGAATTGCCGGGGATGTGAAATCTGCATCCGCTCCTGCCCGGCCGGGTCCATCCACCGGCAGGGGGAAAAGGCCGTTGTGGATCTTAACACCTGTATCCGGTGTTATTGTTGCCAGGAGTTTTGTCCTTATAACGCGGTGGCGTTAAAAGCTCCTTTTCTCCGGAAGCTGTTGGGTGGGGTTTAGAGTTTTTTTAACTCACGGACCAGGCGGTGGAAGGCTTCTTTTTCCCCTTTCCCCAAAACCCGGTCGATCTCGGCCAGCAGTTTTTTCCGGCGTTTCTCGTTTTTCGCTTCCATCAGCAGTAGTTGGAGCTCAAAATTGAACTGAAGGCTTTTGGCTTTTTCCGGTTCGATCACTACAGGGGTTTCTTCGAGCACCCGCCAGAAATTGCGGCACTCTTGGCGGTCGGGAAAATAGAAAGTTAAAAACAGCTTGTTTTCGTTGTATTTTTCCAAATACTCCAGAATGGCGTCGGGATTATGGAAATTGCTGTTGATGGTTAACAGCAAGCAGGGAGGCAGACCGGTGTTGGCGCTGGAGATGACCAGCAGCGGCCGGAAAAGCGAGCCGTTTTCAATGATATACAAAGAGTCAAGGAGAGGCCTGCTCTTGACCAGATAGGCGAGGACCTGGCGGGAGCCGTTGCGCAAAGGATAGTTATCCATAAACCATTGGATAAAATTTCTCTTCGCCCAGGTGCTGATGAGCGATTGCTGTTTCATGCTTACAGACCCCCCGGCAAAAAGGTTGCCCCGGAACGTTCGGAATTTTCCAGGTGTTCTATTCTATTTATTCGGTTAAACGGCAAACAATCTTTAACCCTGAATCTTATACGGGAGGGATCACCATGAAGCAAGGGCACAGCGGGCGCCGCCCGGAACAGGAAATAGAAGAAATATCCGCCTGGTTGGAAAGGCAAGTGAGGGAAGCCGGCGCCCGAGGGGCGGTTTTCGGCCTTTCCGGGGGGCTTGATTCGGCGGTGGTGGCCGCCTTGTGCCAAAAGGCCTTTGCCGGGAATGCCCTGGGTTTAATCATGCCATGTTTCAGCCCGCCGGAGGAGGTGGAAGACGCCCGGCTGGTGGCGGAGAAACTGGCCCTTCCGCACCGGCTAATCGACCTGTCCGGGGCCTATCTTTTGCTGGCCGGGCTTTTTTCCGGGGAAAAAGTAACCGGAAACGAAAAAACGCCGGAGTTTTTTAATATTAAACCCCGGTTACGGATGATCGCCCTTTACTATTGGGCCTCCCGTCTAAACTACCTGGTGGTGGGGACCGGAAACCGCAGTGAATTAACGGTTGGTTATTTTACCAAATACGGCGACGGCGGCGTGGATCTCCTCCCCCTTGGTCATCTGGTGAAAAGCGAGGTCCGGGAAATCGCCCGTGTACTGGGAATACCAAAGAAGATCATTGACAAGCCTCCCTCCGGCGGCTTATGGGAAGGGCAGACCGACGAAGAGGAAATGGGCTTAACCTATGAAGAACTGGACCGGTATTTGTTAACCGGTGAAGGTCATTCCCCGGCCGTCGACAGGATCAGAGAAATGGAAAAAAGGAGTGCGCATAAGCGGAGGCCGCCCTTGCTTCCCTGGGATAACGGGCGGGAAGGTGAGAACTGAAAGAAAAGGTATTCCCGGTTTTTGCGCGAATATAGATCCAGTAATGCCGGATTGGCGGGGCGGTTTTTTGCACCTTTCGGCCCGTCCCCTCCGCCGCCGCCGGGGACCGGCGGAGGGCGGAAAGGTCATGGCCCCTGATGAAATGAGTAAGGAGGAGGAACTCTTTGCTTTTGGCCCTCCTTTTAGCCTTCAGTCTTATACCGGTCATAGAATTTTTTCTCCTCATTGAACTGGGGAAAGCGATTGGAACCTGGCCGACGATCTTTCTGGTGCTGGGGACCGGCGCCGTCGGTGCCTTTCTCGCCAAAACCCAGGGCTTTTTCCTGATCAGCCGGGTCCGGCGCCTCCTCCGGGAGGGCCGTATGCCCGGCCAGGAATTGGTCGGCGGTCTTTGCGTGCTGACCGGCGGATTGCTGCTTGTCACCCCGGGGGTGCTTACGGATGTGGTTGGGCTGTTGCTGCTGCTTCCTCCCGTCCATTACCTGGTGGGGAAATTGATCCGGCGGCGGCTGGCCGCCGGATTAAGGCGCGGCGGGTTTTATTTTTGGTCCGGCCGCCCGGAAGATTCCGGCCCGGAGGAGGATGAATGGTGAAAGAAGACCCTCCCATCCTGTTAAGCGCCTGTCTGCTGGGGGAGAATTGCCGGTATAACGGGAAGAGCAGCCTTTCTCCTTCCTTGCTCCGGGAGTTGAAGGGGAGGAGAATGCTTGCCGTTTGCCCCGAACAATTGGGAGGCCTGGGGACGCCCAGACCGCCGGCGGAAATCACCGGCGGGGACGGCCGGGCCGTCCTGATGGGCGCGGCCGGGGTGAAAAACAAGCACGGAGAAGATGTGACGGCTTTTTTCCGCCGGGGGGCGGAGAAGACCTGGGAGTTGGCACAGAGGGAGGGCGTAAAAGAAGCGATCCTGAAGGACAAGAGCCCTTCCTGCGGGAAAAATTACATTTATGACGGAACTTTTCAAGGAAGACTACGGCCGGGTTTGGGGGTAACCGCCGCTTTACTGAAGGGAAAAGGGGTTGCGCTTTATACGGAGACGGAATGGCCGCCCGGGGAGAGTGATCAAGTTTGCCGCAAAAAGTCATAAAAACCACAGTTCTTATCCTCTTTGTTTTCCTGTTTTTCTTCATCATCAACCAGTTTTTCCGGGAAAACAAACGGTTATTGGAAGAAAGGAACCAATGGCAGGAAAAGGCGTTCCTTTATGCGGAACAAATCGACATGGCGAAACAGGGAAACGGCTGGCCGGCGGCGGGGGGTGAAGAGGAAAGCTTACCGGGAGTATCAATCCGGGAGGTAAAAATAACGGCTTTAACCTTTGCTCCCGGAAGAAGGGACCGGTTGAATTACAGTATTTCCCTAACCGTGGCCAACGACTCCCCCGGGAGGACGGAGCCGGCCGTCTGTTTGCTGTATTTTGTCGCTTTGACGCCCGGGGGGGAAATTGCCGGGACTACCCCGCGGGTCATCCATGTTCCCGCTTTGGCTTCCGGCGGGCGGAAAGATTTTTTACTCCACGGCGGGCTCGACTTGAAACCCGGGGAAGAGTTGGTTTTATACGTGGATTTGCCGGCCGGCGCCGCCGGTCCGGTAAAAAAAAGAATTACCCTCCGGGAACCATTCAATTAAAAACCGGGCAAAAGGCCGGAACAAGGCATAATTAGTGTCATCATGGGGTGATTCAGCTTGAAAGTGGTCTTCTTCACCAACTGTTATGAACCCCTCTCCAATGGGGTAGTAACAGCAATCCGGTTCTTCCGCCGGGGACTGCGCGCGGCCGGCCATGAGGTCTATATCTTTGCTCCCGCTTGTAAGGGATGGGAGGACAAGGAGGAGAATGTTTTCCGTTTCCCGGCGGTCAATCTTAGCCGGCGTGTCTATTATCCGGTAGCCATCCCCTGGTATCCGGGACTCTCCGCTTTTCTGGCGGAGTTGCAACCGGATATCATCCACACTCACCACCCGTTTGTCCTGGGCGAAGTTGGTTTAACTTTCGCCAAGAGGATGGGTATACCGCTGGTTTATACCTATCATACCCGGTACGAGTGTTACGTCCATTATTTCGCTCCTTTACCAACGAACTTGGTGTGGCGGGCCGGGCAAAAACTCGTTTGCAACTATGTGCAACAGGTTGATCTGGTAACCACGCCGTCGGAATCCATGGTCGAAATACTGCGCAGTTACGGGATCAACCGGGAGATTAAAGTACTGCCCAACCCCATTGATTTACATCTTTATGAAACGATCGACCGGGGGATAATCCGTGAACGTTACGGGTTGCAAAACTGCCGTGTGCTTCTTTATACCGGACGGCTGGGCAAGGAGAAAAACCTGGCCTTACTCTTAAAAGCTTTTACCATCATTACCCGAAAATGCCGGCAAGATCTCCGGTTGATGCTGGTCGGTTCCGGGCCGGAAGAAACCGCCCTGCAGGAGCAGGCCCGGAGTCTGGGCATAGGGGAGAAAGTGATTTTCACCGGACGGGTGGACTACCGGGAGATTCCCAATTATTACGGAAGCGCCGATCTTTTTGTCATGCCGTCCACCACCGAGACGTTCGGCCTTGTTGTCCTGGAAGCACTGGCCTCCGGCGTGCCCGTGGTGGCGGTAAATGCCGGCGGCAGCAGGGATATGGTTGTTTCCGGCTACAACGGGTTCTTGACTCCGGAAGACCCGGAAAGCTTTGCCGCGGCGATCCTGGAGTTGCTGGAGAACGACGAGCGAAGAAGGGACTTCGCCCATGCCGCCCGGGAATCGGCCGCCCGCTATTCGGTGGAAAATATCACCCGGGAGTTACTGGCGTTATACGAGGAAGTGCGGGCGAAGAAAGGGACAAAACTAAGAAAAAGGGGAGTTCATCTTGGGAAGGCCCGGGAAGGATGAATATTATCTGAATATCGCCGCGGAAGTGGCTAAAAGGTCCACCTGCCTCCGGCGAAGCTTTGGGGCGGTGATCGTCAAAGACGACCAGATCATCAGCACCGGTTATTGCGGGGCGCCGCGGGGGAGCATCAACTGCATTGATCTGGAAAGTTGCCCGCGCCAGAAAGCGGGGGTTCCACCGGGTGAGAGGTACGAACTCTGCCGTTCGGTCCACGCGGAGATGAACGCCATTATTCACGCCTCCCGCCGGGAAATGTTGGGGGCCACCCTATACCTGGCCTGTGTTGACCCGCAGACCGGCGAACGGATCGAGGGGACCAAGCCGTGTAAACTTTGCCGGCGGATGATCATTAACGCCGGGATTGGACAGGTGGTTACCGGTTTGGGAAAAGAACAACGGTATGCGGTGGCGGACTGGGTGGCGGAAGACCGGGCGGAATGGACCCCGGAGAACATGAAAGGTTATTAACCCAAAGTGGTTAGAAATAATCGCCGATAACCGTTATGGAAAGGAGAGGGAAGATTGGCTTACCGTATTACCTTAATCCCCGGGGACGGGACAGGACCGGAGTTGGCGGCGGCGGCCCGCCGCGTTATTGACGCCTCCGGCGTCGAGATTGAATGGGAAGTACAGCAGGCCGGCATCGACGTTATGGAGGAGAAAGGCACGCCCTTACCGCAGGAAGTTCTGGAATCGATTCGCCGGAACAAAGTAGCGCTCAAAGGGCCGATCACCACGCCGATCGGGACGGGTTTTCGCAGTGTCAACGTGGCCCTGCGTCATGAACTAAATTTGTACGCCTGTGTTCGCCCGTGTAAATCTTATCCCGGGGTTCGTTCCCGGTATTCCAATATCGACTTGCTGATTGTCAGGGAAAACACGGAGGACCTTTATGCCGGGGTGGAATTTACCGCCGGCTCTCCTGAAGCCCGCAAGATAAGGGAGTTGGCACCGGCCGGCAAGATAAAAGAGGACGCGGCCCTTTCCATTAAACCCATTTCCCGTTCGGGGAGTGAAAGAATTATCCGTTTCGCCTTTGAGTACGCCCGGAAACACAACCGGCGCAAAGTCACTGCCGTGACCAAGGCCAATATCATGAAGTATACCGACGGTCTCTTTTTGGAAGTGGGCAGGGAGATTGCGGAAGAATACAAGGGAATAGTGGAGTATGACGAAGTATTGGTGGACGCCGCCTGTATGCAATTACTTCAGCGCCCCGAAAACTTCGATCTTTTGGTTATGCCCAATCTTTACGGTGACATTCTGTCCGATCTCTGTGCCGGCCTGGTCGGCGGGCTGGGCGTGGCGCCGGGGGCCAATATCGGGGACGGGGTCGCCATTTTCGAACCCACCCACGGGTCGGCTCCCAAATACAAGGGATTGGACAAAGTAAATCCCACCGCCATCATTCTTTCCGGAGTAATGATGCTCAGATACTTGGGGGAAAATGTGGCGGCGGACCGGATCGAGAAGGCGGTGGCCGAGGTGATCCGGGAGGGGAAGGATGTTACCTACGATTTGAAACCGGACCGCAATGATCCCACCGCCGTGGGAACCGCCCGGATGGCGGAGGCGATTATTGAGAAGATGAAATAGAAAAGGAACGAGATTAAAGACGAACCGGGAAACCGAGGAGATGTTTCACCTGAAACAGAAATAAGAAGAGAAAGGACAGACCATGAAGAATCTCAGCAAGGAAAATAAAGCCCGGCTATATCTCTTTCTTACCGCCTTCCTCTGGAGTCTGGGCGGTCTTCTCATCAAGGGCGTTACTTGGCACCCGTTGGCCATCGCCGGGGTACGGAGCGCCCTTGCCGTCCCTGTTTTTCTCCTTTTTTGCCGCCCGCGGCCCCGTTTTACCTGGTCTTTCCTGCAGATTGCCACCGCTGTGGCCTATATGTTGAGTTCAACCCTATTTGTGGTGGCCAATAAATTGACCACAGCCGCCAATGTCATTTTCCTGCAATATACGGCCCCGGTCTATGTGGCGATCTTTGGCGCCTGGTTTTTAAAGGAACGGACCACCGCCTTTGACTGGTTGACCATCTTTGCGGCCATGGGGGGAATGTTCCTCTTTTTCCTGGACGATCTGGAGATCGGGGGAATGCTGGGGAATATACTCGCCCTCGTTATGGGGGTTATCTTTGCCGCCCTGGCGCTTCTCTTAAGGAAACAGAAAGACGGCGCCCCTCTGGAAGGACTTTTACTGGGAAATATTCTTACCGCCCTGGTTGGTCTGCCCTTTATTTTCGGCTCCCCGCCCGGGGTTTCCGGGTGGCTGATCTTATTATTGCTGGGTATCTTTCAATTGGCTCTTCCGTACGTTCTATACGCCAAAGCAGTCAAGCACGTAACCGCCCTCGAAGCCATTCTCATCTCCGTGCTCGAAGCGGTTCTTAACCCGTTATGGGTTTTCCTGGTGATAGGAGAAACCCCCGGCCCCTGGTCTTTACTGGGCGGGGCGATCGTCCTGGTGGCGGTCACCGTCCGGAGCGTGGTCAGGGCCACCGGCGGCCGGGCGGAGGTTATAGCGGTAAATTCGGGTTTGGAAGAGAAGGAAATAAAAACCCTATAGTTTGCCGGAAATTTTGGTTTGTGGTAAATTTTAATTCTTTTCCTGCCCCTTGGCGCGGAGCTTTAACCAACGGCCGGGGCGGGTTTTTTTATTCCCCAGTTATCCCCATGCCTTTTTACTTTTTCGCCGGCAAATTTTTTCCGCAATATCCTGCCGCCTGACTAAGGCCTTGGGCCAACAGACAAGTATTGCGGAGGCCGGGGGCAGTTTTAAATCGTTGGATTTATATGGAACAAAAAGAGGATCATGTCAATTTACATTGAATTAATATTTATGGAAATTTGTTTAAACCAGCCGTGCTCCGCAGCAAGAAACGGGAGGAGGTGGATGAGGTCAAAGCCGTTATTGACAGGTTTGAAGAGAAATATGCCGTGGTCCTGGTCGGAGAGGACGAATTAAAACTGGTGGTACCGCGGGAATTACTTCCTGCCGGTGCGGAAGAGGGCAGTTGGCTCCAGGTAACCTTTGAACTTGATCCGGAGGAGACCAAAAAACACCAACAGGAAGTGCAGGGGTTATTAAAAAAATGCAAGGAAAATAGGGAGTCGCGTGGTGATTAAACGCGCCCATGCCCGAAAAGACGATAACATAATCAGGATAAAAGGATACTGTTTGATCGGATAAAGGATAGAAAAAGGAGTTTACTATGGACGAATTCAACCATGGCAAAAAAGAACGGTTGACGATCGGCATGCTTATTGACTGGGTGGATACGCAATACCAGACCGACATCCTCCAGGGTGTGATGGATTACGCAAAAGAAAGAGGATTTAACTTTCTCTGTTTTGAAGGCGGAGCGATTAACTCCAAACGTGAGTATGAGGCTCAGCGTAACATTCTTTTTGATCTGGCCGGCAAAGAAAATGTCGACGGCCTGATTATTCTCGCGGCAACGATCGGGCGGTTTTCCAATCTGGGCCAGCTCAAAGATTTTTGCCGGAAGTTTCCCGGCCTTCCCCTCGTCAGTGTGGCTGTTGACCTCGAAGAGATTACTTCCATAATCGTGGATAATGCTACCGGGATGAGAAAAATTTTGACCCACCTTATTAAAGATCATGGTTACCGGAATCTCGCTTTCATAACAGGACCCAAGGACAACCGGGACGCGGCGGAAAGGTTTGTCCTTTTCCAAACCGCCCTTCAGGAGCATGGTCTTGTTTTCCACCCCGAACTGGTAATGGAGGGGGATTTTACGTCTGCCAGTGGAAGAACGGCCGTCCAAAGGCTTTGGGAGAGAAATTTACTTCATAAAATCCATGCGATCGTGGCGGCCAATGACGAAATGGCCTTGGGGGCGCTGGAAGAGTTGCGCCGGAAGGAGGTGCGTGTCCCCTACGATACCGCGGTGGTGGGTTTTGATAATTTGGAAATAAGCAGTTATTCATCGCCGCCGCTGACCACCGTCGCCCAACCCTTGTACGAACAAGGACGGCAAGCGGCGGAAGCGCTGGTCAAACTGATCAAGAAAGAAGAGGTCCCGCAGAAAATAATTGTGCCGACGAGACCGGTCTTTCGTGAATCCTGCGGTTGTTTCTCCGTGTTCACCATGAGCGCGGCCAAAGGGGAGCCCGCCGGTATAAACGGTTCCCGGCCCAAAGTTTTTCTCCACTACAAAGAAGAAATCTTAGCGGAGTTCATGAAGAAGACAAGCTCACGGCGGAGCAACATATTTGAGGGGAATTTAAAGGAAAAACCGGCCAAATTGCTTGCTGCTTTACAGACGGAACTGGTGGCGGAAAAACCGGGGGTATTTCTAACAACCTGTTACGACCTTTTGCAAGAGGCCTTATGGACGGATGAGGATATTTTTACCTGGCAAGTTTTTCTTTCGGAATTACGGAACAATCTTGCCGTGGATCATAAAATGGCCCGGGAAATTGAAGACCTCTGGCATCAGGTGCGGGTCATGATTGGCGAGAAGGCTGTTTTAAAAGAAAAGCTCAAGTTTCATGCCTCAATGCAAACCAATAAAACCCTTAACCAATTGCGGGAAGAACTTTTGGTTACCTTGGATATGCCGAAGCTGATTGAGGTTTTGGCGCAAAGACTTCTCGAATTGGGAGTGCCCGGCTGTTATCTTTCTCAATATTGTGAAGAGAGCAACCTTCCGGACGGAACCGCCAAATTAATCCTGGCCTACAACAAAGAGGGACGAATAAAAATCCCCGAGAACACCCCGGTTATTTTTAACTGCCGCCAACTGGTTCCTCCCGGCCTGCCACCGGCGGAGGAACCCTATGGCCGGCTGGTGGTTTCCCTGAATTTCGCCAAAACCCAATTTGGTTTTGTTGTTTTTGAGGTTGAAGACCCCGATGGAGCCCTCTACGGCGCTCTGCGCCGCATAATATGCAATGCCCTGCAGGGTGTGATGCTTACCAGGCAACTGCAGGAGCGGGGGATTAAAATCATCTCCCAGCAGGAAAATTTGCGCAATATGGCCAAACTCAGAAAAATTATGGAAGGTTTTATTCAGACCATCGCGGTCACCGTGGAAAAGAGGGACCCGTACACCGCCGGCCATCAGAAAAGAGTGGCCCATTTGGCCCAGGCCATAGCCGAAGAGATGGCCCTTCCCGAGGAAAAAGTGGAGGCGGTACGCATGGCCGGCACCGTTCACGACCTGGGAAAGATTTACGTGCCAGCGGAGATTTTGAATAAACCCGGCCGTCTCCTTGACATCGAGTTTAGTTTGATTAAAAATCACGCGCGGGTGGGATATGATATTTTAAAGGCGGTAGATTTCCCGTGGCCGATCGCGAAGATCATTCTGCAACATCACGAAAGGTTAAACGGTTCCGGTTACCCGCTGGGTTTAAAGGGGGATGAGGTTGTCCTGGAAGCCAAAATCCTGGCGGTGGCCGATGTTATTGAAGCCATGGCTTCCCACCGGCCGTACCGGGCCGCCCTGAACATAGAGATGGCGTTGGATGAGATCTATAGAAACCGGGGGATTCTCTACGAACCTAAGGTCGTTGACGCCTGTTTGCAGCTTTTTAATAAGGGCTTTACCTTGGAAGTTTAAGCCCTCGTTGGCGCGGGGGTGAAATTAACCGGATCAAGCGTCAAAGGTTGCAACATTTATGGCGATGTTGTATAATATGCCGGGAAGAGAACTTGACAAACTCCGGCTTTTGTTTCTCCCCGGCCTGATTTGTTTAATGGTTGTTTTTCCCAGCCGCCGGCCGCGGCGGCAAGGAAGCACCCGGGGAGAGGGAGCCGTTGGTATGTGTCAGGGTGGAGCAGAAAGGGCGAACCGGGGAGTGTTTACCCGGCCCCGGCACAGGTTAAGCCGCGGACAAGAAGGTTTTTTATCCTGACCGGAAGATTTGCGGAATAAATAGATTAAGAAATAAATAAATTTAAGAGTTGTAAAGGCAGGTGAGTTTCTTGCCCGCCAACCTGACCCCGCAGTACAAGGCGGCAGAGGAGAGGTACCGCCGTGCCCAGGGTCGGGAAGAAAAAATTGCCGCCCTTGAGGAAATGTTGGCGGTGATCCCCAAACACAAAGGGACCGAGCACCTCCAGGGCGATTTAAGAAAACGCCTTGCCAAGCTCAGAAAGGCCGCCGAGACTAAAGCCGGCGCCCGCACCGCCGATCCCTTTCAAATCCCTGTTGAAGGGGCGGGACAGGTGGTTTTTTTGGGTTACCCGAACACCGGTAAATCGGCGCTGGTCGGGGTCCTCACCCGGGCGCCGGTGACCGTGGCCGACTACCCCTTTGCCACCCAGTTGCCGGTGGTAGGAATGATGAATTACGAAGATATAAAGATTCAACTTGTCGATCTGCCGCCGGTAATGGAGGGAGAGCTGCCCAAAGGGATGGCCGGAACCTTGCGGCAGGCCGATTTAATTGGCCTGGTGGTCGACGGGGGCAGTGACGATTGCCTGGAACAACTGGAAGGTTGCCGGGAAATTCTTTACCAACGGTCGATTTTAGCCCCTCCCGGTGAAGAACCCGGGCCGCAGACCAAAACAGCCGACGATGTACTGGTGTTAATAGCCAAAGCCGACCTGCCGGGAGCCGGCGACCGGCTGGAGCTTCTCCGGGAATTTTCACCGGGGTGGGAGATGCTGGCGGTCTCCATCAAGCAGCCGGAAAGTCTGGAGAGGTTACGCGGTTGTCTTTTCCGGCGGTTGCGTATTATCCGGGTTTATACCAAAATTCCCGGCCGGGCGCCGGATAAAGCCAAACCTTTTATCTTGAAGGAAGGGGAAACCGTCTTGGAACTTGCCGCATAGGTGCACAGGGATTTCCCCGGCCGCTTGAAACAGGCGAAAGTATGGGGGTCCACCAAGTTCCCCGGACAGTCCGTGGAAAAAAATTATCCCCTGGCCGACGGTGATATAGTAGAGTTGCATGTCTGAATCCGTGATCAAGTTATAATAGGGTTTTATAAAAGGAAGCAGGAGGAAAGGAAATGAGGATAACCGGTATCCATGTACGGAGTCTAAGAACTCCGATTGTACAAGAAGGAGACGATTTGGTCCGGGTAGTGGTGGACTGCGTGATGAAGTCCCTTAAAGAAGAACAGTATGAACTTCGGGACCGGGATGTGCTGGCGGTCACCGAGTCTCTGGTCGCCAGGGCGCAGGGGAACTATGTCACCATTGATGAAGTGGCCACGGATTTGCAAAACAAATTCGCGTCACCGGATATAGGAGTGGTTTTCCCCATTTTAAGCAGGAACCGGTTTTTTTTGGTTCTCAAGGCCATAGCCCGGGCTTTTTCCCGTGTCTATGTCCTGTTGAGTTATCCCTTTGACGAGGTCGGCAATCCGATCATGGATCTTGACCGGATGGAGGAAGCGGGAATCAATCCCGGCGTCGATTTTCTGACCGAAGAGGAATACCGGCGCTTATTTGGCGAGGAAGTAAAACACCCCTTTACCGGTGTGGATTATGTAAGCCTTTATAAAAGCTCCGCTGTTAACGGCAATGTAACCATCGCCTTTTCCAATAATCCGGCGGCGGTATTGCGATATACCCAAAATGTGCTGGTGGCGAATATTCACGACCGGGAAAGAACGAAAAAGCTGGTTAAAAAGGCAGGGGCACAAAAGGTCTACAGTTTGGACGAAATATGCACGGAACCGGTGAAGGGGAACGGTTATAATCCCCAATTCGGTCTTCTCGGTTTTAATCTGGCTACCAATGAAAAACTCAAGCTTTTCCCCAGGGACGGTCAGGCTTTTGTCGAACAAGTCCAGGCCGAGCTGAAAAAGTTGACCGGGAAAACCGTGGAAGTGATGATTTACGGGGACGGCGCGTTTAAGGATCCGGTGGCCAAAATTTGGGAACTGGCGGATCCGGTCGTCTCCCCGGCTTACACCGCCGGCCTGGCCGGTACTTCCAACGAGATTAAATTAAAATACCTGGTCGATGAAGAGCTGAGCGGGCTCCAGGGGGAAGCAATGGAAGAGGCCATCAAGAAGCGGATCAAAGAGAAACGAGCTACTTTGGTAGGGGAGATGGATGCTCAGGGGACAACTCCCCGGCGTTTAACCGATCTCTTGGGGAGCCTGGCGGATTTGACCAGCAGCAGCGGGGACAAGGGCACGCCTGTTGTTTTGATTCAGGGATATTTTGACGACTATTCCGTGGAATAACGGGTGCTGTTTATTGGCAAATCATGTAAACACCGAAGCAAAAAGCTGGTTAGCCCATTCCACCGATTTGAGGAAAAATTCGGAAATATTTTCTTCATCCAGGCCAAGCCGACTGGAACACTGGGTCACCCGGTTCCAGTCGGCTCTTTCGTAGGCCGTCATTAACCGGTAAACCACTCCGAGGAGGTTTTCCACGCCGGTCAGGGCGTCTTTTATGTCGTTGGACACGGGAAGCTCACCAATGATCTCTTCCATGGGACGACCCAGGAAAGCGTCGATCATCGAAAACAAGCCCATGAGGAAAAATTCGGAACTCCGGTTCTGCAGGCCGATGGCCAGGGCGATGTTCTCCCCGAACCGGGCTCTGATTACCGAAATTACCATTAACTCCTCGGGCCTGTCTTCCACTAAACTTTTCAGGGCCAGGAGGGCTATCCATTTTTTAATTTCCTGAAGGCCCAGAATGACCAGCGCCTGTTTGATCGAGGTTATCCGGTTGCGGAAACCAAAAATAGCGGAATTGACGAGCCGTAAGAGTTTATAAGAAAGCGAGATGTCCGCCACGACAATACGGGTGAGTTCCTCAAAATTTGGTTCTTCCCGGTGCAGTTCTTGGAGCATACGAAAGTAAGTCAGGCGGTGGGAAGGAATATCAGTCCGGCTGATAATATCCGGACGGCAAAAGAAGAAGCCCTGGAAATAGGAGTAACCCAACTCCAGAGCTTCCCGGAATTCATCAAGGGTTTCCACTTTTTCGGCCAGCAGTTGGATGCGGTTTCCCGCAAACCTTTCGGCCAGGGCGGACCGGTCTTTTTTCGAAGTGGTGCGGAAATCGACTTTTATGATATCGGCCAGTTCCACCAGGGGATTATTTTTCTGGCTGACGATAAAATCATCCAAAATTAAAAGGTAACGGGAGTTTTTCAGTTTTTCACATGCGTATAAAATCTCCTCGTTGGGGACGACATTCTCCAGAATCTCCACCCCGATCAAATACGGCGGGAAAAGGGTGGGAATTTCGTTAAGCAACATATTGGCCGTAAAGTTAATAAAAGCCCGTTTACCGGCGGTAAGGGTTTCGATGCCCACCAACATAAAACTGTTCGTGATGACGCGGGCGGTGGCTAAGTCACCGTTTTTTTCGTTATAAAAATTCTCAAGTCCGCTGCGAAAGAGCAACTCATAAGCGACTACCTGCTGCTGGCGGTTAAAAATCGGTTGCCTGGCTACGAATGCTTTCATTTTGGCCTCCTTGCCCCTGAAAAGCTATTCCCTTATACATATATTATATTACAGTTGGAACAGGCAGTAAAGGAAATTGTCGTCTTTAGTAGAAATTAAACGTTTTACCCGCCGGCCCGGCCGGGTTGTCTTGGCTGCGGAATTCACCGGCGATCCGTTTTTCCAGCGCCTGCAGGGAGCAATCATCATAACGCCGTTGGGAACGGGGGATGGGAAGGGGATGGCGGCTGCGGATCACAGTGGGTTTCTGGGAAAGGATATAGATCTCATCCGCAAGCAACAGGGCTTCTTTAATCTCATGGGTGACATAAAGCACCGTTCGGGGTTCCGCCGTCCAGAGCCGTAAAAAATGTTGGATCAAGTCGAATTTTAGTGCCGGGTCCAGTGATTTAAAAGGTTCATCCATCAACAGAATACGGGAAGGATAAGCCAGGGCCCGGGCCATGGCCACCAGCTGGCGTTGGCCGCCGCTTAACCGGCGGGGATAGGAGTTCCGGTAGGCAAACAACCCGGTCTTCTTCAGAAAACTTTCGATTTTTGGCTCTATTTCTTCAGCGGGGAGTTTATCCTTCAGGACAAAGGCAATATTTTGCGTTACGGTCAACCAGTCCAGCAGGCGGGGTTCTTGAAAGAGAAAACTGCAGTTCTTGTTCTCCAGCCCGCGGATCTCGCCGCCGTCCGGTTGCCGGGAACCGGCGACTAAAGAAAGAAGGGTGGTCTTGCCGCAACCGGAAGGGCCAAGAATCGCGGTAATTTGGTTTTTCGCCACGTCCAGGGAGATCCCGTTCAGCACCTTCAGGGCGCCGTAGGATTTGGTGACCTTATGCAGTGAAAACTCGATTTCCGCTTTTATTTCCATGCCAGAATCCTCTTTTCCACGATGGCTTCCAGGGCCCGGTCAAAAAAGAGACCCAATAAAACCACCACCACTGTCCAGGCGAAGACTTCCGGGATTTGCAGAAAAATCCGGGCTTTATCCATTTCCGCGCCGATTCCCCGCGCCGGCACCGCCATCACCTCGGCTGCGACCGTCACTTTCCAGGCCAGCCCCAGGCCGTTGGCGGCGGCGGCGGCCAGGTAGGGGAGGATGGCCGGCACATAGAGTTCTTTATAGATCCGGAAAGGTTTGACCCGGTAAACCCGGGCCATCTCCACCAGGTTGGGGTCGATATTCTTTATTCCGTCGGCTACATTCTGGGTGACCAGGGGGAAAACCACGAGAAAAGTTACGAAAACGGCCACAAAATCGGCACGGAACCAGATTAAAGCCAGAAGAATCAGGGACATCGAAGGGGTACTGCGGATGGTGACCAGCAGGGGACGGAAAGCCGTGTTGAAATAGGGGTTCAAACCACAAATCACCCCGGCGGCCAGCCCCGCCAGGTAAGAGAGGGTGAAACCGGCCGCGCCCCTCAGCAGAGTGGCGCCCAGGTGACACCAGAAATCAGCGGAAACAATCAGCGTCAGCAAGGCGCCGAAGGTGGCGGCAGGACCGGGAAGGATAATCTCCTTTCCGGTCACCGCCGCCACCGCGCTCCAAAGCAAGATTACTCCCAGCAGGGAGGAGGCGAGGAGTAAAAAATTATTTTTGTAAATAGAAATCCGCATCGGGCAACTCTCCCCCTACGGTTTCCGGGTTGAAGTCGTACAGTTTTTGCAGATATTGGTCGATCTCTTCCCTGATCTCCCAGGCCGGGAGCAACTGGAGATTACAGCGGGGGACGGACCCGCGGGCTGCTTCCGCAGAGATAAAAAGGTATTTTTCCGCCAAAGGCGCGGCGGCGTCCGGGTATTTGTTCACCCATTCAGTGGCGGCGGCGGCCCGGACCAGAAACTCCCTTACCAGGCCGGGGTTTTTTTCCGCCAGTTCCGCCCGGACCACCAGGCAACTCTGGGGGTAAGATTTGCTGCTGCCCGTAGCGGCTTTCCATTCCTCCTGGTAATCCAGGAGAATTTTCATCTCTGGGTTTTTTTGCACCGCTTCCGTGACCCATGGCTCGGGAAGGGTTGCCAGGTCGACTTTTCCGGCAATCACCAGTTGGGCCAATTCAACAGGGGCGGCGTAGTAGCGGAGCGTAAGGTCTTTATCCGGATCAAGACCCTTGGCCTGCAGGAAATAACGGAGGAGAATATCCGGTGTGGTTCCCCGGCCGGTGACGGCCAGTTCCCGGCCTTTCAAGTCTTCCCATCCGGTAACCGCGGGGTCTTTGCCCACCAGGTACATGACACCCCAGTTGGTAATGGCTGCCAGACGGATCGGGATTCCCCGGCGGTAAAGGACGGCCGCCAGATTAGTGGGGATCGCGGCAAAATCTGCTTCGCCGGAAACGATCCGGGCCGTCATTTGTTCGGGTGTCCGGACCACGGAATAATGGACGGTCACTTCCGGAGCCAGTTCCGGTTTTTCTTCCATCATTTGCACCAAAGACAAGCCGGTAGGACCGGCCAGCGCCACGACATTCAGTTCGACACGGGCAGGCGCTTCCCCCGCCATGACGGGGGGAAAGATAACCGGGAAAAGGACCAGGGTAAACAGGAAAATTTTTCGTAACATATCTTTTCCACCTCCTGTTAGGCAATAAGTTATTTTGACAAGGCCACCCGTACTTTGACTCCGGGCAGGGAACCCAGTTGCCCGGTGAGGGCGTTGATTTGGTCGTTGGTGCCGTCCACCAAGATGGCCAGGACAGCTATGTTCCGGGTCCGGTACGGGATTCCCATCCGGCCGATGACAATTTCGCTCGCTTCGCTGATATAGTGGTTCAGCTTGGCCTGGACTCTCTGGGGTTCTTCGATCACAATGCCAATGACACCAACCCGTTGGTCTTTCATCGGGAATCCTCCCTTCGGGGCAAAATAAAAAACCCGTCCTGAGGACAGGCGAAAGGAATTTTTAAAACAGAACGTTCTTGTTTCCTTTTGCTTCAGGCAAAGCCTTGGCCTCAGGGAAAATTGATCTTTGGAGGAAGGCGTCCTTACTCCGCAGAATTTACCAATTCTATTTTACACCACCTGCCGGAAGAAGGCAATAAAAAATAAAATAACAATTTATTTAAGCAAGAAGCCTTTGGGATGGCCATGGATTTTTTCGGCAATTTCCGGAAAAGCCCTCCGGAGCTGAACCAGAATCCAGCCGCGGATCTCTTCGTCCCCCTCTTCCCAGGCCTGAACCAATAATTGATAAAACTTCTCCAATTCCCCTTTTTTCCTTTCCAAAGAGTAGGAGTCCGGAGCTTCTTTGACCAGGGAGGGATCGCGATCGCGGCCTTTAAGAATCCAGTCGGTGGAAACATCGTAGAGTTCGGATAATAAAACCAGGGTATCGGAGGAGGGTTTGTTTTTATCGTTTTCGATCAGGCTTAAATTCCCCCGGGAGATTTTTGTCCGTTCCGAAACGCGGGGAATGGTCAAATTTTTTTTTATACGGGCGGCGCGCAAACGTTGGCCAATCGTCTTCATTTGCTCCATGGTTTTAAAAACCAATCCCCAACTTGATTTTGGTTCAAAATTCAGATAAAATAGGAATAAATGAGATAGTTTCAAGAAAAAGGAGGAGAGGTTTTGGACCCGCGAGAAATTAAAGCCGCTTTAATGCTTAAGGGAGTCACGCAAGCCTCGATCGCCAGAAAGCTGGGGATTACCCCGTCGTTGATTTCCATGGTTATCCAAGGGAAAGAGAAAACACCCCGCGTACGACAGGCTATTGCCGAAGTAATCGGAAAGAAGGTCGAAGAGATATGGCAATAAGACGGGACTTCCGTTGTTCTCCGGCCCTTGGGCAGCTTTAACCGGCCGCTTGGGACTTCCTTAATATGTTCAGGATATATTATATCACAAAAAAACCCAAATTAAAGGGAATTATGAAAAAAACAACAAAAGATCTTTTGGCTAAAAATAAAAAGAGCCCCCGGTTTTGTGCCGGTTTCCCGGGGAAAAACATTAATTAAATATTGTTTATATCAGTTAAGAAGGAGAGGAGATCCTTCCGCTGTCGCGAATAATGTTTCGAGGAAGCAGCCTGAGGCCGGCTACTGGTTCCAGGGGAAACGCCGGCCTGTCTCCATAAAAGTTGCGATTTGGGATAAAGAGACACCGGGCGGCAGGTCACAGCCGGAAGAGAGGATGAAATTTTCCTTGCCTTTCATGGCGTTCAGCAGTTTTTCTGTTTCCCTTTGGACATCGGCTTGTTCCCCCTGGAGGAAGACCCGTGTGGGATCGAGATTGCCAAAGAGCAGGAAATCCTCGGGCAGCCTGCTATGGATTGCGGGCGCTTCGACGCAGGAACCAATACTCACTCCCGCCAACTCCAATGAAGCAAAGGCGTCAACCAGATGGTCAATCTTGCCGCAATTGTGGAGAAGACAAGGGGTTTCACCCATATGGGCGAGCAATTGCCGGATATACCGGAAGGAAAATTCCTCTGCCTGTTGGGGCGAGAAAAGGGCGGCCGTTGGTTCCAGAATCATAATAGCTCCGGGTTTGACCGCCAAAAGAGCCGTAAGGTATTTTTGGAGAAACTCCGTGCAGAACTGGAGAAGATCGTGAACCATTTGCGGTTCGAGGACGGACTGCAGCGCCAGTTCGCTGGTGCCCATCAGTTGTCCGGTCAGCGATAAAGGCCCTAAGATATAGCCGCATTTGACCACGGAGGAGGGAAGGTTTTTTACCAGTAATTCCAGGGTCTCCACGTACACATGCAGGCGGTTGCCTTCTCCGATTTCCGGCAGGCGGAGATTTTTCAGGTCATTGTAGGTGGCAATGATTTTTTTTGCCACCAACGGTGTGTGCTCCGGGCTATACTGGAGGGGAGACCCCAAGGCCTCGCATTCGACAGTGAGATCCATAAAGGGAAAGACAAAATCCGGATGGAATTTTTCATATAAGGCTTCAACGGCGGCATACTGGGCCCTGCTATCATGCAGGCTGTCATAAAGCGTGGTTCCGGCAAGTTCTATCCCCGGATATCCCATTAACGGGGCGATTTTTAACGTCGAAGCCGAATTGGGAAGAGAGAACGTTTTTTTCCTCATCTGGCATACTCCTTTTCTTTTTTATGATTGGGCTAATTTAAGTATAAATGTTGAACCGCCAGTTGTTCTATGATTATTTATTGAAGTTTGGTAAGTATTTGAGGTTTTATTATTGATATATGTTCAAAAATTCTTTAAACTAAAGAACAACCAGGATATAAATGTTCTGTCTTTTCCGGCAAAAAGGAGAATGTTAGGAAGGGGTAAAGAATATAAGTGTGATGGTTGATCATGGGACGGCGAAACAGCGTTCACGGGAGGATAAGACCATCGGGGCGGCATGATGAAAGAAGGAGGGAAAATCCATGCATAAGCTGGGGCATATACGGGAGGAATTACGCGCCCACTTTCCGTACACCATTTTCAGTTCTGCTTTTGGCTTGATTATCGTAGCGGTTTTAAGTTACGTCGCTTTTTTTCTTGATGAGGGGAGGTTTCCGGAAGCTGCCGCCGGATTGTTCCATGTCTTTCACCCGGTTCATATGCTGATGAGCGCCACCGCTACCACCACGGTTTTTTGGCGGTATGAGAAAAAGGTGTGGAAAGCGGTGGCCGTCGGTTTTGCGGGGGCAGTACTCATCTGCGGCATCAGCGACATTCTTATCCCGTTTGTCTCCGGGCGATTGCTGGGGACGGCCATGGAACTCCATATCTGCGTAATTAAACATCCGGAGATCGTGATTTCCTTTGTCGGCGCCGGAATTTTTGCCGGCCTTATTTCCACGACCGTAATTGAAAACAGTTCGGTTTTTTCCCATGCCGCTCATGTCTTTATCAGCAGTATGGCCTCCATCCTCTATCTTGTTTCTTTCGGTTTAACCGGATGGATGGAGCATATCGGAATGGTGTTCTTGTTCATAATCGTCGCTGTGCTTATTCCCTGTTGTATCAGTGATATTGTTTTCCCCCTATTTTTCTTTCGGGCTACACCGGATACAAACCGGCATATTCACCAAAATAAGAGCATTACTAAATTTTAGTTATTGACATATGTCCAAAAAGAAATTATAATTATAAATGACATATGCTCATAACAACAAAAGGAGGGAATGAATATGCCGTTTGGCGACGGTACCGGGCCTTGGGGATACGGACCGATGAGCGGCAGAGCGGCCGGATATTGTGCCGGTTACCCTCTTCCCGGATCTATGAATCCATGGGGAGGCCGGGGTTTCGGTTGGCGAGGCCGTGGCCGTGGGTGGCGCCATTGTTCTTATGCCACCGGAGTACCCGGGTGGGCCCGTTTCGGGTACGGTCCCTGGCCGAGGGCAGCAATTCCGCCGGCTTGGGCGGCGGCCAACCACCCTTTTATCAAACCCGATCCTTCTCAGGAGGCCGAATACCTCAAGCAACGGGCGTCTTTCCTGAAGAAGGAGATGGCGGAGATTCAAAAAAGACTTGACCAACTGGAAGCGGAAAGTAAAGAAGAGGAGAAATAGAAAAGACCGGTGAAAGCCGGTCATTTTTTTTACGGTGCGCCCGGGATGGGGGAAAAAGGGCATCCACTTTCTTGGTGGATGCCTTATATAGGAGCATGGGGAACTCCGGTCACCTTCCGTTTTGATGACTTCCAGGTGTTTATGGAGGATGAGGTTCTGACGCCTATGGACAGAAGCACCATTTCTTCCCCAATTTTCCGGGCGTCGGAAGCCGCCGAAATGACGGCAAACTTCAAAGTAGAAAGCATTTTTAACAAAAAGCAAAAGGGACCGGCTGGTACCGGTCCTTTTGCTTGGGTATGTTTCGTCAACTTTCGTTCTCATCCTGTTCGGTGCCGAAGATATTAAAGATGCCGAGACGGCGGAGGCGGTTGACAACATCACGGACGGTGGGTTCATTAAATTTTTTCAGAATATTGGCGACATGAGTGCGGATGGTGGAGGGGGCGACATGACGTATTTCCGCTATTTCACGTTGGGTTTTCCCCTCCGCCAGCAGGCGTAAGAGTTCCAGTTCGGTGGGGGTAAGCCGGTAAACAATATTTAAAGTAGCCACCAGAGAGGCCCGCTCGGCACGCATGATCCGGAATTCTTCCCGGATCATCTGGGCAATCTGCGGCCGGATGGGCGACATCCCCCGCGCCGCGGAACGGACGGCTTCCAAAATCTCTGCCACCGAAGAGTTTTTTAAAATATAATCAACGGCACCGGCCTCAAAGGCGGCAAAAACGGTTTCGTCGTCTTCAAAGTGGGTCAAGACCACACAGCGAATGCCGGGCGCTTTCTGGGTAATTATACTAATGGCGTCTACGCCGGCGCGGGGGGTTTCCATCTCCAAATCCATTAAAACCACATCAGGAAAAGAGGAAAGGGCCATTTCGACCGCTTCTTTACCGGTACCGACGGTGCCGATTATTTCCATATCCGGCTCGTGCTGGAGAACGGTGTTCAGATACTCCCGGATCGGTAACATATCATCAGCAATTAAAATTTTGATTTTTGCTATTGGCATTTCATCACCTCCGGGGGGTAGAGACCCGGTCGCCTAGTCCGAACCGGTGTTGAAGATTTTGCCCGCCGCCGCCGCCCATTCTTCGATTAAATTGGGCTTGACCACCCCGTTATGGGGAACCAGCGGCGGTCCAAAGCGGCCGGTTCGCCGGTCAAATTCCGGGTAGGTATTCCACCCGCGCTCGGCATAGGGATGATTCGCATAATACTCGTCCAGCTGCGAGTTCCAAATTTCATCCACACGTTTTAATTCCGCTTCCAAATCCCCCCCTTCCACCAGAATCCGCTGGAAGACGGTACACGGGCTAATATCCGGATTTTTCCAGTCAGGCAAATAAGGATAAGTGGCCAGATAATCTTGGTGCAAGGTTCCGGCGAATGCTTTAAAGTTGTCGTCTATTTGCCGGGCGTTCTTGACGTGGGCAATTACTTGGGGATCAAGGTCAATATTTTTCGCCGCTTCCAGCATTTGCGCCCGCACTTCATAACGGCTGAACCATTTCACCACTTCCCAGGCTTCCAATTTGTAACGGCTTTGGTTGTTTATATTCCAAAAACCCCCCAGCAACATGGCGCGGGTTTTCCCGTGAAAATTTCCGTCATAGGTAGGTACGGGCGCCACGCCCCAGTCACATTTTGCCGGAAACTGGTCGTTCAAGACGCCCACATCCCAGGATTCACCCATGAACATGCCGATCCTTCCTTGGGCAAACTGGGCCCGCAGGGCGTCGTTGGTCAGCGTGGCGGCGCCGGGAAACAAGGAACCGTCTTCTTGCAAGTCCAGAATTAACTGGAAAACCCGCAGGTAACCTTGCATGGCCCAGCGGCCGTTCTTCCAGTCCCAATAGGCCGCCTCCCCGTTGGCCTCCGCCCACTGGCTGGGCATCCACTCCAAAGGCCACGAATCGGCCCCGCAGTAGGCAAAGCCATAAACCGTACCTTTGCCGTACTCCGTAATCTCGCGGGCGATTTCCCTAAGTTCCTGATAGGAACGGGGCGGCTTGTCCGGGTCGCGTCCGACGGCGCGAAAGAGATCCCGGTTATAAATCAGACGCGAGTTGAAAACCTGAACCGGAACAGCAAAAACACCGCCCTGGTAAGTGGTGAGGCCTTCAATCCAGTACCATTCCGGCCACTGCTTTTTCCATTCGGCAAAACCGGGAAAACTGTCAAAACAGGTAATGGCGCCGGCTTCAAAAGGATTGGCGTATCCGGTAATAAAACCGCTGCTGTAAAGGTCCGGTCCTTCTCCCCGTTCTTGTGCCTTCTGAAAGATGTCCCAGGCGTCATCACCAATAATTCTTAAGGTAACTTCGATGTTTTTTTCCCGGCCGGTGGTACGGTTAAATTGGGCAGTGAGTTTTTGCAGGTAACCCGCCATGTGGCGGTGATGGGTCCACATCATCAGTCTTACCGGTTCTTTAGCTCCCCGGCAGGAAGAGACAATAAAAAGGGACAGGACGATGGCGAACCATTTTTGCCTATGCATAAAAGTTCCTCCCCGTTGGCGATGACTTGGCTAATTCCACGTCCGGCTTGCCCGGAGGAAAAAACAGGCCTTAATGAGGATGACCTTCTTTTGGCCCGGCAAACGCCGCAGTCATAAAGATGAAAGCGGCACTGTAATCGATGGCCGGTTCATTTGACGAATAGGAGGCCTGGTAGTCGGCGTAACTGAAAGGTCCTTCATCGCGCGGTTCGATGTTGGATTCCGACTTGTTATTCGGCCCACCCACCATCATTCCCGGGACCGGCCGGCGGAAATACGCCGACAAGCGGTGATGAGGGCTTCTGACCGGATTGGAGCCCAAACCGGAGACAAAACACTTGGAAAGGGGGTTGAGACCCAAAACAAAATTGAGTTGCGCCAGGGCCGCTTCCCGGTACGCCGGTTTTTCCTGCAACAAACCGGCGAAAATCATCGTCATCCCCCTGGCCAGTCCCTCTTTATTGGAAGCCCAGTAGAATTCATTGAAGTTGAGGGTGTAATGGTAGCCGCTTTTTTCCGCCTTGGCCAGGTACGAATCGGCCAGGTTAATAAGGTGGTCGGCAAAAAATTTCCTTAGTTCCGGCGAATTTCCGGAACGGGCATAATGAAAGAGTCCGAAAAGGGAGGCGTCCGTCCATCCGGGAGCGGTGACCTGCAGCCTTCCCTGACCGGCGATCAACCGTTCACAGTCAATTACTGCGGAGAGAAACTCGTCGTTTCCGGTGAGAACAGCCAATTCCAACGCGGCCCATAACCGGTCGGGCCTGTCGGTTGTACTGCCGTAGGGCCCGGAACCTTCATCGTCAAAGCCGGTGTGATCCCAGATAAAATCATTAGCCGCCAAAAACGCCCAGGCTTTTAAGGCGGCTTTTTCGGCCTTTGCCGCCAGTTCGGGGTCGTAATCCCGGAAGACACGGGCGGCAATCGCCATCACGGCGGCAAACTTACCGGTCCCGGCGGTGGAAATGCCGAAAATATAACGGGGTTGCCGGTCAAAATCAGGTTGGAGGCCAATGGAAGGCCAGCGTAAACCGGCCAGTTTATGGTAGACCGCTCCGTCCGGCCGTTGCATGGTAAGGAGCCATTCCACCCCGATCCGGGCCTCGTCCAGGAGATCGGGTAGACCGTTGCCACTTTCCGGGATTCGTAACTGACCATCATAAAATTTATCCGGCCATAAGGCAAAGGCGGTGAGGAGATGGGCGACGGTCACTGTGGTCGTGGGAACATACTTTCCATAATCCCCGGCGTCATGCCAGCCGCCTGTACTGGAAATTTTCTCTCCTTCCTGGTAAAACTCATCGGCCCGGGCGATAAAAGCGTCTTGCACGTGACAGGGCGGGTGGGCGAACCCGCTCTCTTCATCTTCCAGATGAATACCGCACCTTTGTAAGTATAGGAAACGGAGGCCAAGCGTCAGGGGGTGATCGTAAATCCTTTCGTCAAGGGAGAAGGGATAGGAATACCCTACGCCGTCAATATAGATCCGGTAGACGCCGGGTGTTTGCAGCCCGGTAAATTCCCCCCGCCAAATTTTCCGCCGTGAAGTAGGATCCATCGTCTCCTCCAAAGAGCCGCGGTAGATTTCCCGGAAAGATTCTTCCTCAACCACCACGAATGCGGCCGCCGGTTCGGAAGAGACAACCCATTTTGGCATGGCCGGCAGATATCCTACCTGGTTGACGAAGATATACTTTCCTTCGTTTTCCTTATCTACAGCGGGGAATTTTTGGGTCTCAGCGGAGAGCGACAGGGGAACGACCTGCAAAAGAAGGCAGACTACCAATAACACCAGGGGAAAAGGGATTAACCGGTGGTAGTTGGTCATCTTCTGTTCCTCCTTTCCGTGAAGATACACACTTGCCGTCGAAAGGACGGAAGGGTCACCTGGAATGGGTGGTGACCCTGTATTTTTATATACTAACGACCGCCACTGGACAACATATCTCCCTCGCGGAAAACCGGCCGGCTTAATATTATTTACATTATTGGTATTATTCTTTTAAACTGCCGGATAATCCTTCCATGAACTGGCGTTGGAAAATCAGGAAGAAAAGAATGGGAATAGCTATGGCGACAAATCCTGTGGCAATAATGGCGTCGTAATCTTTGGCCACATTTACACTGTCCATTACTTGAAGTTTGATGGGAAGGGTATGCAGTTCCCGGCTGCGCAGTAAAACCATGGGGACCAAGAAATCGTTCCAGATATGCCGGAACTGGTAAATGGCCAGGGCGGAAAGGGCCGGTTTGCCCAAGGGAAGAACAATCCACCACCAGATACGGAATTTGCTGGCCCCGTCCACAATGGCCGCTTCAATCAGCGATACCGGTAAACGCACATAATACTGGCGTAACAGGAAAACGCCAAAAGCGGAAGCGGCATAAAGCAGGATCAGTCCGAGATGTTTGTTGTAAAGCCCGTAGGATTGTATAACCTTGAATAACGGGGGCAGCATGGTTGTGGCGGGAAGCATCATGGTGGCCAGAATACAATAGAAAAGGAAGTTTCGTCCTCTGAACCTGAGCAGGGCAAAGGCGTAGGCGGCCAAAGAACAGACCAGCAGGGTGAGAAGGATGCCGCATACGGAAATAAGCACGGAATTCAAAAATCCCTGGTTCATTTGGTAGCGGTTGACTGCCAGCTTAAACGAGGCCAGGGAATAACTTTTAAACGTCACCCAGGGCGGCGCCTGCAAGATTCTAGGCGGTGTGTTAAAAATTTCTACTTTCGGCCGGAAAGATGTGTCAAAGAGCCATAACAAAGGAAAAAGGTAAAACAGGGCGATAAAAGACATTACACCAATGCTAATCCCCTTTTTCCATGCTTTCCTTTGTTTAAGGGCGGTTATTTTTGGGGGTTTCATGCGGGCCTTTGCCACTTCCGGGTCTATTCTTGACAACACTTAAATGACCTCCTTTCTGCAGAAAAAAACGGGTCAGAATTCTATCTCATCCGCTTTCCCCAGTCCCATAAAGCGTATCTGGATAAGACTGAAAATCAGGATGATTAAGAATAATATCCACCCGGCGGCGGTTGCATAGCCGAGCCGGAAATCACTGCGAAAGGCGTGGTAATAGATATACGGGATTCCCGTCAGGGCTCTTTTTCCCGGACCAAACCCCGCGTTCGGGAAGAGCATAAAGGAGTACTCAAACTGCATTAACCCGCCGATGGCCGACATGACCGCGACAAAGGTCAAAGCCGGGCGCAACAAAGGAACGGTGATTTGCAATAATGTCCTGAGCGGCGATGCTCCATCCAGCTTTGCCACCTCGTAGATAACGGGGTCTATTGACTGGAGGGAGGCCAAAAGATAAACCATGTGATACCCGGTCCATTGCCAGAAGGAAACGACAATCATCAGGGGGATGCAGAGCCGGGACTCGTAGAGCCAGTTTGTATTGCTGGGCAGGCCAAATACGCCCAGAAGCCAGTTGACCATTCCGGTGTCCCGTAAAAACATCATCCGGAAGAGAAGGGCCGCCACTACCGTGTTCATTAAGACCGGAACATAGAAAGAAGCCCGCAAAACCCCCCGGAACCGGCCGAAGATAGTGCTGTTCAAGATTACCGCCAGAACAAGGGCGGCCGGGATCTGGGTGAGCAGGCACCCAAAAGTGTAATAGAAGGTACGGGCTATTGCCGGCCAAAATTCTTGCGTATCACTAATTAGTTCCTTAAAATTGGCCAAGCCGATATATTCGCCGGGGTTGATGCCCTGCGCGTCAGTGAAGGCCAGTTTCGCACCGGAAATATAAACGTAAACATTAAACGCGATTATTAAAGCAAAAAAGGGCAGAATGAAGAGATACGGTTCAATCTTTGCGAACCGGAAGTAACTTCCCAGACGCCGGTTGCGAAAGAGGGCTATGGAACTCACCTGTATCAACTCCTTTGTTGAAAGGTCAGGGAAGCAGATGGACTGCTTCCCTGATTACATAATAATCTACCATATCTAAGACAGTAAGGTTTCTTCCGTGTTGTTTTACCGCAAACGCTTCAAAGCCTGGGCCTGAGCTTCGGCCAAGCCTCTCTCTATACTGATGTTACCGGAGACCATCTCAACAAACTGGGTGTTGAAGTCGGTAGCGACCGCATCCCAGAAGATGTCGCCGGTGTTGATCCAAGGAAGCTCCTTGGCCAGCTCGGTTTGGAGAACACCCAGCTGTTGCCCGCCAAAACGGGGATCCGGCTGCTTGAAGACTTCATGGTCCCAGACGGACTCCAGCGGAGGCACCATCTTGGCATCCCTGTACCGGATGTAGAGGTATTCTTCAGCATACTGCATATATTCAATGACCTGGTACAATTTATCCGGGTTCTTCGCCAATTTGGTGATCGCCATGAAGGAACCGCCCCAGGACGAGGTCCGCGCACCGCCTTCCTTGTAAAGCGGCAGGTCTCTGACGCGGAATTCGTATTTGCCCGTTTCAACGGCGGCGTTTACTTGGTCCACCCACCAGTCGGGCGTGGTGTACGAAGCCAGGACACCGTCTTCCAGCAGGGCGCCGAAGTTACCCCAATCCCAGTTGCACATGACATTGAGGTGAATTTTGTCGATCCACCAGGTTACAAATTCTTTGAACTCCGGAGTATCGAAGCAGGGTTTTCCGTCCGCAGTCAGAACCTGCGCCCCGGTCTGCTGCCAGATCATCCACATGGTGGCCGCCAGTCCGCCCGCGTCATAGGGGAGAGCATAAACTTGCTTTTCGGCATATAGCTTCTGGGCGGCCTCGAAGAATTCGTCCCAGGTCTTGATCTTGGCCACATCTACGCCCACGGATTTCCAGATGGTATCGTTGTAAAGCAAAACAACCGGGTGGACATCATGGGGAAGCCCGTAGACATGACCGCCGTAAGTCGTCCAGGCTACACGGCCTGTGGGGACTTTCGGGAAGACTTCCGATTCGGCTACATATTTGTCCAGGGGGATAACCAGACATTTTTTGGGATCGGCATCCAGAATCATATTGCTCTCAATCCGCCACTCGATGATGTCCGGATAGCCGCTCCCCGCCATCATGGTCGCCTGCAGGGTTTCCACGAAAGCGTTTTCCGGGATCAGCTCGATGGAGAGGTCAATCCCGAATTTGGCGTCGATCTCCGCTTTTCTGGCGTCCCACTCCTCAATGTTGTTGGCCGCGAAACTCCAGAAAACCACTTTTTCCGCGGCTGACGCCCCCACGCTGGCGAAGAGACAGACCGTCAGGGCAACCACGAACAACAAGAAAACCGTTTTCTTGCGCAACATGAGCATCCTCCTCCTTTAATAATAATTTAACAATCAATTACATTATCTCCTGAAAAGGTAATTTACGCCAGGAGGATTTTTTCTCAACAAAAATGGTTTTTTTTGTCGAGAAGAGGAGGGGATGTCTATTTTTTCTACACAGCGCAAGACAACTTCCACTGTCGTGCCCACTCCGGGCGTGGTAAGAAGGTTAAGAAATCCTCTGTGGGCTTTGATTACCCGGTGACAGTAGGCCAAACCCATACCCCAGTTAGTTTTAGAAGGTTTGGTGGAAAAAAAGGGACGAAAAATTTTGCGCAGATCTTTTTTCGGGATGCCCGGTCCGTTGTCGGTGATCCGGATATAGCTCCATTCATACTCGCGGCCGGTTGTCACTTGAATCCGGGGTTCGTTCACCTGTTTTTTTACCGCGTCGATCGCATTTTGCAACAGGTTTTCCAGGACGGTGACTAGGTGCCGGCGGTCCCCCCAAACGTATACTTCTTCCCCGGTGTAATCGGAAATGACCGTAATGTCTTCCAACCGTCCGGCGCAATTGTATTTGGCTTCCCGCCAGATTTCATTCCAGGACAGGACGGTGGTTTCCACCTGTAAGCGGCCGGATTGAATATTGAGAACATCCAGGTGACTGAGAACTTCGGCGCAGATCTCCCGCACCCACTCGATTTGGCGGCGGATTTTATCAAGCCGCTTGTCATTTATCATTTCCAACTCGGAAACAATCAAATTCATGGCGGCCTGGATGGCAAAAAAGCGGTTTTTAAAGGTGTGTAAGGCCAGACGGATCGCCCTGTTGGCCATGGATATCTGGGTGTCCAAATTGAGAGAACCGATGCGCCAGGTGCCCAGAAAACCGTATTTAAAGATGGACAACATGACCGCGCCCAAGGCCGCCAGGCCGGCAAAGGGGAGGGCTTGAAGGTAAGTGGTGTCGAAAATGGGGTAGTCGATGACTGGCAATAAAGTAGTGGCCATGGAGTAGGCGTTAAAAATTCCCGCCGGCCCCAGGGCGAAGAGGGCGATGGCGAAAACGGAGAGGATCCCGCAGCCGATACCGACGCCCAGGGCCTGCGCGCGTTTTTGCAGGATGGAACTGCTTTTGGTGAGCCAGAGAATTCTCGCCACCGAGTAGGTCAGAATAAGGGCAACCGCGCCCATGGATAAAGCGTCCATGGTCCGGAGGGAAAGTTCCCATTCTTCCCTGAACTCCGGAGCGCCTAAAAGTTCCGCGCCCGCCTTGTAGAGACGGAAAAGGTTTGCCGGGTCGTATTTCCAGAGAAGGCCCGCGGTAATGAGTAAAAAAGAAACGGCGGTGAGATAATCGGTTCGCCTCCATTTTTTAACGGAATAGGAGAAGGCAAAACCGGCCACGGCGACTACGAACCCCATCATACTCCATAAACGGAAACGGATAAAGGCGTCCGGGGGAAAATAGGTGAGCAGCCGCCATGTCCACCCGGGTTGCTCCAGAGGGAAAAGGTATCCTTCCAACTGGTAATTGCCGAATCTGGCTATATAGCCAAGCAAGCCAATGATACAGCAGCCAAAAGCGAGGAGGATGAATCCCAGCCAGATTGCCTGGTACCCCCGGGGTACCCGCGCCAGCATAAACAAGGCAAAGACCAGAAACAAGATGGCAATCAGATACACGTACCTACCCCCTGTTTCCAATATTGGAATTCGCGATTATTTGTAACAATCCTGCAAAGAAAATGCCATATCTTGCCGGCCCGGTAAAGAGGGCCGGGGATTTTATGTAAAAAGCGGGCGCCGTCAAGAATTTATTGACAAAAAAGTTTTTTTCTATTATCCTAGTTGATATCTTGCAGTAAACGCCGGGCCGCCGGCCATTTTTCCGCCCGGTTAAGTAAATTCCACGACAACGAGGTGTAAAAAGGATGAAAAATTATTACCGGAATTTTTCCACCGCCGTATATTTTACTGTTATGGATGTGGAGAAATGCGCCAACCGGGAATTGTTGGCGGAAAAGATCGCTTTCTTGCAGAAACATATACGTTGCCACAAGGTTTATCTGGAAACATACCGCGGCAGTCACGTGATAGACCGGGATAAAATCCTGAAAGTCAAGGAGTTCTTTGCCGAACGGGGAATTGAAACCTCCGGCGGGATTACCCCCTTTGCCGGCCGGGACTGGCGGTTTCAATCTTTTTGCTACACCAATCCGGAGCATTTGGCGGAATTAAAGAGGGTGTTGGCCTTCACCGCGGAGCTTTTTGACGAGATTATCCTGGATGACTTTTTTTTCACCAATTGTAAATGTGAATCGTGTATCAAAGCCAAGGGCGGGAAAACCTGGACGCAGTTCAGACTCGGACTGATGGAGGAGATTTCCCGGGAAATTGTGCTGAAAACCGTCCAGGAGGTCAATCCAGAGGTAAAGATGATTATCAAGTATCCCAACTGGTACGAGTATTACCAAAACACCGGTTATAACCTGGAGGCGCAACCGGCGATTTTCGACCTGGTTTATACCGGGACGGAAACCAGGAACCCCTGGTATACCCAGCAGAGCCTGCCCCGTTATGCCGGTTATTTCCTGATGCGTTATTTGGAAAACGCCAAACCGGGCAAAAACGCCGGCGGCTGGTTTGACACCTTTGATTGCCTCTATAATCTTGGTTCTTATGTGGAACAGGCCTACCTGACTTTATTCGCCAAAGCGCGGGAGGTTACGCTGTTCTGCGCCGGGCTGCTTTTTGGCAGGGGCAGCATTTTCCTTCCGCTGGCCGGTCATGTTTTTGAACAAGTGGACGGTTTTTTGGGCAAACTCGGTGCTCCCCGCGGCGTCAGTTGTTACAAACCGTACCATTCGTCCGGAGAAAATTATCTCCATGGGTACCTGGGAATGTTGGGCATCCCCCTGGAACCGGCGCCCGAGTTTCCCGCCGACAGCGGATTGGTTTTTTTAAGCGCCGGCGCGGCCGGGGACGGCGGGATCATCGACAAGATAAAGACCCATTTGCGCAAGGGGAAAAAGGTGATGATCACCTCCGGCCTTTTAAGGGCTTTGCAGGATAAAGGCCTGGATGAGATCGCGGAGATAAAGGATACCGGGAACAAGGTGACGGTGAACGAGTTTGCCTATCCGGTCTTTGAATGCTCTTTTGGCAATTACTATAAAGCAACGAGGGAGATCCTCATCCCCCGCCTTGAGTTTGCCACCAATGATACCCGCCAGCTCATTGTGGGGTTCGGCGCCCATAATAATTTTCCCGTCTTATTAGAGGCCGATTACGGCGGCGGCCGGTTGTATGTATTGACGGTTCCGGATAATCCCGGGGATTTGTATGATTTTCCGGAAGAAGTTTTGAATGAGATCCGCCGGGTCATGACGGCCGGGATGGAGGTCAGGCTGGAGGGGCCGGCCCATACAGGGCTGTTTGTTTACGACAATAACACTTTTCTGGTGGAATCGTTTCTGCCTTATTTTGCCGATGTCAAGATCGTGGTGGAGAAAAAAGTCGCCGGCCTGGTGGATCTGGTTTCCGGGGAGAAAATCAGCAGTACAACAACGGGAGACAAAAGCGTTTTCACCATAAAAATGGAACCCACGACCTACCGGGTTTTCCGGTATTAAACAACCCGGGCCGCCGGCCCGCCTTATTACGGTTGCGGCCAAAAAAACCTGGAGCCGGCAGCTGCCGGAGAATTGTCTTTAAAGTTATAATGCGTTATAATCATAAGGGAATAAAGATCTGAGGTGAAAAAATGGCCAGACCGCCGAAAGAACGCCGGGTAGAATACCTGCCGGAAGTGACGGTCTTTAAACCGGCGGGTGTACCCCGGGCGGTTTTAACGGAGGTCGTTCTTTCCGTGGAGGAATTGGAGGCGGTGCGGTTAAAAGATCTGGAAGGGCTGGATCAAGAAGACTGCGCCGTCAAGATGCGGATTTCGCGTCCTACTTTCCAGCGGATTTTGACTCTGGCCCGGACCAAGATAGCCGACGCCTTGATTAACGGTAAAGGCTTGCGGATTGAAGGCGGGAACTATCAACTTGCCACCGAAAAATTCCAATGCCGGGCCTGTTCCCATCTCTTTGATACCCCCTTGGCCGCCGTGCACCGGGGAGAGGCGCCCGCCTGCCCCCGCTGCGAACGCCCGGCCGCCCGCCGGGTGGAAGGGCCCGGAGCCGGCTTTGGCCGCCGTTCCCGGGGGCGGCCCGGCCGGAGGTGACCTTTCCCCGCCGGTCTTTTATTTTACAAACGCGTGATAGACAGCGCGGATCGCCCGCTCGAAATCCTCGGTGGCCACGCCGATAATGATATTGATCTCGCTTGAGCCCTGGTCGATCATGCGGACATTGATTCCGGCGTTGCCTAGCGCGGTAAATAACCGGGCGGCGATGCCGGGGGTGTAGGCCATGCCCCGGCCGACGGTGGCGATGAGAGCCATTTCGGGGAAGACTTCCAGCGTGTCGGGCTGGCATTCCTCCCGGATTTCTTCGAGGATTTTTTCCAGTTTCCCGTCAAGTTGTGCGTCGGCGATCACCAGGCAAATGGTGTCAATCCCGGTCAGCATATGTTCAAAAGAGACCTCGTGCCTTTCCAGAATGGAAAGAAGCCGGCGGCCGAAGCCAAGTTCGGTGTTCATCAGGGTTTTTTCCAAGGCAATAACGGTAAAATCTTTATGGCCGGCGATTCCAGTAATCGTCCCTGTCTGGGTGAACGGTTCGGCGTCGCTGACAATCAAGGTGCCGGGGTCATCGGGTTGATTGGTGTTTTTGATCTGGACGGGGATGCCGGCTTCGCGGACGGGAAAAATCGCTTCCTCATGAAGGACGCCGGCCCCCATGTAGGCCAGCTCGCGCAGTTCGCGGTAGGTTATTCTCTCGATTGGCTTCGGGTTTTCGACAATCAGGGGGTCGGCCATGAGAAAACCGGAGACGTCGGTCCAATTTTCATAAAGAGCGGCTTTTACCCCGCGGGCGACAATCGCCCCGGTTATATCGGACCCGCCGCGGGGGAAGGTCTTAATCCTTCCGTCCGGCAGGGAACCGTAAAACCCGGGGATAACGGCACGGGGATGCCGCGCCAGACGGGCCGCGATCTCCCGCTGGGTCCGTTCCGGGTCGTATTTGCCCTCGGGAGTGAAGAAGATTATTTCTGCGGCATCCACGAAATCGTAACCCAAAAATTCGGCGAGCAGCAAACCGTTGAGATATTCCCCCCGGCTGGCGACATAATCAGCCGTAGCGCCGGCGGCAATTTTCGCTTTGATTTCTTCCAGGCGCTTTCCAACTTCCAGGGAAAGCCCCAGGTCGCTGGCGATTTTATGGTAACGGCGGGCGATGATGGCAAAGAGATCGTCAAAAGGGATCCCCTTTTGGACATTGGCGTGGCATTGATAAAGAAGGTCGGTTATTTTGTGGTCTTGCGGGTGTTCTTTGCCCGGAGCGGAGTTGATGATATATTTGCGCTCTTGATCCGCGGTGACAATGGCGCGTACCTTTCGAAACTGTTCGGCCGAGGCCAGAGAGGTTCCTCCGAATTTGGCTACTTTGATTCCCATCGTGATTATTCCCCCTGTTTACCGGATGTTGACCGGATATTTGTTCCAACGATTTTTATGTATGGATTTACCTGCCGTTTGCTGCGGCCTAGAAAAATAGTACTTGACTGTTTTGGGAGATAAAATTATTATTATTATAATATGTTTTTCCAAGATGGATGTCAAGTTTTGTGACAATATTTCCGGGTCCGCCCAAAGGACCGGGTAAGAAAGGATAGTGGTTGTCATCTGGCGGGAACTGAGCTTTTCCACGCGGAAAAAGGTGGATTTCCTGGAGATCACTTCCCTGTTGCAGAATGATCTGGAGCAGGCCGGGATTAGGAACGGTCTGGGCTTCTTGCTGGTCCCCCATACTACGGCGGGGATCACGATTAACGAAAACGCCGATCCGGATGTGGTTCATGACATGATTGACGCCCTGGACCGGATGGTACCGGCAGCGATGAATTTCCGCCACGGGGAGGGCAATTCCCCGGCGCATATAAAAGCCTCCTTAATGGGAGCCTCCCTGACGGTGCCGGTGGAAAACGGAGCACTCCGTCTTGGCACCTGGCAGGGGATTTACTTCTGTGAATTTGACGGACCCCGGCGGCGCCGGCTGCTCGTCAAGTGGCTGGAGGCATAAAAAGGCTTGGATGGTCCCGGGCGAAGGCACGGAGGAGGCGGAAGAAATGGAGAAAGAAGCCTGGGTAACAGCGCTGGAAGGCGAGTCGGCCCGGATCCGGTTTATTCGCCACGCGTCTTGCCGGAACTGCGGCGGTTGCCTCACGGGGGGAAACCGGGAAAATGAGATGTTGATCCCCATCCCGGAGGGCATCGAGCTCAAACCGGGCGACCGGGTTAAAATTTTGATGGAACCAACGGTCTTTTTACGGGCCGCCTTCCAGGCATACCTGGTCCCCCTCCTCTTTTTTTTCCTCGGGTACGCGGCGGGGAACAGGCTTTTTGTCCTGTTGGCCCTGGAAAGCCACGGGGAAACAGGAGGAGTACTGGGCGGTCTTTTTCTTCTTTTTCTCAGCTTTTTCGGGCTTAAGATTCTTGACCGGCGCCGGGCGGCTTCCCCCGGTTACCGGTTGCGTCTCGTAAAATCCGGAAGAAATCGGGAGAATATTTAATTAAAAGCTAATAAATGAGAGATAAAAGATAATATTTATACCAAACCGGTAATAATAATACAATATCTGTATAGCGCGGATTAATAGATTATGGTACAATGACATCGATGTTATAATAAAATACCTTAATTGTAAAAGAATAACTAATCTGGAAGGATTAACATGACAACGACAATTTATGATGTGGCAGCCAAGGCGGGAGTTTCCCCGAAAACCGTTTCCCGGGTGATCAACGGGAGCGCGCTGGTGAAGGAAGAGACAAGGGAAAGGGTCCTGGAGGCCATTCGCCTTCTTGATTACCATCCGAATGCCGTGGCCAAAAGTCTGAAACAGAAAGTGACTTATAACATCGGATATGTGGTCCCCTACGGTTCGGATTTTGTTTTCCGTGATCCCGGACAAATGGAGCAGTTAAAGGGGGCCAGCGACGTAATAAACGCCGCGGATTATAACTTGATTCTTTCCGTGCCCAGCACCGCCCGGGAGGCGCTTCTCGAAGTCAACAGGCTCTTAAAACATAAGAAAGTGGACGGATTGATTCTCTATGCCATGGAAGGGGTCGAACCTCTGGCCAGGGAGTTTGAGGAAAAAGGTTTGAAATATGTTTCTTTGGGAAAATGCTATCCGGAACAGGAATACAATTTTGTGGAGGTTGACTCCCCCTCCGGCGGGTATCTGGCCACCAGATTTCTCTTGAACCTGGGTCACTACAGGATTGGTTTTATCTGTGAGGCGCCGCAATTTTTGGTCCCGGCGAAAGAAAGTATGATCAAAGGATGTATCAGAGCGTATGAAGAAGCGAAGATCGAATTTCCCCACGATTTGGTCTTGGAAGGAGATTATTCCGTAGAATTCGGCGAATACGCGGTAGGTAGATTTTTGCAAAAAAACCCCCGACCCACGGCGATTTTCTGCGCCAGTGATCCCATGGCCTGGGGAGTTTTGCGGGGATTGAGAAAAAAAGGTCTGGTACCGGGCCGTGACATCGATGTACTGGGCGGTGACGATCTGCCTTTCACCAAATCTATTGAACCCGGTTTAAGCGCGGTCAATTCCAAACTGTATGAACTGGGCGCCCAGGCCGCCCGCATGTTGCTGGATTATATAAGAAACAGCCGGGAGGAAGGGGAAAAGGGGATTCCCGGCCGTTATCTCCAGAGCGAACTGGTGGTCAGGGAAACCACCAACGGACCTTCCGGAAAAAGATAAAGATAAAAAAGTCCGGTTTACCGTACATACGGGCGGGGCCGGCGACGCGATAAGATAAGAGATCATTCACCCGTAGAGGCGGGAAGGCTTCCCGGCGTCCCGGGGCAAGGACGCCGGATCTTTTAAAAGAGGGATACAATATAATACATAAAAAAGCGACAAAGGCTATCAAGGCAATCTTTCATACGGACGGCGAGCGGCGAGGAGCCGGCAACGGGCGACGAGTATCGAGCGACGAGCCAAGTATTGACCGGGAAGGCAAAGGGGGAGGAAGGGAACTGAGAAGCAAGGGGTGAGGTTTATTTTGAATTCTTTACCGTATCAGGTTTAAAAAAGAACAATACCGGTGGACATTGGACTGCATTGCTTTTATATAAAAAATTTGCCCGCCTCACTCCTTGTTTGTCAGTTTCCCCTGATAAAAGGGGCCGGAAAAAAGAATGGAGGAGATACCAGTGCGGTTTGGTTATTTTGATGATGCCAACAAGGAATATGTTATTACCACTCCACGGACACCGTTACCGTGGTTTAACTACTTGGGAACAGAAGATTTTTTCGGCTTGATTTCCCATACCGGGGGCGGTTACTGTTTTTACAAAGACGCCCGTTTACGCCGGATTACGCGGTACCGCTATAATAATGTGCCTATGGACTGCGGCGGGCGGTATTTTTATTTTAACGACGGGGGAGAAATATGGTCGCCGGCCTGGCAGCCGGTCCGGGCGGAACTGGACAGTTTTGAATGCCGTCACGGTCTGGGTTATACCATCATCCAGGGGATAAAGAACCGGATTAAAGTGGAGATCTTATTTTTTGTTCCCCTCAACCGCAACTGCGAAATTCACCGGGTCAGAGTGACCAATATGAGAGAGGATTCCGCATCCTTGAAACTCTTTTCCCTGGTGGAGTTTTGCCTTTGGAACGCCTGGGATGATATGACCAATTTTCAACGCAACCTCAATACGGCCGAAGTGGAAGTGGAAGACGGCGTCATTTATCATAAGACGGAATACAGGGAACGCCGGAACCATTATGCTTTTTACGGGGTTAATCACCCGACAGCCGGCTTTGATACCGACCGGGAAACATTTCTCGGGGCCTACCACGGGTTCCATGACCCTAGGGTGGTGCTGGAAGGAAAACCCGGCAATTCCGTGGCCAAAGGCTGGTCGCCGGTGGGGTCACACTATTTGGAACTGGAGCTTTCACCCGGCGAAACCCGGGAACTGATCTTTGTTTTGGGGTATGCGGAAAACGCCCCCGACGAAAAGTGGGAAAGACCGGGGGTGATCAATAAGCGGATCGCCCGGCAGGTGATGGCGGAATTTTTCACCGGCAACCGGGTGCAAGAGGCATGGGAAGAGTTGAAAAAATACTGGTTGGACCTCTTGTCCGTGCTGAAAGTTGAGAGTAACGACGAAAAGCTGGACCGGATGGTGAACATCTGGAATCCTTATCAGTGTATGATTACTTTTAACCTTGCCCGCAGCGCTTCTTTTTTTGAATCGGGAATCAGCCGCGGGATCGGGTTCCGTGATTCCAATCAGGATACCTTGGGGGCCGTGGGGATGATTCCCGAACGGGTCAGGGAGAGGATCTTGGATCTGGCGGCAACCCAGTTTCCCGACGGGAGCGCTTATCACCAGTACCAGCCTTTGACGAAAAAGGGTAATGCGGACATTGGCGGCGGGTTCAACGACGATCCGCTGTGGCTGCTTTACTCGGTAATCGGTTATATCAAAGAAACCGGTGATTTCAGCATCTTGGAGGAGAAGGTTCCTTTTGATAATGACTGGAATAATGTGGATACGCTCCATGAACACCTGCGCCGGTCGTTGCAACATGTCCGGGACAATTTGGGCCCTCACGGCCTGCCCCTGATTGGCCGCGCCGATTGGAACGACTGTCTCAATCTGAACTCCTTTTCCGACAACCCGGATGAATCGTTCCAAAGCGGGCGGATCCGGGAAGGACGGACGGCGGAATCTATTTTTATCGCCGCCATGTTTGTGGATATCGGCGAAGAATACGCCGAGCTGTGCCGGAGACTTAACCTGCATGAAGAGGCGGACACCGTGGCCGAAGAGGTCCGGCGTATGCGCCGACTTGTTATGGAACACGGGTTTGACGGCGCATGGTTTCTCCGGGCTTACGACGACAGCGGCCGGAAGGTAGGCAGCAGGGAGAACGACGAAGGTAAAATTTTCCTTGAAACACAGGGTTTTTGTTGTATGGCGGGGATCGGCCGGGAAGAAGGGGCCGTGCAGAAAGCTCTGGACGCGGTAAAGAAATATCTCGACACGGAACACGGGGTCCGGTTGCTCAGCCCGGCCTATACATACTACCGCCGGGAGATGGGGGAAATTACTTCTTACCCGCCGGGATATAAGGAGAACGCCGGTATCTTTTGTCACGCCAACTCATGGCTGATTATTGCCGAGGCTAAAAACAACCGGCCGGAAGAGGCCTTTGCCTATTACCGGAAAGTGACTCCCGCCTACCGGGAGGAGATCAGCGAAATACACGGGCTGGAGCCATATGTTTACGCCCAGATGATCGCCGGTTCCGACGCCCGGCGCCACGGGCAGGCCAAAAACTCCTGGCTGACCGGGACCGCCGCCTGGTTTTATGTGGCTGTAACCCAGTATATATTGGGGGTCCGTCCGGATTTTGACGGGCTGGTAATTGACCCCCGGTTGCCGGCGGAATTCAAAGAAGTGAAGGTGATCCGGAAGTTCCGGGGCGTTGAATACCACATCCAGATAAAGAACCGGCGGTCCGGTGCTTACCGTTTGCTGGTGAACGGCAAGGAATGTCCGGGGAACAAGGTGCCGGTGGTGAGCGGGGAAGAGAGGGTGGAGGTTTATTGCGAAACCTAAGGGTGGCGGTTCACCCGGCCCACCGCCCACAGGGAAGACCGCTTCGGGTTTCCAGGCTCCGCCGGCGGTTAAACCGGGCACATGACTTACGGGACCTCCTTGTCCCGGAAGTCAACCTGCCGCCTCCGTGCGGCCCGGCCCGGTTTACCCGCCGGCCTCGCCCAGAGTCCCGGGCGGTCTTCCCCAGTTGAGGCTGGCGGTCCGGGTGAACCGCCCGCATTGAATCGCGAAAGAAAATTAATCGGCCTAAAGGGAAAAACTCTGTAAAGAGGAAGTTTCGAGGTAGGCCGCGAGGATTTCGGCAAAGAGTTCCACCGCATAGAGGGCTTCCTCCATGGTGGATTTTTCGTTGCCGACTTCCACGAGAACTGCCCGCTCGTGGAGGTGCTGGTTATAGCGGGCGTCGGCCAGGATTACCCGGTGGGCCAGTCCCGGATAGGTGCGGTTCATGGCATCCACCAGTTCCATGGCGAACTGATAATTTTTTTCCCAGGTGGGATGGGAGAGCCCTAGGCGGTCGGTTCCCACCACAATAATAATTTTGGCCGCCGTTTTCCCCTTGATATTGACCCGGTGCTCCAAGCCGGGGGTGGCATCGCGGTGAAGATCCACAATTACCTCCAACCCGGGATGACGGGCCAGGTATTGGCGGACTGTTTCCAGGGAACGCTGATAGGAATCGCGGAAAGGATAATGATCGTGAATGGTGTCAGAGTGGAGGGCGCGAATCCCGTGTTTTTCTTCAAGGGTTTGGGCCAGGTGCCTTCCCACCTGCACAATGTCCCCTCTGGCGTTGTTATGGTGGGTTTTCCCACTGACCGGAAGATATGATTCGGAGGTATGGGTATGAAAGATTAAGACCTGCGGCTCCGGTTCCGGTTCTATTCTTTTGGGCGGGGTGGGGAGAGGAACGGCCGGCGGTTTCCGCTCCGGGACTTCTCCCGCCCTGAAGGCCGGGGAGGTCCGGGAAATCCCGGCGACAGCGGGCACGGTAGAATTTTTCTGTTGATAAAAGGCGGTTACCGGCAGTTGAACCCTGAGCAGTTCCTGCGGACTTGGATAGCGGATATCCAGCAGCAGGTGGATAAGAAAGTCCATACCCCGGCGTTCCAGAATTAAATCCGGGTCGCCCTCGGTTTTGATCCGGTCGAAACCGGGAATAACCTTGCAGAAAAAGGTCCACCCCAGCCGGGAATCGAGGTGAAAATAACGGCGGAGAAGAAGAACAGGGCCGCCATGAAGGAGGGAGTTTCCCTCTTTTTCCGGATCCAGAAAAGCAATAAGAAAGCCGGCGATGAAAATGATAAGGGCGAGAGTTATGACCAGTGACATTTCCGGGTTTTTCCCCGTAAAACTGTGGTTTTCCAGCCGGTTGCCGTTCATTTCCTGCCTCCAGCGTCAGCAAGGTTCCTTAAAAGATTATGCGCCGGCTGCTTGATTTAGGACAGCAGGCGGATGGTTTGCGTGCAGACAAAGCCCTCGAAACAAGAAGGATTCAAGGGACGAAATGTCGAAAGTAGAGAAAATTCGGGGAGGGAAAAAATTGAGCGGACAAAAAGTTCCGGATGTAGTGGTACGGCGTTTACCTCTTTATCTGCGGACACTGATGGATATAGACGAAAAAGAAATGCCGATTATTTCCTCTAGCGAACTGGGAGAGCGCAGCGGGATCAGTCCCGGTCAAATCCGTAAAGATTTAAGTTTTTTTGGGGTCTTCGGAAAACAGGGGGTGGGTTACAACACCCGCCATCTCCGGGAAGAGTTGCGGCGGATTCTCCGTCTGAACAAACCGGTTAATGTGGGATTGGTAGGGGTCGGGAATCTCGGCATGGCGCTGATCCACTATAACAAAGCCCGGGAAGAGGCGAATCCGGATGGAAGAGGGCTTAAACTGGTGGCGGCGTTCGACATTGACCAGCAAAAAGTGGCCCGCCGGGTGGCCAATCTTCAAGTCTATCCCGTGGACGAGCTCCCGGAGAAAATCCGTACCCTGGGCATTGCCATCATTATCCTAACGGTGCCGGCCGACGCCGCCCAGGATATTCTCACGGTTTGCATGGAAAACGGGGTCAAAGCCTTTTTAAATTTCGCCCCGGTAAAGTTGTCGGCCCCCCCTCATGTGCGGATTCATTCGACCGATGTCACTCTGGAACTGGAGAGTCTCGCTTATTACCACTGAGAACCATTAAATTGAGAATTTACTTAAACAGGGATTGGGCGCGGGTAGGTTATAAATTGCGCTTTTGTTCTTTTTTACCGGCAAAACAAAGATTTTAAATACAGGGAGTAATCAAACTGAAAACGGAAACTTTAACCAGGTTGGCGTTGTACACTGCTCTTGGTGTGGCTTTGAATCTTTTAGAGGCTTACCTTGTACCTTTGGGACTGGTCGTTCCTTTGCCCGGCGCCAGGATTGGCCTGGCCAATCTGGTGACGGTAGTGGTGATCCTCACCGAAAAAACCGGTTTTGCCTGGGCGGTCACCCTGAGCCGGATTTTTTTCGGTGGTTTGCTAACCGGGACTCTTTTTGCTTTACCTTTTGCTCTCAGCCTGGGCGGCGGAATAGCCGCCCTGCTGGTAATGGGAAGCCTGCGGCGCCTGGTCCCGGAAGTCTTCAGCCCTGTAGGGCTCAGTATTTCAGGGGCGGTCGCCCATAACTGCGGGCAATTGCTCGTTCTTTACCTGCTTCTCCCCGAGACGGGGATCTGGTCTTTATTACCATGGCTGTTTCTGCTGGGCGTTCCGTCCGGCTGGCTGAACGGGTTTCTGGCGGCGAAAATTGTCCAAAGGTTGCCGGGGAGGGAGTGAAACCGCCGGTATGCCGGAGTTGGAAGGTACTATTGAACGGGTAATCTTTCAAAATGAAGAAAACGGTTTTACCGTCGCCAAGTTGCGCGTGGACGAGGATTTGGTCACCGTCGTCGGCGACCTGTCCGGCGCCCGGCCGGGTGAAGGGGTGAAGCTGACCGGCCGGTGGGACCTGCACCCTTCTTACGGCCGGCAGTTTACCGTAGAAAGCTATGAGGTGTTGCCGCCTGTGACCCGCCAGGGGATCGAACGTTATTTGGGTTCCGGGTTAATCAAAGGCATCGGGCCGGTAACCGCCAAAAAGATCGTGGAAACCTTTGGCCTTTCCGCCTTGGAAATTATCGAAAAAAAACCCGAGAGATTGCAGGAAGTGGAAGGGATTGGCCCCCGGAAAGCAAAGAAGATTGCCAAAGCCGTGGCGGAGCAGAAAAATATCCGGCGGGTGATGGTTTTCCTGCGCGGGGTGGGGATAACGCCGGCTTTGGCCGCCAAGATTTACCGCTTTTATGGGGACAAGGCCGTGGAAATGGTGCGGGAAAACCCTTACCGCCTCGCCGAGGACCTTCCGGGCGTAGGTTTTAAGACCGCCGACCGGATCGCCCGCCTGACCGGCAAGACCGATCCCTCCGCGCCGGAGCGGGTGCGCGCCGGAATAAAATTCTTTTTGGAACGCAATGCCGACGAAGGCCATGTTTATGCGGTTGAAGAGGAGTTCCGGCGGGAAGTGGCCAAAGAATTGGAAGTTTCCCCGGAAACGGTAGAAAAGGCCATCGCGAGCCTGGCCCGGGAGAATGAAGTGACGCGCGTGGACGGGCTCTTGTACGCGAATCTTTTTTACCATAGCGAACAAGGAACCGCCAAAAAGCTGGCGGCCCTAATCCGTGCTTTTGCCTGTAAAGCCTCTCCCGACCGCGGGGAACTTCCGGAATTGCCCGCCAACCTCGCCCCGGAGCAACGCCGGGCCGTGGAGATGGCCAGCCGGGAAGGGGTATTGGTGATCACCGGCGGTCCGGGAACGGGAAAAACCACGACCATAAAGACGTTGTTGAGTCTCTTCCACCGCCACGGGCTGCGTGTTCTTTTGGCGGCCCCGACCGGGCGGGCGGCCAAACGTCTCTCGGAAGCCACCGGTGCCGAAGCCAAGACTATTCACCGTTTGCTGGAATTCGGGTATACCGGCGGTTCCGGCCCGGTGTACGGCCGGGATGAGGAAAACCCTCTAAAAGCGGATGTGGTGATCATCGACGAGGTTTCCATGGTTGACCTGTTACTCTTTTACCGTCTCTTAAAAGTCGTCCCCCTGGGGGCCCGGTTGATCCTGGTCGGCGACCATGACCAGTTGCCGCCGGTGGGACCCGGTTCCGTCCTGCGCGACCTTATTGCCTCCGGGGTCGTGCCCACCGTCCGGTTGCAGACTATTTTCCGCCAGGCCCGGGAGAGCAAGATTGTGCTCAATGCCCACCGCATCAACCAAGGGCGGTTGCCAATAGTAAAAAACGCCGGGGATTTTTTCTTCATAAAAGCAGAGGAACCGGAGGAGATTGTTGAAGAGATTATCCGGTTGGTCTCCGTACGCCTGCCCCGGTATTTGCGGTGCGATCCAATTGACGATATCCAGGTCCTTTCGCCGATGCGGAAAACCGTCACCGGCGTGGATAATCTCAATACCTTACTCCAGGAGGTTCTTAATTCCCCATCCCCCGGCCGGCCGGAAATACCCTTTGGCGGCAGGGTTTTTCGCCTGGGCGACAAGGTGATGCAGATCCGCAATAACTACCAAAAAATGGTATTTAACGGGGATACGGGGCGAATTGTCCGGGTGGATACGGAAAACCAACAGTTGGAGGTGGGTTTTCCCGAAGGACCGGAGGAACGCCGGGTAACCTATGAGAGCGATGAACTGGATGAACTGGTGTTGTCATACGCGGTTTCTGTCCATAAAAGTCAAGGCAGTGAGTATCCGGTAGTTGTTATGCCGCTGACCACCCAACACTACATAATGCTGCAAAGGAACTTGTTGTATACCGGCGTCACCAGGGCCAAAAAAATGGTGGTTTTGGTCGGGACCTGGAAAGCCCTTTCTATTGCGGTAAAGAACGACCGGATTGAAAGGCGCCACTCCCGTCTGGCCGAGATTTTGCGCCCGTTGTTACCGGCGGGGGAAAAAGGCGCGGGAGAGCAATAATGTTGACCCGGCGCTACTTTGTCACTCTCCGGCGGCCAAAGAAGGGACCCCCCGCCGTCGGTCTTTCCCCCGAACCCGGCTTGGACCGGGAATGGATCGAAAAGACGGCCTATTCCGGGGTGGCGGTTTGGAACAGACCGTTCCCCTTGTGGCTGGCGGAAGATTTACAACAGGAATTGTCACGGCTGCTCGCAACCACCGGCGATTTTTCCCTGACCGGGCTGGGCCGGAAGCTTTCGGCCCGGGCAAAGTATTGGGGATGGCCGGAAACCGGGCGCTGGGTGGATATACCCCGCCGGGAGGAGATCCTGGCCGGGGTTTTTCATCACCAAGACCTTTTTTCCCGCCTCCTCCCGGCGGTCTTGCCCGGCCGGTTTTTGACGCTCCGGGAGATTGCCTCGGCGTTGTCCCGGGCAGGGCTGGAGGTTACCGACGGGGTTTTGGAATTCCTTTTGCACATGGAAGTTTTAAACGGCCGGGTGGAACGCTTGGCCGGAGTGGGGTTGGACGAAACCGGCCGTTTTTTTTGCCGCCGCTGTGGCGAACGGGAGAGGATTGGGGAGGAATTTTCTCCGGAACCGCCTTTTACCTGCCGGGTATGCCAATCGTGTCTGGCCCTGGGACCGGTAACCGGTCTGCAGCCGCTTTACCGCTGGCGGGGCTCTTTGCCTCCCCGGGCGGCGGGCGCCCCCTTGTTGACCCTCCCGGAATTGACACCGTGGCAAATGGCGACGGCCCGCCAGGTCTTGGCTTTTTGGGAAGGGAACGGGCCCCGGGTGTTTTTGATTTGGGCCGTTTGCGGCGCGGGCAAAACGGAAGTGGTTTTCCTGACCATCCGGCGGGCGCTGGCGGAAGGGAAAAGGGTCCTGCTGACCGTGCCGCGCCGGGAGATCGCAAAGGAACTCGGGGAACGGGTAAAAAAGTGTTTCCCCGGGCTGACCTTTACCCTGCTTCACGGGGGCCAAAAAGAGGAACATCCCGGCGACGGGCTGGTAGTGGCCACCACCCATCAGTTGCTCCGCTTCGCCCCCTTTTTCCACCTGGTGATCCTCGATGAAGCAGACGCCTACCCTTACCGGGGGAACCGGATGTTGATCAATGCTTTGTTCAATACGCTATTGCCGGAAGGGAAATTGATTTATATGACCGCCACCCCCGATGAAGAATGGCGGAAAAAAGCCGTTCGGGGTGAGATTGGCCTCTCCCGGCTTGTCTTGCGTCACCACGGGTTTCCCCTGCCCGTCCCCGCTCTGGTTCAAACGGCCTTGCCTCCGGAAGAGAACAAGAACTGGCAAGTGCCGGCGCCGGTGCTTTCTTTTCTTCACAAGGCAAAGGGGGAAAAACGCCAAGTCCTGATTTTCCTTCCTACGGTCCGGCTCACGGAAAAGGCGGGCCGGGCTTTGCAGGATGTTGAAGAGGGGTTGGCCGTTGATTATATTCATTCCCGGGATCCCGGCAAAGACCGGAAGCTTAAAGCATTTGAAGCGGGGCGCTTGCATGTACTGGTCACCACTACTCTGCTGGAAAGAGGCTTGACCTTTCCCCGCCTTGACGTGCTCGTCCTTTACGCGGACCGGGAAGGGATCTTTTCCACGGAGACACTGGTCCAAATTGCCGGCCGGGTGGGAAGAAGTATTCTCGATCCCTTTGGAGAGGTGCTCTTTGTCGGGGAAAAAATCTCCGCCCCGATGCAAAGCGCCCGGCTTTGGATTGAGGATATGAATAAAGAAGCCAAGAAGCTGGGCTTTTTAAAATGACAAAGCGATTATGGTAAATATCGTCTTCAGGAGGGGAGGGTTTTTGCCGATACAAAAAGTAATAGACCTAATAAACGGCGCCATCTCCGCCCTGCTTGATTTGGTTGATCCGCCTTTGCCGCTTTGCCCGGCCTGCGGCGGGGAATTTACGCCGTATTACCCCCGGATCCACTTTTGCCCGGCCTGCTTGGAACGGATTCCTTTTCTCCTGCCGCCGGTTTGTCCCCGTTGCGGGCGGCCGGGGGAAGGGAACCCGACGGCCGGTTGCCGGTATTGCCGGAAAGAAAAGCGCCGTTATGAACGGGTGAAAGCTTTTACCGTATACGGGGGTTATAGCAAAGAAATTTTGCAGGCGGTCAAGTACAATTTCCGCCCGGACCTGGCCCGGGCCCTGGGGTCGTTAATGGCGGCCGGGATGGAAAACGATCCCGGGTATGACCGGGTGGAGGCGGTGATTCCCGTACCGCTGCACCGGCGAAAGCTGGTCGCCCGCGGTTATAACCAAGCCCTTTTGCTGGCGGAACCAATTGCCGCTTTTCTGCGGGTGCCACTGCTATCCGATACATTGGTTCGCCGGCGTTTCACGGAAAGTCAGAGCGGTTTGCGGCGGTGGGAACGGAAAAAGAATGTGACCGGCGCCTTTCAAGTGACAAACTGCCGGGAGGTAGCGGGCAAAAGCCTTTTGTTGGTGGATGACATTTGCACCACCGGTTATACGCTGTCCGAGTGTGCCCGCGTCCTTTTATTGGCCGGCGCCCGCCGGGTTGAATGCGTGACCGCCGCCTTGGGCGCTCCGGAGGATTTGAGGGACGAGATGTGACTTGTCTGGCAAAGGGGAGATCCCGTGTATGCAACTACGAAACTGCCCGCGTTGCGGTAAATTGTTTGTCTATTATAACCATGAGATCTGCCGGGATTGTTTCGCCCGCGAGCAAGAGGATTTCTACAAAGTCCGCGCCTATCTGGAAAAACATCCGGGCGCCAATATTTGGGAAATTCATCAGCAAACAGGGGTGAAATATTCGGTCCTCAAGCGTTTTTGCCAGTCGGGTCGGTTAGAAGGAAGGCGGGTTGCGCGGGCGGAGGGTGAGAGAACTTTTCCAGAAAAGAAATAAATTTCTACTAAATATTCGGGTGGAAAGCGCCGATATAGAAAATGGAGTGTTGTAGTAGGACAGCAGCGGATTCCAAAAAAGGAGCGGTGAGTGATGATTATATCCAGTCAACAGATACAATCCATAATTAAAGCCTATGGTGTTTCCGGTAAACGAAAGACTGTGGCCGAAGAATACGCCAAGACTGTTTCCCGTAGTGATTCCTTGGAGCTTTCTTCCAAAGCCCGGGAATTTACCGTCGCGCGGCAAGCCATTGCCGGCCTGCCGGAGGTGCGGGAGGAAAAAGTGGCCCAAATTAAACAGGCCTTAACCAACGGGACATACCGGGTGGACAGCCGGGATGTTGCCCACCGAATGCTGGTCCGGAGCCTGGTGGACCGGATCTTTGAAGGTGAACAGAATGAGAGCTAAAGAACGCCAAGAGCAACTGACGGCCCAGATCGAGGTCTTGGAAAACCTCTACCGCCTGGCCGCCCGTAAGCGAGACGCCCTTCTGCAGGAGGATTTGGAAACATTGCTTCTGGTGAATGAAGAAGAAGAGGCGGAACTGGCAAAACTGAAATCCCTGACTCCGCCGGAAGCGGGAGAGTCCGGAGAAACAGGTCCGGAAGAGGAAGAGCTCTTTTTAAAAAGGGAGTTATTGGCCCGGCGTGTCAGGGAACTTAATTCGTTTAACCAGGAAATGATCGAGGATTCCCTCGCTTATATCCGCTTTTCCCTGCAGCTTTTCCACGGACAACCCGAATGCTCCTTGTACGGAACTGACGGCATGAAAGAAACAACTGCTGTTCACTCCCTGATTGACATGAAAGGGTGAGGAAAATGCGTTCCACTTTTGGCGGTTTGGAAGTAGGGTTGCGGTCGTTGCGTGCGCACCAAATGGCCCTGGATATAACCGGGCATAATATCGCCAATGCGGACACGCCCGGTTATTCCAGGCAGGTGGCGAACTTGACCGCGACCGCCCCGTATACCCTGCCGTCCCTGCAGAGAACCACTACCGCCGGACAGATGGGCACAGGGGTGGAAGTGGCCCGGATCCAACGCATGCGGGATGAATTCATTGATGTCCAGATCCGCCACGAGAGTTCCGCCCAGGGAAGATGGAAGGCAAGGCAAAGCACCCTGGAGCAACTGGAAGTAATCTTGAATGAACCTTCGGAAGAAGGGATCGCCGCCTATCTCCATAAGTTTTGGAGCGCCCTGCAGGAACTGGCCGACCGGCCGGATGACCCGGCCATCCGTCAGGTCCTTTACGAAACGGCTGTCAGTTTTACGGAGCTTATCCGCCAGACCCACAGTCAACTAAAGACTCTGCAGCGGGATTTGGATCAGCAGGCGCAAATTATCGGCGAGAGAATTAACAGCCTGGCCCAACAGATTGCCGCGGTGAACGAAGAGATCGGGAAAGTAATCAGCGTAGGGGATGATCCCAATGACTTGCTGGACAAAAGGGAGGTTCTGGTCCGGGAACTTGCCGGATTGACCAATATTGAAGTGCAAACCGACCACATGAACAGGTACATCATTACCATTTCCGGCTCCCTGCTGGTCTCCGGTGACCGTGCCAATTCTTTGGCTTTTGTGGAAAACCCGGACCATAATGGCCTGGTTGACGTGGTCTGGGCGGAAACCGGAACCGTGGTCGATCTCCGCGACGGTGAACTTAAGGGACTCCTGGAGATGCGCGATCTTGAAGTCGCGTATTACCTGGACGCGTTAAACGCCTTCGCTTCCACCTTAATTACCGAGTTTAACGCGGTGCACCTGAGCGGTTACGGTTTGAGCGGCTCCACGGGTTTGAATTTCTTTAGCGGCAACGACGCTTCGAATATCCGGATTGATCCGGCGATTACCATAGATTTGAACAATATCGCGGCCTCGATTGATCTGGGGGGTGTGGGAGCGCCGGGCAACGGGGAGAACGCCCTGGCCTTGGCCGGAGTGATTAAAACCGCGTTTTTAATGAACAACGGCACCGCCACCCTCTCCGATTTCTATGAATCGATCATTGTCAAACTGGGGGTTGACGCCGAAAAGGCCAATACGATGCTGGAGAATAAAAAGGCCCTCCTTCATCACCTCCAAAAACGCCAGGAATCGGTGGCCGGGGTTTCCCTGGATGAGGAGATGGTTAATATGATCAAATTCCAAAACAGTTATAACGCCGCCTCCCGCTTGATTACGGCCATCGACGAGATGCTGGAAACTTTGATTACCCGCACCGGAATCGTGGGGCGGTAAACACGGATAAACCATCAGGATGAGGGGTGAGGAGAATGCGGGTGACCGAAAAAATAATCAGTGAGGGAATGATCAAGAACATCGGCAGTTCCCTCCGGCGTCTGGACCGGTATTATCAACAGCTTTCCACCGGAAAGCGGCTCCAATATCCTTCCGACGATCCGGTGGGGGTGACGGTCAGCCTGAAAATGCGCGCCGGCCTCCGGGAACTTGAACAGTACATTGCCAACGCCGAGTTCGCCGTTTCCTGGATGGAAGCGACCGACGCCTCCCTTGACGAACTGACCAAGGTTTTACACCGGTTGAAGGAGATTGCGGTTTACGGGGCCAACGATACCCTCCCTGAGGATTCCATGAACGCCCTTGCCGATGAGGTCAGCGAGCTAAAGAAGCATGTGTGGCAGATCGCCAATACCACCTTTGAAAACCGTTACCTCTTTGCCGGCCAGCAGACCAAGAGACCCGCTTATGACGCCTCCTTTACTTATCAGGGAGATGACCGCCCACTGCTGTTGGAGGTGGGAACCGGTTCGCGGGTGGATTATAGTGTCCCCGGCTCGGAAGTCTTTGGCGATTTTTTTGCCCGGTTGGATGAGTTTGAAGCGCGGTTGCGGAACGGGGATTGTGAAGGGATTTCCCGGAATGACCTGGCCATGCTGGATGAACGGCTGGAACTGGTATTGAAAGCCCGGTCTTCACTGGGCGCCAAGATCAACCGTTTGCAGAGGAACATCGAACGCATGGGAACAATGGAGGTTAATTACAGCGGGCTTTTGAGTAAAAACGAAGATGCGGACATTGCGGAAGTAGTGATGCACCTGAAAATGAGTGAACATGTTTACCAGGCGGCGCTGGCGACCGGGGCCCGCATTCTCCAGACCACGCTGGTGAATTACCTCCGTTAAGCCGGTTTGGCGGGTAAACACGAGGTGAAACAGGATGAAAATTAAGACCAAATTCTATAATGAACTCGAAATTACCGAGGAAGATATTCTCTTTTTTCCGCAGGGGATACCCGGTTTTCCCGACTGTAAGCGCTTTGTTTACCTCCATGAAGAACAAGCTTTTTTTGGATGTCTTCAGTCTTGTGACAGTCCGGAAACGGCTTTTGTGGTGATGTCGCCGTTTACCGTCTGCCCGGAATACCAGATTGACCTGGAGGAGGCCGTAACGGCCGAACTTCAGCTCACCAAGGCCGACGATGCCTTGCTACTGGCGATTGTTACCATCCCGCCGGGCCGCCTGCGGGAAGCCACTGTCAACCTGCAGGCGCCGCTGGTTATTAACACCGCCCGTCGCCGCGGGGCGCAAGTCATTGTCGCAGATGCGGAATACCCTTTGCGTTTTCCTCTTTGGAAAGAGGAAGCCTCCCGGGTGGCGGAAGGGGAAAAATAACAGGGCTGGCGGAAAGGGAAAATTTAAAGATTAAAGGAGGATCTTCCTTACATTTGGAGAAGAAATACCCGGAGAAAGAGAATGCGCCGGAGAGAGCATGATCAAGGAGGATCTAGATGCTGGTACTCACCAGAAAAGTCAATGAAAGTATCATGATAGGCGATGAGGTAAAAGTCACTGTTGTCGAAGTCCGGGGCGATCAAGTAAAACTGGGCATTACCGCCCCGAAACGAATTGCCGTTCATCGTGAAGAGATCTTTCTGGAAATTCAAAAAGAGAATATCAGAGCCGCCGAAAGCAAGATTCCCCTTAACGAACTGGATAAAATATGGAAGGACAGAAAAGAAAAAGTATAAAGACCCGGGTCTTTTTTTTTATATACCCCTGTTCCGAGGTTGTTCTAAATAAATTTCTTTTCCAACCGATATTAGTTAATGAGAAAAAAAGGTGGAGTGAGCAAAATGCAGGTCAAGATTTTAGACCGGGTGTTCACCTACGAAAACGAACCCGCTGTGTTGGAGAGGATCTTTGACACGATTAATGAGTTCTTGGCAGATACCGGCCTGATCTTCAGCCACTTGAAGGTGGACGATACCGAAGTCTATGCCGACCACTATAATTACCTCAAAGAACGAATCGACCGTATCGAATTGATCGAGGTGGAAGTGCGAACAGGATCGGAAATGCTCCGGGACGTCCTTTTAACGGCCGAAGAATATCTGGAACAGGCCTTGCCGGAGATCGAATTGCTGGCCGCCGAGTTTTACCAGGGCCCATCCGAAGAATCCTGGGCGCGCTTCCAACAGTTGCTGGAGGGAGTGGAATGGCTTAACCAGCTGGTGACGATGATTGACCAAAATAAGGCGAAACCGGGAAATTGGCAGGATTATACGGTAATGGTCGACCGGCTCCGGGACGAACTGCAGAACCTTGAGGAGGCGCTGGAAAACCAGGATTATGTGGTGATGGGCGACTTGCTGAATTACGAGATCATCCCCTGTTTCCAAGAGTTCAGGGAGGTTATCGAAAAAACCAAGGTGGATGAGGGTAAGAATAATGATCGCCACTGAGAATATTAATATTGACAATATCAATTTCCTGACGGAACGCTTTCCGCATGTGTGGGAAATTATCAAGCGGTACCGGCCGGGGGAGAAACCGGAGTACCGTTTCAACGTGGTAAAAGCGAAAAGCGGGGCCCTTACCCTCACGGTTGACCAGGGCGATAAAACCATATATATTCACAGTAAATACGACCCGGTACAGGAAGCGGAACGATTGGTTGCGCAATTTAAAGTGGCAACCAAATACCGCCAGATCTTTTTTTACGGCGCGGGTCTGGGTTACCACATCGAGGCTTTTGCTAAAAGATACCCTGATCTCCAGTTCACCATTTATGAACCGCACCCGGAGATTTTCGCCCTTTACCTTGCCCACCGGTCTTTACAGACCCTCCCGCCGAAATCGTTGAAAAATATTCACCTGGAAACCGGTGTACAGGAATCCCTTTGTTTTTTGACGGATTTCATCAATTTTTCCACCGGCGAGGTCCTGTTTGTTCCCCTTCCCAGTTATGAGCGGATTTTTTCCCGGCAATACCAGTGGTTTACCGGCGTATTCCAGCAGCTTTTAACCGGGAAAAGGGTTTCTCTCATCACCAATTATACTTACGAAAAAAGGTGGGTCATCAACAGCCTGAAGAATTTTCCCGAGGTGCTCAACACCCCCAACATCATTCATGAGAAAAAGCAGTACTTCGCAGGAAAACCCGCTCTTATAGTAGCCGCCGGCCCTTCTTTGGATGAAGAGATCGAAAATATCCGTTATATCAAAGAAAACGGACTGGCCTACATCTTCTCTGTTGGTTCGGCAGTTAACGCCCTATTGGCCCGGGGGATTTACCCCGACGCGGCCTGCGCGTATGACCCATCTGCCCTTAGTATCAGGGTTTTTGAAAGGATAATTAAAGAAAAGATCGATTCGATCCCCCTGGTCTTCGGGAGCAGTCTGGCCTATGACGTGCTGGAGAATTACCCGGGACCCAAATTACACATGCTGATCAGCCAGGACCCGGCGGCCGCTTTTTATCTGAGAACGAAAAAAAACGATAATCCGGAGATTCTCTACGATGCGAGTACAATTGCCACAGTGACCTTGCAACTCTTGTACCGGTTGGGGTGCAACCCAATTGTTTTTGCCGGGCAGAACCTGGCATATAAAGAAAAACAATTATATGCCGGGGGGATTAAATACGAAAATGTCTCCACATATTTAGGCGAGGACGAATTAAAAGACGCCTATCTGGTGGAAGATGTTTGCGGAGGAGAAGTTTATACTCGGCCGAATTTGGACAGGATGAGAAAAGAGATCGAAGGCTTTATCGCCCGTCATCCTGATCGGGAATACATCAATACCACAAAAGGCGGGGCGAAAATCAACGGGACGGAATATATCCCCCTCGCGGAAGTGATCGCCGGGAAATTCGCTGGCCGGGTAGTGGAGCCCGGATGGCATGTGGGGGATTTTGCCGGTTACGACCTGGCTTACGCGGCGGAAAAGCAGAAGATAATCGAGGGAGCAATTGAGGAATTTGCGGATCTTCTCGAACGGCTCGAGAGGTTATTCCGGACGATGGATAAATTGATTGCCGCCAAAAACCATGCAGAACTGGAAAAACTATTTGTAAAGTTTGACAAGGAACTGAAAAAGATCAACAGGAATCAGTTCTATATTGCCTTTATGAAACCCATGAAAAGAGTGGAACTGGAACTTATTGCGAAAGTGATTGACGATATAAAGTACGAGCCGAATGCCGTGGTCAAAGGGGAAAAAGTCCTGGAGACGTTTAGGAAGTTCTTTACCGAATGTCAACAGGAATTGGCGGTTCTTCGCCCCTTATTGTTGCAGCATATTGGGGAGAGGTTGGCGCGGGAAGAAAAACCGGCGGTCAGGGTTTAGCGCCGGCACGCGAAGGGGAATTGCCGAATGAATCTGAAAGGGAAAAAAATACTGGTTACCGGTGCGGGCGGGTTTATCGGTTCCCACCTGGTCGAACGCTTGGTTGAACTGGGAGGAAAAGTCCGGGCTTTTCTCCGTTATAACTCGCGCAACCATTGGGGCTGGCTGGAATCGTCCCCCCACAAAAAGAACGTGGAGATATATACCGGTGATATCCGTGATTATGACAGTGTCAAAAGGGCCGTCGAGGGAGTGGATGTAATTTTTCACCTGGCGGCGTTGATTGGTATCCCCTATTCTTATCTCTCACCGTTGGCGTATATTAAAACTAACGTTGAGGGTACTTATAATATTTTGCAGGCGGCCCGGGAGTCGGGGACCGGAAGGATAATTCATACTTCCACCAGTGAAGTTTATGGGACCGCCGCCTATGTCCCGATTGATGAGGCCCATCCCCTGCAACCGCAATCGCCATATGCCGCTTCCAAGGTCGGCGCGGACAGCTTGGCACAAAGCTTTTATCATGCCTTTATGCTACCGGTAACGATTGTCAGGCCTTTTAATACCTTTGGGCCCCGCCAGTCGGCCCGGGCGGTGATTCCCACCATAATCACCCAGGTTTTGAGCGGGAAAAGGGAGATCACCCTTGGCAATCTTGCGCCGACCAGGGATTGGAATTTCGTCCGCGATACAGTCGAGGGGTTCATTAAAATCGCTGAATATGACGGTTTATATGGAGAAACAGTTAATATCGGTTCCGGGCGGGAGACGTCCGTCGGGGAACTGGTACGGATTATTGCCGGTCTTATGGAAGTAGAACTCCGGGTCATTGAGGAGAAGGAACGGGTCCGCCCGGAAAAAAGCGAGGTAGAACGCTTGTTATGTGACAACAGTAAAATTAAAGAATATACCAACTGGCGACCGGAGTACTCTTTGGAAGATGGATTGGGCGAAACCATCGACTGGTTTCGAGAGAATATGGAAAACTACAAACCGGAGTTGTATAACGTCTAATGAGGAAGGTCTATCTTCTGGAACGCCTTCCGATTTATTGAGAAAAAGGACGGTTCTACTAAAAAGATGCTTTCCGGGATTGAAAAAGAATTTTTCCCCCTGAATACGCCGGAAATGATTGAGGCTGTTGCCGGCAGGTTTGGATATTTTCAAGGAAAAGGAAGAGGCTTGGGCGTGAGGGTTTCCCGCGCCTTCATGCGATATAACGGCAAAGTGAGTTGTTGCCAATGAATAAAAGGATCTTGATTGAAGCGGCGGGTAGTCCGGTGGTAAACTGGCTGATAAAAGCGGTTAAAGAGAACGGGGATATCCCTGTGGCTTCGGATATTACCGAGGAGAGTGTAGGGAAATTCCTGGCCGATGAGTTTATTACGGTGCCCCCGCATAACGACCCCGGGCTTTGGGGGTTTCTCGAAGAAATGCTGGTTGCGGCAGAGATCGACCTTGTCATCCCCTCGCTTGATGAAACCTTGGGGTTATGGGCGGAAAAAAAAGAGTATCTGGCCGCTAAATATGGTATTAATGTCGTGATCTCTGAAAAAGAAACCATTGAGATTTTTCTTGACAAGTACCGGACTTACCTGTTTTTTGTCGAAAACCAAATCCCCACTCCCCGGGTCTCTCTCAAGCAGGAGTATCCGTTAATCAAACCAAGAACAGGCAGGGGCGGAAGAGGGGTCCGGATTGTTGAAAACGAAAAGATCTCGATGGAGGGTTTGATTTCGCAAGAACTTCTGTCAGGGCAGGAATATACGGTTGACTGCCTGATCGATCATAAAGGAAGGCCCGTCTACATCGTACCAAGGAAACGGCTGAAGGTTACAGCGGGAAAATCCGTAAACGGGGAAGTGACACGGCACGAAGAGATTGTTGCCCTGGTGGAGCAGATTTGTAAGGCGGCAAGGTTTTTCGGCCCGGTCAATATCCAGTGTTTTGCGACGGAAAAAGGGATCATGTTTACAGAGATCAACCCCCGGATCGGGGGAGGGATGGCTTTAAGTTTGGCGGCGACGGAAAACTGGATCACATTGATCGAAAAATACCTGGTGCCCGGGAGGGAAATAAAAGAAAAGAAGGAAATAAAGTACGGTTTAAGGATGTACCGGTATTATGAAGAGGTTTTTGTTTAGTGCTTTATACCAAGAGGCAAAGGTGATCGGCTTTGACCTGGACGGCACCCTTTACGATGATTTTGATTTTATAAGCCGGGTGTACCGGGAGATAGTGGAAAAGGCAGGGGGCGGGCCGGGCCGGCGAGAAGAAATGATGGATTTTATGCTTTTGCGCTGGCTGGAAAAGGGGAGTTCCTATCCTTTTATTTTCCGGGAAACGCAAGAGAAATACGGTTTGCGCCCTGATTTTGTGGAAAAGGCGCTGATGGTTTACAGGAACAATTCTCCTTCCCTTAATCTCTCGCCCAGGGTAAAATTTCTTCTGCACCGGATAAAAAAAGACGGGAAAGGGTTATTCCTGGTGACGGACGGGAACGAGAAGCTTCAGCAGAAGAAGGTAGAAACACTGGGAATTCATGATTGTTTTGACCTCGTTATCTTTACCAAAGACCACCCCAAACCCGATCCTGTACATAAAGAGCGAATTATTAAGGAATTTTCCTGTACCCCCGGGGAGATTGTCTATATTGGCGACCGGGAAATAGATAAGGGGTTTGCTGAAAATTGCGGGTTTAAATTTGTTTATAGTAAGTGGCATGTCTTCGGAGGGGACAAACCATAAGTCTTGGAGGATAGATATGCGGACAATAGGTTTGATTGGGCCTATAGGCGTATCTGATATAGGCGATGTGATTCTTTTAAAAGAGAATATTTTCCAGATTGAGGAACTGTCCGGGGAAAAACCCTTCTATAATATCTTCACTTTTGATTTGCCTCTTAGCGAGAGCCAATTAAAGGATTTGACCGTCTATAAAGAACAACGGCTGAAATTGATTAGAAATCCGGGGAAAGAAGGAACTTATTTAACCAGTTCCGACCTTAAAGCCGGTAACGAGGATTTCATCAGGTGCATACGGGAGATAAGGGAGGGATTGCTTCCCCGGATCTGGAATCAAGAGTTCAGCGATGAATTGGCAAAATGCGACGGGTTATATTTCATCGGCGGCGGCTATTTTAACAGTTACTGGGGGCGGACCCTGTATACGTCTTTCATCTTTCCTATGCAAGGTTTTTGTCGGCGGCGTTACCATAGGGCCGTTTACCGCCAATGATCTCAGCAATCTGCACGGCGCTTTCAATGGGTGTGACAAAATTATCCCCCGTGACGTTGGCTACAGCCGGGATAACCTGATAAAACTGGGGTTCCCGCAGGAAAAGATCGTTGACGGCTGTGATGACGCCATCGTCTTTACCGGGCGGGCGGGCAAAGATTATGAGGAGGCGGGGGCCAAGGAAGAGATAGGTATAGATCCGGAGAAGGATAATTTTGCCGTGTTAACATTCCATCCCTGGTTATACAAGTTCGCGCAGGACAAGGATTTGCTCCTCGCCGAACTCGGGCGTTTTTGCAATTATTTGGTCGATAAAGAGCAGATGAAGATCGTTTATTTGCCCTTTAACCTTAACCGGCAGGTGGATTATTTGGTTGGCCGTGATCTTAAAGAGTTGGTTGAGAAGAAAGAGAGCTATCTTTTACTGGAACCCACAGCCGATTATTATTTTATGCGTTATTTGCTCCGGCGGGCCGGATTTGTTGTTTCCACTAGATACCACCCGCTTGTTTTTGCCACCGGAGAGAATACGCCTTTTTTAGGAATTGTCGTTAATGATCTTTACCGGATTAAGCTGGTGGGAGCCTGCCGGGTTGCAGGCCTGGCGCCGGAAGACCATCTGGTGGCCATTGAAGATCTTAACGCTGACAACCTCAAAGTGAAATACAATTTGCTTAGGAAGAAAACCCTAAAGAGCAAGGAAAAAGCGTTAGCCGCAAATGCGCGGCGAAAAGAAGCGCTGAAACAATGGTTAAATTCGCTATAAAGCATAAAAGAGATCGAAGAAAAGGAAATAAAGGAAAAGGAAGATGAAGAAGAAAAAGATCCTGGCGGTGACAGGAATAAGGTCGGAATTTGATATTATCGCCCCGGTTTTGACCGTTTTACAGAAGAGCGGTTTTGATGTGGGGGTGGTGGTTTCCGGCGCCCACCTCTCGGATTGGCACGGGTATACCCTTACCGCTGTTGAAAGCAGTTTCCGGGTGGTCGAGAGGATCGATTCGCTCTTTATGACCGACCGAAAGACCCAGAGGGTTAAGGGGATAGGAGTTTTGCTCTACGGCCTCTCGCAAACGGTGGAAAGGGAAGCCCCGGATTTTTTGCTGGTGGTCGGGGACCGGGAAGAGAGCATCGCCACCGCTCTGGTTGGCAATTACATGGATGTCATCGTGGCGCATCTTGCCGGCGGGGACCCCGTGTACGGGAATGCGGATGACCCGGTGCGGCACGCGGTTTCAAAACTGGCGCACCTGCATTTTACCTTTACCGCCGAACACAGCAGAATCCTCAGGATGATGGGGGAAGAAGAGTTCAGGATTTTTACCGTCGGTAATCCGGCCCTCGACCGGATCAGGGTCGAACCCGAAACCAGTCTTGACGAATTGGAGAAAAGGCTGGGGATAAACCTCAACAACGGTGATTATGCGGTTTTAATTCAACACCCCTTATCGTCGGAAAAGGAAGAGGCTTACCAACAAATGCGTGTGACCCTGGAAGCCATGGAAGAGTTGGGTGCCGAGGAGGGACTAAGAACAGTGGGAATTTATCCCAATACGGATCCCGGTTCCCAATCCATCCTCAAGGCAATTGCCGGGGTTGCCGCTTCGCAGCATATAAAGTTCTTCAGGACGCTGGATCGCAACACCTTTATCAACCTGTTGCGGAAGGCCCGGGTCTTGGTGGGCAATTCCAGTTTGGGGATCCTGGAAGCCCCTTTCTTCAAACTGCCTGTGGTGAATGTGGGCAACAGGCAGAAAGCAAGGATCAACTGTGGTAACGTCAACTTTGTACCGCACCAAAAGGAAGAGATCAAAAAAGCGGTGTTAAAAGCCTGTTATGATGAGGAATACCGCCGGCGAATCGCAAAATTGGAGAATATCTACGGCGACGGGCATACCGGAGAAAAAATTGCCCGTGTTTTAGAAGGAATTGACCCGCAGGAGAAAAAGTGGCTGATAAAACGGCATCTTTGTCCGGGAGAGGAGTAGAACAAATGCACCGCAGGCTGTTGGTGGTTTCTCCGCATCCGGATGACGAGACCCTGGGGGCGGGGGGGACTATTCTACGGTACAAGCAACAAGGCGATCTGGTTTTCTGGCTCAACTTCACCGATAAGAAAGAAGAATACGGGTATGCCCCGGAGGAGGTGCTCCGGAGAAAAGAGGAGATCGAGAGAGTAAAAGGGGAATATAAGGTTGACGGCTTTTATAATCTGCAGCTGGAACCAGCCGGGCTGCACCGTTGTGACAGGAAAGAACTGATTGAAAAAACCGACGCCTGGATCAACGAGACCAGGGCCGATACGGTGATTTTGCCCTTTAATAAAGATGTCCATTCGGATCATAGGGTTGTTTTTGAAACGGTCTATTCCTGCACCAAAATATTCCGGTACCCGGCCGTGAAAAGAATCCTTATGATGGAGGTTTTGTCCGAAACGGATTATGCCGCAAGTGACGCCGGTTTTGTCCCCAACTATTTTATAGATATTTCAGAATTTTTGGAAGATAAAATTAAAATCATGAAGATCTATCAAGGAGAAACAAAGGCACATCCTTTCCCGCGCAGTGAAGAACATATACGCGCTTTGGCCGTTTGCCGGGGGGCGGCCGCCGGCTGCCGGTATGCGGAAGGGTTCGTGCTCTTGAAAGGAATAGAGTGAGAATGGGCCTTTACCAGAGGATTGCTCAACAAAACTCCCCGGTTTTCATCATTGCCGAGGCCGGGGTGAATCATAACGGCGACCTCCAGTTGGCCAGGAAGATGATTGCGGCCGCGGCGGAGGCGGGTGCGGATGCTATAAAATTTCAGAGCTTCCGTGCGGAAAAGCTGGTTACCCGCGAGGCCATGAAGGCGGAGTACCAGAAGATCAATACCGGCGACGACCGGGAAACCCAGTACGAGATGCTTAAGAAACTTGAGCTAAACGAGGAAGAACATAAAGAACTGATGGAACACTGCCGGAGAATGAAGATCCTTTTTTTATCAACCCCCTTTGACCTGGAAAGCGCCGCCCTTTTAGAAAAAATCGGGGTCGAGGCCTATAAAATAAGCTCCGGCGACCTGACCGACATCCCGCTAATCGAGGCTGTCGCCTCCTGCGGCAAGCCGGTGATCCTCTCTACCGGCATGGGCTGCCTGGGGGAAGTGGAGGAGGCGGTAGCCGCCGCGAGAAGAATGAACAATGAGGAACTGGTACTTTTACATTGCACCACGAGCTACCCGGCTCCCTACCGGGAGGTCAATTTGCGGGCCATGCTTACCTTAAAGGAAGCGTTTAAGCTGCCGGTCGGGTATTCCGACCACACTTTGGGCCTGGAGATACCCGCGGCCGCTGTCGCGCTGGGCGCGCGGGTTATCGAAAAGCATTTCACCCTCGACAAGGATCTGCCCGGTCCGGACCACAGGGTTTCCTTGACGCCGGGCGAATTAAAAGCTATGGTTCGCTATATCAGGAATGTCGAAGCCGCCCTGGGTGACGGCTGCAAAAGCTGTACGGCAGGGGAGGAGGAAGCGAAAAAAATAGCCCGTAAAAGCATTGTCGCGGCCTGCGATATCCCTGAAGGTACGGTCATCACCAGAGAACTATTGACGGTAAAGCGGCCGGGGACCGGCCTGCCGCCCGGTTTCATAAAATATCTCCTCGGGAGGAAAGCAAAGACTGCGCTTAAAAAGGATTCCCTTGTTAATCTTTGGGACTTTGAGTAACGTACTCTTTGGCATACGGCGGTAACCGTAAGGAGTTGCCTGGTTGGATAATTGTAAGGAGTTGTCTGGGGTTGAAGAGAACTCTTTTGCTCGGCGCCGGCGGGCATGCGCGGGCGGTAATCGATTTTCTTAAAGATTCGCCAGGGATCGAGATTGTCGGCCTGGTGGAAAAGGATGGCTCTTTCCCCGGGCAAACGGTGGCCGGGTTTCCGGTAATCGGCACCGACAGCATGCTGACGGATCTTTTCCGGCAGGGGATAAGTTACGCCTTGATTACCGTTGGTGGCATAGGCGATAACACCCTCCGGGAAACGCTCTACATAAAAACAAAAGAGATCGGTTTTTCTTTTATCAATGCCCTGCATCCTTCAGCCATTATTTCCAGCACTGTTGAAATGGGGAATGGCAACACCTTTATGGCCGGGACGATCATCGGCCCGGGGACGACCGTGGGCAATAATGTCCTCGTTAATACCGGCGCCATCATCGACCATGACTGCCGCCTGGAAGACCATATCCATATCGGCCCGGGGGCCAGGATCGCCGGGGGAGTGGAGATTAAAAGCGGGAGCCATATCGGGATCGGCGCCGTGGTCATCCAGAACCGGAAGATCGGCCGGGACGCCTTGGTGGCGGCCGGAGCCGTGGTTATCGATGATGTACCGGACCGGGCAGTGGTGGCCGGGGTCCCGGCGCGAATTCTCAAGTACCGGTAAAATTCCAAGTACCGGTGAACTGCCGGTTAATTTTAGGCGCGCGGGCCGCGCGCCACAGGTGGGGAGAGACCGATGACGATGAATATTGAGACAGCACTCATCAGCGAAGAACAGCCGGTGCGCGAGGCGATTAAGCAGTTGAACGAGAACCGCCTGCAAATCCTGGTTGTTGTCAATGAAGAACAGGTTCTCGCCGGCACGGTAACGGACGGGGATATTCGCCGCGCGATTTTGCGGGATCTCTCCCTTGAACATCCCGTCCGGGAGATCATGAACAAGAACCCCGTTTTTGTCCGGACCGGAGAAGAAAACCGGGCGTATAACCTGATGCTGAAAAAACGGATTAAAGCGGTGCCGGTGGTGGATGAAGGAAAGAGAGTAACCGGCCTGCTCCTGCTGGAAGATTTTCTCGGCCCGAAAAAGGAGAAGGAGGCTAAGAAGAAAAGCAATTTTGTAGTGATCATGGCCGGCGGTAAGGGATGCAGGCTCGATCCCTTCACCAAAATCCTGCCCAAACCGCTTATTCCCATCGGGGACCGGCCGATCATTGAGATTATCATGAAGAACTTTCAAAGGTGCGGGTTTAATAATTTTCTCCTTACCCTTAATTACAAGGCGGAAATGATCAAGATCTATTTCTCGGAAAACCCGGAGGGGTTCAATATCTACTACACCGAGGAAGAGAAGTTTCTCGGCACCGCCGGCTCCTTGTCTTTGGCTAAAGATAAGTTGCATGAGACTTTCCTCGTTTCCAATTGTGACGTCATCATGGAAATGGATTTTGAGAAATTATTGAACCATCACCGGCATGCCGGGAACCATTGCACTGTTGTAGGGGTGGTCAAGCACATGCAGATCCCTTACGGGGTGCTCGAAACGGAAAACGGTGCTCTCGTCCGGTTGCGGGAAAAACCGGAATATGATCTGGTAATCAATTCCGGGATTTATGCCCTGGAACCGGAGGTTATCGGCTTAATACCGGAAAACCGGCCTTTCGACATGCCGGAACTCCTCCTGGCGGCCAGGGCGGCCGGGTATAAGGTGGGGGTCTACCCGGTCAGTTCAAACTGGTTTGATGTCGGACAGTGGGAAGAATACCAGAGAACGTTGGAATATTTCAAACGGGTGGATGAATTGTAGGTGGAAAAGAGTAAAAGAATAATGGCGCTTATACCGGCAAGAGGCGGTTCGAAAGGCCTGCCGCGCAAGAATATCAGAATTTTGGGCGGCAAACCCCTGATCGCATGGACCATAGAGGAGGCGTTAAAGAGCGATTGTTTTGCCGAGGTGGCGGTCAGTACCGATGATCAAGAAATCGCCGCTGTCGCCAGGGATTACGGCGCCCGGGTTCCGTTCCTCAGGCCCGGGGAACTGGCAACGGACGAAACCCGGGGAATTGAAGTGGTTCTTCACGCCATGGACTGGTATGAAGAGAACGAACGGGCTTTTGATCTGTTGATGTTGTTACAACCCACCTCCCCTTTGCGGACGGCGGAAGATATCAGAGCGGCGCTTGGAGTCTTTACCCTGAAACAGGCCGAGGCTGTGGTCTCCGTCTGCCCGTGCGAATACCCGCCGGTATGGGCGAATACCATCGGCCCTGATTTATGTATGAAAGATTTTATAAAGAAAGAGGCTTTACAAAACCGGCAGAAGCTTGGGATTTTTTACCGCCTAAACGGCGCCATATACCTGGCCGGGTGGGATTTCCTCCGGCGGAACCGTGGTTTTTTCGGGGAAAGAACCTATGCCTACATAATGCCGGCTGAGCGGTCGGTGGATATCGATGCGGAATTGGATCTGAAATTTGCCGAATTTTTGCTTGCCCGGAAAAACTAATTTCCACAGTGGCCGGATGGCGAAGAGGAAGGAACGTTACAGGGCCGGGGAAATCGGGTAAAAAAAATTCCGCTCACCCATAAAGTTTTCTTACCGTCCTGCCGATATATTAAGTGACGCGGAACAAAGGAAGTTCCGTGGCCTTCCGTTCCTTTTGGGGCGGCCGACCAAAAGGAGGGAGGAAAAAAATAATTCAAGGAGGAAGATGTTATGAGAATAGTTAACAACATCTCAGCAATGAACACCCACAGGCAATTGGGCATTGCCGACACCAACCTCAGCAAAAGCCTGGAGCGGCTTTCCTCCGGTCTGAGAATTAACCGGGCCGGGGACGACGCCGCAGGGCTGGCCATCTCCGAGAAGATGCGCGCCCAGATCCGCGGTATGAAACAGGCGATCCGGAACGCCCAGGACGGGATCAGCGTCATCCAGACCGCCGAAGGCGCCCTGGCTGAAGTCCACAACATGCTCAACCGCATGCGTGAACTGACGGTCCAGGCCGGAAACTCCACCTTAACGAATAAGGACAAACAAAAGCTGAACGACGAGTTCTTCCTGCTGTCCGAGGAGATCACCAGGATCGCCGAGACCACCGAGTTTAACACCATGGTTCTGCTCAGCGGAAAATTTGCGGAGGGCGGCGCTATTGATGGAATTACTCTCCAGATTGGTCCCAACTCCGGACAGACATTGAAGGTCTATGTCGGCGACATGCGGGCGACGACCTTGGGTGTGGAAGCGAGCAAGGACGGTCCGGACACCGGGCTTTTCATCGGTAGCGGCTCTACCTCTGACAATATTAACGATGCACTGACCGCAATTGACAAGGCCATTGAAGATGTTTCTGCCCAAAGAGCCGCCCTCGGCGCCAGTCAGAACCGGCTCGAGCACACCATCCAGAACCTGAGCATCACCGTGGAGAACCTGGCAGCGGCGGAAAGCCGGATCCGGGATGCGGACATGGCCGCGGAGATGGCGGAGTTTACCAAGAACCAGATCCTGCTCCAGTCGTCCACTGCCATGTTGGCCCAGGCCAATATGAAGCCGCAGGTAGTCCTCTCGTTGCTGGGATAAGGGTACCCGGTTGATGGCCGGCCGGCAAGACCGGCCGGTTCTTCTTTTAACGAGCCGATACAGGGTTAATGATTGATGGCCCTGATTTTTGGAGGTGAAATTATGCGGGTGGAACGGATTCAACCCGAAACCATAAGGGCGGACGGACCCGCCGGCGCACAGGAAGAACAAAAAGTACTGAAACAGTTTATGACCCCGCTGGGCGTAGAGAAACAAAGACGGGAAGAGAAAAAAGAGGAACTCTCGCGCCAAGAACTCTTGGGGCTGCTGGAAGAGAAGACCGGGCAACTCAACCGGGCCTTGGAGATCTTTAATAAACGGCTCCGTTTTGAGATCCATGAAGGAACCGAACGGATTATGGTCAAGATCCTGGAAAAGAAGGACAACAATACCCATGAGATGATTAAGGAGATCCCGCCGGAACGGGTCTTGGATATGCTGGCCCGTTTGGAGGAGATGATCGGTCTTTTGATCGACGAACGGATTTAGGAGGAGAGAGAAAAATGGCCGGATTTAGTATTGATGGTCTGGCCTCCGGGCTTGACACCACGCAACTGGTTAAAGATTTGGTCGCCCTGGAACGGCAGCCGGTCAGGCAGTTGGAGGCGAGGAAAAGCAAACTCCAGGCGCAAAGTGACGCCTGGCGGGAGGTTAATACCCGCCTGTACAGCCTGCGGCAGGCTGCTCTGGATCTCCAGTCGATCTTGACTTTCCGGGGACGCAGCGTCACCGTGACTGGGGAGAATATTCTGAACGCTTCCGCGGGCGCCGGGACGCAGAAGGGTGTTTATAACATCAAGGTTTTACAGTTGGCCCAGGCCCACAGTATCGGTTCGGATCCGCACACCGCGGCCGGGGATCTTTTGCGACTGGCCGGAACGATCCGGATTAACGGTGAAGTCATTGAGATTACCGACGAGGATACTCTGGAGAGCATAGCCCGGAAGATTAACACCCAGGCGGATACAGGTGTGAACGCCGCCGTGGTGCGCGTGGGTGAAGAAGACTACCGGTTGGTCCTGACAGCCAAGGAAACAGGCGCAGCCAACAGGATAACCCTGGAAGATGACGGGGAAGTCCTGGCGGCACTGGGCTTTCTGGACAATGAAGGGGCGATTAAAAACCAACTGCAAGCAGCCGGGGATGCGTTATTGGAAATCAACGGGCTGGAGGTTTCCTGTTCCACCAATGTCATTGATGATTTAATTACCGATGTGACCCTGGAATTGAAAGAGGAAGGGACCGCCATCCTTACTTTGGATGTGGATATAGAAAAAGTGGTAAAAGCTGTAGAAAAATTTGTGGACGAGTATAACAGTGTTATGGATCTAATCCGGAAGAACCTGGCTTATGATGCCACGACCAAAGAAGCGGGCACTCTTTTTGGCGACTCCGCCTTGATCCAGATCCAATCCCAGTTGCGGGGGTTCCTGAGCCGGGTGGTGGCAGGAGTGGATCCGGAAGTAAACCAACTGGGGTTGGTCGGGATCCAGACCGCTTCCGGGGTGGAAGGGGCAAAAAGCGGGCGTTTGGAGCTTGACGCGGCGAAATTCCGGGAAAAACTGGAGACCCACTTTACCGAGGTAGCCAAGCTTTTCGGCGCGGAAACCGTTCCGGAAGGCGAGGGGGTCTTTGCCGCTTTGAGCCAGACGCTTTTTGACTGGACCAGTTCCGATGGGCTCATAAGAACGAAAACCGATTCGTTGGGAGCACGCATTGAAGATGTGGAGGAAAGAATTGAGGTCCTGGAGCGGCGTCTGGAGCAAAGAGAGGAGTACTACAGGCAGAAATTTATCGCCCTTGAGATTGTGCTGGCCCAAATCCAGACCCAGTCGACTTGGCTCGCGGCGCAGATTTCTTCCCTTAACTCCCAGTGGGGGTTTAGGAAGTAGCGAAGGGAGGAACGTCAATGTTTAACATGAGCAATCCTTATGAGCGCTATCGGCAAACCCAGATCCAGACCGCCGGCCCGTTAGAACTGATCATTATGATGTACGACGGGGCGATCCGCTTTACTAACCAGGCCAAGAAGGCCCTGGCGGAGAAGGAATTCGGCCAGGCGAATACAGCCCTGCAAAGAGCCCAGGATATTGTCGATGAACTGAATTTCAGCCTCAACCCGGAGGCCGGCGAGATCGCCGTCAATTTACGCAGTCTTTATACCTTTATCAACCAGCGGTTGCTCCAGGCCAATGTGAAGAAAGACGGAAAAATTTTGGACGAGGTTTTACAACTCTTAACCACGTTGCGGAGTTCCTGGGCGGAGTTGCAAACGGCGAAAAAACCGGCGGCGGTGCAGAAATGAGCGGCCGCGGGGATACCCTTGCCTATTATGAAAAACTGGGAAAGTGTTACGACCGGTTGGCGCAGGTACTGGCCGCCGGCGATGCTGCCGACCCCGATGAGATCAAAGAGTTGGCGGCCGAGAGTGAACGCATAATGGCGGTGCTGGCCGGGATGGCGCAGCCGGAGGGAGAGCCGGGGGAGATTATGGCCCGGCTTGCTTTATTGCAGGAAAAAGCCGGCCGTCTCTTAACCCAACTCCAGGAAGAAATGGAAAAGACCGCAGAGGCCCGTTCCCTGCTGAAAAAAGGGCGGCAGGCGGTTTCGGCCTATTGTCACGCCCCGCAAAAAATCGGGTACAAAGAGGGGAAGTTTATTGACCGGAAAAAATAATTTTTTAATTTACCTTGCATAATTTTTATTTTGCGTTATAATAAAGGGTGTCCGGCAAGACGCCAAGACACCGGGGGTTGATTTGGTGTCCGGCTGGAACAAATAAATCCTTTTGGAAGGGGAATCAAAATTTTTTATGTCTTATGAGGACAAGACCTTGGTATGTAAGGAGTGTGGGGCGGAGTTCATTTTCACCGCCGGAGAACAGGAGTTTTACGCGGAAAAAGGTTTTACCAATGAACCTGCCCGGTGTCGGGAATGCCGGCAACAGCGGAAACAGAGAGGACGAGTGATGACAGAAGTGGTTTGCGCCAATTGTGGCGTTACCACCCAGGTCCCGTTTACGCCCTCCCAGGATAGGCCGGTGTATTGCAAAGCCTGCTATGACATGATTAAAGCAGGTTAACGAAGAGGAAGGTGAAATTTTTGGAAACAGCGACCTTGCAAGGCCGGGTTAAGTGGTTTAATGCGGAAAAGGGTTACGGGTTTATTGAATACGAAGGTGGCAAAGATGTCTTTGTTCACTTTTCCGCCATTTTGATGGAGGGGTTCAAGACCCTGAAAGAAGGCCAGTTGGTCAACTTCGAAGTAGTGGAGGGTGAACGCGGCCCCCAAGCCGCCAATGTCGTAGCCGTAAAAGAATAAACCGCAAGAATTAAAGATAAAAAACCTCCTTTCTCAGAAGGAGGTTTTGGTTTAAATGGAGGATTTTTAAATAAGTGAGGGAATATATCTATAAGACCAGAGTAGTCAGGAAGGAGTTGTGAGCGGTTGGAGATCAAGATTCACGGGAAAAACCTGGAAGTGACAGATGCATTGCGGGAATATGCGGAAAAAAAAGCGGCGAAGATCAGTAAATTTTTTGCCCGGGAACCCCTGGAAATTCAAGTAACCATGGCTGTCGAACGCGATACCCATATTGTTGATATTACAGTCTCCGTAAACGGGCTTTTATTGCGCGGAGAGGAAAAAAGCGAGGATATGTATTCCTCTATTGACCGGGCGGTTAACAAAATTGAACGTCAGGTACATAAGTATAAGACCAGGATTAACCGGCGTTTACGGGAAGAAAACCGGGTGGTGTTGCCTTCGCGGGCGGAAACCGAGGAAGCTCCGGAGCCGGTTGTTGTCCGGACCAAGCGTTTCGCCATCAAACCAATGTCTGTCACTGAGGCGATCATGCAAATGGATCTCCTGGGGCACGACTTTTTCGTCTTTTTCAATGTGGATACGGAAGAAGTGAATGTGGTCTATAAAAGGCGCGGTGGCAATTACGGGTTGATAGAACCGGAATTTTAAAGCCGAAGGCCGTAGCCTTCCGGCTACGGCCTTTCCATATAGTGACGCGCTGCCGGGCGCGGTCTGCCCCCTGGTACAGAACCGCGGCACGCGGATGAACATCCCGACCGGGAGGTGAAAGAGGTGCCTTCGAAAAACAAAAAAATCGATCCGGGCGAATCTTTTCGTAAGGTGCTGCTTAATATTAGCCTTTCGGAGTTTGAGATCCCTCCGATGCAAGAACTGCTTTTGGTCGGGCGCAAAGCCCCGATTGGACCGGAGGCGGCCAAAAGGATGAGCGACGCCATTTCTCCGGCCCAGTACGAGGTTGTCCGGTTGTCCCACCCGGTGTTTGAAGCGGCGGTGATTAAAAAATCCCTCCTTAAACTGGTGCCGGAAGAAAAACTCCTCTCCCTGATCATCGAGGAAAGCAAGGGTTTTGCCGCGGAGAATACGGTTTTGAAAGCCCGGATCAACGCGACCCTTGAAATCGGTCGTGTGGTGGAATTATGTTGAAAGTAAGGGATATCATGACCCCCGACCCCGAAGTGATCAGTCCCGACCAGACGGCGGAAGAAGCCAACCGTTTGCTGGAGGCCAGGAAGATCGGGAGCCTGCCGGTGGTGGAAGACGGCAGGCTGGTAGGGATTTTAACCTCCCGCGATCTACGCCTTTCTCATCCCAACCGGCTGGTAGCCGACTTGATGACGAGAAATGTGATCACGGTCAGCCCGGAAACCTCCCTTTGGGAAGCCCAGGAAATCCTGGGACAACACGGGATTGAACGTCTGGTGGTCGTGGATAAGAACGGACGGGTGGTAGGTATTGTCACGGAAACGGTTATTCTGGGTAAATTTTGGCGTTACTGGGATCCTTTGACCCGGCTCCCGCGGAGCGAAATTTTACATAAAAAAGGAGAAAACCTGCTGCAAGAAGGGAAAGAGATTTCGTTGATTTTTTTGGATTTGGATAACTTCGGGGCGATTGACAAAGAACACGGTCATGTGATTGGCGACAATATCCTGCAGGTGGTAGCGTCGATCTTTGCCAAATGCATTGATAGAGAACGGGATTTCCTCTGCCGTTACGCGGGTGACGAGTTTGCCGTTCTCAGCACCCGCACCCTCCGTGAAGCGGTGGCCCTGGCCGGTGAGATGGTTTCCGCGTTGGAGGAACATCAATGGGCCCCCGGGATTTTAATCAGCAGTTCCGCGGGGGTCGCCGGCGGACGGCGCAAGGGCGGGCGCGGGGAACGTCCGGATCTGGTTATTTCCGAACTGATTAATCTGGCCAGTCTGGCTTCAACCAGGGCGAAAAAGGAGAAGAAACGGGTCGCCGTGGCGGGCCGGATCGAGTGGGAAACCGTTGATAACCGCGCTAAAAATAGTCATTTATATACAGTCCGCTTTTAGGAAAAAGCCGGAGGAAAGAAGAGACCAGCTTACCGTCGCCGGTCAGGAAAGGGTTTTTTCCTGCCTCTTCCGGGCTGACCGTCCCGGAGAGGAGACGGGCCAATCCGCCACTCCCGCAGGCTAGATTCGCCTCTTCCCCCGGGGCGGGAGTGACGTGCATTCTCCCGTCGCCTTCGGCCTCAAGAAGAAAAACCCCGTTGTTCTCCTGAAGAAGCGGGTCATGCACACGCAGACGCCAGGTCCCCTTAATGCCCGGCGGGTAAAGAGGAAACTCCAGGGCGGCCCGGAGATCGGTGATCCGTCCGAGAAAGACCGGTTTTATCTTCGGAACAGGTAAGGAAGGAAAAGGCATCTCTTGATCCGGCGCCGTCCAAACTAAAGGCTTGCCGGTTGCAGCCCGCAAATGCTGCAACAGACGGTAGCCGGCCGGTGGCGTCAGGTAGGCCGCTTCCCGCAGAACGCTCTCCTTGGTTCCGGGCCGGAAGAGGGCGTAAGCCAGTGTGCCGCCCTCTTTGTCTTTGACGAACCAAACTTCCCCCTTCTCCAGGAAATGGTCAAAAAGCAGCCCCTGCCAGTCTTCTTCTGTCCGCAACAGGCAACCGTCGAGCCCGGCGCTCCACCGCCGGTAGATCCGGTCGAAGACAGCCGGTTCCGGCGAGGCCGGCGAGGTTTCCCGTTCGACTTTGCCCGGCATCTCCTGGCCGCCGGGGCCGTTCTGGGACGGGCCGCCGGTTTCGGGCGGGAAGCGGTAGAGCCGGTGCCGGGCGCAGATCCCCCAGCCCAGGTGGGTATAGAAGGGGATCTGAAAGGGCATCAAGAAAGTAAAAAAGATCCCTTTTTCCCGCAGAAAGCGCAGGGTAAAAGTGAGGAGCTTTTTGGCCAGTCCTTGCCTTCTGTATGCTTCTCTTGTGGCCAGACCGACCAAATAGGCGGAGGGGAAAGTCCGGCCGCGCAGCCGGAGCCGGTAAGGAACCAGGTGCAGATTGCAGAGAAGCCGGGATCCGGAGAAGATTCCCAAGGCCTCTTCCGGCCGGAACCGCCGGCTGAAATACCAGTCAACAAAGGCCGGGAGGTCGTCAAAACATTCCTGCCAGATCTCTTTGGCCTAGGGCAGATCTTTCTGTTGCAAACTGCGGATGATCATGGGGTCTCCTCCGGATTGGCAAGGACAATATATTTTTTAACCATCCGCAAGGGATGGTATCTTCTTTTGGCCTGGCGCAGGCCCGGGAGGCCCATATCGTTTTCCCGGTTGACATAGACCGTATCTTTCCAGGCATGGGCCAGAAAAAGCCGGTTCATAACCGGGTAGATCCCGGGAAGTTCCGGGTTGGCTTTTTCAAAATGGATGAGGGCGATCTCTTTATGTAAAAGACTGCCGATGGAGAACGCCTCAAGTTTTCCTTCCACGATTAACGCTCCGCCTTTGAGCCCCAGCGCTTCCATGTGTGCCAATGCTTCCTGCAGGGCGACCTTTTCCGCCGCCAGGGTGGGCAGATGTTTTTTCTCCTCCGCCCAGCGGTCAAAAAGGTCGAGACAAGCCGTGATCTGTGCTTCCGAGAGAGGAGGAAGCAAAGGCTGGTATTGATAACGGAAGAGTTTCTGAAATTTGTTGATCTGATTTCTCTTTTGTTGATATTTACGGCCTTTCAATAACAACAAATCCCGGGTCCGGTAGAGATAATCCCAGTTGTTACGGTCGGGCATAATTTTGTAGCGGCCGGGCGCATCCTTAAGAAGCCGGCAAACGTATTCCTTTGGCACGGTCCGCATTTTAAAAGCGTGACCGCGGGAACGGGCATAGGCGTTTAATTTTGCACAGAGGGCGGCAAAATACTCCAGCGGGCCGCCGACCGGGGTCAAAAAGAAACGATCTCCTTTGTAATTACAGTAAGGAATAAAAAAACCACTGTCCACAGTATACTGGGTTTGGGCGGCATGACGCCAGATAAAAAGATTAACAAAGGAAAAGTCCGAACTCTCCAGATACATATCCCGGGTCATGCGGTTGTAAAGGTCAAAGGTGTCGAGAGTAAGCGGTTGAAATTTGAAAATAGCCAGATCCCCCTTAAGTTGCGTCCAGGGCGCAAATTGTGCACCAAAAAACAGGGAATAGACGGGAGTCCCGACGGGCAGAGAAAAACCGTGTTGATTATTATCAAACGGTTTAGGTCCAAAAGAAATGTTATGATCAATAATTTCTGCTTTGTTACCAACCAATGTTTTTATTATATCCTGAGAATGGATTTTCGGCAAGGGGGCAAGGGGGAAAGGCTACCCTTTGGGCTTGGTCACCAAAGCAATAAGGAAAGAGAAGATGATTGCTGCTGTAATCCCGGTGCTGGTCAATTCGAACATACCGGTTAGGACGCCGATAACTCCCGTGCGTTCGGCTTCGGCAATAGCCCCTTTGGCCAGGGAATTGCCAAAACTGATAATAGGCATCGTCGCCCCTCCGCCGGCAATCTTGATCAGCGGATCGTAAAGACCCAACCCCCCCAGGATACCACCGAGGATGGTCAGGCCGGTCAAGAGATGGCCCAGAGGAATTTTCGTCAGGTCCAAAATCAGCTGGCAGATAAAGCAGATGGCCCCGCCCACCAGAAAGGCGAAAAGGTAGATTTTTAAGTCCATAATCGGCTGCTCTCCCCTCAATTAAGCCTCGATCCTGACGGCATGCCCGATACAGGGAATATTCTCACCCTGCATATAAGAGGTAGGGCTGTGGAGGGCCCCGGTGGCGACCAAAAGAACCCGCGACAGTTCCCCCTTTTGCAATTGCCGGTAGAGCTTGCCAAAGGCGACAAGCCCCATGGCGGCGCAACCGCTGGCCCCGGCATGAACATCCTGCTTTTCCCGGTCGTAGATTAACAAACCACAGTCATAGAAGTTTTCGCCAAGATGCACTCCTTTTTCCGCCAGCTCTTCCCGGCACAATTTGAGACCTATCTCGCCCAGGTCCCCGGTGAGAATGAGGTCAAAAGAATCCGGATTCCATCCCGTGTCTTGAAAGTGACGATAAAGCGTATCGGCGGCCGCCGGAGCCATGGCGGCCCCCAGGTTGAGCGGATCTTTACACCCGAGATCCACCACCTTGCCGATGGTGGCGGCGGTAATCCGGGGCCCCTGGCCGGTATAGCCCAGGAGAGCGGCGCCCGCTCCGGTTACTGTCCATTGCTGGTAAGGCCGGCGTTGTCCCCCGTACTCTGTGGGGTACCTGTATTGCCGCTCGGCGGTGGCGTTGTGGCTGGAGGTGGCGACCAGTACGGTGCTGCAGAAACCGCCGTCCAGAAGCATACTCCCCAGGGCGAGGCCTTCGGCCGCCGTGGAACAGGCGCCATAAAGCCCAAGATAGGGGATGCCGAGCGACAAAGCGGTAAAACTGGAAGTAATAATCTGGTTCAGGAGATCGCCGGCCAAAAAGAGATCAACTTCGGACGTGGACCGGCTGGCCTGATCCAAGGCCAGGCGGCAGGCTTGACACAACATGGAACGTTCCGCCTGCTCAAAAGTGGTTTTTCCGTTGTGGAGATCACCCAGGATGACATCCATCTCCGAGGCGAGGGGGCCCCGGCCTTCGAAAGGACCGGCTACCGTACCGGTACTGATGATCATTGGCGGGTTGGCGAATTGGAAAGTCTGTTGGCCGCTCTTCTTTCCCACCCTGCCCTACCTCCCGGGAAGCAACGCGTGGACCAGGCCGACAATGAAAGCGGTTACCACGCCGAAGGTTATGACCGAACCGGCCAGGGAAAAAAGTTTGGACCCCACCCCCAGAACCAGTCCTTCTTCCCGGTATTCCAGGGCCGCCGAGACCATGGAGTTGGCAAAGCCGGTGACCGGTACGGAGATGCCGGCCCCGGCGAAGCTCGCCACCCGGTCAAAGGCGCCGACGGCGGTTAAGAGCGCACCGAGGAAAATCATGGTCGCCACGGCGGGATTACCCGCTTTTTCCGGGGAAAGATTCATGGTCACCCGGTAAAAGTCAGTGAACCCCTGCCCGATGAGACTGATCACTCCCCCGGAAACAAAGGCCAAAAAAGCATTGCGGAGCAGACGGGGACGGGGTTCATACTTTTTCACCTTTTGCTGGTAGGCCGCTTGTCGGGGCGTGAGTTTTTGGCCAGGCATTTTGTTCACCTCACTATTTCAGGGTTTCCGGGAATATTAAATTTATGCCGGCGGGGAATTGTAAAAATTAAACATGCTAAAACAATAAGAAATGGTTAACAAGGTAATTTTTACCCATCCTTAATTTCTTCTTTTTGGGTCTTTAACCATAAGGGATTATACTATATTTAGCGTTGAGAACGAAAGGAGGAGAAACCGTGAAAAAGTGCCCCGATTGCCGGCATGAAGTTCATTCCTGGGAGATGTATTGCCCCCAATGCAGTGCCGAACTGTACGGGAAGCAAAAAAAAGTAGCGCCCCGGGAGAAAAAAAAGAAATTGCTCAGCTTCTGAGCAATTTCTTTTTTTACGGCTTTTTACGGCCGGAGGACCGGAACCGCTCTTGATATTTGTTACATGAATGATATAATAAGGCAAGACCGTTTAATAAAAACCCCGTAAGAACCGGTGGGGACAGGGAGATAATATCCGTGAAAGGAGTTATCTCTCTGTTTTGACAGGTGACAAAAGGGAAAAAAGAATTACAAAGAGAATTTTCCGGAAATTACGGTGGCTGTTGGTTTTTTTGGTCCTCACCGGCCTGTCGGCGGCGGTTTTTTTACTTTACAATCCTTTCCTGGAAGAAATCGACCTCCGGCAGTTGTTGGCGGAGAACCGGCGGGCTTCCGTTCTTTTTGACCGGAACGGGGAATACATAACCACCCTTAGCCCCTCCCGGGTGGTCTGGCTTCCCCTGGAAGAAATTCCGTATCTTTTGCGCAAGACCGTGCTCATCTTGGAAGACCAACGGTTCTATGAACACCGGGGTTTTGACTGGCGGGGGATTGCCCGGGCTTTTTACCACAATCTCCGGCGGGGCCGCCAGGTTCAGGGCGGCAGTACCATAACCCAACAATTGACCAAGAATCTCCTTTTGTCCCGGGAAAGAACGTTCAGCCGCAAGCTGGCGGAGTTAAGTTATGCCGTCCGTATTGAGCAGCAATACACGAAAGATGAAATCCTGGAGTTCTATTTGAATGACATTTATCTCGGCCACGGGGTATACGGGGTTGAGGCGGCGGCCCGGTTTTATTTCGGGCGGGGCGTGAAAGATCTCGGCCCGGCGGAGATTGCGCTTCTGGCCGGGTTAATCAGAGGCCCGGAATACTATTCGCCCTTTCGCCACCCGGAGCGGGCCATGGAGCGAAGAAATCTGGTCCTTTCCCTCCTGCAGGAACAGGGTGTTTTAACCCATCGAGAGTACCGGGAACTGCGGGAAGCGCCGCTGGGCGTAAGGGCCGGACCGGAGACGGTCGGCCGGGGAGGATATTTCGCCGATTATATCCAGGAGCAACTGGCCGCAGAATACGGTTGGACCTCCCGGTATATCCGGGCCGGCGGGCTGCGGATCCATACCACGCTTGATCTTTTTATCCAAAAGGCCGCCGAGGAAGTGATAACTTCCCTGCCCCGGCTGGGGGAGGGAGGACCGCAGGGGGCCTTGGTGGCCTTGAACCCGAAAACCGGCGAAATCCTGGCCATGGTCGGCGGCAGGGATTACCGGCTGTCCCGTTTCAACCGGGCGACCCAAGCCCGGCGGCAGATTGGTTCCGCCGTTAAGCCGTTGGTCTTTGCCGTTGCCGTGGAGGAAGAAGGTTATCACCAGGAGACACCGGTCCTCGATGAGCCGGTGGTTTATAATATCAACGGCCGGGAATGGCAGCCGCAGAATTTTGATCATGAGTACCGCGGCGTGATTCCTTTCCGTCAGGCCCTGGAGGAATCAGTCAACTCGGTAGCCGTTCGTCTCGTTGCCGAATTGGGTATTGACCGGGTGTTCGACTTTCTTACCCGGCTGGGCCTGCCGTTGGTGGGCGCGGGGCGGAGGAACGACCGCGGGCTGGCCCCTTTGGCCCTGGGCGGGTTGACGGAAGGAGCAACCCCCTTGGAACTGGCGCGGGCCTATACGCCGTTGGCCGGGGAAGGGGTCCGGTCGGAACCCACCGGGATTTTGCGGGTGGAAGACAGCAGCGGACGCGTGCTCCGGCAGGGGCGCCTCCGCCAGCGGCAGGTGATCCAGCCCCGGACCGCGACGATCGTGACCGACATGATGCGGGGGGTTATTACCAGGGGCACAGGGGTGCGGGCCAACCCGGGACGGCCCGCGGCAGGCAAGACAGGTACCTCCAATGAACATACGGACGCCTGGTTTGTGGGTTATACCCCGGATTTGTTGGCCGTTTTATGGATCGGTAATGACGACCGGGCCCCGCTTTTGGCCGGGGACATGAGGATCGGCGGCGGGACGGCGGCCGAGTATTGGGGCGAGTTTATCCGCCGGGCCTTGGTGCGGAGACCGGCGGTGGACTTCCCGCCGGTCCGGCAGTGAACGCCTGTAACGGGCCCAAGGGGGTCATCACCGGCCAAGCTTCGGTAAGAGCAATGATGATACAAGGAGGAGGATGGGAGATGATTATTATCGGCGAACGCATTAATACCAGTCGCCGGGAGATTGAACCGGCCGTCCGGGAACGGAACGCCGCGTTGATCCAGGACGAGGCCGTCCGGCAAGAGGAGGCCGGGGCGGATTATATTGACGTCAACTGCGGAACCATGGGCGAAGAGGAACCCGCCGCCTTGGCCTGGCTGGTCCGGACCGTGCAGGAAGTGGTGGAGAAACCCTTGTGCCTGGATTCTCCGAACCCGGCGGCCCTGGAGGAAGCACTCCGGGTTCACCGGGGCAGGGCGCTGCTCAACTCTATTTCCCTGGAGAAAAAACGCTTTGCCGCCATGCTCCCGCTGGTCAAGGAGTACCGGACTCCGGTCATCGCCCTGACCATGGGCGACGAAGGGTTGCCGGAGACAGTGGAGCAAAGATACAAGTGGGGAGGAGAATTGGTGGAGAAATTAACCGCCGCCGGGATCCCCCTTTCCGATATTTACCTTGATCCGCTGGTCCGGCCTGTCAGCACGGATCCCCGGGCGGGAACGGACTTTTTGGCAACAGTCAGGCGTTTCCGGGCCGCCTGGCCCGAAATTCATATTGTTTGCGGCCTGTCCAATATTTCTTACGGTCTTCCGGAACGCCGGGTTTTAAACCGGGCTTTTCTCGTCATGGCCCTGGCTGCCGGGCTTGACGCCGCCATCCTCGATCCCCTGGACCGGCGGCTGATGTCCCTCCTGGCCGCTTCCCGCCTGCTTCTGGGAGAGGACGCTTTTGGCACCGGATATATCCGGTTGTTCCGGGAGGGAAAATTGCAAAGTTAATCCCGGGAGAGGGAAACGGAATAAATCAATAATATTTTACATAATATTTAGCCTGATGAAACATAATAAAACATCCCTTTGACCAGGGGATGTCTATTTTTTTTTAAAAAACCTCAGAAATTCCGGCATAGGCGGGAAGGGGCGGGCATAAATTAGATAGAGAGGAAACCACCCCTTATTAAAGAAGATTTTTCCCGCTTTTCACCGCCGGCAGGGGCGGACCGTTTCTTGTACTTCGGCCGGGGAGAGGCTAAAATAGGGCTGTTTGTATTAGGATACGCGAAAAGGAAGGGATAGAGGTTTGGGCAAACGGTTCTTATTAATCATCACCCTTGTTTTGGGCGGGCTTTTTTTGCGGACCGACCCTTTACTGGCTCCGGAACGGTTCAACCCGGCCGGAGACGACCGGTTGCTGGCCGGGATCGAACAGTTTATCCTTGCTTGTCATCCGCGGCTTGACGAGGATGATTTACAAGAGATAATTTTGGGGGTTATGGAATCGGGTGAAAAATACAAGATCGATCCCCGGTTGATTATCTCACTAATCGCTGCGGAAAGCGGGTTCCGGAAAACAGCGGTTTCCCGGATGGGCGCCCGGGGGTTGACCCAGTTGATGCCGGATAAAATTACCGGTTTTGACTGGCGGGAAATCAAACCCAATATTGACCACGGAACAGCTTACCTCCGGAAAATGCTGGACCGGTTCAACTCGGTATCGCTGGCGCTTGCCGCCTATAATGCCGGCCCCACCCGTATTGCCGCCGGGGGAGAGTGGCCCCGTGAAACCCGGTTTTACGTTCAGCGGGTACTTAACAATTATGAGGAATTGTTGGCGGCAACGGTTTATTAATAGAACATTAAACTGCTGCCAATTTCATCTAAACCCCGGTTAATCCGGGGTTTTTCACCGCTTGCCCCCGGAGTTGTTTCGCCGCCGCGGAAAAGAATGGCCGGGGATTTGACGAAGATTGCAAGCAGGAGATCGGTCAAGGGAAAAGAATAAATAAGGAATGCACGATATATTGCCTGACCCAAGGCGTTTTTCCGTATAAAAAAGTAATTGAGGGATGTTGGCTATGCGAGGCAGGTATTGGATTTATATCCTGTTGCTTCTTATTCCGGCGTTAATACCAACCACGGCGGAGGGCACGGAGGAGCCTTTTTTTCCTCTGGCGGAGATCCGTCCGGGAATGAAAGGCCAGTGTTATACGGTGGTCAAGGGAGAGAAGATCGATTCTTTTCCCGTGGAGATCATAGGGATCTTAAAGGGAACCGGTTCGGTCCGCCACTTGATTTTGATCAAGTTCTCCGGAAAGCTGCCCGATGAAAGATGGGGTATTGCGGCGGGAATGAGCGGCAGCCCTGTTTTTGTCGGGAACCGGTTGGTAGGCGCCGTTGGTTATGGTTTTGAAAATGCCGATCCCCGTTACGGTTTGGTCACCCCCATTGCCGAGATGTTGAAACTCTGGGACGAACCTCCGGTGGTGGCGGGGGAGACTTTCCTTTTCCAGCACGGCGGTTTGGCGGGCTACAAGGGTGTGGTGTTCGGTGGGGAAGACGCCGGGGATTCTTATCTTCACGCCCGCCCGGTTGTCACCCCCCTTCTCCTCTCCGATGCCAACCCCCGGGCTTACCGCTTCCTGGCCGGCCTTTTGCCGGAAAGCCTGGTTTTGCCGGTAGCCGGAGGACTGGGACTACAAGAGGAGGAGAAAAAAGAGGAGATCGTTTTCCAGCCGGGGAGCGCCCTTGCTTTGATGCTGGTGGACGGTGACTACCAGGCGGCGGCTTTGGGGACTGTGACCTGGGTGGAGGACGGGCGTTTTCTCGCTTTCGGCCACCCCTTTTTAAACCGGGGGGTTGTGGAATACGGGGCGGGGGAAGCGTTCATTCATGATATCATCGCCAGTGAGATTATGCCGTTTAAAGTGGGGAGCACATATCCGATGAACAGCCGGGTGGTCCGGGACCGGGGTGCCGGTATCGCCGGTGAACTGGGCACGCCGCCCGCTACCGTTGAGGTCACCGTGGCGGTTCTGGACAAGGACACCGGCCGCGAGGAGGAGTACAGTTTCCGGGTGGTTCAGGATGAATTTCTCCTCCAGGGACTGGTGCAGGCGGGGATTATAAGCCTTGTGGATAAGGCCTTGGACCGGATCGGACCCGGGACGGCTACTGTTCGTTTCCAGGTGGAGGGAGAAAACTTCCCCTTCGTCCAGAGGGAGAATCTGTTTTACGGGGAAGATGTGGCGGCGGTTTCTCTCAATGAGATAGGGAGATTCCTTCGTCTGCTGGTCGAAAACGAGTTCGTCCGGGCGGAAATAGAAAAAATCGCCGTTAAGCTGGAGGTTACCTCTCAACGCCTGAGTGCCCGGCTGGTCAGGGTTGAACTGCCCAAAACCGAGTTTTTCCCCGGGGAAGAGTTTGTCATGTCCGGGATTGTTCTACCCTTCCGGGGAACAGAAACAGAGATTCCGATGAAGATTAAAATTCCCGAGGATTTTTCCCCGGGCAAATGGGTGCTCTCCGTTCAGGGCAGCAGTTATACCATGGCCATGGAGAAACAAGAAGAGGAGTTAACAGAAGAAATTCCGGTGGATTTTTATGAAGAAGAGGAAGGAATTTTGAAATCAATTACTTCTTTGGAGGAAATGATCGAGGAGTTCCTTGACCAGCCGGCCAACAATGAATTGGTGGTGGAGACTTATCCCCTTTACCCGCCGGAGGACCCAGGCGCCGATTTTTACAACCAGGGGTTTTCCTCTTCCTACGGGGAAATTTGGACCGTTCCCACCCATTATTACCTGACCGGTGAAGAACAGGTAGTGATCGAAGTAATTGAAGAAAAAAACGCGGTCAATGGCAAAAAAGAGGTTACGACCGGCACCGGAACAAAACACCAGGTTACTCGTTGAATTTTAAAGACACCGGCCTTTTGGGGTGAAGATTTACCCGGGGAGGGACAAGATTGGCTTTTTTGAAAAAAAACCCTTTAATTTTTCTTTTTATCGGGCTTCTTTTAGGGCTTTTACTGTTTCTGCCGGATCTTGTATCTCTTTATTCCCAAATTTCCGAGACCGTAACCGGGAAAATCGAAAAAGAATTGGCCAAGCTGTGGGCGGCCCGTATACAAATAGAGGGAGTAAGCCTTTCCTTTCCCACTTTTGATCTTTTGGGACTCGAGATCTACACTTACGATGACCGGCCGGTGCTTAAAGCCGAAAAGGTCCGGGTCCATCTGCGCTGGGCGGTTTTACTTTTCCAACGTCCGCTGGCGGATGCCCTGCAATGGCTGGAATTTATTGAACCGGTGTTATGGCTGGATACTACGGAAAAAGGCGGTTTGCGTTTTCCCGACCTCAGCCGGGGGAAAGACGGCGATCCGGCGCCCCTGCCCGGGATCATTTTGAAAATAACCGGGGGGACCCTCAGGATCACCGGGGACGGACCATGGCCTTGGGGGGAGTTTACCGATATTTACGGACTGGTGGATCTCCGGAAAGATCCTTTGATTATGGGCACGCTGAACTTTACCAGTCTGCTTGATCCGAAAGCAAAGGCCAGGCTGGTCCTGGAGTATTGCCGGGAAAAACGGGCCGCCTATTACGAAATCAGCAGTGTCAATGCGTCCGCCCCGGTGTGGGGGGAGAAAGTCAATGCCCGGTTTGCCCTTTTCCCCGATTTACGCTTGCTGGACGGGAAAACCGATTTTTCTTTCCGCCTTTTGTCAAACCCCGACGGCACGGTGGCCGACTACGTCCGGGTGCGGCTGGAAGAGGCGGAGTTAACCTGGGACAAGCTTTCTTCACCGTTAAAACAAGTAACAACCGAATTCATCGCCCGACCTGAAGAGATTGAGATCAAAGAGTTTAACGGGGGATACCGGGAAGGGCGGGTCTCTTTTTCCGGCCGGATCCGTCCGGGGGAGGAACCGTCTTATGACTTGCAGATCGCCGGGGAACAATTGGCGATTGCGGACTGGACAAGCCTCTTTCCGGATTTGGCCGCCTGGGACCTTTCCGGAAAGGCCGGTCTCCGGCTCCGTCTTCACGGCCAAGGGGATCTTCCAGCGCTACAGGGAGAGATCACTCTGGCCGGGGCCGGGCTGCGGGTGCCCGGTGACGGCCGGCGTTTGGAAGACCTTGACTTGTCGGCGCGGATCACCGGTGAGGAACTGCGGATCGCTGCGGCGAAAGGCCGCTTTGACGGAACCCGTTTTCAAGTGCAGGGTTCGGTTTTTCTCCGGGAAGAGCCCCAATTGGAACTGGCGGTGAGTTTCCGCGGGCTGCAGCCGGAGGATTATTTCCCGGCGGAATGGGCAGTCTCCGCCGGCGAAGCCGACGGCCGGCTATATCTAAAAGGAAGATGGCCGGAACCGGTGGTGAGCGGGGAAGTTTTCTGCTCTGTTTTTCGTTGGGACGGGCTGGAAGCGCAAAACCTTCGGTTGACGGGGGAATATCATCCAGCGGCCGATGAATTCCGGATCGCGAATTTCACCTTTGACACCTTGAGCGGCCGGGCCTGGATGACCGGGACCGTCGCCGCTTTGCGCGAGGAGGCGGTGGTAAATCTGGACGTCGGCGGCCACGGCCTGGACCTGGGCGGATTGCCCTTGGACCGCTTATTTTTCCGGGAAATGCCGCCCGTGGGCGGGTGCGGGGATTTTCAGGCGACCCTTTCCGGCCCCTTATCCCGCCTGCAGGGGGAAGGAGAATTGACGGTTGAGGACGGGAAACTGGACCGGATGGCCTTTTCCCGGATCCGGGGACGGTTTTCATGGGATGGCGCCCGCCTGTATTCCGGATTGACCCTGCATGAAGCCGACGGCCGGCTGGTTTTGACCGGGTGGTGGGAACCCGGGAGCGGTGATTACCAGGCGGACCTGCTCGTCTCCCACCTGGATTTTCCGGTGGAACAGCTTATTCCGGAGTTCCCCGGGATCCGGGGCAAAGTTTCCGCCGTGGTGAATATGGAAAAAAATGAAACGCCGTTAAACGGTGCGGGACGGGTTGAAGTATATGATCTGCGGACCCGGGACGGTTCCGTCCTCCCCGGACAGGTGATTCTACGGGGTACCATTGATGACACGCGGGTACGGATTGCCGATTCCTTTCTTTTGCTCAACGGGGGGCGGCTAGCCCTGGAAGGGGAAGTCTCCTGGGAGGGAGAACCCGCTTATACCTTGCGGGCCCGGGGTTCCGGTCTTTCCCTGGCCAGTTTGGTCAGTTTTTGGCCGGTGGAAGATTGGCCGGTGGTACCCGAAGGCCAGGCGGATCTGGAGATTACGGTTAACGGCGGCGCGCAACCCAGGGTTGCCGGCAAGATTGAAGTAGACGGGCTTTTTCTCCAGGATCATTTCGTCGAGCACGGCACAGTCAATTTTCGCTGGGAAGAAGGAACTTTTTATCTCACCGAGGCCCGCTTGTGGCGGGAAGAAGAAAAGGTTACCGTAAGCGGGGCGGTTAAGGAAGGTGTTCTGGACCTGCAGGCGCTGGTGGAAGGGTTTTCCCTCGCCACCCTGGGGATCCCGGTCTACGGAAGGGAACTCTCCGGCCGTTTGTACCTGGAAGGCGGGATCAAGGGAACTTTTGCCTCGCCCTCTTTTGCCGGCCTGCTGCATATCGACGGGGTAAATCTGGGTGGTGTTTTTCTGGATCAAGTCGCCGGCGAGGTTAAATGGGAGGAAATGGTATTGTTCCTGGAGGCGGTGCGGGTCGTCCGGGGCGAACAGGAACTGGAGGCTTACGGGCAGATTGACTTGACGGGCGATCCCGGACTCGACCTTGGTTTGCGGATGGAAAAAACGGAATTATCCGAACTCCTTTTACTTTTGGGGATCTCCCCGGCGGTGCCGGTGGAAGGAAAGGTGACAGGATACTTCCGGGTGTTGGGACCGATGGACGGACCGCAGGTGCGCGTTATTGCCCGGGTGGAAGAAGGCCGGCTTGACAAGGAGGATGTGACCGGGGAATTTGATCTCCAGATGCAAAATTCGACAGTAACAATCAACCGCCTGCGTCTGGAAGACAGGGAAGGTGAATTTTTAGCTTCCGGCAGTTATACGCCGGGCCGGCAATTTTCGGGGAAAATGGAGATAAGGGATTTTACCCTGGCCCCCCTGGCTGCTTTGGCCGGGTTGCCGGATCTGACGTCCGGGCGGGTACATCTTCAGTTGGCGGCGGAAACAACCCGGCAGGGGTTGGCCGGGGATTTCTCCGGCCGGTTACAGGAAGTCGTCTGGCGGGGGATTACCTTTCCTGAGGTCGCTTTTTCCGGGCGGCTGGAGGAGTCGGTTGTTTACTTGACCGCGCAAGAAACGGAGAATAACAGGGTTATGGTTCACGGCCGGATTCCTTTGGTGCCCGGCTGGTTTAACGGCGCCCTGACCCCGGTGCTTATCCGCAGTCAAGGGGAAGAAATCGATCTCCGTTTTACTATGGAAGCAGCCGAGGCCACGTTCTTTAATGCCTTTTTCCCCCGGCCCGTCTTTACCGGCGGAACCGTAGACGGGGCCGTTACTTTAAAAGGGCCGGCGGATGCCGTGTATCTGGAGGGAAAACTTGAGGCCAAAGGGCTCGGCGGGACGGTTCCCGGTTTGCCCGCTCCTTTCCGGGGGGTAAACGGGGAAATAACCTTTTCCCGGGGGCAATTGTTGCTTGAAGGATGGCGGGGACGGTACGGGGACGGCCGTTTTCGGGCGGGGGGAAGTATTTCCTTGCAAGGATTGCAACCCGGGGAGTTTAACCTCCAGCTGAGCGGCGAAAATCTCCATTATACCAGCCCGTTTTTTGACGGGTGGTTGGGAGGGACTTGTCTTCTCACCGGGCCGGTGGAAAGTCCGTTGCTCAAGGGGGACGTCCTGATCGAGAAAACCCGTCTCAGTCTGGCTTCCCTCTCCGGCGCTCCCCCTGAATGGGCCCTGCGGCTCGATCTTAATCTGCGCTTCGGCAGTGATGTGTACTTCCGCCAGTATGGGCTGGCCAGTATTCCATTGCGCGGCAGTCTGCATGTGGGAGGAACATTACCCCATCCGGAACTGAACGGGGAGTTCGTGGCCGGCCGGGGCTGGATCAGCGTGTACGGCAATACTTTCCGGGTTAAACAAGCCAGAGCCGAATTCCGGCCCGAATATGGGCTCCTGCCTTATCTTGAGTTGGAAGCCGCTTTCTTTCTGACGGGCACGGAGATCATCCTCTCCACCCAGGGGTGGACCGGCGATGATGTGCTTTTTAATCTCTCTTCCAACCCGCCGCGCAGCCGGGAGGAGATTTTTTCCCTGCTTAATTGGTCTGGACGGTTGCAGGAGACGGAGAATTTAACCCTGGCCTACCTGTTGGAAGGGAATATTGCCGTGGTGACCGATACGATCCTGGGGCCCCTTTTTGACCAGTTCCGGGATTTGTTCCAGGTTGACTTCTTAAGCCTGGAACCGGACCGGGATTTTGGCGGTCTGCGCATGAATATCGGCAAGGCTTTAACCCGCGATCTCTATCTTTCCTACAGCCGGAACCTGACGGCTTTGGCGGAAGAGATTTGGACCATGGAAGGGAGATTGTCACCAAACCTTTCCCTGCTGGGCGAATACTCCACGGAACAGGGCTGGGAATGGCAGTTGTTCTATAATATCTGGTTTTAGGCAAGGAAGAATAAATTGCCACTACTGCCGGAAAACTTCTTACGAAACAAGGAGGGAAACCGGTTTTAATAACGAATTCCCTATTGAAACCCGGTGTTACGTTTTTTCACCGGTTTTCCCGAAGGCAAGCAAGGCAGAATAGTAAACAAGGGGGTTGTTATCCCGTGTCAATAAAAAAAACAGGGGTCGTCCTGGTCTTACTTTTCCTCCTTACGGTGGCGGTTACCGGTCCGGTCCGGGCGGCCGACGAACCGGTGGTGCTTTCGGTGGAAGTGACCGGTAACCGGCATATTGCCGAGGAGACGATTCTTCGTGCCGTCTCCCATATCCGGCTGGGCGAGCCGGTGGGGGAAGAGGCGTTGCAAAAGGATCTCCAGGCCATTCAGAATTTGGGTTACTTTAGCATGGTGGACGTCCGGGGGGAGCCTTTCCTGGGTGGAATTAAAGTGGTTTTTCGTGTTTACGAAAACCCGGTGATTCAAGATTTTAAAATTGTCGGACTGGAGGTTGCCGATCCGGCGGAGATTCTTTCCTATCTTACCCAGAAAAAAGGGGAAGTCTTCAACTACGTGCGGACCATGAACGACCTGGAAAGGGCGGTCCATGACTACCAGGAGAAAAAAGGGCTGCACCTTGTCTTCCTCGGGGGCAATGAGGAGATGATCACCCCTGAGGGCGTAGTCACCCTGCACCTGACGGAAGTGAAAATCGCCAAAATTTTGCTTAGAGGGTTGGAAAAAACCAGGGAATCCGTGGTGAAAAGGGAAATTTCCCTGCGGGAAGGGGAAATTTTAGACCTGAATGTTTTGCGCCAGGATTTGCAACGTTTATACCGGATGCAGTTGTTTGAAGAGATTCGCCCGCGCCTGGAATATACTTCCTCGCCGGAAAGAATGAACCTGGCCCTCGAATTCAAAGAACTGAATACCCTGGGGTTGAATATCGGCGCCACTTATATCCCTGAAGTCGGACGGCTGGCCGGCAATCTTGGGATCAGTGAAAGCAACCTGTTGGGGCTGGGACAAAAGATTTCCTTGCAGATCTCCAGCAGTCCCGGGCGCTCCCATCTTGTCGAGTTTGATTTTCAAGAACCCTGGCTGGATGAAAACCAGACCTCTTTAGGATTTAACCTGTATTCCCGGTACGACAGTGACTTAATCTCCACCAGAAGCGGTCAGGAAGAAAGGTATTCCGAGAAACGCACCGGAATGGAAGTGACGTTGGGCCGTCCCCTGACCCGCGATCTCCGCATGAGCACTTCGTTGCAGTTGCAAAGAGTGGACGACTCCCGGCAATCCGGTGAGTACTGGAATAACAGTATCGGGTTGGGACTGGTGCAAAACAAACTCGTTTACAGCGGTATGTACACGACCGGCGGGTACTGGGCGAGCGTGGGCGCTTCCCTCCACGGGGGTTTCCTGGGCGGGCAGTATGATTACAACCGTTATACCGCCGAATTTAAGCAGTTTTATTCTCCATGGAAGAACACAACCATGGGTTACCGGATTAAAGGAGGAACCACCGTGGGAGAAATCCCGCCCACCAGCCAGTTTTACTTGGGCGGGCCCCTTTCCCTCCGCGGTTACCGGGACCGGCATGCGGAAGGAAAAGATCTGCTCCTGGCCAATGTGGAACTGCGGCAACGGATACCGAACAATGAGAACCTGGAGTTTGTCCTCTTTTATGACGCGGGAACGGTTGATTTGGAAGAATACTACCAGAGTTACGGGATAGGTTTGCGCTACACCGTGCCTTTTCTTGGCAAGCTCCGGTTTGATTACGGCTGGAATGCCGAGGGCGATCCTCCGGAATTTCACTTCTTCATCGAAGAGATGTTTTAAGCGGGATATGTTGCCGGCAGGTTCAGGTCAAAATAGAGAGAGAAAGGAAGAGAGAAAATGAAAAAAAAAGGATGGGCCGGTGTCGGTGTCTTCGGTTTATTTTTAATCCTCGCTCTTACCGTCGGTAGTCTTTCCGGAGGAACGGCAAGCGCCGCCGGGGATTTGGGTTATATTGACCTCGAATATCTGCAGGAGGTTTTGCCCCAATTTGCCGAATACCAAGCGTTTTATAATGACATGGATATGGAATTCAGGTCTTTTGCCCAGTACAAAGAGGCGGAACTCCGGAACACCATCTCCGGTTTGGAAAAGGAAAAAGAAAGGGAAATGACGGGGAAGAGCGACGAAGAAAAAGCGAAAATCGAGAAGGAGTATGCGGAAAGAGTCGAACAGGAAATTGCCAAGGCGCAAAAGGAAATAGAGAATAAACGGCGGGAACTTCTCGCCCGTACCCAGCAAAAACTGGAAGACACCCGGCGCTGGCTGGAGGAATTAGTGGAAAAGGTGGCCAAAGAAGAAGGAGTTTCCATCGTTTTGGAAAAAAGCGTTGTTTTTTTCGGCGGCAAGGATTTGACCGAAAAGATAATCAGTGCTGCCAAAGAGTGAGCAAATATGTTGAAGGGTTGATGGAAAATCAGAGTCGGGCGGGTTGTTTTTCTTCTTTGTTTAAGCGGAATCATCTTTCTTTTTCTGCAGGCGGCGGAGAACGGGCTGCTGACGCCGGCCGGACCTCCGGAAGATTCCCTTTTCGCCTTCCCCCGTTTGGCGGAGATCTTTAATGCCGGTCAGGACCTGGACTGGGCGGGCTATTCTTTTTTGCAGGGCCCGGCCGGTTGGTCCCTGCCTGTGCTTAATTTGGGCAACAGCAGGAAGGAAAAACCGGTGACTAAGGAGAAAATTAACGGTCCGGGCGGATTTAAGCCGGAGGATTTTTACCGGGAGGAAATCGGGTATTATGAGCAACTGGAAACAGCCGCCCTGGAACGTTGGGAAGCCCATCTGGAACGGGAGCTTGAGGATAAATTACGTTGTAAAGAGAGGCAGTTGCAATACATGGTACAAAAAGCGGTAGCGGAAAAGGAACAACTCTGTGCCCAAGAGTTGGCTGAGTACGAAAGAAAGACCGAAGACCAATGCCGGGCGCGCCTGGCCGATCTCCGATTCAGGATCTGCCTCTCCGGTACCACCGAAGAAGAAAAAGAATTACTGGAAAAAGAGATCCTGATGGAGGAGAAGCAAATGATGGAGAAGATTAAAAGGAAAGCCGATGAACTCCGGGAAGAACTGGCGGCTTTTATTGAGGAACAACAAGCCCTCGTCGAAGAAGAACTCGCTGCTTACCGGCTGCAACTTTTGGAGGAAAAAGAGATCCGGCGGCAGGAAGAGAGGGAACGGTTATTCCGGGATCGACAAAGAACCGTAACATATCTGGGTGAAGGAGGCCTTGAGCATGGTGACCCTAGGTGAACTGGCTGAACTGGTGGGCGGAGAAGTAACCGGCGATGAGGACCTGGAGATTACCGGGGTTTCCGGGCTTGAGGACGCTTTACCTGGTACGATTACACTGGTCATGGGAGCGCAGGCGCTGTCTCTGGCCAAAAAGAGCGGGGCGGCGGCGTTTATTCTCCCCAAGCATCTGGAGGCGCCGGGTTTGCCCGGAATCAAAACCGCCAATCCGAAATTGGCTTTTGCCAAGATTCTCGAGTATTTTCACCCGCCGCAGCATCCCCGGCCGGGCATTCATTCTTCCGCCGTGATTGGGAAGGGATTTCACTGCGGGGAAAAATGTTATATCGGACCGTTGGTTTTTATCGGCCGGAACGTCACCTTGGGCGACCGGGTTATCATTCATCCGGGAGCCGTGATCGAAGAAGAGTCCAAAATCGGCAGTGATACGGTGATTCATCCCAATGTGACGATTAAAAGCCGGACCGTCATCGGCAGCCGGGTCATCATTCACGCCGGCGCCGTTATCGGCAGCGACGGTTTTGGCTTTGTGACGGTGGAGGGGAAACATCACAAGATCCCCCAGGTCGGTTATGTGAAGATCGAGGACGACGTGGAAATCGGCGCCAATGTCACGATTGACCGGGCCACGACAGGAAGAACCCTCATCCGGCGGGGGACAAAAATTGACAACCTGGTGCAGGTCGCCCATAATGTGGAGATCGGCAGGGACGGCATGATTATCGCCCTTTCCGGCATAGCCGGCAGCACCCGCCTGGGAGACCGGGTGACCCTGGCCGGGCAGGCCGGGCTTAAAGACCATATTACCATAGGCGAGGAAGCGGTGATTGCCGCCAGGGGAATGGTGATCGGTAATGTTCCTTCCGGCGCCTTTGTTTCGGGCCAGCCGGCCCGTCCTCATGCCGAAACCATGCGCATCCAGGCGGCGGCCGGCCGGTTGCCGGATCTTCTTAAAACCGTAAAAAAAATGGAGAAACGTTTGGCGGAATTGGAAAAAGCCTTGGCCTTATCCGAGGAGAAAGAAGAGTAACGGCGTATGCCCGGGGAAAACCCGGCTCTTTGGCCGGGGTGGGAGACCAGTGGGATGAAGATTGTTCACCGTTATTTGCTGCGCGAGTACATAATCCAGTTTATCTTTTCTCTTCTCTCCGTGCTGGTGTTGATGATCGGGAATCTTCTTTTTGAACTTAACCACCTGCTGATCGGGAAGAGAACCCCGTTTCTCCTGGTCGTACTGTTGGTATATTACCGTCTGCCTATGATCCTGATGGATGCTTTCCCCGCCGCCGTCCTTTTCGGCATTCTTCTAAGTATGGGCCGGTTGGCCAGGGAACGGGAGATTGAAGTCATAAGAGTCAGCGGGTTAAGTTTCCCCGGCATCATCGCTCCGCTGCTTATTTTCACCTTTCTTCTTTCCACCGGCTCTTTCTTTTTCAATGATTACGTGGTTCCCGCCGCCAACCAACGGTTTCAGCAAGAATTGCGGCGTCTGTTAGCCAAGGAAGAAAGCCCGCTCTTTGAGGAGAATATTTTTTTTAAAGGTGCGGACAACGAATATTTTTACATCCGGCGGGTGAACAGGGAAACCCAACGGATGGAAGGGATCATGATTTACGAAGTGAAAAAAGAAGATTTCCCCCGTTTGACCACAGCCGCTTTTGGTTGGGTGGAGAGCGACCGCTGGCAGTTGCATGACGGGCTCATCTACGAACTCGACGAGCGGGGGCATGTGACGCTGGAGGCGAGTTTTAGCCGGATGTATTATGAGGTGGGGGAGGATTTGGAGACCTTTTTCAGCAGCGGGCGGAGTACGGAAGAAATGACCCGCGCGGAACTGAAAAGATACATGGAACTCTTTGGCCGGAGCGGCTTTGACATTTCGGTTTTTGCCGTTGATTATCATTTGAAAACCGCTGTTCCCTACACTTCCCTGGTCTTGGCCTTCTTGGGGCTGCCTTTTTCCACTTTGGCGGCGAGGAGCGGCAAGGCTTTCGGGATGGGGCTCAGCATTTTGCTGATTTTAATCTACTTTGTGTCCCAGGTGGTATGCCGGACATTCGGAGTCAACGGTCTTATTGCCCCCTTTTGGGCGGCCTGGGCGCCGAATCTTTTCTTTCTCGCCCTCGGCGGCATTCTCTCCTACCGGGTGGTCCGCTAAGAAGGCGGAAAACGGCGGGGGGCGAAGGGAACGGGGTGAAAACGGTTGTTTATGACCGGTAGAATCCGGGCGCTCTTGACGGTAACGGCAGTTCTTTTTTTTCTCTGGGCCCGTCCGGCCCGGGGGACGGACAAAGGAGTGCTCGTCGCCGACAGTTTATTTTTTGATTTTGAGAGCGACGTGGTTACAGCCAGGGGAAACGCTGTCCTTACCTACGGAGATACGGTCATTCGCGGGGAAGAACTCTTGCTTGACGTGGCCCAAAGTACCCTGCGGTCCCGGGGGCAGGTGGTGATTGAACAGGAGGACCGGTCTTACACCGCCCGGGAGTTACATATGGATTTCCGTAGGGACCGGGGGAGTCTGGAAGATTTTTCTTCCCACAGCCGGCTGGAGAATGGTGAACCCCTGATTTTCCACGGCGAACGGGCGGAGATTGACGGGGATCTCACCATTGGTTACGACGCGGCTTTCACCGGCTGTGACCGGGAGGCCCCCCATTACCATCTTACCGCCCGTAAGGTCGAGTATTACCCGGAGGACCGGATTATTTTTCGGCATCTCGTCTACAAGGAAGGGGAAATCCCCCTCTTTTACCTGCCGGTCATGGTTGTCTCCCTCCGGGAGCGGGAAAGCAATTTCGAGAGGCCGGTGATCGGTTATAATGAAAACGACGGGTGGTACGTGAAACTGGTTTACCGGTATTTTTTAACCGCGGGTTATAACGGCCTGCTGATGGCGGACTGGTTTCAGTACGGCGGTTTCGGGCAGGGCGTGAAAAACTATTTCCCCGTGGGAGAAAACAAAAGTCTCTACCTGGATTTATACCATTTTGAAAATTACCGGACCGGCGGCCGCGATTTTCAAGCCGGCGCCGGCTGGTGGCACGAGCCGGCTTCTTTATACAATTACTCTTTGGCCGGTGAATACTGGCGAAGGAGCCCGCTCCCGGGGGAAGAATATTATAACGAATACAGGACGCAGGCCAATGTCACCGGCAGGCACCAGGTTTGGCCCTTTAACATCAGTCTGCAGGCGGGAAAACGCCGTTATCTCTCTTCCCCGGAATATTATTTTACCCCCCGGGGAGAACTCCGGTGGCGCCCTTCCCCTAATCATAGCGTCCAGTACCAGGGGCGCCTGGATTACCGGGAACGTCCGGCTGCGGCCCCCTTTCCCTATATTCAGGCCCGATATCATTATAGTCTGCGGAGTGATCACAACCTGGCCGGGTACCGGTTGCAGATGGAGGTTTCCGAAGCGGTGGACCATTCCCCCACGCCGCTGGCCAACTGGTATGCTTTGAACAATATGCCGAAGATCAGCCTGACCACTCCCGTATACCACCTGGGCTTGGCCGGCGATTACCGGATAAACATGGATTATCTCCGCCTGATTAAAGAACCGGAGAACCGGGTGGGGGAACGGGCGGAGCTGCATCTGCAACGGATCTTTCATACTCTTTGGGAACAAGGTGGATTCAGCTTTCAAGTGGGGAGTTCCCTGCGCCGTCAGGACTACTGGCTCGACGAGGGCGAGTTTTCCCGGTGGGCCTGGTCCCTTGATCTCCGGGGTACGCAAAAATTTACCCCCCGTCTTTTCTGGGAAAATACTTTCAGCTGGGTGGAATCCGGGGGAGAAGCGCCGGTCGCCTACTTTTCGTCCCTCGTCGCCAACTCCTCTTATTATCTTCCCCGGGCCAATCTTCGCAGCCGGTTCTATTACTCCTCCCCCGAGTTCCGCTGGGAAATCCGCGGGGGTTATAACCTGGGCGGGATCGTCAACCCCTGGCATACGGTAACCGCCGTTGCCAACTGGGAAGTGAATGAGGACAACCGGATGGATTTCAGCACTTCCTACAATCCCAACACCCGTGAATTTGGCGTCGTGCGGTTCTCCTTCCGTTACGGGGCGCAGCCGGAAAATACGATCCGCCTGGATATGGTCTATGACCCGCAGACCGCCACCTGGTCCACGCTGGATGTGGAAGCCCGGGGTAAACAGGATCTCCTGTGGAACCTGAAGGCGGATTATAATGTGAAATACAGCTTTTTCGGTGACGGTCTGGAACGGGCCCGCGCAGGATTGATCTACAATTGGCATTGCCGGGAGTTGCTACTGGGTTATGATGCGGTGCGCCGTGAGTATTATATGCAGATGTGGTTTAAAGCTTTTCCGGAAACCGGATTTGGTTTCGGCGTCGGGGAAGCCGGTTTTCTTTGGCTGCCGAACACTTGGGAGAGCTGAAGGATGTCTTGGGCGTCTTTAGGTAAACGAATTTTCTTTTCCAAAATATTGTGGGGCGCGGTCCTGGGCGGACTGGTCGTGTGGAGTCTGCTTCCCTACAAGGAAGAAGGGAGGTTCGTTTCCCCGGGCAAAGAAGGAGTGACTTTATACCAGGCCACTTTGGTGGGGCGTGACCGCCAGGGCAGGCTTTGGGAGATCCGGGCGGGGGAAATCTGGCAGTCTACCGACGGCAGGGTGGTTGTGGGGCAGAATATTGAACAAGCCACTATTTTCCGGAAAAACGGCGAGGAATGGGATTTTTCCTTCTGTTCCGCCTGGGCGCGCCTGGAAAGGGAGGCCGATCACCTGACGATTGGCGGAGGAATCCGGGGGCAACTGGAAGGCGGGACCTTTACCACCGAGGAAGCGGTGATTGACCTCTCGACCCGGGAACTTCTCTGCCCGCAACCGCTGATTTTTGACCATGACGATCTACGCATTTATGCCCGGCGCATGGAAGGGAATTTCGATACGGAACTCCTTGTTTTCCAAGGGGAGGTTACCGTGGAGAAAAGCGGGGAATACCTGGCCCGCGGGGAGATTCTCTGGTACTGGCGCAAAGAGGAACGCTACGAATTAGCCGGCGGGGTGGAACTGGAATTATGATAAAAGGGAAAAGATATATTTTATTGGCAACCGTATTGGCAACTGTAAGCCTTCTTCTCCTTTTGCGTCCGGTAGCTTACGGGGAAGAGGGTCCGGGCAACCAAACCGTGCGGGTGGAAGGAATTGACCGGATGTGGGGCGATACGGAGGGAGAAACAACTTTTCTCGAGGGCGAACTGGTCATCACCAAAGGAGATACGGTTATTTACGCCTCCTACGCTGAAGTGGAAAAAACCGGTGACGGCCGCCGGATCGCCCGTTTATCCCGGGGCGTACGGGTCGTTTGCAAGGAGACAACAGTGCAGGGCGAAGAATTAACCTTCGATCTGGACAATGATTACGGGGTGCTCACCGGCGATGTCCGCCTGGAGCGCCGGGAAAAAAGGAACGAGGCCGGGGAAGTGGAAAAGGACCGGATCGTTTTGACCTGTGCCGTGCTGGAAATAGATACCGTCCGGAACAATTTTACAGCCGGCGGCGATGTTTTCTTGGAACACGAAGATTTTACAGTCACGGCCGCCCGGCTAACCTACGAGGACGCCGGAGAAATTCTCTTTTTCAGCGGCGGCTTTCTCCTCTCCCGGGAGAAAGAGGATCTGCAGGGTCAAAACTTGCAAATTGATTTGAAAGAAAAGATCTTCAAGGCCTGGGAACAAGTGGAACTGGTCTTCGAGGTGGACGGGGAAGAAGAAAACGGGGAGCAAGAAGGAGAAAACCGGGAAGAGGATGGAAAGGAATAATGGAGAAGAAAAGTTGGGTGACCAGGGGAAGGAGTTGACCGTTGATGCTGGTTAAGGAGATCGTCAAAGAAGGCCCGGTAAACGGCGTTTATATGATTTTGGAAAGCCGGTGGCGGGTGGCCAAAACCGGTAATCCTTTTGCCGCTTTGCGGGTGGGTGACAAAAGCGGGGAGATCCCGTTGAAAGTCTGGGATATTACAGAAGAAACCTTTGCCCGTCTGCAAAAGGGACGGGTGATCGAGCTGGAAGCGACGGCCAAAATCTTCAACAACGCGCTCCAACTTGAGGCTGACGGGAGGCGGGAATTTTTCCGGGTTTTTACGGAGGAAGAATACGATCTTGCCCGGTTTCTGCCCGTTTCGCCCGCCCCGGTGGAGGAGTCATGGGCGGTTTTGGACCGGGTCCGGACGGAGGTGGAATTATTGCCCTACCGGGAATTGCTGGACTGTTTCTTTGCGGAAGAAAGTTTCCGGGCGCAGTTTGCCAAAGCCCCGGCCGCCCTCCGTCATCACCACGCTTATGTTGGCGGTCTTTTGGAGCATACCGCCGCCGTTGTCACTCTCTGCCGGGCCGCTTTGGACCACTATCCCCATGTGAACAAGGATCTCCTTTTGACCGGGGCTTTACTTCATGACATCGGCAAGGTCCGGTCTTACGAAATAGGCGGCGGTTTTGAAAATACCGATGAAGGAAAACTCCTTGGTCACCTGGTGATCGGGATCCGCATGGTATCGGAAGCCATCAATACCTTACGGCGTAACCGGGGAGATGATTTTTTCCCGTCCTCTGTGGAATTGCCCTTAATCCACCTGCTCGCCAGTCACCACGGACTTAAGGAATGGGGCTCCCCGGTGGAGCCGGTCTTTTTGGAGGCCTGTCTCCTGCACCATGCCGATTACATGGATTCCCAAATTGCCAAGTACCAGGAAGCCATTAGGCTCTGCCCGGAAGATGCCGGTTCCTGGACGCCCGTCAGCCAAAATCTTAAACACCCGGTTTACCTGCCTAATCTTGCCTGGCAAATGCCGGCGGCCGCACAAGAAGAAACAGGTGACGATTAATGGGCAAGGGAGAGCGTTGGCGAACGGCCTTTTTGACTTTGGGCTGTAAAGTGAATCAGTTTGACACAGAGGGCCTGGCCGCCCAGTTCTGGAAGAAAGGCTTTCTCGTGGTGCCTTCCGACGAACCGGCGGATATTTATGTTATCAACACCTGTACCGTGACGAAAAGTGCGGAACAAAAGGCCCGGCAGTTGATTAGAAAAATCCGGAAGGAACATCCCCGGGCCCTGTTAGTGGTGACCGGCTGTTACGCGCAGACCAACCCGGAAGCGATCCGGGAGTTGCCCGGGGTCCGGGTGGTGACCGGGGTGGCGGGCCGGGAAAACCTGGTGGAACTGGTGGAAAAGTATCTTGCTTCCCAAAACCCGTTATGGCGGGTATTATCTTGGGACCGGGAGCAAAGGGAGGATTTCCCCCTTTTGCAACCGGAATTTAAAGGCAGGACCCGGGCCTTTTTAAAAATACAGGACGGTTGCGGGTCGTTTTGCAGCTACTGTAAAATCCCCCTGGCCCGCGGGCCGCTCCGCAGCCTTCCTCCCGCGACGGTACTGGCGGAATTCCGCCGTTTCCTGGCCCTGGGCTTTAAAGAAGTGGTTCTGGTCGGCATTCACCTGGGCGCCTATGGCCGGCATCTTGACTTTGACCTCGCCGGCCTGATTCGCCGTATCGACCGGGAAAAAGGGGATTTCCGGGTGCGCCTGGGGTCTGTGGAACCGCTGGATTTTACCCCGGAGCTTATTGCCGCCTTTTCGCAGGCGGAGTCCTTCTGTCCGCACCTGCACATCCCCTTGCAGAGCGGGAGCGCTGCCGTGCTTTCCCGGATGAACAGGCCCTATACGCCCAAGGAGTATGCGCGGATCGTGGAAGAGTTGCGCCGGAACCGGCCCGGCCTTGCCGTCTCTACCGATGTAATGGTCGGGTTTCCCGGGGAAACCGAGGAAGAATTCGGCGAAACCCTGAATTTCTTGAGGGACCAGGAATTTTCCCGCGTTCATATTTTCCCCTTTTCTCCCCGGGAAGGGACACCGGCGGCCGGGATGCCGGGGCAGATTCCCCGCCGGGTTAAGGAGGAAAGGAAACAACGGGCCATGGAAGTGGCCCGTAAAGCAGCCGCCGGCTACCGGCAAAAACTGGACGGCAAAGTAGTGGAAGTTCTGACCGAGAAAGAAAGCGCCCCCGGGGTGTGGGAGGGTTTTTGCGGGGAATATTTACGGGTGCAAATCAAAGGACGGTTTTCCGTCAATTCTTTTGTCAAGGCCCGGATCGCCGGGGCGGAAAAGGAGCCGCTCCCGGCCGTACCGGTAACCGCGGACCCATGAGAAAAGATTATATTTTTAAAAGGATTTTTTTTTCTTTTGTCGAAATTAAAGTTGATTATAAGGAGGTAAGAGAGTGAAGGATTGTATTTTCTGCCGGATTGCCCGGCGCGAAATACCGGCGGAAATAGTGCTGGAAACGGAGAATGTACTGGTTTTCCGTGATATTAACCCTATCGCTCCGGTTCACCTGCTGCTTATCCCCAAAAAACATGTGAACAACATTATGGACTCCCGTTTGCCGGAGGATCAAGAATTGGCGGGGGAAATTTTCCGTGCCGTACAGACGGCGGCAACCCAGGCGGGATTGGATTCCGGCGGTTTCCGCACGGTGGTGAATTTCGGCCCGGATGCCGGAGAAACGGTTCATCATTTACACTTGCACTTGATCGGCGGCAAGAAACTGGTTGATCATTTTGGTTGATTGCCTATCCGGTTTGGTGTAAGGTCCAAGTATTTATGCTTGCTTGATTTTTTAAAGGGCGGGCAGCGGAGGGAGGGAAACATTTAATGGCGGAAGTCAAAATCGGGAAGAATGAATCCCTGGATAATGCCCTGCGCAGATTTAAAAGACAATGTCAACGCTCGGGAATTCTGGCGGAGTTAAGAAGAAGAGAACACTATGAGAAACCCAGTGTGCGCCGGAAAAAGAAAGCCGAAGCCGCGCGGAGAAAAAGGAAGGCTTAGAAAAGCGGATAACGGTTAAGAAAGGTCCCCCCTGCTCTGTCCAGGAGGACCTTTTATTATCTATATTATTGCGGGTATTTTGCGGGCTGGGTCAAGAAGGCGAAGATTTTAATTAAGGCAGTAACGTATGTTTCACGGGTGCGGGGAAGCCCTGAGGAGGAATGGAAATGCCCAAAGTCAAGTGGTTAAATCCTTTTACCATCTTCTTTCTCGTACTGGCGTTGCTCTTTACTTTCGCCGCCTACCGGAAGGTGGAAGAGGAAGAACAAAACCTTCTCTATGTGATCCCCTTGAGGGGAGCCGTGTCGGGAGGGATGGCTGATTTTTTGCAACGGGGAATCCGTGAAGCGGAGAACCGCAAAGCCCGCGCGATCCTGGTAGAACTCAACACCTTTGGCGGGCTGGTCGATGCCATGGCGGAGGTTGCCGACCTAATTACCGGTTCCCGTCTCCCGGTCTATGTTTATATTGAAGGCCGGGCGATTTCGGCTGGCGCCTATATTGCTTTAAGCGGGGAAAAGATTGTCATGGCGCCGGATGCGGTGATCGGCGCTTCCCAGCCCCGGACCGTGGGCGGGGAAGAAGTGCCGGAGAAGGAGATGGCCGCGATGAGAAAGATGTTCCGGGCGGCGGCGGAGGCCCGGGCCAAAAGGACCGGGGTTGACCTGGATCCCCTGGTGGCCGAGGCGATGGTGGACCCGGAGGTAGAAGTTGAAGGGTTGTCCCCCAGGGGAGAACTGGTGGTTCTTACCGCCGGCGAAGCCTTGGCCTTGGGTTATGCGGATCTGATCGCCGCCAACCGGGAGCTGGCCCTCGATCTGCTGGGATTGGGCGAGTGTGTTGTCATCCGGGTCAGACAGACCCCGGCCGAGGGCTTGGTGCGCTTTTTAACCGATCCCTATGTGAGCCCGCTTTTGCTCAGTTTGGGTTTTACCGCGCTCATGATTGAGCTTTTATCCGCCGGTTTCGGGGCGGCGGGCATCATCGGCCTTACTTCCCTCGCCCTGTATTTCGGCGCCCGCCTTTTATCCGGGTTGGCCGGGATTGAGGTTATAATTCTCTTTCTGCTCGGCCTCGTCCTTTTGGCCCTGGAACTCTTGGTGATTCCTGGTTTCGGGGCGGCCGGCATTTTGGGCCTGGCCTCGCTCGCGGGGAGTATCATCTTTTCCCACACGACTACCAGTCAGGGCCTGCTTTCCCTGGGCATGGCTATTAGCTGGTCGTTGTTCCTGTCGGCCCTCGCCTACCAGTATATCCGGAAAAGCGGTTTTTTGAACCGCCTGGTGCTCCAAACCAGCCTGACGACAGGGGAAGGCTATTCGTCCGCCCCCGATTACCGTCCCTATTTGGGAAAAACCGGAAAAACCGTCAATCCCCTGCGGCCGGCGGGAACAGTGGAATTTGACGACGGGAAGCGGTTGGATGTGGTTTCCGACGGCTCCTATGTCCCGGCCGGGACAAAGGTGAAAGTGATAAAAGTGGAAGGAAGGCGGATTGTTGTCCGCAAAATTTCCGAATAGATCCTTTTGCACCCGGGGGGTTATTTCCCGGGACCGGAGACGCCGGGAAAACCGGGTGAAGAATAAAGAAAAGGAGTGGTCATAGATGGAAGCCCTTACTTTGATCATGATTGCGGTCATTGTCCTCTTTATCCTGCTGTTGTTTAATTTTATCCCCCTTGGCCTGTGGATTTCCGCCTGGGCGGCCGATGTGCGGATTAGTATCTGGACCCTTTTTACCATGCGGTTACGCCGGGTTCCCCCGGCCCAGATTATTCTGCCCTTGATCAAAGCGGCCAAGGCCGGCCTGGAGGTTACCGTGGACAAGCTGGAAGCGCATTACCTGGCCGGGGGTAATGTGGACCGGGTGGTCAACGCCCTGATTGCCGCCCACCGGGCGGAGATTGACCTTTCCTTTGAGCGGGCGGCCGCCATAGATTTGGCCGGCCGGAATGTTCTGGAAGCGGTGCAGATGAGCGTCAATCCCAAGGTAATTGAGACCCCCTGGGTCTCGGCGGTCGCCAAGGACGGGATTGAACTTAAGTGTATGGCCCGGGTTACCGTGCGGGCCAATATCGACCGCCTGGTGGGCGGAGCCGGAGAAGCCACCATCCTGGCCCGAGTCGGGGAGGGGGTCGTTACCACGGTCGGTTCCTCGCCAAGCCACAAAGAGGTTCTGGAGAATCCCGATATGATCTCCCAGAATGTTTTGGAAAAGGGCCTGGATGCCGGGACGGCCTTTGAAATTCTTTCGATCGACATTGCCGATGTGGATGTCGGCCGGAATATCGGCGCCCAGTTGCAGATCGACCAGGCGGAAGCGGACAAGAATATCGCCCAGGCCAAAGCCGCGGAACGGCGGTTTGCCGCACTTGCCCTGGAACAAGAGATGAAGGCCCGGGTCCAGGAGATGCGCGCCCGGGTGGTTGAGGCTGAGGCCGAAGTCCCGAAGGCTCTAGCCGAAGCCCTCCGTTCCGGCCGGATCGGTGTTATGGACTATTATCAACTGCAGAATATCAAGGCCGATACGACCATGAGGGATTCCATCGGCCGGGCGGGAGCCGGTCTTTCCCCGGACCAAGACGAGGAGAAAAATAAAAAGAAATAGGAAATAGAGGGATAAAGCAGTGGAATTACTCTGGTTGTTCTTGATTCTCTTTTCCGTTGTTATTAGTTTGGCGGAGAAAATAGCCGCCAAGATGGGAGAAATAACCGGGGAAGCAAAGAGGCAAACGGAAGAAGAACCGGTTTACCCGGACGATGACGTCCCCGTCTTCGCCGGGTCAAAACAGGGAGAAGGGAGAAAACAGGAAGAAGAGTTTTTCCGCCCTCCGGAAAGAGAAAAAGCGGGCGTCCGTGGGGAATACGGACCGCCCGGTCCAGTTTGGCCCGGGGAGGACGGGGACTGGGACGAGGCCTTTATGTTGAGCGGGGAGTTTGCGGAAAACGATGAAGAGGATATGGACGAGGAGCGGGCGGAAAGAGCAGCGCCCGCGGGGGGAAGTTGGCTGGGGCAAGAATTGCACGACCCCGGTAACCTGCTCAAAATTATGGCTTTGGCTCATGTCTTGGCAAGGCCCGACTTCAAAAACATTCCCTGGAAACGCCGGTTATAAGGCCAAACGGTAAGTTATTCAGGAAGGGGAGGGTTTTCCGCCGGAAGGTCCCGGCCCTCCCGGTAGAAATCGCGGAGGATGGCGGCAACTTCCGGGCGGGTAAATTCCGGCGGCAGATTCTCACCTTTGGCCAGCATTTCCCGGACCCGGGTCCCGCTCAGGTGCAGATGGTCTTCGGCCGGGTGGGGACAGGTGCGGCTGGTGGCCGTCTGCCCGCACTTATGACAATAGAAGGCGTTGTCGAATTTCAGGATCGTAATTCCCAGTTCATCGGCGAATCGGGCGCAAAAATTCTGGGCTTCATAGGGGCGGTAATAATCGCCGGTCCCGGCATGGTCCCGGCCGATAATCATATGGGTGCACCCGTAATTTTTACGCACCAGGGCGTGAAAGACCGCCTCCCGCGGCCCGGCGTAGTGCATGGGGGCGGGAAAGAGACCGAGCAGGACCCGGTTCCGGGGATAATAGTTCTCCAATAACACCCGGTAGCAACGGAGCCGGACTTCGGCCGGGATATCCCCCGGTTGTGTCGGTCCGACCAGCGGGTGGATAAAAAGGCCGTCGACCAGTTCCATGGCGATTTTTTGCAGGTATTCGTGGGCCCGGTGGATTGGGTTACGGGTTTGAAAGGCGGCGATTTTTTGCCAGCCCAGTTCTTGAAATCTTTGCCTGACCGTCACCGGTTCCCAGGGTAGAGCCGGATTATCCTCTTCTTCCCGGAGGACCATAACCTTCCCCCCGGCGAGATATTCCCCCTGCCGGAACAAGCGGGCTACTCCCGGGTGGCGGGGATCTTCAGTCCCGTAGACCAGCCGGGCTTCTTGTTGCCGGTCGCGCCGGTAGATCCGGCTAAGAAAAAGGCAACCCAAAACCTTTCCTTGTTGATCATTTAAAACCACCGGCCCGTAACGGGGAAGTTCCCGTATTTTTTCCGGGTCCACGGATAAAACTACCGGCAGGGTCCAGAGACGCCCGTCCGCCAAACGGCACCGCTCCAACACGGACAGGTAATCATCCTGGTCCATGAAGCCTTTCAACGGGCTGAAAGCGCCGCAGGCCAACAGTTTTAAGTTGGCCTTTTCTTCCTCACTGACGGTCAAGGCAGGCAGGTTGGCCACTTCTTCCCGGAACAAGGCGGCCGTTCGCTCATCCATCCACCTGTTGACCAAATAATCGGAAAAAAACCGGAACATTTTCTTTCCTCCTTCCTCAGAGAGGGACGGTTCTTTTCAATTTATGTTGTACCGTTGGCAAAAAGCACTACCGGTACAGGAGGAATTTTACGGGCGGATGAAGGGCCGCCCGGTAACGTTCTTGTGTATACTTAATACTTCCTGTCTTACAAAGGATTTCCGGGTCCGGCGTTGAATAAATTAATAAACCGGAAAGAAAGATTACTGCTTTTCGGTTTTTTAAATTATATTCCGGAATATAAAATAAATGTTGGGAAGTGAAATAATGGAAAGAATCTTGGAATTCAACGAACGCAGTAACACGCTGGAACAGAGGGCTTATAAGTATTCGTTGCAGGATGTAAAAGAGCCCAATCTATACCGGCATTTATACAATTATGAAGACGTGCCCAAAATCCCCTTTAACCACCGGCATGTTCCCATGCGGCCTCCGGAGGAGATCTGGATTACCGACAGCACTTTCCGCGACGGGCAGCAGGCCAGGGAACCTTATACCGTAGAACAGATTGTCCATCTCTACAAGTTGCTTCACAAATTGGGCGGTCCGAAAGGAATTATCCGCCAGACCGAGTTTTTCCTGTACAGCAAGAAGGACAGGGAGGCTGTCGAACGCTGTCTGGCGTTGGATTATAAATACCCGGAGATTACCGGGTGGATCCGGGCGGTAAAAGAAGATTTCCAACTGGTCAAGGAGATGGGGTTGAAAGAAACCGGGATTTTAGCCAGTTGTTCCGATTATCATATTTTCAAGAAATTAAAAATGACCAGAAAACAAGCGATGGAGCAGTTTCTTTCCATTGTGAAAGCCGCTCTGGAAATTGGTATTATTCCCCGGGTTCACCTGGAAGATATCACCCGGGCCGATTTCTATGGGTTTGTGATTCCCTTTGCCATTGAATTGAACCGCCTGGCGGAGGAAAGTGGAATTCCGATCAAAATAAGGGCTTGTGACACTTTGGGTTTCGGCGTGAGTTACCCCGGGGTGGCCCTCCCGCGCAGTGTCCCGGGAATCGTTTACGGCCTCTGGCACCATGCCGGATTTCCCAGCGAACGGCTGGAATGGCACGGGCATAATGATTTCTATAAAGTGGTGGTCAATGCCGGAACGGCCTGGCTTTACGGTTGTGCGGCGGTCAACTGCACTTTACTGGGGATTGGCGAGAGAACGGGCAACTGCCCGCTGGAAGCCATGGTTTTTGAATATGCCGCGCTCCGGGGAACCCTGGACGGGATGGATCCAACGGTGATTACGGAAATTGCCGAGTACTACCAGAAGGAGATCGGTTACAAAATCCCGCCGATGACCCCCCTGGTGGGCCGGAATTTCAACTTTACGCGGGCGGGGATCCATGCCGATGGATTGTTAAAGGACGAAGAAATCTACAATATTTTCAACACGGAAAAGCTTCTTAACCGGCCGGTGATGGTGGCGGTAAGTGAACACTCGGGGATCGCCGGTCTGACTTATTGGATTAATCAATATTTTAACCTCAAAGACGAACAGCGGGTGGAGAAGAAAGATCCGCGCCTGCTTCCGCTTAAAGAGTGGGTGGATCAGCAATACGCGGAAGGCCGTAATACACTCCTTGGGGATGATGAATTGGAGGAGGCCGTTAAGGAGGTAACTCCCGAACTCTGGGCGGAAATTCAAAGAAGGAAAAATGCCAAGAAATAAAAAGGGGAAAACGCCGGAAATTACCGGCAATTTCCATTACAGACGGAGCGGGTTTCAAATCAACTGTTGACTTTTGTCAACAGTTTTTTTTTATTTTCGGTGTATGATAAAAACGGGAGGTGTTTTCCGGAAAAATTTGCGGAAAACAAGGTTGGCGTAAGCAAAAAAGGAAGGAGGCTAAAATTGCGGACTAGGCTTTCCGTCATTTTCGGAACCGGTCTTCTCCTTTGTTTGCTGGCGGTTTGCGCGGCGCCGGCGACCGGTTGGTGCGGTTGGGGCCGTGAGGCAACAGGCCGCTTTTACCGGGGTCTCCGCGGCCTGGAGCTTACCCCGGAACAGGAGGAGCAGATCCTGACCATCCGCCAGGAATTCGAAAGGGACAGCTTGGAACTGCGGCAAAAGTTACGCCGGGCCAAGCTGGAACTTGAAGAGTTGTGGGCGGCCAAGTCGCCGGATGAGGCGGCGATCAATCGGAAACTGGCGGAAATAACGCCCCTCAAGATTGAACTCCGCAAGATGGCGCTTGAGGCCGAGAGAAAAATCAGGAGCGTCCTCACCCGGGAACAACTGGAGAAACTTGACTCCCATACCCGCAAAGGACGGAGCTGGAAGAAGCAAAGATAGCAGTCCTCCCGGCCACCGGGTCCTCCCCCCGGTGGTTTTTTGTTGCCGTCCGGGGCGTTATAGGCAAAAATATTCCAAATAATCCCCGGCGAAAAAAGGAAATAAAGCATTAATGTCAAATAATGCTTTATTAGTTTTTTTATAGCGAATTCCTTAATAATTTCCAAGGCAAAAAAGAATTGCCAGACCGCCCGCCCGGAGCGACCGGGCGCCGGGGACGGCCGTAGGGTGCAGGGCGAATTTCCAGCGGGGGAGGTTTGTATAAATTAATGAAAAGAGGGTTGGTCTTGATCTTGATACTGCTCATAACCGCCGGTCTCACCCGGGCGGTTAACGGTGAGGAGATCGAGGCGCCGGTCCGGACAGAAGTGGCGATCTCGTTACGGCTGGTGGACGAGGAAGGGAAGGTTCTGACCGGCGAGAAAATGGTCCTGGTGGAGGTGAGCAGGGGCGGACTGAAAGACCCCACTGTTTTTTCGTCCGGGCTTCCCGTCCGGGAGGGCACAGCCCGTTTTGTCTACCTTACGCCGGCAACGCCGGGGCCGGCGGAGGTCAGGATCCTTGAACCGGAGACTCTGAAGCTCTTAAAGAAAGTCACGTTTCACATTACCGGACCGGCGGCTGTTTTGACGGTGGAAGAAAAGGTACAAGTGACAAAAGTTACCGGGCGGGTGGAGGTTTATCCCGACGGACGGTGGCTCCGCGGGGGAGAAAAACTGGCTGCCGGATACCAAGTAATCACTGATGAAGAATCCTGGTTAAGCCTGAAGGTTTTCGACGGTTGGGAGGTGGTGGTCCAGCCTCTCTCCAGTTTGCGCCTGATTGCCGTAGAAAGCAGCGCCGTCCCGGGGGGGAGGGAATGCCGGCTTGAACTGGATGCCGGGAAAATATATGTGGCCACCCAAGGATGTACCGGGGAAGATGTTTTCCAGGTTCAAGCCGCCGGGGCGGCTGTCTATGCCCATGGGCACGACAGTCTCTTTGAAGTTGTTCTTTCCGGGCAAGGACCAGAGACCATTGTCTATTATGGAGAGGCGTTGTTGGAGGAGACAAGCAACGGGCTTCTTTTTCCGGTTATGCCGGGACAAAAGGCGATTCTCCCGGAAGGGGAGGCAAAACCCGCCTATTACTCCCACCGGAGCAGGCCGGAGATACCGGCCGGCATGCGGCTGGAGGCCGGAATTTTGCCTGCCGGCGAACTGGTAAAACCGCCCGCAGCGGCGGAAGAAATAATTTCCGGAACCGGGGAGAACGGCCGGCCCGGGTCACCATACCGGACAAGAGCTTCTCTGACCGCCGGAACAGGCAGGGAATATGCGCTCTTTTCCCTGAAGCCGCAGTTTATAAAGATAGGCGACACCGCTTTCAGCTGCGGCCTGGACCTGCCTTTAACCCTCAATCAGACCACGGGGGAAGTGAGGTTCGGCGCCGTTCATCCCGGGGTAAAAGTGGACAACCTGGTGGACTGGGTCGAATATGCGGGAAAAAACTTTCATCTGTACTACGGGGTGCAGGAAGAACGGACTTACGGTTACGGTTTGCTTTTCGCCGGTTATACCAGTCCGTACAGGAAGACCTGTTTTGGCCTGCGCGATATTTTGGGCGGCTCTTTAAACCTGGAGCTCCTTTGCCCTTGGGAGATCAGGAGTTTTTATCCCTGGGCGGTTGAAGATAATTTTTCTCTTTACGCCGGACGGATAGACGCCGGATTCAAGACGGGGGACTTGAGGCTGCAGGCCGGGTTTACCTATCTTGCAGACTATGGTTTTAAAGAGAAGGTTGCCGAGAGATGGGCCCCGGCTTCGCCACCCGGTATCGCTACGCAGGGGGTGGCTGTTGATCTTGGTATTTCGTGGACAGAAACCTTTCAACCCTACATTGAATGGGCTGTGCTCAACGGTTTTGGTTCCGGACTGGAAACCGGTGTACAGGGAAAAATCGGGCTCTTACGGTACAGGGCAGCCTATCGTTATTTGGGGAAAGGGTTTTATCCCAACTATTTCGGGGGGGAGTACGACACACATACCCTGAATGCCCTTGACGGGTTGCCGGGGAGGACCCTTCCCGACCTTCATGCCTCCTGTTTTGATGAAAGCCAAGGTTATCTTTTGGGGCTGGAAATTTGCCCCGGCCCGCTGCTTGCTCTTGGTGTTTCGTTGGCCGGCTGTAACCGGGAGGATGGCTATTCCCCAATTTTTACAGGAAGGGCGGACTTGACTCTGCCGGCCTTCGGGCCCTTCCCGCCGGTAACAACCGGTTTCCACTACTGCCGCTACCGGTTCACCGCCTTGGAGCTTGACGCTCTTCTGGACGAAAATACAAACTATTCCTCTTATTTACAATTGATGTTGCATGACCACGTGTACGCGACTTTGACCAGTACTTACTGCCCGTTTAATCAGGAACGGAAATACTGCCGGGAGTTGAAACTGGAGCTTAAGTTTTAACTGTTTTCCCGGGATAAAACCGGATAAATTCCGGCGACAAAATACTGAAATTGCCTTAATCCGGCAAATTTTAAGCAGGTGGACATTTCTATGCAATTATGGTAAAATTTTATGAGACATAAAAAGTATACCAAATAAAGAACAATATGATAAGCAGGGGGTTTCCTGGTGAGAAGTAACAAAAAAAAACTTGGCGATCTTTTGGTGCAAACCGGTTACATCAAGCCGGAGATTTTAGAGGAAGGACTGAAAGAACAGGATAAAACCGGTGAACTTTTAGGACGGATCCTGGTGGCCAAGGGATACATAACAGAACAAAATCTCATCGAAGCCCTCGAATTTCAACTCGGTATTCCCCATGTGGTATTGGCAAAAAGAGATATCCCGCCGGAAGTCCTGGCGGTTGTTCCGGAAAATGTGGCCAAAAAGTACAAAGTCTTTCCGGTCGAGAAAAAAGGCAACCGCCTGGTTCTCGGGATGGTGGATCCCACCGATGTGTTGGCTCTGGACAACCTCCGGCTGTTGCTTAACATGGAGATCCAACCGGTCATCGTGACGCAGGAAGATCTGGAGCGGGCATTGAGCAAGTATTACGGGCTCGAAGAGACGATGGCGGAGGTCTTCAAAGATCTGGACATTGAGTTTGAAGAGGATAGGGCGGAGGAGGAACCGGCGGATGTGGAAGAAATAATCGAGGAGGCGCCCATCGTCCGCCTGGTGAACCTCATTATCAGTCAAGCGGTTAAGGAACGGGCCAGTGACGTTCACCTGGAACCCACCGAAAAGGAGTTGGTGGTCCGTTACCGGGTGGACGGGGTGCTCCGCCGGGTGATGACCTCCCCCAAAAATACCCAGGCCGCCATTGTGTCGCGGGTCAAGATCATCTCCGGGATGAACATCGCGGAAAAAAGACTCCCCCAGGACGGCCGTATTCAACTCCGGGTGGACGGGATCCCGGTAGACCTCCGGGTTTCCTGTATCCCTACTGTACACGGGGAAAAAGTGGTGATGAGGATCCTCTTTAAAAGCAATATCCTGGCGAGAATGGAACGGCTCGGCTTTCTTCCCGAAGCTTTGGAAAAATTTCGCCGTATCTACCGCCAGCCGCACGGGATTATCTTGGTAACCGGACCCACCGGCAGCGGTAAATCGACCACCTTGAGCGCGGTTTTAAACGAACTGAACACCCCGGATGTCAACATCATGACCGTGGAAGACCCGGTGGAATACCAGATCCCCGGGGTTAATCAAGTGCAGGTCAACTTGAAGGCCGGGCTTACCTTTGCCGCCGCCCTGCGCTCCTTTTTACGGCAGGATCCGGATATTATCATGGTCGGAGAGATCCGGGACAATGAAACCGCCCGGATTGCCACCCAGGCGGCCCTCACCGGCCACCTGGTTCTTTCCACCCTGCATACCAATGACGCGCCGAGCAGTATCACCAGGCTGATCGATATGGGAATCGAGCCGTTTCTGGTGGCGTCAACCGTGATCGGGGTCGTGGCCCAGCGGTTGGTCCGGGGGATCTGTGACGGCTGTAAGACTTCGTACCGGCTGGAACCGTCAAGCCCGCATTACCAAAACGTGCGGGAGAATCTTCCGGGTTATCCCGAAGAAAAACTCCTTTTTTACCGGGGTAAAGGTTGCCGGCAATGTAACGGAACCGGTTATACCGGGCGGGTGGCCATCCACGAAATCCTTTCCCTGGACCAAAAACTGAGAACCTTGATCAGCAGGGACGTCCCGGCCGGGGTTTTAAAAGAAGAAGCGGTGAAAGCAGGGATGCAGACCCTGTTTCAGGACGGGTTGATCAAAGCGTTGCAGGGCAAGACCACCTTGGAGGAGGTTATCAGAGCTTCTTATACCATGTAAACAGGAGGGGAAAGGATTTGGAACTTGCCGACTTGCTAACCATAGCCGTGGAAAATGAGGCCTCCGATTTACATCTGACGAACGGGCGCCCGCCTGTTCTCAGGATCAACGGGGAGCTTACTTTTCTCGAAAACCTGCCGGTGCTTGAGAGGGAATTAATCGTCAAGTTGCTCGACCCGGTGCTCACGCCGGGCAGAAGAGCGGAACTGGACCGGACGGGTCAGGTGGATTTCTCCCACGGCCTGCCGGCGGTGGGCCGTTTCCGGGTTAATATCTTTCGCCAGCGGGGCGCGCTGTCCGCCGTGATGAGACTGATCCCGTACGAGATTCCTCCTTTTGAAACGTTGGGACTGCCGGAAACGGTAAAAGATTTTACGGAAAAAACCCGGGGGATGGTTCTGGTTACCGGCCCCACCGGCAGCGGGAAAACCACCACTTTAGCCAGTTTGATTGATATCATCAACACCAAAAGGGGTTGTCATATCATCACCCTGGAGGACCCCATTGAATACCTGCATCAACATAAAAAAAGCCTTATCAACCAGCGGGAGATCGGCACGGATACCGAGTCTTTTGCTGGGGCGCTCCGGGCGGCGCTGCGTGAGGATCCCGATGTGATCCTGGTCGGGGAGATGCGGGATTTTGAAACCATTCAGACCGCCCTGACGGCGGCGGAAACCGGGCACCTGGTCTTTGCCACCTTGCATACCAATGACGCCACCCAGACGGTGGACCGGATTATCGACGTCTTCCCCCCCCATCAGCAGGCGCAGGTACGGATCCAGCTTTCCTTGACTTTGCAGGGGATCATCTCCCAACAACTGATTCCCCGCGCCGACCGGCCGGGAAGAGTTTTGGCCTGTGAGATTCTGGTGGCCACCGGTGCGGTACGGAACATCATCCGGGAGGGCAAGACCTACCAGTTACCCACAGTAATGCAGACCGGCGGGAAATTGGGCATGCAAACCATGGACAAATCCCTCCTCCAGTTATATCAGCGGCGGATGATCACCATTCAGGAAGCGCTTTTGCGCGCTTCCGACCCGGAGGAGTTCAGGCGGATGATTGAGGTTTAACGGTTTCCGCATGGGGGTGGAGTGTTGCCGTCCTTTGTCTACCAGGCCCGAGACAGGAAAGGGGCCATTGTGAAAGGACAGATCGAGGCGGCCGGAATCCGTGAAGCCGCCGCCAAACTGCGGGACGAAGGCTTTTTCATCAGCTCTCTGCAGCCAGCAAGTGAAAGCAAGGCACCGGCGAGGGGGATGAAAACAGGGAAACGGGGAAGACCGGTCGGGCTCAGGGATCTGCTCCTTTTTACCCGTCAGTTTGCCGTCTTAATCAAGGCCGGGATCAACATCACCGCCTGCTTAAAGATTATGGAAGAACAGGCGGAAAACCGGGTTTTGGCCGGGGTGATTGCCGGGATTAGACGGGACGTGGAAAGCGGTAACTCGCTTTATCAGGCTCTTGAGCGGTTTCCCAAGATTTTCCCCGCCCTTTACATTCATATGGTGGAGGCGGGGGAAGTCGGCGGGCAACTGGAGACGGTCCTGGAACGCCTGGGGGAATATTTTGAGCGCGAATTAATGCTCCGGAAAAAAATCGTCGGCGCCCTTACCTACCCGGCGGTCATCGCCGTCGTGGCCGTCGTGGCCGTGGTCTTGGTTATGCTGTTGATTATGCCCGTTTTCGTCGCGATGTTTACGGAGGCCGGGATTGAACTGCCGGCCTCGACAAAGGTTCTTATCGCCTTCAGCAATTTCCTCGGTGCTTACTGGTATCTGCTTCTGTTGTTTGTGGTTGCGGCGGCCGCCGGCTTCAACTATTACCGGAAAACTCCCCGGGGGAAAGCGGCGGTTGACCGGTTCTTCTACCGGATGAAGATTATCGGACCGGTGATCCAAAAGACGGTAGTGGCCCGTTTCTCCCGTCTCCTGGCCACCCTTCTCGACAGCGGGATCCTTATCACCACCAGCCTGGAGATTGTCGAACGGGCGGTGGTCAACAGTGTAATCGCCTCTTCCGTGGCGCAGGCCCGCCTCAATCTGACCAAAGGAAGCGGGCTGGCCGGTCCCCTGGCCGCGACCGGCGTTTACCCGGCCATGGTCACGCAGATGATTGCCGTGGGCGAGGAGACCGGGGAACTTTCAACCATGCTCAATGAGATCGCCGATTTCTACGAAAAAGAAGCCGGCTACGCCGTAGAGAGTTTAACGGCCATGATCGAGCCGGTGGTGATCATCTTTATGGGGTTGGTGATTGGGGTTATTGTCATCTCGGTGCTTCTGCCTATGATGCAGATCAGCAGCGGGGCCACACTCTGAGTTTAAATGGATACTCCTAAAACAAGAGGCGAAGGCCTTTGAAAGGAGGTGAACCGGAATGCGGAAAAGGTTTTTTAGGGAGGAAAAAGGATTTACCTTGATCGAACTCTTGGTTGTCATGTTGATCCTTGGGATCCTGGCCGCGGTGGCGGTACCGCGCTTCCTCGACATGCGGAAAGATGCCCAGGCCTCAGCCTGCCAGGCAACGCGGCATTCCACGGAGACCGCGATCGAGCAGTATTTATATTACTGGGCCCTGCGTCAACAGGGTGATACAATACAGGATCCCACCAGTTTTACAACAGAGCAGTGGCTCAAGGCTCTCTACACGCCATTTCAAAGCCGGGGCGAAACCATCCAGCTCTTAAAAAATGAGCCTAAATGTCCGGATCCGTCCGGGCAATATGAAGTAGATAGTGAAACTAATACTGTGTACTGTAGCGTGCATTATCCGAAAGCTGGATCCGAACCTGAATAAGGGACTGGGTCTATAGGGACGTTTCCATTATGTAAAGGTTTCGGCATCAAGGGGGAGGGGTTTCTTCCCCCCCTCCCCATCCCATTTGCCTAAAAGGGAAAATGCTTCTGCCCGCGGAAATCTAAGCGGTCGGGGCAGGCGCGGACTGCGCCTGGGGAGAGAGAATGAGAAAAAATAAAACATGCGCCGGCTTTACGCTGGTGGAACTGTTGGTTGTTTTGATGATCATTGCCGTGGCGGGAATGATTGCCGCGCCGCGGGTGGCAGATATAAGACGGACAATACGTTTTGATACTATTACCGACCAATTATTGAATGATCTCCGGTTTGCCCGCAGGAGTGCGATGGACTTGAACAGGAAGATACGGGTCGACTTTACGGGCGGGGTAAATTATGCTGTTACTGTGGCCGATACCGGGGAGCGGCTCCGGGAGCGGATCTATCCGGCGGAAAGCGCCGCCGGATGGGAGATTACTTCGGTCACCGATCCTCTCTTCTTTACCAGCAGGGGCCTTCCCCAAGACGCCTATGAAAAGCCGGTTGGAGGCGTAATCAGGATCACGGGCGCGGGGAGACAACGGGAATTTAGAATTTTTATGGCCACGGGGATGATTCGCTAACGGGAGGTAGGCGATGAAGAGACTGGGCATCTTCCGGCGGGAAAACGGTTTTACGCTGGTGGAAGTTTTGATCGGGGTGCTGCTTTTAGGGGCTATCGGATTAATTTTCACCAGTTCCCTCCAGTTTATGGGCAGGGATTACGAAACGGCCAGGCTTTTCAACCGGGCGTCCCGGCTGGCCGGCGACGAGGTCGAAAACTGCCGGGCCATGGTGGCCCGGGGCGAATTTGCCGCTCTTTCCCCTGACAAGGCCGGTGTCCATAAGGATTATACCATTCTCTGGCAGGTAAGGGATTTAACTTTCGACAGCAACGGTGATTTAGATTTAATCGAAACGAAGGATCCCGGGGAGGCGCGTTTTAAGGAGATCACGATCACCGTCACCCATAAGGTGCGCAAAGACGTCTCCGTCGTCAGAACTGTTCTGGTCGGCCGGCGGTAAGCCCGGAGTGGCCGCGGGTTGAAGGGGAAATTTTATGAAGAAGAAAAAGAACGAAAGCGGTTTTACCCTGGTGGAGGTCCTGATCGCCCTTTCCTTGGTGACCCTGGTGGTGTTGTCCGTGGCCGGACTGCTGGGCGGCTTGCCCCGGTTCTATCTGCAGGTACGGGAAGACGAGGAAAGCGGGGAAATAATCGAGACCGCCCTCAGTTTTATGGCCCGGGAAATCCGTTTTGCCACGATGTTTCATAATGATTCCGATCAGGAAAAACTGATTTTCCGCGTAAAAGAAAACAGTGATGATCTTGAACTTCAGTATATATATGATCAAGCCGGCAACTGCTTACAGCGGCGGCGGTTGGTCATAAATTCCGGTGCGGAGCCAAGCACGGAACCGATGGTCGATCAGGTTTACGAGTGGAAAATTGTCTATTTCAGCCCGACCGGCCCCGGCCGTTTTTCCCAAATCACCCTTGTGCTCAACGGCGCGCAAATAACGGTCCGGCCCCGGCTGTTCCGGGGAGAAGACGCCGGCGGCGGCTGGTACGAGTAAAAGCTTACGCTAAAAAGTTTTGGCGCTTGCAAAAGAGGAGGAGATAAGGGGGGATAAATTTGGGGATTTGGCGAAAGGAAAGGGGCGCCACCATCCTCCTGGCGCTCCTGGTCCTGGCGGTGGGTTCAGCCCTGGTTATCTCCATGAGTTTTTCCCGCCGGAACAGTCTGGCTTCCGCCCGGATGCAGGAATACTCGGCCAGGGCGTTGGACCTGGCGGAAAATGGTTTAGAGATTATGTTTCAGCGCCTTTGGATGCAGGTGAACGAGGAAGGCGACTTCGGTAAGTTTGCCGATGCCAAGGGTTTTGATACAGGGGAAATTGCTTTTGCCGGCGGCACCATGCGGGTAACCACCAAACCGGTGGATCCGGCCGGCGGTACCAGGCTGCTGATTGTCGGCAGCGGTACGTTCCAGGGAATCACCCGCCGGGTGGAACAGGTGCTTGAGATCAATCTCCCGCCCGGACCGGCGCCGTCGCCCACTCCTCCCCCTGATACGCTTACGGACGATTACGGAACGGTCTCCGGTGGTGACACCGTGATAAATAAAGCCTGCCCGGGCAGTTATTATGCGGAAGAGAATATTACCGCCTGGGGAAATGAAGACAATTTTGCCCCCGGGGAAAAGATCTATCTGGGGACGCCGTCGGGGAATATAACCACCAGTTTGAACCGGGACGACGAGCGAGTGATTCTGGACGAAAACCCTCCGCCTCCGCAGACCGTCCACGTGGACCTGAACGCTATGAAGGCCGGCGCCGATGTGGTCTTTGAGGGGAGCATAACCTGGAATGATCTTCCCCCGGAGTATTATAATCTGCTCATCTACGTGGAAGGCGATTTGGTTATTCATCATGATATTGATTTTGATGATATTGATTTTGCCGGTCCTTTAAAGAATCTGACCCTTGCGGCCAGCGGAAATATAACGATCAGTAAAAATGTCCGGTTTCACCAGGATGGCGTGGTGTTTAACGTAATTGCCGGGGGTAATATCACCTTTCACCAGCCGATCACCGCCAATCATCAGGAGGCGGAAGCTTTTTTCTATTCCGGCGGCAATATGGTTTTTAACGGGCATCACAGTTTGTATGGGGACAATTTCAGTTGCCGGATGCGCACGGAGGGAAATTTAACAATCAACGGCGAGATTAGTTTTCAGGTCAAACCGATGACGATCAATATCCCGGGGGTCACGATCGGCCCCGGCGGCGGCCCCCATGATGAGAACGGCCACGATGACGGCGATAATGAGGATGAGGACGATGACGAGAACAACGGGGAAATTCCTTTTACGATTGTCCGGTGGCGGGAACTGTGAGGGAAAACTTACAAAAAAGGCGGAGGACTGTCCATGGCCAAGGCGAGTGTAGGGCTCGATATCGGGACCGGCGGCGTGAAGACGGTCCGGGTCTCGGGAACAAAGAACTTGCAGGTGAACAGGTTCGCGACCGTTCCCTATGACGAAGGGGTTTTGGCCGGGGGTGTGGTGGCCGACCGGGCAACGGTGAGCGCCGCCATTAAGCAGGTTTTGCGGGCCGCCAGGATTAACCAGAAAAAGGTGGTGGCGGCCATTGCCGGTCAGGCCGTAGTGGTACGCCATATCAAGATGCCCTTGATGGAAGAGGAGGAACTGGCGGGCGCTGTGCGCTGGGAGGCCGAACGCTACATTCCTTTTCCCGTGGAAGAAGTAGTTCTTGATTATGAAATCATCGGCCGGGACCCGGAGGAGGGGACAATGGGGGTCCTGCTGGTTTGCGCGCATAAGGATATTATCTACAGTCACCTGGATGTCCTGCACGAGGCGGGACTCCAACCTTTGGCCCTGGATATCCAGCCTTTTGCCATGATGAGAGGTTTGGGGATTGAACACCGCCGGCCGCAAGGCAGTGTCGCCATGTTGGATATCGGAGCCGGCAGCAGTGATTTGGTGATCGCCAGGGACGGGATTCCTTCTTTTACCAGGATTCTCCCGGTGGCGGGGAACCGCCTGACCGAACTGGTGGCCAAGTATACCAACCTCGGGAAGGCGCAAGCGGAAGAAGCCAAACTCGCCCATGACGGCCTCCTTCTTGAGGTGGACCCGTCGGCTACGGACAGGGAAAGCCAAGTCAACATGGCGCTCAAGGAAGGGTTGAAGGATCTGGTTTTGGAACTGCGCCGGTCTTTTGATTATTACCAACTGCAATATAAGGGGGAGGTCATTTCCGAGCTTATTCTCTCCGGGGGCGGGTCGCTGATTAAGAATTTGCCCTCTTTTTTGGAAAAAGAATTGGGGATTAAAGTGTGCTGTGGCGTTTTTGACGGGCGTTTGCGGTGCCCCCCCTCCCTTTGGGAAAAGTTTAAAGAACAGTTGCCGGTGCTTACTGTTGCCCTGGGGCTTGCCCTGCGGGAGGTGACGGAAGATTGAGAATCAACCTGTTGCCTGAAGAATACCGGCCGCAACCGGCCCTTAGTCTCCGGCGCCTCCTGCTGCTCACCGGATTGCTGGTCTTTCTCGGGGCAACGCTGGTTTTTTGTGGCTATTATTGGTGGCAGGTCCGGACTTTGGAGGAAAGGTGCGCGGCCCTGGAGGCACATATCGCCGTCTATGACCAGGCGATAGAGGAAATTGCGGAAATCGAGGCTTTTATCGCCCGGGTCCGGCGCTGGGAAAAAGAGATTACGGATATCGGCCGGCTATATCCCCCCGGACGCAGGTTTTTATGGAATCTGGCCGCGGCTTTACCGGAGGAAATCTGGTTGACCGAGGTAAGGGTTTCCGGTGAAAACCTCACCATCAGGGGTGATTCTTTAAATTTAACGATGATGGGCCGGCTCTTGCAAAATATTAACAAAACCCCGCTTTTTCACGGGTCGTTTTTAAAAGAAGTGCGGGAGAACACCCAAGGGGAGGTTAGATCTTACCAGTTTGAGGTAGAGATTGCAACCGGGAGGGGCCCTGAGTGAAAAGAAAAAAAAAGAACCAGGTTCCCCTGATTTTACTGGGGATTTTATATCTTCTGACCGCCGGTTGGGCGGTGGTAAAAGGCTGGACCTACCATGCCCGCACCCGTGAGTTGATCACGGCGGTCGCTGAAAAAGAAAATCAACTCCGGGCAGTCCGGGAGAGGGCGTACACCCTTCCGAAACGGCGGGAGGAATATAGAGAATATTATGAAAAAGCGGAAAACCTGACCAGGTTTGTGCCCACCCGGGAGGAGCAGGAACGGTTTATTGTCGAGTTGGAGCGCTTGGCTGGGTCCGCCGGGGTACGGATCCGCTCCTGCCGGATGCAGCCGGGCGCCGCTTCCATAACAGGAATGCCCGCTTACCGGGCTTACCGGTGGGACCTTTTGTTCACCGGTCAGTATCGGCATTTGGATAAATTCCTTTCTTTACTGGAGAGCGGGGAGAGACTGGTCAAAGTGGCGGATATGACTGTTCGTGCCACCAGCGGGAGCAATGAGGAAGAGTATATTTTAAATGTGGATTTAAAACTGGATTTAATTGTTCGGGCCGGGGGGTGACCCAATGGCGGAGGAGAAAAAAGAAAACAAAGCTCCCAGCCCTGTTTTGCTGGTAGTGCTGGCCGTGGCCGTGCTGGTTCTGGTTGTTGATTTTTTGATGAAGAAACAGGTTCCTTCCCCGGAACCCGCATCACAGGCGGAGCGAACCCGTACGGAGCGGACAGTGCCGGTACTGCCCGCAGGAGAATCAGAAGCAAAGGATAGGGAAGAACAAATTGGGGCCGGGATCATACCGCCGCGGGATCCTTTTCTCCCCCCCGCCGTGGTAAGAACGGCCCGCGCCCAACAGGCGCCGCCCGGACCCGCCCCGGCAGCGCCGGGAAGAGAAACAGCCGGAACGAGTCCCCCCCCGGATTCCGGGCGACCGCCACCGGCGGCGGAAAAATCTCCGGTGGCACCGGCGGAAGGGGAGCACCGCGCGGCGGAACCGGTCTGGACCGGGACCATTGCCGCCGCCGGGGAACAGGTGGTGATCATAAAATACAAAAATAAATCCTACATTCTCCATCTGGGTGAGCAGTTGCCGGAGACGGATTACCGGGTGACCGAGATCCGGCCGGAAATGGTGATTTTACGGGCGCCGGACAAAGAATTACGGTTGCGGCGAAAAGAGGAGGCGCAATAATAATGGTCGACCGGAAGTGCAGACGGTTATTCCCTGCCGTCCTGGCCCTGTTGGCGGCCGTGGTTTTTTCTTCTCTCCCGGCGGGCGCAGGAACGGAAATCGAAACGGCGATCCTCTCCCAGTTCGATGTTTTTGAGGCCGACCTTCGGGATGTCTTTCGCAGCCTGGCCGAACTGGGTGAACTCAATGTCCTGCTGGACAAGGACGTGGCCGGAATTGTAACCGTCAATTTAAAACACGGGTTGACAATCAGCGAGGCCATAGAATTACTGGCCCGGACTTACGGTTATTCTTACCGCTGGATTATCCCCCGCCGGACCATCATTATCGGCCGTGAACAAACTTTTGCCGGTTGGGAGGAGAGGGAAACCAGGGTTTACCGGTTGCATTATGCCGATCCGGAAGAAATAGTGAAAGCGCTCGAAGTTATGATCCCCAGTGGACAGATCGGGGTGGATGAGCGGACGAACCAGCTCACGATTAACGCCAATCTTTTGGAACACCAAAATATCGAGGAGATTATCGCCCGGCTGGACCGCCGGATGCCCCAGATTAATATCGAAGCCCGTGTGGAGGAGATCAACCTGACCGCCGCCGAGGAACTGGGTATTACTTGGTCTTTTCCGGAGTTCGGGCTCGATTCCGACCTTCGGTTTCATCTTATCACCCGGCAGACCCTGCGCGCCATGGAGGAAAAAGGGGCCGCCCGCTTGCTGGCCAATCCCAATATTTCCACCACGGACGGGCAGGAAGGGAGGATCTTTATCGGGGACCGGCTCCCGGTGATTACCACCCGGGTTACGGAGGGACGGATCGAAGACGTCATTACCTATGTGGAAGCGGGAACGATTTTAACGGTTATTCCGAAAATAAACGATGAAAGAACAGTGACCGTGACTGTCAAAGCCGAGGTCAGCAATATTGTGAGCTGGCGGACGGGCGGTACCGGCGCAGAAGTCCCCGTGGTGCGGACGAGGGAAGCCAGTTCCGTGGTGCGTCTCCGGGAAGGGGAGACTTTTGTCCTTTCCGGTTTGAACATGCAACAGGATGTCGAACATACCACCGCCGTGCCCTTTTTCTCCCGGATTCCCCTTCTCGGCCTGCTTTTTCAGAGCAAAAGCGTAGAACGGGAAGAGACGGAGATCTGTATCTTTCTCACACCGTATATTGTGCATCCATCGGAGGAAAAGGAGACTCCAACTCCCCTGGCAACAACGGGCGAGACGGAGCCTGAAATTCCTGTGGTAACCGGAACAGCCGGGGTTTCTCCGGAAATTTTCCAGGAGCCCGGGGTTGACCGGCTGCTCTCCGAAACTACTTTGACGGTGGAAGTCCCGGCGGGCCAAAAAGAGTTGGAGATTGAAGTGGTTTGGCCGGCGGACGACCCGGTCTTGTTCCTGGAAATTGGGGAACCGTCCGCCGGTGAACGGGAAGTTGAACAGGAAGATGAACGGGAAGATGAAGGGGAACGGGAACGGGAAGAAAGAATCCGGACGCAACCGGGCGGCAAGTATTATGAAGAGTATTTGGCTCGCATGGAAGAACGCCGCCGGCGTACGGAGCCTCCGGAAAAGGAGAAACCGGCCGCCCGGCCACCCGGTGAGGACGGCGGGGGGCCGGAGAGGGAAGAAGAGCGGAACGAAAGAAGGGGAAGACCGGAACCGGGGATCAAACTCACTTACCGGGTTAAGGAGGGGGAGACTCTTTTCACGATCGCTCAAAAATACGGGCTCCCGCCGGAATGGATCAAGGAGGAAAACGATTTGGACGATACCGGCCTGCTTGCCCCCGGCAGCCCCATTGTGTTGTCGATTCCCGAGGCGCACCTGTACCGGCTGGGACCGGGCGAGACTTTGTGGCGGCTGGCGCGGCGTTATAATGTAACCGTGGAAAATCTGATGGAGATTAATAACATCACCGATGTCACCACCCTGGAAACCGGCAGGTTGCTGATTCTTCCTGTGCCGGTGGACCGGGTGGCCGATGAAAACTATTAATTATTTTTGATGCGGGGAAAGGAATCCCCGAAGAGGATTTCCCAAAGGGTACGGGGCGGTTGTTGGCATTCTTTGCAATGTTCTTTTGGTTGTTCCCCCCAGAGAAATTCTTTTTCCTCCAGTCTCCTACAGTTGGGCCCCGGGAGGAGGCCGCTGTGGGCGCACACATGGAACCGGAGGTAGCGGTGTTGGGAACAATAGAGGACCGGCGCGTAGCCGGCCCGGAAGTATTCTTTCCCGGACGGGCAAGCGGGAGTGGCCAAAAGGCCGGTCTCCCGGCAGACGGTATGGGAAACGATGCCTTCCGGAATAAAGAATCCCCTGTCGGCCTGCCCCTCCAGGGCTTTGTTGACAAAATTGACCCAGACCGGCGCGGCCAGTTTTCCGCCTCCTCCCGGCAGCGGCCGGTTTTGGTCATGGCCGATAAAAATGACCGCCGCCAGGTTGGGAGTGTACCCGGCGAACCAGGCGTCCCGGTTACCCTGGGTGGTTCCGGTTTTGCCGGCGGCGGTATATTTGAGTTTTTGCCCGGCTTCCGCCGCCGTACCGCCGGGTTTTAATGTATCCTGCAGGGCGGAAGTGATCAGAAAAGCAAGCCGCGGGTCCAGGACCGGTCTGGTTTGGTGCCTGTGCTGCCAAAGCAGTTTTCCCAACGGATCGTACACGGCTTTTACCGCCCAGGGCTTCACCGCCTGTCCCCCGTTGGCCAGGGGAAGGTAGGCGGTGAGCAGCTCAAGGGGGGTGACTTCCGCCGTGCCCAGGGCCAGCGAAGGGTGGGGGGGAAGGGGCGAGGAGATCCCCAAGCGGCGGGCCATGGCGATCACAGGCGTCATCCCCAGTTTATGATGGAGGGAAACCGCCGCCACATTGCAGGATTCGGCCAGGGCTTGCCGGAGCGTCAAATCGCGGTAATGGTAGGGACGGGCGCCGTAATCCACGGGTTCATAGAGGCCGGAGGGATCCTCCAAGGCAAGAGGATGGCAGGCGATGGTGGAGACCAGGGTGTAACCGGCGTCCAGAGCGGCCAGGTAAACAAAGGGCTTAAAGGCCGAACCCGGCTGGCGTTTGGCATATAAAGCCCGGTTAAACGGAGTGGTAAAATAGTCGGTCCCACCGACCATGGCTTTAATCTCGCCGGTTCTGGGATTAACAGCCACCAGCGCTCCCTGTGGCTGGTTCTCTTTTTGGTAAGGGGCCAGTCCGTTTTTTAGCGCTTCTTCGGCTGCCTGTTGCCAAGGGAGGGAAAGGGTTGTTTCAATTTTCAGCCCCATGGCGGAGAGCCGCTCTTTCTCCACCCTGAGAACCCGCGCTGTTTCTTCCAGCACATAATCGAGGAAATAAAGGGCCCGGCGGGGATGGCGGACCGGACCCGGCAGGCGGACGGGTTCGTTTAAGATCGCCTCTTTTTCCTCGGCTGTAAGATACCCGGCTTTTTCCATGCGTTCCAGAACTACCAGCACTCTCTGGCGGGCGGCGTCGGCGTTCAGATAGGATGAGTAAAGCGCCGGGCCTTTAGGCAGACCGGCCAGGAGGGCCATTTCCATACGGCTTAATTCTTGCAGCGAACAACCGAAATAGGTCTGGGCCGCGGTTTTAATCCCGTAGGCGCCGTGGCCGAAGTAGATTTGGTTGAGGTACATCTCCAAAATTTTTTCTTTACTATAGTGAAGTTCCAAACGAAAGGCAAAAATAATCTCTTTCAGCTTCCGGGTGATGGATCTTTCGGTATAGAGGTACCCGGTTTTGGCCAACTGCTGGGTGATGGTGCTGCCCCCCTGCAGCCCCTGGCGGATAAAGAGATTATGATAAACCGCGCGGAGAAAACTGACGGGGCTGAACCCCTTGTGCTCATAAAAGCGATGATCCTCCACGGCCAAGATCGCCTGCTGTAAAAAGAGGGGGATTTCCGAAAGAACAGCCGGTTGCCGGTTTTCTTCAAAAAGAAAGGAGATGATTTCCCCTTCGGCACTGAGGACTTGCGAGGTTAACGGCTGGACCGGGCTTCCGGGCGGCAGGCACAAGAAGAGCAGAAGCGACCCGGCGGCGGCAATAAAAAGCAGCCAGAAAGTGATTCTGATGGCATGTTCCACCCTTTTGGGCACGGTTTTCCCTCCCCGGCACCGGTAAAAAAACCCCTACTTTTCCGGCGGGGTTCTTTTTTCCGGCTGTGGCGCCAGTTTCAGGTTTTTTCTGGACAGACGGGGGTAATCCAGAGAACGGCGGGTACCAAAGAAACGCCGGTTTTCCCTGATTATTCCGGCGAGAAGCTTTTTTAAAAATTTCACCCAATGCTCCACCCTTTATTGGGCTACGGCGACCATATTCTCCGCCCATCCGGCATTATGGTGGGAAGCGTAGACCCGGTAATCCAGTTCCGGGAAGATATTATCCTTTTCCTCTAGATCGGCGAGCCATTCTTCGTTAATCCGGCCGCCGGTAATTTCATCATAGAGCCGGAGGAAACGGCCGATATGGTCTTTGGTGCGTTTTACCGCATATTGGACCATAGTTCCTGTTTTCATAATGAAAGCCCAGTCGCTGCTATGAGCCAGGAGCACCTCCCGCGCCGCCTGGTTAAGGGCTCTTTGCAATAGCCCCGAGGCGCAGGGGAAACGGTCGGCCAGTTCGATCATGCGCCGGGTGATCTGGTGGAGGTGCCGGTAGATCCAATCGTTGCTGCCCTCAAGCCATACTTCGTTAAAGCCTTTGTAACCCCAACTGGAGAGAGACGGGAGACAAACCTGGTTTTTAGGGTAAATCTCCAAATAGTCGCCGGGCGTTATTAATTTGATCGTTTTTTGGTCGTAGTATATTTTCCGGATCAGAAAATCCAGCCATTGGGGCCCTTCAAACCACCAGTGTCCGAAGAGTTCCGCATCATAAGGGGAAACAACGAACGGGCGCCGGTCCAGGATGGAAGCCAGGTACTCAATTTGTTTTGTCCGGTTAAACATAAAATTGCCGGCATGAACAGCTGCTTTTTCACGGGCCCGGGCCGGGATATACGGCTGTTTTTCGTGCGTGGGCCCGGTAACCCGGTAATACTTGATTCCCGTGTTAATCCGGAGCCCGTTGGGGTGGATATAGGGGCGGATATAATCATATTCCAGGTCAAAACCGATATCCCGGTAGAATTCCCGGTAATCATGATCCCCGGGATAGCCCTCCCGGGCGCTCCAGACCTGCTTGGAAGATTCCAGATCCCTCCCGAACGCCGCGACCCCCGACGGACAATAGACGGGGGCAAAGACACCGTACTTCGGCCGGGGTGAAGCATGGAGGATGCCATGGGCGTCGGTGAAAAAGAATCTCAGCCCGTACCGGCGGAGAATTTCATTGTCCCCCGGGTTGTAGCCGCATTCCGGCAGCCAAATTCCTTGGGGCGGACGGTGGAATAAACGGGTATGGTATTCCACGGCATAATGAATTTGGGCGCGCACCCCTTCCCGGTGCAACATGAGAGGAAAGTAGGCGTGGGTGGCCCCGCAGGTAATAATCTCCAAAAAACCTTCTTCCTGCAGCCGGCGGAAGGGGGTCACCAGGTTTTTGCCGTATTTCTCCACAAAATACCAGCGGGAAGAGGTAAAGAGATCCCGGTACATCCGCGCCAGTTCATGAAATTCCGGCAACCAACGGGTACGGACCAGTTCTTTCTCCGCCAGATCGATTAATTTTTCCAGATGACGGATATAACGGTTTTGTAACAAAGGATCAGAAAACATCGACAGTAAGGTGGGAGTCAGGCTAATGGTCAGCCGGTACTTAACCCCGTCTTCCGCCAACTTTTCAAAGACCTTAAGCAAAGGAATATAGGTCTCCGTAACAGCTTCGTAAAACCAGTCCTCTTCCAGAAATTTCTCGTGTTCCGGATGGCGGACATACGGGAGATGGGCATGGAGCACAAGGGCCAGATAACCTTGTTCCACAATGAGACCCCCTTCTCGATTATATTTTTTCCCCTTGATGGGTATGCCGGGAAACATTCGTGGTGATGGTGATGGTATCGATACCGTCGGCGGATTGCGCCGTCACCGGAATGGACTGCGTTCCGTCGGGTAAGGCCATACGCAGGGTAAAGGTGCCGTCCGGGCGCAGTTTAACCGGGCGGCCCTGTACGGTCAGGAGAGCGTCGGGTTCGGTAGCGCCATAGACAATTAACTCGGCATCAAGCACCAGCCAGAAACGTCTGGCCCCGGGAGGTGGATACCCGGCCGGACTGGAAATACTGCTGACCGCGCCGGAACCGGCCTCTTTTTCCAAACGCTTGAGAAGGGATTCGACGAGTTCGACGGAGCTCTCACCCCATCCCGCCCCGCCGGCCAGACGGTACAGACGGCGAAAATCTTCCTCGACAATCATCCACTCTTCATCAACCAGATCCGAAATGCGGTCCGGCGGGGTAGTGACCCGGTTGGAACGGGCCAGAACACGGAAAATACCGCCCGGATCATAATAGCCCAGTTCGACTTGGTATTCCTTGCCGGCTTCCCCCACATTTATATACCAGTTGTTGGCGGCGTGATTGATGCTGATGTCGTAATACCCCGGACCGCCGGCGCCGGATTTTGCCCGGGAAAGGTTGTGTACGCGCAAGGCCAGAGGAACTTTTTCCCAACCGTGAAAAAGTTGGGCCAGTTCTGCTTGGAGTTGCGGGTGAAAATCCCAGTATGTATAGATCCAGTAGGGATCACGAACCAATAAAACAATGACGGTTTCCTGATAAGAGAGGGGGAGCTCAAATTCACCTTGTTCCAGGCGTTTCTCTTTAGTTATGGTTTGTTTTTCCCCTTGAGCGGGAAAGGAAGGGAGTTGCTCCGGTGAACCGGCGGTTTTTTCCTGAACAAGCCGGGAAATTTCGTTTTGGAGAACAACGGAGCGCAATTTTTCCACCAGTTCTTCGCGGGTCATTGTCGACTCGGTTTTTACTTTTCTTTCCCGGGCTAAGGAAAGCAGTTCTTTTTTGGACATTTTCTCCAATTCGTCCGGGTTCAAAGCCAGTCCCCCTTTCAATAGGATGAAAGTGCAATTACCCTAATAATATGGCTGGAGGCCAAAGGTAATATACAATCCTGCCCTTCCTTTTTCCCTTAGCATGCCCTTTTTTTTCAAGATTAATCTTGGTCGCGCAGGCCAAAATATTTTAGGAGGTGTTTTAGGATGGCAGATTTGCAACCCTGGCTACCCTGGGAACCTTTTGAAGATTTCTTCCCGGTGTCCAGGTTTTTCGGCCGCCCATTTTGGCAGCCGTCGGTGGATTTGTCGGAACGGGCTGATGAATTTGTGGTGCGGGCCAATTTGCCCGGGATGAAACAAGAGGATATTGAACTTACGGTGGACGAAAATTCCCTGACTTTACGCGGGGAAAGCCGGGAAGAGGAGACCGGGGAAGACGAGCATTTTTACAGAAGGGAGCGGAGAAGCGGTTCGTTCGTCCGTCATATTACCCTGCACAGCAAAATCCGGCCGGAGGAGGTCAAAGCCACCTTCCGCGATGGCGTGTTGGAAGTGAGACTTCCTAAGGCCGAAAGGACAGTCTCCCGGGGACGAAGAGTTGAGATTCAGTAAGCGATGGCTTTCAGGAAAAAAACCGGAGTTTTCCTCCGGTTTTTGGGTAAATAAAGTGAGAAGGAAGAAAAAATACTCTCTTCTCTTTTAAATATTATACTCTTTGTGGAAAAACATCTTCTTGATTTCTTCGATCACTTCCTCCGGTTTGTTAACGGCGATCATCAGGCCGGCCTTGCGATATTCGGAAAAGAGATCTCCCAGAGGAAAATCCAGTAAAATGACATACTTCCCGTTTTTTAAGGCCAGAGCGATTTCGGAGATCGTTCCGGCCCGTCCCGGGAGTGCCACGACGATGTCGCTGGAGAGAACATTTATGTAATTTCGTCCGTCACCAAAACCTGTTAGAATGGGGATGTCAATATATGATGAGGCATTGGCGGCATTGCAGTCGGGTAAGATGCCCACCGTCAACCCGCCGCCCTCTTTCGCTCCCCGCGCCGAAGCTTCCATGACGCCAACGCCACGACCGCCGTTCAGCAAAACCCAGCCTTCCTGGGCAATTTTTTTGCCCAATTCGTAAGCCAGTTGACAAACCTGCTGTGAAGCTCCTTCGCCGCCCCCCATAACGCCCACAATAAACTTTCTCATGGACTTATGCCTCCTTTTGCTTTTCTGCCCTCCTCTTATTCATAATTTGCCTTTTACCCGTATAACTTCTCCTGAACAACTTGTAAAAATTGCGCGCCCGATGTTAAGCGGTGTTTCTATAAAAAAGCGGATATCAAATCCATATTCGCTAGTCGCAGAAGGAATCCCTTTATATACCCATAAATGTAAAAATTGTTTAACAAAATAAGCAGGGAATTAATTACGGGGGAAATTTCTGATATGATATGTTTGGGAAATTATTGTTCTTTTTTGTTTGGGCGGGAGAGTGGAGCCTTATGAGATACCGGTTTCAGAAGGGTAATTTCTTATAATACCGAATATATAAATTTAGAAAAGAGAGGTGTGGTGGTGGAGAGATGAAAAGAGCATTGCTTGTTGTTGACGTTCAAAATGATTTTTGTCCCGGCGGGGCGCTGGCGGTGGCCGGAGGCGATGAGATTATTCCGGTCATCAACCGGCTGCTGCCCCGTTTTGAGGTAGTAGTCTATACCCGGGATTGGCATCCGGAAAACCACATAAGCTTTGCCGACCCTCCCCAGTTTATGGATAAATCCTGGCCTCCCCATTGTGTCGCCGGCACCTGGGGAGCGGAATTTCATCCCCGTCTTGTCGTCCGCCCGGACGGGATTATCGTCGAGAAAGGGACGGACGTAAACCTGGAAGCTTACAGCGGGTTTCAAGGCACGGACCTGGCGGAGCAATTGCGCGGCCGCCAAGTGGAGACCGTTTACCTTACCGGGCTGGCCACGGATTATTGCGTAAAAGCCACGGCCTTGGACGCTGTCAAGGAAGGTTTCCGGGTCTTGGTCATAGAAGATGCCTGTCGCGGGGTGGATTCCCCGCCCGGTTCCGTGGAAAAAGCTTTTCAGGAAATGAAGGAAGCCGGCGTAAAAATAGTGACCGAAGACAAGGTGGGAAGCAATGAGAATGGATGACATGGCCGTTAACTGGATGCAAAGAAAAGACATGGCGTTGCTGACGGATTTTTATGAATTGACGATGCTTTACGGGTTTTGGAAAAACGGTCGTCACCGGCAGAAAGCCTGTTTTGAATATTTTTTCCGGGAACTCCCCCCTCATAACGGATTTGCCCTCTTTGCCGGTTTGGAACAGGTCCTGGATTATATCCGGAATTTTGCTTTTCACGAAGAAGATCTGGCATACCTGGGAAAGGTGGGATTTCCCGAAGAGTTTCTGGATTATTTGCGTGCTTTCCGTCTGGAACTTGACGTGTGGGCGGTTGCTGAAGGGACAGTGGTTTTCCCCTATGAACCGCTGGTGCGGGTGGAGGGACCGTTGGCCTCGGCGCAACTTCTCGAGACCTTTCTGCTTAATGCTTTAAACTATCCCACCCTTGTGGCGACCAAAACAGCACGGATCTGTTACGCGGCGGAAGGCGATCCGGTTCTTGAGTTCGGCCTCCGGCGGGCGCAGGGACCCGACGGCGGAATGGTCGGGACCCGCGCCGCGTATATCGGGGGGTGTGTCGGCACCTCCAATACCCTGGCCGGCCGGATTTTTGGGATTCCGGTCCGGGGTACCCACGCCCACAGCTGGGTCATGAGTTTCGACAGCGAACTGGAGGCTTTCCGGGCCTATGTAGAAACCTTTCCGGAAGAGCCGGTGTTACTGGTTGATACTTATGACCCGCTGACGAGCGGCATTCCAAATGCGGTCAAAGTTTTTCAGGAAATGCGGAAAAAAGGACGGAAAGTACGGGGAGCGATTCGCCTTGACTCCGGGGATTTGGCCAGGCTTTCCAAGGAGGCATGGCGCCTGTTCCAGGAGGCGGGTTTCCCCGATCCCATCATTGTCGGCTCCAATGAACTTGACGAGGACCTGATTGCCGACCTGAAACGGCAAAAGGCCAAAGTCAATTCCTGGGGAGTGGGAACGCATTTGATTACCTCCAGGGATCACCCGGCCTTGGGCGGAGTCTATAAAATCGTGGCCATGGAAGGGGAAAACGGTTGGGAACCAAAGATCAAAATATCGGGAAATATCAGCAAAATAACGGATCCCGGCTGTAAACAGGTGGTCCGTTACTACCTGCCGTCGGGAGCTCCTTTGGCCGACTTGCTCTACCTTGAAGGGGAGGAGATACAGAAAGGCCGGGTCAAGGCTTATGACCGTGAGAACCTCTTCAAGGAAGTGAGTTTTACCGCCGGGGAAGGGATGCCGTTGTTACGAAAAGTTGTTGAGAACGGGAAGGTTTTAGTGACACCGGAACCGCTCGAGACGATCCGGAAACGGGCGGCGGAAAACCTGTCCGCTCTGGCGGAAGAGTACCGCCGGCTGCGTTATCCCCAGACCTACAACGTGCTGCTTTCGCCGGGCGCCGCCCGGGTCAAACAGACGCTTTTGGAAAAAGCCGGTTTTTACGGTCCGTAAGTTTCCATTAACCGTTGGTGTCGCCAAAATGTAACGGAAGGAATCTTCTTGATGATTGCGAAGTTGAGTATGATTGTTTATATAAGGATGATTGATTATGTTTAGTATGATTGAAACCGGGGGTGTTGACAATACTTGGGTAACCGTATTAAAGTCGCTTTTTCGTTACTGAGAAAATCCTTCTGGGAGTGGGCGGCGGCTGTTACGGTGCGTGGAAAGCGTCAAGTGGAGGTGAAACCGGTGTCAACGGCAGTCAATCTGAAACCGAACAAAAAAGAGTACCACCTGCAGCTACCATTAGTTCCCCTGCGGGGAGTGGTGGTTTTTCCCTCCATGGTGGTGCCCCTGGATGTGGGAAGAGACAAGTCGGTCAACGCCTTGGAAGAGGCCATGGTGAAAAATAAAACACTTATTCTGGCCGCCCAGTACCAGGCCGGGATCGATAACCCCGATACGCAGGATATTTATAATTGGGGAACCATGGCGGAAATTAAACAACTGCTGAAATTACCTGACGGAACCTTCCGGGTTTTGGTGGAGGGGCTTTGCCGGGTAGAAATAGTCAAGTACCTGCAGACGGAGCCCTATTACCGTGTGCTGGCCAGAAAAATTGAGGAAGTCAGGGAGAAAAGCGAGAGTTTTGAATATGAGGTTTTGATGCGGACTGTTTTATTCCATTTTGAGCAGTACGTGAAGAAGAGCAAGAAGATTCCGCCTGAGGTTCTTGCCTCGGTGCGTAGTATCGAAGACCCGGGCCGGCTGGCGGATCTAATTACCGCCCATCTCAATTTAAAAATTGAAGATAAACAAAAGATTTTGGAGGCGGTTTCCCATAAGGAGCGTCTGGAAAAGTTGTGCTCCATTATTATGCGGGAAATAGAAATCCTGGATATGGAACGGAAGATTCATATCCGGGTGCGCCGGCAGATGGAAAAAGCGCAAAAAGAATATTATCTGCGTGAACAGATGAAGGCCATTCAGAAAGAGTTGGGCGATAAAGATGACCGCCTGGCCGAAGTGGAAGAATACCAGGAGAAAATAAAAGAATTGGATCTCCCCGAAGAGGTGGAGGAAAAAGCCCTCCGGGAAGTCAAGCGCCTGGAGAAAATGCCGCCCATGGCTGCCGAAGCGGTGGTGGTCCGGAATTATCTGGACTGGTTGTTGTCGCTTCCCTGGAATGTTTATACCGAGGACCATTTGGACCTGGAAGAAGCGGAGAAAATTCTCGATGAAGACCATTACGGCCTGGAAAAAGTGAAGGAACGGATCCTCGAGTATTTGGCGGTCTGCCGGTTGACCAACAGTATGAAAGGACCGATTATCTGCCTGATCGGCCCCCCGGGGGTGGGAAAAACTTCGCTGGCCCGCTCGATCGCCCGGGCGGTCAACCGGAAGTTCGTCCGCTTTTCCTTGGGCGGGGTCAGGGATGAGGCGGAGATACGCGGCCACCGCCGCACCTATATCGGAGCCATGCCGGGGAAAATAATCCAAATTATGCGGCAGGCCGGTTCGAAAAACCCCGTGATCCTTCTGGACGAGATCGACAAAATGAGCGTGGATTTCCGGGGCGATCCTTCCGCGGCGCTGTTGGAGGTCTTGGATCCGGAACAAAACTGCAATTTCGGCGATCATTACCTGGAAGTGCCTTTTGATCTTTCACGGGTTCTCTTTATTACCACGGCCAATACTATTCATAACATTCCCCGGCCGCTGTTGGACCGGATGGAAGTTCTCCGGATATCCGGTTATACGGAAGAAGAAAAAGTGGAAATCGCCAAACGGCATCTCTTGCCCAAACAAATCCGGGAACATGGGTTAAAAGAGGGAGATTTCCATTTTTCCAGCGGTCTAATCCAGGAGATTATCCGCTCTTACACCCGGGAAGCGGGCGTGCGCAATCTCGAACGCGAACTGGCCTCCGTCTGCCGGAAAGTAGCCCGGCGGCTGGTCGCCGGGGAAAAGCCGCCGGTGAGAATCACCAAACAAAACCTCCAGAAGTTCCTGGGAGTTCCCAGATACCGGCAGGAAACCATGGAGGAGCATGACCGGGTGGGGGTGGCGACCGGCCTGGCCTGGACGGAAGTAGGCGGGGAGATTCTCCACATTGAGGTATCAGTGGTTAAAGGCAAGGGCAAATTAATTCTCACCGGTAAACTGGGCGAAGTTATGCAGGAATCGGCCCAGGCGGCCGTAAGTTACCTGCGTTCACAGTCCTTGAGTCTGGCCGAGGATTTTCACGAAAAAACCGATCTGCATATTCATATCCCCGAAGGGGCGATTCCCAAAGACGGGCCGTCGGCGGGGATCACCATAGCTGTGGCGGTGGCCTCCGCTTTGACCAATATTCCCGTCCGGGCCGATGTGGCCATGACCGGGGAAATCACGCTCCGGGGAAGGGTGCTGCCGGTCGGAGGGATAAAAGAGAAAGTTTTGGCGGGCCACCGGGCAGGAATTAAAAAAATCCTTATTCCCAAAGGGAACAGCAAGGATTTGGAGGAGATTCCCGCTTATGTTGCCCGGAAGATCAAACTGGTGCCGGTGGAGCATATGGACGAGGTGCTCAAGGAGACCTTGGTGCGGCCGTTAACGTAAGACTAAAGCGGGTGGATAAAAAACGGATAAAACAATGAGCAAAAAAGAGAATATACAGGAAAAATCCAGACGGATTTTGGAGTTCGATAAAATTTTGACGCGTCTGGCCGGATATACCGTCTCGGCGGCGGGGAAAGAACTGGCGTTGTCGCTGGAGCCTTCTGTTGTTCCCGGGGAGATCATGCGCGCGCAAAAGGAGACCACGGAAGCCAAAGAATTATGGCAGACCTCCAGCCGCATCCCCCTGGACGGGATCCATTCCGTAGAGGAACCCGTGAAGGGAGCGCAAAGGGAAAGAGTTTTATCCCCGGAGGAACTTTTGGCCATAGGTTCCACCCTGCGTACGGCCAGGTTGATCAAGAAATTTCTGGTAGAGGAGAAAAAAGCGCAAGCGCCGGTTCTCTCCGCTCTGGCGGCAGGGCTTGCGCTTTTTCCTGCGATTGAGAAAGCAGTGGACCGGGCCCTTGATCCGGAGGGGACGGTGCGGGATGACGCCAGCCCCCGCCTGCGCAGCCTGCGCGTCCAGGCCAAAAAATTACAAAACCGCATCCGGGACCAGTTGGAGGCTTACATCCGCTCGGGGGAGACCCAAAAATATCTCCAAGAGGCGCTGGTAACCCTGAGAAACGGGCGATATGTTTTGCCGGTAAAACAAGAATGCAAGCAGATGGTTCCGGGAATTGTTCATGATCAGTCCGCCAGCGGCGTCACCCTTTTCATCGAACCCATGGCCGTGGTGGACCTCAATAACCGCTTGCGCCGGGTGGAAGCGGAAGAAGAGGAAGAGATCGAAAGGATTCTTGCTGAATTGAGCGGCCTGGTAGGAGAGGCGGCCCCGGAAATCTTGGCGAACCTGAAGATTCTGGCCCGCTTGGACCTGGCCTTTGCCAAAGGCCGTTACAGCCTGGCACTGCAGGCTACCGAACCGCTCTTTAATACCAGGGGATATATCCGTCTGCTGGGGGCCAGGCATCCCTTGCTGGAAGGGGAGGTCGTTCCCATCGATCTGGAACTGGGCGGGGAATTCCATACGCTGGTGATCACCGGTCCCAATACCGGCGGGAAAACGGTCAGCCTCAAAACCGTAGGGTTACTGGTGTTAATGGCCCAAGCCGGGCTGCACCTGCCGGCCCGTTCCGGGTCGGAAACAGCTGTTTTTACCAAGGTCTACAGTGATATCGGTGATGAACAGAGTATTGAGCAGAGCCTGAGTACTTTTTCCTCCCACATGAGCAATATTGTTGCCATTTTACAGGAGGCGGCCGGGGAAAGTTGTCTGGTGCTCCTTGATGAATTGGGGGCCGGTACGGATCCGGAGGAAGGATCGGCGCTGGCTGTGGCCATTCTCCAGACGTTGCACGAGCGCCGGGTGAGGACCGTGGCCACTACCCATTACAGTAATCTGAAGCTTTATGCCTATAACACGCCGGGGGTGCAGAACGCTTCCGTCGAATTTGATCCCTATACCCTGCGCCCCACCTACCGGCTGATAACCGGGTTGCCCGGGCAAAGCAACGCCTTTGCCATCGCCGCCCGTCTGGGTTTGGACCGTTCGGTCATTGCCGCGGCGGAAAAACTGGTGGATCCGGGCGCCCGCCGGGTGGAAGACCTGATCAGCCGGATCACCGGGGAAAAGAAGGGGATGGAAAAAGAACGGGAGAAAGCCGCCCTCCTCCGGGTTGATTTGGAAAAGAAAGTAGAAGAGTACACGGAAAAACTGGCCCGTTTGGAGAAAGAACGGGACCGGCTTCTGCGGGAAGCCCGGGAGGAAGCGCGAACCATGATCCGGGAGACCCGCAAAAAAATGGAAAACATTCTGCGGCGCCTGCGGGAGGCGGCCGGGGAGGAACAGGTCTCGGTGGCTAATGAAGCCCGCGGGCAACTGGCGGAAATGCTTAGGGCGATGGAGCCGGCGTCGGCCCCGGCCGGAAAGGCGCCGGAAGGGATTATTCCCGGAAAAACAGTGTGCCTTCCCCACCTCGGACAGAAGGGGAGGGTTTTGGATGTCAAAAACGAAGAAGCCCGGATCGAATTGGAAGGCGGCCTGCGGGTGTGGGCCTCTCTGGGCGGACTGGTGCCGGTGGCGCCGGAGGAAGAGCAAAAACCGGCCGGGGACGGGGTTAAAACCGTCCGGCCGGTAATCAGCAAGAAGAAAATGATCTCCAGCCGGATTGATCTCCGCGGGATGACCGTGGAGGAAGCGTTGGCCGCCGCCGACAAATATCTGGATGAAGCGGTTTTGGCGGGTCTCCCTTCCGTCCTGCTGATTCACGGAAAAGGTACGGGGGCGCTGCGTTCCGCGGTCAGCGGCCTGCTCCGGGAACATCCGCAGGTTAAAGGCTACCGGCCCGGCGGGCTCGAGGAAGGCGGGATAGGCGTAACCGTTGTGGAACTGAATAAATAGTTATAAAGCGCCCGGTAAAACCGGGCGCCTTTTCTTTACAGCTTGAAACTTAGTCCGGTCCGGAGCACGGGTTTTTCCTCGGCCCACGGGTAAACGGTTTCCGCAAAGAGAAACAGCGAATGCAGGCCCAGGATTAGGTAGGGATAGTGATAACCCTGGTTGCGGGAAAACTGGACGCCTCCACCTCCGTAAAAATAAAAATCAAGATAGAGGATTTTTTGCCCGTTAATTTTTAAAAAAACCATTTCGTACGGGTAGGTATAGACTGCGCCGACCTGAAAGAGAAGATCGCGGTCGTCTTCCCGGTATTCCAGATTTCCCGTCCCGTAAATCCTCTGCCAAAGGCGGGGTTTAATCCCGGCGGCAAAGGAGTTTTTCACCAGGTACAGTTGGAAAAAGCCGCCGGGTAACGGAACCTCTTCTTTAAAAAACCCGTAGTCCAACCCGTCATCATGTTCCCAGTGATCGGCCTGATAAGCGCCGGAAACGGCAAAGCCCGTTGTTCCACAACAAAGGGTCAAAAGAACGCCGAGAAGACAGGTCCAGAAGGTTTTTTTCATTTTATCCCCATGTCCCCCTCACAATCTGAAATTGAACCCCCAGCGGTAGCCGGGTGCCGCTTCTTTTTCCAACGGGTGGATCACTTCACTGAAGAAAAAGAGAAAATTGGTCCCCAGGGACAAATACGGGTATTGATAACCCTTGTTCCGGGAGAACTGCGCACCGATTCCGCCGTAGAAATGGAAAAACAGAACTTCTTTGGGCAGCAAATAGGCGGTGCCCACCCGCAGTTCTAGATCCCTTTTGCTGTGATGATATTCAATGTTGCCGGCGGCATATAAGTTGTTATGGATCCGGCCCTTCAAGCCCACGGCAAAAGCCTCCTCCACTCTATAAAGGCTGAAAAAGCCCCGGGCCTCGCCGGCCAAAGCCGTGGTTCCGCCGGCGAAAACAAGGAAGAAAGTAATAAAGAATACTTTGAGGAGATAACTTTTTTTCATGGACAATTCCTCCGGTTTCGTAGTTTTCCAGGGAGGTCAAAGGCGGCCGGTTCAGGGAATCTTTTTGATCAGCCCGGTTCCCCGCAAAAGCAAAAAGGCGCCGAAGAGAACCACGATGGCCGGACCTCCATAACGGAAGAGATTGCTTAAATCCACGCCGAATTGGTGAAGAAGGGCAAGTACACCGGCGAGCACCAGGATGACTCCGAGGGTTTTTGTTCCCTCCCTGTTTTTCTCTTTATAGGTTTCCGCCGTATTTTCCGGAGTTTTTGTTGACACGCGTTGGGCTCCGGTAATGGCGTCGATGATCCCGTACAGCCAGACGGCGAACAGGACCAGGGTGGCGCCGACCAGGGTGGCGATGGTGCCGGGTTGGATCATTTGGACGCTCAGGGAATGAGAAGAGAGCGACGAGAGAATCCTGGGGAGAATGGTAAGGCTGGAATAGACGATACTGCTTATGGTTGTAATTGTTACGGCGATTAAAATAATGCCCTTGCCGTATTCCTCGTTATAGATTTGGCCGATGCCGGGAAAAAGAGCGGAAAGCAATCCGCCGATCACAGGACTTTTCTTGCGCATCTCGGACATTAATCCCCCTCCTTGCCAACTTTTTTTCGCGAAAGAAGACCGGTAAAAAAAGTCACTGTATAAATTTTACCATAAGCGGGTGGTTGTTACTATAGTTTACGGTGAAATTTGTTGACGGCCGGGGATTTTTTCGCTATACTAGAAGAAAAGGGGAGTAGCTAACAGGTTTTAACCTGTCGGTGCGACCAACATTACGGTAGTGATACCTGGTTGCATCGCTTGTATTACCAAACAAGCAGCAAGACCTTTGGCATTTTTCCATGTCAAAGGTCTTTTTTCATTTATAACTTCCGGGTAAGGGGAGGAAATCCAGAAGCAGCGGGGGGTGGAAGAGTAATCTTTTGGGAAAACTAGATTATTATCTATGCCTGAAAGTAACGATTACCGCGGGCTTGGGAGGGACAACGGCGATTGGGCCGCCAGAGTTACCGGAGAACCTTTTTTATACCAGAAGAGAAAAGGAGAGGATTGAGAAAAAATGAGGGATTATTCGCAAACATCGCCGGAAGAGACTTTACGGTTACTCGCCACAAATCCGGAAAAGGGTCTTTCCGCTGCCGTGGTTGCGGCCAGGCTTAAGGAGTACGGCCGGAACGAATTGAAGGAGAAAAGGCGGCAAACGGTTTGGGAGATGTTCCTCTCCCAATTCCGGGAGTTCTTGATCCTGCTGCTTTTGGGTGCGGCCTTAATCTCGGTTCTTTTGGGAGAAGCTACGGATGCCGTGGTCATTTTTCTTATCGTTTTCATCAATGCCATCTTCGGCGTTGTCCAGGAGTTTAAGGCCGAGAAGGCCCTGGAGGCGTTGCAGACCCTTTCGGCGCCGAAAGCAAAGGTCTGGCGGGAGGGGACCGTGAGCGAGATTCCCGCCGCTGAACTGGTCCCTGGAGACTTGATTTTACTGGAGGCCGGTGATTTTATCCCTGCTGATGCCCGTCTCTTGGAAACGGCGGAGTTTCGAACGGATGAGTCGGCCCTGACCGGTGAATCGGTGCCCGTGGAGAAAGACGCGGACGACCTCCCCGCAACCCCGCAACCCCTGGCGGAACGGAAGAACATGGTCTATATGGGGACCATTGCCGTGGCCGGGCGGGCGCGGGCGGTGGTTACCGCCACCGGGATGGAGACGGAGATCGGCAAAATTGCCGGGATGATCCAGGAAGCAAGGACCGAAATGACCCCCTTGCAGAAAAAACTGAAGGTTTTCGGGCAGCAGTTGGGTCTTCTCGTTATCCTCATCTGCATAGGCATCTTTGTTATAGGGCTTCTCCGGGGGCATGAACCGTTCGGCATGTTTATGACCGCCGTCACTCTGGCGGTGGCCGCGGTTCCGGAAGGACTGCCGGCGATTGTCACCATTGTTCTGGCTTTGGGGGTACAAAGAATGGCCGCGCGGAATGCGATCATTAGACGGCTCTCCGCGGTGGAAGCCTTGGGCGCCGCCACCGTGATCTGTACGGATAAAACCGGAACTCTTACCCAGAACCGGATGACAGTGCAGGCGGCCGTGGTGGACGGCGCCGCTTACACGGTCACCGGCGAGAGCCTGGGTGACCGGGGTGAGTTTCTCCGGGAAGAAACGGAGGTCAACCCGTTGACCGAGCCGCGCCTGGGGATGCTCCTCTTGACCGGGCTTTTATGTAACGATGCCCGGCTGACCGGGGAGGGGGAAGAAAGGAGAGCGATTGGGGATCCAACGGAAACCGCGCTGTTGGTGGCTGCGGCCAAAGGCGGCCTCTTCCAGGAGCAATTGGTGGCGGAATTGCCGCGTCTCAAAGAGTATCCCTTTGATTCGACGCGAAAAAGGATGAGTACCATCCACCGGGGAAAACTGCCTTTTTCCGTACCGGGACTCCCGGCGGAAGGCCTTTGGGTCTTTACCAAAGGCGCCCCGGACGTGCTGCTGAAAAAGTGCCGCCAATATCTGGGGCAAAACGGCATAGAAGAGCTGACACCGGCGGTAAGCGAGAAGTTTGCCGGCCTCAACCGGGAACTGGCCAATAAAGCCCTGCGCGTGCTGGGACTGGCCTTCCGGCCGTTCCGGGAGGGAGAAACCGGCGAAGTGGAGGACGTGGAAAACGGTCTGATCTTCCTGGGCTTTTTGGGGATGATCGACCCGCCGCGGCCGGAAGCCCGTCCCGCCATCGAACTTTGCCGGAAGGCGGGGATCAAGATTAAGATGATCACCGGCGACCACCGGGATACCGCCGGGGCGATTGCGGCCGCCTTGGGGCTCCTTACCCCCGGGCGCGAAGAAGAACAGGTCATAACCGGCGAAGAGATGGACCGGTTAAGTGAGGAAGAATTGGCGGCAAGGGTGGGGGAGATTGCCGTCTTTGCCCGGGTTACACCCGCCCACAAGGTCCAGATCCTGGAGGCCCTGAAAGCCAACGGGGAGATTGTCGCCATGACCGGGGACGGGGTGAACGATGCTCCCGCCCTGAAGAAGGCCGACATTGGGACCGCCATGGGCCGTACCGGTACGGATGTGGCCAAACAGGCGTCGGACATGGTTCTGGCCGATGACAACTTTGCCACCATCGTCCGGGCGGTGGAGGAAGGCCGGATCATCTTTGAAAACATCAAAAAGGCCATTTACTTCCTTCTCTCCTGTAACCTGGGCGAGGTGATTACCATTTTGGCCTCGGTTCTTCTGGGCTGGCCGGTACCGCTTATCCCCATCCAGATCCTCTGGGTCAACCTGGTGACCGACAGTTTTCCCGCGCTGGCCCTCGGAGTTGAACCGGCCGAAAAGGAGATCATGAACCGGCCGCCGCGGCCGCCGCAGGAAGGAATCTTCACCTCCGGGGTCCGGAGGACCTTGTCGGTGTTCGGTCTTTACATCGGCCTTATTACCCTGGCCGCTTTCAGTATCGGCCGGCAGGAATCGGTACTTAAAGGGCAGAGCATGGCCTTTATTACCCTGAGCCTCTGCCAGTTGGTGCATGTCTTTAACTTCCGTTCCCTACGCGAATCCATTTTCCAACGGGGCTTTTTGGGGAATAAACACCTGCTCCTGGCGATCCTGGCGGCCGGTTTGTTACAGGCGTCCGTGCTCTTCCTTCCGTTCCTGCGGGAGATCTTTAGAATTGTGGACCTTACCGCCGCCGACTGGTGGTCCATTTCCGGCTTGGTCCTTTCCCCGCTTGTTTTGGGGGAAATATGGAAAGGACTTGTCTTCCGCCGTCGCGGGGTAAAGCTTGTTTCCCGTTCATGGCAGGGAGAATGAAAGGCCCTTGCGCGGCGGGGAAACCCCGCCGGGGAGACGGAGAAACCGGCAGGTGCGTGCCTTCGCCGGATCTGTTGCAAAGATAAAGCGGGTTATGATATAGTTATTACAGCTGAAGCATTACGGAACTGGTAGGAAGAAAGCTCACCCGGTACCGGGTAAGCCTTCTTCCTACCTGCGGAGTATGGGATGGCTCCGGAGTATTTTGGTTTTACCCCTGGTTAAAACCCCCCTCCCAACAATAAAAGGAGTAAAATCAGGATTAGAAAAGGAAATAAACTGTCACGGCGAAAAGCAGACCCTTCCATGGTTAAACTCCTCCCTTTTCTATGGGGGACAGGTTTTTTGTCCCTACGTTATTATAGAATATGTTTTTGCGCAGGAATTGGGAACCGGATTTGGTAGTATAAAGAATATGCAGTGCTGACAAATTGTCCCTTCTTACTTCATCCTTCTAAAGGTGGTGAGAAAATGCTTCTTCTAATGCTCAAATCCTATTTTGTCGGCTCGATCCCCTTTGCTTTCATCTTTACCCGCCTGGCCCGGAAATTGGATATTAGAAAGATCGGTTCCCGTAATGTCGGAACAACCAATGTCTTCAAACAGGTCGGTCCCCTGCCCGCTTTTTTAACAGCGCTCGGCGACGGCTGCAAAGGCCTTATTGCCGTGATGCTTGGCAGTGCGGTCGGCAGCGGGGGGGAACTGATTGCCCTACTGGTGGCGGTTATCGGGCATAACTGGCCGATATGGTTGAAGTTTCATGGGGGAGGCGGGCTGGCCACCTTAATTGGAGGAATGCTCTTTATTACCGAATGGTGGGTTGTCCCCTCGTTACTCCTTCTTTGGGGACTGATTTATTTAATAATCAGAGAATATAAACGCAGCGTTTTGGTAACTTGTTCGCTCCTCCCCTTTGTGCTGGGGTGGATTCATTCTTCCTGGAAATCTTTTCTCTTCGGTCTGGGCGCCGGATTTTTACTGGGCGTGAAAAACCTGAAGAGCCTCCTGGCGGAAACCGCCGGTAAAACCGCTTAATACTTGGTGGTCAGGACTGCGCCGGGGTAATAATGGTTCAGGATTTCCCGGCAGGAATAGCCGGCCGCGGCCATGCCGGCGGCCCCGCTTTGACACATTCCGACCCCGTGTCCCCAACCGCCGCCGGTGAAGAGGAAAAATTCCGGCAACCCGTCCGCTCCGATTTTGGGTTCGACAATAAAGAGGTTACTGCGTAACCCTCCCAGCCGGGAGCGGATTTGGTCGCCGCTGACACTGTATTCACCGGCGGTTCCTTTAACAAGGACCTTTTTCACCCGTCCGCTCGGCCCCCGGCCGGCGGTGGTGATTGAGAGAATGCGCCCCAGCTTTTCCCCTTGCCCCAGCAGGGCCTCCAACTCCTCCCGGGGCATCCACAAACGCCACCGGTAGGCGGCCCGCCCCGAGTAACTCGGGTGCGAGCTGTGCGTAGGGAGACGGCTGTTAAGCCAGGCCGCCAATTCGGCAGGAGCCATATATCCCCCGGCTATTTCCGGGGGCAGATTTTTATCCGGAACCGCCTGCAGATAGGGATGGTCGAAATTCCAGACCTCGCGGCTGCTTTCCGTAAAGCCCGCCGAATTTGCCGAGTAAACAGCAGAGATCGGCCGGCCGTTGTAGGTCAGGATTTGTCCTCGCGTGGCGTCCACCGCCGCCCGGGTGGCCGATGTTTCGCTCTTTACTCCCGGGTAAGCCGCGGAGAGCACGGAGGAGAGCAAATCAAACCCGCGGGAGGCATACCGGCCCATATTGGCAAAAGTATAGGTGCGTGCGGCTACCGCCTGGGCTTCAAGGGCGGCGGCCGGCCAGGACGCAGGCATTTCCGCCGGGACAACCGAGTAAAGGTATTCTTCCACATTTAACCGGTTGACCACGGTCAGTCCGCACGCCCGCGGTAAAAACTCCAACTGGCCGCGGTAGATCCGGTCTTCCCGTCCGGCCCAGAAATATCCGCGGCCAAATTCGATGTTAAAAACGGCGCTGGTGGCGGCGGGATTTTCGTAAGAAAGAACCAACGGTCCGGCGGCTTTTACGAGTAAAGAGCCATCAGCCTCCTTTAAAACTTCCACCCCTCCGTCAACCTGCCGGAAATGGAGGATTGTCTGGGGGGGACCACTGGCCAGAAGCCGGTCATTTTGGGTGAGGCGGAAAGAATCACCGGTTTTCACCTGTACCTCACGGATTGCTTCCGCCAAGCCAATGCGGACCTCAGCGATGCCTTCCCGGGCGGGGGCGGGTTCCACCGCCGGGGGAGTCATCGCTTCCCGCCGCTGCCGTTCTTCCTGACGGCGCTCTTGTACCAGGTACGGGTGGCTTCTTTCCAGGGCTTGTCGTTCTTCTTTTATCTTTTGGTTCCAGGGGAGACTGGCTTCCGCCCTTTGCAACAGATTGTAAGCGGTGCTAAACTCATCCAGTTGCAGATAGCTGACGGCCAGGGGATAAAAAGCCATCGTCATATTGGATTCCTGTGATAAAGCCCGTTGGTAAGAGGCCCGGGCTTTTTCGTAATCAGCAAGGTCAAAGTAGAGTTGCCCCAGGAAATAATAGGCCATGGGTTGATAGGGCTCCAGAGCCAGTGATTTTTCCAGGGCTTCAACGGCTGTTTTTTCCCGGTGAAGATCTTTCAGGATCAAACCCTGCCAGAAGAGGGTTTCCGCTGTCTCGGGCAGCAACCGGGTATGTTCTAAAGCCTGCCGGGCTTTTCCGGCCAGATAAGCGGTGACCGTGTAGGCCAGCGAATATTCGGTCTTGGCGGGATGTTCTTTTACCAGGACGGCCAAATGTTCCAGGGCTTCGGCAAATTCTCCGGTCTCCCGGAGCAGGAGGACCAGGTTGAAACGGGTCTTTTCACAGGCGGGATAAGTACGGACCAGTTGTCTAAATTTGGCCAGACTCCCCTGGAGATCGCCCTGATAATAGAGGCTGACGGCGGCAGAAAACTCTTCCTCTTTCCCTCCGCCGGTTGTACCTTCCCGGCCGGTGATTACGTTGAGAGGGGATAAAAACAGGACAAGGGAAAAGAGAAATAACAAGATAAAAACTTTCCTTGGAAGCGCCCAGCGGCGGAGAAGGTTATCCGGTAAAACAAGCCGCATGAAGAGTCCTCCTATGATCAATACGATAAATAAGATTCCGGTTTGGCCGGTGCCGGAAAAATCATGAAAAAAGCCTGTTAAATGCCGATATGTGATAAATTTATTCTATTAGTATTTTTCCGGAATGTCAATGTCTAACTCTTACCATTCAGAAAGCAACAAAAGATGACGGAGTTATCCCGGTTGTGACCGGTCTCCGTCAGGTTTGGCGGGTATTACTGGTTTTTGCTTGGGCGGGAGTAAAAAACCCAACGAAAAGAGGATTGCCTAAAGAGAGGAGAAGAGAAGCAGGAAAAGTCAAAGATTTGTGGGGGCGTATCCTGTATTACAGGTCTTTTTGGTAAATCCGGTAGATCCGGTATAGTTTTCCGCCGACTCTTTCCACATTGCGGATGGATTCTTTATTAATTTCGGCAATGGTCGAACCCTCGCCGAAGAGGTAACCCTTTTTTTGGGCTTCCAGCATTAACTGGTGGTAGATAGCGCTGTTGACCGCCTTGTTCCGGAACTTCGGGACGACAAACTGCATGAAGATGCGGATGCCGGTGATTTTTCTTTTGTACCACAGGAATTTAAGGAAGCCGAAGGGGAACAAACGTCCGTTCAGCTTCTTTAGCACTTGAAAATAATCGGGAAGAGCAACCACAAAACCGATGGGTTCCTCCCCGGAGCGGGCGATATAAACCAAATCCTCGTCCATGAATCTGATGAGGGAAGCCATTTCCTTTTCGATCTCCTCCAGGGAAGGCGGGGCCAGGTGTTCCCAGCTGTCAGGCATCGCCAAGTCAAGGATTTTTTTTATGTCTTCCGCTTCCCGGCGGAAATTTTTCCGGTCAAAACGGTCGATGCGGAAGTTATATTTTTTCATGGCGTAGGCCACCACCCGTCCGTACCTGGCCACGTCCATCTCCTCTGCTTTCAAGTAATAGGCGAAGAGGTCCAGATATTTTTGGAACCCGAATTCCGCAAAGAAGTCCTGGTAATAAGGGGGGTTGTACGAGTTCATCAACACGGGCGGCCCGTCGAAACCTTTGATCAAAATGCCCCGGTAATCGTCACCGTTGGTAGGGGAGACAGGTCCCACCATGGTGGCGATCCCTCTTTCTTGCAGCCAGCCGGCGGCCGCCTGAAAAAGGGAGAAGGCTACGTCTTTATTGTTTACCGACTCAAAAAGGCTGATGTAACCCTCGTTTTTGTTCTTTTTCTCATTTAATTTGGTATTGATCCCGGCCATAATCCGGCCGACAACTTTCTCGCCGGAAAAAGCCAGGAAAAAAGTGTGGGGTCCGGCCGCCAACAGGGGATTGTTTTTTCCCCGCAGGCTATGAAACTGTTGCCTCCGGAGCGGCGGGACCCAGTACTTGTCATCCTTATAAAGCTCCCACGGCAGGTCGATGAATTTCTTTAAATCTTTTTTTTCTTTGACTTCGTGGATGCTAATCATTTTTCTACCCCTCTGTCAACTTGGTGGAGAAAAAATTAAGAAAAGATGGCCCTTAAAAGCCAGGCGAGGCCAAATCCCAGGTAATTGCCGAGGGCATAGCCAACAAGCCCGCAGGTTAAACCGGAAACAATTACTTCCCGGTTGTTGATCGCTTCGGCCACCGGTCCTATAAAAGCCGGCCCGAAAATGCCTGCCGTTGAGGTGATAATCGTGGTGTCCGTATCAATACGGAAGATGAAAGCCAGCAATAAATGGAAGATGATGGCCAGGGTCATTACAAAAGCCGTATAAAAAAAGATTAGGGAAACGGAAGAGAAGAATTCACGGATATCAACAGTCATCCCAATGGCCAGGGAAAAAATAAGGATTAGATACTGGCCGATTTCGTAAGTGCCTTTAGTATGGCGGATTTTTTTGATAAAAGAAGCGCCAACCCCCAGGGTGGTAATGACCAGCATCACCAGGCTGACGTTCAGCTCCTCGGTGAAAAGCAGGGAAACTCCGGCACTGATGGCCACGATGAGCAGCGCCAGGAAAAAAAGGGCGATCAGGGTTAAGAAGCGCGGTTTTTCGCCGGCCGGGGCCGCGTAGGGTAAGGCGGTAACCGGCGCCTGGAACGGGGGGAGAAATTTACTGTAAAGCCATTTCGCTCCGGAAAGCAAAAAGAGGAAATACGCCCCACCCATAATGACATCGGAAGTATTGGCCAGAATAAGGGTTTCCTTTTGTACTTCAAGCCCCATGCCGATGGCCATCAGGTTGGGGGTGCCGCCCACATAAACGCCGACCAGCATACCGGATAATTTCCAAAACTCATCGAAGTAAGGAGAAAAAAGAAGTCCGCCCAGAAAAGAACTGGCCAGGACACCAATGATAACAAAGACAAAGGAAATAACAGTTTTCTTGGCCAAACCCACCCACCGGACAAAATCCGTGGAAAAAAGGATGAGCGGTATGGCCAGAGGTACGGCAAATTCGGAAACAGTCATGGCCAAATTTTTATCAACCGGGAGAAAAGGAATATTACCAGCGACAATACCCAGGATGTAACATAAAAGAATGGGACTGAGAAAATTCAGTTTTTTCGAACAACTGTTTAGCTTCAGGGTCAGGTAGGGGATCAAGTCCAGATTATAAAAATGATCTGTAAAATAGACAAACTACCAACTCTTTTCTTTTTAAATTGTTACATTCATAAGTATATTTAATTTTACAATAAATGCCCGTACAATGCAAGTTTAAAAAATCAAGGCAGCGGCAGCGAGGGCCGGATTGTGGCCGGCTGAAGACCAGTAAAGGAGGCTGGTCTGTCCATAGCCGTCACAGGTATTCTACTCTCAATATAAAAACACAAGTGGCAACTCTATTCTCGGGGGGATCTCCTTTTTTTCGCTCAACTCTTTTACAACCTCCAGGCATTTACCATACCGGTCAGGAGCCAAAGCGGTCAGTTCTTTCACATATGCCAGCGCCTTGTCGGGTTTGCCGGTGAAAAAATAGAGTGCCGTGAGGCGAAAATGGAGCATTGGTGCCAAATCTTCAATATTTTGTTCTTCGAGCCGGAGCACATTCAAATAAGTGGCAAGCGCTTTTTCCATAATTTCTGCATCGGTCTTTTTCCTATAATATATGACCGAACTGTCAGCCAAATTAAAATTGTAATCTTCGAAGATACAGTCGGTGAAGTACAATTCAGCCAAGCCGTAATGGCCTTGAAGAGAATGGGGATCCTTCCGCAAAATGTTTTGAAAACGTTCTTCAGCCAGCCGCATGTCGGAGATGAGGTTCCCTTGGTAGCCAATCATATGGTAAAATCCCAACAAAAGATCCAGTTCAATGTCGTCATTACCCTGTGTACGCTCCAATTCCAATAGAGCTTCCACCATTTCGGTGTATATTTCCTCCATTTTAGCAAGATTGTCGGTCCCATATAATAAATGGTCCAAATATAATTGATATAAATAATCGAGGGTAATGTAGTATTCACCATAAGGACCCGTGGTCGCATCAGAATCAATGTCTTCTTCTATGTTACCGGAAATATCCTGGTGAAAAAGGTTATTTTCCACCGGCGTGTCTTTTACCGTCAGTCCTGTTCCGCGATAAGTAAACCGTGCGACACTATTATTCTGCACCAGGCAATCCTCTACCACCACCGCTTCGCTGGAAGAGACATCAAAGATGCTGCTGTGTTCATCACTATACGCGATATTGCCCTCAATCCGGCATTCGGAGAAACGGACATTCACGGAATTATTGATTCTAATCATATGCCATCCCTGGTTATCCTCAAAGACCGAGTTCGTAAAAAGACAATTCCGGCTTTTTTCTATGGTCATGATTCCGTAAACACATTCCCGGATTACCGAGTCCGTCATGAGAAAACCGTCGACTTCCAACAGTTCAACTCCTTCAAACCCGCAACCGAAGAGGATGGAACGGTCAATTTCGATCTCCCGGCAATTTTCAAAATATAAGACGCCCATAACACATTCTCTTGTCCCGGGGATATGACCTGCCTCCACCCCTTCGATCCTGATCTTCTCCGCATTACGAAAACCGAGGACATAACCATAAACAGACTCGGACAAGATTCGAACCGGTTTCCCCCCCGCCCCGGTTATTGTCAGATTGGCCACGTCGTGAATGAGGAGTTGGTAACCGTCTATTACTTCTTCCTGAGTTATGTAGTTATTAGTAAACCGTACCCTTTCATTGGGCAGTTGTAAAACCTCCGCTTCGATCCGGATAATCCGGTCCGGGCCGATCGCCTTCATAAATTCCTCGGGAGTGGAGACGGTTATGACCGGAAGGGATTCGGCCGCCGCCGCGCCGCCGGGGCCGCCGGCCAAGACGGAGAGCGCGCCCAAGAGCAGAATAATAAAAATACCCCTCAAAAAACACCTGTTCCAGCCAGTTTTATTTTTTACCATTCTTAAACCTCCTTTTTACCCGCCAACGCATTAATTCCACGAATTCCCTCTTGTTCCTGCCGGGGGCGGAAAACTTCGGTTTCATTTTCCGGCGGCGGTTTTTAAGGACAAAAAGATATGCTTTTTATAAAAGAGAGAAGGTATTTGCCAAGAAAAAACTAATCTATATATAACAATCGCCGGCAATAATCCGTGGACAAGACGACCGGGCCGCGCCCGGAATGATCTTTCAGGAGGGAGTTCAGCCCATATGACCAAGAAGCTACGTTTTATACACGCCGCCGATCTTCACCTGGGCAGCTTTCTGCATACCTCCGGTGACCTGCCTTCCGGGATCCGGGAAGCGGTCCGGGAGGCAACTTGGGTCGCCTTTTCCCGTATTTGCACAGCCGCGGTTGCCTGCCGGGTTGATTTTCTCCTCTTAGCCGGGGATGTTTATGACCGGGAAGCCAGATCGATCCGGGCCGCCCGTTTTTTGGCGGAAAAATGCCGGGAGTTGGAGAAGGAGAATATTCCGGTTTTTATCATTGCCGGAAACCACGATCCCCTGCGGGAACAGAGGGAGCTTTTTGCTTTTCCCGGCAATGTCCGGGTTTTCAGTCCCGACCAACCCGAATGCCTGGAAGTAAAGGACCGGCAGGGGGTACCGGTTGCCCGGATCCTCGGCCAGTCTTACCGGGGCCGGTTCGAATCCCGGAGAATGCATGATTCGTTTAGCGTTCCCGATAAAGGCCTGTGCAATATTGCCCTTTTGCATACCCAATTGGAGCCGGCGAATAAAAACTATCTCCCCTGCAGCCTGACGGAGCTTACGGCCAGGGATGACATTCATTATTGGGCTTTGGGCCACATCCACCGTTGCCGGGTTTTGCACCATGGCTTGCCGGCCGTTGCTTACCCCGGTATTCCCCAAGGGCGTGATTTCGGCGAAGAAGGGCCGGGGGGCTGCCTGTTGGTGGAAATGGCGCCCGGGGAACCGCCGGCTTTTTCGTATCTTCCTGTTGCTCCCGTTCTCTGGAAGCGGGTGGAATTTTCCATTGCCGGGGACCCGGCCCTGCAAAACCTTACGGATCTTGAAAACCGGCTGGTGGAAAAGGCCGGCGAGCTTGCGGCAGCCCCGCTTCCCACTCCGGAAGGTTTGCCGGCCGCTCCCGGGGCTTATCAACCCGACGGCTATCTTTTGCAGTGGATCATTACCGGCCGCGGCGAATTGCATAACCTCTGGGCGGAACAAGAAGAGGAAGCCGCCGCGGAGTTGACCGCGGCTCTCCGCCGGAAACTGGAAGGCCGCACCCCGTTTCTCTGGACCGATTCGGTGGTAATCCGTACCGCCCGGCCGTTGCCGCGGCTTGAAGAATTACTGGCCAAAAACCCGGTTTTTCGTGAATTGGCGGAAATCGCCGCTTCCTTCCAGGACCCGGCCCGCCGCGGGGAACTCCTCGCCAGCCTCGGGCAGGTTTGGGAGCCGGCGCCCGATCACGAAAATCCCGATGAATACCGCTTTGCTTTGGATGAAGAGACATTGGCGGCGATTATTGACCGCGCCCGGGACTTAATCCTGGAACGGCTGGTGGCATGGGGGGAGAAACGGTGAAACTTAAACGCCTGTATATCAAGGATTTCGGCATCTTTTCCCACCAGGAACTGGGGCCCCTGGCGCCGGGCCTGGTTTTGATCGGCGGCCGGAACCGGGCGGGCAAAAGTACCTTCTTGCAGATCCTGCGTTACCTTGGTTTTGGTTTCCCCCGCAGCGCCGCCCTGCCGCCGGCGCGGGAAAAACATGAAGTAGAGGGAGAAATGGTTTTGGAGACCGGCGAGGACTGTTATTTTCGCCTGCAAGGGCATGGTGAACCGGTGGTCTCCTACCTCAGCGGCGACCGGTCAAGAAGCCTTAGGATGGAAGAGATTTACGGCGGCCTCGATCCCTTTACTTACCACCAGATCTTCACTGTGAGCCTGGACGAACTCCAGCGGTTGCGGGGAGAGGCCCCCCCGGGCGAGGAAGAAAGGTTGCAGGCGGTGCTTCTGGGGGCCGGTTTTACCGAGATCGCCCGCTTGCCGCAATTGGAAGCTGAATACCGGAAACAGGCCGTGGAGATCGGCGGGAAACACGGGAGACCCGGTGTCCACCGTTTTAAAGAATATTTCCAGATGATCCGGAGCGGGGTGGAAGAGCGGGACCAAGCCTTAGGGCAAGTCGACGAGTACCGGCGGAAAAAAGAAGAAAAACGGGAATGCGTAGAGAAGATCGGGACCTATGGTGAGGAACTTGCTGTTCTCAAGAGAAAAATAGACCGGCTGGATCTGCTGAAAAGTAATTACAGCAATTTTCAACGCTTTTCCCAACTCGGATTGCATCTGGCCGGCGCGGAAGCGGAGACCCTTCTTAAGCGCTTTCCCGCCGAACGTTTGCCAAAAGTCGAACGGTTGCGGGAACGGTACGAAGAAGCCCTTGCCGAATACCGGGAAAACCGGGACCGGTTTGAAAAGGCCCTTCCCGGCGGGGACCCGGCGGCGGCCGGCGACGCCTTGCTGCGGGAGAAGGAAGAATTGCGCCGTTTGGGCCTCCGCCTCTCCGGTTTGCGGGAAAGGGTCAAGATCTGCCGGGACCTGCAAGACCAATGGGAAGAGGAAGAAAGGGAACTTAAAGTCGAGATGGACCGGGTAAACGAAGCCTGGGGGGGCAAATTCGAACGCGTCCTGGCGCTGAGAACCGACAGCCTGGAAGAGGCCGAACTGAACTGGCGGCTCGAAGCCTACCGCAAAGCAGAGCAGGAGTTGGAGGAGTGTGAAAAAGACCTGGCCGCACAAGAAGGGGTGATCGCCCGTTTGGCGGAACTGGCCGGGGGAAGGAAAGGGGCGCCTCCGGGAAGGCAACCGCTCGCGGCTCTGAACCGTAATTTGGCCCTGACCATGCTCTTCCTTTTGCTGGGCGTAGGGGCGAGTTTTTTCCACCAGTTATTGGGGATTGGGGTCATTGCCGCCGGGCTTGTCGTGATGATCTTTCTCATGCTGCGCGATGTTTACCGCCGCAAGGATGAGGAATTCTATGGCAAACAACTGATGGAGGAGAGAAAACGGTATCTGGCCATTCAGGAAAGAAAAACGGCGCTGAAAAAAGAACTGGTCCCCCTGGCCGCGGAGGTCAATAAATACCGACAACTTCTGGGTTTACCGGAAGAGGCCCCCCCGGGGGTGATCACCGGCCATTTCCGGCGGGTTCAGGAACTCAAAAAGGCCATCAACAAATGGCGGGCGACCGGTGAACGCCTGGCGGAAACCCGCCGCCAGGTCGAAGCGGAACGGGAAGAGTTGCGTGCCCTCGCTTCCCGGCTGGCCCCGGTTTTTCCCGCTTTTGCCGGTGATGACGAACTTTTTGCCGGCTTGGAGAAGAGCCTGCACCTGCTGGAACTTGCGGAAAAGCTGGCGGCGAGCGAAAGAAAAATAAGAGGGATTGAGGACGAACTCCGCCCGCTCCTGGCCTGGCGCGACCCTGAGGAAGAGGGCGACCGGCAGGTGCCGGAGGCTCTTGCCGCCTTTCTCCGGCAGGGAGAAAGATATAAAGAGTTGGCCGGGTACCGGGCCGAGTATGAACTGGTGCGAAAGCAGATTTTACAGTCCTTAAAGTCCGACCGGGCCCGGAAGGCCTGGCAGGAGCCGGCCGGAGCGGCGGTCACCGGTGACGACGGGCTTTTTGCCGCTTTCACCCGCCTGGCGCAAGAATACACTTCCCTCCAGGAGGTGGAGAAAGACTATGAACGGGCGCAAGCCGCCGCGGAAGAATTGGAAAGACAATTGGAGGCACTGAAAGAAGAAGAAAGAAAACTCCAGGCCGAACTGGAAGCCTTGGCCGCCACCGAGCGGCTGGAAAAAGCCCAGCGGCAAATTGACCGGGCCAGAGCGGGGATGCGGCCCCTGGCGGAGAAGTATGCGGTCTACAGCGCGGCCGCGTTTTTCCTGGCAAAGATGAGGGAGAACTTCCTGGAACGGGCCCGGGACACCCTGCTGAAGGAAGCCGGAAAGATCTTTGCCCATCTAACCGCCGGCCGCTACCAACAGGTATTGCCCGGCGATGACCTCCGGAAGATGGATTTTAAAACCGTTACGGACGACGGGAAACTGGCCGAAACCACGGCTGTCTTGAGCCGGGCCACCCAGGAGCAACTCTTCCTGGCTGTCCGTCTGAGCAGGATTAAGGAGATCCCCGTTTCTCTCCCGGTGATCCTCGACGATTCGCTGGTCAATTTCGACCGGCCCCATCTGGAAAGAGCGATGGAACTCCTGAAAGAGCTGGCCGGGACTCACCAGATCTTCGTTCTCACCTGCCATTCCCACTTGGTCGAGGCGGTCCAGGCCGAGATTTCCGGGGTCCAGTACTGGCGGCTTGAGGAAGGGAGGTTCAACCCGGCCACGGCCGGTGCTCTGGTGGAACACCTCACAAATTAGATTGGTCTGCCCCGTACCCCGCCACTGCCCGGGTGGAGTTAAGGAGACGGAGTCGAGTGGTGTCAGGGGGACGGAGTTGTTGACACCCCTTGGCATACGGGAAGAAGGTGAAAAAATATGAAACTGGGAATTGTCGGCCTGCCCAATGTAGGGAAGAGCACCCTCTTTAACGCCCTGATCAACGCCGGGGCCGACTGTGCCAATTATCCTTTCTGCACAGTGGAGCCGAATACCGGGATCGCCGTGCTTCCGGACCCGCGCCTTGACCGGCTGGCCGTTTTCACCAATCCGAAAAAGGTCACCCCGGCGGTGGTTGAAGTTGTCGACATCGCCGGCCTTGTGAAAGGCGCCAGCCGGGGCGAAGGCCTGGGCAACCGGTTTTTGGCGCATATCCGGGAGGTGGATGCGGTTCTGCACGTGGTCCGGTGTTTTGTGGACGACCGGATTGCCCATGTCCATGTCCGGCCGGACCCGGTAACCGATATCGAAGTGGTCAACCTGGAACTGCTCCTGGCCGATTTGGAAACCGTTGAAAAGAGAATTGAGAAGACCAGCCGGCTCTTGAAGACCGGTGACCGTAAATACCGGTTTGAACTGGATGTCTATGAGAAGGTCAAGGCCGCCCTGGAACAGGGGGTACCCGCCCGGGCCCTTTCGCTCTGGGAGGAGGAAGAGGAGATTGTCCGGGGGTTATTCCTGCTCACCGCCAAACCCGTGCTCTATGTGGCCAATACCGGGGAAGAGAACCCGGCCGGCGGGCCGCTCTTTGCCGAAGTACAGGCTTATGCCGCCAAAGAAGGGGCGGAGGTTATTCCCGTCGCGGCCGGCCTCGAGGCGGAATTGACCCGCATGGCTCCGGAAGAGCGGGCTTATTTTCTTCAGGAGATGGGCCTGGCGGAACGGGGGGTGGAGAAATTGATCCAAGCCGGTTACCGGCTGCTGGATTTGCTCAGTTTTTTCACGGTTGACCTGACGCAACAGGAGCCTCCGGAGTTACGGGCCTGGCCGGTGAAGAAAGGAACCAGGGCCGTGGAAGCTGCCGGAAAGGTCCATACCGATTTTGCCCGCGGGTTTATCAAAGCGGAAGTAATCGGGGTCGAAGAATTACTGGCCTGCGGTTCGTATACGGCCGCCAGGGAAAAAGGCCTCGTCCGGATCGAAGGCCGGGATTATCTTATGCAGGACGGCGACGTGGCTCTTTTCCGGTTCAATCTGTGAGAGGAGGAATTAATAAACGCAATGAACTTGTCTCCATATATAATAGCTGTAGGCACTTCAGCCATTTTTGGCTTTTCATTCCTTTTCACCAAAGAGGCTCTGAACTATCTCACTCCCTATCAGTTGCTGGCCGGGCGTTTTTTTATTGCCGCCCTTACCATGTTTTTGCTCCGGGCCGCCCGGTTAATTAAGATTACCGTGAACCGGCGGTTTCTCCGGCGGATTCTTCCCTTGGCCTTTTTCCAGCCCTTCCTTTATTTTTTTTGTGAAACCATCGGGGTGAACCTGACCACTTCGTCGGAAGCCGGACTGATGATTGCCTTGATTCCGGTTTTTGTGGCTGTTTTCGGCGCCGTTTTTCTCCAGGAGATCCCAGGTATTTCCCAGACAATCTTTATTCTTTTGTCGGTGGCCGGGGTGGTTATGATTGTCTTGGGCGGAGAACAGCTGAGCTCTTCCGGGAATATGTTGGGGCGGATCGCCCTGATGGGGGCGGTGACCGCCGGGGCGGTTTCCAACATCCTTTCCCGTCGCCTGTCCCGGGAATATCGTCCCGTGGAACTGACCTACGTCATGATGTGGACCGGCGCTTTGGTTTTTGGCTTTTTCTCCTTGATTGAGTACCGGTACGGCCGGGGCGCGGGTTTGCCTGTTTTCTTCGCGAAGCCGGTTCTTGTGAGCCTTTTCTACCTGGGTATTCTTTCGTCGGTCGTAGCGTTTTTCGGTCTCAATTACACTCTTTCGCGGCTGGAGGCCTCCCGCAGCGCCGTATTTTCCAACTTGACCACAGTCGTGGCGGTGGCCGCCGGTGTTTTACTGCGCGGGGAACCTTTTTACTGGTATCACCTGGCCGGAGGCGTGCTGATTATCGCCGGAGTTTGGGGTACCAATTATTTTGCCTCTTCCCCGCGCCGGTTCCGCCCCCGCCGGTCACCGGCCCGTTCCTCTTGACATTTTTTACAGCCGGTTTAGTCTTCCCGCCACAAACATTCCCGCTATAAACTTGACGAACGGGGTGGCGGTTTCAGTATTTAACAAAACATTAACAATATAGTTAAAGGAAATTTAACAACAGCTGAGAATCTTAAAATTATGGAAACCTTTCCGGAAAGGTTTTCTCAGGTAAAAAAATCAATAAAACGGAGGGGAAGCAAAATCCGGAAGGGTGATTATTAAGCTGTTAAGGCAGAAAACCAAAAAGGAGGAATTACCTCACATGAGAAACTTTCCCAAGATCTCTGCGGTGATCTTCTGTTTGGTTATTTTACTGATTTGTCTCGGCGGACTGGCAACCAATGTCTTTGGCGCGGAGTGGAATATTACCGGAAGTACTTTTAGTCATGATCCTACCATCATACGCGAAAGTGGTTTATGGTGGCAATTTTACACGGCCGACGGCATTGGGGTCAAGTATTCGAGCGACGGCAAGCATTGGAACCAAGGGGTGCAAATCTTCAGCAGTCCGTTGTCGTGGTGGAAAAATTACGTGCCCAATAAAACCGACTTTAATATTTGGGCGCCGGATATTTTCTACCATAATGGCCGGTATTGGCTCTACTATTCGGTATCGACTTTTGGTTCCAATACTTCTTGTATCGGTCTGGTCTCCTGCTCCAGCATTCTTAAAGGAGACTGGCGGGACGAGGGTCTGGTTATTCGCTCGACAAGCTCGGACAATTATAATGCCATTGATCCGGGTATTGTCCGGGATGCCCAGGGAAATCTCTGGATGTCCTTTGGTTCCCATTGGTCGGGCATTAAACTTGTGAGACTTAACAGTTCCACCATGAAACCCACCGGCTCCATTTATTCCATTGCTTCCCGGCCGGGGGTGCAACACAATCCCATTGAGGGGTCAAAAATCATTTATCATAACGGTTACTACTACTTATTCGTAGCCTTTGATACCTGCTGTCAGGGGTCAAACAGCACTTATAAGATCGCCTACGGACGGGCTACCAATATCACCGGTCCCTACTATGACAAAAACGGCGTCAATATGATGAACGGCGGAGGAACGATCTTGGACCAAAGCACCTCCAGGTGGAGAGGACCGGGCGCTCCGGAGCCGTTCAATACCGGCAACGGCTGGATTTTGGTTCATCATGCCTATGACGCCCAGAATAACGGTACCGCCACCCTGCGGATCAAAGATTTGTACTTTGATGCCGACGGCTGGCCGACCTATACTCCTCCAGGCTCAGGCCCGTCGCCGACCCCAACCCCGGCCCCGGGCGGCCAGTATTACAAAATACAAAACCGCGGGAACAGTCATATGTACCTGGACGGGATGGGCCGCACGACAAACGGGAGCGATGCCGGACAGTGGCAGAGCAGCAGCAGTTACAACCAGCAGTGGATACTGGAACATGTTACCGGGAACTATTACCGGATCGTCAACCGTGCGACCGGCCTTTGCCTTGACAGTATGGGCCGGACTGATGATCATTCGATCCTGGGCCAGTGGGAACGCAGTTCCCATTATAACCAGCAGTGGGAATTGATCGACCTTGGCAACGGTTACGTTAAATTCAAGAACCGGGCGACAGGAAAATGCATAGATAACGACGGTCATACGAACAACGGTGATCCGTGCCGGATGTGGTATGACAATCCTCATTACAACCAACAATGGCGTTTAATCCGGGTCTAAAAACAATGATCCAATAATTGGCGTAAAACCTTCTCCCTTGGCCGGCACAAGGCCGGCCAAGGGGTCGAGGAAAAAGCCCTGATGAAGAAGGAACAGGGCAAAGGCTGGAAACCTTTCTGGCCGGCTTCCCCTCATTAACAATTCAGGGGGTGGTACGGGGAACCGCTCCCGGTATATAGAGGCTGTTGACGGAGACTGGAGGATTTAACTTTAAAGGAGGCAGTGACTGGTGAGGAATTATGGAGGGCCCTTAGTGTCCTGATGTTGCTGGTCTTTTGACGAGTCCGGGTGTTTGGGGGCAAATACCGGTGGAATTGTCATTTTCGACGCCTTGCCGGAGGAGGCCCGGCCGGGGGCACCCGTACGCTGGCGTTTTATTTATATGAAACTGTGTAAAGCGGGTGTTGAGACCGGACAAAATATAAGACGGGGAGGTAAGCGTCTTGTTGAAAAAAAACGGTTTTCTCTTCTGGCTGCTTGTTTTAATCGGTTTCACCACTTGTCTTCCCACCGGCCATGTAGAGAGCGGGGAAGTATTGATCCCGCCGCTGTTAAGTGTATCGGTGCATGATCCGTCCGTGATCAAAGTCGATGACACCTATTATGTATTCGGTTCCCATTTGGCGGCCGCCAAATCACAAGATTTAAGGAACTGGCAACTTATTGAGTCCCGTGTCCATGACGGAAACCGTTTGATCCCCAATGTCTATACCGAACTGGCGGAGACCTTTGCCTGGGCGGAGACGAAGACTTTATGGGCGCCGCATGTTGCCCAACTGGCGGACGGCAGGTTTTATATGTATTACTGTGCCTGCCGGGGAGATTCGCCCCGGTCGGCACTGGGGATTGCCGTTGCCGATCATGTGGAGGGCCCGTATAAAAACTTGGGGATCATTTTACAATCCGGCGGGCTCTGGACGCATGACAACACCATTTATGACGCTAATATCCATCCCAACGTGGTGGATCCCCATGTCTTTTATGATGCCGAAGGCAGGCTGTGGATGGTCTATGGTTCTTATTCCGGCGGGATTTTCATTCTGGAACTCGATCCGGAGACAGGTTTTCCTTTGCCGGACCAAGGTTACGGCAAGAAACTGGCCGGCGGGAATCACAGCCGCATCGAAGGTCCGTTTATTCTGTACAATCAAACAACCGGTTATTATTATCTTTTCCTTAGTTTCGGCGGGCTGCACTCCGGAGGCGGTTACAATATTAGAGTGGCGCGGGCCCAAAAGCCGGACGGGCCATATTATGACGGCCTGGGGCAAGACATGATCAACGCCCACGGTCCGCGGGGGAAAATGCTGGAGGACCAGGATCCCTTTATCGAACCTTACGGGGTTAAGATGATCGGGAACTTCCTCTTCCGGTCGGATTATGAATCCTACGGCTACACCTCCCCGGGTCATAACTCCGCCTGCTACGATCCGGTGGAAGATAAATATTTCCTGATCTTCCATACCCGTTTCCCCCTCAGGGGCGAGTATCATGCGGTAAGGGTTCACCAGATGTTCTTCAATGAGGACGGGTGGCCGGTCATCACCCCGTTGCCGTATGCCTGGGAAACAGCGGAAAAATTAACTGCGGCCGAGGTGGCAGGAGGCTATCTATATATCAACCACGGGAAAGAGATTTCCTACCGAAGAAAAACCGCCGTGGAAATCTTCCTGGAGGAAGAGGGAACCATTTCCGGGGCCGTAACCGGAACCTGGCAGTTAAAAGGGGATTACCAGGCGGAATTGGTCATTGACGGCTCGGTCTACAAAGGAGTCTTTCTCCGGCAATGGGATCCGGCGGCGGAGACATTTGTCATGACCTTCAGCGCCGTCGCGGAAGAAGGAATAACAATTTGGGGCAAAGAGTTGGTCGCTCGCTAAAGGCGTCAGTTCAGTACCGGTGGACTGAAAATAGAGGAAAATATAGGAAGGGGAGGTGAGAGAGGAAAAGAAGGCGGGGCAAGGCGAAGGCAAGGATTGAAGTGTTTAGGAGGTATCATCATGAGAAAACTTTCTGTTGTTTGTTTGGTCATCGTCGCGATGCTCTTTGTTTCCGGCTGTCAGGAAGTACCCCCGGAAATGAAGCCCTTAATCTATTATAGCTTTGACGAGGGCGGCGATGATGTAGTCACCGATCTTTCCGGAAATGAGAACCATGGAACTTTGGCCGGCGACGCCCATTTTTGCGAGGCCGGACGCTATGGCCGATCCCTTCATCTGCCCGGCACCGAGGCTTATCTGCGTTTGCCCAATAATATTATCAAGGACCTGTCGGAGATGACCATAGCCTGTTGGGTGGAATGCGCGACTAACGAACTCTGGAGCCGGGTCTTTGATTTTGCCGGCACCAGAGGTTTCATGTATTTAACGCTTAATGCGGGGGAACCGGCGGGCCATACCCGGTTTTCGATTTATGCCGGCAATCCGCAGACCGAACCCATTTTGACCTGTCCGGTGGAAGAAATACCCTTGAACACCTGGATCCATATTGCGGTTACCGTGTCCACGGAGGAATATTGTTTCTATCTCAACGGGGAGAAGAAGGCGACGCTTTCCACCACGCACTTGCCCAAGGATATCGGGATGGATGCGATGAACGCCAATTATCTCGGCAAATCTCAATTCCCCGACCCGTATTTTAACGGTCGTATCGACGAGTTTTACCTCTTTGACCGGGCGCTTTCCGCCAAAGAAGTTGTGGCCCTTTCCAAGCTCAATAAGGCACAACAATAGGGGATAATTAACCCGGAACCCGTCGCGGGACGATCCGGCGTGCCATTTTTTTGTCCGGCGGGTTATCGCCCGTTGAAGCAAGAGAAGAGAAGGGGCAAAGATTGAGCCGGATGACAGAAAAAAAGAGGCGGGCGGGGGTTCATCCGCCCGCTTGATAAAAGAAAAACCGTTTCTGGTAACGGGATAGTTTTGTCGAGGAGGGGATGAACGGGGATGGGTCTTGGAAGAGGTCTTTTTGTTGTTTTCTTCCTTGTGCTGTTCATATGTTTCCCGGGCAGGAGTACGATGGCGTTTGAGGGGAATTTACGGGCCCATTTCGCTTTTGAAGGGGATTTTGCCGATGCGGCCGGAGATTTCCCCGCCGGCCAAGTCATCGTGGGGGATAAAATCGGACCCCGGCCGGGAGCGGTTACGGCCGGCCCGCAATTTACGGAAGTCAGCGTTCACGATCCGATGGTCATCCGCGACCATGACACCTTTTATGTGTTTGGTTCCCACTTGGCGGCAGCCAAGTCCAAAGATTTAATTGAGTGGCAGCAAATTTCCACCCATGTACACGAGGGAAATCCGTTGGTGCCCAACGTGTATGAAGAGTTCGGCGAGTCTTTACAATGGGCGGGAACGGATACGACCTGGGCGAAGAGCATCATAAAACTTAACGGCAAATATCACATGTATTACAGTGTCAGCACCTGGGGGAGTCCCCGGTCGGCGATCGCCCTGGCGACCGCGGAACATATTGAGGGACCTTACAAGTATGAAGGAATGATCTTAAATTCCGGCCTCCAGGGTGACCAGGAGGGAGAAGAGTATATACGGACCATCCACCCCAATGCCATTGATCCCCATGTTTTCTTCGACCATGAAGGCAACTTGTGGATGGTTTACGGTTCTTATTTCGGCGGGATCCATATTTTAAAAATGGATCCGGAAACGGGGCGGCCTTACCCGGGGCAGGGTTACGGGAAAAGACTGGCCGGTGGCAGTCATGCGCCCATGGAAGGACCGGAGATCCACTACCATCCGGAAACCGGCTACTATTACCTGTTTGTTTCCTTCGGCACCCTGGCGTCCCACGGCGGGTACAACATCCGGGTGGCCCGGTCCCAAAATCCCGACGGCCCTTATTATGACCCGTCAGGAAATGATATGCGGGAAGCGACAGGAAGGGCAATTCAAGCCTACGGCGCCCGCCTTATCGGGAATTTCCGCTTCGCTGAATCGAAAATCAGTTATCTTTCACCCGGACACAACTCGTATTTTTACGATGCGGAGACCGGTAAGGGGTATATTTTCTTCCATGCCCGTTTTCCAGGAAAGGGAGAGATGCATAATTTACGGGTGCACCAGATCCTGATGAATGCCGGGGGTTGGCCGGTGTGCGCCCCGCACCGCTACGCCGGGGAGACGGCCCGCGCCGTATTACCGGAAGAAGTGACCGGTGTGTACCAGTATATCAATCACGGCAAATCTATTTCCGCCGCGGTCAATGAGTCGGTTCTGATTGAACTTGAACCCGGCGGTGTCATTGCCGGGGCCGTGGAGGGCGAATGGAAAATGACCGGGGATTACACGGTTGATTTGACCGTGGACGGCCGGGTCTACCATGGCGTTTTTCTGGAACAGTGGGACGACGGCTTAAAAGAATATGTGATGACTTTCAGTGCTCTTTCCGAGGAGGGTGTCGCCGTCTGGGGCAGCCGGATACAACAAGCCGACAACCCGGTTGTGAAAAATGTACGCACCGCCGACCCGGCGCCGTTGGTTTATAACGGGAGATTTTATATTGTCTGCGGTCAGGACGAAGCGGCCACCACCGAATTTGATATGTACGGCTGGCGCCTTCTTTCCTCCGCGGACATGAAAAACTGGACGGATCACGGGATCATTGTCCGGGCGTCGGATGTCGACTGGCTTCCCCCAAACCGGGCCTGGGCTTCCCAGATTGTCTACAGGGACGGTTACTTCTATTTCTATGTCTGCGGTGACGGGCAAATTGGAGTTTTACGCGCCACCGAGATTACCGGCCCCTATCTTGATGTCAACGGAAAGCCCTTGTTGACCAATGCCGACCCTTGGGCGCCGACCATGACGATTGATCCCTGTGTCTTCATTGATGATGACGGCCGGGCGTATTTATGGTACGGCCTGGGGAGATGTTGTTTTGTGGAGCTAAATGACGACATGATCTCCCTGAAGGGTCCGGTTAGAACTGTGCGTAACCTCCCCTTCTACCTGGAAGCACCTTTTGTCATCAAAGAAAACGGCACTTATTTCTTGTTATACGCCGACGGTCCCTGGCCGTCCCGGATTCGTTACGCCACTTCCTCCAGTGTGCACGGTCCGTGGACGCACCGCGGGGTTATTGGCGAGCCCACCGGAAACGGAACCAATCACCCCGGCGCGGCGTTCTTTAATGGTGAGTGGTGGTATGTCTATCATACGGAAGAACTCTCCAAAGGTAATCCTTACAGCAGATCCGTGTGCGTTGACCGGATGATCATTGAAGGCGATACAATCAAGCCGGTTACTTACAGTTCGTTCTGGATGGACGAGGAAGAGGCGGCAAGGCCCGATCCTGTCCAACCTGTCGCCGGAATGTATAAGCGGCTGCAGTCGTTTAATTTTCCGAACCGGTATTTCCGGCATGACAACAGACAACTAAAAATCGATGTCCATTTTGACCCGCCGGCCGACGCCCAATGGAAAATCGTACCCGGGCTGGCGGAGGCGGGAGAGGGATACGTATCTTTTGCCTCCGTTGATTATCCTGGCTATTATATAAGACAATACAATTATTTTCTCCGTCTTGACCCGGATGACGGTTCCGACGACTTCAAAGCCGATGCCACTTTTAAAATAGTACCGGGTTGGAAAGACAGCAATTGGGTTTCCTTCCAATCCTATAAGTATCCCGACCGTTATATCCGGCACCGTAACTTCCTTTTATTCATTGACCGGATTCTTACCGATCTGGACAGGCAGGATGCCACCTGGCGGATAACGGACTAGCTTATATTTTCCGCTTTTTCCCGGGGCAATGAATAACAAAGAGGTACTTGACGGATTTCAAGAGTTTCCTATGCTCCCGCCGGGGACGGGAGGGGGCAAAGCCGGATCCGGACCCGGGTTGTTGCAAAATAAAAATAAATAACAATATGGCTAATTTATGGTACAATATAGTATAATGGCATACGGTGAATTACTTTCCGCAAAATATTTCGCCGGGAATTACAGGGATGAAAGGCCGGATTTACCGGTTAATTTGCGTTGTCAAGCGGTTGCAAGTAAAAAAACCTCAAGTGATGGTGGATGATAAATGAAACACGTGACAATAAAAGATGTAGCCAAAAGGGCGAATGTTGGTATTGCCACAGCCTCCCGCGCCCTTAATAATAAAAGTGACGTCAGTCCCGAGACCCGGCAACGGGTCCTGGAAGCGGCCGAAGCTTTAGGTTATGTTCCCAACCTGTTGGCGAGGGGACTCCTTTCCGGGCGCACAAAAACCGTGGGCGTGGTCGTCACTTCCATCCTGAATCCCTTTTATGCTGTGGTGGTATCCGAAATCGAACGGGTGTTAAGCGCCAAAGGATACAATTTAGTACTCTGTAATTCCAATGAGTCGTCGAAGACAGAGTTTGAAGCGGTCCGGATGCTTAGGGAACAAAGGGTGGACGGGATTATTATCGCCCCGGTGGAAGAAAAATCCCGAACTGTGCAGTACCTTGTGGACAACCAGGTCCCGTTTACCCTGGTGGCAAGAAACAACCCGGGGGTTGACACCGATTATGTGGTTTGTGACGACAAGAGGATCGGGGAACTGGCCGCCGACTATCTTATTAAAAAAGGACACCGTCATATTCTCTTCCTCAATTCCTGGCGTAATTCCAGCGCCATGCTGAGGCTGGAGGGGTTCCGGCAGAGAATGGAAAAGGCCGGTATTTCCGTCCCGCCGGAACTGGTGCGGGCCCTGAGAATCAGCGACAGTATAGAGGAAGCGGTGCTCAGTGCTTTGCGCGGCAGGATCAAACCCACAGCCATCTTCTGTTTTTGTGATGTGATGGCCCTTTCCGTGATGCGGGTCCTCAATGACAAAAACATTAAAGTACCCGCTGAGATTGCCGTCATGGGATGTGATAATGTCGCTTTTACCGAGTTTATGAATCCCCCCCTGACCACCATGGATATCGGGAAGGAAGAAATGGGGGCGCAAGCCGCCGAAATCCTTCTGGGAAGGTTGAGAAGGCGCCGTAAGAAAACGGTCAATGTTACGCTTGAACCAAGGTTAATTATCCGTTCCTCCACCTGAGCTGTTCCTCCGGAGGCCGCGCGAAAAAACCCCGGTTGGACGGGGTTTTTTTGCAGGTTGTCTTTCTTTTTGTCGCCGCTGCAGGGGCCGGGGAGAGGGGTACAAAATATCTTGGACAGCAATCTTGGGCAACGCCAGTGTTAAATATTATAATTTTTTTAAAAATAGCAGGAATATGCTGAAGGTTGTAGTAATTATTACTATACATACTTTTATAAAAATAGAATTTATATTGTCGACAATAGACAATTTAGAAAAAAATTACTAAGTCTTGCGCCATAGGCGAGGGGGGTAAGAAAAATGAGCGAGCGGTTATACATTGACGAAAGTCTGTGTACGGAATGCGGGATATGTCTTTTGGCATGTTCGTTTGCGAAGAAGAGGTCTTTCAATCCGAAGCAGGCGCGGTTAAGGCTGGAAGAAAAGAGCAAGGGTTTGACGATCGTCCCGGTGGTCTGCATTCAATGCGGGAATCCGGCCTGTTTACGTGTTTGTCCGGTCAAAGCCATCTCCCGGGCGGAGGACGGGAGGGTGCTGGTGGACGAGGAGAAGTGCACCGGGTGTAAGCTTTGCGAGAAGTACTGTCCGTTGGGGGCGATTAAGGTCGACAAGAATACGCGGAAGGCGGAGAAATGTGATCTTTGCGGTGACGGGGAGGCGCAATGTGCCAAGTGGTGTCCGACGGACGCAATTAAGGTGGTGAACATCTAAAATGATGGGTTCATTCTGGGGCAAACTGTTGAGCGTAGATTTGACGGCGGGGAGCTGGCGGGTGCTGGAGATTCCGGAGGAGCTTGGCCGGTTGTACCTGGGCGGCAAGGGTTTGGGTGCGCGGTTGCTGTATGATCTGTCGCCGGAAGGAGCGGATCCGTTGGCGCCGGAGAGTCCGGTTTTCTACATGACCGGGCCGTTGACGGGGACGATAGCGCCGTCGATGCGCGGTTGTCTTGTGGCCAAATCACCGCTGACCGGGTTGTTTTGCGACACATATTTTGGCGGTCATTTTTCCCAGGAGATCAAGTATGCGGGATACGACGGGATAGTGATAACGGGGAAAGCCGGGGGTCCGGTGATGCTGGTGGTTGATGATGAGAAGGTGAGCATCGAGGACGCCTCCCACCTGTGGGGCAAAGACACCTATGAAGTGTATGACCTGTTGGAGAAGGAGAAAAATGCGGGGTTTAAAATCTCCTGTATTGGGCCGGCCGGGGAGAATCTGGTCCGTTACGCGCTGGTAGACTGTCAGCCGCACCGGCAGGCCGGCCGCGGCGGGCTGGGTGCGGTCTTGGGGTCGAAGAACCTCAAGGCGGTGCTGGTCCGGGGGACCCGGGGGGTGCGGGTGAAAGACGAGAGCGCCTTTATGGAGTGGGTGGGCAAGGCCACCAAAGCGCTGAGGGATTCCCCGTCGATCCGGGAACTGACCGAGGGGAGCACCGTCGGGGGGAACCTGGCCTTTTCCAATGATTACGGTTACCTGCCGACCCGGAATTTTTCCGACGGTTCGTACGAGAAAGTCGACAAATTAATGGCCGAACACCATAAAGAGCGGATCTGGCTGAGGGATTTTGGGTGTGCAGGTTGTCCGATTCGCTGCAGCAAACTGGGGGTAATCAGGAGAGGGAAGTACCAGGGGTTGTACTGTGACAACGTGGAATACGAGGCGGTTGGGCTGCTGGGCAGCAACTGCGACATATCGGACGTGGAAACCCTGGCCTACCTGAACAACCTCTGCGACCGTTTAGGTTTGGACAACATCAGCGCCGGCAATGTTCTGGGTTTCTGCATGGAAGCGCAGGAGAGAGGGATTTTAAGTCCGGCGGAGACCGACGGGATAGAGATTAAATTTGGCGACGCCGAGGCGATGACCGTTTTGCTCAATAAGATCGCCAGGCGGGAAGGGATTGGGGATCTGCTGGCCAACGGCGTGAAGGCCACGGCGGAGCATTTGGGGAAAGGGGCCGAGGAGTTTGCGGCGCAGATCAAGGGTCTGGAGACGCCGGCCTGGGGCCCGCGGGGAACGGTGGCCATGGGGCTGTCGTACATGACCGCGGACCGGGGCGGTTGCCACATGCGGGCCTTTCCGATCCAGTATGAAACCGGTGAGCCCTGGCCGAAAGGGGTCGAGCTTACCCCCACTTCCACCGAGCACAAACCGGAACTGGTCATTTGGGAACAAAACTATGTGGCGGCCGAATTTTCCCTGGTGATTTGTGACATGGGGCGGTTTGCGATTCCCATAGAGACCTACGCCCGGTTGTTGGCGGCGGCCACCGGTATTGACCTGGATGTAGACGAGTTTGTCAAGACCGGGGAGCGGGTCTGGAACATGTCCCGTCTGTATAATTTGCGGGAGAAGGGGCCGATGAGGGAAGCGAATATGCCCAAAAGGTTCCAGGAGCCCCTGCCCAGTGGTTTTTGCCGGGGGCACCATTTCACGCCGGAGATGATGGAGGCTCTCGTTCAGGAGTATTATCGTCTCAGGGGGTGGGATGAAGAAGGGAAACCGACCGCGTCCAAACTGCAGGAACTGGAGATCAAAACGGAAAGAGCGTTTCGGCCATAGAAGGTTTAGTTAATGTTTTTCATAAGAGGCAACGCCAAGATACTTTACTTAACAAAGGAGCTTGATGAAGATGACCAAGTATCGAATTACCGATGTAAAAGCGAGAGAAGTTCTGGACTGCCGCGGGAACCCCACGCTGCAGGTGGATGTCTGGGTGAATGACGAGATTCTGGGCCGGGCGGATGTTCCCGCCGGGTTGTCCACGGGCGCCAACGAAGCCGTGGAATTGCGGGACGGGGAGAAACGCTACGGCGGGCTTGGGGTAAGAAAAGCGGTTAAAAGCGTGATAGAGGAACTGGGTCCGGCGGTCAAAGGGATGGACATCACCGAGCAGAGAAGGATTGACGAGACCATGATCCGGCTGGACGGGACGAAGAACAAAGAGAGACTGGGGGCCAACGCCGTTTTAGGGGTTTCCCTGGCGGCGGCGCGGGCGGCGGCGGCTGCGGTCGGCCTGCCTCTTTACAGGTACGTGAATATCAACGCCCATGTGCTTCCGGTTCCCCTGGTCAATTTGATCAACGGCGGCAAACATGCCTCCAATGATCTGGAGTTCCAGGAGTTTTGTATCTTTCCGGTGGGGGCGGAGAGTTTTGCGGAAGCGATGGAGATCAGCCACGCGGTCAATGCGGAACTGCGCCGGATAATTGTGGATAAATACGGGAAGATTGCCGCCAACGTAGGTGACGAGGGCGGTTTTGCCCCGCCGATCACCGCGGTGCGGGAGGCCATGGACCAACTGGTGCTTGCCGTGGAGCGTTCGGGTTACGCCGACAAGATTGTTTACGGTCTGGACTGCGCCGCGACCCATCTGTACGACAAGGAAACGGGCCTGTACCACCTGGAAGGGAAGAAACTCACCACCGAGCAGTTGCTTGATTTCTACCGTGATCTGCTCAAATCCTACCCAATTGTTACCATGGAAGACCCGTTCAGCGAGGATGACGTGGACGGTTTTGTCCGGGGCACCAAGGAACTGGGGATTCAGATTGTGGGCGACGACTTTTTCTGCACCAACCCCGAACGGATTAGAGAAAGGGCGGAGTTGGGAGCGGGCAACGCCTTGCTCTGGAAGTTCAACCAGATTGGGACGTTATCCGAGGCTTTGGACGCGGCGGGTCTGGCCTTCCGGTATAACTACGGGGTAATGGTGTCGGAGCGCTCCGGGGAGACGGAAGACCCGATCATCGCCGACCTGGTGGTTGGCTTAAACGCCGGTCAGATTAAAACCGGGGTGCCGGTCCGCGGGGAAAGGACGTCCAAATACAACAGGCTCCTACAGATTGAAGAAGAATTGGGGTCACTGGCCAGGTATGCCGGGCGTAATTTCAAAATTTCGTTGTAATACTTAAGAAAGAAGATCAGGTGAGAAACATGAGTTACATTAAAAACCTGCCGGATTTATTGAGTCACGGTAATACTAAAGCAAGAAAAACCGTTTTTGACATTATCGGGCATGCCCTGGCCAAAGCCGACCCCTACCGGGCTGTGAAGGAACTGGTAAGTTTAGAAGGGGAGATCCTGACTGTAGGAGACCTGAGGTATGATTTAAAAGAACACCGGCGTATTCTGGTCTTGGGCGCCGGGAAGGCGACGTTTCCCATTGCCAAAGCCCTGGAAGAAATCCTGGGCGACCGGATCGACGAAGGCCTGGTCATCTGTAAATACGGGCAAGAGGGCGAATTGTCCAGGGTAAAACTGCGCCTGGCCGGCCACCCCATTCCGGACGAAGCGGGATTCCGGGCGGCCCGGGAAGTAATGGACCTGGCCTCCCGGACCGGGCCGGGAGATATTGTCTTCATGGCGATCACAGGCGGGAGTTCAGCCCTGATGCCCTATCCGGTGGAGCAGGTGACTTTGGAAGAAAAGAAGCTGGTCAACAAGTTGCTGTTGTCCTGTGGGGCGAATATCATTGAAATTAACGCCGTACGCAAACATATAAGCCGGATTAAAGGGGGATGGCTGGCCAAAAGCGTGCATCCCCAGGCCCACCTGATTAATTTGACGGTTTCCGATGTGATCGGCGACCCGTTGGATTATATCACTTGTCCGACGGTACCCGACACCTCCACCTTTGAAGACGCCCGGAGAACCCTTCGCCGTTATGACCTGTGGGACAAGGTTCCGGCCTCGGTCCGCGAGTACCTGGCGGCGGGCGGACCGGAAAGGGAGACCCCCAAGGATCTTTCGGACCACCAGATCCATAACTTTCTCCTGGTTCCGGGGGATGCGGCCTGTGTCGCGGCGGAGGAAAAGGCCAAGGAGCTGAAGTTTGAAACCATGATTCTCTCCACCATGCTGGAGGGGGAGAGTCAAGTGGTGGGGCAGATCTACGCCGGGATTGCCAAGGAGATTTTGTTGAACCGGCGGCCGTTGACTCCGCCCTGCGTGATTATTGGCGGGGGCGAAACCACGGTCAAGCTTAACGGGGAGGCCGCGGGGGACGGCGGTCCCAACCAGGAATTTGCCCTGGGGGCGGCCTTGGGCATTGACGGCATTGGTGATGTGGTGGTCGTCGGCTTGGATACGGACGGGACGGACGGACCGACCAACGTGGCCGGGGGCATTGTCGACGATCAGACGGTAAACCGGGCCAAGGAATTGGAAATCGACCTTTATTCCGCGCTTAAGAAACATGATGTAACACCTGTTTTAAAGAAATTAAACGACGCGATCCTGACAGGAGCTACCGGAACCAACGTCAATGACCTCAAAGTAATGGTGGTCTTCCCTAAAAAATAAAGAGGCGGGCAAAAAATAAAAGATGTGATGTGCAGTATGGAATGGGCGGTAAGGGGTTTTGAGAATAACCGGATGGGAGGAAAACAACATTGTATACGGTGGACAGGCAAAACGGAGACGTGGTTTACCGGGATCAAGTGGAGGATGTCCAATTAAAAATACCGGCCGCTAGTTATTTGGGCTTGCTTCAAATCAACGACCCCCCTCCCTTGCAATGGCCCCGGGATTACCAGGCGGCGTTCCGGAGTCCGGTGGGAACGCCGCCCCTCAAAGAACTGGCGGTAAAGGCCAAACGAGTGGCCATAATTGTTTCCGATGCCACCAGGGGGGTGCCTACCGCCCGCATTTTACCCTTTTTAATGGAGGAACTGGCGGCGGCCGGGATAAGGGAGGACCAGATTACGGTGGTAATCGGGACCGGCGTTCACCGCCCGGCCACCCCCGGGGAAATTCAGGAGATTATGGGGGACTGGAAAGACCGGATAAGGGTGAAGAATCACCAGGCCGATTGTAAAGAGGAATTGGTCTACCTGGGGGAGACCACCCTGGGTACGCCGGTGGAGGTAAATCGAACGGTCTACGATTGCGATCTGCGGATTATCGTCGGCAAGGTGGAGCCCCACGAGTTTGCAGGATTTTCAGGGGGCAGAAAATCAATCCTCCCCGGCGTGGCCGGCCGGAAAACGATTGAAATCAATCACCGGCCGGAAATGCTGTTAAACCCCCAATCCCGTCCCGGTGTTATCGAGGGAAACCCCATTGACCGGGATATGGTTGAAGCGGCGGAAATGTTGGGAGTAGATTTCACCGTCAATTTGGTGCTGGATGCTACCGGAGAAATCACAGGCCTTTTTACCGGGGGCTTGACAGAGGGACACCGGGAGGCGGTCCGTTTCCTCTCTTCGTTTTGCCGGGTGGAACTGACCGCGAGACCGGATATTATTGTCACCACCCCGGGGCTCCCGCTGAATATTGATTTTTATCAGTCAATCAAGCCTTTGATTGCCTTGGAGCCCATATTGACGTCGGGGATGGCGGTGGTCCTTTATTCGGCCTGTCCCGACGGTGTTGGCTCCGAGGAGATGCATATACCTTTTCAGGGCGCGAAAACCATCGAAGAGATGCTGGCGTGGATCGATAAAAACAACTACTCAATCCAGATGGACCACGCGTTGCTGCTGGGGAAGATCCTGCAAAAAGGAGTAAAGATCTTTGTTTCATCGCCCAATGTCAAAAAGGAGTACCTCAAGGAAATCTTGCTGGAACCGGCAGCCACCCCTGCGGAGGCGCTGGACAAGGCGATAAGCGCCGTAGGAAAATCCTCGCCCGGGGTGTTGTTTTTCCCTCAACCGCAAAGGGGTTTGCCAACCTTCGCTCTCTAGCTCTTCCTCCGGAGCGTGTCCAGTAATTCCTGGAATTCTTCGGGGTTCAGCTGTTGTTTCGCATCTGAGAGAGCCAGTTCGGGCCGGGGATGAACCTCAACCATCAGGCCGTCGGCGCCGGCGGCCAGGGCCGCCAGGGCCATGGGGGTGATGATATCTTTTCGCCCCAGGGAATGGCTGAGGTCGACAATCACCGGCAGGCTGGTTTCTTTTTTTATAATCGGAATACTGGAAAGGTCAAGCGTGTTACGGGTTTTGACTTCAAAGGTCCGGATTCCGCGTTCGCAGAGGATAAGACGGCGGTTACCCCGCACGCCGATGTATTCCGCGGCAAACATAAACTCTTGAATCGTGGCGGAAAGACCGCGTTTGAGGAGAACGGGAAGGTCGGTGTTGCCCACCTCTTTTAAAAGCTCGAAGTTTTGCATGTTGCGTGCCCCGATTTGGAGAATATCCGCATAGGCGGCCACTTTTTCCACATCACGGGTGTCCATTACTTCGGTGACCGTTATTAAACCGTATTTCTTGCCGGTTTCATGTAAGATTTTTAACCCCTCTTCCCGCAGTCCCTGAAAATCATAGGGGGAAGTACGGGGTTTAAACGCCCCCGCCCGTAAGAATCTGATGCCCAAAGCCTGCAGCAACGCACCGATTCTTTCAAGATGCTCCACTTTCTCGACGGCACAGGGACCAGCCATAATAACCGGTTCACCCGGGGGAAGATTAAACATCTGGTGAATACTTTGAAAGCCGTTGTCCTGCCCGGCGGCGATCAGCAGTTTTTTCTCCCGTTTGATGCCCATGTACTGTAAAGCCGAAGAAAAAATCGCGGTAAAGATCTCCTTAACCATCTCGTTGGGGAGGGGCCCTTTATTCGCCCGGAAAACCGTCTCCAACATTTCCGCTTCTCTTACCGGGTCAAAATAGCCGATCCCGCTTTGGTCTTTCAAATCGCTGATCTCCTTGACCAGGCTGGTACGGAGATTTAATAACCGGAGAATTTCCAGGTTGGTCCGGTCGATCTCCCGCCGTAATTCCGCAAGCTCTTTTCCCATTTCCTCCACCCCCGGAAAATTTGTTATTTACTTAATATAATCCAATTGGTTCCTCCCTGTCAACAAGAAAAGCAATCTTTTCCGTAAAGAGCCAAATAAATTAGAGAACAACAATATTGAAGCTTGACCGGAGGTTTGGGGGGACGGTCAAAGAAATCATTCACCCCCCGGCCTTCTCATCCGGCTTGGCTGCCAGCCGTGGGCGATTAGCCATTGCAAAATTTTGGTTTTTGTTTCTTTGACTCCTTTTTGGGCGGAAAGGGCCTTTTCCGGGGCTTCGTCCGGCAGAGGCTGGAAACCGGCGGCTTCAGCCGGAACCACCACCGGGTACTCCCCGGTCAGCTCCCAGGTGGCGCAGTTGGCTTCCAGGTCGGTGGAGAAAATCCCGGAACGGCGGGGAATAAGAAGACGTGTATTCCAGGCCCAGTGCAGGGGAATTCTCCGGTAAAGCTCGGTTTTAAGCATCATGCCCAGATTGGGCTGGAGCATATCCACCCGGCGCGGGCGGTTAATCCGGTCCGAACGGTAATGGGTTTTCTGCAGGTAGTTTTTGAAGGGGGGATGAAATACCGCCCCGTTCTGGCCGACCAGCGGGTAGCGCCGCACCCACCGGCGGAGAGCTTCCAGCCCGGGCGGGAGGAGGAGAAAATCGTCATCCACCACCAAGATGTAGCGTTTCTTGGTGTGCAGGCCCGCCAGATACTTGCCGATGGGTCCGATATTCCCCGGGCACCTGATGTTGTGCGTGGCTTCGGGCACGGGGGGCGCCCCGTTATTCCAAACAACGATCTCGGTGATGCCCAGTTTTTTTAGTTGCCGGACACAAGCCCGGGCGTTACGGGGGCGGGCATAGTTGCACATGACCGCGCAGATCTGATGCAAGGGGACGGGAACACGCAATTCATTCATCGCTTTTTTCCCCATTTTTCATGAAACTTTTTTTTACTGTCCAAACGGAGACGGCGTCTTTTCTCGGGAGGGACAGCGGAACCTTCCCGGTGGTGATAGATGGGAACCGGCGCATACATCACTTTAAAACCGGCCTTTCGTACCCGCAGGCAGTAATCGTCCTCTTCGGCATAGATAAAAAATCTTTCGTCAAATTTCCCCACGACCGGAATGATCGACCGTTTGACCAGAAAACAGCAGCCTTGTATACCGTGGACCGCCACTTCCGTACCATACCGGTCGGGGGCGTTTATTTTCCCCCTTCCCCGGACCACCCCGTTGACAAAACCCGCATGGTAAATGGTACCGTCAAAATTCAGGATTTTGGCCCCGACCACTCCCGCCTTCGGATGGCGTTCGGCACAGCCGATCATTTTCTCCAGCCAGCCAGAGGTAAATTTAAGGTCGGGGTTTAAAAATAACAAATATTCACCTTTACAGACATTTATCCCCATGTTCCATGCCTTGGCCACGCCAAGGTTTTTGGGACTAAGAATCAGTTTCATACGTTTGCCAATGGAGTCGTACTGCTTCATCTTTTTCAGGTAGGCAGGGCTGCCGTCGCTGCTGTTGTTGTCGATCACAATAAGATGAAAAGGATAGGCGGTTTTGTTTTTGACGCCGTCAAAAAATTGGGGGAGAAAAGGGCGGCTGTTATAAGAGACCATAATTAAATCGGCATGTTTATCCATTTCGAGACCTCCTGCCGGAACGGGTGAAAGGATTATTATTAGTCTACGGCATTTTTGCCGGTTCAGTGCCGTTACCGGAGCATTTTTCCGGAAGCATGTGGGAGAGGGGCATTTTTTGGCGGCGGGTGTTGCCTGGAGAAAACACGGGTCATATATATGATATAGCAAATTTACGCCCGGGGTGAGCAGGGTGGGTCAAATTACCGTCAGCTTTATTATCCCCACTATCAACCAGGTCACTTTACCGGTAAGATGTTTAACATCGCTGGCGGCCGGTTTGTCTTTACCGCCCGGCACCTGCGAATACCTTGTGGTCGACGACGGAAGTTCCCCCCAGCTCCAGAAGAAACTGGGCAACGCCCTGCGCCCATTCGGGGCCCGCTTGTTATGCCAACCAAAGAATACCGGGTTTGCCCGCGCGGTCAACCGGGGGGCTGCCGCCTGCCGCGGCCGGTATCTCTGTTTGGTCAATAACGACCTGGTCTTTCCAAAAAAGGACTGGTTGGGTGCCATGCTGGCGGCCATGGAAAAAATGGGGGCCGGGGTGGTCGGCGCCCGGCTGCTTTATCCCGACGGCCGCCTGCAGCATGCCGGCATCATTTACCTGCCGCGCCTGCGGCGGTTCGACCATGAATACCGGTACCGGCCGGGAAATTATCCTCCGGCGCTGGGCGTAACAGAGGTCCTGGGGGTAACCGGCGCTCTCATGCTGGTGGAAAGGGGATTATGGAACAAACTCTCCGGGATGGACGAAAAGTTCTTTCTTTCCTGGGAGGATGTGGACTTTTCTTTGCGGACGTGGGCCGCGGGACGGCGGGTTATTTACACCGGGCAAGCTTTTGCCGTTCATCCCGAAGGTTTTACCCGGGCGGATAAAAAGGCGGCCGCCCGGGTTTTTTGGGCCCAAAAGGCGAAAGAGAGCAAGGAAAGGTTTTGGCGGAAGTGGCACCGCGAGTTTTCCGTTTCCGGCTGGCCTGATCCGGCGGGCGCGGGCGCCAAAACCGGGATCAGCCGGCTGCAGGCCGCCTACTGGCGGAAGGTGCTTAAAAAAAGCCGGGTCTAGACCCGGTTAGACCCGGACGTTATCTATCACGGCAACAGGGACCGGCTGGAGGGTTAATGCGGTTTACCGGGAAAAAACCGGCCGGTTGCTGCCGCGGGAGGGGATTAAATGAGGATTCTCTTTGTCACCTGTGGGATTCCCGGGATTCATGACCGGTTTGACCATGATATTTATACCACCCTCAAGGAAAATCCGGCCTGCCGGGTCAGGAAAGTATCCCCGCAAGGGCTTTCACCGGCTATAATCAAGGAATTCGCCCCGCAAGTTCTTTTGGTCGTTCACGGCAGTAAAACCCCGGTCGAAATGGTCCGTTACGCCCACCAGAAGGGAAGCACTACTGTTTTATGGCTTTTGGAGGATCCTTTTGAGATCGACCGCCACCGGAAAATGGTGGGCGCTTATGATTATGTATTTACCAACGAACGGCAGGCGGTCAAAGAATACAGGCATCCGCGGGTTTTTTACCTTCCCTTCGCCTGTAATCCGCGGGTTCACAAGTCCATGGCCGTACCCGCGAAATACCATAGCGATCTCTGTTTTGTCGGGATGGGCTTTCCCAACCGGATCAAAATTCTGAACGCTTTGGTTCCGGTCCTGGTAAATCTGAGAGTCAAACTGATTGGGAATTGGGAGCGCTGGGGAAAACTCCATCCGAAACTCAGGAAGTTTGTCGTGCCCGTGGTCAGCAACTTTATGGAGATCCAGAAGTATTATAACGGGGCGGCCATTAACTTAAATATCCACCGTGATCCGGTTAACCCGCAGTACGGCAATAAAAAGGGAATTAAAAATACCAGCCCCAATGACCGGGCTTTTATCCTGGCCGGCTGCGGTGCTTTTCAGTTGGTGGATCGCTCCTGTCCGGATTTATGGGCCTGTTTTGTCGAAGGCCGGGAAATGGTGGGGTTTTCCAATCCGGAGGATTTGGCGCACAAGATCCGGTTTTACCTGAGCCGGCCTGATTTGCGCCGGCAAATCGGCCAGGCGGCCCAGAAACGTGCCTACCGGCGGCATACTTACCGCCACCGGCTGCAGGAGCTTTTTCAGAAAATCGGGAGGCCTTGGCGCTGAGGATTAAAGGGAAGAGTACATTTGTTGCCGGAGTTGCCAAAGGACGGAACCGGTATCCAGTTCGACATCGTCCAGGGTGAGCGGTTCCCCGGCTTTCACCGGCCGGAGCAGGCGGGTGTTGGGGGCGAGGCCGGCAGGAAGAAGATTTTCCTTTCTTACCACCGGCGCGCGGTCAATCAAGCCGTAGAAGGTATACCCGCCGATGGCATCCAACACTTCCCCCGCCCGGAGATCCCGTTTGGCCACGGCCAGTACTTCGACCACCGGGGGACCGACGGGGGCGACGGTCGCCTCTTTTGCCAACACGGCACGGGCCACGGAAACACCCAGTTCCATCCCGCAAAGATGGTAAGGGCGGTAAAAAAGATAATTGGGGCCGTTGCCCATCTTGAAATATTGCAGGTCTTTTTGGATTTGGGGATGGGAGACGGCCGCCACCACGAAAACCGCTCCGCCGGGTTCGGCCCCGAGGATCACTTCAACCACCCCGGGGCCGGAGAGGATACCCCCTTTTTCGCGGCTTTGCAGAAGTTCTGCTACTTTTTCGCGGGGGCACCGGGGGCAGCGCATTCCCCTCACATCCGGCTTCAGGCCGGTGGCATTAGCTACAATGGCCATTTCCATGTTCATCTTGGTGCCGTCGGCAAAAGAAGCGATTTTATAGGGGTTTTGCCCGTAAAGGGCGGCCCATTTTTTGACCGAAGCGGGGGTGGCCCGGCGGTCCAGAAAACCCTTAAATTTACCGGCGGCCACAATTTCCAGGCCGAGGAGAGAAACGTAGCGGTGGAGGTTCATAATCACCCCGGGCTCATCGCCGTCGGCGCCGGTGTAAACCACCCCCCTTTGGTCGGCCAGGGCCTTTAGAGCCGGCCCTACGGTCGCGTCGGTTTCCGGGTTGGCAATAAAGTTCCGGCCGGCCTTGATGACCGCCAAACCTAAAGCGGCGCCGGTTTCCGGGTCACCCGTACAATCCACGACAATGTCCACTTCGGCCTCGGCCAAAAGCAGGGGGTCGGTGACAATCCCGATTTCTCCCCGCCGGAGTGTTTTGTTCAAACTTTCGGGATCCCGGCACCGGCGGTATTTGACCGTTGATGACGCCTGTTTTAAAACCGCTTCCGCTTTTTCCGGCCGGCGGTTGGCAATGGCCAGAACACGCAGGCCTTGCATCCGCCCGACCTGGTTGACCAGCCCCCGGCCGACAAAACCGGCGCCGGCGAGGGCGATTTTCACCGGGTTTTTTTCCCGTTCCCGGGCCGTCAAGGCGTTTAAAAGTTGATTGCCGGTCATTTTCCGGCCCTCCTTTTTTCCCGGCGCCAGCGTTCCTTCTCGCGGGGCAGATCTTTGGCGCTAAAACCTGGATGGAGTAAATCATTGATCACATGTCCGTAGTCAATGGCCAGGCAACCGGTTTTACGGGCCAGGCGCGGACAGAGGATGGCGGCGGGAATCCCGGCCGCCACCAGGGCCGCCCGGAATTTCTTCCCTTTTAACAAGCGTTTTTCCACGGCCGGTAATTCCTCGAAGCCGTCAAGCGGTACGGCGCCGACAATGTGCATCCCTTTTTTTACCAGTAAAGGAGCGGCGGCCGGCGCCAGCCGTCCGACCAAAACCGTGGGTGTTTTGCCCAGGACTTTGTAAAGACGGTCATGCTTGTGCAAGGACCAGTTGATGGTGGAGTCGGTTATATATTTGGGTTTAACCTTGTAAGCGGTGAGCACCCGGTCCAAAAGAGGGGCGGATTGCCAGTTGCTATAATCAGTGCCCAGACCGACAATATCGGCTTCCTGCAGGGCGGAAAGCAAAGCGCGGCGGGCCGGTTCATTGGGGAGTTTCACCCCGGCATACTCCACCCACCAGGGAATCTTTTGTAATGGCAAGACCGTTCCGTGGGCGAGCGTAAAACCTTCACCGCTGCACAGACGGATCAAGGAAAGACTTTCCCCTGCGGCCAGGGCTTTTTTGATCCGGGCCAGGACTTCGGTTACCGAGTGAATTTTTTGTTCTTTAATTTTCACGCCGCCTACCCCCCAGGTTTTTGCAAAATCCAGTCTCAGCCTTCAGTAAAAGCCGGTTGTTAACTTTGCTCCTCAGGCTTTGTTTGTTCCCCATTCCCGTTAAGTTCAAAGTCCTGTCAAGGGTGGGAAATTCCGCATTGGTATCTTATTTTACGGTTGGTGCGGCCTCCTGTTGACGGTACCCGGGCATATTTCAAGAGAGCATGGTCCTTCAGAAGAAGAAAAACCATAGAATGTACAATAAACAGGTCCCCGGCCGGAGAAGGCCAAAAATTAGTATAGGGTGAAAACAGTGGGTCTGGAAAATCGGCGGCCACCGGTGGTCAGTATCATAATCCCCACCGTAAACCAGGTGGAACTGGTGGAAAAATGTCTGGTTTCTCTGTTGAAAAGCGGGCCGTCCGCGGTTTATCCCTGGGAATTGATTGTGGTTGATGACGGAAGCCCTCCCGGGCTTCAGAAGGAGTTGCGCCATCTGTTGCGCCCGTATCCCGTTAACTTGCTGCTGAAGGAGAAAAATACCGGCTTTGCCACCACGGTCAACCGGGGGGCGGCCGTCGCCCGCGGCCAGTTTCTTTGCCTGGTCAATAACGATGTGTTTTTTGAGCAGAGAAACTGGCTGGACCAGATGATGAAAGAAGCGCTTAAACCCCGGGTGGGAGTGGTGGGAAGCCGGCTGCTCTACCCGGACGGCCGGATTCAACACGGCGGAATCTTCTATCTCCCGTCCCACCGGCTTTTTGACCATGAGTACCGGTACCGGCCGGGGAATTACCCGCCCGCTCTCATGCGCCGGGAAGTTCTGGGCGTCACCGGCGCCTTAATGCTGGTTAATAAGGGATTATGGGATAAACTGGGCGGTATGGATGAGCGGTTTTTTGTTGCCCTGGAAGATGTGGATTTTTCTTTGCGAACCTGGGAAAAAGGATGGCGCGTAGTCTATACCGGCAGTGCTTACGCCGTCCACTATGAGGGGTATACGCGGGGAAGGGGATGGGCCGATAAAAATCCTTTCTGGTTGGCCAAGGAGATGGAAAGTATGGAAAGGTTTTTTCAAAAATGGTCCGGACGCCTTTCGCTGCTTCGTACGGCCGGCAGGAATAAAAGCGAAAGCATCAGTCGGGTCCAGGCTTTACGCTGGCAAAGAATTGTTTTTGGAAGAAAAAAATCTTTCGTAACCAGAACAGAAAAAGGATGGTCAACAGATGAAAGTACTCTTTGTCAACTCCGGAATACCGGGATTTCCCGGACGTTACGCCTATGATATCCATACCTGCCTGAGCAGGGATTTTCGCTGCATGGTCCGGCAATGCGCGCCCCAGAGTCTCTCTCCGCGCCTGCTCAGGGAGTTTAAGCCCGATCTTTTGCTGGTGATTCACGGTACTTTTACTCCCCCGGAGCTTGTCCGCTATGCCGGGGAACTCGGGAGTATCACCATCCTGTGGCTGGTCGAAGACCCTTATGAAATAGATCATCACCGGGGACCAATGGTTGAGGCTTACCAATATGTCTTTACCAACGAAAAAATGGCGGTCCAGGAATATGATCATCCCCGCGTCTATTATCTTCCCTGGTGTTGTAACCCCCGGGTCAATAAAGAGTGGTCGGTGCCGGTTTCCTACTTGAGTGACGTCCTCTTTGTCGGGATGGGGTTCCCCAACCGGCTGGCCATCATCAACTATCTGGCCCCGTTGTTAAAAAAACTCCGGGTGATCCTGATCGGCGACTGGGAGTCGTGGGGAAAACTCTATCCGGCGCTGGCCGGGGCCGTGCGGCCGGTGAATGGCGACTTTTGGGAGATCCAGAAGTATTATAACGGCGCCCGCATTAACCTCAATATTCACCGGGATCCGGTCGACCTACCCTCCGGAAACAGCAGGGGGGTTGGCGCGATCAGTCCCAATGACCGGACCTTTGCCCTGGCGGGTTGCGGCGCCTTCCAACTGGTGGATAATACCCGTCCCGCCTTGTGGGATTGTTTTGTGGAAAATGAAGAGATTGTCAGCTTTAGCGATCCCGACGACCTGGCGGGCAAAATTCAAGAATACCTTAATAAACCGGCGGAAAGGGCGCTGATCGGGAAAAGAGCGCAAAAAAAAGCCTATGCCAAGCATACCTTCAGGCACCGCCTGGTGGAAATCTTCCGGAAAACCGGGCATTTTCCGGAAAAGCTTTGGTCCGCACCTTTTAGGCCTGCTTCGAGCCGGACTTTTTTCTTTCCCGCCAGCGTTGTTTCTCCCGGTCAAGGTCTTTTATACAAAACCCCGGGGTCAACAGGTCGTTAATCACATGCCCGTAATCAATGGCCACACAGCCTGTTTTCCGGGCCAGCCAGGGACAGAGGATGGCGGCGGGTATCCCCGCCGCCACCAGGGCTACCCGGAAAGAGGGGCCGGCGAGGAGAACCCGTTGGACCCGGGGCAAATCGTCGAAACCTTCCAAGGTAACGGCGGTGACGATATTCACTCCTCTCCGGCGGAGGCGGGGAGCGGCCGCCGGGGCCAAACGGCCCACCAGGACGGTGGGCTCTTTGCCAAGCAGACGGTAGAGACGGTCATAATAGTGCATGTGCCAGTTGATCGTGGAACAGGTCAGCCAGCGGGGTTCAACTTTGTAATAACTCAGGCATTTCTCAAGAAGCGGGGCGGATACCCAGTTTTGGCGGTCGGTGGAGAGACCCACAATATCGGCGGTACGGAGGGCGGAAAGCAAGGCCTGGCGGGCCGGTTCATTGGGGAGTTTTACCCCGGCGTACTCCACCCACCAGGGAATCCTGGACACGGGCAGCAGGGTTCCGTGGGCCAAGAGCAGGGCTTCGCCACTGGCCAGCCGGATGAGGGAGAGGCTTTTCCCGGTCTGCAGGGCAACTCTAATTTTTTCCAAAACCTGACTGAGGGAATGGATCTTTTTTTGATCGATCTTCACCGGCCTGCGCCTCCCGGAAACACCGGAAGAACCCGGAATTTTTCTTCGTGGGGGAAAACGGGTTCCTCGTCTTCAAACAGTCTTTTCCACCCGTACTCTTTCAACTCTTTATCCCACTTGCGGTAGAAATATTTCCAAGAAGCAGTGGCCAGGCGTTCATTTTGTTGCGGGTTGCTGTTGTTAAAAGAACCGTGGATAACATGGCGGATCAAAAGATCCTTGGCAATTCGCAACTCATAACCGGCCTGCCGGACCCGGAGCGAAAGGTCGAAGTCATCCCCGCCCAGAACCAGGTTTTCATCAAAATTGCCTACGATCTGCAAGAGGCGGCGGTCGAAAAGGAGCAGGCAGCCGATGAGGAACTTGGCCGGTTCGGACATACCCCGGTAGAGCCGGGCAAATTTCCTGTCCGCCGCCGGGAGGCGGGAAGAAAAACAAAGGGGGCCCGCCCATTGGGAACCGCCGATCCCCAGACTCTTCGGGCCTATGATCAGCGCCCGGGGGTTAAGGTCCAGATGGCGGGCGAGGCGGGGCAGCCAGTTTTCCGGAACGACCACGTCTGGGTTCATGGTCACCAGCAAATCGCCGGTCGCCGCTGCCAATCCCTGGTTGCACGCTTTGCTGTAGCCCCAGTTGTCTTGATTGAAGATCACCCGTATCCGGGGGTCTCTTAACGTTTTTAGATAAGAGGGGGAAGGATCGGACGAATGGTTGTCGATAATTATTATTTCATAGGGTGAAGCAGTATTGGCCAGCAGGGCCTGAAGGCAGATTTCCAGGTAGGAACGGGAATTGTAGTTAACAATAATAATACTGGTTTTTTTACCCTTTTTCATGGCGCACCTCCAATTTTTTGCCGGCCCACGGGCGTAGCCGGGGAGAGGGGTCGGCAAGGGAAAGATAATGCTCATAAGGGCAGAATTTACCCTCGGGATCCAGTTGCCAGTACCGCCGGAAGCGTTCCTCCCGATCTTTGGCGGCGGCGTAACCTAGGTGAATCAGGCGCAGGGAAGACTGGAAAAAGGGTTGCCCGTATACTTCCCTGGGGAAACGCCCGCAGTGCAGTTGCCGCCTGGGCCAGTGGTAAACAAGGTTTTTACGGTAACGGGCGAGGCAGGCGGTACGGGAAGCAAACGGGTTCCACATTTTATCCACCCGGTAATGGGTAAAACCGCCCCAGAAATGGTAGACAGGAAAGCGCACCAGATCATAGCCGTCGCCCCGAATTAAGGCGGGCAGCTCTTTTTTGGCCCGCGGTTCAAAAAATTCATCGGCGTCCAGGGCCAAAATCCAGCCGGGGTTAAGTTCGACCGTCATGTCCCAGAGTTGGCGGCGGAGAGCGGATTCGTCTTTGGGGAACAGGGGTTCCGGAAGACGCTCGTAACGGATGACGGCAGGATGTTTTTTACAAAGAAGCGGGGTTTCATCGGTGGAAGCATCGTCCAGAACAACAATGCCGTCCACATATTCCGCCAGGTGGTCGAAGACAAACCCCAGATAACGGCCGGCTTCATTGCGTACCGGCATCATGGCCAGGAGCCGGCAGTTAAATTTCGCCATGGCTTATCCTCCTGTTTGGTCCGGCCCGGTCAAAAAAGCCCGCCATTTTTTTTGAAAATAGCGTTCTCCTTCCCGGAAATACTGTTGCAAGCGGCGGCGGTTCCGGCAACTGCCGGAGAGCCGGTGGATTACTTTGCTGTCCGGGCAATAAAGGACCTTGTAACCGTGAAACCGCGCGTTATAACAGTAGTCCGTCTCTTCAAAATAATGAAAATAATGTTCATCAAAATACCCCAGTTCCGGGAGGAGCGCACGCTTGATGCCCATACAGGCCCCGCCCACACTCAGACATTCGGTGACTTCCCGGTACTTGTCAGGGCCATCAGGTTCGCCCCACCCCCTGAGCACCGGGTGGGCGTTGGTGCCCACCACCCCGGTGCCGACGAGAAAACCGTCGGGCGTTACCAACCGGGGACCCACGACCGCTGTTTGCGAGTCGGCCAACAGCTTGAGCAGGGGAGGAAGCCAGCCGGGGGTGACCATGGTGTCGCTGTTGAAAAGGAAGATATATTCACCACGGCCCCTTTTGATCCCCTGGTTACAGGCGGCGCCGTAACCCCGGTTCATATGGTTAAAAATACCGTTAACCCCCGGCGCGGAACGGATGAAAGCCCGGCTTCCGTCGGTACTGCCGTTGTCCACCACCCAGATCCGGTAGCCGGCGGGCGGGCCGGTGTGGGCCCGGAGGCTTTCCAGACAGGCGGCCAGGAATTGGCGGGTGTTGAAATTGACGATGATGATGTCGGTTTGGTAAGGGTAGGACATTTGTGTTTCTCCCCCCAGGGGCGGCAGTTCACCCGGGGCTGGTTCCCGGGACAGCCGGTGGTGTCTCTAGGGCTCGCGTTCCCTCCGGAGCGGGCAGGTGACCAACAGGTCCTCCTGCCCTGGAGGTCCCCGCTTTGCCTCCTGCAAAGCGTCCCACTCCGGCGGCGCCGCTCGCCAAGAAGCACTTGCCCCGGCTGTCCAGGTCACGGCGCCCCGGGTGAACTGCCGCCGTTAAGACAGCGGGCGGGGCTGGTTCCCGGGACAGCCGGTGGTGCCTCTAGGGCTCGCGTTCCCTCCGGAGCGGGCAGGTGACCAACAGGTCCTCCTGCCCTGGAGGTCCCCGCTTTGCCTCCTGCAAAGCGTCCCCCTCCGGCGGCGCCGCTCGCCAAGAAGCACTTGCCCCGGCTGTCCAGGTCACGGCGCCCCGGGTGAACTGCCGCCGTTAAGACAGCGGGCGGGGCTGGTTCCCGGGACAGCCGGTGGTGTCTCTAGGGCTCGCGTTCCCTCCGGAGCGGGCAGGTGACCAACAGGTCCTCCTGCCCTGGAGGTCCCCGCTTTGCCTCCTGCAAAGCGTCCCACTCCGGCGGCGCCGCTCGCCAAGAAGCACTTGCCCCGGCTGTCCAGGTCACGGCGCCCCGGGTGAACTGCCGCCGTTAAGACAGCGGGCGGGGTTGGTTCCCGGGACAGCCGGTGGTGCTCTAGGGCTCGCGTTCCCTCCGGAGCGGGCAGGTGACCAACAGGGCCTCCTGCCCTGAAGGTCACCGCTTTGCCTCCTGCAAAGCGTCCCACTCCGGCGGCGCCGCTCGCCAAGAAGCACTTGCCCCGGCTGTCCAGGTCACGGCGCCCCGGGTGAACTGCCGCCGGTAGAAGGTATTTGAAGGACCGCGTCGTCCCCCAAAAGCAGTTGCAGAGGTTTTCCGCTCATCTCCTTGTTTCCGGCGAGCTTAACCCGGTAGCCGAGAATGCTCCGGCTCAAAGTCAGGTTTTTGACTTGAACTTCCGCGAAAAGAATGGAGTCTTCCAGCCTGCTTTGGACGACCAGTCCGCCCTCGCCCACGGTTACCCAGGGCCCAAGGGTGGCATCTTTGACCTGACAACCGGCGCCGAGGCAGACCGGTCCGATAATCCGGGAGTTTTCGAGACGGCTGCCCGGTCCGGCCTGAAGGACCCCGGTCACGTGGGTGTTCTCCAATGATGACCCCTGCGTACAGGGTTCGATGGTTTGCAACAGGCAGCGCCCGGCCTCCAAAAGACTGCCGGGGCTACCCGTATCCAGCCACCAGCCGGTTAAAAGGCGGTATTCCACGCGTTTTCCCCGGTCGATGAGGTTTTGTACGGCATCGGTGATTTCCAGCTCGCCGCGGGCCGACGGAGAAATACTTCTTATGGAATGATAAATGGAGGGAGAGAAAAAATAGAGACCGGTAAGGGCCAGGTTGCTCCGGGGATGTTGGGGTTTTTCCACCACCCGGACCACCCGGTTTTCCTCAATTTCCGCCACGCCGAAATCTTGGGGGTTATTTACCTTCCGCAGCAGTACCAGACAGTCCGGCCGGCTCTTTTGGAAAGCGGCGACGAATTTTTCCAAGGGTTCCTCCAAGAGATTATCTCCAAGATACATGAAAAACGGCCCGCCCGCCAATTTCGCTTCGGCGGCCAGCACGGCATGGGCCAGGCCGCCGGGGCGGGATTGGGAAACGTAAGTAACCCGGAGACCCCACCGGCTTCCGTCACCAACCGCTTCCAGAAAAGGTCTTTTCTTTTCTCCGGTCAGCAGGATGACGTGGCGAAGGTCGGCGCGGGCCAGTGCTTCCAAAATATGATACAACACGGGTTTGTTAACTACCGGCGCCAGTTGTTTCGGAACAGTGTGCGAAAATGGGCGGAAACGGGTCCCTTCACCGCCGCAGAGGAGAAGAACTTTCATGGACATTCTCTTTCCGCCTCTCTTCTCCGGAACATTACCTATCAATAAAGACAGGCTCAAAATTTGTGCCAAAGGAACGATCTATCATATGCGGCAAAAACCTGTAGGTTGCAAGAGAGAGCAGTATTTTTTAACCGGTGCCAACCGATACTAACAAAAAGACGCAAAAAGAAAAGAGGGGATCAAATGCGCTTTCCACTGCAAAACAGTTCCGGTCTCTCTTCCCGCATGAGTGAAGAGAACAACGGAAAAGAGGAGGCCGGGGGGGAACGCCCCGTTTCCCGGCGGCGACTGTCCCTGCAAAACCTGAGGCTACTGGGACAGATGAACCTTCCGCCGCCTGTGCCGGCGGATCTGCACTGCCTGGTGATTATTGGCCAAATAGAAGGACATATGATTTTACCGGCCAAAAACAAAACTACCAAGTATGAGCATATAATCCCCCAACTGGTGGCCGTTGAACAGAACCCCCACATCAAGGGATTGCTCGTCATCTTGAACACCGCCGGCGGTGATGTCGAGGCCGGACTGGCCATTGCCGAGATGATTGAAGGGCTTTCCAAGCCCACGGTAACACTGGTCCTGGGCGGAGGACACTCCATCGGCGTCCCCATCGCCACCGCCGGCGATTACTCTTTTATCGCCGGGACGGCGACCATGACCATCCATCCCCTCCGCCTCACCGGAATGTTAATCGGGATTCCCCAGACCTATGAATACCTGGAAAAAATGCAAGACCGGGTGATTAAATTCATTACGGAACATTCACGCATCAGCGAAGAAAAACTGCGGGAACTGATGTTTAAAACCGGAGACCTGGTGCGGGATGTGGGTACGGTTTTGGTGGGAAAAGACGCAGTGGAGCAGGGGATAATTGATGAGGTGGGAGGAATTAGCAGGGCTTTACAGAAACTGAAAGAACTGGTTTCCTTGCAGAACCGGTAACCGCCGGTGGAAAGGGGTTGATTAGATGCTGCTTTACACCATATTTTCTCCGGAAGAAGTGTTGGATGAGGGGGAAACCGTAGAAGAAGAACCTTTTACCGTGACGATGGAGGGGAAAAAACTTCTGGTTTCTCCCGCGGGGCCGGGAAGAGGACGCATTCTCCAGTTGCTCAGTACCGATCCGGCCGATTTTCTCGACTCCCGTTGGGAGCCGGGAAAGATGATCTTTTGGTTAAAACCTGATTAAAATCCTAAAAAAAGGTGTTTTCTTTACAGAACATTGCTTCTTTAAGGAAGGAGAATCAAGAGAGAAAACGAATAATAAACAACATGCCCGGATTTTGAAAGTTAAGTCCGTATAATGGTGTAAAATTGGTTTCCTAAAAAAGAGGGAGCCATTAACAAATTCCTCAGTTAGAATAGAAGTTGGACAAACCAAAATTCTAAGAGGAGGAATTTGAATGGCTCAATACCAGATTACCGTAGATCAAGAACTTTTGCATCGTCTATTTTTAGGCAATAACAAGGATTCCGGTGTGTCAGCGCTATTGGAATCGGTATTGAACCAGATTTTGCAGGCGCAAGCCACCGAACAGCTTCAAGCCGAGCCATACGAACGTACTGATAAAAGAAAGGGTTATCGTAACGGCACACGCGAGCATCCTCTTACCACCCGGGTCGGAACCATAACCCTACGTGTTCCGCGTTTTCGTAACGGCCAGTTTTCCACTGAGATGTTTGCCCGCTATCAGCGGAGCGAACAGGCCTTGGTGCTGGCCTTGATGGAAATGGTAATTAACGGGGTCTCTACCCGTAAGGTCAGTCAGATAACGGAAGAGTTATGTGGTACCGAATTTTCCAAATCCACTGTTTCAGAGTTGTGCAAGAAACTGGACCCCATTGTGAACGCTTGGAATAACCGGGACTTGCGGGAAAGATGCTATCCTTTTGTCTTGGTGGACGCTTTCGTACTGAAGATTCGTGAAGACGGCCGCGTCCGTTCCCGGAGCGCTATGATCGCTATCGGCATAAATACCGAAGGCTACCGGGAAGTTTTAGGTCTCATGCTGGGCGACAGTGAATCCGAAGCCAGTTGGAGCCAGTTTTTTTCCTGGCTTAAAAGCCGTAACCTGCGTGGTGTCGAACTGGTAGTATCAGATGACCATGGCGGCCTGGTCAAGGCGGTTCGCCGCTACTTCCAGGGTGTTACCTGGCATCGCTGCCAAACCCACTTTATGCGTAATATCATGGACGCTACGCCTAAGTCGGCAAAAGAAGAGCTTTATCCGCATCTGCGAGCTATTCTGAATGCGCCTGATATCGGTACTGCCCGGTTGTTATTGAATCAAACCTTGGAGACATTTGAGAAAAAAGCACCCAAGGCCATGCAAATACTTGAAATGGGCTTTGATGATGCTACCGCGGTCCTTATGCTGCCGGAAAAATATCGCCGGCGTTTGCGTACTACAAACGCTGTCGAGCGTCTTATCGAAGAGATTAGGCGCAGGGAACGAGTTATCCGTATTTTCCCGAACCGGGAATCGGCAATTCGCCTAATTGGAGCCTTACTTATGGAAATTGACGACAAGTGGATAGCCGGCAAAAAATACCTGGATATGAGTGAATACCTTCAGTGGCAAGAAGAGCAAAAACAAACCAATGATCAAAGCAATATTGCGTATATCAGATAAGCTTATTGATAACTGAGGAATTTACACACTAATCTGGACTTGATCATTTTGAATAACTTTAGGATGATAATAGATTAAACGGAGGACCTAATGACTGTTTTCACTCAGGAACTGATTTTCGGCCTGGTTGGAGGGTTGGGTCTCTTTTTGTTCGGCCTCTTCCTGATGGGGCAGGGTTTTCAGAAGATTGCCGGTGACCGGATTCGCCGCTTTCTCGAGAGAACAAAGAGTCCGTTGCCGGCGGCCGTGACGGGAATCCTGCTGACCGTGGTTCTTCAGGATGGCGCGGCCGCTGTTGTTTTGGTGGTCAGTCTCCTCAATTTCGGACTGATTCGTTTAAAACAGGCTTTATGCATGCTGTTCGGCATTAACCTGGGGATCACCGTCATTGTGCATTTGATCTCTTTCCGTCTGGAACATTATCATCTGCTGGCCGTAGCGGTCGGGTTTTTGCTCTATTACTTCGGGCGGAAACGTTTCACCCGTTACCTGGGATACAGTATCCTCGGTTTCGGCCTGGTCTTTACCGGTCTTAACACTTTGCTTACCGTGATGAAGCCGCTGGCCGACGATCTTTTAGTGCAGGGCGTGGTATCGCGATTCAGCCGCTGGCCGCTGTGGGGTTATCTTTCCGGCGCCGTGGCCACTTTTTTGGTCCAAAACAGTCCTGCTACCATCGGCCTGCTGCAGATCCTGGCCGGGCAACCGGTGATGAAGGGCAGTTTATGTTTGTCTCTTCTCCCCCTCTCCGCGACTTTACCGTTTCTTTTCGGGACGAACCTGGGGATTTGCACCACCGCCACCTTGGCTTCTTTAAAAGCGAATATTCAGACCAAAAGGGCGGTCCTGGCCCAGTGGATTTTTAACCTGGTGACGGCTTTTTTCTGTTTGCTGCTGGTGGATCCTTTTTCCCGTCTGGTCCGGGCGGTGGTACGGGGGTTGTGGGTGTTTACCGGATGGATCGGGGAATTCTTTTTTTTGATCCCCGCCAAATTGATGCCGCAAGAGATTTATTTGCTCAGCCGGGAGATCGCCGTCGCGCATACCATCTATAACCTGCTCATCCTTATTGTCTGGTTGCCCCTGCTTAATCCGTTGGTGAAAACCGTCGAGCGCCTGCTGCCGGCAAGACGGCCCGAGGATGAACTTGGCGAAACGGTATTTCTTAACGAAAGAATGTTTGACGCGCCGCCCTTGGCCTTACGCCTGGCCACCAAGGAAATTTTGAAAATGGCGGATCTGACCCTGGCTATGCTTGGCTTGGCCCAGACGGTATTTACGAAAGGAGACCCTTCCTTCATCCGGGAAGTGCAGCAAAAAGAAGATGTTGTGGACAGCTATCAAGAACGGATTACTCATTATCTTTCCAACCTGCTTTCCAGGAGTATCTTGACGGCGGCGCAATCTCAATACCTGGCCGGCTTGTTCCACGTGGTCAATGACGTGGAACGGATCGCCGATCATGCATGCAATATCACCCGCTGCGCAGAGGAGAAGATCAAGGAGAAACTTCCCTTCTCCACCCTGGCCATCAGCGAACTGGAACTTTTATACGATAAGGTAACGGCCCTTTGCCAAAAATCCTTTTTGGCCTTGAAGGAAGATGATCCGGAGGAAGCCCGGCAGGTGCTGGAGAGGGAGGAGGCCGTGGACCGGCTGAAAGAGGAGATGCGGCAGAATCATATTAACCGGTTGAATCAGGGCAAATGTTGGCCGGCTTCAGGCATTCTTTACATGGAAATCATCTCCAACCTGGAACGGATCGCGGACCACGCCGCCAACATCGCCCAGGTGGTTTTGAGAAAAAAGAGGGGTGTGTGATGTATCGTCTCTTGCGGAGGAAAAACAAACGGGAGCAGCCAAAAACGAAAAAGGTCCGGCCGGCAAGAAAACCCCGTCCCGAACTGACCCCCCGTCAACGGGAATTACGGCGGGAACTGGCCGGGGTGTTCGTTCTGGGTTTGGCGGCTTTAACCTTTATTTCCCTGGCGGTTGAAGAGTCCGGGGCCTTTGGCGAGACGGCGCGGGCTTTTCTCTACCGCCTGGCCGGGGAAAAAGGAGCGTATTTTCTTCCCTTGATCATCGGTGCTTTTGGCTGGCAACTGGTGAGAAAACCGCAACAAAAGGCCATTTTTTCGACCCGGTTTTGGGGGTTTATCCTCTTTTGCCTCTGGTGGATTGTGGTTTTATATATGGCCGTGGAGAGCCTGCCGGTGGGCGCGCCCTTGCCGGTCTGGTACAGCGGGCGCGGCGGGTTTTTGGGCGGGGTAATCCTTTACTATCTGTATCAAGTTTTTTCCTTCTTCGGCACCCTGGTTGTTTTAAGCTTGCTGATGGTGACGGCGTTAATTCTGATGCTTAACCGCCCCCTTATCCAGGTTTTCAAGGATATTGCCCGGTTGTTGTTTCATCTTTTGCTTCGTCGCCGGCCGAAAAAGAAAGCCGGTGCCGATCCGGCGGCGGAGGTAACCGCCGCGGCCGAGCCCGCACCGGGGGAAAAGAGTATCTTTGAACCGAAAAAGCGGGAAGAGCAAGAGTTTTCCGGTTTGAATATTTCCGGCCGCCCCGGACAGAAATTGGGACCGTATCATCTTCCGCCTTTGGATCTTTTAGAGAATTCCACCCGTTTCCGGCGCAGTTCGAGAAGTGTGGTTGATCAGTCAGAACAATTGGAGAGGACTTTGGCCTCTTTTGGGGTGAAAGCCAGAGTAATCGAGGTTTTTCATGGTCCGGTCATCACCCGCTATGACCTGCAGCCGGCCCCGGGCGTGAAAGTTAGCAAAATTGTTAACCTCGCCAATGACCTGGCTTTAGCCCTGGCCGCCCGGGGCTTGCGCATTGAAGCGCCGATTCCGGGCAAAGCCGCGGTGGGGATTGAGGTCCCCAACCGGGAACCCCGGCTGGTTACCATCAGGGAGGTTCTGGAAACAAAGGAATTTTGGGAAGCAGGAAAACTGGGCGTGGCCATCGGCGTCGATATTGCCGGGCAACCGGTGGTCGCTTCTTTGGAACGGATGCCGCATCTGCTCATCGCCGGGGCTACCGGGTCGGGAAAGAGTGTATGCCTGAACGTTTTGATTTTAAGCCTGCTTTATAAAGCGTCACCGGCCGAAGTAAAAATGATTATGATCGATCCCAAAATGGTGGAGTTGTCTTTGTACAATGGAATACCCCATCTTTCCGTGCCGGTGGTGACCGAGCCCGAAAAAGCGGCGGCGGTTTTGAAAGCGGTGGTGGCGGAGATGGAGAACAGATATAAATTATTCGCCGCCCGCGGGGTGCGGGATCTTACCCGTTACAACCAGTCTTTAAAGAAGGACGAAACGGCCCTCCCTTATGTGGTGGTCATCATTGACGAACTTGCGGATTTGATGATGGTCGCCCCGGTGGAGGTGGAGGACGCCATCTGCCGTTTGGCGCAAATGGCCAGGGCCACCGGGATCCACCTGGTGGTGGCCACCCAACGTCCTTCGGTGGACGTGATTACCGGTTTGATCAAAGCCAATATTCCCTCGCGGATCGCTTTTGCCGTCTCCTCCCAGGTGGATTCGCGGACGATTCTGGACTCGGCCGGCGCCGAGCAACTATTGGGAAGAGGCGATATGCTCTTTGCGCCTGTAGGGGCCCTGAAACCCCTCCGGGTGCAGGGAGCACTGGTTTCCGACGAGGAACTGAAAAGAGTGACCGAGTTCTGGCGCGCCCAGGGAAGCCCGGATTACGTTGAAGCTTTTCTCCAGGCGGAGAAGGTGGAGAAAACCGGGAAAAACAGGGAAGAAGAAGACGAACTGTTCTGGGACGCGGTTAAACTGGTGATCGATTGCGGACAAGCCTCCGCTTCCCTGTTGCAGAGGAGGTTTCGCATCGGATACACCAGAGCGGCCCGGTTGGTGGATATGATGGAGGAACGGGGCTTTGTCGGTCCCCACGAAGGAAGTAAACCGCGGAGTGTTTTAATCACCAAGCGTCGTCTGGAAGAGATTTTAAAAGAAGAAAAATAAAGAAAAAGGAATTTTGTCCGGGGGGTCAAAAAATATAACCGGACAAGATACATGATAACAGAGAGAGGGGGACCGGCGCCTTTTTCCGTCCGCCAGGGACGGGACTCCAGGGCGCCCGGGTAATGAAAGAACTGCTGGAAATTCTGAAAAAAGCACGGGAAGAAAAAGGAATCTCCTTGGAGGAGATTCAGCAGGAAACCAGGATATCCATGAAATATCTGCGTGCTATTGAAGCCGGTGAATGGCATAAACTTCCCGGGGAATTTTACCGCCGGGCTTTCCTGGCCAGTTTCGCCGCTCAGGTCGGCCTGGACAGGGAGGAGATCCTGGACCGGTACGACCGGCTGCAAGGAAGGAAGGAGCCGGAGGTGGAAGAAAACCGGGAGGATCTCTCCAGGGAAGTGGCGGTCGCCGGGTATTCACGCTTTTCGCGCTCCCGCTTGGTTTGGCGGGTTGGTCTGGGAATTATCTTGCTTCTCTTCTTGCTTCTCGCCGTCGCATATTATTTTCAGTGGCCGGCGGCGCTGTTTCCGCCGGCCGGCGGAGAGGAAGCGGCGGCGGGGGAGATGACCCCGGCCTTGGAAGGCGGAGAAGAGACCTTGGAACCGGATTTTCCCGGCTGGTCCGGTGAAGAAACAGCCACAGAATCTGCGGTGAACACCCGCTTCTGAGTTTGTGCTTTGCTTTGTATCCAAGTTTTATTCAAGTCTCATCTAAGGTTGAAGCTTTTCCACCCGCGGATGAAATGATAGATAATCGAGGTAATAGTCATAGTCGGCGGCGGTCAACTCTTCCGGCCGGCGCCCGGAGATCGCGACCACCAGAGCGTCAAGGATATTGGTGGCAAAGGAACGTCCTCCCAGTTCCGGGCTGGCCGTCACCAGCCAGGAGGCGCCCCTCTCCACCAGCAATTGGCGGTCCTTTTCGGTCACGGTGTTGGTGATAATGATCTTGCCCACCAGGACCCGGGGCAGATATTTGCGGATATAGTGGAAATCACCGGCCAGGATTTCGGCTTCTTCCAGGTAACGGGTGGCTTTGTGGGAGGTGTCCGCTTTTTCCTGGGCCGAACCGGTAGGATACAAGACTTTGATTGGCAGCCGGCGGATCAGGGGTAATAAGGCGACGGCCACCCGGTCCAGGGTGCGGAGGGAATAAAGGGGGATCGGCAATCCCAGGGCGAAGATGAGATCGCCAATCAGGAGACGGCATCCGGCGTTGACTAAAGATTTGGCCATCTCATACCGTTCCACCGCACTGACAATAACGGCTTTGCGCCCGGCGACTTTTTCTCCGGATTGTTCTTCAAAAATCTTAACCAAGCGGCCTTCCAGAGAGTTTTTAATTCCCGCCCCGTCGACGACCGGTGTATGGCGGGCATTTTCCGCCAGGCGTTGCGCTTCACAGAGAACATAGCGGCGATCGGCGGCGTAAAGATAGAGGCTGATCCCGCCCAAACCTATGGCGTCCACCTTCCCGTCCAGTTCACGGATGAGGCGCATGGCGCGGCCGACGTCACCGTCGGTTCCCAAGCGTTCCATTTCAATTTGCTCTCCTGCCACTTCAAAAGTGTATTTGTGGTTGCGGGTGGAGGAGCCCAGGCTGATACTGACGATCTTTTTCATGACCGGCTTGTCCCCTTTCCTTACAAGTGGATGCTTTGCACATTAAAGGAAAATACAGGATAAAATGAACATTAAATACGTTCTTAATTATAGCACTTTTGCGGAATGAAAACAAACTTAAAAATAAGGGGAGTGAAAGATTGTTTGCCCGTTGGGAACAGGAGGAAGAAGAATACCGGTCTCTCGCCCCGGAAGCGATGAAGTCACGGGAATCGCGGGGGAGGCGTTTCCCGGAAGAAGAATGTCCTTTTCGCACCAGGTTTCAGCGGGACCGGGACCGGATCATCCATACCAAGGCTTTCCGGCGCTTGAAACATAAAACCCAGGTCTTTATTGCTCCGGAGGGAGATCACTACCGTACCCGCTTAACGCATACGCTGGAAGTGGCGCAGATTGCCCGGACGATTGCCCGCCTCCTGCGGTTAAACGAGGATTTGACCGAAGCCATAGCCTTGGGCCATGATTTGGGCCATACCCCTTTTGGCCATGCCGGGGAGGAGGTTTTAAACCAGTTGGTGCCCGGGGGTTTTCGCCACCAGGAGCAGAGCCTGCGGGTGGTGGATTTGCTGGAGCCTTACCATATACCGGGCGCAGGCCTGAACCTCACCTGGGAAGTGCGGGACGGGATCAAAAATCATAGCGGCGCGGGGCGGCCGGCAACCCGCGAGGGAGAAGTCGTCCAGCTGGCCGACAGGATCGCCTATATCAACCATGATATAGACGATGCCATCCGGGCCGGTATTCTGCGCCGGGAAGACCTGCCCCGGAACTGTCTGGCGGTTTTGGGCGACACCCATTCCCAGCGGATCAGCCGGATGATCCAGGACGTGGTCCGGACCAGTGCGGGCGGGGGAAAGATCCGGCTGAGTCCGGAAGTGGGCGAGGCTACGGAAAAACTCCGCCAATTCCTTTTTCAACACGTCTATACCGGTTCCGCGGCCAAGCAGGAAGAAGGAAAACTGCGGGAGTTTTTGGGCCGGTTATACTATTTCTACCTGGAAAACCCGGACGAACTCCCGGTGATTTCCGGCGGGGAAAAGGAGCCCTTGGAGCGAAGGGCCGCCGATTACTTGGCCGGAATGACCGATCACTATGCCATCGCCGATTTTCAACGGCGCTTTATTCCGAAGGTCTGGAGGGAATGGAACGGCTAGGGGCAAAAGGGCAATTTTTCGCCGAATTTCTGCGAAAAAAAGGAGAATTGAACAGGCGGGGAGAATATTCACTTAGACTGGACCGACTGGACCAGCCTTTATTTAAAGGTGAATTCATATGGACCGTTTAAAGCAGGAAGAATTTATTGAAGAAGTCAAGAGCAGAAACGATCTGGTCTCCGTGGCCGGAGAGTACGTCGCCTTGAAAAGAAGGGGAAACTCTCTGGTGGGACTTTGCCCCTTTCATCAAGAAAAAACTCCTTCTTTCACCGTCAGTCCGGAGAAACAGTTTTTTTACTGTTTTGGCTGCGGGGCGGGGGGAGATGTCATAGAGTTTGTCATGCGCCTGGAGAAACTGGCTTTTCCCGAGGCCTTGCAATGGCTGGCGGAACGGGCGGGCCTTCCTCTGCCGGAAAGGACGGCTCCGGCGGAGCAAAAAAAGGAAAAAGAACGCGAGTGGCTTTTCCGCCTTCACCGTCTGGCCGCCCTCTTTTACCGGAAAATCCTGACCGAACGGCCTTCGGGCCAAAAAGCCCTGGCTTATTTGGAAGAACGGGGGATTAAACCCCGGACGGCCGAGAGGTTTTTTCTGGGTTACGCCCCGGATTCCTGGACCGGGCTGGTGGAGTTGTTGCAGAAAAAAAAGATTCCGCTGGCCATGGCGGAAAAGGCCGGTTTGGTTATCCGGGGGGAGCGGGGCTATTACGACCGGTTCCGGGACCGTCTGCTTTTTCCCATCATGACCCCGCAGGGGCGGGTGGCCGCTTTTGGCGGGCGTCTTTTGGGGGAAGGCGTTCCCAAGTACCTTAACTCCCCGGAAACACCGCTTTTTAGTAAAGGACGGTATCTGTACGGACTGTCCCAGGCCAAAGAGGCCATCCGGCGGGAACATACGGCAGTGATTGTTGAAGGTTATATGGATGTGCTCCAGGCGCACCAGGCCGGTCTGGAACATGTGGTGGCCGCTTTGGGAACAGCCCTCACCAGGGAACAGGCAAGGGCCCTCCGGCGTTATACCGATCGCGTGGTGATCGCTTTTGACGCCGATGCCGCCGGCCGGGCGGCCGCTCTGCGCGGGCTGGATATTTTAAAGGCCTACGGGATTCAGGTGCGGGTGGCGGTCCTGCCTGCCGGCGAGGATCCCGATTCCCTTCTGAAAAAAGAAGGGCCCGAGGTTTTCCGGCAGCTGCTGGCGGAGAGCAAGGATCTTTTCCTGTTTAAACTGGATTGCCTCCTGGCGGAGAAAGAACCCGCCTCGCCGGAGGCAAAGGCGCAGGCGGTAAAGGAAGTGCTTCCGCTTCTGGCCGAAGTGGAGAATATGGTGGCGCGCGCGGAATACATCAAAGAAATTGCCTCCCGGTTCAGCGTTTCCGAAGAGGCCGTTTACGGAGAATGGCGTCATTACTGGTTTAATTTAAGGAAAAAGAAGCAACGTTTGGATATAAAACCGGCGTCGAGGAATACTATTGATAATAATTACGGTTCTTTTTCCCGTAGAGCAGGGGATGCGCCGGAGAGGAAGACGCTTCCTCACCCGGAAAGGGAAGTTTTACGCTTGTGTTTGCAGGAAAAAAAGAATTTAGAGCGAATAAAAGAAGCGTTATCCGGGATAGAATGGACAGTTGAGGAATATAAAGTATTGTTTATGCATCTTGTGCAGTTGAACCGGGAGGAGGAAAGTTGGCCGCCGCCTGCTACCCTACTGCCTCCCGGTCTTCGTTCTTTATACACGGAACTTCTGGCGGAAAATGAGCTTGCCCTGCCGCCCGGGGATCTCGAGGCCTGTTGCCGCCGGTTGCGCCAGCTTCACCTGAGCCGGGAAATCCGGCAGATTCAGCAGGAAGTGGCCGCCGCGGCAGAGCACGGGGCAGGGGAAGACTCCGGGCAACTCCAGGAGAAGCTGGCCTTATTAAACGAACTGCACCGGCGTTTTCGGGAAGAATTCCCTTCGTTCTCAGGGTTGATATAAATATTAACGGGGAAAGTAATTGTCCGGTTTTCCGGGAAGGATGATCAACGAGTGAGCAGAGAAAAAGAGAAAGACTTAAAAAATCAAGAAGCTCAGACCGGCAATAAAGAAGAAAAGGCAAAAAACGACGACAAGGAAGCCCGCAAAGCGGCCCGTCTGAAAGAACTCATTGCCCGCGGCCGGCGCAAAGGCATGGTCTCCTATAAGGAAATCATGAATGCCTTTGAGCAGATTGATCTTTCTCCCGAGGAGATTGAGGAGATCTATGAGGTCTTGACCGGAGCCGGCCTGGAGATCAATACGGATACGGATGAAGAAGATGTGGGGCCGGAAGACATAAAAGAAGAAGGGGAAGAAGATCCCGACCTCGACCTTTCCATCCCGGAAGGAATCGCCCTTGACGACCCGGTACGGATGTACTTAAAAGAGATCGGAAGGGTGCCGCTGCTTACTCCCGAAGAAGAACTGGAACTGGCGAAGCGGGCCCAGGAAGGAGACGAGGCGGCCAAACGGCGGCTGGCCGAAGCCAACCTGCGGTTGGTGGTGAGTATTGCCAAGCGGTATGTGGGCCGGGGGATGCTCTTTCTGGACCTGATTCAAGAAGGAAATCTCGGTCTGATTAAAGCGGTGGAGAAATTCGATTATAATAAAGGTTTTAAATTCAGTACTTATGCCACCTGGTGGATAAGGCAGGCCATTACCAGGGCCATCGCCGACCAGGCGCGAACCATCCGTATTCCCGTTCATATGGTGGAGACCATTAATAAACTGATCCGGGTGTCACGCCAGTTGTTACAGACTTTGGGACGGGATCCAACCGCCGAAGAGATTGCCGAAGAAATGGATCTGCCGGTCGAGCGGGTACGGGAGATTATAAAGATTGCCCAAGAACCGGTCTCTCTGGAGACCCCCATCGGTGAAGAGGAAGACAGCCACTTGGGAGATTTTATTGAAGATCAAGAAGCACCCGCACCGTCGGAAGCCGCTTCGTTCCGGTTGTTCACCGAGCAACTGGAAGGGGTTTTGAATACTCTTACCTCGCGGGAAGAAAAAGTCCTCCGCCTGCGCTTCGGCCTGGAAGACGGCCGGGCCAGAACCCTGGAGGAAGTGGGACAGGTTTTTGGCGTGACGAGGGAAAGAATACGGCAGATTGAAGCCAAGGCCCTGCGGAAGTTACGCCATCCCAGCCGCAGCAAAAAGCTGAAAGATTTTTTGGAATAATTTCAGAAACAGGGCTTGACTTAGGCGGCGAAAGGATGTAAAATAAGATATGAGCAACGCTCCTCGATAGCTCAACGGGTAGAGCACCCGGCTGTTAACCGGGTGGTTGCTGGTTCGAATCCAGCTCGAGGAGCCATTTTTCATATCTGGGCCCATAGCTCAGCGGTAGAGCTGTCGGCTCATAACCGATTGGTCCCTGGTTCGAATCCAGGTGGGCCCACCAGCAAACACCAATGGCGAAAGCCATTTTTTTTTGCCAATTTTTTAATTGTTTTCCTGCGAAATATAGACCGCCGGTTTGGAATAAAATTATAAAAAAAAAAAGACCAGTCCAGCGGGATAGAATAAAATACCATGAAATAATTCTTCCGAAAGCAGGAAAATGGAGAACCGATCTAGAAATCTAGAAAGAAGTCTTAATCCTCCCGTCTTGGGGCGCGGGCCTGAGCAACCTCCGGACGGGCGTGGTAAATCCGATGTTAAAAGGTTGAGGAAGTTATGCCGTCGGTAAAAGAAATTGCATCGGTACTGGAAGAATTGGCCCCTTGCGCGCTGGCGGAGAGCGGCGACAACGTCGGGTTGCTGGTTGGCCGGGCGGAACAAGAGATTGATGCTGTTTTGCTGGCTCTGGACCTTACGGAAGAAGTGGTGGATGAAGCGGTAGAGCTGGGAGCCGGCCTGATTATTACTCATCACCCGCCCATTTACAAACCCCTGACGAATTTACGTTTGGACCGCCCGGCAGGAGCGCTCTGGGAAAAGCTGATCAAAAACGGGGTTTCCGTTTATACACTGCATACCAACTATGACCGTGCTCCCGAGGGACTTAACGAGTATTTGGCCCGGTTGCTGAACCTGGTCAAACCTGTTCCGGTCGAGCAAAAAGCCGAAAAATTCTTAAAACTGGTGGTTTTTTTGCCCCGGGGCTACGAAGATATAATAATGGAGGCTCTGGCTCAGGCGGGGGCGGGGTGGATCGGCAATTACAGTCATTGTACGTTTCAAACGGGGGGAACCGGTACTTTTCTTCCCCGGGAAGGCACCAATCCTTTTCAGGGGGAAACAGGCAAACTGGAACGGGTGGAGGAGATACGACTGGAAACTATCTTCCCGGCCAGGCTGGAAAGGAAAATTGTCCGGGCTTTACTGGCCGTGCACCCGTATGAAGAGGTCGCCTACGATTTATATCCCGTGGTCCAGGCTACCGGAAAGACCGGTTTGGGCCGCATCGGGAACCTTCCCCGGGAAATGTCCTGGGAAGAATTTCTGGCCAAAGTGAAGGAACTGTTCTCCTCCTCTTATCTCAGGTACGGGGGATACAAAAACGACAAAGTGAAGAGGATTGCTGTTCTCGGCGGGAAGGGCGGAAAATATCTCCGGCAGGTAAAAGAGATGGGCGCCGAGGTGTTTATCACTGCCGACCTTGGTTACCATGATTTTCTTACCGCAAGAGAAATGGGGTTGACGCTGGTCGATCCCGGTCATCATATCATGGAATCCCGGGGACTGGTCCAGATCCGGGAGTATCTGGCCGCTAAATTCCCCGGGGAATTTGAGTCCCGGATTTTTATCAGCCGGAGACAAATCGATCCCTACGACCTGGAGGAAGAGAAGGAGGTTTAATAATGGGGAAGAAGTGCGAGATTTGTGGTAAGGTGATCCCTGACGAACGCATCGAGGCCTTGCCGGAGACCAAGAGATGCGTCAAGTGCGCACGGGAGAAGGGATCCGACATCGTAGCCCGCAGGTCGGAAATTGGCATGGATATTGATACCTACAAAGATCTGCTGGGAGCAATCCGGAGTTAGACGGGGTTGATTTGATGGCGGAAAACCGGGAACTGATTTTATTGTATCAATACCAAAAGGTATGCCGGCGCCGGGCGGATGTCACAAAAAGACTGGCGGAGTTGTTTTCCGATCCTGCCTTGGAACTGCTCTCCAAACACTTGACGGCCTTGGAGGAGAAAATGGCCTCATCTTCGGAGGCCATTTCTTGTTTACGGAAAAACATAAAAAAACTGGAGGGAGACCGGGCGGCCATTGCTTATCACCGGAAACAATCAGAAGAAGAGTTGTACGGGGGAAGAATCACTTCGCCCAAGGAATTAACGCAGTTGGAGAGGAAAATCGAAGAATACCGGCAGGCGGAAGGGAAGGTAGAAGAAGAGCTTCTCCAGGCCATGTATGGCCTGGAAGAAAAGGAAAAGGAATTAAACGATCTCCAGAGCGAACACGCCAGGGTTAAACGGAAACTGGAGACGCGGAAAAAAGAATGGCTGGCGGAAAAGGAGACCTTGGAGGCTGAGAAGGAAACCCTGGAAAAGGAAGAAAAACGCCTGGCGGCACTCCTGCCCCCGGTTCTGAAGACCAGGTTTGAGCGGTTAAAAGTGGCGCTCCAAGGAATAGTGGTGGCGCCGGTCAAGGATAAGACCTGCGGGGTCTGCCATGTGCTTCTTTCTTCCGGGATCTTGGAAAAGGCGCGCAAGGGGGGGCTTTCTCCGCCGGCTTGCGAAAATTGCGGCCGTTTGCTGATTATGGTGGAAGAAGAGAATTAAGGGGCATGATCTTGGATAGGAGGATTAGACGGTGCGGCGTTTTGTTCAGGAACTAAAATACTTTTTGTACAAGGATTTTATTCCGGTCACCAAAGGGTTGATTTTGGCGGGAGTAATAACCCTCTTTCTCTCCTTGTTTTACCGGCCGTTCTTCGACCTGCTTTCTCTGTCGTCGGCCACCCTTTCCCGTTATCCCTGGACAATAATCACCTATCCCTTGGCCAATCAGGGAATCTCTCTGATTTTTGCCGCTTTATGGCTGTGGTTTACCGGTGGCAGCCTGGAACGGACCTGGGGAAGTTTGACCTATGGGATTTTCCTTTTTCTCGTGACCCTGGTCACCGGGTTGTTAATAATGCTGGTATCTTGGGTGTTTGTTCCCCTGCCGGTCAAGGCGGCCGGGTTTTGGCTTCCTCTTACCAGTCTGACCTGGGCGTGGGCGGAGATTTTTCGCGACCGGGAACTCCTGTTTTGGGGGCTAATTCCCGTCAAGTCGCAGTGGCTGGCCTGGATTTTGGCGGCCATGACTTTTTTCAGTTATTCCCACTACCATTTCTTGTTGGGCGCGGCTTCGCTCAGCGGCATCGGCGTGGTCTATCTTTTTTGCGGCCGGGGCCCGTTCTCCCGGGGTTTCCGCTATTGGCTGTGGCAGAGGGGGTTCTCGGTTAAGGGGTGGACCGACCGTTTCCGGAAGAAAGAAAAAAACCATTTACGAAGGGTGAAATAGAAAAAGAGAAGGACCGGCCTGGACCGGTCCTTTTTAACCGGAACCGCCATAGGGCGCCCGTCATGGGCCCCGGCGAACCGGTGAAAGTCGTTCATTGACCCGCCGCCTTTACCGGTAGGCGGGGATGGAAAGGAGTTCGGGTACGGTTTTGATCTCATACCCCAGACCCCAGAGGGTATAAATTAAATCTTCCGTAGCTTTAACCGTCGCCGTCAAGTCCTGTCCCTCGCCGCCGGCGGAATGGAAAAGAATAATGGAGCCCGGTTGGACATCCGGAAGGGTGTTGATGAGGATTCCGTCCACATTATTCGTCCGCCAGTCGTTGGAATCCACGGACCAGTTGATCATCCGGTATCCCTCGCCGGCCATCCAATCAAGGCCGGTCTCGGACATTTCTCCGTAAGGCGGACGCACCAGGGCAGGCCGGAGACCGGTCAGGGAGGCGATCCTTTCCTCGGTGCGGGTAATTTCCGCCTGGATTTGCGCCAGGCCTAACTTCCTGAGGTTGGCGTGGTAATAGGAATGGTTCCCGATGATATGCCCTTCGTTGATTATGCGTTTGACCACCCATTCCCGGCCGGGGATTTTGTTGCCGTTCAAGAAGAAGGTGGCTTTAACTCCCAGTTCCGCCAGGGTGTCCAGAATGGCCGGGGTATATACCGTATCCGGCCCGTCGTCAAAAGTCAGCGCCACCGTTCTTTTACTGGCCGGACCCTGTAAAAAAATATGGCCCGGATGCCGCTTCATCAGGTCGGGAATGTTCCAGATATATTCGGTTCGCGGCGCTTGAGGTGCCGGGGCCGGCTCCGGGGCCGGCGGAGCGGATTTCGTGGTTCCGGCTGGAACTTTTATCATTTGTCCGGCGTAAAGAGTTCCGTCCGGCAGGTGGTTCCGTGCCAACAGCCAATGCACGCTGGTGCCGTACCGGACCGCCAGGCTGTACAGGCTCTCCCCCGGCCGGACCAGGTGCAGCTGTTCGTCCGGGCGGGTCGGGGGATCGGGGATCAAAAGAACCTGCCGGGGGATGATGTAACCCGGATTGGGCAAACGGTTCGCCTTTACCAGCAAATCAGTGGTAAGCCCGTACCAGGCGGCGATTTGGCTGACGGTATTTCCCGGCTGTACGCGGTAGACCCGGTAGGCCTGACCCGGTACGGCCGCCGCCGCCAGTAAGCAAAGGGAAAGGAGAAAAATACGTATGCGTTTCATCTTGGCAAGCCTCCTGTAAATAGTTGTTTTCCCATAAATTTTCGGATATTTATTATGGTCAACAACTTGCCAATTGGCGATTGATCCGCTTTTCCCTGCAAGTAATTAGTGGCAGGGGTGGAAAGAAAAAAGCCGGGACCTTTTGTCCCGGCCTTTACGGTATACCCGGCGCCAGAGATGGGGGTTTATCCGGTTTTACCTAAAAATGAAATGCTGAAGAGAAGGAGATGTTTAACCCGTTAATATCTTCCAGGAATAAACCGGTCCCGTTCCAGCCCGCCTGCAGGTTGAGCCACCAGGCCCAGAGACGGAGTTCGAGCAGGGCTTGATATTGCCACATGGCTCCCTGCCGGGCTATCGTGCCGCCCAGGTGCAGGAGGCTGAAAGGACGCCAGTCCAGACTGGTCCAGAACCGGGGTTTGCTGGAGTAACCCCACCCGCTTTTCAGGGCTTTATCCATACCGGCGCTGGCCGCCAGGCTCTGCAAAACCTGGTAGGAACCGTGGACCTGCAGAACCAGGGGAAGAGAATGGGAATGATCGCTGAAGGTCTCCGCCTGGTACTCCAAATCTTCCTCGGGGAATTCCGGACCCTCCGGGCCGCCGGTGATCCTGCCGGTCAAGGGTTCACCGGTCAGTCTTTCCCCGGTAATTCCTTGCCAGCGCATACGGCCGATGTTTCTGAGGGCCAACCCGGCCTGCCAGCGGTCTTGCCGGTAGAGGGCGCCAAGGTCAAAAAAGATACCCTGCCCGCTGAAACCGGGATCATCGATTGACCCATGGTAATACAGGGCGTCGGAGATGGTGTATTCCGTTTCCCCGATCTCGTTGGTCTCGATTTTTCCGTTTTTAATTTGTGCTTCGTAGACGCCAAGACCGTAGAGATACCGTAAGTTTATGCCCACGCCCAGGGAAGCATCATCGGTGAGCCGGAAGGGATGGGCGTAGCTCAGATTGACGGCTGCGGCGGCCATACCGTTTCCCCCCAGACCGGAGAGGCTGTAGACGGAGTTTGGGGTCAAACCGTCGAAAAGCAGATAGGGAAGGCCTTCACTTATATTGAAGGTGCCGCTGACCCAGGGTTGAAGGTGAAGACTGAACCGGCCGATGGTGAGGCCTGTCTGGAGATGGGAGGCATAATTGAGGAGAAACCCCGTGCCATCGATCTGGGCGAGGAACTCTTTTTTCCGTTTCTCTCCTTCCGTCCCGGTAAAATCGGCATTGAGATAATCCAGGTTGAACAGGTTATTCCCTATGGATCCGGAAATATTTGGAAAGACCAGTTCAAAGCGGGTACCGGCAAAAGCCGCCTCCGCCGGGTTATCCGTCAGCCAGGGAGCGAGGGAAAACACCGGCTTAGTAGGGCCTGGATGGTCCCGGTTCTTTTCGAGCGGCACCTGCCAAGGGACTTCTTTTTCCAGCCCCCCGGGTTCCATGGCGAAAACGGGGCCAGCGCCAAGAACGAGGAAGAAGAGGCCGAGGAGTGGGATTAAAAATTTTTTACCGGTCATCGTAATCCTCCTCCCTAATTTTTTCCATGTCAACCCGGACTTTGGCTTCGGCGTAAACTACAATCTCCAGGGAATCACCCTCTTTTACCTCTTCGGCACCGGAGTAGTTTTCCACTTCGATTTGGTGCCAAAGTGTACCGGTACTGGTCAGATAGTAAAGCTCTTTGGCGGAGATACCGAGCACCACGGTCTGACTTCCGCCTTTTTATTCCTGCTTCTTTGTAGACATAGTTAGGATCATTAACCGGCACATCCTGGGGAGACAAGTAGACAGCCAGTTTGAGCTGGAGCGGACTGTCATTGTTAACCTTCATGACCAGTTGGGCGTATTGAATCAGGTCTTCCTCAAGCTCATCCACTTCCACTGCTTCCGGTTTCGTGCGCACACCGATGTGGTGAGTGACGGCCAGATCCATGCCATCCTTGTGTTTGAGGGTGATTTCCTGATGAGCGGTGCCGAAACTCACCTTTTTGATGACGAATACCAGGTAATAGGGGTCTTGGGCCAGAATGGGGTTGACAGCCGATGCCAAATCTATTGTCTCAGGATTTTCTCTCTCCAGGACAAGGGAAGTTTCATATGGAACGCCAATAATTGTTTCATTCTCCGCACGGCCTTCCACACGGAGATCAAGCGTTGCCTGCAGTCCAGCCGGGATATTTTTTGATTCAAAAGTGAATTCAAGAGCAGTGAATTCCAGCCCTGAATCTCCCAGTTCAATTTGGATTTCTTCCTCATCCATTTCGAAATCAAGCATTTCCTCCAGTTTGTCACCGGCTACGGTCATCTCGGCGATCTCCAGAGCAGTAGGGGTAAAGTTAATACCCAGGCCGCCGGTTCCGGTGGTGGTAACTGTACCAGAAACTTCCAAATCTATGGTACCGGCGCCCAACACCGCATTGGTCAGGATAAGCTCGGTAGAATTACCGCCTTCCGGGATTGTTGCGTTGTATGGGGTGTACCATTGGCGTCCGTTAAGGAGATGGTTAACCCCCCAACTCCGGCGGTGGCGCCGGCCAGTTCGATAGCGATCGTATTGACCCGGTTGTGATCATCGTCCTGCGTGCGGTCGCTTAATTTGATTTCTGACAAACCCTCGGGGATCTCGAGTTCGGTCGTTTCATTAACTTCTACGGAGATACCAGGCGCTAGCGGTATTGGGGGAATATCAAGCTCGTCTACTTTCACAGTAAAATACCCAAACTCCTGAGGTTCAATTTCAAATTTGCCAAGGCTTTTCCCCTGCAAGCCCAGGCCTTCTTCACCTAAAGCGTTAGGGGTATCGTCCAGGTTAATTTCTGTGCCTTTCTCCTTGGTTCTGACAATCAAGGGAAGCGTTAAATTCGCATCCCACTTGGGGCCGGTTAGTTCTTTGAGCGGTTTTGAAACGCACCCGGTAAACAAGACCGGGATTAGCAAATTACCTGAGTTTGTCCCTACTTTATTTTATTTATTCGGCAATTAAGGCAACAAGCAACGGATTTAAGTAAGATAAGCGGGGGGAAGGTGTTGGCGGAGAGTAAGCAACGGGGTAAAGAGGTCCCCGGTTTCCTGCAGGCGGCGTTCGGCAGTGTTGATAGTGAAGAGCCCGGGATGGACGTGGGGAAGTTCATCCCAGGTGACCGGCATGGAGACCGGGGCGCCGGGGAATGGGCGGAGGCTGTAAACGGCGGCGATGGTTTTCCCCGGCAGGTTTTGCAGGTGGTCGATATATACTTTGCCCTCCCTGGCCTTGACCGAGCGTTCGTTGGTGGCCAGATTGGGGAAGACGCCGATTACCGCCTCACCCAGCCGTTGGACAAAGGTGGCGGTTTGTTTGAAAGTATAGACTGGAGCAAGCGGCAGATAAAGATGGAGCCCGGTGGCCCCGGAAAGCTTGGGGAAGATCTGCAAGCCCAAGTGGTCGCCGAGCTCTTTAATCGCCAGGGCAACCTGTTTCGCCTCTTCTAAAGTGGCGGGAGGCATAGGGTCAAGGTCGAAAATGAGATAACTGGGATGCTGCGGGCGGCGCCTGGTGGAAAGCTGGGGATGGATCTCAATACAGCCCAGGTTAATACTCCAGATCAGAGTCTCCAGGTTGTTGACCATAACATAATGGACGGCGCGGTTTTTGGAGGTGACGGTAAAAGTTTCCACCCAAGGAGGCGGATTGGGAAAGTTTTTCTGGTAAAAAAAATCACCGTGGATACCGTCGGGGTACCGTACCAGGGAAAGGGGACGGTCCCGCAGATGAGGGGCGAGGAAAGGCCAGATTTTTATGTAATACTCCATGATCCGGCCTTTGGTGATTCCCTCCTCCGGCCAGAAGGGTTTATCCAGATTTTTTACGGGAATGTCATGCCCGTTGATGGTCAGGATTTGTGCTGGACCATTGGACACGGCAGGTTTTACTTCCTCCTTTGGACCTATTCCGGGTTGGCGGTTGGTTGTTGTCTCCCGGGCGTTCACGGGTGCGGAAACGGGTCCCATAAAGAAATTAATTGTCCGGCACCCGGCACATGGTGGGGTGTACTTCCGGACGAAGGCCGCGGTAGAGGGGGTGCCGGAGTTGGCCGGCCGCGGTAAACTGCAGGTATTCCACTTCACAGACGATTTCCGGACGCAGCCAGCGCACGCCGGGAACAGCCGGCCCGGAAGGGGAAAAAGGAGATTCTTCGGCAACGAGCGGCTTGAAGAGACGGAGCAGGCGGTTAATCTCTTCTTCAGAAAAACCGGTACCCACCAGACCGCAGGGGAGAAGTCGTCCGTCCCGGAAAGCCCCGAGGACCAACGCGGAAAAACCCTGGCGGCCGGCGGGATTGACGGTGTAGCCGCAGATCACAAAATGCCCGCTTTTGGTCGCCCGGATCTTTTTCCACCACGGGCTGCGTTTCCCCGGAAGGTAGGGACTGTTTTTTTCTTTGGCCATTATTCCTTCCAACCCTTTTGCCACCACCTCCCGGAAAAACGCCCGGCCTTTTTCCGGCACGGCGTCGCTGATGAGCAGGTGGGGGCCGGGGATTATATTGGCCTGGAGGAGTTCTCTCCTTGTTTGCCAGGGCTCCCGGAGCAGGGAACGGCCGTTGTAATAGAGCAGATCAAAGGCAATGTAAATGACCGGGTTCTCCCGCGCGGCGCGGCGGACGGCTTGGGGCGAGACCGCGTGCATCCTGCTTTGCAGCTGCTGAAAACTGGGTTTTCCTTCCTTGAGGGTGATGATCTCCCCGTCCAGGACCGTGGCGGGGCGCCGGGTTTGCCGGTGTAAAGCGGCCAGTTCGGGATATTGGGCCGTGATTTCCCGCAGATTCCTGCTTTGCAGGCGGGTGGCGCCGGTAAGAAAAGCCAGGGCCCGGAGCCCGTCCCATTTAATTTCAAACTGATAGTCCGCGGAGTCAAAAGGCTCGGCTCCTACGGCCAGCATAGGCCGGATATTTTCCGGGAGCATCATCCGGTTTTGGTCTTCCTCCGTCCGCGGGCGGCCGGTTTTTTTTCCGTCGCCTGCAGGCTGGCCCGGAGGGCTTCCATGAGATCGACGACTTTTTCCGTTTCCGGGGAGGAGGGAACCGCCACTTCTTCACCGGCGATCTTGGCCTGGATCAGTTCCATCAGGGCCGCCCGGTAATCGTTGGTATACTTGGCAGGGTTAAAGGGGGCCGAAAGGTTTTCCACCAGGCTGTTGGCCATACTGATTTCATTGGGATGGAGGGGGGGTTCTTTAATTTGATGGGTAAGGGTTTCCGGGGAGCGGACTTCGTCGGGGTAAAACATGGTGACCATCATCAGCAGGCCGGCAAAAACCCGGAGGCAACAAAGGGAGCTTTTGGTCCGGATCATTACCTTGGCCACGGCGATCTTGCCGGTTTCCACCATTGCTCTTTTCAGAAGGGCGTAGGCTTTCTCTCCACCGGGCGCCGGTTCCAAGAAATAGCTTTTGTCAAAGTAGACCGGATCCACCTCCGCCAGGTTGATGAAATCCAGGATATCTATGGTCTTGGTGTTTTCATCCGGTAGATTCTGAAAATCTTCTTCCTTAAGAATCACATAACGCCCTTTTTCGTACTCATAACCCCAGACCAGGTCTTCCCGGTTGACTTCGGCCCGGCAGGACGGGCAATACCTGCGGGTTTGCACCGGAGTTTTGCAGGCGGCGTGCAGGTAATGGAAGCGGATATCCTGGCGCTGGGTGGCCGTGTACATCTTGATTGGGATGTTGACCAGCCCAAAACTGATCGCTCCCTTCCACAAGGTACGCACAGTTCCTTCCCTCCTCCCAAGTACTCATGGTTTAGTATAACCCGGGTAACAAAAAAAGGGAGGGGAAGATCCAGGAGAAGGTGGGAAGAGATGACACGGGTGGGGATAAAAAAAACCGGTTGCCCGGTTGCAGTTTTTCTTTTTTCTCTCTTTTTCGTTGTCAGTCAAGTATCTCCCTCATCCGGTACCCCCCGGCGGAGGACAATTTCCTTGGTTTTGGTGGGTTGTAAAACTTTCTTTAAATAGTCCACGGCTTTTTGCGTCATGCCGCGACCGCAGGTATAAACATCAACTGCCGCGTAACCTTTTTCCGGGTAAGTGTGAATGGAGATATGACTCTCCGCCAGAAGCAGAAGGCCGGTAAAACCCTGGGGTTCGAACTTATGGGCTTCCTCGGCTAATACAGTCATGTTCGCAGATTTTGCCGCTGCCCGCAAACTATTCATTAGAAGTTCCGCATCATCGAGGTCCTTAAACCGGCACCCCCAAAAATCCGCTAAAATATGAGCACCTACAGTATCAAAAGCTTTCATTCATCTCACCCCGCTCATTTTTTGTCAGGATGAACGTTTTGACCCATAAGCGCCCTGATTTCCCTTCACCCGATGATACTTGCCAGAGGAAGCTCCGGGTATATGTTAGATCAGGACTATCTGTTTTTGCTTGGGATTAACGTCTCTCCTCCTTTGGGAACTTTAAAACAAAATAATAATAGCAAAAATGATATTAAAAGTCAACCAGGTAGACGGATATTTTTCTTATTTTCTTTTCCTAAATCTTTTTCTTTTCAACAAGACGGGAAACAATCGCTTCTAAGCCGTCCGGGGCAGGCATATCTTTCATAAAAGAAGCGGCGGGAGGTGAACCGGGGTGAAACGGGTGAGAAAACCCCCTGTTTTTCTGGTGTTTTTATCTTGGCGGTCTCTTGGGAAAACCCTCGGGGTATCGGCGGTTTTTCTTCTGCTCGGAATGGGGTTTGCCCGGTACGGCGCGGTTTGGACCACGGCTCCCCCGTCCTACGCCGTAGCCGGAAAAACAGTGGTCATCGACGCCGGGCACGGCGGCAGGGATCCCGGGGCCGTAGGACGCAGCGGGTTGACGGAGAAAGAGATAACCCTGGATTTGGCCCTGAGATTACGGCGGATGTTTTCCCGGGTCGGAGCCCGGGTGGTGTTAACGAGAGAAACGGATGTGGATTACGGCGACCAGGGGGATCCGGCCTCCGGGACCAGAAAAAGTCGGGACATCGCCTACCGGGTGCAGAAGGCCAACGAAAGCAAGGCGGATCTCTTGTTAAGTATTCATGTAAACAGTTTTCCCCAGGCGGTCTGGTCCGGAGCCCAGTGTTTTTATGATACAGTACATTCCGACAGTAAACAGTTGGCCGTCTGCATCCAGGATGAACTGGCAGCCAGGCTCGGCCCCAACCGCCGGCGGCCTTTGGCGGCCGATTACAAGATTTTAACGGCCACCGTAATGCCTTCCGTCACTGTAGAAGTAGGCTTCATCTCCAATCCGCGGGAAGAAAAGTTGCTGGCTGAGGAAAAATACCGGGAACGGTTGGCGGAAGCGATTTTTGCCGGCACGGTCAACTTCCTCGTGCAAAAACAGAAACGGGCCGGTTTTTTACCGGTTGACCGGGAATTGCCGGTGTCCGCCCCGGGAAAATTTACGGCGCCGCCGGAAGGAATCTTTCACCTTTATTTTGGCGCTCCGGACAACAAGGACATGGCACTGTGGGTGGAAGAAAGGGAATTCCCTCCGGGAACCGGGACAACACCACTTTCCCGGGCCCGGTTAATCCTGGAGGAGTTGTTTTCCGGGCCGGGGGAAAGGAGCGTCCTGCTGCCGCCGGTTCCACCCGGCGCCTGGCTGCGGGAGATCCGGTTGGACGGGACGGCCGCCATCGTGGACTTGGATGAAAGCCTGGTCACGGCGGTGAACGGAGGAGGAGCCGCCGAACTGCTGGCTGTTTATGCCATCGTCAACACCCTGGCCGCCAATTTGCCGGTGGAGGAGATCACTTTACTAGTGGCCGGGGAAGAGGAGAGAACCTTGGGCGGGCATCTCTTTTTTGACCAGCCGCTGGTTCCCCGGGCCGATTTGGTAGGAAAAAGCAGGTAATGGTGGAAAAAGGAAAATAAAAAACGACGTCGAAACTCTCTTCCAGAAAGAGGAATGGAGGGAAGAGAGTGGCAAGAAAAATTCTCCGGGAAGCACTTGTCCTCAGCGTTTTCTTTTTCTGCTCCGCACAGGCCGGGGCGGCCTGGGAACCGGGCCCGTTGGTGTGGAAAGGCAAATGGCGGGAAGGGAATTTCTTTTCCAGGACGGGCTGGAGTTTTACTTACCGGACCGGGGATCTCCGTTGGGAATGGTCACTGGTGCATAATGATCCCTCTTCCGACGATCGCCTGTCTTACCTGGATACCTCATTCCGGAAAAGAGCCGGAGGCACCTGGTGGTATGGAACGGGAGGCCGGCTTTCCACCCAGCCGGCCTGTACCTACCGGGAACTCCGGCTTTTTTTGGAGAATACCGCCCGGACCTTCTGGTCCGGTCGGCTGTGGGCCGAGGGCGAACACAGGCTGCCTTCTCCTTCTTCAAGGCTGGACGAATATTTCTATAGTGAACTGGGCGCCCGGGTGCGGCGGCGGGAAGGGGGGGTTATGTGGCTTACCGAACTGAAGATGCGGCAAAAGGATTACCAAACTTCTTTGTCTTCCTGGCGCAAATATCATTTGGAGACCGGCGGGGACGCCCGCCTGGCCGGTCATTTCTTTTCCTTGCGTTACCGGGAGAGCACCGGCGAATATCCCGAAGACGCCTGGAAAAACGAGTGGCGAAACAGCTGGGTCGCAGAGTGGGAATGGACGGTTACCGGCAAGACCTTTTTGGCGGTTAGATGTTCACGGCTTTTACATGAATGGGGGGAGAATAAAAAGCGGGAAGAGTGGGACTTGGCCGGAAGGCTGGAACACCCGCGAACGCCGGACTCTACCGTAAGCTGGATGGTGGATTACCGGGAGGCGGTGCGCCGCGACCTTTACCTGGGAGAGGAAGAGGAAGAACGCTATGACCCCGGGTTCCGGTGGGGAGTAAGGTGGCAAAGGGTTTTTCCCCGGTACAACCTGCGAACGGAGTTTTTCCAATCCCGGAAAGGCGACGAAATCCAGGAAGGAATCCTTCTCATTCTTCAGCTCGAAAGGGAGAATATCCGGTGTCAAGTCGGGCTGGCGCCCCGGGGAGGATTTAGTCCGTCGGAAGAGAAAGAATATTGGGTGGAGATCAGATACTACATATAAGTTAATTACGTTATAAGGAGGGGATATTTGTGCTGCTCATGGGTGCGCTCGTCCCCCACGCCCCGATTTCCATCCGCGAGGTCGGGGGAGAGGAGACGAAGAAGACCGCCAAGACGGTTGCCGCCATGGAACAACTGGCGGGCAGGGTAAGGGAACTCGCCCCGGAAACGGTGGTGATCTTCTCCCCCCATGGACCGTTACTGGAAAAAGAGCTGCCGGTGCGGGGCGGGGAAAACCTGCAGGGAAACCTCAGGCGGTTCGGCTGCAGTCTTTCCTGGTCCTTCCGGAATGACCGGGAACTGGTGGCGGCCATTGCGGCCGAAGTGGAAGCGGAGGGTTTGTCCGTCGCCGTCCTCAACAGAGAAACCGCTTTTGGTTACGGCCCGGGCCCCGGTTTGGATCACGGGGTTCTTGTGCCCCTTTATTTCATGCCGGACATGCCTTTTAACCTGGTGGCGACCGGTATTTGCTTTCAACCCCCGGAAAAACAATACGCCCTGGGTGCCGCCGTCGGCCGGGCCATTCGGAAAAGCTCCCGCCGTGTCGCGGTTCTGGCCAGCGGTGATCTTTCCCACTGCCTGCAGCCGGGCGCGCCGGCGGGATATGATCCGCGGGGGCAAGAATTTGACCTGCTACTGGTCAAACTGCTCCGGGAAAACCGGCCCGAGGAAATAATCCGCATGGACCCGGTGTTGGTGGAGAACGCGGCGGAATGCGGATACCGGCCCGTGGTGATGCTGTTGGGCGTCTTTGAAGGATTGGAGATTGAGACCGAGGTTTTAAGTTATGAAGGGCCCTTTGGGGTTGGTTATGCGGTGGCCACCGTCACCCCGGGCGCGGAGAATCCCCGGCGCCGTCTTCTGCCTGTCCTGTTGGGACGGAAGGCGGAAGAACTCGCCGCCCGCCGGGAAAAAGAGTCCCCGCCGGTCCGTTTGGCCCGCCGGACAGTGGAAGCTTATCTCCGGGGGCAACAATTACCGGAGGGGATTACCTTACCGGAAGAGTTGCCGCCGAGAGCCGGGGTGTTTGTCTCCATTAAAAAACACGGGCGGCTGCGTGGTTGTATAGGGACGGTTTTTCCCAGCCGGGCCAATACCGCGGAGGAGATCAAAGCCAATGCCATCGCCGCGGCTTTTCATGATCCCCGTTTTGAACCTGTGCGCGAGGAAGAACTGGATGATTTGACCTATTCGGTGGATATTTTGCAGGCGCCCGAGCCGGTCCGGGGGATAGAAGACCTTGACCCGAAAAAATACGGGGTCATTGTGCGCAAAGGCCGCCGCAGCGGCCTGCTCCTTCCCAACCTGGAAGGAATCGACACTCCGGAGGAACAGGTGGCAATTGCCGCGCGCAAGGCCGGAATCGATCCCGGCGAGGAGGTACAGTTGGAGCGGTTCGAGGTAACCCGTTACTACTGAGGAGGAAAGAGAATGGCTCACGAGAAGGAGGCGCGTTTTTACCGGTATAACGCCGGGAGGGTGTGGTGCACCCTTTGCCCCCGGGCCTGCCGGCTTGAGGAAGGGGAAGAAGGCTTTTGCCGGGTGCGGGTCGCCCGGGGCGGCCGGCTGTATGCGGCCGGTTACGGAGAGGTTTCCGCCCTGGCCCTGGATCCGATCGAAAAAAAACCCTTGTATCATTTTTACCCCGGTTCCCTGATTCTGTCGGTAGGAACCATCGGTTGCAACCTGGCCTGCCGGTTCTGCCAAAACTGGGAAATCGCCCACGCCACTTCCCCCACCAAACGGCTTTCACCTGAGGAATTGGTGGACTTGGCCGTTCACTACCGTTCCCGGGGCAATATCGGCCTCGCCTATACCTACTCCGAACCCCTGGTTTGGTACGAATATATTTACGACGCGTCCCGCCTGGCAAAGGAACGGGGGCTAAAGAATGTCCTGGTGACCAACGGCTATCTCAACCCCGAACCCTTGCAGGAACTGATTCCGCTGATTGACGGGGTAAATCTGGACCTGAAGGGCTGGACGGACGATTTTTACCGGGAGTATTGTGAAGGCCGGGCGGCGCCGGTCAAGAAGACCGCCGAACTTTTGGCCGGACGGGTGCACCTGGAAGTGACCAACCTCCTCATTCCCGGGGCCAACGACAGCGAGGATGAGATAAGGGAATTAGTACGGTTTGTGGCCGGTCTGGACCGGAAAATTCCCCTTCATTTTTCCCGGTATTTCCCCAACTACCGGCTGGAGACTCCTCCCACGCCGGTGCGGGTGTTGGAAAAAGCCTATCAACTGGCGAAAGAAGAACTGGCTTACGTCTATGTGGGCAACGTCGCCGCTCCTGAATTCAACCGGACCATGTGTCCGGAGTGCGGCCACATTTTGGTGGAGAGAACCGGTTTCTCCGCCCGGATAACCGGGATTAATGGAGAGCAATGTGAAAATTGCGGGCGCGGGGTGGATCTGATCCTCCCGCCGGAGGGGAAGAAAGAGGATGATTCAAGTTTACACAGGAAACGGTAAAGGAAAAACCACCGCCGCCCTTGGGCTGGCTTTACGTGCCTACGGACAGGGTCTGAGCGTGGCGATTTTTCAGTTTTTAAAAAAAGAAGAAAGCGGGGAAGTAAAGGCCTGCCGTGAACTGGGTATTCCCATCCGCCAGTATGGAAGCGGCAGCTGGCTGATTGGGCGCCAGCCGACGGAAGAAGAGAAACAATTGGCCGCCAAAGGGCTGGCCGAAGCCGCAGCGGCCGTCAGTCAGGGCTACCGGCTGGTAATTCTCGATGAGATTAGCCACGCGGTCAACCTTGGCCTCCTATCCCTGGCCGATGTTTTGTCCTTTCTGGAAAAACGGCCGCTGGAAACGGAAGTGGTCCTGACCGGCCGGGAGATGCCGGCGGAGCTTATCGACTGCGCCGACCTGGTTACCGAGATGAAAGAGATTAAACACCCTTTTTACCAGGGGACAGGCCCGCGCCGGGGAATTGAATACTGAATCCGGCTGCCAATACCGGGCTATGGAATAAAACCCTGGAATTTGTGGCATAATTGGCCTGAGGCGACAAATTTCGGGGGTGAGAGCGTGGCCTGGTACCAGCTTTTGTTTTACCTGGACCAGTTAATGTGGTACATGCAACAGGTATCCACGGCGGTGATCTTCGGTTGGTTCCTTCTTTACCTGGGCAAACGATTTGTTAAAAAGTATCGCGACAGTGAACACCGTTTTTGGCGGTTCTTTTTTGCCCGGCGTCTTTAGGCCGGGTTTATATTTGTAAATCCCGGAGCCGGTCCCGGCCCGGGTTTTAGCCGGCAGTGGTTTTATTGTGGCTTACAGGGGATTGCGCCGGACGGGAGGATATGATAAAATAAATAAGCAGCGCCTGTAGCTCAGCTGGATAGAGCAACGGACTTCTAATCCGTAGGTCAGAGGTTCGAATCCTCTCAGGCGCGCCAGTAATGGCAAGGGTTTCCCGGTTCACAAGGGCCGGGATTTTTGTTTTATGCCGATCAAATGCCGATCAATTTTAAGGCAAATAAAAAAGACCGGCTTTCCCCGGTCTGCAGGCGTGCGCCGGCCGTTCCGTAATCACTTGGTATTCTCCCGGTATTCGCTGGGCGACATTCCCGCCACCTTTTTAAAGCAATTGCTGAAATAAAACGAATCCTTATACCCGACGGCGGTGGCGACTTCATAAATTTTCATATCCGTATGCTTCAGCAACTCTTTGGCTTTCTTAATCCGGCGTTCGGTGAGATAATCAATGAAATTCTTCCCGGTCTGTTCCGTAAATAAGAGACTGAGATAGCTGGGGCTGATATGATAACGGTTGGCCATGGCGGAAAGGGTAACATCCGCGGCAAAATTTTCATCCAGATACCGCCGGATCTCTTCCACCAGTTGATGGTTGAGGGAAGCGCGTTTTTGCCGGATATGATGATTAATCCGGGTAAAAAAGGAATACAAAAGCCGCTTCAATTCCTCCAGGCTTTCCACCTGATTCAGGTCGACCAGGGTCGTGTCATTGGCGCCAAAGATTTCTCCGGCGTTATACCCCAGTTCGTTCAGGGTGGCCAGGGTCAACAGAATTAAATTGCTGGCCACCATCTTTGTTAATCCGGGATTCAACTTGGCCAGACGGATCTCATTGATGATCCTTTCCAAATCCTCTTCGATGACGGAAGCCGCGCCAATTTTTATATTGTCAAAAATGGGATGGCGGTGGAGCGCAGTGAGGATTTTATGATAGGATTGATAATCCGGATTAAGATCGTTAATAAAGAAAACTTGATTCATTCCATACAAATAACGGTATTGCAACGCGGAACACGCCTCCCGGTAGGAAACGGCCAGGTCCGCCAGATCCCGGTAGGGACGGCCCAAGCCGCAGGCGAGCGCATGTTTTAAGGCCAAATGGGCCTGGGATAAAATCTCCTCCAAGCGCAGGGGCAAATTGTCATCCGGTTCAATGAAGATTAGTACCACTTGATTGCGATGGTGGTTGACGAGAAAATTCCGGTAGGAGCTCCCGTTGGCCAACCGTTGTATCTGTTGGTAGAGATGCAAGTTGAGGAGATACTTTTCTTCTTCGCTCATATCCGCCAGTTGGTTCTCGGGAATCTCGATCACCGCCACTTGAAAGTCGCGGTTGTTGATCCCGCTGATCCCCAAAAACTCCAATTGGGCGTCAATATTGGTGACCACATTGCCGTTAAGCAGGTCCAACAAGAGTTTTTCCACCAAAGCGGCTTTGTTTTTTTCCAACTGGTCCCGCAGGTCATTCATCTCCGACCGCTCCGCTTCCTCCTTTTCGAACTCCTCTTTGAAACGGAGCACCACCTCCAGCAGTCTTTTGCTGGCGAAAGGTTTCAGCAGATAATCGGAGACATTCAGTTTGATCGATTCCTGCGCATACTCAAACTCGGCAAAGCCGGAAATCACAATGATTTTCATCCGGTAGCCGCGGCGTTTGACCTCTTTAATCAGTTCGATTCCGTTCATCTTCGGCATCTGCACGTCAGTCACCATAATCTTTACGGGATGCTTCTCCAAGAGAGCCAGGGCCTCAAGGCCGTTGGACGCCCCTAAAACCGGGGCAAAGCCGTACTCGGCCCACGCCACGTTGTTCATGAGTTTTTCTTTGATCGCCTCTTCATCTTCGACCAGCAAAAGTCCGAACACTCGCTTCACCCCTTTCCTTCCACAACCGGCAGTTTGATCGTGGCCGTCACGCCGCCGCCCGGAGTCGGGCTCAACGCCAGGCCATATTCCGGGCCAAAAGCCAGGCGAATCCGTTCATTGACGTTACTGAGCCCGAAATACTGTTGTCCGGTCCCGCTCTCCCGCAGGCAGCGATTGATCTCCTCCATCTTGGCCGGTTCCATGCCGACCCCGTTGTCGATCACCTGAAAGCAGATGGTATTTGCGGGTTCCATTAAAAAACCTTTGATCAGGATGAGGCCGCCGGGGGTTTCCAACTCCCTGACCCCATGATAGATTGCGTTCTCCACAAGCGGCTGGAGGATTAGTTTAATGGTTTTCTTATTCAGTAACCGCTCCTCGATTTCGATGGCATAATCATATTTATCCCCATGGCGTCTCCGTTGGATATAAAGATAATTGCGGACATGTTCAGCCTCTTCACGAATGGTGATTAACTCCTGGCCTTGGCTGAGGCTGATCCGGAAAAACGCGCCCAACGCCTCCACCGTGTTAATCACATCTTCATTTTTATTCGTTTCCAGGAGGCCGATGATGAGGTCGAGCGTGTTATAGATAAAATGAGGTTTAATCTGTTCCTGCAGTGCTTTCATTTCGGCACGCCGCCGTTTTTCCTGTTCCTGAACACTCTGCTTCATCAACTGGCGAATCCGGGCCAGCATTTGATTGAAGGTCTCGCTCAGTTCTCCGATCTCATCCATGGTGTGAATTTCCACGTTGGTATTTAAGTCCTCCGAGGCGTGCCTCATGGATTGCTGCAATTCTTTCAGGGGATTGGTCAGCAAATGAGCGAAATAAACCGCCATTAAGGTCAAAACCAGAATCGTGCTAAAAATGATGGTTAAAGAAAGCCCGGTAATCTTTTGCATCTCCGTCGCCAGCTCGAAGCGGTTGGAGAGTCCGATAATTTTCCAGTTGGCCGGAGCAAAAGTCTTAACCCTGATTATCTGGTTACCCAGTCTCCTTTTTGTCGTAAAATCCTGTTGCCAGTCGGTGAGCGACGCTTCGCCCAACAAAGCGCCGATCCCTTTTCCGATTAATTCCCGGTTCGGATGGTAAATAATCCGGTTTTCTTCGTCCAGCAACATGATGTAACCGGTCTTGCCGAGCCTGATATTTCCGCAAATCCGCTCCAATAATTCCACATCCACATCAATGCTCATAATGCCCAAAAAGTTATCATAATCACCGTGAATCGCCTTGCCGACGGAAAACACGGGACCGCCCAACCAGTCCGGGTGCGGCCCCCAAATGGCGATACTGTCATCCTTGGCCGTCCGGTTCGCCAAAGTCTGGAAGAGTACGTTTTGCGCCAAATCGGTATGGGTCACACCGTAACAACCAACCGTTACCCCGCCGATCGTCGTGATGGAGACATCTCTTAGCTCGGTCTTAAAATTCCGGATGTTATTCAGATTTTCCCACAGCCGGAAGATAAACTTGCGGTTGCCTTCCACATCCCCCGCCAGGCTTAATTTAATAAATTGCAGGTTGTAATAGTCATTGCGCAGCTCCAAAATCCGTTCCAGATCGCTGAGGTAAATCTCGAGATTCCGGTCGACCCGGTCAATAACCTCGCTCGTGTAGGATTGAATATTCTGTTGCAAGATATCATGATAAACGCCATAAGAAAAAATGGCCAGGATAACCAGGGGGATCGTGCTTAAAAAGACAAAAGACAGCATAAACTTGGAGCGTAACGACCGCAACTTAAAAGTATTGACCAACCGGTTTTGAAAGCCCGTAAAGACAGCTCTTAAGATCTTCATTTTATTTCATTTCCCATGGTTTTTTCTGACTTAATAACAGATCAAAATTAGATTCATCGGCCAGTTCCAAACCGGTATCGATATATTCCATCGGTACCGGTAGCCCGTTAATGGCGTCCACCAGGTATTTAACGGTCAGCTCTCCCATTTTCCGGAAATCTTGCCCCACCAAGGCCTGGGCAAACCCTTTTTTCGCGGCTTGCAAGACGGGGTAAAAAGTATCCATCGAGACGGCGATTCCCCCGTTGTCGCACCATTCCTGATAGAGGGGCATTGACTCCGTCGGCCCGAAGAAAGCCCATCCGCCGGAGAAATAAAATAAATCGGTCTCCGGGTGCTCTCTAATATATGCTTCAACCATCTTGGCCCCGGTGGTGGTATCGTCATCACAAGCCAATAAGGCCACGTATTCCAGATCGAGTTTGCCGGCGACCGCTTCCTTGAAGCCCCGGATTCGTTCATTTAAGTTATGCGCCTCAATCCCGCCCGTCAGGATCGCCGTCTTTAATTTTTTACCGGCCAGCCCCCGTTCGGTGACGATCTTCACCATGGCCTCGCCGCAAGCCCACCCGGCCTTATAATTATCGGTGCCGCAATAAAAAAGGCGTTTGCTCTCCGGACAATCGGCGTCAATCGTCGCCACTTTGATCCCGGCCTCAACCGCCTTATCAATTACTTTCCTTATTTTCTCCGGATCGCTGGTGCTGATGGCAATCCCGTCAACTTTGCGCCAGATTAAGCCCTCGATTATTTTCACTTGGAGATCCGGATCAACTTTAAAGGGCGCCACCCATTCCAATTTGACTCCCAGTTCCTTTGCGGTCAACATGGCGGTTTCCATGGAATCGACAAAAACCGGATTATCCAGGGATTTAGGGACAATGGCGATCACAAGCGGCCTGGCTTTCGGAGGGAAGGAGCCGGAAACAGAGGTGCTCCCGGCGGCCGCCACCCCGGAGCCGGGCCTTGAATCCGGAGAAAACAAGGGTAAATTTAGAACCAGGTAAAGAAAGAGGAAAGACAGGCAAAAGAGGCGAGCAACTTTCAAACTAACGATCACCTCCCAGTTCTAATTATAACCCTTGTTAACAAGATTTTAAAGAAATATTTGTTCATTGCCGGTGGGAACCGTTCAACTTTCATTTCCGTCTTTGCCAACCTGTTTCGTCAAGTATAAAGATATCAAGAGGGCAAGCGCCCCAAAGAGCAAAGATAAAACCAGGGTGACAACCGCGACCACCCGTCTTTCTTTATATAAAAAAGAGGTGGAAACCAAATTTACCAGATACCAACTATTTCTCCCGGCCGTCTTGCTTTTACCGTCCACCGCTTTGTAAGTGACCAAATTTTGTTCCCGGTTGACCGTAGTAAGGAAACTACCCTGCCGCCCCCGACCGGCGTCCTCTCCGGTCAAGGCCCCGCCATTTGCAGGCAAAATCCGTTCAATTATTTGCGGGGCCTTCTTGCCGATCTCTTCTTTAAACGGTGAAGAGATGATTTCACCCCTGCTGTTAATGAGGAGCGAATAATAGTCAATTCCGTTCCAGGAATCATTTAATTCTTCATAAAACGCCAAATTCACCAAGCGATCGATTTTCTCTTCATCAATAACCAGCGCCAAAATGCCCAAAGGCACACCGGTGGAAATTTTTTTCATCAGCCGGCCCAAAAACACGTAATTGCCCCGGTTGATCTTGAGGGGGGCCGACCAGACAATCCCGCCGTCGGCTTCCATAATCTCGCGGCCGGCGCCGGTTTCTTTGAATTTCCGGCTCAAAGCAATAAAATCTTGCTGCAAATCTTTGGTGACGACAATGGGCTCGACTTGCCCGGAAGCGCTGACAAAGATGAAACCGAATAAATCCGCATCGTTTTTCATATGCTCATGGAAACAGGCTTTCACTGTTTCCGCCGTCTCCCGCGTCTTGTTTCCGTGGTCGCAATATTTTTCCAGCGCGGTGAGAAAATCATTATTCACAAACAATTGCAAAGAAACAGCTTCATAGCCAGCCAGTTTCCCCTGGAGGTTATTAACCGCTTGCGTCAGCTCCGCCAGGGAATAGCGGGCCACTTTGCTGGTGACCGCTTTTTTAAAATGGCCATGGGAGATTGTTCCTACGATGAGGAGAGGAGTTAAGGTAAGGACGATTAACAAGTAAAACAGTGTTGTCCGGGGCGAAAACCGTGCCTGAATTATTGGCCGGCGGGAGCCCCGGGCTTTAAATGGTCTAATCCGGCTGGAATTCATCATTATTTCACCTGTTTTCGGATCTTTTCGCCCGCTTTCCTTATTCTTGGTTCCCGGTCTCTTTCCCCTCCGGCGGCCAGGTGCGGTTTCAGCCAGGGAGGAAGGGCAAGTCGGAATTTCCTCCTGTCCCGCAATGACATAATGATGCTTTGCAGTACAATAAAGAGATACAGCAAGAGCCCGCTGACGATCGCTTGTAAGTTTGACTGGACGCCCGCCGCCCGGATCAGTTCGTTGATGGTCAGAAGGGTCAGCGTCCCGATGGGCGCGCCCAGCAAGTTCCCCACGCCGCCGTTGAGCAGGATGCCGCCCATGACATTGGCGGCGATGGCTTTTATCTCATACAAGGCCCCGTTTCCGATATTGCCGGCTCCTGTCGTCAGGAGGAAAACAAAGCCAGAGATCCCGGCGGTTAACCCGCAGAGCACGTAGGAGAGGAAGATCGTTTTTTTGACGTTGATCCCGAGCATCCGGGCGCTTTGACGGTTGCCGCCCACCGCATAGAGATTGCGCCCGAAACGCGACCACTTCATGAGGACGGCGTAGAGCACAACAAGGACCACCACCACGATGACGCCCGGTTTGATTTCACACGGGATGAAAACGCCCAGCCGGTTTACGGTGCCAAGCCAAGGAATCTCGATTGTAAATCGCCGCAAAGCAACAAAAGCAGGCACGGTCACGTTGAGCGGCTCTTTGTGGAGGGTCGTCAGCAGCCCCTGCGCCAAGAACATCCCGGCCAGCGTTATAATAAACGGCTGGATTTCAAGGTAGGCAATGAGGTAGCCATGCATGAGCCCAAAGGCGAGCCCGATCCCGAGCGCCAGAAAGAAGGCGCCCCAGATGTTCCCCGTTCCCGATTGGAGCAACACGGCGCAGGCCATGGTGACCAGGCCGCAGACGGCGCCGACGGAAATATCGATCCCGCCTCCGATCATAACAATGCACATCCCAAGGGTAACGATAAAGAGCGCCGCGTTGAGGTTGAAAAAGTCAAAGAAGGTCTGAAACTGCCGGAAACTAACGGGAAAACTGAGCAGGGCAATCCCATACATCAGGAGAAAGATAATCCCGGCGATGATAAAAAGAAGCGTCGAATTCGACATTCTTGTTCTTGGTTTGGTCGGATTCAGGGTTCCCATTCTACTCCTCCTTCTTCACAGAACTGTCCGTGATGGAAACAACCGCCTTGTTTAGTCCTCCTGTCTGGCGTACGGAGTAGCCGGCGACGAACGTTTTTGCCTTGTCCAGGAATTTCCTGGCAGAGACCCTGACCACCGGCGAGGCAATGACCATGAGAATGATAATGAAGACCGCCTTGAAGGCCTTGATGGCTTCGGGGTTTACTTCCAGCCGGAGCAGGGTCCTGTTCAGCACCTCGATGGTGTACGCGCCGATAATCGAACCGGTGATACTGAACTTCCCGCCGCCCAGCGAGTTTTCGCCTAGGGCGACGGCCAGGATCGCGTCCATCATGATGAACTTGAGCAGGTTGACACTGTCGTGGCGCCCTGCCTTGTTTACCGCAATGAAACCTGCGATCGCGCTGCAGACTCCCATCAGCAAAAAGGTCAGGAAGATAACCTTTTTCGGATTGATCCCGTTCAGCCGCGCCGCGCTGGGGTTGATGCCCACCGCCTCCACATAGAGCCGGAGATTGGTGGTCTTGAGGACCACGGCCACGAGCGCGAGGAAAACGGCGGTCAGGATGATCGGCGTCTGGATGGGCACGCCCGGTATGACGGTGCCGATTTGGTTCGAGATCGGGTTTGCCAGGATGGGCGATACTTTGCCGTCAATAATAAACGCGATCGACCTGCCCCCTAAAAACAGGATGAGGGTCGCCACCATGGGCTGAACATTGAAGAACGAAACCAGGGTACCGTTGAAGGCGCCGATCACGAGCCCGGCTACGCAGCTGATGAGGAAACCCGCCAGGATGGTCCAGATGGTGACCTCGCCGGCCTGCAAAACGTACTGGACGAAGATGGCGGAAGAAATGGCGCCACTCTCCCCGATACTGATGTCCTGCCCGCGGGCGGCCGCCGTAACCAGAGTCATTCCGACGGAGAGAATAACCAACTCCGAGGCGCCGAAGAGGATATTCGGGATGTTCCCGTAAAAGACCCCGTTGACCATGGTAATTTTGAAGTAATCGGCGCCTTTAATCAGGTTAATGATCAGGAGGATCACCAGAACCGAGAGGGGAAGAAAGAGATGGGACAAACGATCGAACTGTGCTTTTAACCTTGGCATCTTATTTACCCCCCTGTGCGATCATGTGCATCACATTTTGCTCCGTCAAATCCGCCCCCCTGAGTTCGCCGACAATTTCCCGGTCTTTCATCACGATCAGGCGCGAACAGACGCGAAGCATTTCGTCGATTTCCGAGGAGATGAAGGTCAGACTCATCCCGTCCGCTGCGAGCTTGAGCACAAGTTTTTGAATCTCCACCTTGGTTCCGACATCGATTCCCCGGGTGGGTTCATCGAGGATCAGGTACATAGGGTGGGTGAGCAGCCAGCGGGCCAGAATTACCTTCTGCTGGTTGCCGCCGGAAAGGGATTTGATTGGCGTGTCGAGGGACGGCGTTTTAATCTCCAGTAACTGTATATACTGGTTGGCAAACTCCTCGGCCTGTTTCCGCGAAAGCGGCTTAAAAAAGCCTTTCATCACCTGCAAGGCGAGGATAATATTGTCCCGCACCGAAAGCTCGTCGATGATCCCGTCGCTCTTGCGGTCCTCCGGCAGATAGCCGATCCCCTGTTTCATGGCGTGCAGGGGTGTCTTGATCTTCACCCGCTTGCCGTTTATTTTGACTTCCCCGCCGGTCACCTTGTCGGCGGCGAAGATGGCGCGCACACTTTCGCTGCGCCCCGAGCCGAGCAGCCCGGCAAAGCCGTTCACCTCGCCCTTATGGATTGCGAAATCGAAAGGTCTTACCCCGGCGGCGCTCGAAAGGGCCTTCGCCTCGAAGACCGGCACGCGGTCACCGGATTTAAGCAGTTCGTGTTTTTGGATCGCCGAAATATCGCTCAGGGCCTTACCCATCATCTTCGAGACCAGTTCGATTTGGGGAAGCGCGGATGTTTGGTATTCGCCGATTAACTTCCCGTTGCGCAGCACCGTAATCCGGTCGCTGATCTCGTAGACCTGATCGATAAAGTGGGTAATGAAGATGATCCCTACCCCCCGGGCTTTCAGTTGGCGCATGAGAGCGAAAAGTTTTTTCGTTTCATCCTCGTCCAGGGAGGATGTGGGCTCGTCCAGGATGAGGATCTTGCAGTCCATATCGACGGCGCGGGCAATCGCGATCATCTGCTGGACGGCAATCGAGCAACTGGCGAGTTCCTGGGCCGGGCTCGCGGGAATGCCAAGGGAACTGAGCATCCCGGCCGCCCGTTCGTTCATCTGCTTCCATTTAACGAAAACATCCCGGCTTCGGCCGATAAACATATTTTCGGCCACGGTCAAATTGGGGCAGAGCGCAATCTCCTGGAAGACCGTGCCGATCCCCATATTCTGCGCCTCCTGCGGCGATTTAAAATGAACCGGCCTTCCCTCTAAAATGATCCGGCCGGCATCCTTCTCGTAAACGCCGTTCAAAATCTTGATCAGGGTCGACTTGCCCGCGCCATTTTCGCCCATCAGGGCATGGATTTCACCCTTGCGGAGCACGAAGTCAACGTTGTCCAGAGCTCTGACCCCGGGAAAGGATTTGCAGATCCCCTCCATTTTGAGGATGATTTCCGACTGCAAGCCAAGACCTCCTTACTGGTATCATAGAAATGAACGGCAGTGCGGTTGGCCGGAGAGACCCCGGACCCCGCACTGCCTTAAGGAAGACCCGGGAACTACCTCGTGATTACTCCCTTGCCCGGATCGGGATTGATCCCGTATTTTTCGATATGTTCATCGGTGATCGTGTCCGTGTCCAAGATTATCTCTTCCTGATAGACGATGCCTTTGGGGATGTTGCCGCTTTTGATCCACTGATCAATCTGGCCGGCCATACGGGGATTGCACTGCACATCGGCGTTCCAGTAACCGGCCTGTACGTTGCGGAGGGCAAAACGGTTAAAGTCGAAACCGATGATCTTGACCTTCCCGTTCTTCCCGAAGCTGATCCCGGCCGCTTCAAGGGCCTGACAAGCTCCTTGCGCCATTCCGTCGTTCTGGGCATAGATGACGTTGAAATCCTTTCCGGCGGCAATCGCGGCTTCCACTACTTTGCGGGCTTCCTCAAGACTCCAGGTGTCGCCGCCCGTTCCATCCCACACAATGTTGAGTTTGCCTTCTTCGGCGGCTTTAAGCACCGGGGCGCTGCGTCCGATTTCCGCGGCGCTCCCCAGCTGCCCGCGAATGAGGATGAGATTGATCGGTTTCGGAACATTCTTTAAAACCCAGTCGGTTGCCAACTGACCCTCATAATGCATATCGGAGATAAGCGCCGCCTCATAGTTCGCGGGATCCGTGTCAATTGCCCGGTCAAAGAGAATAACCTTGACGCCGGCTCTTTTTGCCGCCAACAGGACGTCGTCCCATCCGGAGGCGTGGGCGGCGGAGATCAGGAGATAGTCGACGCCGTCGCGAATATACCCCATGGCCGCCGCCATCTGCTCATTGACGTCGGCGGTGTTGGTTTGTCTGGCGTCATAGCCGTTTTCCCTGGAGAAGACCCGGTTCATATCTTCAACATTGGCCTGACGGTAGCCGGATTCTTCCGGTGGCAAATTGACAATCCCAACCCTAATCAGTTTTTCTTGAGCTGACAATCCACACGCGGTAGAGAGAACCAAAACAACCGCTAACAGTAACAATCCCACTCTTGTCAACCTTTTCATCCTTTAACCTCCTCTCATTTTTTGACCGCAACAAGGCAACCCATTCATCCAACGTTTCGAAAATTACCTTTGCGTTTCGTTTCTCCGGCCTGTTAATACCCCCCTTTTTTCTCCTTTTTCTGTTTTTTACAGTAAAGCGGCCTTTACCAACCGGGCGGCCGCCTCTTCTTGTTAACCTGTTATTAATATAATAAAAAAAAGGCAGGGCAAATAGAATAGAGATTTTTTGAATATGCTGTAATAATTTTGCTGTGCAAGGAAACCCGCCCCGCCGGCGCCCAGAGAAGGAAGAGCCCGCAATTTGCCCCGAAAGAAAAGGAGACCGGCTCCAAACCCCGATGTTTAATTTGAAGGAAAAACATCGGGAGGAGCGGTCTCCATCACTGATGAACGGGTAAAAACCGTTGAAAGCTTTATCCCAGGACCGCCTTCAAGTCCTCATCCGGTGTGCTAACCGGCCGGATCTGGAATTTCTCCGCCAGCACCTGCAGGACGTTTTGGGAAATAAACGCCGGCAGGGTCGGACCGAGGAAAATATTCTTTATGCCCAAGGAAAGCAAGGTTAGTAAGATAGAGACGGCCTTTTGTTCATACCACGATAAAACCAGGGTAAGGGGAAGTTCGTTTACACCGCACCCAAAGGCCTCGGCCAAAGCCGTGGCCACCCGGATGGCCGAATAGGCGTCGTTACATTGCCCCATATCCATCAACCGGGGCAGGCCGTTGATTTCTCCCAGATCAAGGTCGTTGAAACGGTACTTGCCGCAGGCCAGGGTGAGAACAATGGTGTCGGCGGGAGTTTTACGGACAAATTCGGTATAGTAGTTTCTTCCGGGCCGGGCACCGTCGCAGCCTCCCACCAGGAAGAAGTGTTTAATGGCGCCGGTTTTGACCGCTTCAATTACTTGGCCGGCCACGCCCAGGACGGCATGGTGGCCAAACCCGGTGGTCAGTTCGGTACCGCCGTTGATTCCGGTCAGCCGGCGGTCTTCCTCCCAGCCTCCCAGTTCCAAGGCTTTATTAATCACCGGGGAAAAATCCTTCTCGCCGTTCCGGCCGGGGATATGGACCAGGCCAGGGTACCCGACGACCGCTGTGGTAAAGACCCGGTCGGCATAGGAAGGCTTGGGCGGCATCAGGCAGTTGGTGGTGAAGAGTACGGCGGCGGGTACACCGTCCAACTCTTTCTGTTGGTTTTGCCAGGCCGTACCGAAATTGCCTTTTAAAGTGAGGATATTTTTTCAGTTCCGGATAGGCGTGGGCCGGCAACATTTCCCCGTGGGTATAAACATTGACTCCTTTGCCTTCGGTCTGGATGAGAAGCTGCTTCAGATCATGGAGGTCATGACCGGAAACGATAATAAAGGGTCCTTTTTCTATGATGGTGCTCACCTTGGTCGGTACCGGATGCCCAAAGGCGGAAGTATTGGCTGCATCAAGCAGGGCCATGCATTTGAGATTCATTTCTCCGCATTCCATCAGGAGGTCCAGCCATTCCTCAACCGTATGGGTTTCCCCAATCGCCCGCATTCCCTTATAAAACCAGGCGGTAAGTTCTTCATCTTTTTTCCCAAGAACATAGGCGTGCCAGGCATAGGCCGCCATACCGCGGATTCCCAACAACAAGGTGGAACGCAGGGAAACCGTATCGGGGTCTCCGCTCCATAACTCACCCGGAGGCAGGTCGGGGGCGCCGCCCAATTTCTCCTTTTCTTCCCGCACGAGCGCAGTCAATTCTTTAATCCGGCTTTCGTCAAAATTGACATTGGTAATGGTGGCAAATAAACCTTGCATCATTAATTCATCAGCCCGTGGTGACGGTTTTTTATTTTCCGCGGCCCGGGCCAACCCCACCAGGGCGCCGGTCAATTCATCCTGGGCGTTGGCCACAGCGGGTGTTTTTCCGCAAACACCCGTCTTGACACAGCCCTTGCCGCCGGCGGTTTGCTCGCACTGAAAACAGAACATATTGCTCATCATTTCGCCCTCCTTATTTTTGCCATCGCTACAGATACAGACACCCCGGGTGTTTCACTGAATCCGTATTGCGATTTTAATTCTATTGTATTAGAATAATCATGGTAAAGCAGTAACCATTGTTACCAACAGCGGGGTGATGACCGATTTATACCGAATGGAAAAGGACCTTAACAGCATGCCCTTTATTTACCGGGGTTGATGAGGAAGAACTAAACATCATGTTGCAATGTTTAAACCCGGCGTTGCGAAAATACAAAAAGAATGAGTATTTATCAGTTCAGGGCGATGATTTTTACGCCTTGGGAATCCTCCTGGCCGGCGAAGCAATGGTCGTTAAGGATAACGCGGCCGGGCAAAGAACGATTATGACCGTTTTGGGCGAGGGAGATATTTTTGGGGAAACCGCGGCTTTTTCCGGGGAGAAAAAATGGCCGGCTTCGGTTATCGCCCAAAGGAATTGTCAAGCGCTCTTTTTACCGCCGGAAAAGATCACCGGCAATTGTTGCCGGCAATGCCCCAGCCACCGGCGGTTAATCACCAATATGCTCAGGATTGTTTCCGATCGGGCGCTGGCGCTGAGTAAAAAAGTGGAATACCTGTCGATAAAGAGTATACGGGGGAAGATCGCCACTTTTTTGTTTGAACAATACCAGAAGCAGGGGTCGGCCACTTTCATGTTGCCGCTGAAACGGAATGAGATGGCGGAGTTTCTGAATGTGGCGCGGCCTTCCCTCTCCCGGGAGATGTGTAGAATGCGGGAAGAAGGAGTAATTGATTTTCACCGCTCTTCAATTAAGATTAAGAACGTGGAGGCCTTAAAAAGTATGATCGAATAGGGAATAGGGCCGGGGTCATCTTCATGGCCGGCCCGGTCACTCTATTCTTCCCGTTGGATTAACCCGCAGGCCAGCCGGCGACCGGACGCCTCGCCAGGTTGCGACCGGTAATCGTCGGGGTTTTCATGGATGATTACCGACCTGCCCACGACCTCGGCGACTTTGAACCGGTTGGTGAAAAACGTCATGGTCGCCAGACCACTGTTGGAAAAGAGCACCGGGAAATCGCCGGCGTGGTTCCCGTGGGGTTGCCGGTCCGGGTTCCAGTGGGGCCCGGCGGCGGCGAAGGGATCCGCGGGGTCGCCGATGGTGCAATCGCCTTTTTCATGGATATGAAATCCGTGGGGTCCAATAGGCGGTTTTCCTTCCCGGGCGGGTTGATAAGGCGGAAGACCTTCTACGTGTACAAAGACTTCCACCCCGCCCGGAACGTCTTTAAAACGGACTATACCGTGGATGTCCGGTGCGAGCGGTCCTCCGGTTAATACGGCCGCCGCTTTCCGGATCTCCCCCGCACACCCGGTTACCGGCGGGGTGGATTTTTCTACGTGACCCATGTTTTTCGCCCCTTCCAAGGAACTTTCTTCTTGACATGATATTAATTGCCCGGTAACTTTGTTCCCCGGGCGGCAGAGTATGAAGGCGGTGATCCCGGTCCCGCCACCTGTTTTTTTCAAACAGAACCAACCTCACAAAATTGCAAGAAACAGCGGCCGGACGGTATAGAAGGATAAATAATGGGAAAGGACGAAAACGGAGGATAGGAAAAGCAGGGAGGAGTAAGCATGAAGGTTCTTATTATTGGCAGCGGCCGGGTGGGCACGGCCTTCGGCTATCTTTTAAAAAAAAGCGGTTTTAAGATTCTAGGGGTCTATAACCGTCGCGAGGAAACCGGCCGGCGGGCGCTGGAGAAGATCGGCGAGGGCACTATTTATAACCGAAAAACCTTACTCGCCGCGGTCCCGGAAGCGGACTTGATCCTTATTACCACTCCTGACGGGGCGATCAGGGAAACGGCGGAACTGATCGCCGGCGGCGGTCCGCGCGGCAATGCGTATCTCATGCATATGAGCGGATTGCTTGATTCCGGTGTTTTAAAGGTGGAGGGATGGGAGGGGGGAGTTTTTTCCTTCCATCCCCTGCAGGCGGTTGCCGGTTTTCAAGAAGGAATTCAACTGCTGCCGGAAGCCCTTTATACGATCGAAGGCAATGAAAAGGGGGAAAGTTTTGCCCGGGAGTTGGCCCGGCGCATGGACCTGAAGTTCCTGGTGATCAAGAAGGAACACAAACCCCTTTATCATGCCGCCGCGGTTATTGCCTCCAATTATCTGGTCACCCTGGTGAATGCAAGTTTTCAGCTGTTAAAAAAGGCCGGAATGGACCACAAAGAGGTGAGGGAGGGGATTATCCGCTTGGTGGAGGGAACGTTGCGGAATCTTCAGGATTTACCCCCCGCCGCCGCCTTGACCGGGCCGGTGGCCAGAGGCGACCTTGGCACCCTCCGTAAACACCGGGAGGCTTTGGCGAAATTCGCCCCCGGATTCCTGGAATTATACCGGCTTTTAGGCCGGTATACGGCGGAGATGGTTGACAACGAAGAAGTGAAAAATTTTTTCCTGGCGGATTAATTTTCAGCCCCACCGGGTCCGGGCCATAATTATTTTTCATGCCCGCATATTTGTTCCAACCGGCTATAGCATTTCTCGACGCGCGTCAAAAATTTTTTTGTTTCGCTGAAGGGGGGAATTCCCCGGGAGGCGCGGATTCTTCCCGGACCGGTGTTATAAGCGGCCAAGGCCAGCTGTAAATCCCCAAATTCTTCGACCATCATGGCCAAATACCGGGTGCCGGCGGCAATGTTCTGATAAATATCAAAAGGGTCGCTTACCTCCAGCATTCTTGCCGTCCCCGGCATAAGCTGCATCAGTCCTTTGGCTCCTTTGGGGCTGACCGCACGGGGGGAAAAACATGACTCCGCTTCGACGAGGGCCACCGTCAAAAGGGGATCCAAGTTATAAAGTTGCGCGTAATAAAGCAAGGCATAACTAATGGCCACCAAGTCTTCCGGTTTCAACCGCGGTTGCGTCCGGAGCATGTAAGACTGCAAATTTTTCGCCTGTTGAAAAACCTCCTTTACCCCTGCGACCTTGTCTTGGAGTTCGTCCATGGATTCCCCAATCTTCTCCACCGTTTTTTGCACCTTGTCCAGGTCAATTTTTGTTTCCTGGAGCATCTCTTCCAAAATATTAATTTCCTTGGACAACCCGGTAATTTTACTCTCGATGGTGATCTGGAAATAAAGGAAAACCGCGGCAAGCAAAAGGATGAGGAGATAGAAGAAGACCGATTCCGCTTTATTGCCGGTCAACAGTACAGCCTCCTTTTTTGCTGTTTTTCTTCAACCACCATGAAATTTCCGGTGAAAACACGGACTTAACATTATATGAAGTAGATTGGAATAAATTCATTAAAAAGAACAAAAAAAGCCACTTACCTGCGGAGGGTAAGTGGCGCAAAATTTAAAAACGCAAAACTTTAAGGAAGGGGGCTTGCCGGTTTTTGTCGGATTAAGCCGGGGTTTTAAAGGTTCCTTTTACGGATCCTTTATAAATTGCCATCATCGATCCGGGCCAGCCATTGTTTAACCGGATCGATAATCGCCTCAATACACCCTTCCGTAAACGGATTATTCAAATTGGCCAGCGCGATCAATTCCAAAAAGGATTTGCTGCCGCCGGCCTGGCAAAGGGTTAAATAGTCCTGCCAGGCCTCTTCCCGGTTGGTCGCGGCCTTGCTCCAGAACTGGAGGGCGCAGACCTGAGCCAGGGTATAGTCAATATAGTAAAAGGGAACCGTAAAAATATGACTCTGCCGGAACCAGTATCCTCCCTGGTTTAAAAAGTCGTTGTCGTCATAATCACGGTAAAAGAGGTACTCCCGTTCGATTTCCCGCCAGGCCTGTTTCCGTTCTTCCGGCGTCGCCTCCGGATGTTCGTAGACCCAGTGCTGAAAGTGATCAACAGTGGCGCCGTAGGGGATAAAGAGTAAGGCGCTGCTCAAGTGGGCAAATTTATATTTAAGCTCGTCTTCGTGGAAGAACAGGTGCATCCACGGCCAGGTGAAAAACTCCATGCTCATCGAGGAGATCTCGCAGGCTTCCATGGTAGGGCAGAGATACTCCGGAAGCTTCTGGTCTTTACTGCAGTAGAATTGAAAGGCGTGCCCCACTTCGTGGGTGAGCACGTCAATGTCGCCGGAGGTACCGTTGAAATTGGAAAAGATGAACGGCGACTGGTACTTGCTGATATAGGTGGCATATCCGCCGCCGGCTTTCCCTTTTTTGGCGACCAGGTCCAATAAGTTTTTCTCCACCATGAAAGTGAAAAACTCGCCGGTTTCCGGGGACAGTTCCTGGTACATCTTGATGGCGTTGTTAATGATCCATTCCGGATCCCCCTTGGGCACGGCATTACCCGTGGGAAAGGTCAGCGGTTCATCGTAATATTTAAGGGCGTCCACTTTTAACCTTTGGGCCTGCCTTTTTCTTAATTCGGCGGCCAGGGGGACGATGGCTTTCCGGATCTGTCTCCGGTAGCCGGCCACCATGGCCGCATCATAATCTGTTCTGCCTAGCCGGGCATAAGCGAGTTCCACAAAGTTTTTAAACCCCAATTTTTTCGCAGCCCGGTCGCGGACCTTGACCAATTGATCATAAATCTCGTTAAACTGCTCTTCGTTGCCGGCGAAAAAACCGGCCACCGCTTCCTGGGCTTTTTTCCGTCTTGCACGCTCTTTGACTTCAGTAAAGGGGATCATCTGGGAAAGGTTTCTTTCTTCCCCTTCAAACATAATCCTGGCGGAAGCGCAGAGTTTTGTGTATTGGCTGGCCAGTTTGTTTTCGGTCTGTAAATCCCCGATAATTTCCGGGGCAAAGGTCTTGAGTTGCGCCTCGGCGAGCCGGAACAATTGTTTACCCCATTTTTCTTCCAGCCCGGGACGGTATTTTGAGTTGACCAGCGCCTGGTAATACTGGTAGATCAGGCCTTCGTACACCGGGGTGGCCTCGTCAAAAAAGTTATTTTCCTCATCATAATAGGGGTCACGGGTGTCAAGGGAATGCCTGATCCGGGCCAGGGAGGCCATGGATTCGAACTCCTGGCGCAGGTTATTAAGTTGATTTATGATCGCATCCTGGGCGGTAAAAGAGTCCGCCTGGTTAAACCGATGTAACAATTCGTTAAATTCGCTTTCTAATTTTTTAAGGTCCGGGCGCTGGTAATGGTAATCTTTAAAAGTGTTCATACAACGTCCTCCTGTTCAAATAAATAAATATGACGATTCGTCGCCGGTTATACGCAACAGTAACCAGAAGAGTTTTTTACCAGTTTCAATTATAACATATTTGGCCATAAACCGTAACCTTATAAAAGACCGTCTATAACCCACCCTTTATTACTTTTTCCAATTGCAAGATCCACCCCGCTCCCCTCCGGGTTCCGACAAACAAGTCATATGAGTCCGGTTTCCAACAAACGGCAATGATCTGGCTTTCGAAAACGTGCTGCCAAAGAATTTCCCCGGAAAGAAAGAGCAAATTTAACTCATCCGCATGACAGGCGGCGATAAGGCCTGAATGATGAAAAGCGATTGGTCCGCCCCCCAAGTCGCCCAAGAAAACAAATTTAAGGGGAGATTCTCTGGAGGCAAGCCATAATTTCCCGTTGGCCGCTGATAATACCAGACTTTTGTTATCAAAGCCCCAAGCCAGATCGAAAAAGGGGACATTTGCCTCCTTTTCATATATTCTTCCGGCGGTAACTTCGATAAAAGAACAGCCTCTCTCTTTACAAACACCGATAAATTGTCCATCCCGGCTCCAAACGGCCTTATAAAGTTTATCGAAAAATTGTCTTTCGTAAATAATTTCTCCTGTAAACGACGACAATAAATAAACCTTGCCATCAGAAGAGGCCGCCGCGATCAGATTAGTAAACGGCGACCAATCGACTCCTTCGACAGATTCTTTTGAAAGGTGTCCAAAGCGGGTGCATGGCTTACCTGTCAAGGTCCAGACCTGTACCGAACCATCCCAGGCCCCCGTTGCCAGAAAAGCTCCATCGGAAGACCAGGTTGCCCCATTGATCCCTGCCAAGTGTCCCTGAAAAGTTCTTATTTCTTTTGTTTCTACGTTGATAACCAGTAACGATTCCGGGCTATTTGCCTGGGAGCATGTCAAATAGACCCCGTCGGGAGACCAGCCGGGCCACCATAGATAGGGGGAATAATTTTCTATTATTTTTGTTTTCTTCACCATATTTGACATCTTCCACTAATCAACAATAAAACTACAAGGATGTTTTTCGTCCGTAAATAAGAAGCAATACTTAGGATGCCCAATGGTGGAAGTTTTGTCACTGAGAACGCGGCTGATGAAGGCTTGGGGGAGAGCAAGAGGACGTTTTTTCCCAGGCAACATCTCCTCTATATATTGTAAACTCTTCCTTTTGCCAAGGTGGGGCTGGTGTTTTAGTAATTTGCATATTTTACCTCTTAAGCTATTAAGTATTTTAACAAAGAATGTTAAAGCTGTCAACTTATATAAATAAAAGGCAAAAAACCCAAATCATCCCGGGTTATCCCTGGTGTTGTTTTCTGCCCAACAGTAATTTGAGGACAAACACCAAATGGACGAAGTCTCCTCTAACTTTCCTTGCCGTGGCGGGCTATTGATTTTTCCAAGGAAGTTAGATAAGATAATACTGAATAACACAACCCCTCCCGGAGGGGCTTTCTTATGCGGAAGATCGGAAAGAGAAGTGACGGCAACGCCGGTCGGATTTAAACAGGAATGGGGCAATGGGCGCCGAGGAGGTTCTGCTTGCGTGGCGGCATCGAAGAAACAACTCTTAACCGTTCTTTTCCGGGAACGTGGTTTTTACCGGCAGATGTTGAAAATAGCACTTCCGGTTATGTTACAAAACTTAATCACCTCCTTTGTAAATATGATTGATACGGTAATGGTGGGGCGGCTGGGGGAAACGGAAATTGCCGCGGTCGGCATTGCCAACCAGTATTTTTTTATCTTCCTCATGTTTATGCTGGGTTTGGGGGCCGGTTGCGGGGTTTTCATCGCCCAGTTCTGGGGCCAAGGGGACATCAGGAATATCCGGCGGGTTCTCGGGGTCGGATTATGGTCGGCAATCCTTTTTTCCTCTGTCTTCGTAGCCTTTGGTTACCCTTTCTCCGGCCGGATTATTGCCGTTTTCAATAAAGAGGCGGCCGTTATCGACCTGGGCCGCGGCTATCTGGAGATCGTCCTGGCCGGCTATGTTTTTACCGGCATCACCATTATTTATAATGTTTCTTTGCGCTCGATCGGAAATGCCCTTTTGCCGATGCTGATGAGCCTGGCGGCTCTGGTGTGTAATGTTTTCTTTAATTATATGTTCATCTTCGGTAATTTTGGCGCCCCGGCGCTGGGGGTGCGAGGCGCCGCCCTCGCCACCTTGCTCGCCCGGGCGATTGAAACCGCGATAATCATACTTTACGTTTATAAGGAAAAAGGAATTCTCGCTGCTTCCCTGCGCGAGTTGACCGGTTTTAACTGGCCATATGTAAAAAAATCTTACGCCACCATCCTTCCGGTCATCCTCAACGATATTTGTTGGGGGTCGGCCAGCCTGGTTTATGCGGTGGTTTACGGCCGGATGGGTACACAGGCGGTAGCGGCGATACAGATTGTCAACACCGTCACCAATCTTTTCCTCATCTTCATTTTCGGCATGTCCAACGCGGCGGCGGTTATGATCGGCAATGCGGTTGGCGCGGGCAAGATAAAACAGGGGAGGTTGTATGCTGCGCGGTTCGTTGTCTTATCAATAATAGCCGGGGTTCTCCTGGGGATCCTGCTTGCCGTCTGCGCCCCTTATATTCTCTCCTTCTTCAATGTCTCCAGTAAAGTTCAGCATGACGCCAGGATTATTCTTAATATGGCGGCCGCTGTTTTTGTCGTCAGGCTTCTTAACAACACCGTCATTGTCGGGATTTTACGCGGGGGCGGGGATGCGCGTTTTGCCTTCGTGGCCGAAGGAATAACCATGTGGTTGATCGGTGTTCCGTTGACGGTCATCAGTGCGTTGGTGTTCAAACTTCCGGTGCATCTGGTCTACGCTGCCGGATTAATGGAAGAGATCGTCAAGAGCATCTTTGTCTTGCTCCGCTTGGCCTCCGGACGGTGGGTCAAAAATGTTACCCATGGTTTGAAGACTGTTTAACGCGGTTACCATAAAACTGCCAACGGCGATGACAATAAGAGAAGAGAAGAGAAGGATGAAGGGGGAATAATTAATGGAGAAAAAAATCAGCCGGGAGGAGGCATTACGCCTGCTGCAAGAGTATGTCCAGGACGAAAATTTACTCCGGCATGCTTTGGCCGTCGAAGGAGTAATGCGGCACTTTGCCGCCCTTTTTGGCGAGGATGTGGAGAAATGGGGAATCATCGGTCTAATCCATGATTTGGACTATGAACGTTACCCGGAGGAACATTGTCAAAAAGTCAAGGAGATACTAACGGCCATGGGCTGGCCCGAGGATTATATCCGTGCGGTGCAAAGCCACGGCTGGGGGTTATGCTCGGAGGTGGAACCGGTGCACCGTATGGAAAAAGTCCTTTACACCATCGATGAATTGACCGGGCTGATTTATGCCGCCGCCCTGGTCAGGCCAAGCAAAAGTCTTTTGGACCTGGAAGTTAAATCAGTAAAGAAAAAATGGAAGGATAAATCCTTTGCCGCCGGCGTCAACCGGGAAATTATCAACAAAGGCGCCGAGATGCTGGGGATGGAATTGAATGAGGTGATAAAAGAAACCATCGCCGGTATGCGGCAGGTGGCGGCGGAAATCGGTCTTGCTTGATTCTTCGGCCTGGCCGGTTCTTTTTTAAGGCTTGACAAAAAGGAAAGTGTTCTCTATAATTAATAATAGTTATCATTATCAATTCAGGCCGGTTGTTCTCAATTCATCCAGAGGAGTGAAGGTTTTTTGGCCTCACAAAAACTGTCCATGACCCGTCAGCGCCGGGTAATCTTGGAGGAACTGCAAAAGGTTACGACCCATCCTACCGCGGATCAGGTTTATGCCATGGTCCAGAAGAGAATACCCCGGATCAGTCTGGCCACTGTTTACCGGAACCTGGATCTCATGGCGCAGGCCGGTTTAATCAGTAAGCTGGAGAGCGCCGGTTCCCGGATGCGGTTTGACGGTAATCCGGCCAATCATTATCATATAAGGTGTATTCGTTGTTACCGGGTGGATGATTTACCAGCAGGAACGGTCATGGTCACAGAAGAGGGGGTGGAAAAGAAAACGGGATACCGGGTCATCGGGCATCAACTGGAGTATAATGGGATCTGCCCGGCTTGCCGGGAGCAAAAGGGAAAGAATTGAAAATAAACATGGAGTCAAGTTAATTAAAATAGGGATTAAAATATTAAACATATTATAAAGAAAGGGGTATTTAAGGATGTCGCTTAAAGGAACCCGGACGGAAAAAAACATTTTAACGGCCTTTGCCGGGGAGGCGCAGGCCAGAAACAGGTATACCTACTACGCGAGTACGGCGCGGAAAGAGGGTTATGTGCAGATTGCCGATATCTTCGAGGAGACGGCCAACCAGGAGAAAGAACACGCCAAGCGGCTTTTTAAACTCCTGGAAGGCGGAGAGGTCGAGATTACCGCCGCTTTTCCCGCCGGCGTCATCGGAACAACCGCGGAAAATCTGAAAGCGGCGGCCATGGGTGAAAATTATGAATGGACCGATATGTACCCGACTTTTGCTAAAGTAGCGCGTGAAGAAGGTTTTCCGGAGATCGCCGATATTTTTGAGGCGATTGCGGTGGCGGAAAAACAGCATGAGAAAAGGTTCAAGGCCCTCCAGGCCAACGTGGAGGCGGGGAAAGTCTTCAAAAAGGACCAGGTCGTCATTTGGCGCTGCCGTAATTGCGGTTACCTCCATGAGGGAGAGGAAGCGCCGGAGCTTTGCCCGGCCTGTGCCCATCCGCAGGCCCATTTTGAGTTGTTGGCTGAAAACTGGTAGACTTCTTTATCCCTTAAAACATGTAACCGGCATTGAAGGTTTCCTCTCCGGGAAATCTTCAATGCTTGTCTTTTTTTACGAATTTCCTCAGTAAAGTACCACGGAGAAAGGAAAAGGACCATGGTGGAAAAGAGCAACCTGTTGTTTGCTTTCGGCCTGACTTTGCTGGCCGGTTTATCCACGGGGATCGGGAGTGTTTTGGCTTTTTACACCAAGCAAACCGGTAAAAAATTTCTCTCCGTCACCCTGGGTTTTTCGGCAGGAGTAATGCTTTATGTTTCCATGATTGAAATCTTCGCGGAAGCCCGTGCTTCTTTGGAAGCGGTTTACGGGGCAGCCAAGGGATATTTCTGGACGACGGTGGCTTTTTTCCTCGGGATTGCCGTCATCGCGCTTATCGATAAATTGGTGCCAAAAATCGAAAATCCCCATGAAATGTATGATATGAAAGATCTCGCTGCAGAAGAAGCAAATAATTCCGCCTTGTTACGGATGGGTATTTTTTCCGCGCTGGCGATTGCCATTCATAATTTCCCCGAGGGACTGGCGGCTTTCGTGAGTGCGGTTCAAGCGCCGGCGCTGGGAATCAGTATTGCCGTGGCGATCGCCATTCATAATATTCCGGAAGGGATTGCGGTTTTCGTGCCGGTTTATTTTGCCACCGGCAACCGGAAAAAAGCCTTTTTCTACTCTTTTTTCTCCGGTCTTTCCGAACCCTTGGGGGCCGTTTTGGGATATCTCATCCTGGCCAGGTTCTTTAATGAAGCCGTTGCCGGCATCGTTTCCGCCGGGGTGGCCGGAATCATGACTTATCTTGCCCTGGATGAGTTGCTCCCGACGGCCGAAAAATACGGTGAGCATCATGTGGCGATTTACGGTTTGGTTCTGGGGATGGCGGTGATGGCGGTAAGCCTGTTGCTCTTGGCGTAAGGGAAACGGCTTTCATCCAATTTTCAGCCCCATACCGCAGAGACTGCGGTTCTTAATAATGAAAATTTGCGCCATGAAGAAAAAAATTAACCGACACAAAGACCAAGGGAGTTCGGCAACACCCTCTGGTCGGTTATAGAATTCTCCAGTCATTTTCCCACCCTTTTGACCTGGCTGAAGCGATCCTCGCTCATCATGAAAGATGGGACGGGTCGGGTTATCCCAAAGGACTGAAAGGGGAAGAAATTCCCCGCGCTGCGCGGATAATTGCCGTGGCGGAATGTTACGACAGCCTCCTGCGGGGTAAAACAGCCGTCAGTAAAGAAGAAGCCGTCCAAAGAATTATGAGCCAAGCCGGGTCCAGGTTTGACCCGGAAGTGGTAAAAGCCTTTGTTAAGATTGTCAATGATCTTTAATACTGATATAAGCCAGGGTCTGATTTAATAATTGATAAGCTATTTCCCCAAAAGTAATGGGTCCGACTACTCCTCCGGTTTTCTTCCCTTCGAGTTCGGAATAGAGATAGTTTAAAATGCAGTTGCAGGAGAAAAAGATTTGGGCGCTTTCCTCCTGGGGTAGTTGTTGCGTGAAAGATGTAATGTAATCACTGATGGGAGCGGCGATTTTATATTGAATTCCCCGGAAAACCGGAGCGTAAAAAGTAACTTTTTTCTGTTCCGGATCCACCTTTTGAAAACTGGTGTTGATCATCGCCCCGCAGTAATCCGCCACCAGGGGTAGGCGGGTGTCGATCTTGTTGGCGGTTAAATATTCGGCAAAGCTTACGGTTTGCCCGTTAACAACAGCCTCGGTGGCGCTGAAACTGTCTTCCAGGAAGGTGATAGTGTCGCCGTTGCCTTGCTTGAAGATATTAACAATATTGATTTCCCCGTATTTATCAGGCGGCAATTCAATATGCATTACAAGAGCGCCGTCTTCAAGGGATTCATTTTCTTCGCCGTTGAAGACTTTTGGCGTTTTCTTCCCGATTTCATCCAGGTGAACCCCAACAATCCAGCCGATTAACTGCTTGGTGGCAAAGCCCTCATACTTGGGGGCGTTCAGCGCGAAGGAGAAATGGGTGGGACTGGAGGCGGGAATAATTATGACGCTGAAGCCGTTCTCCGGGGCGTCCTTATAAACATCCGCCACCGATTCCGGCGTGTATTTTTTTATCTTAAAGTTGGTTATAAAAGAAGGCAACTCGTTGATAAATAATTGTTCTTTTGTTGCCAGACCGCCGTTTTCAGTCATAAAATACGGTATCGTTCCGGCGATCCAGGGACCGGGCGGAAGTTGTGTTAAAAGGCTCTCGTCTCCGGCTACAAGCAGTTTTTTCCCAGCCGCTATTATCTCCTTGGCCTCATTTAAAGTAAACATCGTTTTCATTGGAAACTCCTCTGTGTTTCTAAAATTTTTTGCAAGTCCCGTTGGGCTGCGGGCAAATTTTGAAAACGGAGAAAAAGGTTTTTCAGTTCCGCAATGGAATCCCCGAGGCTTTCCGGCGAAGGGTCGAGTTTGACCTTTAAACGCAGGCGCGATAAGAGAATTTTTAGGGCCAGAAACTGGAAATCCAGGTTGATATGGGCTAAAATTAAATCACGCCAGGTTTGTTCGGAAATTTGGGAAGGGTCCATCATGAATCCTCCTACTAATGAATCCTCTCATAAATACTGGCTAATACTGGGAGAAACAATTGTGCATCGGGATTCCAATTTAATTTGTGATGATATTTTAATTATATATGAAACAAAGGGAAAAAACCTGGCAAAAAATAACATTTAATGTTAAAAATATATTAATATTTATAATAATACTGCCCCCTTGTATAAATAACGAGACGGCGTTGGGACCGGGGCTTCTTCTTTTTAGCGTAAAGTCGGGCCGGGGGGGAATATTAAAAATGGCCATTAATTATTGGAGTAACTTGACCGGTGGGGAAAAGCGAAAATTTACAAATTTTACAGGCACTCCTTGAGAAAAGAAAAACCGGGTTTACCGGGGTCTACTTTATTCCCGAGACCTGGAATTATTGCGGATATACGGACTTTACCCGGCACCCCGGGCGGGACGGGGAGATTAGCGTCAACCCCTATGCTTTTTTTGGCACTTGCCTGCAAGAAATCATGAAAGAAAGGGCGTCTTCTCCCGTTTGGGCGGAGAAGAAGGGAACCGGGAAGGCAACGGCTCGGGAGAATATTTGCCGCCGGGTAATCTACGGCATGTTGATCCGGACCCATTCCGCCTGGAACCACTACCACCGGGAAACTATCGTGCCGGGAACTTATTTGAAATCGCTTTCCCTTTTGCCGCTCCTCAGGGAACTCGGAGTGGATTTGCTTTATCTCTTACCGGTCTTTAAATCCAGTATAAAGTATAAAAAGGGGGAAATCGGCAGTCCCTACGCGATAAAGAACCACTATCAACTCGACGAAAATCTCCACGATGAACTTTTAGGGGAGTATACAGAGGAATTGTTGGCAAGGGAATTTAAAGCCTTTATTGAGGCTTGCCATCTTCTGGGCATGAAAGTAATCCTGGACTTTGCCTTCCGGACAGCGGCCCGGGATAACGACCTGATGATTGACCATCCGGACTGGTTTTACTGGATTGATAAGAAGTACAATGAGGATTTTCGAGTTCCGGCCGTGGAAAAAGAGAAAAAACTCACCGTGGTCCAGGACGATGTCTTGGAAAATTTATATACCAGCCCGGGGATTGCCGAGTACCTCGGCCGCTTCCGGCCTTCGCCGGACAAAATTGACGCCCGCCGCTGGGGGCGGCTAAAAGAAAGGCAGGCGCAGAGCGGCGCCAACATCCTTACCTTAATCGAAGAAGAGTTTGGGGTGACCACTGTCCCCGGGTTTTCCGACGTGATAAACGACCCGCAGCCGCCTTGGACGGACGTGACTTACTTAAGGTACTATTTTGATCTTCACCCTTAAGCCCGCCGGTATGTGGCAGAAGATTATCCCCCTTTTATCCTGCAGGACGGCGCCTGTCTCAACCGCTACCAGGGCGAAAGATTAAACCGAGAACTATGGGATTATATTGTGGAGGTTATCCCGTTTTACCAAAGAGAGTTTGGAATCGACGGCGCACGGATTGACATGAGTCATGCGCTTCCCGCGGCATTACTCAGGGCGATCGTCAAGACGGTCAGGGAAAAGGACCCCCGGTTTATATTATAGTCCGAGGAGTTTGCGGTGGAAAATTCCCCCGTGGCCCGGGACGAGGGGTTTGATTTTATCACCGGGAACTTATGGAGCCTGTATAAAAAATACCGGTTTTCCGGGTTTCAAAAACGGGTATTAAAGGAACTCTCGGAATCGGTACTCCCGGTGGCCGCCGCCCCGGAAACCCCGGACACACCCCGTTTTGCCCATCTCTACCGCGAGAAAAACCTCCGCGAATTTTTGCTCCTCTTGAACTTCTTCTTACCCAATACCGTGCCTTTCCTGAACAACGGTTTGGAACTGGCGGAAATCCAGCCGATGAATTTGGGGTTGGAAAATACGGAAGCGGGCCGGTTTGTCCTGGACAGAACCGACCCTCTCTACGGTAAACTGGCCTTTTTCGATCACTACTGCTTGCACTGGCTTAATGAGGACCAAGCGTGGATGAGAAGATTGTTGGGCAACGCCGTCCGCCTGCGGCGCAGGTTCATCGATACCCTGGCGGAAAAAGAGAATTTCCTGGCGGACCGGAGCCGGATCAAGGACAGAAAACTGTTCTTTCTCTGCTATCGCCGGGGCGATGACGGTTTCCTGTTTTTCCTGGCCAATAAAGACCAAAGGCGTCGGTCCGGGGTGGATTTGCGGAGCCTGTTGGGGGGAACAAAAAATGAGCTTCCCGGCGCGGCCCTTGTGTACGCCCGTGGAGAACTTCGCGAAGAGTTCTGGCCGGCCGGGAAGATGAGGATCTTCGAACCCGGCGAAGTGGTGATCGGCTATACGGCCGGGGGATGAATTATTTCTTTTACTCATAACTGAGGGCAACGACCGGATCAAGCCCGGCGGCTTTAAAGGCTGGATAGATGCCGAAAAAGATGCCGACGGTCAGCGAAAACCCCAAAGCCAGAATGACACTGGCCGGGGTGACGACAAACCCCCAGCCGCCAAGGTGGGCGATCAAATAAGCGCAGACGTCCCCGAGGATAATACCGAGGAGTCCTCCCAGGCAGCTCAGGGTTACGGCTTCGATCAGAAATTGGCCTATGATATGTTTTTTCTTTGCGCCCAGGGCTTTACGGATGCCGATCTCTTTTGTTCTTTCGGTCACCGAGACCAGCATGATATTCATGATTCCGATCCCGCCCACCAGTAGGGAAATGGCTGCAATCCCGGCCAGCATTAACGTCATGGTGGCCGTCACTTCACTAATGGTTTCCAATAATTGATCCTGGCTCGTAATATAAAAATCTTCTTCACCGTTGAGATACTTGGTAAGGAGATATCTTATTTCCTCCACCGCCTCACCCGCCGCGGCGGCGGAGACGGCCTGCGCCAGATAATTGTTGACATACCGGTTATTGGTAATTTGAAGGAGATAAGTGGTGATCGGTATATAAGCGCTGGTGTTCAAGTTCCCGGTTAACCCCCGGTCCTTTTCCTCCATAACGCCGATGATGGTATAGGTGAAAGTGTGATTGTTATATAAAAATGAGATTTTTTGCCCGACGGGATTTTCATTTTCAAAGAGTTCGGCGACGATCTCCGAACCCAGGACAATCACGTTGGTGGCATGGTCCAGATCATACGCGCTGAAGAATTTACCCAGGGCCGGCCAGTAATCATTGATGGGCAAATAATCGATGGAGGTTCCGACCAGATTGGCCCGGTAGTTGGTCCCACCGACGATAAAATGGCCGGAAACTTGGGAGACCGGAGCCGACCGGAGGACCGAGGGACAGTAGTTATTGATAGCTTCCCCCAATTCCAGGGTGAAGATTTCCCGGGGATCGGAACTGAGTTGTCCGAACATCCCTCTCCGGATCCGCGGTTGAATATGGATCAAATTTGAACCCATGGCGGAGATCCTGCTTGTCACCTGTTGTTGCGAACCGGTGGCAATCGAGATAACCGCAATTACCGCCCCGACCCCGATGATGATGCCGAGCATCGACAAGAAAGTCCGCATTTTGTTACTGCCCAGGCTCCGGAAGGCGATCCTTAACATTTCCAAGAACATTATGCCACCACCTCATCACTGCGGATCTCACCGTCGACCAGGGTAATTTTTCTCTGCGCATACCGGGCGATATTTTCCTCGTGCGTGACGATAACAATGGTATGTCCCTGCCTGTTCAGGTTGAGAAAGAGTTGCATGATCTCCTCACCGGTTTTGGTATCCAGATTACCGGTGGGTTCGTCGGCCAAAATAAGAGAAGGATTGACGGCTAAAGCCCGGGCAATGGCGACCCGTTGCCGCTGGCCGCCGGAGATTTCATTGGGATAGTGATGCAGACGGTCGCCCAGGCCTACGCTTTCCAAAGTTTGCCGGGCGATTTCCAGCCTCCGTTTTCTTTTGATTCCGGCGTAGATCAATGGTGTCTCCACATTATGCAGGAGAGAGACGCGGCTTAACAGGTTAAACTGCTGAAAGACAAAGCCTATGTGCTTGTTGCGGATTTCCGCCAGGCGGTCGTCCTTCAGGCCTGAGACATCTTCCCCGTTCAGGTAATACCGGCCCGAGGTCGGATGGTCCAAACAACCGAGAAGATGCATAAGAGTGGATTTTCCGGAACCGGAGGGGCCCATGATGGCCACCATTTCTCCCCTATTGATGGTAAAAGAAACCCCCTTTAAAGCCCGGACGTAAATTTTGCCGTTGTGATAGATCTTGGTCAGGTTTTCTACTTTGATCATTCCTAGCGTCCTCCCCTGATCATAACCGGCCCCGTCGCAAACCCGCGCGGCCTCTGTCCGGACTCGTTAAAGCTCCCGGCCTGGCGGTAAGTATTCACCAAAATCTCATCGCCGGGTTCCAGACCGGATTCAACGGCAATTTGCAACCCGTTGCTTAACCCGGTTTTAACCGGTACCGGCTGGGCCTGCCCGTTGATGATTTTCATGACCATGTCTTGGCCTTCCCGGTGGAAAACGGCGGTGACAGGGATAATAACTTGATCGTGAACTTCGCCGATGATAATGTCAATCTTGGCCGAGGTGTTCAGTTTTATCTCGTAATCGGTCTTCTCCAGAGTGATCGTTACCGGCAAAGCCACCATGGAACCGGAAATGACCGCCTCGTCCGCAATCTCGGTGACTTCACCGTTAACCACTACCCCGGGCAGGGCGGTGAGCGCCACTTTGGCCCGCAACCCCGGTTTAAGATAGGGAATGTTTTTCTCTTCAATATTGACCCGGATCTACAACCTGCTGGTATCTTTAATTGTGGCCACGGCGCCGCTGGTGTAGTAGTCCCCTTCTTCCACATAGACATTGGTGATGATCCCGGCAAAGGGAGCGGTTAATTTCATGTTGTTCAATTCATCGGCGGCCAGTTTCAGATCGAGGGCGGCTTCCGCAATCTCGGTTTGTGATCCGTTTATTTTCGCCCGGTTATAAGCATTCAGCCGCTGGGTATATCTTAATTCGGCTTCGGTCTTGTCCAGTTCCATCAAAAGTTGGCCCTTTTCCACGCGGTCGCCTTCTTTAACATAAATACCGGTTATTTTCACACTGCCGCTGCTTTTGGCGGGAAAAGTAAGGTCTTGTTCCTTGACGGGAGCAATGTAACCTTCGGTGGTTATTGTCTTCTCGATTCTGCCGGTTGTTACCCGGTAGACCATTTGGGGGGGTATTCTTTCCCCGGCGACAGGAGTTGCTTTGTTCTTGGCTTGGTAAAAATAAACTCCGGCGCCCGCCAGCAGGAGAATAAGAACTATAAGTAACCATTTTTTTCTAATCATGCCAAAGCCCTCCCATTAGCTCTGCGCTGTTGATAAAGTTGATGAAACGCAAGTTGGCAATGAAGAGCCGGTCTTCCAGGGAACCCAGGTTGATCTCCGCCTCTTTGCTTTTCAACCATTGTTCCTGATATTCCAGATAGTCGATTAACCCCATGGCCAACTGTTTTTCCGCCGTTTCGGCGTTGTATTGGCTTTGTTGCCGGACCAGTTGCTCTTTGGCCAGCTCCAGGCGGTTCAATTCAAGAGTGTGCAGATGTTTTTTCAACTCCAGTTTTAAACTGTCGGCCAGATCATGATAGGCCGCTTCGTTACTGGCCAGGGCGGCTTCTTTCTCTTCCAGCCGGAGCCGCCGTTCGCCCCCGTCATGAAGTTTATAGGTGAGAGACAAACCCACCGTCAACCTGTTGTTTCCGGTGTTGTAACTTCCGGTGGCGTTCAGCGCCGGCCCGTTTTCTTTTTTCAGCCATTCCAATTCCCGGGTGAGGACTTCCCGGTCGATCCGGTTGACCAGCAGTTGATAGTTGTTCTTCTTCACCGTTTCCAAGAGATCGTTTTGTTGACGGTATTCGGCGGCCAGTTTTTCCGCCGCCTCCTTTAATTCCTGGAGAAAGGAAGACCGGTGGTCAATAAGTAACGCCCCGGGGTTGTCGATCCCCAATTCGTACCCCAGGGACAGCAGGGCTTCTTCGATCCGGTAGTCCATTTCCTGACAGGCAAATTCGGCATTTCTTAAACTTATCTCCGCGGCCAGAAGATCGTTTTCACCCGCTTCACCGATCTGTTTACGGGCCAAAGTTTTCTCCAGGTTTTCCGCGGCCATCTCCGCACTGCGTTGATAAATCTCCCGTCTCTCCTTCAGCCGGCAAAGATTTAAATAACTTTCAAGCCAGGAAAGGACTTTTTCTGTTCTTTGCCGGATTAAATTTTCTTCCGCTTTTAAAAGCTCCTTTGTGGTTTTATAGTATTGCCGGCTTAAATTGGTGGGGAGAGCAGGGAAGAGGGGTTGCCCGATTTCAAGGGATAAACCAATGTCCTTTTCGGTCACACTGATTCCGGGCGCAACGGTTAAGCCTGAGGGAAATGTCTTGCTGAGACTTATACCAGCCGACAGGAGGGAACGGCTGTTTGGATCGGCCGGCAGGCCGGAAGGTCCCCCATCCGCGCGGCCGTCCTCCGGAAAAGTGGCGCGATAGCCGGCATTCAGACCAACCTGCAGGTCTTGCTGGGCTTTGATTATTGCCAGCTCTCTTTGGAGCCCGGCGATCCTTTCCTCCAGCGCCCGTAAGTCTTTGTTATTGGCCAGACCCCGGTTGATTGCTTCTTCGATAGTCAACCCGGCCGCCGCTCCGGCTTGGGGTAAAACCAACATGAGCAGGGCGGCCAGACCGGCGATTAATAATTTGCCTGGTTTTGGAAAGATCATGGGACCATCACTCCTCGATCAAGGTTGAGAACCTGTTCCAAGGCGAGTTTTTTGAGGTAATAGTCGGCGATGGCCGCTTGGTACTGGTATTCGGCCTCTTTAAGGTTTATTTCGTATTGAAGAAGTTCGGCCGGTTTGACCAGCCCGGCGGCATGCTGTTCTTTTCCAATCTTATATTTGGTTTCTGCTTCGCCGAGCCGTTCCATGCTCAAGGCGATTCTTTTTTCCGCCTGTTTAAATTGGTAGTAGGCTTCCTGGGCGGCATTGGCGATCTCTTCCTCCAGGCGTTCCTTTTTTAACCTGCAGATTTCCAGGGCGATCTTCTTCATTTCTATATCAAAGGGCGGCCCGGAAATTTTCGTCCGTTCCAGGTCGCTTTCGGCCAGTGCCAGTTCCTGACGGGCCAGACTCAGTTCCGTACTGTTTTCCAGGGCGGTGCGAATCGCCGTTTCCTCCGGTATTTCCCAGGACGGCGGAGGAGCCAGCCCCGCCACCGCTACCGGCGTTTTCAAACCCAGCAGGGAGGCGAAATTTTTCTTCTTTTGCGCGTAATCATCCCGGCTGGTCTCCAGGTTGAACCGGGCGTTGTTACAGGAGTTTTCCTGTTCCAAAAGACTGATGCCGTCCAAATCGCCCATTTGAAAACGGACCCGGGCAGTTTCCAACAACAAATTTTCCAACTCGACGCGCATTTCTTTAATTTCCAGATCCAACCCGGCCAGGAAGAGGTTTGTATACTGTTGGGTGATGTTTCTGACCAGGTTATTGTAGGCCGTCCGGTAGGAATGCCGGGCGGCGGCCAGACTATGTTCGGCTTGCTGTTGCGCATGGAGCGAGGAAGTTAGTATGTTGCCTGCCGTTTTTCTTTGGTATTCCAGTTCCGCCTGTTTCAGACTTAATTTCTCCAGTTGTAAATTTAAATTGTGGTCCAAAGCGATTGCTATGGCCGTTGGCAGGTCAAGCGGTCCGGTTTCAGCGGCGGCGGCCGGCGTGGCCAATAAGACGAGCAGGATAAAAAGGGTAAACAGCCCGGATGCCCGTTTCAATCTCGATCCACCCCTTCGTCAGTTACTATTTACTATATTAATTTATAACGGTAGAAAAAGAAAATAGTTACCCGGATTAAAAAAATTATTGATCTTTTTAGTTAATTCAACCTAAATACTGTTGCGGAGTCGCTTTTTATTTTGAAGCTTACCGTAGGTAATTTCATTTTTACGGTTTGCTTAAAGGATAACGCAGGGAAGTAACGAAATAAAAATCGTATGGTTTTTACTGCCGCTCCAAGTCCTGGGGTAGTTGCCGGCAATTTTAATAATTTAATATGCCATATGAAGGGAGGAATCCATTGTGAACATAGGAAAAGAGCCGTTCGGAAGAACGGGCGACGGAAGAGAGGTTATGCTGTATACCCTGCATAACGACGGGGACGTAACTGTAAAAATCATTACTTATGGCGGGATCATTACCAGTCTGCAAGCGCCGGACAAAGAGGGGAAAACTGCCGATCTTGTTCTCGGGTTTAATACCCTGGAAGAGTATCTGGGTGCGCATCCCTATTTTGGGGCGATTGTCGGCAGGTATGCCAACCGCATTGCCGGCGGCAGGTTCGTGTTAAACGGTACGGAGTATAAATTGGCGATGAATGAGGGGAAATGTCATCTTCACGGCGGGAATACCGGTTTTGACAAGGTGGTTTGGGACGCGGAAGAACTCAAAAACGGCAAGGCGGTGGGGGTCCGGTTGTCTTATCTGTCAAAAGACGGCGAAGAAGGTTACCCGGGCAACCTGGAGGTTACTGTGACTTATCAGTTGAACAACGAAAATGAATTGGTGATCGAGTACGAAGCAGTCACTGACAAGCCAACAATCATCAACTTGACCAATCATAGTTATTTCAATTTACGCGGCGAGGGTTCGGGTGATATTTTGGGGCACGAGATCATGATTAATGCCGATCAATATACGGTTATCGATGAAAATTTGTTGCCCACGGGGGAAATTGCCCCGGTGAAAGGATCACCCCTTGATTTCACCGAAGCGCGGCCGATCGGCGCCCGGATTGGGGAACTGGCGGGCGGTTACGATCATAACTATGTTCTGAATAAAGCACAACCGGATGAATTATCATTGGCGGCCCGGGTCTGTGATCCGGAGAGTGGAAGGATATTGGAGGTCTTTACCACCCAGCCGGGGATGCAGTTTTATACCTCGAATTTTTTGGACGGTTCGCTCGTTGGTAAATCCGGAAGGCCTTATCACAAATACGCCGCTTTTTGCCTGGAAACGCAACATTTTCCTGACTCTCCCAATCAAAAGCATTTTCCCAGCACGGTTCTGAACCCCGGCGCGACCTACCGCCAGAAAACGATATATAAATTTTCCGTCTAACGCGCCTATGCCCACCGGCCCGCCTTTATATGGACACGCATCTCTCTTTGCACGATGGAGGAATAGATGATGGATCCGGATCAAGCATGGACGAAAAAGATAGTACCTGAAGAGGAGTTGAACTCACGCCTGCGCCGGTTCCGGGCGGCGATGGACGCGGCCCATCCCGACTGGGAAACCGCAATTTTTTTCAGTAAAGTAAACCAGTATTATTTTACCGGTACCATGCAGGACGGAATGCTGCTGGTGCCCCGTGACCGGGAGGCTGTTTACTGGGTATACCGCAGTTTCGAACGGGCGGTGGCCGAGTCGAGGTTTCCGGTGATCAAACCGATGCGAAGCTACCGGGAGGCCGCGGCGGCTTCGGGTAATCTTGGCCGCACGGTACACCTGGAGACGGAAGTGATACCGGTGGCGCTATTCCGGCGGCTCCAGAAGTATTTTCCCTTTGAAGAAATAAAGGCCCTGGACAGGGAGATTGCCATGGTGAGGGCGGTCAAGAGCCCTTATGAATTGTCCCGCCTGCAACAGGCCGGGGAGGTTCACCGGCGGGTCTTGGAAGAAAGGGTCCCGGAGCTTCTTAAGGAAGGGATGAGCGAGGCGGAACTGGCGGCCAAGCTCTATGCGGTCATGATGGAAGAAGGCCACCAGGGGTTGGTACGTTTCCGGATGTTCGATACGGATATGGGAGTAGGGTATATCGGTTTCGGGGAGAGCTCCCTTTACCCCACGAACTTTAACGGCCCCGGGGGGAACCGCGGGCTGAGCCCGGCCGTACCGGTACTGGGCAGCAGGGAACGGCGGCTCAAAAAGGGCGACCTGGTCTTTGTTGATGTCGGCTGCGGGGTGGACGGTTACCATACAGACAAGACCATGACTTATGTCTTTGGCGCACCCTTGCCCCAAGAGGCCGTGGACGCCCATAAACGTTGTCTGGAGATTCAGAACGAAACCGCCGCGCTCTTGAGACCGGGCGCCGTTCCGGCGGAGATTTACCAGACCGTTATGAGCAGGTTGAGCCCGGAGTTTCTGCAGAATTTTATGGGCTACGGTTCCCACGGCGTGAAATTTCTCGGCCACGGAACCGGCCTTCAGGTTGATGAATTACCGGTTGTTGCCGAGGGGTTTGAGGACCCGCTGGCGGAGAGGATGGTCTTGGCCCTTGAGCCCAAAAAGGGGATTAAGGGTATAGGGATGGTGGGGACCGAAAACACCTTCCTGGTCACGCCTGCCGGCGGCCGGTCGCTTACCGGAGATCATCCGGGATTGCTAATGGTCGATTAGCCGGTAATAAAGAGACGCGCGCAGAACCCCTTGTCCCCGGCTGGAATATATTAATCTAACAGCCCTATGACGAGGTGGTTCTAATGGAATATATCATTCAGCCCGGTGATACCCTCTTCGCCGTTGCCTTGCGTTTTGGCATTACCCTCGCCGAGTTGCTGGCGGCCAATCCGCAGATCGCCAACCCCGACCTGGTTTTCCCCGGTCAACGGATTGTAATCCCGGTTCCCGCACTGCCCGGCGTATATGTGGTAAGGCCCGGTGACACCTTGTTTCTCATTGCCCGGCGCTTCGGCGTGACTTTGGAACTGGCCGCCAACCCCCAGATCACCGATCCGAACCTGATTTTTCCCGGGCAACGCCTTAATATCCCGGCGGCGGTCCCTCCTCCCGGGAGCATGTTCTATACGGTGCAAACTGGTGACACTTTGTTTCTCATTGCCCGGCGCTTTGGTACCACTGTCGAGACCTTGCTGCGCCTGAACCCGCAAATCACGGATCCGGCCCTGATCTTTCCCGGGCAGAGAATACGGGTTCCCGTTCCGGCGCCCGCCGTTCCGCCGGGATGTATCGTTTATGTGTCAACCCGTACCGGCCGGCCTGAACTCTGGCGCAGTAATGCCGCGGGCGAGGGAAGCGTACAAATCACCAGATTCTCGGGGACCTTGGAACAGCCGGTGGCAAAACCGCAATGGTCGCCGGACGGCAGGTTCATCGCTTATCAGGCGGTGGGCGGCTTGTTTGTTATCGACCCGTGCGGCCATAATCCGGTTCTGCTCGCCGGGGAAGTCGTCAATTTTTCCTGGTCCAATGACAGTACCAGGATTGCCTTTTCTAACCAGGAAGGAACTTTCCTCGTTGACCTGGAGGGCAATATCCGGAGGGTGATTGACGGTCTTGTCAACCCGGTCTGGTTCCCCGGCGACGAGAGGCTGGCCGGGTCCGTTCCGGAAACCAACGCCGTGGGATTCGCGCGCTTGGCCACCGTGGACGTGACCGGAGAGAATTTCCGGATCTTTGAATCAGTTCCGGCCCGCAACATCAGGTTGTCGCCCAACGGAAGATACGCGGGCACCGAGTTTTTCCGGGGATTCGCCTTCGGGGTCTTTTCCACGGTCTATATTTTTGATTTTGTCACCGAGAACCTGGTCACTCTTCCCGGTTTTGAATTAGAGGTCCAACCGGGAGTCGTTCACGATGTCAGTTTCTTGGGCGGCTGGGCGCCGGATTCTTCATCGTTGGTTTACAGTACGCTTTTGTGTGAAAACGGATTTGGCGAAATAAGAATCGCCGATCCCCAAGGAAACATCAGGCAAAGCTTCGGGCGGGAGTATTATCCCTTCCCGGACTGGGGTCCGGTTGCCGACTGGATCATTTATACGGTTTCCGAGCAACCCGGTGAGACGGTATTAGATGTTACCGGTCCCAGAGATATTTTCGTGCTTAATACCACAAACAACCGGGAGTTCCGTGTGGCCGGCCCGGCTGACTCTTACAGCCCCGATTGGGATATAAGACCCTGTCCTCCTTGTTAAGGGTACTCGTTACCCGCAAAGGGAGAAGATAGACGAAAAAAATAAGGGGGAATAAACCACTTAAGAGTATTCCCCCCATATTTTTACTTATTAATTATTTGGTCATTAGATATAATTCAACGGGTTTTGGGTACGGCCGTTTTTGATTACTTCAAAATGGAGATGGGGGCCGGTACTGTTGCCGGTGGTACCCACGGCCCCGATTCTCTCTTCCGTCCGGACCCTTTGCCCGACCCGGACGTAAATTTTTGATAAGTGGGCATACCTGGTTTTTAAACCATTACCGTGGTCGATAAGGACGCAAAGGCCGTAGCCACCGTTCCAACCCGCTTCCACCACCTTGCCGTCGGTGTAGGCGTAAACGGAATTGCCGTGGGGCGCCGCTATATCCAAACCGGTGTGGAAATGCCTCCGCCCGGTAATCGGATGGGTCCGGTACCCGTAATGACTGGAGATTCTTGTGCCGCTGACCACACCAAAATTTATCTTGCCGCCCCTTGATACGGTAGTCCTCACACCGATTTGCACCAAAGCGTTGGTCGGTTCTTTGAGGATTTTTTCCGCTTTGACCAGCAAATTACTTTGATAGCCGTTAAGCAGAGTAATGTCGTAAACGACTTCTTTTTGGCCTTCGACCCCTTCGCGAAGAATTCTCTGCTGGTGCGTATAAAGATTATTGTCTTTTTGGTATTTGATCTGAAAAGGGATCGGTTCAATAATGGTGTTTTCCAATTCAATAATGACGTCAAGAACAGGATTAAACGGTTTGATCACCAGTATATCACCGGGATAAATCTTTTCCGGATTTATATCGGGGTTCAGTATTTCCAAATCCTGAAGGCTGACGTTATGGGTTCTTGACAGGGTCCAAAGATTGTCTCCCTTTTTTATCTCGATTGTTACCGCTTCTTCTTCGACTGCATATATTTTTTCCACGGCGGTTTCCAAAGAATCGATTTCTTCCGGGTGGATTTCCACTTCCACCAATTGAACATCCTGGACGAAGAGGATCTTCTTCACCTGTGCGTTTGGATCCACATTGGCAAGATATTGCTCCTGATAATCCCGGAGGATGTTTTCCAAAGAATTTTTATCGGAAGCAGAAACGGTAAACCAGACTTCGCCGTCGACCATAAACTGATAGGCCGGTACTCTCTTTAAGCTGTCGGCGATGGTCGTTCCGATTCTTATTAAGCCCGGTATAACTAAAGAAAAAAAGATTGCAACGGATAAGAGAATGGCCAGTCTTTTTTTGTTCAAAAAGCCCACACACCTTTATAGCTTTAAGGGACTTATAATGCTGTGCAAATCGGGTTTGCGCAACCGGCCGGCTTGCCGGTAAAAAAGACATACCAAATAAATTTTAACATAAAAATTATCGCTTGGGGCATGGAAATATCTCCCTCTATTTTTGCCGGTAGATGGTAGAGACGGCAACGTCCCGGTAAATTCCTTATTAAGCAGAAGGCACAGGTCCGTGGTTTCCCGGCCTCAGTCTTTTTTTTGTTTTGCCCTTGTGATACAATCAAGAACATATCCGGTTGATCCTGTTGGCAAGGGATAACCGCCCGGGTATAACGGAAGCGCGACAGTTGGCGGCAAGCAAATGGCCTGCTTGCCTTATTAAAAACCTCAGGAGGGTGCAAGATGATAAGAGTGATCACCGATTCAACGGCCGACCTTTCCCCGCAGCTTTGTGCCGATTACCGGATTGAAAAGGTCCCTTTATACGTCTATTTTGGCAACGAGTGTTTCCGGGACGGAATTGATTTTTCCCCGGACGAGTTTTGGCAGCAACTAAAGACCACCAACCTTTTCCCCCGTACCGCCCAACCCAGTCCCCTTGATTTTATTAAGAAATTCCGGAGTCTGCTGGCGGAGGGGAAGGAAATTTTGTTTATCGGCATTGCTTCGACTCTTTCCGGAACAGTCGCCTCCGCCATGCTGGCCAAGAAAGAATTCCCCGGCGCGCCCATTGAAATTATCGATTCAAAGAATGTTTCAATGGGGACAGGGCTTTTATGCATTCATGCCGCGGAGGCGGTTTCCCGCGGTTTATCATTAAAGCAGACGGCGGAGGAAATCAGAAATATGGTGCCAAGACTAAGAACTTCTTTCATCGTTAAATCCCTGGACTATCTATACAAAGGGGGGAGACTTTCCCGGACGCAAGCCCTCTGCGGCAACATTTTAAATATTATTCCCCGCATCCAAATGCGGGAAGGACAATTAAAAGCGGCGGAAAAAATCCGGGGGAGGGAACGGGCGGTCAAAGCCCTTCTTAACTGGGTGATGAGGGAACCCGGGAAAATAGATCCGCGGATAATCGCGGTCACGCATTGTGACGCCGAAAACGAGGCGGAGAAAATTGCCCAATCCTTACGTAGCCAACTGCCGGTGAAAGAGGTGGTAATCACCAAGACAGGAACGGTGATCTCCAGTCACTGCGGCCCCGGGACGGTTGGCATAGGCTTTATTGAAAAGCAGCACTGAGGCTTCTTCACTATTTCCGGCCGTGGCGCCGTCATATTTTATGGCCCGTCTATAGTTCGGTTGCTTCCGGATGGTGGCGGGCATATTTTTTTTGCACCGCCCGCGGGCTGTAATTGGCATAACAATACCGGCACAGATGCGGGCAGGAGTTATAAGCGCCAAGATCGACACTGGTTGCGCACCCGCAGGCCGGGCGCTGGTTCCGGTCCTTGCCGGTTCTCACCGGCCGGCCGGTGAGAGCGGTAATGAGACGGTCGTCAACACACCGGCCTTTTTCCACACCGCAGGGGGAAAGGTCCAAGGGCTCAGCGCAACTGGCGGCCGTCAGATTGTATGTGCGGGCAATACCGGCAATGGTCCGGGCTATGGCCAGCCGCATGTCGGCGTCCGGCTCTATGACGTCAAAGTTTTGGAGATTGCGCCGGCATTTCCGGTACATGCTCAGGAAACTAAACACCACTTTATAGGTGGAACCGGCCAGTTCCCGGGCCAGGGCGGCAAACCACCGGTAATGGTCCGCCGGTGTTATCCGGCTGGTCAGGATGATCGGATCATAGCGCCAGATCACTTTTTCCGGGCCACAAATCCCGGCCAGCCGGCGGAAGGTTGCCAACAATTCTTTTTTCGGCGGGAGATGGGGTTCCAGATCCCGGCCGTAAGGATTGAGCGTAAATTGAAAATAATAATGGTAATCCCTGAGGAGAGGCAGCTTTTCCAAGAACGGGGCGGGGTTTTTGGTCCAAAACACGAAACAGTCAACAGCAGAAGGGGTCAAGTCGACCCTCCGCACCTGACGGGGATTAAACGGGTTGCGGACCAAAGCATAACCGGCGTGCAGCCGCCGCGTGAACCACTCCCCGTAGTAGGCGGGGATATCAGTCCGCCGGCTGGCGCTGACAATCATGGCGGTTCACCCCTTCTTCTTGATTTCCGGACGGCGCCCGGCGATCAACCTTTGCTTCAGAAGATGCCGACCGGCCCGGCGCCAGCTTATCATATTTCCCCCGAAAACGTCAACTCCCTTTTGGCGTAAGCTCTTCCCCTGTCGCCCGGTGCGGGTGCTTATCTTTCCCGTTGCCCTTTGTAAAGAAAAAACACTATTTTTATGATGGTTGCATAGAAAATAGGAGGGATTAATTATAAAAAGGGGAGCGGAAAAATGCCAAAAGAAGAGATTAGGGAGTTAATAGCTTCCTTCAGCGACCGTCCGGTGGAGGAGATGTTAAAATTCTTTCTTGCAAAATATAAAGAACGAATTGCTTTGGCCTCCAGTTTCAGCGGGGAAGACCAGGTATTGACGGATTTGATTTTAAAAATTGATCCCGGGGCCAGGATCTTTACTATTGATACCGGGCGGCTGCCGGAGGAGACTTATGAGGTAATGACAGCGACCATGAAGAAATACGGAAGAGGTTTCGAAATTTATTTTCCGGCCGCCGCCGAGGTCGAGGAGATGACGGGCGGGCGGGGGCCGAACCTTTTTTATGAAAGTATCGAGGACCGGAAGAGATGTTGTACCGTCAGGAAAATCAGGCCCTTGCAGCGGGCGTTGCGGACGTTGGAGGTCTGGATTACCGGCCTCCGTAAAGAACAGGCGGTTACCAGGCGGGAAGTAAAGAAAATCGAGTGGGACGGGACAAATAACCTGTTGAAACTGAATCCTTTGGCCGACTGGACGGAGGAACAGGTCTGGGACTATATCCGCGCGCACCGGCTTCCCTATAACAAGCTGCATGACCGTGGTTATCCGAGTATTGGTTGTGCTCCGTGTACCAGGGCGGTGAAACCCGGGGAAGATATCCGCGCCGGGCGCTGGTGGTGGGAAGCTCCGGAACATAAAGAATGCGGCCTTCATCTCCGGAACTTTGAAAGATAAGAATGACCTGTTTTTTCTGTCCGCGATTCCACTGGAAGAACCGGGCAGGACAAGGAAGGGCGGCCGTACTGCCGTGTTTCAGGCTACGGCCGCCGTTCGCGATCACAACGGAGAACGGCCGGAATCAGTTGGCGATCTCCAAACCGCCAAAGGCGACCAGGGCGTTAATCTTCAGGCGCGGCTCTTCTTCATTTGCCGGTTTGATATATTTCCGGGAATCTTCAATGGCGCCCAGAATCGGGATACCGTTTATCTCCACCACCCAATCCTCCGGCACCTTAATCTCTATTCCGCCAAAGAGGACGTGGACATTTAAAACATGTCTCCCCCCGGCCAGACGGGCGGCCCGCAGGTCCAGTTCAATACCGCCGAAGGCGGCGGTGAGATTTCCTCCTTGAAAGTGGGCTGCCTCCAGTTTGCGTTCGACACCGCCGAAAATGACCCAGAAATCCACTTTATTCTCCTTAACCGGCGGTTCTGTTTTTTTCCTTTCCGAACTCCGGAGGAGCAACAGGAGACCAAAAAGGATAAGAAACAAGGGCCAGTATAACCGGATCACTCCAAAACTCAGGATGCCCGCTTTGATTAGTTGGAGAATGAGGCCGGCGATCAGCAAAAACCAGGCAAAACAGTTGTCACCCCGTGTAAGGTAAAGCTGGTAAACGCCAAGCAGAACCAGAAGAAGAGGCCACCATTGGTGCAAGATTGCGGAAAAATCGATATATCCCAGGTTATTAAATAAAAAAAGGATTCCCATTAAAATCAGAATCAAACCCAAAAAGAGATGTTTACTGACTTTCCCCGGCATTAAACCATGCTCCTTTCCGGTCAGTTTGCTTCAATTAACGAAAACCACTGGCTTTAACTTCATTCCCGTTGGCTTTATTATATCCGTAAAGATTTTCTCCTGTCAATTGTTGGTTGTTAAAAAAGCATACAGTCTCTTGACACGGTCAAAAACCAGCAATGCCTTGCCACAGTCCGGGTGACAATTATTATTGACAGGAGGGTGTATCTGTAGTAAAATTACGTTATCATTGGCAAGTTAAGTAAATAGCGGGTAGTAAGGTAGAATGGTAGGACGGGGGACGGAACCATCCCGGAAATGTGCGTGCTGTTGATATGCCGTACCTGGCGGGGGATAAAAGCACTCCTACCGAGTGCTTTTTTATTTTCGCTTTTTAGGGGTAAAAGGAAAGCGACGAAAAAAAGGGAAGGAGGGTACTGGCATGAGGAAAAGAGAGAAAATCTTTCTTTTCGTAGTGTTGGCGTTGTTGGCGGCCGGGGTAACCGCCCTTCTGCTTTTGCCGAAGTCTAACGCTGTACAGTTGAATCTGGCCCATTTTTTTCCTTCTTCGCACCCGGTGGAGAAAGATCTGGTCCAACCGTGGATTGAAGCAATCAAGGAAGCAACCGGGGGCCGGATCCAAATCACAAGTTACCCGGGGGAAACATTGGCGACTGCCGCCGAGATTTACAACGGGGTAGTTACGGGAATCGCCGATCTCGGGATTTCTTGTTTTTCTTACACCCGCGGCCGTTTTCCCCTTCTTGAGGTCTTCGAATTGCCGGGGATCACTTATCTCAGCGCCCGGGCGGCGGGAAAGACGGCATGGGAAGGAATAAGAGAACTGGAGCCTGAGGAAATAAGGGACACCCGTCTTTTGATGGTCTTTGCCACCGGACCGGGGCACCTGATGACGCGGGTACCAATAGAAACCCTTGAGGAACTGCAGGGAAAGGAGATTAGAGCGACCGGGCTCACTGCCCAAACTTTGGAGCTTTTAGGGGCGGTGCCGGTGGCCATGCCGCAACCGGAAACCTATGAGGCTTTAGCCCGCGGCATTGTCCAGGGTAATTTGGGGCCATTGGAAGTGCTTCAGGGATGGCGGCATGCCGAGGTTACGGATTATATCACTTTGACTCCTTTTCTTTACAACACTTTGTTTTTTATGGTCATGAACCTTGAAACCTGGAACGCCCTTCCCCCTGATTTACAGGAGATATTTGCCAAAGTCACCACGGAATATTTGGAAGAAGTGGCTTTCGCCTTGTGGGACCGGCAAAATGAGACCGCTTTGGCATGGGCGGCCCGGGAGACGAAAAAACGGATCATCACTCTTTCCCCAGAGGAGACCGTCCGTTGGATCGAATTGACCGTACCCGTTCAAGAGAATTTTGTCGCGAAAATGGCCGGCCTGGGAGTGGACGGCGACCGGCTTTTGCGTAGAGTTAAGGAACTGGCTGAGTATTATAATGGACTTTACCCCAGCGGAGCGAAGGGGGTGAACGGTTTTGGAGAGACTCTTTAAAGCGGTGCACAAGGTCTCCGGGCTGCTGGAAAAAATCGGCGGGTTTTGCCTTGCCGGCGTGATGATTCTGGTTGTGGTCAACATTGTTATGCGCCGGTTTTTTGGCCACCCGTTTTTGGGCGTCTATGAATATGTGGGTTTTCTGACCGCGGTGAGCATCGGTTTTTCCCTGGCTTCTTGTGCGGTTAAGGAAGCCCATATTGCCGTGGATTTTTGGGTTAAGCGCTTGCCCCGGAAGGGCAAAATCGCTTTGGAGCTTGCCACCGGACCGCTGTCATTCTTCTTTTTAATCCTGGTAACCCGGCATTTGCTTGCCTACGCCGGCAACCTCCGGGCTACCGGCCGCGTTTCCCCGACCACGGAAACCCCGTTTCATATTTTTGTCTACCTTGTTGCCCTGGGCTTTTTGGTCTTTGCTTTGACGGTACCGGGTACGACAATAAAAACTGTAAGGAGAGGGAGTAAAAGATGACACCGGTGATCACCGGGATTATAGGTATCATAATTTTCTTGCTTCTACTGGCTATGAAGATCCCGATTGCTTTGGCCATGACCATGGTGGGATTGGCAGGGTTTGCCTGTTTAGTCTCGCCGGCCGCCGCTTTCCACATGACGGCCGCGGAGATTTACAATGTTTTCTCCTCCTATTCCCTGAGTGTTATTCCCATGTTTATATGGATGGGGTTTTTGGCTTACTACTCCGGGCTCGGGAGCAGCCTTTACCACCTGGCTTATAAATTTCTGGGCCATTTTCCCGGAGGGCTGGCAGTAGCGACGCAGGTCACCTGTGCTTTGTTCGGCGCGGTTTGCGGTTCCAATACCGCCACGGCGGCCACCATTGGCACCATCGCCCTTCCGGAGATGAGGAAGTACCGCTACAACGATTCTCTTTCTACGGCCAGTGTGGCGGCTGGCGGCGCTCTTGGGGTTCTTATCCCGCCGAGTATTATTTTTATCGTGTACGGGATTGCCACTGAACAGTCGATCAGCCGTTTGTTCCTGGCCGGAATTTTGCCGGGTCTGTTACTGATGACGTTGTACATTATTACCATCTATCTTCTGGCCTCCCGCCGGCCCGAACTGGGCCCGCCCGGACCCAAAACACCGTGGCGGGAGCGGTTGGCCGCCCTGCGCAGCGGTCTCTTGGAAGTCCTTATCATCTTCACTATTTCGCTTTGGGGACTTGTTGCCGGCTGGTTTACCCCCACCGAAGCCGGCGCCGTGGGGGCGGCCTCCGTGCTTTTGGTCGCCCTGGTGGAACGGAGGATTAACTGGGAACGGTTCGTTAAATCCCTCGCCGATACCACCCGGACGGTGGCCATGATTATGTTGTTGGTGGCCGGAGCGACTGTTTTTGGAAGATTCATCGCCGTCAGCCGGCTTCCTTTTGCCCTGGCGGAATGGGCGGGAAGTCTGCCCCTGCCTCCGTTTCTTATTCTAACCATTGTTTTCCTGATCTACCTTTGCCTGGGTTGTTTTATCGACGCCCTGGCTTTGATTTTATTGACGGTACCGATTTTTTTCCCGCTGGTGGTCGAGGTGCTCGGTTATGATCCCATCTGGTTCGGTGTGATCATCGTCTTGGTTGTGGCCATGGGGATCATCACGCCGCCGGTAGGGATGAACGTCTATATTATTAAAGGCGTGGCCAAGGATATCCCGTTGGAAGTGATTTTCAAAGGGGTCTGGCCCTTTGTGGCGGCCTTGACGGTTTGTTTCTTCCTGCTTGCTCTTTTCCCGCAAATTGCCACTTTTTTGCCGTCCCTCTTCGCCGCCATGCCCGGTTAATAACCGCCGGAACCTTCTCTTGGGGGGACGGCCTTTTCTTCAACGCAGCGCGGAGCAGGCCAGGAAAGAACCGGTAAATCAAGGAAGGGAAAAAAGGGACCTGGGCGAATATATAGATGGCAAGTTTAAGGCCGGGAGGAATTAAAATGAAAAAAATCCCCCTTCTTCTGCTGCTTATCTTAACCATGTTCACCTTTGCCGCCTGTTCCATCTATCGTGACGGTTTCACTGAAGAATATCCCCTGGAAGGAGCGGCCAGATTAAAAATAATCAGCCGGAACGGCCCGGTCAGCGTTACCGGGTGGGAGAAGGATTATGTGCACATGCAGGTCAACTGGCAGGTCGAAGGAGACGTTGACGGCAGGGTTGAGGAATTTGGCCGTGCGATAAAGGTTGTTCCCCGCCGGGAGGACGATCTGCTGGTCTTGACGGTAAGCCATCCCCCGCGGCCCCGTTTTGTCCACTCGGTGAGCGTCAGTATTGAACTGGAGGTTCCCCGGGAGAAAATAAACCATATTACGGTGGAAACTTCCAACGGGGCTATGAGCTTTTATCACCTGCAGGTCGGACTTACCGGCCGCAGTACCAACGGACGGATTACGGTGGAGGATTGTGCGGGTGAAATCAACCTGGAGACCACCAACGGGCGTGTCGTTTTGAATAAGGTCCGGTTTCTCGGGACCGGGGGCAGGGTGGTGACGACCAACGACCGGATTGAAGCGGATATTGCCCTGCCGCGGACGGGTAATTTCCTTCTGCAGAGCACCAACGGGAGAATCAACCTCCTCTTGCCGGCCTGGACGGAAGGGATTGTGCGGATGGAAACCAGTAACGGCGATATTGTTTTGGAGGAGATGCCGCCTGTCCGTCTGCTCAGGTCGGGAAAGAACCTGCTGGAAATCGAGATGAACGAAGGCGGAATGAGGTTGGAGGTCAAGACTTCGAACGGCCATATTAACTTGGGAGAAAGCCGCTCTTTATATCCGGTCGTCATTTAAACTGACACCCCGGCGGCTCTTTGTTTTCCCGTAGTAAACGGGAGTTTTTGTATGAGGGGCAGGACGGACAAGAATATTCCCGGTGGGAATAAAATTCTCACCCGGCGTAAACAACTAAAAAGAGAAAAACCAGCCGGAAGTGAGAACAGTGAACAGAACTGTAGCAGACCTGGTGGCCGAGCAACTGGCGGCCTGGGGGGTAGAGGCGGTTTACGGTGTGCCGGGTGACGCTGTTTTGCCCTTTATCGACGCCGTCCGGAGACACCCCCGCTTGGACTTTTACGGCGTGAAACACGAAACGGCGGCGGCTTTTATGGCTTCCGCCCGGGCCAAATTAACCGGGGAAATCGGAGTTTGCACCGGCACGAGCGGCCCGGGCCTCGCCAATCTCATAAATGGATTGGCCGATGCCAAAAGCGACCGGGCGCCGGTGTTAGCCGTAACCGGACAGGTTGTCACCTACAACCTGGCCACCGATTACAAACAATATGTGGATCAGGGGATGTTCTTGGCTTCCCTGGCCGGTTATTCCGGAATGATCGTCACCGCCGAACAAGCCAACGACGTGGTCGTCAAAGCCCTGCGGACTGTTGTTACCGGGGGGACGCCCGCCCATTTTTCCGTGGCGATGGATATATGGTCCCGGAGCACGGAGGATGCTGTTCGCCCTTTTGAGCCCTATTTGCGAATAAGGCCCCAGTCCGCCCCGGAGACGATCCGGGAAGCAATAAGGTTGCTTAATGAAGCGGAGCGCCCGGCGATCCTGGCCGGGAGGGGGGTGGGAAGAAGCGGAGAATTGGTGATCAGCCTGGCGGAAAAGTGGCAAAGCGGGATCGCCCTGACCATGCCCGCCAAAGGAATGCTGCCCGGTGCCCACCCTTTGGTGCTGGGGGGATTGGGAGAAGGGGGAAGCGCGGCTTCCACGCTCATGCTGAAGGAGGCGGATATCCTCTTTATAATCGGCGCCACCTGGTGGCCGGAGCCGTATCTCTCCTTTCCCGGGCGCATTGTACAGTTGGATGCCGCGCCGGAAAATATTGGCCGGAAAGTCCCGGTCAGTTTTGGTCTTGTCGGCGACAGCGAACGCTTGTTACCGGAAATCATTTCCGGAATAACGGTACGGGAGAAAAAGGACTGGCTTGGGCGGTTGGCCCAACTGAAAAGAGAATGGCTGGACCGCTTGGCGGTTGAGATTACGGCGGGAGAAACGCCGGTTCCCCCGGGCCGGCTGATCAAAACCCTGGAAGAGACGATGGCCAAGGATGCCGTCGTCGCTCTGGATGTGGGCGACCACACCGTTTGGTTTAACCGGATTTTTTCCGGAACAAACCAAACGGTTCTTATTTCCGGAAATTGGCGGTCGACCGGCTTCGGTCTCCCGGCGGCGCTGGCGGCAAAGCAGGCGGCGCCGGAACGGCAAGTTGTTGCCTTGGTGGGCGACGGCGGTATGGCCCAGAGTATGGCGGAATTTTCTACGGCCATCCATTACAAATTGCCCGTAACGGTTGTGGTGGCCAACAACGGTTACTGGGCGATGGAAAAGGGAAGAATGGAGTTGCGGCAGATGAACTACAAAGTCACTTCCCTTACCAATCCGGATTTTGCGAAATTTGCCGAAATATGCGGGGGCAAGGGTTACCGGGTTGAACACGCCGGTGAATTGAAGAATACTTTATCGGCCGCCTTGAACTGCGGCGAACCGGCGATCGTGGACGTCATAACCGCGGCGCCCGTCTTCCCCGGCGCCGCCGATCAAGAAGAGAAAAAGAGGATGCCGTAAGATTCTTTGCCGGAACAGTACTTTTGACGTATGCCAACGGGGAAATACCCCGTTTTTTTATATTCATGGCCAAACGGGAAAGGCACGGAGAAACAGTGGTATTTACGAATGGCATTTGGTAAAATAGTATAGATTGAGGATAAAACCGGCATACTTTCAACGATGCGGGTGCAACATGAGGCAATGGATTACCGGTGGCCAAGATAATGAGGTAGAAGGTGAACGGGGTGGATCAAGAAAAAAGTATCGGTTTATTTGATTCCGGTGTCGGCGGTTTATCCATCATGAAAGAAATCAGAGAACTTTTACCCGGAGAAGACCTGATTTATTTCGCAGATTCCCGCTATTGTCCATATGGGGAAAGAACAGCGGATTTTATTAAAGAACGTTCCGTGGCCATTGTCAAGTATCTTCTTTCCCGTGGGTGTAAATTAATTGTTGTCGCCTGTAACACTGCTTCCGGGGTTTCCTTATCCGAATTAAGGAGGCTTTTCCCGGAGATTCCTTTTGTCGGGGTGGAACCTGCAGTGAAGCAGGCTGCTTTATACACCAAAAAACAAAGAGTGGGGGTTCTGGCCACTGTTTTGACGCTGGCCGGGGACAGGTTTAATTCACTGGTCGAGAGGTTTGCCGGCGGGCTTACCGTGGTCACCCAGCCTTGTCCCAGGCTGGTTGAGGCGGTGGAAGCCGGAAAGACAACCGGGGTGGAAGTGGAAAATCTCTTACGGCAATATCTGGCGCCTCTGCTCGCCCATGACGTGGACGTGATTGTTCTGGGTTGTACCCATTACCCCTTTCTCCGGCCGCTCCTCGAAAAGATGCTGGATCCGGGAATAATGGTCCTGGATACCGGGAAACCGGTGGCGCGACAGACAAAGAGGTTATTGAAGGAGAGGGGACTTTTATCCCGGCGCGGGGAAGGGGGGAAGGAGTGGTTTTTTACCAGCGGGGATCCGGCGGCGGTCGGCCCGGTAATCGAACGGTTGTGGGGAAAGCCGGTCGCCGGTGTAACCGCTGTTAACTGCTGAGAGAAGGGATACAGAAAAGGGGTGTTACATAATGCTGCCGGATATCGAGATCGCCCGGCAAGCCCGGTTATTGCCTATTTCAGAAATAGCGGCCCGGGCCGGTCTGGAGGAAGGGGAATACGAACCATACGGCCGTTACAAAGCCAAAGTAAGCTTGGACGCGCTTAAGAGCCGGACCGGCGTTCCTGAGGGAAAGTTAATCTATGTTACCGGCATAACCCCCACGCCGGCGGGAGAGGGCAAAACCTGCACGGCGGTGGGGCTGACCCAGGCGATCGGCCTTTTGGGCCGCAAGGTTATTTTAACCTTGCGCGAGCCTTCGCTGGGACCTGTCTTCGGGATTAAAGGCGGGGCCGCCGGGGGCAGTTATGCGCAAGTATTGCCCATGGAAGATATTAATTTGCATTTTAACGGGGATATCCATGCCGTTGCCGCGGGGCACAACTTACTGGCGGCCATGTTGGACAACCATATTTACCATGGTAACGAATTGGGGATTGATTGCCGGCAAGTGCTCTGGCGGCGGGTGATGGATGTGGCCGACCGGCAACTGCGGAATATAATTATTGGGGGGGGCGGGAAAACCAACGGGGTATTACGGGAGAGCGGCTTTGATATTGCCGTTTCCTCGGAGATCATGGCCATTCTTTGTCTCAGTGAGGGAATTGAAGATTTAAAAGAGCGTCTGGCCTCAATTCTGGTGGCTTTTACCCGTAAGGGACAACCAATCTTCGCCGGGGATCTCAAAGCCGTAGGGCCGGTGGCGATCTTGCTTAAAGAGGCGATCAAACCCAATTTGGTCCAAACTATGGAGGGACAGCCGGCTTTCATTCACGGTGGGCCGTTCGCCAATATTGCCCACGGCAACAACAGTGTTCTCGCCACCCGTCTGGCCTTGAAACTCGCCGATTATGTGGTTACCGAGGGCGGGTTCGGCTCGGATTTGGGGGCGGAAAAATTTTTTGATATTGTGGCGCCGCAAAGCGGGATTAAACCGGCTGTGGCGGTGCTGGTTGTTTCCGTCCGGGCGCTTAAAAACCACGGCGGGGTTCCCCTTCATGAACTGGGGAAAGAAGATGTGGCGGCGGTGGAAAAAGGCCTGCCCAACTTAAGAAAACACCTGGCCAACCTGAGGGATATCTTTAAGCTGCCGGTCGTGGTGGCGGTGAACAAGTTCGCTACGGATACCCGGGCTGAACTCGATGTGATCCTGGAATATTGCCGGCAACAGCAAATTCCCGCCGCCGTTTCCGAAGTGGTGACGCAAGGCGGAAAAGGCGGGATCGAGCTGGCGAAAGAAGTACTTGCCTTGTGCGATCGGGAAGAGAATACCTTTACGCCTTTGTATCATGCGCCGGGTCTCCCGTTGAAAACCAAGATCAACCTGGTGGCAACCGGGGTTTACGGGGCGGATGGCGTTTGTTATACCAAAGAAGCGGAGCGGGCCCTCTCACAACTGAATGATCTTGGTTTTGGCCGGTTGCCGGTTTGTATCGCCAAAACCCAGATGTCCTTATCGGATAACCCCTTGTTAAAAGGGTTTCCCCGCGGCTGGACATTGACGGTCAGAGATTTAAAGGTGGCGGCCGGCGCCCGGTTTGTCGTGGTTTTTGCCGGTAATGTCTTAACGATGCCGGGACTACCGCGGGTTCCGGCCGCCGAGAAGATGGATCTTTTACCCGACGGAACGGTACACGGTTTGTTTTAGTAAGGAACACCGGGCTTTCCGCTTGGATGGCTCCGGGAAGAACCATTGCCTTAAGGAGGGATAAACTATATGACAGCAAAAATAATTGACGGTAAAGCCTTGGCCGCCAGGTTCCGGCAAGAACTGAAAAAAAAAGTTGAACAGCTTAAAACAGCCGGAATTTCCCCCGGCCTGGCCGTGATTTTGGCCGGTGATGACCAGGCTTCTGAAGTTTACGTCCGGAACAAGCAGCGTGCCTGTGCCGAATTGGGGATAAAATCCTGGAAATATCATTTGCCGGAAAATGTAGCGCCGGAAGAACTGATTGGCCTAATCAAGAAATTAAATACTGATCCGGAAGTAAGCGGAATATTGGTCCAGTTGCCCCTTCCTGCGTCCCTCGATTCCGCGGCGGTTCTCGATGCTGTTGCGCCGGCGAAGGATGTTGACGGTTTTCATCCGCTCAATCTCGGCTTGTTAACAGCGGGCAGGCCCCGGGTAATACCCTGTACCCCGGCGGGGGTGTTGGAACTGATTAAAGAAGCCGGGGTGGAGATTGCCGGTAAGGAATGTGTAGTGGTGGGAAGAAGCAACATCGTAGGAAAACCCCTTTCCCTTCTGTTGTTGCAGGAACACGGCACCGTTACGGTCTGTCACTCCCGAACCCGGAACCTGGAGGAAGTCTGCCGCCGGGCGGATATTCTGGTGGCGGCGGCCGGACGGCCGGGTTTGATCCACGGCGGGATGATCAAACCCGGGGCTGTAGTTATCGACGTGGGAATCAACCGGGATGAACAGGGAAAACTGGTCGGGGATGTGGATTTTGCCTCCGCCGTCCAAAAAGCGGGGGCCATAACGCCGGTACCGGGCGGGGTGGGACCAATGACCATCGCCATGTTAATGAAAAATACTGTGGCGGCGGCCGCGGCCGGCAACTCAAACGAACAAAATTCCCAATAATGCTCCCCGGCGCGTCGGGGGTAAAAGCGCCGGTTTAGAGAAGACGGGTAAATAATGCTCCAAAGGCAATCTTTCATACGAGTGACGAGCAACGGGCAACGAGCGACGAGTACCGAGCAACGAACTGTGCTCCTACGAGCTACGAGCAACGAGGCCTATTTTCTTCAAAGTAGAAATATTGTTATAATTGGGCAAAATTTATGTAAAAGGCAGGAGATATGGTTAAAATAACGAAATATAAGAAATATTGGTCTTAAAGCGGGAAGTACCCGCTTTAATAACAACCGTTGACAATGAACAAGCTATATAAAGAAGGAGGATGGTTTATGGCGACTAAACAAGTATATTTTTTTGGCGCCGGGAAAGCCGATGGAACCGCAGAAATGAGAAACTTGTTGGGTGGAAAAGGCGCCAACCTGGCTGAGATGACCAATCTTGGCATCCCGGTTCCGGCCGGATTTACCATTACCACGGAGGTTTGTAATTCGTATTATGAAAACAACAGGCAATGGCCGGCCGGATTAGAGGAAGAAATAAAGCTCAACCTCAGGAAAGTAGAGGAAGCGATGGGGGCAAAGTTTGGCGATCCGGAAAACCCCCTGCTCCTTGCCGTGCGTTCCGGAGCCAGAGTTTCCATGCCCGGGATGATGGATACCGTCCTGAATCTGGGGCTTAATGATACTACCCTTCAGGGTTTGATTAAAAAATCCGGCAACGAAAGATTTGCCTACGACAGTTACCGCCGGTTTATCCAGATGTACAGCAATGTGGTTTTAGGTGTGGATCATGATCATTTTGAGCAATTAATTGACGAAAAGAAGAAAGAAAAAGGATACCAGCTGGATACGGATTTAACCGCGGAAGACTGGAAAGCCCTTGTCGATGCCTTCAAGAAGCTGGTAAAAGAAAAAACCGGCCACGAGTTTCCCACCGATCCGTGGGAGCAGTTAAAAGGGGCGATCAATGCTGTTTTCTCCTCATGGATGAACCCGCGGGCTATTACATACCGGCGGTTGAATAAGATCCCCGAGCACTGGGGAACAGCGGTGAACGTCCAGTCCATGGTCTTCGGTAATATGGGCGAGACCTCCGCCACCGGGGTGGCCTTTACCAGGGACCCCGCTACTGGTGAGAACAAATTTTACGGTGAGTTCCTCATCAACGCCCAGGGGGAGGATGTGGTGGCCGGAATCCGGACCCCGCAACAGATCAGCCTGGAAGCCTCCAGAGAATGGGCCAAAAGCAACGGTATTTCCGAGGAGGAAAGGAAGGAAAAATATCCTTCCCTTGAGGAATACATGCCCGAGATCTACCAGCAGTTGCTGGAGATCAGAGACCGCCTGGAAAAACACTACCGGGAGATGCAGGATGTTGAATTTACGATCCAGGAAAACAAGCTCTATATGCTGCAAACCCGTGCCGGAAAAAGGACCGGCGTGGCGGCGGTACGGATCGCCGTGGAAATGGTGGAGGAAGGGTTGATTGATGAAAAAACCGCCGTGCTCAGAGTCGATCCGCACCAACTGGATCAACTCTTGCATCCCATGATTGATCCCAAAGCGAAAGTTACCGTTCTTGCCAGAGGCCTGCCGGCTTCACCCGGCGCGGCGGTGGGACGGATTGTCTTTACTGCCGACGACGCGGAAGAATGGGCGGCCCGGGGTGAAAAAGTGATTTTGGTCCGTACGGAGACCAGTCCGGATGATATCGGCGGTATGCATGCGGCCGTCGGTTTCCTTACTTCCCGCGGGGGGATGACTTCCCACGCCGCAGTGGTCGCCCGCGGAATGGGCAAATGTTGTGTGGCCGGTTGCGGGGATGCTTTGGTCAATGCTGAAGAAAAGACCCTGACCATTAAGGATAAAGTATTCAAAGAAGGCGACTGGCTGACGCTCAACGGGTCAACGGGTGAAGTAATTTTGGGCCAGGTGGATCTGGTGGAACCGGAAATCACCGGAAACTTCGGCACCTTGATGGCCTGGGCTGATAAATACCGGTATCTGAAAGTCCGGACCAATGCCGATACTCCCCACGATGCTAAAGTGGCCCGGGAATTTGGCGCAGAAGGAATTGGCCTTTGCCGGACGGAGCATATGTTCTTCGGCCCGGAGAAAGAGCGTATCAGGTACATGCGGGAAATGATCCTCGCCGAGACGGAAGAGGAGAGAAGGAAGGCCTTGGCCAAACTGCTTCCGTACCAAAAAGCCGACTTTATCGGTATTTTTGAGGCCATGGAAGGTTTGCCGGTAACGATCCGGCTTCTGGATCCGCCGTTGCACGAGTTTCTGCCCCACGACGAAAAATCGCAGAAAGAGATCGCGGCGGAAATGGGGATCGAACCCAGTGCCTTGGCGGCCAAAGTGGAATCCCTGGCTGAATTCAACCCGATGCTCGGTTTCCGGGGCTGCCGTTTGGGTGTGGTTTACCCTGAGATCTTTGAAATGCAGGTACAGGCGATTTTTGAAGCTGCTTGTGAACTGACGAAAAAAGGTGTGAAAGTTGTTCCCGAAGTCATGATCCCGTTGGTCGGAACGACCGGGGAAATGAAGATGATTAAAGAATACTCGATCAAAGTGGCGGAAGAAGTCATGGAACGCTACGGGGTGAAACTGGAGTACATGATCGGCACCATGATCGAGGTTCCACGGGCGGCATTGATTGCGGACGAGATTGCCGAGGACGCCGAGTTCTTCTCCTTCGGCACCAACGACCTCACCCAGCTGACCTTCGGATACAGCCGGGATGACGCCGGTAAGTTCCTCCCCTTGTATGTGGAGAAGAAACTCTTGCCCTTTGACGTCTTCCAGTCCATGGATATGGAAGGGGTGGGCGCCCTGGTCAAAACCGGTGTCGAAAAAGGCCGTGCCACCAGGCCCGGTCTGAAGATTGGCATCTGCGGCGAACACGGCGGCGATCCCGATTCCGTGAAGTTCTGTCACCAAGTGGGCATGGATTACGTCTCCTGTTCCCCCTACCGGGTACCCATCGCCCGTCTGGCCGCGGCGCAGGCCCAGATTACCAACCCCCGGTAAGGGTAGAAAAACAAAACAGTGTTCTAAAAAAACGAGAGAGCATTGCTCTCTCGTTTTTTGTTTTTTTTATTCAGGATTTTATATTCAACCCTATAGTCCTTAGTAAAATTATCTAATATGTTCATTTTATTTGATATAGAACGTGGCATCCCCCTTGTCCAGCTCTGAATTAATCGGGTCTATGCGCAGCTTGTAATAATAGTGTCTAATATACCGGTTTGGGTAATTATATGACTGGTACGATACACCCTTCGAGTCGGCAAATCCGGCCACCGGTTTGAAGGTGGCGTCGGCTTTAAATATAGCCGTGTCATCATTTTGGTCCAGTCGCAGCTCATATTCGTAATGCCGCAGGTAAAACCCCGGGTAATTGACGGATTCAAAAGAGACCATCGTAGGATCGGCCAGACCCGGTACGATCCGAAAATACGCGTCTTCAACAATGGATATTTCATTCTCCGGATCGATCCGGCCCTTATAATCATAATGCCGCCAGAAATAACCGGGGTAATTATAAGACTCAATCCTGTTGGGCGGCACCATACTCCCAACGTCCATATCGCCATAGGTGACTTGTTGGGTGCGGCTGCTCCCGCCGTGAGGACCCCCGCCAATAATAAACAGACGCCCGTTGTTAAGGGGGACTAAGGCCCGACTGTAACTGCCTGGGAGCTTGGTCGGAATCCGGTACCATGTTCCATGCCCGTTATTGATATTTATAAACAGATCCCCTGTTCCGTAGGCGCCGGCTACCACCTTGCCGTCGGGCATAACTGCCACATACGGTGAACCCCAATTGCCACCGAAACGCGTTCCCTGGCTGGAAGCATTCCAGACTTCAGGGTTGGAAGAAATTTGATAAAAAAAAGGTATTCCGTCCAAGCCTACTATTTCATAGGTCATGATATAGTTGCCGTCGGCCATTCTGGCCACTACCGGCATGCCCGGGCGGAGAGAACCAAGGGCGACATCATCAACAGTATCGCTCCAGATGACACCGTCGGTCGATGTTTTATGCACTATTTTTTGGTTATGACGAGGGTCTCTTTCGTCGGCAAAATAGCAAATCAGCTTGTTGTTGGCCACCAAAAGGAAAGGTTCCCATACCGGGTCGTGGTTTCCATCGGGATTGGCCACGCCGTCCGAAGCGACAGAACTAAGGAAAGTCCATGTTCTGCCCAGGTCGGTGCTGTAATAGATGTCGATTTTCGTTTGCGAGAGATCATTGGGAATGGAATTACCGGCGCAAAGTAATGTTCCCTTGGGCAGGCTGCCAATGGCTTGTGGCAGTTCATAGAGGAAAGGCTGGTATCTCATGCCCCAACCGTTTACCTGGTCAACGACATTTCCCATCAAGGTCCAGGTTTCACCGTTATCGGTGCTTTCGTAGATGGGGAAAACAGGAAAATCCTTTTTATACTGCTCAAAAGTGGCGTACATTTTCCCGTTGTTCGCGGGATTACTTTGGTGTTTGAGTTGCACCGCTCTGGCGTATAAACAACCCGGGTCGGGATCATTCGGATTGGGTTTATACAGTACCGACGGGTCATACGCTCCTACCGGAAAGATCGTAACAATAACTAATGAAAAGATCAAAAACAGTATAACAATTTTTTCACTTCATAATCCGCTCCTTTCCTGATGAACTTAATCTTGTTTTTAACAATAATACTAACGGTAATCTTTTAAAACTTTTCCGCCTCCCTTCTTTTCCTTCATTATTTAAAAAAACTGATACCAGTATAGGCCATGTGGCGGGATGTTTATATTAAATATTTTTACTTTTTATTGCAATTTTTTTACTAAATCCTAACCTTTTATAGACTAAAAAGTAACGAAGGCTAAAAAGGGGTTATAGAAAGTCCAGATATAAATAAAATTCTTATAGTAAATGGTAAAAAAATTGGAGTTCCGGCCGTTGTGTGATGGATTATAATATATTTAACAATCATTAACATATTATTAAAGGAGGAGAAACGTATGAGAAAGGCTGTTGTTTCCTTGTTGGTTCTGGCTTTTGTGGCGGCTTTGTGTTATCCTGTGGCCGGAGCGCAGAAGACCACCCTCACCTTCTGGACCTTCCAGCAGTTCCACGAGGCCCACATGCAAAAAGCCGTCGAAAGATGGAACCAAAAAAATCCTGACCGGCCTATTGAACTGCAGGTCGATGTTCTGCCCTACGATGAGATGCATAACAAGTTGTTGATTTCCCTGCAGTCCGGGGTGGGTGCACCTGATCTGGTTGATATCGAAATCAGTAAATTCCCCAACTATATCCGGGGGAGAAGGCCGGGCTTGGTTCCTCTGAACCGGGTGGTAGAACCGGTCCTCGATCGCTGCGTTGAAGCCCGGTTTACCATTTACGCCAAGGACGGGAATTATTACGGAATCGACTACCACGTCGGCGCCCTTGTCATGTACTATAACAAGGAATATATGGACCAGGCCGGGGTTGACGTTGATGCTATCGAGACCTGGGATGATTATGTCGAGGCCGGGAAAAAAGTGGTGGCGGCTACCGGTAAACCGATGACCACCGTGGAAATTACCGAGCATTGGTCCCTTTACCCCTTAATGATCCAGTACGGCTCGGATATTTTTGCCGAGGACGGGAGCATCATCCTGGATAATCCGGATAATGTCAAGATTCTCACCTTCTTAAAGGATATGGTACATACCCACAAAATTGCGATCCCGGCTCCCGGCGGCTTCCATCACTCCGAAGAATACTGGGCTTTCATGAACGGTGGCGGCGCTGCCTCGCTGATGATGCCCATGTGGTACATGGGACGTTTTGTCGAATATATGCCGGATTTGAAAGGAAAAATGATCATCCGGCCGTGTCCGGCCTGGGAGAAAGGCGGCACCAGGTCCGCGGGTATGGGTGGTACCGGCACGGCGGTAACAGTCCAGAGCAAACACCGGGATCTGGCTGTTGATTTCCTGGCCGAAGCCAAGTTGACCAGAGAAGGTGCCATCGATACCTGGACCATTTTGGGCTTTGACCCGATCCGGTGGGATGTTTGGGATGCGCCCGAAATGTCGGCGGAAAACGCTTTCACCGAATATTTCGGAAAAGAGATCTTTGACGTATTGTTAGAGATTAAGGATGAAATTAACGCCCCGATTATTACGGAGAAATTCCCGCTCGCCATCGATTTGATGAAACGGAATGTTTCCTTTAAGGCCATCAGAGAGCAGAGCTTGACTCCGGAAGAGGCGTTAAAAGAAGCGGCCGATGAGTTAAGGAGAAGCTAAACTCCTATTCTAACGGCGATTGCCGGTTGGGCGGCGCAAAGATTCAACCCCAAACGGTTGAATCTTTGCGCCCCTACACCTCTTATACAAAGAAGAAAGCGGGTTGAAAGAAGTGACCATATCCAAAAGGAAAAAAACTTTTAATTCGCAGAAACTGGCCCCATATTTGTTCGTCTTGCCTTTTATCATTGTCTTTCTTGTTTTCTTCGTCTACCCTATTTTCTCCACCATTGTCATGAGCATGCAAGAAATATACGGTTTTGACGATGTGGAGTTTATCGGGTTTGAGAATTATAAGAGGCTGAACAACCCCCATTACCTCGGCGCGCTTAGAACCAGTGCCGCTTATACCTTCTGGACAATTCTGGTTCTGATCCCTCTTCCGGTTGTGCTGGCGGCGGTTCTCAACAGTAAATCCACGCCCTTGAAGAATTTTTTCAAGTCGGCACTGTTTGTCCCGGCCCTTACTTCGGTTATTGTTGCCGGAATCTTCTTCCGTTATTCCTTTGGTGAACAGGAAACCACTCTGGTTAACAGTATAATCGGTTTTTTTGGTTTGAAACCGTTTGTCTGGTTACAAAAGAGTTCCACCGCCATGTTTGCCCTGGTTATCCTTTGCACTTGGCGGTGGTTGGGTGTTAATATTGTTTATTTTTTGTCGGGGTTACAAAACATTCCCCCCGAAATATATGAAGCAGCCGATATTGACGGGGCCAACGCGTTAGACAAATTCTTCCGGATTACGGTCCCGAGTCTGAAACCAGTAATCCTTTATGTTTTGATCATAAGTATCCATGGCGGGCTGGCCATGTTTGCCGAAAGTTACGCCTATTGGCAGAGCCAGACTCCCGGGGGCATCGGGATGACCATCGTTTCTTACATTTACCAGACAGCCTTTAATTATTTCCAGATGGGATTGGCGTCGGCCGTAGGCCTTACTTTGTTAGTACTTATTTTGGTGCTGAACGTAATTTTCCTCGCTATTTTCGGAGCCTTCCGGAAGGAGAGTGACTAACAGATGAAAATGCAAAACACCATGACTTTACCTCCACGCCGGGCGCATAAAAGAAAAATAAATGTGGCGACGGTTCTTTCCGTAATCGTTTTAACTGTCTTCACCGTTTTCGCGCTTATTCCCTTTTTGTTCCTGTTGATTTCCTCCTTTAAACCCGGGTCTGATATTGTCAGGTACGGGATTAATCTGCAGTTTGACCCGAAGGCCCTGACGCTCAAGAATTATGTTTTGCTATGGACCGAAAGAAACGGAATCTATTTGCACTGGTTTAAAAACAGTATTCTCATCACCTTGCTCCAGACGGTAATCTCCGTTTTCCTCAGCGCGATGGTGGGATATGGCTTGGCCATGTATCAATTTCGGGGAAGAAACTTGATCTTCATTATTGTCCTGGCAGTACTGGTTGTGCCGCTCGAAATCTTGATTCTGCCCCTTTATAAGCTCACTGTTTCCCTGCGGATCATCAACACCTATGCCGGGGTGATTTTGCCCTTTGCCGTCCCTGCTTTTGCCGTCTTTTTCTTCCGCCAGTATGCCCTGGGTCTTTCCAAGGACTTGCTTGATGCCGGAAGGATCGACGGTTGTTCGGAATTTGGCATCTTCTTTAAAATCATGATGCCGCTGATGATGCCGGCTTTTGGTGCGATGGTCATTCTGCAGGCCATGTTCAGCTGGAATAATTTTGTGTGGCCCCTCATTGTTCTGCGTTCCAACGAGAACCTGACCATCCCGATCGGATTGGCCTCTTTAATCACTCCCTACGGCCACAACTACGATATGCTGATGTCCGGAGCAGTAATGTCCGTAATCCCAATTTTGATTGTGTTCTTGTTTAACCAAAGAGCTTTTATCTCCGGCTTGACGATCGGCGGAATAAAGGGATAGAAAAGGCGGTATTATTTCCCTGTTTCCGCCTCTTTTAAGAGGAATAGCTGGTAGAGTTGTTGAATAGTACAAAGAGAAGAAAATCACTTGTCCGGTCCAACCAACGGGCCGGCGGTGTTTGGTGGGTAAGGATGTGGTGCGGATTTCCTCACACCGGGTAACGGCCGGAACCTTCCGGTTTCGGCGCGAACCCGTTTTTTCGAGGGTGGAGATGAAAAAACAACCAGAAGCGGAAAAAAAATTACCGGTTTTAACCGTAATCAGAAAGATTAAAATTCCGTACCGGCTGATTGGGCTGTTTATGTTGTTATCTCTCTTGCCCATTATTACTCTTGGTTTTTTTTCTTATCAGGAATCAAGCCGCGCCATACAAAACAAAATCGAGACCTATGCCGTGCAGTTGGTTGCGCAGTTGGCCCGTAACCTAGAAAGTGAAATGAACAAACTGGAATATAATACCATCGAGATCGGCTTTTCCGACCTGGTGTAAGATACTTTGGAAAGATATACATACCTGAGCGAATGGGAGATTTTCAGCCGTGAGCATGACCTGCACAATATGATTGTTAAAAAATATATATTATTACATGATGTCTCTGATGTGCTCTTGTACACCAACGACAACAGAAAAATTGTGGCGTACGGGGACAGAAACTTTGAGTTAAGGCTGAAAGACGACTACCTGAACAAGTTTTTACAAGATATACGGAACGAAAACGGAAAACCGCTCTGGCGGGGTATGGACGAGCAGGACGAAATCATCCTGGTTGAACGGGCCGCTTTGTTGCATAAAAGGGACAAACATGGAATTCTTGTGGGGAGGGCCATTAGAAGCCTGTACGAAGGGGAAAACATCGGCGTAGTCATTATCCGCCTTAATGAGAGGTTTTTTTCCGGCTTGTTTAGAGGAATTGACATCGGGCCGGGTGCCGAGGTATTCATCATTGACGGGCAAGGGGTGGTCGTTTCCACCAGATCGGAAACAATTCCGTTTAAAAAAGAGTATAAGGAAAGATCTTTAATAGAACAAATAAAAGCCAATACCGACCGGGAGAATGTGGTTTTTAACCTGGATATTGACGGCATTCCCCATCTGGTCGCCGCCGCCAGGGTAGATTGTGCCGGCTGGTACGTGGTGAGTACGATCCCCTATTCCTATCTCAACCTGGAAACGCAAAGAATAAAAAGACAAATCATGTTGCTGGGGGGAGTATGTTTCGGACTGGCGGTTGCCCTGTCTTTCCTCTTTACCAAGAGCATTTCCATACCGTTGAATAACTTGATTAAAGCAATGAATTCGGTAAAAAACGGCCGGCTTTCCTTGACCGCCGTGGATAACAGCAGGGATGAGATTGGCGAAGTAACGCGGAACTTCAATGCGATGGTACAAGATCTTAAGCGGCTGCTTGCCGACGTCAAAGAGAAAGAGCTCCAAAAAAGAAAAGCCGAGATTAAAGTCTTGCAAGCCCAAATTAATCCCCATTTTCTTTCCAATATTCTTAATACGGCCAAGACGATGGCAAGTATGCAAGGGGTTAAAAACCTGGAATCGTTGTTAACTTCCCTGATAAAATTGTTACATGCCAGCATGGGCAAGGATGAAGAGTTTATCACCGTCCGCAAGGAAGTGGAGTATATAGAGAATTACCTGAATATCCAAGAATTCAGGTATTATAACAAATTTCATGTGGAAGTGGAAATTGAGGAAGAAATCCTGGAAAACAAACTGCCCAAGTTTCTGCTCCAACCCGTGGTGGAAAATGCCATTATCCATGGCATTGCCCCCAAAAAAGGGCAGGGTTTTATTGAGATCAAGGGTTTTCTTTATGAGGAAAAGATGATCTTTGTTGTAACCGACGACGGGGTAGGCATGACTGAGGAGACCATAAGAAGAGTCTTACATGATGATCCGGCGGAGCGGGAACAATTTTGCGGTATGGGCCTTAAAAATGTCCGCGAACGGATCAGGATCTACTTTGGTGACGAGTACGGTGTGCGCATCGAGAGTCGTCCCCATCATTTCACCCGTGTGGAGATTACTTTGCCGGTTATTAAATAAGGGGGTGGAGAGATGCTGAAGGTGTTGGTGGTCGATGACGACGCCTTTGTTCACACCCAGCTAAAAAAGATTATCAACTGGGAGCAGGAAGGGTTTCTTCTGCACAATGAGGTGGTGGCGGGGACGGACGTGCCGGCTGTGCTCCCGAAAGTGCTTCCGGACATTGTCATCACCGACATGAGCATGCCCGGGATGGACGGGGTGGCGGTAATTGAACATATCAACCGTCATTACCCGCAGATTAAGATTATTGCCTTAAGCGGATATGACGATTTTTACTATGTAAAAAAGAGTCTGAAATTGGGGGCCGTTGACTATATCCTGAAACACGAACTCACTTCCGAAGTATTGCTGACGCTTTTACAGTCGCTTAAGAAGGAGATCCTCCGTGGCGAAGAGGAGGACGCCGGCGGGCCAAAAAGTGACGACCAGTTTCTGACCGGCCGGGATTTCCTGAGACGAAGTTTCGTCAGTATGCTGGTGCGAAACGGAGTAAGCGACCGTCTTGAAGTGGAGAAGAAGTTGAAAGACCTGGGGCTGGAGATCGGCACCCGGAATCTGGTGGTGGTAGCCGGGGAGATCGATGATTACTTGCAGCTCAGAACAGATTATTCCTCCTCTGAACTGTATAATTTATTGGATTCGTTTATGCACATGGCCACCCAAATACTGAAGGAAACAGGAAATGCCGTGTTCTCCTTTTTGGAGGAGGGCAATTTTGTTCTTATTTTCTCCTTTGATGAGGCGAGAAGCGTACATTTTATTTATAATCAGGTTTTAACCGCGGTGACCAGAATTAAGAGCACAATGAAAAGATATTTGAATATTACCGCCTGTTTTGGCATTGGCGAGATCTGCCCCGATCTTGTGGAAATAAACAGGTCTTACGAGAATGCAGCCGGACTTTTAAAGAAGAAGTTCTATGAGGGCAAGGATAAAATCTTCCGTTGTACAGGCGCGGACAAGGTTAAGGAGAATTATTATAAATTACAAATAAAAGATGAAAAGAATATTATGAACTTCTTAAAACTGCTCAAAGAAGAACAGTGCCGGTCCTATCTGGAAAGCATCTTCGAGAAGCTGCAAAAAGAACAGCCCAGTATCAGCCGGGCTAAAATGACCTTTGTCGCCCTGATCAATATCATCCATAAGGTTGCCGGGGATACCGGCATTGATCTGAGTATGATTTATACCCGGGGCGAGGATGTTTACGGGGAATTGGAGAAGTTTGATACCATACAAGAGATTAAAGAATGGTTGTTGTCACTGTACGGCCGGTTGTTCCGCCTCTTGCGGACGGTTTATATTCCTGTCGACGATGAGGTTACCGGGAAAGCAGTGGAATATATCTACAAGAATTATAAACAGCATATTTCCCTAAGCGACGCCGCCCGATATATAGGAGTTAACAGCTCCTATTTGAGCAGGAAGTTTAAAAAAGAATGCGGGACCGGTTTCAATGAATACCTCAACAAAATCCGGATTGAATACGCCAAAATCTTGATGGAAAACGGGTATAAAAATATCAAGGAGATCGTCACGGAAGTAGGATTCAAAAATTACAACTATTTTTTCAAGGTCTTTAAAGACAGCCAAGGGATGACGCCTCTGGAATACAAGGCCTCCTGCCGGATGTTATGACGCCGGATGTGCTCGCCAGTCGGGCGGCAAGGGACGGATAAAGCAACCCCCGCTTAGGTAAACTATGGTTGAAATTCCGTTCCAAGGAGGCGTTCTTGTGTTCCGGGTCAAACGGGGGCTGGTTTTGGCGGTGCTCCAAGAAGCGCCGGGACTGCAGGAAGTAACAGTCCAGGCGGAAGGGGAGACCGGGCGGGCGGTTAATTACCCGGATTTAACCGGTCCGGTCCGGGAGGGGGACCGGGTTCTGCTCAATACGACGGCTTGTTTTCTAAAGTTGGGGACCGGCGGGTACCATTTTGTCATGGGTGTGGAGAACAGGGAAGAAACGGAATGCTCCGGCCGGGGACATATCATGAAGTTAAGATATACTCCCTGGCAGATCCGGGTGGAGGCGGCGGAAGAGGAGGGTTCTCCCCACCACCGGGCAATCAAGGAGTTTACTTCTTTGGAAAACATTCCGGTCATTGTGGGCGGCCTGCACAGTATGATTGCGCCGGCGCTTCTGGCCTACCGGACCCGGCGGCAGGGGCCGGAACGGGCAGTCTACATCATGACCGACGGGGCGGCCCTGCCGGTACAGTTTAGCCGCCTGGTGCGGGAATTGAAAGAATGCGGGCTCCTGCAAACCGTTATTACCTGCGGTCATGCTTTTGGCGGCGACCTGGAAACGGTTAATTTTTATTCCGCGCTGGCAACGGCGAAAGCCGCGGCCGGGGCCGGGGTGGTGGTGGCGGCGATGGGCCCCGGCATCGTCGGGACCCATACCAAGTACGGTTTCTCCGGTATTGAACAAGCCTATATGCTGGAAGCCGTTGAAAGGCTGGGGGGCAGGCCGGTGGCTGTCCCGCGGGTCAGTTTTGCCGATCCCCGTCCCCGGCACCGGGGATTAAGTCATCACAGTAGAACTGTCCTCTCCGACCTGACTTATGCCCGGGCCTATATCGGGTTTCCCCAATGGGGGGACGAACGGGACAAAATTTTAGACGAGCAAATCCGGGCGGAACGGCTCGCGGAAAAACACCGTCTTTTTTTTGTCCGGACTCCGCCGGTGGGCGAGTTGTTACGAGGCTGGGGACTGGAAGTAACCACGATGGGAAGGTCTTATGAAGAAGATCCTTCCTTTTTTGATACGGCCGCCGCCGCCGGCGTGGTGGCCGCCGCTTTGGCGGCAGGAGAGATCTAGCGGCAGCGTCCCCCCGGTTTTAAAACTTGCCTTATCGCGCCGGACGGGTTATTCTAAAAGGAGAAGCGGGGGGAGGGAGAAAATGAAGTTAATAGAGAGGAAAATTTCGGGCCGCCTTGCTTACGACGGCGTGTTACTGAAATTATACTGTGATGAAGTATTACTCCCGGGCGGCGAAAAAACTCTCCGGGAGTGGATTGATCACCCCGGCGCCGCCGCGGTCATCCCGTTGCTGCCCGGCAACCGCGTGGTGCTGGTACGTCAGTTTAGGTATCCGGTGCAGTGCGAAACCCTGGAAATACCCGCCGGAAAAATGGACCCGGGGGAAACTCCCCGGCAATGCGCGGAAAGGGAATTGGCGGAAGAGACCGGTTTTTCCGGGGGGTCCTTTGAAGAAATCGGGTCTTTCGTAACCACCCCCGCCTTCACCAACGAGAGAATTCATCTTTTTCTCGTCAGGAACCCGGTCCCCGGCCCAACCGGCCCGGATGAAGGGGAATATGTCAAGACCGCCATCCTTGAGGTGGCGGAGGTTTTTAAAATGATTGACCGGGAAATGATTGTGGACGCCAAGACAATTATCGCCTTTTTCCTGGCGCGAAGAAAAGGTCTTATCTAAAAAACTTTTTCGATCCGGCATATCATCCCCCCCCTCCACATAATTATGTAACCGGGACAGGGGGTGGGGACTTGTTACCAAGACACTGGCGCGGGATGGTTGTTGGTTATATAGAAGAACGCCTTTTTATCTTTGTTTTAGTGAGTTTGCTTTTTATTACCGGCATTGCCGGTGGTGCGTATTCCGTCAACGGGCTAAAGGAAACCCAAAAGGCCGAATTGACCCAGTATCTTTACATGTTTTTTCAAAGTTTCAAAAGGGGAGCGCCGCCGGCGATGGATTTTTCCCCGGCCGGGAAAATAATCTTCAGCCACTTCAAAACGGTTTTTTCCCTTTTTCTCCTTGGGTTCAGCGTGATCGGGACGCCGGTCATTTTGTTTATCGTTTTTACCAAAGGTTTTATTCTCGGGTTTACAGTTGGCTTTATTTTAAAACAATTGGCGGGACGCGGATTTCTCTTTGCCATGTCGGCTGTCCTCCCCCATCACTTGTTGATTATTCCCACAATTATCGTTGCAGCGGTGGCCAATATCGATTTCGCCGGTGTCCTTTTGAAAGGGCGTTGGGGAAAGAAACCGGCGTATCCCGTGAGCAGAGAATTCCTGCGTTGCCTGGGCATCAACAGCGCAGCCTTTTTCCTGCTCTTCCTCGCCGGACTGGTGGAAGGAGTCTTTTCCCCATTCTTAATCCACTGGGTAGCCGGGCTTTTTTAGAGTGGAAAACTTTCTCTTGATTTTAAAAAAGGAATTCCCAATTAATATGTCGAAATTTTGGGGAGACAAACGGTTACCATAGAAAAGGAGATGGCCCCTTTGCAACAGTATTTAGAGGATTTTATTAATTATCTCTCCGTTGAGCGGGGGTTGTCTGCCAATACTCTGGAATCATACGGCCGGGATCTTCGTCAGTATCTGACCTATCTGGAAGAAAAAAAGAAAATGACTTTACCGGAGACGACCCAGGCGACGGTGGTCGGTTTTCTCCTTCATCTGCAGGCTAAAGGGCGCGCCACATCCACCATCTCCCGGATGCTGGCGGCGATTAAGTGTTTTTATCAGTTTATGGTAAGAGAACAGGTCCTGGAGCGGGACCCCACTGTTAATCTGGACGCCCCCAAACAGGAGAAAAAACTGCCGCGGGTCTTGTCGGTGGAAGACGTCTTAAATCTCCTGCAGCAACCGGATCTAAAGACCCCGGCGGGGATCAGGGACCGCACCATGCTGGAAGTTCTCTATGCCACCGGACTGCGTGTTTCGGAACTGGTGTCGTTAAAAATCTCCGATGTTAATATGGAAGAAGGATATATCCGTTGTTTGGGGAAAGGCGCCAAGGAAAGAATCGTTCCTTTGGGGTCGGAAGCGCTAAAATACTTAAAATTCTATCTTGAGCATGCCCGGAAATTTCTGGCCTCCAATCCGGCGGAAGACGCGCTTTTCCTGAATCATCACGGACGCAAACTCACCCGTCAGGGATTTTGGAAGATTATCAAGAAGTACGCAGGGAAATTAAATCTCAGCGGCTCCATAACACCCCATACTCTCCGCCATTCTTTTGCCACGCACCTTTTGGAAAACGGCGCGGACCTCCGTTCCGTCCAGGAAATGTTGGGTCATGCCGATATCTCCACCACGCAGATTTACACTCATCTAACAAAAAACAGACTGAAAGAGGTCTATGACAAAACTCACCCCCGGGCCTGAGGGCGATTCCTTTTCTACGGTGACAAAACACGCAGCCGCGTGTTTTATTTGTTTGCCTAAAGAGGGGAGGGTTATTTTTTAAAAAGGAGTTTGAGAAAGATGAACCCGCCGACGAGGGTATTCAGGTAGTAGCTGAGAAAACGCCAGATAACCACGGAGATTGCCAGGAGATGTTTGGGGAGGTAAACGGAGAACAGGGAATAAAACCCCATTTCTGCCAGACCGCTGCCGCCGGGGATAGGGATAAAAGAAACCAGGAAAAGAATAATAAACTGCAGGAGAAGAAGGCGGAAAATCCGGTTGCCGATGTTGACTCCGAAGCCCATCAGAACAGCGGGGGCGATGGAAAAGATAATTAACCAGTACATAATGGTCAGGAGGATCACTCCGGCCAACGGCAACGGCCGGCGCCGGAAGACAGTGGTCAGGCAGGTGTGGAATTCTTTCAGTTCCGCAATCACCCGTTGGCAGTAATTGCCGCTCCGCGGGCCAAACACTTTCCGGACCGGAGTGAGCCGGAAAAATTTTTTCACCAGAAATTCCCCGATCTGCGGCCGGCAAAGAAGAAGGACCACAAAAAAGGAGAGAAGAAAAAGGAGAAAAAGAAAAAAATTGATCATACCGGACAGATAGCTGATCCCCAACTCCTTCAGCAGGCGGTGGCGAAAGAGGAAGAGCAGCGTCGAACCGCCGGTAATAAAAATAAGGCTGCTAAAGACGATGCGCGAAGTAACGATGGCCGTAGCCTTGCCTACGGAGACCCCTTTCCGGTGTAAGAGGTAGACCTGGGCGGGAACACTTCCGGAAGTAAAGGGCGTGATATTGCCGGTGAAAAATCCCACCAGATTAATGCGGAGAATGTCGAGGAGCGAAATTTTTTCTCCCAGGGTACCGGCGATGAGTTTGACCCTTGTTCCCTCCACCAGCCAGGAACATAAAACCAGCCCGAAAAGGAAAAAGATCATTTTCGGCTTAAAGTAAAGAAGCCCCTGCCATGTGTCGGAAGTGGCGGAAGAAAAAAGGAGAACCACTATAGTCAACAAGCTGAAGGTCAGAGCCAGGGTCAGTCCTTTTTTCAGAAAACCCGGGGAGAGCCGGTTAGATAGTTCCATAATAACCTCCGGTACGTTTTTTTCGGCACAATATTATAGTATTCTTTAATGCCGATGAATTTCCTGCTTGGAATAATTGGCCGTAACCAGTGGCCTGGAATTTTCACACCCAATATGGGAAAAATAGGGAGGTAATGCTGTTGAAAGAAGGCTTGCGGGTGGAAGGTTATGACGAAACAGTAAAGACAGCCATGGAGATAGGCCGCAGGATGAAGATGGGTTTTATCCTTCGTATTCAAGATAAGAAGGAGACTTCGTTCACCGTGAATAACGGAGAGACAGAGGAGATCGCCACCAGTTCGCTGCGGGGAATGGGATTTCAGGCCTTTACTCCGGAGGGATATACCGGATTTGCCTCTTCCGACCATATTCATCCCTCGGAAGTGGAGAATTTAGCCGAACAAGCGGTAAAACTGGCGGAAAAAGTCCGGGAAATCGGCGGGGAAAAAAACCCGGCGGTTTTTAACATACCCCCGAACCGCCGGCGGGTTGTTTTACCGTTGAAATACCCTTACGGCTCCTGTTCCCTCGGGGAAATGGAGGAACGGCTTAAAAAACTCAACAAAGAGCTGGGTTTGGGAGACCCCCGGCTTTCCGTGCGTACCGTACACCGGGTGGTGGACGAAGAGTGGCGGATCGTGCGGCATGACGGGACTGATACTTCTTTCATGACGCCCCGTTCCTTCATTTATAATATTTTTACCGCCCGGGAAGACGGGAAAACCGCCACCACCTACAGTAACCTGCCGGGAACCGATCTTTCGATCTTGCTTGAAGCGGCGGAAGTCGAGAAACTGAAGAAAATATCGCTTAGGGCGGCGAAGACGGCCCTGGCCCTTTTATCTGCGGGTCCGGTAAAAAGTGGCTCGTATAAGCTGGTGATTGATTACGCCCTGGCCAAGGGGTTGGCCCATGAGGCTTTCGGGCACGCGGCTGAGACGGACGGCATGGAAAGTTCGATCCTGGGTGAAAACGGCCGCCTTTGTCAGGGCAAGGAAGTAGCCTCCCCCCTGGTTTCGATTATTGACGGCCCGGTGGAGGGGGATTATGCTTACCAGCCGGTGAGCGCCAACGGAATTGACCGCCAGACCGTCTGGATTGTACAGGACGGAATACTCCGGGCTGGCCTCGCCGATCTTTTTTCCGCCGCGGCGGCCGGGGTGCCGGTAACCGGGGCGGGAAGAGCGGAATCCTGCCATCATCTGCCCTTGGCCCGGATGTCGAATATCCGGATTCAAGTGAAAGATCCTTACCCGGTGGAAGAGGATTTTGCGGATATAACTCCGGAACGGCTGTATAAAATTATGGTACAGTCGGGGCTGATGGAAGAAGAGGAAGAAGTCCTTTATCTTTCCGGGTTTCAGGGCGGACAAGTCAACCCGGCCCAGGGCAATTTTGTCTTTAATTGTTCGGCCATCTACCGGCTGGGTCCGGTCTGCCGGCTTTACCGCCCGGCTATTTTTTCCGGGAAGATTCTTACCGCGCTCCGCGCCGTCCGGGCGGGAATCGGCCCGTTAAAAATAGACGCCATGGGGACTTGCGGCAAAATGTTTCAAGGGGTTCCCTCCAGCGGCGGGTCCCATTATTTTCTGGTCCTTGACAAAAACCCGGAGATCGTCATCGGAGGTGAAGTAGGATGAGCCGGCTGGGAGAAGAATTACGCCAGCGGTTGAATGCCCTTTTGGGCAAAGCCCTTCCTTCCGGGCTGAAATTGACCGGCTGGCGTTTTGACCTGCATGAAGTCACCCAATTGGAGTTGGGGTTGAAAAACAACAAGATCGGCGGGCCGTATACGGCGCCGTCTTTAACACGGGATACCGGGGGAGAACTCTGTCTCCTTTGGGAAGATCAGAAGTATACGTTTACCCGGATCGAACGGCGGGTGCTGGAAGAGTTCCAGGCCAACTTGGAACTATGGGAAAAAATGGCCTACCAGGATCCCTACGGCCCCGGGCTGGTCAAGCCCTACGAACCACCGGCCGTGCCTCTGGCCCAGGAAGAGGCCGTCCGCATTGTGGAAGGGGATTTTGCTCCGCTTTTTTCCTTTCCCGTACGCGGTATGGAGATCTTGTCCGCTTACGGAGTAAAAAAAGTGGACGGGCGGGTGAGGGTCTCCCACGACCGGCGCCTGGTGGCCAATTCGGAAAATTTGTGGATAACTTATGAACAGACCCCGGTCGAACTTTTTATGGAAGGGGACGATCTTTTCGGCGACTCCTTTGCCGAAAAACGACTGCCGGCCAAAGAAGAATTTGAGGCTTTGGTCCATTATACCGGGGAGACGGTGGAAAAATTGAAAAAAAAGATTAATCTGCCCCGGGAAGGCGAGATGTATGTGATCTTTACGCCCAAGGTTTTTGAGGCCTTCCTTGAGCATTATCTGCTCAGCAATTTAAGCGGCCGGCTGGTGGCCAACAGGCAAAGCGCTTTTGCGGCCGGGGACTTTCGCGAAGGAAAAAAGGTCTTCCGGGATGATTTCACCGTCCGCATTGACGGGACCCGTCCTTACCGCTATAGTTCCTACCGGTGCACCGGGGAAGGCGTGCCCACCGGCCGGGTGGACCTTATCCGGGAGGGAAGGTTGATTACGCCGGTTTTGACCTTGAAATACGCCAAAAAACTGGAGATGGAACCGACTCCCCTGCCGGTGGCCGGCGCGCAGGGCTTGATTATTGATGTTCCCCGCCGGGGAACTTGGGATGAGGTTTTACCGGAATTGGACGATTGCCTGGTGGTCCATTCGGTTTTGGGTCTCCATACGCAGGACTATTCTTCCGGTCAGTTCTCGTTAACCGCCGACCAGGGTCTGCTGGTGCGGAAAGGACGGGTGGAAGGCAAGGTGGAAACGGTGCTTTCCGGCGATTTTTTCCAGGCCCTGGCCGCCGGGACAACGGTTTTTATCGACTTTCCCCGGGAAGAAAGCCCGGCTCTTTGCTTCAAGGCGCAGGTGACAGCGGCGTAGTTCGCACCCGGTCGTCCGGGGTCCGTTGCCCGGCGGCTGCGGCCCGTCCGTTACCGGTTGCCTACCCGGCGCAGCCCGCCGCCTGCCGGTTGCAGCCGTCCGTCGCCGGTTGCCCCGCCCCTGCACGCCCGCCGTCTCCAGCTTGCCGCGGTGGACCGGCCGTCGTTAAACAATTCATATTTTCCCAAGGAGGAACTTTTTTCTAGACGGCGAAAGTCTTATAAAAAGAAGATGAGGTAAAGAGTGGTTTTGTTCATGCCGTATGCGGGTAAAAAAGTGGCCGTGGTGGGTTTGGGCGTCAACAACACCCCCCTTGTCCGGTTTCTCGTCGGACAGGGGGCTGAAGTTACCGTATTGGACCGGAAAACCCCCGCCGAATTACAAGAGTACCTGAATCAACTGGCCGGTTTGCCGGTGGTCTATCACCTGGGCCCGGATTATCTTGATTATCTCCAAGGACAGGAATTGGTCTTTCTTTCCCCCGGGGTACCGCAAAACCTTCCCGCCTTGCAAAAGGCTAAGGCCGAAGGAACTGTCTTCAGCAGCGAGATGAAACTCTTTTTTTCTGTAAAAAATTCGCCGGTGATCGGGATTACCGGCACCAGCGGGAAGACGACCACCACCGCTTTGACCGGAGCGATGCTGAGAGGGGTAAAACCGCTACAAGTGGGGGGGAATATCGGACGGCCGCCCCTTTCTTTCTTGCCGGAATTAACGCCGGAAACCTGGGTCGTTCTGGAACTCAGCAGTTTTCAACTGCAAAATCTGGGTTACAGCCCGGAGATTGCCGTGATGCTCAACCTTACCCCGAATCATCTTGATGTTCATTCTTCCTGGGAGGAATATGTGGAAGCCAAGACGGAGATTATCCGGCACCAGTCCCCCGGGAACATTGCCGTTTTTAACTGGGACAATGCCGTTACCCGTCAACTGGCGGAGAAAGCAAAAGGGAAAGTTTATTATTTTTCCCGCCGGATCGAGCCGGTGCGGGGGGCTTTTGTCCGCAACGGAAGTTTTTATCTCAAATTGACGCCCCATACCGAAGAGTATCTTTGCCGGTGTTCGGAAAGCCGGCTCCCGGGAACCCATAACGAGGAGAATATTTTAGCCGCCGCGCTGGCCGCCCGTTTGGCCGGCGTGCCGCCGGCCGCGATCGTAACAGCGATCCGGGAGTTTGAAGGGGTTGAACACCGGTTGGAATTCGTGCGGGAGCTTGAGGGCGTCGCTTATTATAACGACTCGATCGCCACCACCCCTGAGCAGGCCATCGCCGGAATGCTGGCTCTCCCCGCCCCGCTTCTCTTGATTGCGGGGGGATATGACAAGAAACTGTCCTTCGTTGAATTCGCCCGGGTGGCGGTGCGGAGGTGCCGGGTGGTTATTTTGCTGGGTCAGACGGCGGGGGCCATCCGGGAGGCGCTGGAGAAGGCGGGGGAGGAAGCCGGCCTTTTACCGGAAATTTACCGGGTGGACAATCTCGAAGAAGCGGTGGTTCTTGCCCGGCGGAAGGCCGTAAAAGGAGAGACGGTGTTGCTCTCGCCGGCCTGCGCCAGTTATGATATGTTTCGTAACTTTGAGGAGCGGGGAAGACTCTTTAAAAGACTGGTTTTGGGTTTTAAAGCGCAAAACAACGACGAGTAAAATTGAAGGAGGGTTACATATTGTGGACTGTTTTATATATTGCCCCCAGCCAGTCGGTGGCGCTCAGGATTAAAGAATATATGGAGGCCGAAGGGATCCTGGTCCGTCTCCGGCCCCTTGGTTTTCGGGACAACAGTGGCAATGTGGAAATCCAGGTAACTGAAGCGGAGATCGAAGAGGCGCAGGAAGTCCTTACCCAGGCCTTGCAGGTGCGTCAGTACCGGGAATTACGCACGAAATGATCTATTGCAGAAGGAATTGTCAGGTGCATGACGAATTATCTGTTTTTGTATTCCCTATCTGAAACGGCAACCCTTCCGGGGTTGCACTTTGCCGCCGCCGGGCGGGGAACGGCCGGACGGCGGTGGCCGGAGCGTTACGGGGCAAAAAAGAGAGTTTTAAATTTTTAGATTGGCTGAGGCCAGGCCGGTGAGGTGTGCCGATAAAATGTGGAAAGATCTTTTTAAGGCTAAACCAAGGTATGTGACAGTAAAACATCCGCGGGAAACGGGTCTCCGGCCCGAACAGGCGGAAAGGAAAGAACTGCCGGACGGGTTATGGGTTAAGTGCGGCAGTTGCCGGCAGATTATTTACCATAAAGATCTGGAAAGCCATCTGAAAGTCTGTCCCAAATGCGGTTATCATATGCGTCTTACGGCCGGGGAGAGAATCGCCCAACTTTTTGATGCCGGTAGTGTCGAAGAATTCGATTCCGGACTTACTTCGCGTAATCCTTTGAGTTTTCCCGATTATGACCAAAAACTGCAAAACGCCCGGGAAAAAACAGGGTTAAACGAGGGTGTCATCACCGGTACCGCCACCGTAGAGGGCAACCCGTGTACCTTTGCCGTGATGGATTTTGGTTTTATGGGCGGATCCATGGGTTCGGTGGTAGGAGAAAAGGTGAGCCGGGCTTTTGAATATGCGGCGGAGCATCACCGGCCCATCGTGGTTGTCTCCGCCGGCGGCGGAGGAGCCCGCATGCAGGAGGGTATTTTATCCCTTATGCAAATGGCCAAAACCTGCCAGGCTTTAAACCGCCTGCACGCGCAGGGAATTTTATATATTTCGGTTTTAACCGACCCGACGATGGGCGGCGTCTTTGCCAGTTTTGCCTCCCTGGGCGACGTGGTCATCGCCGAACCCGGGGCTTTAATCGGCTTTGCCGGGCCCCGTGTTATTCAGCAGACGATAAGGCAAACTTTACCCCCTGGGTTTCAACGGGCGGAATTCCTTTTGGAACACGGGATTATCGATTTGATCGTCAACCGAAAAAAACTCCGGGAAACAGTGGCCTACCTCTTGCGGTTTCACCGGAAAGAGGGAGGGACCGTTCGTGGGTAATCACAACAACTTTATTATGGAATTTGAAAGACCTCTGCTGGAGTTGGAAAGGCAGATTAAAGAGATAAAAATTTTTGCCGCGGAAAAGGATATTGATATGTCGGAAGAAATTTCCCGGCTGGAGCAGAAGAAAGAGGCCCTGCGGGAAAAGATCTACCGGGAATTGACCCCGTGGCAAAAGGTACAGATCGCCCGGCACCCCAAACGCCCTACTTTCTTGGAGTTTGTGGAGATGATTTTCAGTGATTTCCTGGAACTCCACGGCGACCGGCTCTACCGGGACGACCCGGCCATGGTCGGCGGTCTGGCGTATCTGGAAGGAATACCCGTTACCGTGGTGGGACAGCAGAAAGGCCGCGATACCAAGGAGAACATTTACCGGAATTTTGGCATGCCCCACCCGGAGGGCTACCGGAAAGCCTTGCGGCTTATGAAACAGGCGGCCAAATTCAAGCGGCCGATCATCTCCATGATTGATGTGGTGGGCGCCTACCCGGGGATCGAGGCGGAAGAAAGGGGGCAGGGCGAGGCGGTGGCCCGCTCGATCATGGAAATGGCCGCTTTGGAGACACCGATTATTGTCGTGATTACCGGAGAAGGAGGAAGTGGAGGGGCCTTGGGGATCGGGGTAGGCGACCGTATCCTCATGCTGGAACATGCTTATTATTCGGTAATTTCTCCGGAAGGCTGTGCGTCAATTTTATGGAAAGATGCGTCCAAAGCGCCCCAGGCGGTGGAAGCCTTGCGTGTCACTGCGGAAGATCTTATGAAGTTTCAAGTCATTGATGAGATTATTCCCGAACCTTTAGGCGGGGCGCATCGCGACCCCAACAAAACCGCGGAAGCGATTAAGGAGGCGTTGCTGCGCAATCTGACTTCACTAATGGAAATACCTCCGGAAAGATTGAAAGAGGAGAGATACAATAAATACCGTAAAATAGGTATTTTTAATGAATAAATAACAAAGCCGAAGGCTGCGGATGGACATCATTTAAAAACCGGAAATTTGTTTTTTACAAAAAAGCAAAGGGATTAGTGGATAAGGAGGATGGATGATGAAACGCATTGCCGTTATCACCAGCGGTGGCGACGCGCCAGGGATGAACGCGGCGATCCGGGCGGTGGTCCTGAAAGGAATAAATGCCGGTTGCCAGGTTTTTGGGGTCAAAAAAGGTTATCAGGGATTAATTAGCGGTGAAATTGTGGAGCTTAATTCTTTTGCGGTCTCCGAAATTTTGCACCGCGGAGGAACAATTCTCTATTCGACCAGGTGTCCTGAGTTTTTGACCGAGGAGGGACAGGAAAAAGCCCGGGCGCAGCTGGAACGGTTCGGGATTGAAGGTTTGGTCATTCTCGGCGGCGACGGCTCTTTCCGGGGGGCATTGTGTCTAAGCAAGATGGGTTTTGCCACGATCGGTATTCCCGCCACTATTGACAATGATATTGCCGGGACCGAACTGGCTCTGGGCTTTGATACGGCGGTTAACACTGCGTTGGAGGCGATCAACAAGATAAGGGATACCGCCGCTTCCCACGAACGGGTGTATGTGGTGGAAGTTATGGGGCGGAACGCCGGGTTTATTGCTCTTTATGCCGGGTTGGCGGGCGCGGCGGACGCCATTCTCATTCCGGAAGTGCAACCGGATCTGGACGAGGTGGTGGAGAGAATTAAGAAGGTCACCGCCAAAGGGCGGGGTTATAGTATTGTCGTCGTGGCGGAAGGCCTCTTCGGCGACCCGATGAGCGGCCGCGCCACGGCCGAGAGCAGCGCGTTCAAAGTGGGCAGTTATGTAATGGAGAAAACCGGGAAGGATACCAGGATTACTATTTTAGGACATCTGCAAAGAGGCGGTTCGCCTTCGGCCACCGACCGGATCCTGGGCACCCGCTTCGGTGCGAAAGCCGTGGAAGAACTTTTGGCCGGTTCGTCGGAGAAAATGATCGGTTGGAATAAAAATGCGCTGACCGTCTCCCCCCTCCAGGAGGTGCTTGAGGGAGGGAGAAACCGGGTGGATCTTGGCCTGCTGGAGCTGGCTGATATTTTGGCTGTAACATAAGAAAACACTTCAGGTAAAGGCGGTTTTTGCAGTGAAGAAAACCAAAATCGTTTGTACTTTGGGTCCCGCCTCATCCTCCCCGGAGACCTTAAGACAAATGGCCCGCGCCGGGATGGATGTGGTCCGGCTTAACTTCTCCCACGGCACCCATGAGGAACACCGGGAACGCATCCGGCTTGTCCGGCAGATAAGCCGGGAGATCGGGAAGGAGATCGGTATTTTGGTGGATCTCCAGGGACCGAAGATTCGTACCGGCCGCCTGGAGAAACCCCTGTTGTTGGAGGAAGGAAACCGGTTGTACCTGGTCCCGGCCGGGACGTCTTTCTTGCCGGCGGAGGAGGATCTGCCTGCGGTCACCGTAGATTACCCCTATATCGCCTCTGACTTGAAAGAGGGAAATACCGTTTTTATGCGGGATGGTCTAATACAGTTACGGGTGGAAAAAGTCCTCCGGGAAGCGGTTTGTTGTCGGGTGCTTAAAGGCGGCGAGCTAAACTCCCGGCAGGGTGTGACCCTTCCGGGAGTTTCTCTCAATCTGCCGGCGGTGACCGAGAAGGATCTGGCGGATCTTGAATTTGCCCTTAAAGAAGAGGTAGATTTTATTGCCCTCTCTTTCGTACGCCGCGCCGGACATGTTGATGAGGTCCGCCGGATTATCGTCCAAGCGGGGAGTGAAGCCCGGATTATTGCCAAAATCGAGAATGAAGAGGGGTTTAAAAGAAGAGGGGAAATTCTGGCGGCGGCGGACGGATTAATGGTAGCCCGCGGCGACCTGGGCATTGAAGTTCCCCCGGAAGAAGTGCCGCTTATGCAAAAAACCTTAATCAAGCTGGCTAACCGCCTGGGGAAACCGGTGATTACCGCCACGGAGATGCTGGAATCCATGGTCAGAAATCCCCGCCCCACCAGGGCGGAGGTTACCGATGTTGCCTATGCCATTATCAGCGGGACGGATGCGGTGATGCTCTCCGCGGAAACGGCGACTGGCCGTTATCCGGTGCAGGCGGTAAAGATGATGACCAGGATTGCCAGTAAAATTGAACCCTCCCTCGATTATGAAGAACAGTTGCGCCTGGCGTCGGACCGGCGGAAGAAACCGTTCGGCGTGGCCGATGCCATCAGCCATGCTACCTGCCAGATTGCTTTTGATTTGGGGGCACGGGCGATCATTACTTGTACCCAGTCGGGCAGCACCGCCCGGATGGTAGCCAAATACCGGCCCCAGGCTCCTGTTTTGGCACCCACCCCCAGCATCCATGTGGCCAGGGCGCTCACCCTGTCCTGGGGGGTTATCCCCATGCAGGTACCTATGACCACTACCACCGACGCCACCTTGGACGCAGGTATTCAAGCCGCCGTCAACAGCGGGCTGGTAAAAAGGGGCGATTTGGTCGTCATTACCGGCGGGTTAAGAACGGGAATTCCCGGGACCACCAATCTCCTGCAAGTTCATGAGATTAACGGGGAAACCGGGGGAAAGCCGGGCGAAAAAGAGTCATGGGAAAAATAAAACCGGTTTTTATCGGCCTTTATGACTATAGCCATCTGGGGCTCAGATATTTATCCTCCCGGCTGAAGGCGGCCGGTTACGAACCGGAGCTTTTATTTTTATCCGGATTTACCGGTCACCGGACCAGAGAACCGGAAGCCGGGGAATACCGCCTGCTATTGGCGAAGGTCCAGGCGATGAAACCCGATCTGATCGGGCTGAGCGTGATGTGTTCTTTATACCTGCCGGTCGCCATTGCCTTGACCCGTATGTTACAAGAAAAAACCGGGAAAAAAGTGGTGTGGGGAGGGGTGCATCCGACCCTTTTTCCGGAAGAAAGTCTGGCCTATGCCGATTTTGTCTTTCGCGGCGAAAGCGAAGAGGCGGTTTTGGAATTTTGCGAGCGGCTTTCCCAAGGCAAGAATTTTCAGAACCTTCAAAATCTTTGTTTTTTGCAGGACGGCCGGCCCGTTCTCAACCCCCTTCGCCCGTTGCGGCAGGATCTGGATAGTTTGCCCTTTCCTGATGTTGGACCGGGCAACAAGTATTACATCGCCCGTAACCGCCTGGTGGAGGGGGACCCCCTGTCCCGGAGTTACACCTATGAATTGTTGGGTTCCCGGGGATGCCCCTACTGCTGTTCTTTTTGTTGCAATGCCGCGTTGCGCGATCTGTACCGGGGGAAAGGGAAGTATTTGCGCTTGCGCAGTGTGGAAAATATTTTGGCGGAGATCGCCCACGTGCGCGAAAAAATGCCCCGCCTTCGCCTTCTCCGGTTCTGGGATGAAATATTTCCGGTGCGGAGGGAATGGGTGGAGGAGTTCACCATCCGGTACCCGCGGGAGATAGGGTTGCCTTTTGAGATCTGGGGCCATCCCCAACATTTGCAGGAGACAAATATAAAGAAGTTGGTCGCCGCCGGGTTGCAAAAGATTGTGGTGGGTATTCAAAGCGGGTCCCCGTACGTCCGGAAAGAGATCTATAACCGCCACGAGACGCAGGAACGGATCCTTGAAGGCAGCAGAATTTTGGCGGATGCCGGCGTGCCGGTGGTGGTCTATAATTTTATTTTCAATCATCCCTGGGAGACAGCGGAAGATTTACAGGAAACCCTGGCGTTATGCCGTAGCCTGAAAAAACCGTTCCGCCTGCAGTTACACGGCTTGAGCCTTTTACCGGGAACGGCGATCCGGCGGATGACCGTGGGAAAAGGGGCGCGTACCCGTGAGGAGATTGACCGGGAATTCCGGCGCCCTTTGACCGAACAATACCAGGATATTCACTGGTGGCGCCGGGGAAGAGGAGTGGGCGGGGAAACCTGGAAAAGCTACTGGTATTGCCTGATTTATTTCACCCAGTTCCGGTTGGGCACGGTTATTATCGACTGGGCGCTAAAGTATAAGAACAATCCGGAGAAAATAATTAAACCCCTGCTTATCCTGCAAAAGTTGTTTAATCATTATCTCTTTTGGCAGTTGGGAACCGGTAAACTAAAGATCCTGGCGGGCGGCAAAAAAAGAAGAAGGGCACGCCACGGGGGAGCGGGGAAATTTATTCCGGTTCGATAAAAAAGCCTGAGGATATTTTTTTTTGCCGTCTATTTCATTACCTCCCAAATGCCCGGATCTTCGTACCCAAGGCGCCAGACCGCCGCCCCGCGCAGGTTGTACTTGTCGACCAGGCGCATTTTCGCCGCTGTGCTCCGCTGGTTTTCATACCAGACCTCATACCGGACCCCGGAATCGGTATAGGTGAAAAAAGGCGTCTGGTGACGGTCGTGCCATTGCGGGGCGACCCGGTGACGTTTGATTAAATTTTCAATCGCCGCGTAGTTCAACGCCCTTCCCGAACGATCGTTCCACGCATAGCCGTAAGCCGGTACTCCCATCAGGAGTTGGCCGGGGGAAAAATGCTCCAGGCAATACCTGATCACCCGTTCCACCCATTCTTGCGAAGCCACGGGCCCCGGAGGACCATTGGCCTGATGTTGATCGTAAGTCATGATTACCGCCCAATCCAGGTGGGGAGCAAGGGCGTGGTAATCGAAAGCCCCCGACCAGGAGGAAGAGGTGTTTTCCGTTGTTTTGGCCGGCAGGGCGGCGGTTACCAGATAGTTGTGGGGACGCAGGGCGGTCGCCAGTTCCCGGAAAAAGGCCGTAAGGTAGGAACGGTCCTGGGCCGGCACGTTTTCAAAATCAATGTTTACTCCGGTATAATTGTATTTTTGGAGCAGGTTAAGAATATTGTTGACCGTATTTTTACGGGCGGTTTTACTCCGCAACATGCTGCTGATTAAGGAGCGGTTGAAATTGGCCCCCTGGATATTGGTGATGACCGCCAAAGTTTTTACCCCGTTGTTCCGGGCGATCTTTAACAATTCGGTGTTGGTTTGGCCGTGAAGATTGCCGTCCCGGTCGATCCGGTAAGAAAAAGGGGCGACGGTGGTGATCGTCCCGATGTTTCCCGTAAACGACTGCAGGGCGCGGGGATCGCCGCGGTAACTCTCGGCGTAATAACCCATTATTTCCCGGCCTGTTCCGGGAGAAAGTTGATGTTGGGTTTTAAGCGCCCACTTCACCACCCACCCGGTGCGGCCGTTTTCCTCTGTCACCAGGCACCACTGGTCCTGTTCTTGCCGGATAAGGAGAGAATGGCCTGCGGACAAAGTGGCAATGATTGGTGCGTCCAGTGAAGGTTCCGCCCGCAAATTGACGCTGTCCGCAACTACCACGGCCCTTCCGGACAACGTTTGCTGGGGCGGCGCCGGCGGAGGCGGGGAAGCCTCCGGCCGGACGGTTTCCCCGCCGCCCACCCCAAAGACGGAAGTGGAGATATAAACGATAAAAGCTAGGATGGTGGTGATCAAACCCTGGTCCATTATTGTTGCTCCCCGTTTGCAGATAAAGTTATGTTGTTCTGTTAATTCCACAGAGATCATCTTAAACCTTTATGTATATATCACCAGCTTAGAACAGTTTTACCTGGCAATCGCCACCGGTTGCCGGGAAAGAAGAGGAATTTCCTTGCGGATCGAGAATTAACTTTATTTCAAGATAATAATCGGGTAAAATCATAATGAGGTGTGACAGAAATGTATAACCGGCGTAATCTCCCCAATGGTCTGCGTGTTGTTTGCGAGACGATGCCCCATGTACGTTCCGTGTCGATCGGTTTTTGGACGCTTTGCGGCTCCCGGAACGAGAGTCCCCGGGAACAGGGAGTTTCCCACCTTCTTGAGCATATGGTCTTCAAGGGGACCCATAACCGTTCGGCCCGGGAAATTGCGCGGATCATCGATTCCATCGGCGGCTACATGAACGCCTATACGACGAAAGAGTATACCTGTTACTATATAAAAGTCCTGGACCGGCATTTTCGCCTGGCCATGGAACTCCTTGCCGATCTGGTGCTCAACGCGCTTCTGGCGCCGGAAGACTTGGAAAAAGAGAAAAATGTTATCCTGGAAGAGATCAAATCCTACGAAGATTCCCCGGATGAACTGGTTTATGATCTTTTGACCGCGACCGTGTTGAAAGGCCATCCCTTGGGACATTCGATTTTGGGGACACCGGAAACCATCCGCCGGCTGTCCGCGGAGGACTTAATCGCCTACAAACGGCGTTTCTATACTCCGGACAACTCCTGCCTGGCGGTGGCCGGTAATATCGGTTTTGATGAAGTCATCAAAGCGGCGGAAGATTACTGGGGGGAGTTTTCCGGGAAGGCCGCGGACGAAGAGTATATTCCCTGGAAGACAAAGGGAAGCAAATTTTTCAAAAGAAAAGAAACCGAGCAGGTCCACTTGTGTGTAGGGACTCCCGGGTTCTCCCGCCAACACGAAGATCGCTATGTTATTATTGTGCTTAACAATGCCCTGGGGGGCAGCGCTTCTTCCCGGCTGTTCCAGGAACTGAGGGAAGAAAGAGGGCTGGTTTATTCCACCGGTTCCCATTACGCCGCTTTTAAAGATACCGGTCTTTTTTCTGTTTATGCCGGTACCAGCATGCGCTATTTACCCGAGATACTGCAGGTCATTCAAAGGGAGATGAAGGACTTGCGGAGCAACCCCCTTTCCGAAGAGGAGTTGCAGCGGGTTAAGGAACAAATCAAAGGGAATTTCTGGCTTAGCCTGGAGAATTCCACGAACCGGATGAGCCGGCTGGCGAAGGGGGAGTTGTTTTATAATAAAATCATCCCGCCCGAAGAGGTAGCGGCCCGGGTGGATAAGGTGACCGGTGAAGATATCCTGAGGGTGGCGCAGACTTTGTTTAAAGAAGACAATCTAACATTGACAGCCATCGGCCCGTTTACGGAGGATTTCGAACTAAAAGGGTGGGAAATATGAGAAAAATCAAGGTTCCGGTTGTAAAATTGCCCCATGCGGCAGATTTGCCGTTACCCAAATACATGACGGCCGGGGCGGCGGGGATGGATCTTTTGGCGGCGGTGGAAAAAGATGTTGTGATCCGGTCCGGAGATTTTCAGCCGGTACCGACCGGCCTGAAAATTGCTTTGCCGGAAGGATATGAAGCACAGATCAGACCGCGAAGCGGGATTGCCGCGCGTTTCGGCGTCACGGTGCTTAACGCGCCGGGGACGGTGGACAGTGATTACCGCGGGGAGATTAAGGTTCTTCTGATTAATCACGGCCCCGGGTCATTCACCGTCAAACGGGGCGACCGGATTGCCCAACTGGTGATTGCCGGAACGGTCCGGGCCGACTGGGAACCCGTGGAAAGCCTGGAGGAGACCGCCCGGGGGCAGGGTGGCTTCGGCCATACCGGTATTTCCGGAGATCATAGCGGGTAACATACTTCATTAATAAGCTCTACCGGAAGGGGAGGAGTACAAACATTGAGCAAACCGGTGGTGGCGATCGTCGGCCGGCCGAATGTGGGAAAATCAACTTTGTTCAACCGGATTGCCGGGCGGCGGCTGGCCATCGTGGACAAGGTGGCGGGGGTGACCCGCGACCGTTTATATACGGAAGCGGAGTGGGAAAACCGGCGTTTTCTCCTGGTTGATACCGGGGGGCTCGATTTTAAAAAAGACTTTTTGCAACAAGAGATCAGCCAGCAGGCGGTCCTGGCCGTCAACGAGGCCGACGTGATCTTGTTTGTCGTCGACGGCAGGGCGGGCCTTCACCCCCTGGACCTCGATGTTGCCGGTATCCTGCGGCGTACCGGTAAACCGGTGATTTTGGTTGTGAACAAGGTTGACATTTACCAGCCCGGGTTGGGAGCGGAATTTTTTGCCCTGGGGTTCGGGGAGCCGGTATTGGTCTCTGCGGAACACGCTTTGAACCTTGGTGAACTATTGGACAAAACCGTTGCCAGCCTGCCTGCCGCCGGGGAAGAGGAAGATCCCGGCGCCGTCAAGGTGGCGATTATCGGCCGGCCGAACGTGGGGAAATCTTCGGTCCTCAATGCGGTGCTGGGTGAAGAGCGGGTAATCGTCAGCCCGGTTCCGGGGACAACAAGGGACGCAGTTGATACTCCCTTCCAGTTCCAAGGAGAAAACTATATTCTGATTGATACCGCCGGGATACGCCGCAAGGCCCGCTCCGGGGATGCGCTGGAGTACTACAGCATCCTCCGGGCTTTACGGGCCGTGGAAAGGAGCGATGTGACCCTGGTTGTTTTCGACGCCGGGGATTTTCTGACCGAACAGGATAAAAAAGTGGCCGGGATTCCCCATGAAATGGGCCGGGCGACAGTGTTGCTTATTAATAAATGGGATTTGGTTGAGAACAAATTTCAAACCGCCCGGGAATACGAGGAACGGCTTTATACGGAAATGGCTTTCTTGCGCTACGCCCCGTTTCTTTTTATCTCCGCCCGGACCGGACAGCGGGTCGGGAAAATTCTTCCGGAAGTCCGGAGGGTGGTTAAAGAGTATAACCGCCGGGTGCCAACCGGCCGGCTCAATCAGGTCCTCCGTGAAGCGGTGGACAATTACCATCCTCCTTCCCGTAAAGGGAAACAACTCAAAATTTACTATGCCACGCAGGTGAAAACCGCCCCGCCTACCATCCATTTATGGGTTAACAACCCGGAACTGGTGCATTTTTCCTACCGGCGGTTTCTGGAGAACACATTCAGGGAAAGGTTCGGTTTTACCGGGACACCCCTCCGGATTACATTCCGGAGGAGAGAAGCGGCGAAAGAAGACCAATAACCGGTTTTCACCGCGCTGGGGCAAGATTATCCGGAGAGGGGATTGGATGGATGAAGACCTTTTTGGCCATAATAATCAGTTATCTTATCGGCGGGATCCTCACCGCCGGCATCGTCGCGTCGATAAAACGGGTGGATCTCACCAGAGAAGGGAGTGGAAACCCCGGCGCCACCAACGCCTTCCGGGTTTTTGGGCCGTTTTTCGGGGGGTTGGTTCTCCTTGGTGACGTGGTCAAAGGCGTGGTGGGCACGATGATGGGGCGATGGTTGGGCGGCGGAAGCGCCGCTGCTCTTGTCCTTTGCGGTTTGGCGGTGGTGGCCGGTCACAACTGGCCGTTGTATTACAAATTCCGGGGAGGAAAAGGGATGGCCACCTCCGTGGGGGCGATCATCGTCCTGGTCCCCAAAACCTTGTTGGTTCTTGCTCCCCTATGGGTTTTGGTCGTGACAATTTCCCGCTATGTGTCCCTGGGTTCCATCATGGCGGCCCTGGCCTTGCCGGTGGCCACCTATTTTTTCTATCCCCGGCAGGGGCTTCTGCTGATTTTTGCTGTGGTGGCCACAGTTTGGGGTATATTCCGGCACCGGGCCAATATTCAACGGCTCCTGGCCGGTGAAGAGAATAGACTGGTCTTGCCGGGGAGAACCGGGAGGAAAGCGAAATGAAAATAGGTGTTGTCGGCGCCGGAGGATGGGGCACCGCCCTGGCCAAGCTTTTAGTGGAAAACGGGCATGAAGTTATGATCTGGGCCTACGAAAAAGAAACTGCTGACGAAATAAACCGGACTCATTGTAATTCCCGGTTCTTACCGGAAGTCGCCTTGCCTCCGGCTTTAAAAGCCAGTCTTGATCCGGCCGAGGTGGGGAAAGACAAGGAACTAATGGTCTTTGTCGTGCCTTCCCAATGGCTCCGGAGTGTGGCCCGCCAGTTTCAGCCTTTTCTTTCCCCCCGGACCCTGGTGGTTAACGCCGGCAAAGGGATCGAGGTGGAAACGCTGAAGTGTCTTTCCGAGGTTCTGGCGGAGGAGCTTGCGGTCCCGCGGGCCGGAATTGTCGTCCTTTCCGGGCCCAACCACTGTGAAGAAGTGGGGAAAAAGTTCCCCACGGCGACAGTGGTGGCGTCATCGGATTTGCAATCAGCCGAAAGAGCCCGGGATGTTTTTATCTCCCCTTATTTCCGGGTCTATACCAATCCGGACCGCTTGGGTGTGGAATTGGGCGGAGCGTTGAAAAATATCTATGCCCTGGCGGCCGGGATTTGCGAAGGGTTGGGTTATGAAGACAACACCCGTGCCGGACTGGTAACCAGAGGGCTGGCGGAAATGCGCCGCCTGGGTGTGGCGATGGGGGCGTTGCCCATGACTTTTTCCGGCCTTTCCGGACTCGGCGACCTTTTTGCCACCGCCGCCGGGCGGCACAGCAGAAATGCCTGGGCGGGGCGGGAAATCGGCCGGGGGAAAAAAGTCCGGGAGGTGCTGGCATCCACCTCGTTTGTGGTGGAAGGGGTGCCGACCACCAAAGCCGCTTACCGCCTGGGAAGGAAGCTTGGTGTGGAGCTTCCGATAATTAACAAGATGTACAAGGTGCTTTTTGAAGAATTTCCGCCGCGGAGAGCCGTTAGCGAGTTGATGATCAGGGAACCCAAAAACGAAATCGAGTTGTTGGATTAATTATCCGCCATTCTTTGCCGACCCCCCTTGTGGCAGCCGGGTTAAATTAAATGGGAGAGCCAAAACCTGCCTGCTGGCGGCAGGTCTTTTCTGTAAAATTTCCAATAAAAAAGAAGAGGGAACCGGGAAGGAGGAGAGAAGTATACCGAAGAGAGGGTGGGGTGCGGTATGAAAAGAATCTGTCTTTTTGTTATTCTGTTGGGTTTCGCGGGCCTCCTTACGAGTTACGCCGCAGAAAACCAACACCGGCTGCACGTTTACCGTGTAAGTGAGGAATTTGACCCCCGGCGTCCGTTTGCTCTCTGGGAAGCACAACTGGGGAAGGACTGCTCCTTGGATCAGGAATGGAACGGTATTTCCCTCCGGATGTATGCCGCTTACAACCAGGACTACCTTCATTTAGGCTTTTTGATCCGGGATCCGTTTCTCTCGTTTACCGATGACTACTCTTTGGATTTTGCCGGCAGCGATCACCTGCGCCTTTATTTTAAATTTCCCGTTGAAAAAGGGGAGGACTTGGTCATCTTTATCCACCCGTACAGCAAAATCAAAGAACCCCTGTGCTACCTTTCCGGTGTTGCCTGGCGTCAAGCCGACTTACTCCTCTCCTCCCATGTTGAACAGGGCCGGTATTTTTTGAGCCTCAGTATCCCCCTGGAAGAAACCGGTCTTTCCCCCCGTTCCGGACAGAAATTTAGTTTTAAAGGCATTATCCACAGTATCGAGGATGACGGTTCCGTTCAGGAATACGGTTGGGGGGCGGCGGAAGATTACCTGACTTTCTTTTTCCGGTAAGCAACAAACGGCAAACTCCGGCCAACGGACCCTGCGGGGTTGTTTTTTTTGTCCTATTTTACCAACCGCCTTCATATAATGAAGTTGAATGAAGAAAGGAAGCCGTTTTTGGTCTCTCCGGGGGGGTGGAGATAAAATACGAGCGGTGGACCGAAAAAATTTAGGGCAAAAGGGGGGAGATAGATGGAACGTTATGCCATTTTTAAAGATATCGCCGAGCGTACGGCCGGTGATATTTACATTGGTGTGGTCGGTCCAGTGCGGACCGGTAAGTCCACGTTTATAAAACGATTTATGGAATTAATGGTCCTGCCCAATATCAGCGATAAATATGATCTGGAAAGAACCCAGGATGAACTGCCGCAGAGCGGGGCGGGGAAGACCATAATGACGACAGAGCCGAAGTTTGTACCGGATGAGGCGGTCCCGTTGCATTTGGACAATGTGGAATTCCGTGTCCGTCTGGTTGATTGTGTGGGATACACAGTGCAGGGCGCTGTGGGTTACATGGATGAACATGGGCCCAGGATGGTCATTACCCCGTGGAGTCCCGAACCGGTAACTTTTCAAACGGCCGCTGAAATGGGAACCAAAAAGGTAATTACCGACCATTCCACGATTGGGCTGGTCGTTACCACCGACGGGAGTATCACCGAAATTCCGCGGGAAAATTATCTGCCTGCTGAAGAAAGGGTCGTTAACGAACTGGCCGCTTTGGGAAAACCCTTTATCGTCCTTTTGAATTCCGTGCACCCGGAAGCAGAAACCACCGCCGGACTTGCGGCGGAACTCGCGGAAAAGTACGGTGTTCCGGTTTTGGCGGTTGATTGTTTAAAAATGGGGGAAGAGGATATCAGCCGCATTATCCGGGAAATACTACGGATGTTTCCTGTCCGGGAGGTTCAATTTACGATTCCCGCCTGGGTGGAGGAACTGGCCGAGGAGTTTTGGCTGCGCAGCCATTATGAACAGGCGGTATTCTCCGCGGTGGAGGAGATCGAAAAAATTAAAGACGTGGATAATGCTTTGGCCCTTCTTGCCGATACTGAATACGTGGAGAAGGCTTTCTTGCCCCATATTGATTTGGGTCAGGGAAAAGTAACCATTGCGCTCGAACCCGGAGCCGGCCTGTTTTACCGGGTATTACAAGAGATAACCGGGCTGGAGCTGGCGAACGAAGGCGATTTGTTACGAAACATCAGAGAGCTGGCGGTCATCAAGAAAGAGTACAGCAAAGTAGCCGGCGCCTTACAACAATTAAAAGAGCTGGGCTACGGGTTGGTAACGCCGGAAATGGATGAAATTGAGTTCGCCGAACCGGAATTGATTCGCCAGGGCAGCCGCTGCGGAATAAGAATCAGGGCTTCCGCCCCGTCTTATCATATGATCCGGGCGATTATTAATACCGAAGTGATTCCCGTCGTCGGCACGGAAAAACAGGGGGAAGAGTTTATTCGTTTTTTGACGGAGGAATTTGAAAAAAACCCGGAACAAATTTGGAAAACAGAGTTTTTCGGCAAAACCCTTCATGATTTAGTCAAAGAGGGGATCCAGGCCAAACTGAACCGGCTGCCCGTGCATGCCCAGGAGAAGCTGCAGGAAACATTGAGCAAGATTATTAATGAGGGCAGCGGCGGGCTTGTTTGCATTATAATTTGACCTGGAGGTTTGGCAACCGGCACCGGCCAACTGTTGCACCGGGAAAAAGGGGGCATCACGCTCCTTTTTTTTTACGCCGGAAGGAGAAAAAAATTTAATGAGTCATCGTTTAGCTGCGAAAATGATGTGAAGCATGATGATTCCTGGAAAAAAGCAAATTTTTTTCGGATAAGACAGGAGGAGAAAGGGGAATTATCTAGAATAGGTAATTGGCATATACATACATGCCTGTTGGACTGGAACGTAAAAGACCAGAAGGAGGTGAGCCGAAATGACAAAAGCGGAATTGATTGACAAGGTGGCCGAAAAAAGCAATCTAACCAAGAAAGATTCCGGAAAAGCGGTGGACGCCGTTTTCGCCGCCCTGACGGAGAGTTTGGCTCGAGGAGAGAAGGTGCAGTTGGTGGGGTTCGGTAGTTTTGAAGTAAGAGAGAGAAGTGCCCGGACTGGCCGTAATCCTCAGACCGGGGCGACCATCACCATTGAAGCCAGAAGGGTACCGGTTTTCAGACCGGGTAAGGCCTTAAAGGATGCGGTCGCCAAATAAATTTTTTGGTTCGATTTTAAAAAAGCGGGGGAAATCCCCGCTTTTTTAAAATTTGTCGCCATTTTACAGGAACCCGTCAAGGGGGATCTGCTTTTGTCTCGGTTAACTTTCCGGGTCCGTTGTGATATAATCACTTTGTGATGTTGCTTGTGGCTCGTTACTCGTCGCTCGGAGGATCCCGTGGCTCGTTGCTCGTGGGAAGGACGTTTCGCGGCTCGATACTCGTGGCTCTTCGCTCGTTGCACGTTTCTTGGTTTCTTGGATGGAGGATTGCCTTGTAGCTTTTTACCGGTTTATTTTAAAGAACCGGTGTCTTTGCTCCGGGCACGCCGGGGAGGAACCCCGGCTGGCTGAAAATACTTGCCATTGCTTAGGAAGTTTTAAGGAGTTGAACCGTGGCGTTCGCAGCATATGCCGGTTTAATAGTCGGGGGAACCTGGAGGCGATAAGGTATGGAAACAAGAAAAATTTTCCGGGAAATACTGGAAGTCATCATTCCGGCGGTCCTTCTTTTTCTGGTAATCAGAACCTTTCTTTTTGAGGCCAGGTATGTGCCGAGCCCTTCCATGCACCCTTCGATTATGACCTGGGACCGTTTTCTTGTGGAAAAGGTTTCTTACCGTTTTCGTGCCCCGAGGCGAGGGGAGATTGTGGTCTTTCGCCCTCCGGACCGGGCGCTTAGGATGATGGAAGAAACGAATCTCCCCGGAGGCGCCGGGAAGGCGCAGGATTTTATCAAGAGAATTATCGGCCTCCCCAACGAAACAGTATGGATCAGAGAGGGGACGGTATATATTGACGGCAAGCCTTTGGTTGAACCGTATATCTCTCCGGACCGGCAACCTTTTTATGATTACGGGCCGGTAGAAATACCGGAGGGTCATTATCTGATGTTGGGAGACAACAGAAACAACAGTTGGGATAGTCATAACTGGGGTTTTGTCCCCAAAGAAAATATTATCGGCCGCGCTTTTTGGCGTTTTTGGCCTTTGAACCGTTTGGGAACTATTAAGTGACGGGAACAGTTTTCTTGATGATTTCGTTCTAGGGAAAGGAGAACCACGGACGATGAAATTATGCCGTTTTGTTTTGGGCGAATTGGCGGTCAATACGTATCTTTTATGGGATGAACGGACAAAGGAAGCCATATGTATTGACCCCGGTTCACCGGCGGAAGAGGTGCTGGCCGGTATTGAAGAAAAGAAGCTGAGTTTGACCAGGATGGTCTTAACCCACGGTCATGCCGACCATTTTCTGGGTATCCCGGAAGTTAAAGCAGCGACGGGCGCCGCCGTCTTAATTCACTCGGCGGACGCGCCGATGCTGTCCAATCCTTTACTGAATTTTTCTCCCAATTTCGGGCAGGAACTTGTGGTGCACCCGGATTCCTTGTTGGCCGACGGTGATGTTATTTGTGTGGGCGGTGTAATTTTGGAAGTCCGCCATACGCCGGGTCATACGCCGGGAGGAATTTGCCTCATCGGGCCGGGAATGGTTTTTTCCGGGGATCTTATTTTTGCCGGAAGCGTCGGCCGTACGGATCTTCCCGGCGGCGACCATGACACCTTGTTAAAGAGTGCGGGTGAAATAATGAAGTTGCCGGGAGAGACCCGTATTTTACCCGGGCACGGGCCGGAGACCACCGTCGGCCGGGAACGGCTGGAGAATCCCTTTCTCCGGATGTAACAGGGGGAAAATGGGGAGAGGAGGAATAAATAATAAATAATTGACAACGGGAAGGCCTTTGGGTAAAATAATGAAAGAGTTTTTACCGCTTTATTATTGATTTTACAGGCAAAATCCGCTGTTCTACCGGGTAGCAGATTCATCTTGCCCGGATAAGTTTTTATTTGCAGGAAGAATTAAATTCAGCCAGAAGCAATGAAGCAAATAAAAAGCAAAAAGGAGGAGCTTTTCTTGGCGGGAATCATTAAAATTCGCAGGCTAACACAGGTAATGCTGGCTCCGGTTGTCGTTATTTTGGTGGCAAGCCTGTGTATTACCGCTTTTATAGGCTTACCAAGATACGGCCGGGATGATTCGTTCATTCTTTACAAGGGGCCCGCGGCGGAAGTAAACGGAAAGAAAATCAAAGACGAGGACTTCAACGCGGTCTATCTTCGTTATTTGCAGACTTATGGCAATTACTCGGAAGAGGCGACGAAAAATGATGTTTTAGACTATGTAATAAACCAGGAATTAATCGCGCAGGCTGTCGAAGAGCAGGGGGTAGAACCTTCCCGGGAAGAAATCGATTCCTTCCTCGCCCGCCTCCAGCAGTATTATCCGACCGAAGAAGAGATGGAAATGTTATTCCTCCGGACCGGAGTAAAGGATATGAAGGAACTGGAAAAGCTGGTGGCGGAAGATTTGAGGCAGCAGAATCTTTTTGTGCGGGTGGCCGAGGAAAAAGGAGTTGAAATCCCGGAGGAAAGAGTAAAAGAAATATACGAAGTCATGACGATTTCCCATATTTTAATTGCCACCAGCCCGGAGATGACGGAAAAACCGCTTTCGGATTCTGCGGCCTTGGCCAAGGCGGAAAGTATATATAAGAGAATCATGGAGGGCGAGGACTTTGGCGAACTGGCCAAGGAAAATTCCGACTGCCGGGAGAGCGCCCAGGCGGGCGGCAGTTTGGGACGGAATACGATCGTGTATTTCCGCAACAAATATGATCAAGATTTTATAAAAACCGCTTTGCAACTGGAGGTTGGCGAGGTCAGTACCCCGGTTAAAACCGAATATGGTTACCATCTCATAAGACTGGATGATATGCGGTTGGCGGAAGGGGAAGAATGGGAGAAAGAGAAAGAAAGGATCCGCAATGAACTTTTAGTTCAAGAGTTTGTTTACAGTGACAAGTTTGCGGCTTGGCTGGAAGAGTTGAGAGAAGCGGCGAAAATAGTTATCCTCGATCCGGCCCTGCGCGCTTATCGCCTGCGTTTGGAAGAAAAATGGCCTGAAGCCGCTCTGGCGTACGAAAAAGCCATAAAAGACAAAAGGTATCGCGAGAATTTCCAGATCTATCTTTCCGCGGCCCGGGTTTACAAGGAAATGCAAGATTATGCCGGGGCCATGAACGTTTTGGAACGGGTGCCGAAAAAACACCAGGAAAAACTGGAATATACTCTGGAAAAAGCCCGCATTTACCATGCTGACGGAAAAGTCAAGGAAGCGGAGAGGCAATTGACAGCCGCCGAGGAAAAAGCGGGTGAAAACACCTACGATTTGAACCAAATTCTTTTTGTCGCCAGGGAATTGGAATTGACGGAAAAAGTCGAACAACTGGAAGAGAAAATTGCGCTGATTGAAGAGAAAAGCCGGGCGGAACAGGAAGAAACAGAAAGATTAATCCGTGAATCAATGGAAACGGCGGAAACTGAATCCGGCACGGAATAACCGCCTTGTAACTGGCGGGGCCACAGGACCGACAGGAAGAGGAAAGACGGGAGATTTCCGGTATGGAGTGACAAAGAATGAAAACCACAACCCCCCGGGGAACCTTTGATATTCTGCCGGACAAAGTAAGGAATTGGCAGTGGCTGGAGGAGACGATCCGGCGGGCTTTTCACCGTTATGGCTATCAGGAGATTCGCACACCCATTTTTGAGCATACCGAACTTTTTCAACGCGGGATCGGCGCTACCACCGATATCGTGGAAAAAGAGATGTACACCTTCGCGGACAAAGGGGGAAGAAGCCTGACTTTGCGTCCGGAAGGGACGGCGCCGGTGGTACGGGCCTATGTTGAGCATAAGTTGTACAACCGGGGTGGAGTGACCAAACTGTTCTATATTGGCCCGATGTTTAGGCAGGAACGGCCGCAAGCCGGGCGCTTCCGCCAGTTTCACCAGTTCGGGGTGGAGCTTTTGGGCGAAGAAAGCCCTCTGGCCGACGCGGAAGTAATAACCCTCGCCGTGGATTTGTACAAAGAAATGGGTTTGGAGGACTTGGAAGTCCTGCTTAATTCCATCGGGTGTCCCGCCTGCCGGGGAAAATACCAGGAAACGCTTGGTTCTTTATTACAGCCGCACGCTCCGGAGTTATGTGAGAGTTGCCGGCGCCGGCTGGAGAAAAACCCTTTACGGATCTTGGACTGTAAAAATTCCCGTTGCCGGGAAATAACCCAATCAGTCCCGGCCCTGGAAAACTATATCTGTCCCCCCTGCCGCGCCCATTTGCAACAGGTGCTTTCCTGTTTGGAACATGCCGGCGTCCGTTACCGTCTTGACCCCAGGCTGGTCAGGGGGTTCGATTATTACACGCGGACCGTTTTTGAAGTGATCAATGCCGACCTGGGGGCCCAGAATGCCGTCTGCGGCGGCGGCCGTTATGACCACCTGGTTGCCGAATGCGGCGGTCCCCCGCAACCGGGGGTAGGCTTTGCTTCGGGCATGGAAAGACTGCTCTTGACCCTTGAACAAAAGGGTAAACTTCCTGATTTTTCTTTTCATCCCCAACTTTTTTTGGCGGTCTTAAGCGACGAACAGGCCGCCGCCGGTTTTAAACTCGCCACCGAGCTGCGGCGGCACGGCTATGTCACCGAAGCCTGCCTGGCGGTGAAGAGTTTAAAAGCGCAACTGCGGGCGGCGGATAAATGCCGGGCGGAACTAGTGCTTATCTTGGGAGAGGACGAGTGGGCGGCGGGGCAAATTTCCGTGCGCCGAATGTCCGACGGGACCCAGTGGCGGGTCGAGCGGGAGGGAATAATCGATTTTTTGGCCGGAGTTCTCTCCCCGCCGGCCGGCCGGAAAGATTGAAGAAACCGGGTCAGGAAACGGCGGTAGAAAGGAGTAACGTTCTTGGCTGAGTGGATAAGAACAAACTATTGCGGGGAGTTACGTCCGGAGGATGCCGGAACCACCGTCTGTCTCAACGGGTGGGTTCACCGGCGGAGAGACCACGGAGGCTTGTTATTTGTTGATCTCCGGGATTCTTCTGGTATCGTACAGGTGGTTTTTAACCCCGAGGCGGGTGAGGAACTCTTTGCCCAGGCGGAGGCGTTGCGCAACGAATATGTGGTAATGGTGCGCGGACGGGTCGCCAAGCGGCCGCCGGAAACGGTCAATCCCAGCCTGCCCACGGGCGAGGTGGAGGTAATCGCCGGGGAGATTAAAGTGTTAAATAAGGCCAAGACTCTTCCGGTACATATGGATGAGAGGATAACGGCCGACGATACCTTACGTCTGCGCTACCGGTATCTTGACCTGCGCCGGCCGGAAATGCAAAAAAACCTTAGACTTCGTCACCGGACCGCCAAGCTGGTCCGCGATTTTCTGGACGAAAAGGGTTTTCTGGAGATTGAAACCCCTGTCTTGACCAGGAGCACACCGGAAGGGGCCCGGGACTTTTTGGTCCCCAGCCGGCTCAATCCGGGAAAGTTTTACGCCCTACCCCAGTCCCCCCAGTTGTTTAAACAGATTTTGATGGCCGGCGGGGTGGATAAATATTTTCAGATTGTAAAATGTTTCCGGGATGAAGATCTCCGGGCCGACCGGCAACCGGAGTTTACCCAGATTGATCTTGAGATGGCTTTTATTGACCGGGAAGCCGTTTTTTCGCTGATGGAAGAATTGATGCAAACGCTGTTCAAGGAATTGACGGGAACCGCACCCCAGAGGCCTTTTCCGCGTCTGAAGTACGAGGACGCCATGCGCCGGTTTGGCACGGACAAACCGGATATCCGTTTCGGCCTGGAATTGATCGACCTGACCGACCTGGTTAAAGAGACGGAGTTCGCTGTTTTCCGGAAGATAATAGAGACGGGGGGTTCGGTGATTGCCCTTACCATCCCGGGATGCGGTAATTATACCCGCCGTGAATTGGATGAACTTCCCAGGCTGGCTGCGGGTTTTGGAGCGCAGGGCCTGGTTTACCTGGCCCGGAATAACGGCGAAATCAAATCGCCGGTCGCCAAGTTTTTTACCCCCGGGCAACTGCAGGCTTTATGTGAAAAGGCGGCGGCGGGGGACGGCGATTTGGTTCTCATGGTGGCGGACGAAACAATGAAGGCTTGCAGTGTTATGGGAAGCCTGCGCCTGGAGTTCGCCAACCGGCTGAATTTGATCCCCCCTAACCGGTATGATTTTTTGTGGATAATTGATTTCCCCCTTTTGGAGTTAAACCGGGAGACCGGGAAACTGGAAGCGGTGCACCATCCTTTTACTTCACCGCTGCCGGAAGATCTGGATTTATTGTCCACCGACCCCCTGCAGGTAAGAGCCAACTCTTATGACCTGGTGCTTAACGGGATGGAATTGGGCAGCGGGAGTATTCGTATTCACGAACGGGCCATGCAAGAGAAATTATTCTCCATCCTGGATATCTCCAGGGAAGAGGCGGAAGAAAAGTTCGGCTTTTTACTTCAGGCTCTTGACTACGGCGCTCCGCCCCATGGGGGAATTGCCTTGGGTCTGGACCGGCTGGTCATGATTCTGGCCGGAGCGGGCAGTATGAGGGATGTAATAGCCTTTCCCAAAACGGCCGGCGGCGCCTGTTTGTTGACGGACGCCCCCGCCGAGGTTGAACCGGCACAACTGCGGGAATTGTCCCTGTTGACTCTGGCTGGAAAGAAGAATGCCAATTAATCCCTGGTCTTGCACGGACCGGCTTGTTTGTGATATCATTATAGACAGAAGCGATACCCTGCCGTGCGCGTGGTGAAGCTGAAGTTATGAACCAACACCATTACCTGGGGAGCCGGACTCTGGCTGCGGCATGTAAGCCTTCTCGAAAGGACACATAAAGCAGACAGGAGGCGCCCACCTGCAAGAGCGGGTTCAGGTAACGTTCAGCTATAGCGCCATGGCGGGGTTTTTTTATACCTGTTTCTCGTAAAGGAAGAAAATGGATGACGGTGGAGGAAAGGAAAAAATTAATACGGCGGGAAGCCCGGCGCCGCTTACAAGGGATGACCGCCGGCGAGATTAGAGAAAAAAGCTCGCTCATCACCATGCAGGCGTTAAACCTCCCGGTATTGGCGGGGGCCCGGATTGTGGGCGCCTATGCCTCCATACCGGGGGAGGTGGCAACCGGGGACCTCTTGGCCGGCTTGCTGGCCCGTGGGAAACGCCTGGTGCTGCCCGTGATTAAGAGCGAAACGGTATCCATGGAATTCCGGGAGGTCACGGAGCTTACGGAGATGACGGCCGGGGTCTTCGGTATTTTAGAGCCCCGGGCGGGAGACCTCTCTTCTCCACGGAGCATTGATTTGATTTTTGTACCCGGCCTTGCCTTTGACCGCCGGGGAGGAAGATTGGGACGGGGTAAAGGCTATTACGACCGTTATCTCAAGACTTTACGTCCGGAAGCCCTTAAGGTAGGCCTGGCCTTTTCCGAGCAACTGATCGCGGAGGTCCCCTGCAACGAAGACGATGTAAATATGAATCTGCTGATTACCGAAGAAGAAGTTATTGTTTGTTGTCCGCCAAGAGTTTCCCCCGTTCTTTAGGAAGTTGGCCGGGGGAAAAAACAAGGCAAACCAAAACATCAAGACATTAATGACATGAGAGAGGGTTTGTTCCGTTATCCGCCGCGTAGGCCAGGATTTTGGCCAGGATCTTCTGTTGCAGGTTATCCAGGCCTTCAAAATCCATATTCGGGCTGTAGCAGGCCTCCAGTTCCCCATGAAATGTTTTGGCCTTCTGGAGCCAGGCGACGGCTTGCGCGCAGAGGCTGTTGAAAACAGCCCGGCATTCTTCCCCGGCCTGTGTGGACAGGGAATCTTCCCTTTGCAGGCGGGACAATTCAATAACTCGGGCGCCCTTTGACGCCGGGTACCGGTGAGGCGGGGTGGAGGTGACAATCCCGGTACGTATCCCGGAAAACCAAAGGTGTTCGACTTTTTCCGGGCGTAAAGCACAGTGAAACACGTCGACAGCCCAGCGTTCACTCTTTGCCGAGTGCAGCAGGGTTTCGACGATCTCCTCCTGGCCGTGGCCGAGGGCTCCTTCCAGAATATAGAGAGCCTCCGCTTCTTGAAAGATATTTTCCAAAAAATGAACCGGCCCGGCGGGTGTTAAGGAACTGGCAAAGAAATGCCGTATTTTGCCCGTCCCTGGGGCGGGCTTTTGCCGGTTGAAGATTTTTTCTTGCAGTTCTTTGCTCACCGTGAATAATTGGTCGTCCCGGAGAAGCCGCCGGTTGGTTCGGGACCATTCGCGGTGTATTTCCGCGGCTGCCCTGAGATAGCTGTAGACCCGGGAATAACATGTGCTCATGAGCCGGGTCAATTCCAGGATGGTTTCCTTTTTTTCCCGGAGGGCTTTTTCATCCCAAAAATCACCAAAGTTTAAAATTTCCCCGACCACTCCCGGATAGACGGGATCAACTATATGGGGTGAGGTCCCGTCCACCAGGGCGATGCCGAGGGAAGGAAGGAGTACACCGTCCAGTGAGTTGCTATCTGAGGAACAGTGGGCAAATTCGACCGGGAAGCCCCGGGAAAGCATTTCTTGACCAATTTTTTGCATAAAAGTTGATTTCCCGGTTCCCGGTCCTCCCTTGATGATAAACAGGCGCGTGCTGACCTCTTTTCCCAATTGCCCATAGAAAGAATAAAATCCTTGGCCGGTATTCGTCCCCAGAAAAAAATGTTTTATTTTCCCCAATTGCTGAGCCATGGTTATCTCCTCTCGTACCACAAAGCCAAATAAAGGCCGGACCGGTCCGCCTATGCGAGACAAAAAACCAGGTGAAGACCGGTTCCGGTATAATTTATGCGTTTTTTCTCCCCACGTGCGCGGCAATATCCGGGTTAAAAAATATTCTCCCTGACGATGGCTTCCCAAAAGGGATCCTTCCGGGTGTAAGGACAATTTGAGAAAAAATTTTTGGCAAAAATCCTGAACGCTTCTTCTGTTTCCCCTCTTCTTTCGACTTCACCCCAGAGTTCGAAACGAAGGTCCAGTTGTAGCTGGTGGTAACGGGATTTGCGGCTGGATTGCGGCATGACTTCACCTCCCTGATTGGACTGAGAATGACTATTCGACAGGTGGCTTAATATTCCTTTCCATAAAATAGCACTATTTTACAGAAAAATACTAGACAGCAATGGTAATTTATAAAAATACAGGCTATACGATATCTTGTTGCCCAAAGACAGGAATTAGACAATATAAGGTTGTCGTCAACCTTTTATTTATATTTATATTAAAATTTTAAATAAAAAAAGTAGTGCAAAAATAAAAAAATTAAATACTGATTTTTTTGCCCGAATTTTACAGTATTTTAGCATAATTTAGATAATTTAACCGGCGTTTGGCGCGGACCGGCCCTTTGCCGGAAAGCCTGCTTACTCCCGGCCGTGACAGGAGCACATTTTTCCGGGGGGACGGATCTTTTTTCTGGACAGGGAATAAAATAAAGTACTTAGGCCTCAAGACAAAATCCGAAGAATTAAATCCAATTCCAGTTTGGAGGAGGGTCAAGATATGTATGACATGAATAACGGGCCGCGTCTGGCCAGGGCGTATATTCCCTTTCAAGTATACACCCAACGCTTGAACCCCATGGAAGGACTGAAAAAAGGGACCATTTTCCCAGAATTATATTATCCGTATCACTCTCAAAATTACCGGTAAAAATTCCCCTGGCGGCTTCAAGGTGATGGGAACATCCGGTTACTGGATCCTTTCTCATCCGGAGAGCCGCCAAATTACCCGGGGTACCGGCAAGTGGTGAAAAAACCAGACAGGAGGAGGACAAATGAACCGGGAACAACTGGAGGCCCTCAAAGAATTGATGGCCCAGCAATTTACCGTCCTCGAGTTCCAACTTTACCTCGATACGCATCCCACCGACCAGAGGGCGTTAATGGAGTATAATGAAGCCTGCCGGCAATTGATGGTCTTAAAACAGCGCTACCAGCAAGCATACGGACCTTTGACCTTTTGCGAAGCCAGTGATTATCCCTGGCAATGGATTGAAGAACCCTGGCCGTGGCAGATCTGTTATGAGTGAGGGAGGAGACGGAGATGTGGATCTATGAAAAAAAGCTTCAATATCCCGCCAAAGTAGGGCGGGCCAACTTAAAAATGGCCAAATACCTCATCACCCAGTACGGCGGGCCGGACGGGGAACTGGCCGCTTCCATGCGCTATCTCACGCAACGTTACAACATGCCTACTCCCCAGGCCAAAGGTATTTTGACAGATATTGGTACAGAGGAACTGGCCCATATGGAGATTATCGCCACCCTGATTTATAAACTAATGGACCGGGCAACGGTCGAGGAGATTGAACGGGCCGGCTTGGGCGCGTATTATGCCGATCATGACCGCTCCCTTTTCTTCGTCAACGGCGAAGGAGTTCCCTGGACAGCCGCTTATATCCAAGCGAAGGGAGACCCGGTGGCCGATCTTCACGAAGACATGGCTGCCGAGCAAAAAGCGAGAGCCACTTATGAATGGTTGATTAATCTTTCCGACGACCCGGATCTCAATGATACCTTAAGTTTTCTTAGGGAAAGAGAGATCGTGCACTTCCAAAGGTTTGGCGAAACCCTCCAAATCGTCCAGGAGTATATGAACTCCAGGAAAATATATTAAAAGCGCCGGCTTAAACGGCAGAAAATAAAGAAAAAATTACCGGCTTTGCGCCGGTTTTTTTTATTTTTTATAAGATATTTTCCAGGCTCAGGATCTGTTTATCGGGGATCTGGTTGATAATCTGTTTCATTTGGGCGATTTCCACCTGGGCGAAGAGATAGGCGCGGTTGACAAGGTATGATTTGGTTTTGGCCAGGCTTAATTCAAATTCATCCAGTTCCTGGTGGTCAATGATTAAAACCCATAATTTTCTGGTTTCCACCCAGAGGCGGTCGATTTCTTTTAATTGTTCTTCAATCGCCTCATAATCGGCTTTTATCACATGAGAATGGAGGTGATTGAGGGCGGTCAGCAATTCTTTGCCCTGCCGGATAATGGTGCTTTCCATATAAACGGCCAAGCCCAGTAAAAAAAGGAAAAATATAACTATGCCCGTCAAAACCCGCATTTTTTTAATCCCCTGTAACCGGTTTGGTCTGGTAAAGAAGGCGTCCTTTATGGTCGACCGTGGCAATGATCACTTGGGAGAGATCGGAAATCCCGAACTTTGAAAGCTCGGCGTAAAGCCACTCCTTGGAACGCCCGGTTTTTTCCAAATTATGCTCTTGTACTTCGCCGTCCATAATCAACGGGTAAAACAGACCCCCGTCTTCTGTTTCGAGTCCCAGATCGGCAGGGGTCACCGGTCTTTTTTCCGCTTTGGGCTTCACGGAAAGCGAACCGTTGGTTTCCAGGAGGGCGCATTCCACTTCCTGCAGGTCAAAGTAGCCTTGGGAACGGAGTTGTTCCTGCAGGTCGTCAAGGTTATAAAGGTTTTTGGAAAATTCCTCCCATTTTATTTTCCCGTTCTCCACCATAACCGTAGGTTTACCACAGATTATGGTGCGCAATTTTTTACTCTTCAAAGAAAGGTAGGAGATGGTGGTTTGGGCGACAAGCAAGGTTAAAACCGGTACTACGCCGTTTAATAAGGCCAGCCCCCTGTCTTGCATCGGAACGGCCACCAGGTCGGCAATTAATATTGTTACTACCAGTTCATAGGGTTGTAACTGGCCGATTTGGCGTTTTCCCATCAGACGCATGACCACCAGGACCAAAAAATAAAGAATAAGCGTACGAACAAAGAGAATAAGCAATTATGGCCCGCCTTTACTTGTCCTCTCTTTAATTATTTACCGGAAAAAGCGGGTTATACCAAGATTTTTTGGGAAAGCGGCCGGTGGCGGGTTTGAAAAAAGCTTCTTCACGAAATCTTCAACTGCGAAACCGCCCGGCGCCGGCGGGAGGTTGAAAAATTTAACTCCTTCACGAATAGGGCCCGGTAGGATAGGGTGGCTGTAGGACCGGGAAGGAAGGATTTTCCCTTGTGCAAACAGAAAAACTGTGGTAAGATAAATCCTGCGAATCAACTGCACCGGGCAACCGCGGGCGCAAGCGCCGAAAGGCGGCGCCTGAGGAAAGTCCGAACTCCACAGGGTAGGGCGCTGGATAACGTCCAGTGGGGGCGACCCCAAGGAAAGTGCCACAGAAAAGAAAACGCCGAATGCGGTCCTCCGGGACCGTTCATGGCAAAGCTGAAACGGTGCGGTAAGAGCGCACCGGCGGCTGAGCGATCAGCCGGCCTGGTAAACCCCGCCCGGAGCAAGACCGAATAGGAGGGGACAAAGTGACCCGCTTTTCCCTCGGGTAAGGTCGCAAGAGGCGGCAGGCAACTGCCGTCCCAGATAAATGGTTGCCACCGGTCCCTCCAGGGTCGGTACAGAATTCGGCTTACAGGTGCAGTTGATTCAGGCCCGTGTGTACACGGGCTTTTTTTATTATCGTTTGGAATAGTCCGGGGGAGGCCGACTTATTTAACAAAATATTAACATTATTTAAAAGGGTTTTTCTGTTGTGGTTAGAAATTAATTGATAGTGGAAACCTTTCCGGTAAAGTTTCCATCAAGGATAGATACGGAACAAAAATCAGGAAACCGAAAGCGACAGGCAAAGATAAGGTTCGCTGCGGTGCAACAAAAAGGAGGTGATACCGTAAAGAAGGCGGGGTTGTACCTCGAAGAAGGAGTTGGTTGTAAGTTGGAGGTAAACGACGGACAGTACTTATGGAGAGAAAAAAGGAGAGGTGAAACTGAATGTTTAAAAGAACGGCAGGATTACTCTTAGGTGTGCTTTTAATTCTGGCCGCCGTGGCGCCCCTCGCGAGCGCGAAGACCACTCTTACTTTCATGACTCCCCTCGATGGGGCCGACGGTGCTTACATGGATGATCTCATTGCCCGGTTCAACAAGGAACATCCTGATATCGAAGTTGTGCATCTGGTCGTGGCCAATTCTCTGGAATATAAAATGAAAGTGGGGACCGGGATCGCCACGAAGAGCGCACCGGAAGTTTTATTCATGCGTAAAGGTGATACCCCTGATTACTTAAAACAGTTCCGTTCCTTTACCGCGCAAGAGCTTTTAGCTTACGGAATTGATGTCAACGATATATACCCCAGTCTCCTTGAGGGTTTGGCCGAAGACGGACGGGTTTATGGGATCCCGCTTGACTGCTGGATCTTCTACCTGGTGTACAACCGCGGTAACTTCAGCAAAGCCGGGTTGGATCCGGATAAACCGCCGACCAACAGGGAAGAATGGATGGCCGCGATGGAGGCCTTGAAAGCAGTTACGCCAAGAGGACTGACTCCCCACTACGAGAGCCCGACTTGGAGCTGGTTCTGGTTACACCTGATGTGGCAGTTCGGCGAGGATTTATTAACACCTGACTTTAAAGAACCGGCCTTCCAGGAAGCCGGCGCGGCAGCGCTCAAACTAATGATTGAAATGCAGGAAAAAGGGTATTTCCCCGATGGTCCCATTGATCCGGGTCCGCCTTTCCATGCCGGTGATACTTCGGTGTTGATCACCGGGATCTGGACCCTTGGACCGTTCAAGGAAGCCTTGGGTGAGAATTTCGGCGCCGCCCCGGTTCCGCAATTGGGAACACATAACGCGGTCTTCGGCGGTTCCCATGTCCTGGCCATGCCCGCAGTTATGGTCGAGGATCCCAAGGTGTTTGAAGCGGCTATGACCTGGATTAAATTCCTGTGGGATAATGCCATTGACTGGTATGCCGCCGGACAGACGCCGGCCCGGATCTCCATCGCGGAAAGCGAAGAACTCAAAACCAGATTGCCTGAGATCTATAGAGTTGCGCAACAGTTGCCTTATGTCAAGACCTTCCAGATGTTCCCGCTTATTTCCGAGGTCTTGGATGAAATCGCAATTTACCTGGAAGACGTCCTGATCACACGCCAACTGACGCCGGAACAGGCAATGTCCCTGGCGGCAGAAGGCGTAGAAGCAATTCTGGAAGATTACTGGTGGGATAAATAAGATGTATATGGGGAGGAGGGATAGAAAGGCAAGCCGATCTTTGCTTCAAAGAATTCGCAGGGAGGGTGGAGCTTACTTGTTCCTCCTCCCCCATCTAATCTTCTTTATTATGTTTGTTGCGGCCCCGTTGGTCTATGCTCTAGTAATGAGCTTTCACAATTGGAGCATTGTCGGCGAGCTTGGTTATATCGGTCTGACGAATTATCAACGCGTTTGGAGTGACGCCAGGTTTTGGAATACCGTGAAAAATACATCCATCTTTGCGATTATCAGCGTTCCGTTAACGGTTGCCCTTGGTTTGGGCCTGGCGCTTATTCTTAACCAGAGATTTTACGGTAAGCTATGGCCGCTCGTGGCCTTCGTTTCGCCTGCTTTTTTCAGCTCGATCGGTGTCTTGTTCTCGTGGAACTGGATCCTTGCTTCATATCCTTCGGGTTTGGCCAATTATTACCTGTCCAAAATAGGGCTTATTGAGGACGCCATCTCGTGGTTTAAAACTACCAATTTGGCGTGGACATGTGTTATCTTGATTACCGCCTGGTGGATTGTGGGTTTCAGCGTCCTTCTTTATTTGGGTATTCTCCAGCGGATACCACCTGAACAATACGAGGCAGCCATCCTGGATGGGGCAGGTCCGTGGGCACGGTTTATCTATATCACCCTTCCCTGGATCCGCAATGTAATGTTTTTTGATGTGGCCCGCCATGTGATCTTGGCCTTTGGCCTCTTCGACCAGGTTTATATCCTCACCGGCGGCGGACCGGCTGGAAGTACCCGTACCATGGTTTATTATCTCTATTCAGTAGGTTTTGAACGGCAACAACTTGGCCGTGCCGCAACTATTTCCTGGTACATTTTCCTCATCGTTATTATCTTTGGCCTGGTGCAACTGGCGCTTCTTTCGCGCTCAGTCCGTTCGGCGGAGGTGGAGTAATGTTGGTTTTAACGGGAAAAAGAAAACGGGCAACCAAGAGAATTCTCTACTCTGTTTTGATTTGGGCAATGGCACTCGTGTGGTTTGCCCCCATCATCTGGATGTTTGTGACATCACTTAAAGAAACCGGTATAGCAGTAGTGGAAACTCCTCCGCGTTGGATCCCGGAGCCTGTCACCCTGGAAAACTACCGGCTTATCTTGTCGGCCGCTTCCGGTGGTATAAACGTAACTCTGGCGTTTTTTAACAGTGTGATCGTGGCCGTGATTTCTACCTTTGCCGGGCTGCTGGTGGCGATCCCGGCAGCCTATGCCTTGGCCCGTATGCGGTTCCGGGGGCAACAGTTAATCTTCTGGACTTATGTTGCCGTGCTTGCTTTCCCGCCCGTCTTATTTCTTGTACCCAATTATTTCATTATTTTCCGGTTAAATTTGATCAATACTTTTTCCGCGCTTATTTTGCCGGGTTTGGGCGGTACTTTTGGGGTCTTTCTTTTACGCCAATATATGCTGGGCATTCCCAGAGAGCTTGAAGAAGTGGCCTGGATTGACGGTTGTTCAAAGCTGCGCTTTTTAGTCAGTATCGGGGTGCCGATTATAAGACCGGCCTTAGTAACCTTGGGTCTAATGAGTTTCTTGGGCTCATGGAATAACTTTCTTTGGCCGTTATTGGTGCTGACGACGTCAAGAAAATTCACCCTGCCGATTGCCCTGGTGCGCTTTACCGCCGGTTGGGGTGATCCTTACCGGGGCATAGGTCCTACGATGGCGGCCGCTTTTATGTCCGTGGGACCGGCGTTGTTAATCTTTGTCTTATTCCGCCGGTATCTGATGCGGGGTATTTCCCTTGGTTCCGTCGTAAGATAGGTGCTCTTGTTCGTTTCCATTGATGGAGAAGATGTATCCCTAAAATCATCTTTTCTCCAAGTAAGGAGGATAACGTAATGGATAGGATAAAGGTTGATATAGACCGGGTGATCGCCAAAATAAACCCCAATATCTATGGGGGGTTTATCGAACACCTCGGCCGCTGTATCTATGGGGGCATTTACGACGAAAACAGCAAACTTACGGATGGTGAAAAGATCAGAACCGATGTATTGGAAGCTCTGCGTCGACTTTCCCTCGCCAATCTCCGGTGGCCAGGCGGTAACTTCGTCTCCGGTTACCACTGGATGGACGGGATCGGCCCGGTGGATGCGCGCCCGGTAAAAATGAACCTGGCCTGGAACGACGTGGAGCCGAACCGTTTCGGGACCGATGAATTTATTGCTTTCTGCCGGAAATTGCAGACCGAGCCGTACATTTGTGTTAATATGGGTACGGGGACAATGGACGAAGCGGCGGCTTGGGTTGAATACTGTAACGGAACAGGGAATACTTATTACGCTGATTTGCGGCGGAAAAACGGCAATGAGGAACCGTTTGCCGTCAAATATTGGGGTTTAGGAAACGAGGTCTACGGGAACTGGCAGATCGGGCACAAGGGAGCCGAGGAATATGCCAAGCAGGCTTTGGAGTTCGGGAAAATGATGAGAATGGTTGACCCCTCCATTGAACTCATCGCCTGCGGCGCCGGTGAACCCAACTGGGACCGGATTATTCTCGAGACCCTGTACGACCTGGTGGACTATATTTCCATCCATATTTATCTCGGTCTCCACCAGCCGATGAAGGGATATAATTCTATGATGGAAGAGACGGTCCGTTTTGAAAAGCAAATCAAAACTCTGCGGGCCGTAATTGAGACAGTGGCGGCGCAACGGCCCAAACAGCGGCGTCCCATGATTGCCGTGGATGAATGGAATGTGTGGTACCGGGCAGTGGATACCCGCCTGGAGGAGAGATACAACCTGGAAGACGCCGTGGCGGTGGCCTGTTGTCTTAATGTTTTTTACCGTCATGCCGATATGATAACTCTGGCCAACCTGGCCCAGATGGTTAATGTGATTGCCCCTATTTTCACCAGCCCGGAGCAGATGTTTTTACAGACCATTTATTTCCCATTGCTCCTTTACCGGCGGGAGAATGGGGACAAATCCCTGGACCTTCTGGTTAAAACCGGTGGTTTCGAATCCGAGCGGGTGGGATGGGTAAGCTACCTGGATGCCTCAGCCACCTTTGACGAAGCCACCCGGACCATTACCTTAAACGTGGTCAACCGTCACGAAACGGAAAGCCGGGTGACCGCCATTGAGAGTCAAAACGGTGATTTTGCGCCGGAAGTCTCCTCTTTCACCATTTATCATGATGACGTCAAAGCGGAAAACAACTTTGACGAAAGCCCGGTGGGGATTGTCGAAGGCAAAACAAAAGCGGAAAAGAACTGCCTGGTATACGAATTCCCACCCCATTCGGTTACCGTGTTAAAACTCCAACTCGCGTAAAAGGTACCTTTAAGCCGAAGAAAACACTGGTTATCTTTTCCATTGTAGCCGGCTACCAAGTAAACGGTGTTTTCTCCGGCTAAATAAAATGTTTCCATGGAAACTTAAAATATAGCGGCTGTCCAAGAAGGACAGCCGCTTTTTTTGTTCCAACGGCCACCGGGACGTCTCCCTGGCGTCGGTGCTGAGGCAACCCTCCCCGCCCGCCTCCACCGCCACCCCGCTGGGAGTTCGTCCGCTACGAACCGGCGTCAGAAGCCACCGTCCATTTCAACCTTGACGAAGGGAGCAGGGTGAAGATAACCGGGGAGAAGGATGACTTGTACCTGATCACCCGGCGGGATGGGAGAAGGGGTTGGGTGGAGAAGAGGTATATTGAGGAGATTTGAAAATACGGGGTTTCCATGAAATCATGATTCCATGGAATCATAATATGGCGGTTGCCCAAGAAGGGCAGCCGTTTTTTGTTGAAATCAGACTATCCTAAAGAGCGAGATTAGCGTCTTGTGAATGGATTTTATGGGGAAGCTAAAAAAATATGCTATTGAAGGGAAATTAAGGATAATAAAGAATAAAATAATATAATATATTAATATTGTCAGGAATGTATGTAAACGATAATGATTTTACGGAGAAGATCAAGTCCAAATTAGTGTGTAAATTCCTCAGTTATCATTAAATTTATCTGATATACGCGACATTACTTCGGTCGCTAGTTTGTTTTTGCTCTTCTTGCCACTGGAGGTATTCACTCATATCCAGATACTTTTTGCCGGCTATCCACTTGTCGTCAATTTCCATAAGTAAGGCTCCAATTAGGCGAATTGCCGATTCCCGGTTCGGGAAAATATGGATAACTCGTTCCCTGCGCCTAATCTCTTCGATAAGACGCTCGACAGCGTTTGTAGTACGCAGACGCCGGCGATATTTTTCCGGCAGCATAAGGACCGCGGTAGCGTCATCAAAGCCCATTTCAAGTATTTGCATGGCCTTGGGTGCTTTTTTCTCAAATGTCTCCAAGGTTTGATTCAATAACAACCGGGCAGTACCGATATCAGGCGCATCCAGAATAGCTCGCAGATGTGGATAAAGCTCTTCTTTTGCCGACCTAGGCGTAGCGTCCATGATATTACGCATAAAGTGGGTTTGGCAGCGATGCCAGGTAACGCCCTGGAAGTAGCGGCGAACCGCCTTGACCAGGCCGCCATGGTCATCTGATACTACCAGTTCGACACCACGCAGGTTACGGCTTTTAAGCCAGGAAAAGAACTGGCTCCAACTGGCTTCGGATTCACTGTCGCCAATCATAAGCCCTAGAACTTCCCGGTATCCTTTAGTGTTTATGCCGATAGCAATCATAACACTCCGGGAACGGACACGGCCATCTTCACGAATTTTCAGTACCAAAGCATCCACCAATACAAAAGGATAACACTTCTCACTCAAGTCCCGGTTATTCCAGGCGTTCACAATGGGGTCCAGTTTCTTGCACAACTCTGAAACAGTGGATTTGGAAAATTCGGTACCACATAACTCTTCCGTTATCTGACTGACCTTACGGGTAGAGACCCCGTTAATTACCATTTCCATCAAGGCCAGCACCAAGGCCTGTTCGCTCCGCTGATAGCGGGCAAACATCTCAGTGGAAAACTGGCCGTTACGAAAACGCGGAACACGTAGGGTTATGGTTCCGACCCGGGTGGTAAGAGGATGCTCGCGTGTGCCGTTACGATAGCCCTTTCTTTTATCAGTACGTTCGTATGGCTCGGCTTGAAGCTGTTCGGTGGCTTGCGCCTGCAAAATCTGGTTCAATACCGATTCCAATAGCACTGACACACCGGAATCCTTGTTATTGCCTAAAAATAGACGGTGCAAAAGATCTTGATCTACGGTAATCTGGTATTGAGCCATTTCAAATTCCTCCTCTCAGAATTTTGGTTTCTCCAACCTCTATTCTAACTGAGGAATTTGTTAATGGCTCCCCTATTTTTTTAGAAAACCATTTTTACACCATTATATGGACTCAACTATTGATTGGAGGTATGAAAATGAAAATGGCAAGAGAAGAATTGGTTTTAAAAATAAAAGAGTGTATCATTAACAGGTTGAATCTTGAGGTAAAGCCGGAAGAGATCGATGATGACGCGCCGATTTTCTCCATGGGTGAAGATGAATTTGGCGTTGCAGCAGAGGAAGAAATCATTACCAACGAGGCTGGGGGAAGATCTCTGGGGTTGGATTCGATTGATGCGCTCGAACTGGTTGTTGCTTTGAATAACGAGTTTAATGTGGAAATAAAAGATGAGGATATGGGAATTTTTCAATCAATCAACACGATTGCCGATTTTATTGAGGAAAAGCTTAACATGAATTAAGGACAAGAAAAGAGTGATCTGATGAAAAAAAGGGCGGTAATTACGGGTATAGGGGTAATAAGTTCAATTGGAACAGGGAAGGAACAGTTTTTGCGCGGGCTGAAGGCCTGTGTGAGTGGGGTAAAAAGTGTCCCGTATTTTGATACTAGTAACTATCGAACCCATCAAGGGGCAATTATTACCGGGTTTAATAAAGACCGTTATGTGATGGCAGATGGCACCATCGAAAAGGAACCTGGTAATGTTCTGGGCCTGTGGGCCGCCAAGGAAGCGGTACTTGATGCAAAGCTCCAGATGGATACGGTGGACAAAAAAAGAGTAGAGGTCAGTATAGCCACTTCACTTGGGAGTATAGCGAGCAAAGATCAGTTTAATAATGCTTTCTTGAAATCCGGCTACGGGACGGCGGATCCGCTGTTAATGTTCGAAACGTGTTCGACCACCGCAGGAGTAATTGCAAAAGAATATGGTTGTCAGGGCTGCGCAATATCGATCTCAACGGCCTGTGCTGCGGGGACCAATTCGATCGGATACGCACTTGATTTGATCCGGAAAGGGGAATGTGATGTAGTGATCGCCGGGGGATCTGACCCGTTCAGCCGTTTGTCTTTAAGCGGGTTCGATTCCCTGCAAAGTACAACCAAGAAAAACATTGCCCTCTTTGATCAAAACAGAGACGGGATTATTATTGGTGAAGCAGCGGCAATTATGGTTATTGAAGAGCTTGATTTTGCTAAGGCCCGGAACGTTCCGATTTATGGAGAGGTTTTGGGGTATGGGATCAGCAATGATGCTTATCATACCACATCGCCAGACCCAAAGGGAGGGGGGCCATTCGGGCAATCACCCAGGCGCTTGAAGACGCTGGTCTTGCACCGGAGGAGATCGATTATATAAATGCGCACGGGACTGGTACCATCTTGAATGATGTTATGGAATTAGGGGCCATTTCGCAAGTCTTCGGTGATTGGGCCAGGAAGATACCGATTAGTTCGACTAAATCCTTATACGGTCATAATTTGGCTTGTGCCGGAAGTATTGAGGCTGTCACTTGTGTTCTTGCCATTCATGATAGCTTTATTCCGGCGACAATTAACACCAAGGAAATTATGGAAGGATATAAGGATTTCAATCTTGTCTTGGGGCAGATACGAAAGGCAGAAATAAATACGGCGCTTTCGACTTCCTTCGCTTTTGCCGGGAACACGGCAGCCGCAATTATTAGTAAATATAAGGAATAGTGCTTTGAATAGCCTCATTGCTGGCCCTTATTTCTTATTTACTAAACAGAGCGATGAAGGGGCGATGTTCCAGATGTTCAAAGGCAGTAACCGGAGGTTTCTTTTGCTTGTGGCGTTATTATTGGCCATATTTTCGTATACTGTTCAGGCAGGGGAAAACTTTTATTGTTATGAGTATACAAAAGCAGAAGAAAGTTGGGAGATAGGCTTTATAATGACAAAACGAGATGATCGTATAGAGATTAAGATATGCGATGAGATCAAGGACGAAGTTTTTTATTATGATAATACGTTTTCAACAATGCTTCACCACATAGTGAATGAAAAGGAAAAAACGAATTTGCGCAAGACCAGGAATAATAATCAAATCATTATCGAAGGCGTGTTCAAAGGGGAAGTAATTCAAAAAATAATTAAGATTGATGGACGTCCCTGGTACCAGAATTTTGAGATTTGTTTAGCGGAGTTTGCCCGTTCGGACCTTTTGAAAAAAGAATTTTGGGTAATTAATGAGGAGGATTTTTCCGCTTACACGATGACGGCGCGGAAAAAAGGGGTGGAAAACATAGAGATTCACGGACAAACCATTGAAGCCCAAAAAGTTGAGCTAAGATTGTCCGGATTCTTGTCGATGTTTTGGAAAGCGGAATGTTGGTACCGGCGTTCCGATGGCATTTTTCTGAAATACAGAGGGACAAGTGGTCCGGGGACGCCGGAGATGACAATCGTCCTACGGAAAGAGGGAGTGGGCGGCGCACTGTAAGTTGCCGTATAAGGGTAATATCGGGAAAAACTATTATAACCACAGTAAATCCAGCCTGAAGATGGATGCTAGGAGGAAGCTGGTGGGGTAATCATGAACGAGACGATCAGTATCAACGTCACTAATTTAAAAAAGTATTACGGCCCAATAAAGGCGGTTGATGGGTTAAGTTTTACCGTGAAGGCCGGTAGTATCTTTGGTATGCTGGGACCGAATGGGGCTGGGAAGACTACGACCATAGAGATGATTGTGGGGTTAACCAAAAGAAGTGCCGGGGAGATTAATATCCTCGGGTATTCGCTCGATCAAGATTGGGAGGCAATCAAGAAAATCATCGGTGTGCAACTCCAATCCCCTAATCTTTTCCGAGATTAACCGTGAGTGAAATTTTGAAACTGTTTTCCCGTTTCTATCCGCAACCATTACAGGTCAAAACCGTTCTTCACCGGATTGGGCTGGAGAACAAAGCAAAGGAATGGGTGAAGAATTTATCGGGGGGACAGCAACGGCGTTTAGCGATCGGGTTGGCCATGATCGGCGACCCGAAGATCTTGTTTTTGGATGAGCCGACAACTGGTCTGGATCCACAATCACGGCGACAATTGTGGGAGGTAATAGAAAGTTTGCGGGATGAGGGAAAGACAGTCTTCCTAACCACCCATTACATGGAGGAAGCTGAACGCTTATGTGACGACCTTGTGATTATCAATCAAGGGAAGCTTATTGCCCAGGATTCTCCCGGCAATTTAATCAATGAGTTTTTTGGCGAAAGCGCAATTGAGTTCGCTGTTTCCCGGCTCACACCGGCTCAAAAAGGGCAATTAGAAATGCGGTTCCAAAAGAATAAAATAAGGACCCATCCAGCGAAGAATAAAATCATTCTGTATTCCCAGGATATTTCAACCTCGATCAGGGAGATTCTAGATTTTACTGGCCAAAACGGGATGTGGATCGAGGATATTTCCATCAGACAGGCTAGCTTGGAAGATGTTTTTTTAAAACTGACCGGAAGGGGATTTACAGCGTGAAGATGTTTTCAGCAATTTTTCTTGCTACTGTCAAAGAATTTATTCGTGATAAATCATCATGGTTTTGGCATCTTATTTTCCCGGCTATTTTTGTGTTTATTTTTGGCTGGGTTTATTCTGATCCTGGGGAACAGGTTTTCAAGATCGCTATTATCGGCGACCTTAATACGGAATTCGTTAATCGTGTGGTCCAAAAGTTCGAGAATGTCAATTCGTTTCAGGTAAGTGTAGAAAAGAGTCTGGATGAGGAGTTGCTTAAAGCCCTGGACAAAGGCGAGTACAGTTTGATTATGGAGGTATCAGCCATAGATACCCAGGGCATCGAGGATGGTAGAAGACAGCGGGTACCTCTTTATTATAGTACCGGTCGGCACCAAACAAGCATGATTTTGATTTCCGTGGTTAATCAGATCATTGATCAGTTCCAATTGGAGTTGGCCGGACTGGAGAAAGTGTTTGAGATTGAACCAAAGCCGGTACAGCTTTCAACTAAGGTGAAAACAAACACATTCACCTATGTGTTGCCGGGAATCCTCGCCATGGCTTTGATGCAGTTGGGGCTTTTTGGGAGTGTTTATTTTTTAAGTCAACGGGAGCAAAAAATAATCCGGGGTCTTGGGGTGACACCGCTATCCATGAAGATCATCTTGATGAGCGCGATTTTATTTCGTTTATTGATTGCGCTTGGACAGACCGTCCTAATTATTGGGCTGGGGAAAACTGTGTTTGGCGTCGAGATTACCAATAATCTAATGACCGTTTTTATGGTGGTCGTCTTGGGTAGCTTGACATTCATCAGCCTTGGTTATATGTGCACAACGTTTGTCCGTACCTTGGATGCCGGGCAAAGTCTAATGCAAACGGTGCAATTTCCGATGATTTTTTTGTCGGGTATTTTCTTTCCGAAAGAATTCTTGCCCAGCTTTTTAAAGCCGGTCATTGCCTTTTCCCCTTGACTTATCTGGGGAATGCCTTGCGTTCGGTAATGGTCGGCGCAATCAACTGGAATGATTTGGGGCGCGACCTTTTCGTGTTGTCTTGTTGGTTAGTGGGCTCATTTCTAGTTACCCTTCGATTTTGGAAATGGGAATAGAAACAGAGAAAAAGGGGCGTTTGGGTTGTTTAAAAAAAGAACCTGTTCTTACCACACACTTTTTCTGATGGCGTTAATTTTAACATCGGGCTTGGCCGTTTCTCTACCGTTAACTGGTGCGGAAGGGCTGGCAGAAGAAGCCCGGCAATTGCTGATTAGAACCGATCGGAACTGTGAACCGGAGGAATACGAAGGAGTTATGCTGATCCGGAATTACCGGCCGGGTCAAGAGCCGCAGGAAAATAAGGTACAGATGCGGCGAAAAGGCGATAAAATGCTGATTATTTTTGTGGAACCGCCTAGTCAGCGCGGACAAGTGTTCATTAGAGACGGTGATGACATGTGGATGTACTTGCCGCGTTCAAAGAAGGTGATGCGGGTGGGGACGAAAGATGCTTTTATGGGGGGAGAGGCTTCTAACGCTGATTTGATGCGAACGGCAATGGCCGATGACTATAATCCGGTTTATCAAGGGGAAGAGGTTATGGCCGGAGTGGTCTGCCATAAACTGGAGTTAACGGCGAAGAAGAGAACGGTTGCTTATGACCGGGTGATTTACTGGATTGCAAAAGAGGATGAAATCCCCGTGCGAAGGGACTATTATGCCCTTTCGGGTAAAAAACTGCGTGTTATGTATTTTGAAGATGTTAAGATCCTGGGCGGGATCAAGCGGCCGGCACGAATAAGGATTGAAAATGCCGAGCAAAAAGGGTATTGGACGGAGCTGATCTTTGAAAAACTCAACCCCGACGCAAAATGGGAGGATTATATCTTTACCCCCGCCTACGTTAAACAGGGCCTTTTTTACTAGGTTTCCATCAAGCGCAGCGGCACCTGTGGTGCAGGAATTACTTTCCAGATTGAGAAAATAATTTATATGGGGTTGTGTCAGAGAAAGAAGAAAAGGGGAATTTGGGATGGACATAGTCTGTGTGCAGGCTGTTACCAAAGACTATGACTTGGGGCAAACGAAGGTACATGCCTTACGTGGAATTGACCTTAGCATTCAAGAAGGAGAGTTTATCTCCATTGCTGGTGCTTCCGGCAGCGGGAAGTCGACACTGCTGAATTTGATCGGTGGCCTCGATTATCCCACCAGTGGGGAGATTAGAATCAATGGGGAGTGTATTAATAACCTGCATGAACGGGAACTGAACCGTCTTCGTTTAAATACGATCGGTTTTATTTTTCAGTCCTTCAACCTGATTCCAGTCTTGAATGTTTATGAGAACATCGAACTTCCGCTTCTGATTATGAAAGGGGTTTCCAAGAGGGAGCGGAAGGAAAGGGTCATGCGCTTAATTGAGGCGGTTGGGTTAAGCCGACAGATCAAACAGCGGCCCTCCGAGTTATCTGGCGGGCAACGCCAGCGGGTGGCGGTGGCGCGGGCTTTGGTGACTAAACCCCGGATTGTGTTGGCCGATGAACCCACGGCCAACCTGGATTCCGTGACCGGTCTGGAGATAATTGACTTAATGCACGACATAAACAAGGCAGAAGGAACAACCTTCATCTTTTCCACACATGATGAAAAAATAATCAAGCGGGCTGATCGAGTGATTTACCTTGAAGACGGGCTAGTAAAAAAAGGTTGCCCGGGGAAAAGTGGGGAGACGAAATGAGACTAGCTACTTTAGCCTGGAAGAATCTCTGCGTTGAGTGGCGACGAGCGTTAAACGTGGGAAGTTTCCTTTTTTTTGCCGGTTTCTTCATGGCCCTGTTCACTTGTTTTATTGGATCCGTCAAGACCAATATGGAGACGGCGGTGATAAATGCTTTAGCCGGTGAAGTGCGGCTGCAGCCTGCCGGTATGGAGAAAGAGGACCTTTTTTCTCTGAGCGGGAGTTGGGAGGAGATCAATTATCTGACGGAAGCCGAGATGGAAAGAGCAGAAAAGGCCTTGCGTGAACGGATTAATCCGGTTGAAGTTGTCAAACGCGTGCGCCATAATGTACTCTTCATCTCTGATACGGAAGAGGTTGGCGGGATGATTCTTGGGATTGACCCCAAAGCCGTCTCCTACCGAAAAGCTTTGACCCTGACGGCCGGCCGGTACCTGGAGAATGATTATGAGGTGATCCTTACGGAAACGCAGGCGAAGAACCTCGAGGTACAAGTCGGAGATACGCTGGGTGTTTTAGCACAAACCAAGGAAGGTTATACCGTAGACAGCGCCTTGACGGTGGTGGGGATTGGCAGTGTGGATCTGTTAAATCTCTTTGGCTACAACGTAGCTTATACGGATCTGCGGAGTGCTCAGGAGTTGCTCGGTCTGACCGAGCGTGAGGCTACGGATGTGATCATTTATACCGGTGATAAAAAACGGGCACTCGAGACGAAACAACAATTGGCAGCGTATTTTTCGGAGAACGGATTACCCGGGCCGACCCCAGCCTTAACCACCTGGGAACAGACCGGCGGCTTCATCATGGGTGGGATTAACTTTTTATCAATTCTCTTTTACTATTTTACCGCCGTCTTACTCTTTATCATCAGCATCTTGCTGATTAATATCATCTCCATGACTGTTCTGGAGCGACGGCGGGAGAACGGAACATTAAGGGCGATTGGTTTTGGGCGGATGAAGGTTGCTTGGCTTTTCCTGCAAGAAATTCAACTTCTGGTCGGTTTCTTTGGTCTTCTGGGCATTGTGGCCGGTTCTGGGGTGGTCCTCTCCTTGGGGCGGAAACCGATCGAATTTGGTTTGCCGATCAGTTACTTAACAGGCAGGCATTTTGTCTTCCATTATGATCCGGTCCGGGTTTTTGCGGTGTTCTGTATTCTTTACGGTGTCACTATGGTGGTTGCTTTTTTCCCGGTTTACCGCGTAACCAAAGTGCAACCGGTGGAGTTATTGAAGGAGGAGAAGTAGGAAGACTTTAGATGATAAAAAGCTATGGATTAAGGTGATAGAGTAATGGGCATTATTTTGAAGATTGCGGTGCGTAATATCCGGCAAAACCGGAAACGCTCTTTCCTGATTGGCTTAACAATCTTTATTTCTTCATTCCTATTGTTATTAAGCGATGCGGCGTTGAATGGCATTGAAAAACAAGTATTGCGGGGTTATATCACCCTCCAATCCGGGGAGATTGCCGTCATCTGGCAGGGATTGAAGGCGGTCAGTCCGATGGATCCGGGCAAGTTTCTCTATGATATTAGTTTCGAGGTGGATACCGAAGAACAAGATCTGGAGAACCGGCACGCCTTAGCTAAACTTGAGGAGTATCTCGCAGGAAGGAAGGATGAGATCAAAGCGTACTTTCCCACCCTTCGCCGGTATGGGCAGTTAATTTCTACGCAAAAGATTGACGCGAACTTAAAAGCTTATGCTCTTACTCCGGAGAGCCGGGATTTTCTCCTCAATAGCGGTGCTATTCAACTGGTGACTGGCAGCTTGCCAGTCAAGGGCTATCAGATCTGCATCAGTGCAGCGAAGGCTGATGAACATCAGCTGGCGGTGGGGGATTGGGTGACCATTGAGGCCACCACCCCTTATGGGGCGAAGAATGCTCTTGATTTCCAAGTGGGCGGAATTTATGCTAACGCCGCCGGGTATGAGAACTGGTATGGTTTTATGCCCGAACCGGCCTTCAGAGAACTTTTTGATTATGATGAGGGCTATTTTGATATCGGTCGGATTTACCTTCAGGACAGAAGGAAAGCTCGCCACTTTGCGCGGGAATTAGAAGCCTACTTGACGGTGGAGACTTCAGTTTTGCGTTGTGAGGCATATGATGAGGCCTCTCCATTTTTCACAACCAATTCCCGATTGATCAAGGCGATGTTTAATGTCTTCATCTTTTTTTTACTGGGGATGATCGCCATCGGTTTACGGGCAACGGTTCGCATGAACCTTTTTGAACGGATGCGCGAGTTCGGTACGCTTCGGGCGGTTGGATACAGTCGCTTTCAATGTTTTTCCATTATCTTTTCTGAGATTTTCCTTCTCTCTCTGGCTGCGCTAGGGGTGGCCTTCGTTTGTGCCATCGTCCTGGTTTTGTTCCTTGGCCGGAGCGGAGTTTTTGTGGGTTCTGCCATGCTCAACTGGGTGGTTGGCGGCGAACGTTTTTATCCGTTTATGCGCTTTACAGATTTACTCTTTACGGTATGTGTTATTTTTCTCTTTTCGTTATTGGCCACAGTTAATCCGGCCCTCCACTTGTGTTATCAAAAGATCAACGATATCTTAAATCGACAGCAACGGCGCATCGTCCTTCCCGCTGTGCTATGGCGTAATTTCTGGGCGCGCAGAAGCTTGGAGCCCCACGTCAGTTTGGGGCAGGAAAAAGAAGGTAAAACGGAGGCGCAATAAAATGCGGACAATACGAACTGTTAGTTTTTTGTGGTTACTGATGATTGCCATGGCATCACCGGCCTTCGCGATTAATCTAAATCTCAACAATTCAGTATCGGGCCACCATGATTATTTGCTTCTGGCTGAGGACAAAGAGTATTGCGAGAACTACTTGTTAGTCAACACTAAATCCCACCTTTTTGGCGAAACGCGGACATTTGCCTGTTTTGATCTTGATTTACAGTTTATGGACAGATCAGGGGAGAACGGCGAGGATACTGCCGAAGAGATTAATTACGAAGTGAACGAAGCCTATCTGGGGATACGCCTGCTGGAAAATGTCACGTTTACTTTCGGAAAAAAGAGGATTCTTTGGGGGCTGGCCTTCGCTTATAATCCTACGGGGTTTGTTGAAGGGCCGGTCAGCCCCTTTGATCCCGATTTAAAACAAGGGGTGTACAGTAGTGAGCTCAGCTATTTTCATCATGCTTATTCCCTCGATTATGTGCTAGTCTTCTCCGGTCAGCCGGAAAATTTTGGACATGGCTTGAAGCTCTCCCTTTATTCCCTGTTTCCGCAGACCGACCTAAGCCTCATGGGCTATTATGCGAAAGAGGACGGATTGAATATGGGGATGTCTCTGGAGTCCACCCCTTTCACCACACCGTTCTGGCGGGATCTGGCGCTTTATGGTGAAATCGGCTTGGTGCAATCCTCCTTTAGCCGACCTCAACTTAGCGGAGATGATTTTTATCAACGGTGGTTGGTTGGGGTGCGCTACGTGCACCCGGGGACGGAAACTGCAGTACTGTTCGAATACATTTACCTGGAAGACGGGTTTAGTCAGGAAGAACGTAAGCAACTTTTACAGCAACAACCGTGGTTAAACTTGCCCGGCCCTTCGGCCCGTCGAAGCATCTTCTTTAATATTCAACGTCCGGCCTTGACCAAGAATCAGTATCCTTTTACCGATACCCTTTCTTTGGCCGCGCGGGCTTTTAGAAACTTGGAGGATGAAAGCATGCTGCTTATGGCTGCAATCACCAGTGAGTTGATAAAGGATACCCAGATTTCCTTAGAAGGTACTTGGTATGTGGGCAAGGATGAGACAGAATATGCTTCTTTGCCAATTGAGCGGGTTTACAGTCTAGTGTTTAGAGTTGATTTTTAATTGAATTGAAACACCCGGCATAATTTGGGGGTAAAAGTCGATGATCCAATGTGGAATAGACATTGTTGAAGTTGACCGAATAAAAAGAGTAGTTGAACGTAGTGGGAAACCCTTTTTAGATTTGGTTTTTACCCCGGCTGAAGTCAAGTACAGTAAAGCCTGTGGGGTGAGACAATATCATGCTTATGCGGGTTTATTTGCCGCTAAGGAAGCAATTCTTAAAGCATTTGCCATCGGTTTGGGGAGGGGTATGAAACTAAATGAAATACAAGTTATAAGCAGTTTAAGACATAAGGTTGAGTTTTTCGGAGAGACTTCGCGTTATGTACAGGAATATAAGTTGAAAAACGTAGTGCTGGATATCTCCCATTCCCGGTTCCACGCTGTCGCGACAGCACTAATAGAGTTTGAAACTTAGAGCTTGTGCCAGTGATCACCGTGGTCATGGTAAAACCGCCCGTTCCCTTGGGAGCTGGGCGACTGGGGGAAAGATGGCTCCGCCCACCTTGAAGCTGTAGTATAATGAAAGCAGTAACCAGAGAGGATGGAAAGAAAAATGGAGACCATCGACCTACACGGGATGACGCAGAAAGAAGCAGAGGAAACGTTAAAGCGGCGGCTCCTAAGTGCCTTCCAGTACGGGGAGCGGACGGTCCGGATCATCCACGGTCAAGGCAAACACAGCGCCCATTTTCCGGTTTTGAAGTCTTTCGTCCGCCGGTGGCTGCGCGAATCGGACTTTGCCCGCACCTACGTGGAGACAGTCTACCGGGGCGAGGACGGTTCCCCTTACACCTTGCCCAACCCCGGCGAAACGGTGGTCAGATTAAAAGGAGAGATGATCGTCGGCCGGGATGAAGAGATCGACTGGGTGGCGGAAGAGGAGGAGTGGGCGGCGCGGAAACAGGCAAAAGCACTAAAGGCGCAGCGCCGCCGGGCGGCCCGGCGGCGGCCATCCGGTCGTAAGTAAGGCAAAAATTGGGGGACCGCAAAGATCAGTACATTGCCGCGGATTTCATATGTTCCGGCTAAACCTTTAATCAGCTGTAATTCACTCATCTGACTGAATAGAAATTCCATTCTGTTATCGGCATAAATGATAAACCGGTCGCCCCAGCCGGCGGCCATTACAAAATGATCTTGCCAAACGCCCTCCTTTTCCGGTCCCCAAACGACCGTCTGGCTATTTTCGTTCATTTGCTCGAATTTACGGATGATCTCAATATTCCATCTTTCCGCTTCACTTAGTTCTTCAAAAGCAACGGTCCTTGTCGGTTTATACCAATCGAAGCGGGAAAAATACTCGGTTAAATCTGCACTTTGAAAAATATGACCGTGTTTGGCAAAGAAAAAATTCCGCAACAACCGGAAGGATTCGCCCCGTAATTTACCCTCTAACTTACAATCCCGGCAAGTCAAGGAAGACATAATGGAAGACAAGGGTCCTTATGGGTATAAAAAAGCACAGGGAATAATCCCTGTGCTCTTTATTTCCAGGTCACGATCTCCTCAAGACGCTTGCGGTTTTTATCCGGTATTCTTTCCTCCTCAGGATAACCCAATGGCAACAGGGCGATTACTTCCAGGTTGTCCGGTAACGCCAGTATTTCGTGACACCTTTTGGCATCAAAGGCACAGACCCAACAGGTTCCCAGGCCCAGCTCAGCTGCGGCCAGGGCCATGTGTTCAACGGCAATGGCCAGGTCAACATCGCAGTGGTCTTTCCCGTCCGCCCGCTTCCAGGAGACGGAATGGTCGCCGCAGGCGACAATCACCACCGGCGCCTTTTTGAACCAGTCGCGGGGGTAGGTCTCCGCGACTTTGCTTTTTATGGTTTCGTCAGTAAGGACAATGAAGTGCCAGGGTTGAAAGTTACAGGCCGAAGGGGCATTCCTGGCGGCCTCGAGGACCTGGAGCAGCTTTTCCCGTTCCACCGGCTGATCTTTGTATTTCCGCACTGAATACCGCTTTTTGGTTAATTCCAAAAACGACATTTGGAATCCCTCCTTAATATTGTCTTGCTTGTGGTTGAAAATGTTCAACGGGCCCCGCCAGCTTAAGCTGCTTTATGCTTGGTTATGACTCACCGACGGCTGTCTTTTTATGACTCTTTTTGGTAGGTTGGGCCACTTACTATTTCGAAATCCCGATGGATTTTCCTTTTGCCCTTGCGAATTTCATGGCACACCAACGACGCTTCCCGTCTTAATCTAAAATTTCCTTTAATAACATTCGTTGTTCTTGTCCGTTGTGATATGATATCAAGTGATCCCACGCCGATTAATAGCAAAATAACTTATAGAATCTGGAAGGGAGGCGGCCTCTTGAAAGGAGTCATCTTTGATATGGACGGTGTCATTATCGATAGCGAGCCGATCCATAAGCAGTTGGAAAGGGAGTTATTGGAAGAATCCGGCGGTGATTATTCCCAGATCGACCATGCGGCTTTTATGGGAACCACAGATGCTCAGATGTGGGGTGCTTTGAAAGAACAATTCAATTTCGAACGTTCGGTAGAAGAATTAATAAGGCTTAAACAGGAAAGATTCATCGCGAAACTCGACCAAATACCGTTGGTAGACAATGTATTGGAGTTCATGACAGCCCTGCGCAGTATTGGTTGTAAATTGGGTTTGGCTTCCTCCAATAACGAAAGGTCGGTCGAAGCAATAAAAAACAAATTTGGCCTGGCTGAATATATCGATGTCTTTGTCCATGGCGAAGCGGTGACCAAGGGCAAGCCCCATCCGGACATCTTTCTGACCGCGGCAAAGCAGATGGGTTTGGCACCAGGGGATTGTTTGGTGATCGAAGACTCCAGAAATGGGGTGTTGGCCGCAAAAGCAGCGGGTATGAAATGTGTCGGCTTTCAGAATAAAAACTCTAAAGGGCAGGATTTATCGGAAGCCGATTTAATTGTGGGCAGCTATCAAGAATTAACGCTTGAAAGCCTGAAGAGCTTGTTTGCGTAATAATACATCAAAGTTTGCCGGTGACCGGTAAGAAATGGGTCCGCTTTTCTTATTGGTCTATTCTTTGCCAATCAACATTTATTTATAGTATACTGTTAAGTGACCGGAGGTTTTCTTTCCGGAAGAGACGCCCCGTTGGTAAAAGGGGAATAAGGGGTGGCGAGGATGCCCGTGGTTTGCTTGGTCGTTCTCTCATTTCTGAGCGGTGCGGTCCCCTACTCGGTCATCCTTGGGAAGTTGTTTTTGAATAAAGATATCCGGAAGTACGGGGATGGCAATCCGGGAGGGGCCAACGTCTGGCGGGCCAGCGGTCCCGTCTTCGGCTTGGTTGCGATCGCGTTGGATTTCTTGAAGGCTTATTTCCCGGTTTACTATGCGGCGACGGCCTCGTCTTTACCGCAGAATGCACTGATGGCGGTGGCGATTGCCCCGGTCGCCGGCCATGCTTTTTCGCCGTTCTTACGTTTTCGAGGGGGAAAAGCGGTGGCCTCTACTTACGGAATCTGGTTTGCGTTATACGGTTTAACCGACGGCTTGTTGGTGATGGCGCTTACCTCCGCCTTCTTTGTCATTATCCAAACCATCGATGCCTGGTCAGTACTGATGGGCATGGGTGCTTTATTGGTTTACCTCTTGCTCAACAATGCCGAAACTTATCTCCGTTTATTATGCCTCATGAATCTCTCCATTGTTGCTTATAAACACCGTAAAGATCTTAAACCCATCAAATTGCGTCCGGTTTTGGCCACGGTAATCAGGGGAAGCAAATGGATCTGATCAGCTGCTTGCTTACGATCGCTTCGATTGTCCTCCTGTATCTGCTGGGTGTCCAGTTGCTTAATTTTTTCAGCTTAAAAAAACTGGGCCGGTTTCCTGCTGCCGCGGATTACCCCTTTGTTTCCATTTTGGTTCCAGCCCGGAATGAAGAGCGTAACATTGAACAGTGTGTGCAGTCCCTTTTGGCGCAGGATTACCCCAGTTATGAGCTTCTTGTTCTTGACGACGAGAGCGAGGACCAAACCTGGACGCTCCTTTCCCGGCTGGCGCAGGGGAAAACCAACCTTCGCCTGTTGCCGGGGCGACCCCTGCCGGAGGGCTGGATCGGTAAATGCTGGGCCTGTCATCAACTGGCAGAACAAGCTCAAGGGGAATACCTGCTCTTTGTCGATGCGGATACGGTCCACCAGCCTTCCATGCTCCGTTCCGTTATGGATGCCGCCCATTACTATCAGGCGGATTTAATCTCCGGTTTGCCCCATGAAAAAGTGGCTACTTTCAGCGAACTGTTGACCGTGCCCCTGATCACCTGGGGGATTGCGGCCGCGTTGCCGCTGCCGCTGGCTTTTGCCCTCCCCTCTCCGGTGCTTTCCATCACCATCGGACAGTTGCTCCTTTTTCGGCGCGAGGCTTATGAGCGGATCGGCGGCCATCAGGCGGTGAAAAACCACGTTTGTGAAGACATGGCTTTGGGGAGGTTGATTAAGGCGCGGGGCTTTCGCTGGCGCTTGGTGGACGCCGGTGCGGTGACCCGGTGTCGAATGTACACCGGTCTGCGTGAAGCGGTTGCTGGGTTAAGCAAAACAATTTTCGGCGCGCTTGATTTCCGGCTCGGGGTGGTTTTTCTCTTTAGTCTGCTTTTGGCGTTGCTGTTTTGTTTACCCCCATGGCTCCTGCTTAAATCTTTCGTCGTCCTTTTGCCCCGTCCGCTAGTGGGACAAGCCTTGACCGTCTCTGTGCTCGCCCTGCTTTCCTGGGAAATTGCCAGCCTCCGTTTTCGGTTGCCCTGGTACACCGCGTTTCTTTATCCGTTGACCAGTGCCTTGTCCATATTTATCTTCCTCCGTTCCGCCTATCTGACCTTGACCGGAAAGGCCCGTTGGAAGGGACGGTTGCTCGCGCGCCGCAAGATGCGTTGGTAAGAAAGCGCCCTTGTCCTAATGAGGTAAGGGCGCTGTTCATTCCGGGAAGAAGGCTCCACACAAAACGGCCTGTCGGCCATTAAAAAAATAGAACGGAAGTGAGCAGGTAAAACAGGACAGTGCCGGTGAGCACCAGGAAACAGGGTTTGACAAGTTTGGTGAGGGTCGGGGTGAGCCCGGTCGCAAAATACTCGTTGGAGACCAAAAGACAGACGTGAACCGGGGAAAGCATCAGTCCGGTCATCCCGGCACCTTGGGCTAAAACCATGGCGGCAAGCAAGGTGCCAAAGCTGGGTTCCGCACCCAGGAGGCTGATGACAAGCGGGAAACTGGCTCCGATGTAACCCACGGCTAACCCGGTTGCCAAGGCGCTGACGAAGGGAATCAGCATAATCATCACCACAATGGGGATCCCAAAGGAGGCTAGTTCGTTGCTGAAATGGGCAACCAAGGGCGTTCCGTCGGGGAGATTGGCTCCGATCAAGGCCCCGTAGACCTGGATCATCGACATCTGGACCGCCAGGACCAGATATTTTTTTTGTAAGAATATTTTCCGCCACTGGGTGGCTGACAACGGGCGGAAATGTTGCAGCCAAAGAATGGCGCCGATGATTCCGAGTCCGATCGGGAGGTAGTTGTTGTTCCCCCGGATCGGGGCCGGGATCATTTGGTAGACAACGTAGGTTCCAATTACGATTAAAATCGGGGCCAAAAGGAAGAGCAGTCGGCGGAAGAATCCCGGTTGCCCCTGTTTGGCTGACCGCCGGCTGGCGGGAATCCGTCGGAGGAGAAAAAGGTAGCCCGCCCCGGCAGCAACCAGGCTTAAAGGTAATCCGACCCAGAGGAACTCCAACATGGAAAGCCCGGCGATCTCCATCGCCAGGAGGGGGCCGGGAAACAGCGGCGACCAAAACTCCCAAGGATGCCGAAACCAATAGTTAATGGCGGATTTTAAATCCGGATCAATGTTTTTTTCGGTATCGCAGGTATCAACAAGGGGGGCCGAAAAAAACGCACCGCCAGGAATTGGTAACAAACCGATCACCGCCGGCAGGGCCGAAATCGCACCGCGGGCGGAAAGGCGGCTTTGAATCAGAGCGACCAACTCCCGCATCAGGCCAGTTTCGGACATTTGTGTACTCAACTAGTAAATTAAGGCAATGACGAGGACGAAAGTCAGATGTTTGAAGGTGAGTAAGGGGCGACTGGCAATGGTCAGCATCTCCGCGGGGGAAAGGCCGGCGAAGAGGGCAATTAACAAAGCGCCACTGGCCATGGCCAACGAGAGGCTTTTCAAGAGACGGTTGGTCAGGAGGATGATGGCAAGCGAAGCTAGGATCTTGATCATCCAGGGTAGTTCAGGAAAAAGTTGCATATCTTTACACCGTTCTTTCGTTGTTAGTTAGTACAATTGTGCTTGATCTTTCGCCTGTATACGCGAGGATTAGAAGTATGCTTGCCAATTACTCTTCGGCGTGATGGCGGGGCATTCCTGCCGTTTTAAACTTGACTTTTATATTATTGATGTCTATACTTTAAGACAAGGTCTTTTAAAATTATATTAATCTTAATCGATAGAGGCGCGGTCTATTACGAGTAATCTGTTATATATGGTCTGGCCCAGTAACAGATGAAAAGAATAACCGCCGAAGTGTCGGTTTCCGGCCAGACGGGACCGATGCTGGGCTGTTGCAGAATATGCAACAGACTGTCACTCGAAGGGTGGAGAGCTATCGTGTAATCAAAAAAGCATGAGGCATCTCGACGCCGCATGCTTTTTTTGTACAGAAACAAAAATGGGAGGTTTATAATGAATTGAATCGGAGAAGATTAATCACCCTGCTACTGGTTGTGGCCGCCATTGCCGTAACATTTGTTGTACCGGTTTTTGCCGAAGACGCCGCAAGCGAAGGAGATCAGAGCGCAGTCTATGGCACCTTCTGGTCGTTGGTTCCACCCCTGGTGGCCATTGTACTGTCGCTGATCACGAAAGAGGTGTACAGTTCCCTTTTTATCGGCATTGTGATTGGTGCTTTGCTGTATGCCAACTTCAATCTGCTGACCGCCTACACGACCATGTTTACGGACGGTTTTATCGCTGCCCTGGCCGACAGTTGGAACGTGGGGATCCTGATTTTCCTGGTGGTTCTAGGAACCATGGTCTGCCTGATGAACCGGGCCGGCGGCTCGGCGGCCTATGGTGAGTGGGCCAGGCAAAGGATTCGCAGCCGGAAAGGGGCGCTTCTGGCCACTTTCGGTCTGGGTGTCCTCATCTTTGTCGACAACTACTTCAACTGCCTGACCGTGGGTAACGTAATGCGGCCGATCACCGACAAGCACCGGATCTCCCGGGCCAAACTGGCCTACTTGGTTGATGCCACGGCGGCACCGGTCTGCATGATTGCGCCCATCTCCTCCTGGGCGGCGGCGGTGACGGGAGTGATCGAAGGCTATAACGGGTTTGAGCTTTTTATTCGGGCGATCCCCTACAACCTTTATTCCCTTCTCACCCTGGGCATGATCGTGTTCATTACATTACTGGGCATCGAATATGGCCCGATGCGGAAACACGAGGAAAATGCCATCCTGCGCGGGGACCTCTATACGACGCCCGACCGTCCCTTTGAAGGCCAGGATGGTGAGGTTCCGGTCGGGAAAGGGAAAGTGCGGGATCTGGTGATTCCGGTTTTGGTTCTGATTGTCCTCTGTATTCTGGGGATGCTTTATACCGGCGGGATCCTTGAAGGGGAAAATATCATTAACGCCTTTGCCAACTGCGATGCTTCGCTTGGGCTGGCCCTAGGTTCCACGCTTGCGCTGCTATTCAGTGTGGTCTATTTTCTCCTGCGCAAAGTACTTACTTTCGAAGAGTGCATGGACTGTTTCCCCAATGGTTTTAAAGCAATGGTGCCGGCGATCCTGATTCTCACTTTTGCTTGGACTTTGAGTGGGGTCACCAATCTCCTTGGGGCTAGAGAGTATGTCAGTGGGCTCTTTGCGGGTAGTGCCGCCAGCTTTAAAGTTTTCCTCCCGGCATTGGTCTTTGCGGTGGCCGTTGGGATGTCTTTCTCCACCGGGACCTCCTGGGGGACCTTCGGCATCCTGCTGCCGATTGTGGTGGCGATCGGTCTTGAGCCGGAGTTGTTAATTATTTCGATCTCCGCCTGCCTGGCTGGTGCCGTCTGTGGCGACCACTGCTCGCCGATCTCCGATACCACTATCATGTCTTCGACCGGAGCCATGTGTAACCACATTAACCACGTCACAACCCAACTGCCTTACGCCTTGACGGTGGCCGCGATCTCCTTTGTCGGCTATATCTTTGCTGGTTTCGTGCCGTCGGCTTGGGTGGTGCTTCCTCTTTCCCTGCTTATGCTGTTTACCGTGCTTTATGTGATTAAACTGGCAACGGGAAGTGTAGCTGAGACGAAGGCGTAAGTAATGTAAACTTTGACCTAAAGAGATAAAAAGAACGTTCCTGGTTTCCACTCACCGGCGGCCGGAACGTTCTTTTTTTGTCTCGTCATCGCCCTTTTGTTAGACAATTGCCCCTATTGTCTCCCAAATGGCAGGATTTACAAGAATTAAAGAGAAGTAAATAATATGTAAACGCTAGACCGTTTGCTTACCGGCGGCCAAGGTGGCCAAGTTGGTTTGGTACTTTAAACAGATAGTAAAACGCCAAGGAAAAGGGGGGCAGAAAGAAATAGAGGAGATTAAGAATACCCAGACCAACCGGGATCTTTACGTTACCGGTACTCTGGTTTGGTATTACTACATCTGCCACCGTGAAGTCTGGCTGATGGGCCGGCAAATTACACCCGATGAAGACGATTCCAATGTGGAACTGGGAAGATTTTTGCACCAACTAAGATATGGGCGGGATAAAAAAGAGATTAATTTAGGTAATATAAAAATCGATATCATGCGCCGAGATAGTGAAGAGATTGTCATTGGCGAGATCAAAAAGAGTTCCCGCTTTAAAGAAAGTGCCCGCATGCAGTTGGGGTTTTATCTTAAAGAATTAAAGGAGCGTGGCATTCGCGCCCGGGGTGAATTGTTGTTTCCGGAGGAAAAGCGGAGGGAACGGGTGGACCTTACTCCTGCTTTGGAAGAGGAGCTGAACAAGGTCGAACGGGATATTCTCCGTGTAATCTATTCGGAGTTGCCACCGGTGCCGGAGAAAAACCAATGGTGCCGGAGGTGTGCTTACGCCGAATTTTGTTGGTCGTAAGGAGCGTGTAAAGTGCAAAAAACCATCTATATTTTTTCCGATGGGGCGTTACATCGGCAAGGGAACACCCTATGTTATATAACTCCGGAAGGAAAAAGGTTTCTTCCGGTGGAGGATATCCACGAAATAATGGTCTTTGGCGAAGTGGAATGCAACAAAAAACTACTCGAGTTTTTGTCGCAAAACGAGATCATGATGCATTACTTTAACCACTACAGCTACTATATGGGAACTTTTTACCCCAGAGAGCATTATAATTCCGGTTATGTCATTCTCAAACAGGCCGAGTGTTATTTGGATGAGGAAAGACGGTTGGAACTGGCCAGGGGGTTTGTCCGGGGTGCGCTCCTCAATATTTTGCAGGTCTTAAAGTATTACAGTAAACGTGGGGTTGCTTTAAGTGAGGCCATTGAACGGATTGAAACCGCGGAAACCATGATTCAGGAGATCCCCAATATTCCAGAACTGATGGCCTTGGAAGGCAACGTGCGGGAGACATATTACCAGGCTTTTGATGAGATTTTAAAGAATCCCGATTTCACCTTTGAGAAAAGAAGCCGGCGCCCACCGAAGAACAATCTGAACACGCTGATCAGTTTCGGGAATTCCCTTTTATATACGATTGTGCTGTCGGAGATTTACAAAACCCATATGGATCCGCGTATTGGCTTTCTGCACGCCACGAATTTTCGCCGTTTCTCCTTAAACCTGGATGTGGCGGAGGTTTTTAAGCCAATCATTATTGATCGTTTGATCTTTACCATGGTCGGCACCGGAATGGTAAGTGGCAAGGATTTTGAGCAAGAAAGCGGTAGAATCGTTTTAAAGGACAAAGCGCGGAAACGGTTTGTGGAAGAGCTGGATAAGCGCCTCCGGACGACGATTAGGCACCGTTCCGTAGGGCGGCAGGTTTCATACCGAAGGTTAATCCGGATGGAGATCTATAAAATCGAAAAACACATTATGGGCGAGCAAGAATACAAGCCGTTTGTTAGCCAGTGGTAAATAGGTAGGGACGGACATGTTTATTATTCTTGTATACAATGTTGGCGAAAAGCGGGTGGCCAAGGTTCTCAAGAAATGCCGCCAGTACCTTTATTGGGTGCAAAACTCGGTGTTTGAAGGCGAGATCACTCCGGCCAAACTTAAGATGCTTAAGGAGGAGCTAAAGCGGATAATCGACAAGACCGAAGATTCAGTAATCATCTACAACCTCCGCACCACCAAGTATGCTTCCAGGGAAGTGATTGGTCTGGATAAGGGAGGGGAGGAGAATATATTATAGAAAAAGGACCAGATGAATATGGGAGGTTTTTATGAATTATTTTAGAATATAGTGATAGTATAGTTATTAGTTAAGGTATTAAAAATGAAAAAGGGGAATATTTCATGAGTCTAAATTTAAGACAAAAGATCAACTTACTTGTGCAGGATATGACAGAGAAAGAACTAGCGGAATTAGTCGAATATATAGTATTTTTGAAAACCAGAAGGGAAAACGACGAATTTAAAGATCTTCTTTTGGCAAGTGAAAGCAGTATGAAGTTCTGGGACAATAAAACGGATGATGAAGTCTGGAATGATGTTTAGTTTGTACTTTTTATTTAATTGGGTGAAAATTTTGTTTTTAAGTATTGACTTTACATCATGCTTTTTATACAATAAAAGAAAATTATGGAAGGAGAAAATTGTTGTATGGTAAGACAAGGAGATATTTTCCTTACGCCTTTTCCCTTTAGTGATCTATCGTCAACCAAAAAACGACCTGTCCTGATTCTATCGAACTCCAAGTATAACGGGTTAACTGAAGATGTGATTGTAGCGGCAATTACATCAAAAGATATGGATAGAGAATACTCAGTATGTCTTTCTAGCAATGATTTAAGTGAAGGTCAATTATTGGTCGACTCATATATCCGTGCAGATAAACTTTTTACTATCTCGCAAGGCTTGTTAATAAAAAAGTTTGGGGCTATAAAGCCTTATAAAATGGATGAAGTAAGGGAAAAACTGTTCTGTATCTTCTTGCCATAGTAAATACCTAGAAGGAATTGAAACCATCAGGCTTTTTATAATTAATTTGTGTTTTTTAGACTACCTATAAGGATTAATGTAAAGGTTGTGAGATTTTGCGGTTAAATGTGGATTTAAATGCGACTGAAAGTATTAGATTACCTATCCATTATAACCATTTAGTCCAGTCTATGATCTACCATAGTATGGACCGGGAATTTGCCGAGTTTCTTCACGAGCAAGGTTATGAGGTCGATAAGCGTAAGTTTAAGCTGTTTACCTTCTCCCGTTTGCTTGGGCAATACGAGATTATGGGGTCTGAAATATTCTTTACGCCACCGATCAGGTTAATTATTTCCTCCCCCCTCAAGGAATTCTGCCAATACTTATTAAATGGCTTACTTTCTCGGGGCTCAATACGGTTAGGCCAGAATGAAATAAATGTAGAAAAAATAAGCGTTAGTTCTCCCGAAGCGCATAGTGAGATCAAAGTAAGGTTGTTATCGCCGGTGGTCGCGTATAGTACTCTTTTAAAGCCTGAAGGCGGAAAATATACTTGCTATTTTCAACCCGGCGAGCAAGAGTTTAATCGCCTGGCGGAAGAAAATTTAAGAAAGAAGTATCAAGCCTTTCATAATCAGCAGCCGCCGGCCGGGGATCTAGAGATTAAGTGTCTAAAGCCACCCCGATTGCATTTGATCAAGTATAAGAATTTTGTAATTAAAGGATACTCCGGTCTATTGTTATTACAAGGTCCTCAACCCCTGCTCCAAATGGCCTTGGATGCGGGGTTGGGTTCGAAGAATAGTATGGGGTTTGGGTTGCTTGAAATAGTAAACCGAAACAATTAGCTGAGAGTAGAGAAAGAATCCAGGTTTATTGGTAATAACATTTAAAAAAAAACAATCATTACGGATACCGAAAGGGAGGTGGGATGAAGAAGAATAAGAAAACTTGTCTGTAAGGAGGGAAATAATGTTAGTTGAATCAATTATTCGAGTTGGGAGACCGATTATACAGAGCAATTTATCCAACGAACAGCGCATTCGATGGCTGACTGATGTAGATAGTGAGAACTGTAAAAATTACTTTCAAAATGTTTTTTTAGTAGAGCTCGATGCTGAAAAAATAGATTTTCACTATATCACACTAGGTTCCTGGGAAAATAAAAATTTTGTTGTAGATCAACTCAGAAATAGTGCTTATCCTATTTTGTACCCGCAAGGTGGTAATCCCTTGCATGCACAAGGTGTTTATCCAGCGCCCTGTTATCTTATGTATGATCCTCATATAAAGTCGATGAACAATTCGGAGACATTTGCCTATGAAGTGATCTTGCCGCGACTTAAAAGCACCATTTCATATCGGGGAAAAAATGAGGAACAAGTATTGTCTATTGCTACCAGAGTGGCAAAGATTATTGCCAGTAAATACGGAAATTTTATAAGTGAAGAGAAACAACTAGGGATTTTATATATATACGATCACGCCTTACCGATATATCATATTATGCCAGAACGGAAAATCGATGATGAGCGGTATTTTTGGATTTCTGAAAGCAAATTAAAAGATGGACAGCATCTATATCTTGATAGTGAAAAGTGCCTTGAAGGAATTATCGAGGCTAAATTTGCCGAAGCAAAAACATTAGGGTATGAGAGAAATGCCATATCAACCTTTACTAATAAGAGGGAAGCTGAAGTTTCATCTATTTACAACAAATTTTGGTTATGGCTGTCGCCGACTTGGGAGATGCCGCGCTCTATTTATTGGGCCGAAAACGAGTGGACTCATGGGATAAAGATAGACCGGGCAAATTATGAGGCTTTTCTTTATGGTTCGCAATTTCTTAAACAGATTACGGTCCCGATCTCCAGTGGCATATTAAAAGAGATGTTTGCTCCTACGATGAATGTGGAAGCTAAAAAGTATATGAAACCTACTAGCTTTGAAAGGATATATGGAGTTCCCATTGTGCTTCCTCTGGTGGGTGGAGATTCAGAACAGCTTTATGAGAAGTATCAACGCCTTTTGAAAGATGAGCAAGGTAAAAGTGAGAGCGATATTCATCTAGAATTGCTAGCTGGAATTAATAAAGTGATTCCTGAAACTGATGATGAATATCGTTTAATAATTTTATATTATTCTGGTGATTTATCACGCGGGGATATACACATTAGAATGGTTATCGAGGATATTATTCCATCGGTGGCGATGATGCTCCAGAAAATCATGAATACTCTTAATCGAAAACATATTGTAAACATACATAAGGCTTTTGGAAGTAAAAATGAGGAAAAACTGTATTTTCGTACGCGTTCTTTACCATCAATGTTAGCCAATGCATATGGTCCGGGGTATATATGGAGCGCATTGCAAACGGTTTTTCACCGTCAGCCACTCTCTATCGATCGCCTCTATCAAGCAACAGCTATGAAGCTGAATGAGTTAGCCAACAAGGAAGACCATTGGGGAATGGTTGACGAATTAATATTCCATTATGCTTTTGTATTCTTTTACCGTGAGTACCACCGAGAAGTGCTAAAAACCGAAAAAGAGGTGAAAACAATGTCGGATTGGGCACAACTATTAGAGAAATACCATACAGGTCAAATTACCAGTGATGATTTACGTACCGCAGAGGAACTTGGATTTATCACTGGTCTATTATTGAAGCAGTTCTCCAATTCCTATCACCATAAAACTGGTAAAGATTTTGTCAGGCACCGCGTTATGAAATTTGGCAGTAAGTTGACGCCAGAAATGGTTTGGAAAGGTGGATTGATGCGATGTAAAGAATTAGCAGAACAATGGGATATGAAGCTGGCTGGTAACTTTTATAGTGTCTTACCCCATGTCTTGCTTGCTTTACTAGATGCTGATAAAGAAAACTTGCTTTCAAGAAACAAAGATGAATTTATGACGGCTTTCTGGTCTGGCCATTTAATGTATCGAAAACCAAAAGAGGAGGTATGAAGATATGTCAGTTAAAAATGGAGAGTTATTATTTGTTAAATCAGTAAAGGACGGTATTCCCAACCGTGATCCACTTCAGGATAGTGATGCCCGGCGGCTTTTTCCTGAGGAGGATGGGCGGATTTCACTGAGTGATGTTAGTATCAAGAGAGATGTTCGTGATTATGTGATTGATGCTCAGCCTAATGGCGGTGAAGAGAAGAAAAATTATATTTTTGTCCAAGAAAAGAAAAATGAGAAAGGAGTACTTCTGGGGCGAGGAAGTTTAGCCAAAGAAATTGCTAAGGAAATTGGTAAAGAGGAAGATGCCAAGAAAGACATGAAAGCCGTTTTAGTCGAGCATTGTTTTGATGTTAGAACATTTGGTATTGTTTATTCGGTTAAACCTAAATTTAATCTAACCGGACCAGTGCAATTTAGTTGGGCTCATTCATTACATCCAGTTGATAGTCTATATGTTCAGGGTACGGTTGTAATGCCTAGTAAAGATAGTAAAGACGGTGAAGAGGGAGAAGATGATAAAGAAGTAAAAACACAGGGAACAATCTGGACAAGCTATATTGTACCCTTTGCCGTTTTTGTTATGCCTGGAGTAATAAATGCAAGAATTGCAGAACAAACTAGAATGACAGTCGAAGATCAAGAGCTTTTGTTAAAAGCTTTATGGTTTGGAACCAAACACCGACAAGCCCGTGGGCGTGGTCAACAACAACCATTGTTCCTCTTACATATCGAATATAATGATCCCTTTTTCCGGATTGGCTATTTAGAAGACTTAATTTCTTTAAGTCCGGATCCGGAGACCTGGAAAGATGCTGGTAAAAAGCCATCATCTGTAAAAGAAATTAGTTTGGATGTGCAACCATTATTGAATAAAATCGAGTTTTATAAAGATAGAATTGCCCGTTGTCGAATTTGGGTCGATCCCTCCTTAACGGTAAATGGAGACATTGCTTCATATGTACAGTCACTTTGGTAGGTGATCTCTGATGAAAGCTGTAGTTTTTGAGGTGAGAGGAACCATCGCACATTTTCGAAGACCAGATACAACGGCAACGCATTTGACCTACCCCTTTATAACTCCGCTGGCTGCTAAAGGAATGGTTGGAGCAATATTAGGAATAACAGATTTTACGACCCGAGATTACGTGGGAATTCAGCTTCTAAACCCAGTACGTACTTCTGCACAGCAATTATCGATGTTGGGTAAAGACAGTGGACAAACATTCAACCGGCCTACTACAGTTGAACTCTTAGTTAATCCCGCTTACCTTGTTTATTATGTAGGCGATGAATATGTGGATAAATTAGCAGAAAGTCTAAAAAGAAGACAATATGTATACCACACATATTTGGGAGTAGCCTATGCCCTTACATATCCTGAATTTCGGCAATATTATGAAGAGGTTGAAATAATTTCGGATGAAGAGGTAATTGAAACTAGTTCAGTTGTACCTACTAATCTAATTAAGGAATTAATTCTTCAAGAAGACCGCTATTACAGCCGAGCTGGTGGTTTTATGAAAGACTATCTTGGTGAGCGGAGGTTTGAGAAATCCATCTCTTTTATCTATGAGAAGGATGGACGGCCTATCAAGTTTCGGCTGAAAAAAAGTAATGATGAAGAATGTTTAGTTGTTCGGATAGGGGATAGACAAATATGTCTGGTTTAGTTAGTTTTAATAAGTGTCTGGCCCGACCGGGATCTATGTTGCGAGAACACTTAATTAATGTAAGAAGGACGATGGAATATTTCTTTGAAGATAGTGATCGACATTTGAGGAAACTAATCGGACTAGCCGGTTTATGCCATGATCTTGGGAAAAGTCATGCTGAATGGCAAGAATATATCAATAAAAAAAGAGAAGAAGGTCCCAACCATTCAGCATGCGGGGCCTTCTTCTTCTCGTATTTAGGTTACAATTTGTTACAAGTAATGAATAAGTGGGATGAATATTGTGTTTTTTGGTTGTGGTTAGTACGAGATATTGCTGATCATCATAGCAAGCTTAAGCATTTAGCCGATGATGCCTGGTTAAAGCGCTATTCTTGGGAAATGTATGACTTACCAGGAATTGAGGAGTTTATACACGAGCAATATGATGAACTCCAATTTTTAACGCTTAATGAAGAGTCGCTAGAAAACTGGATTGATAATGGAGATGAGGCTATTGAAGAAGCCCTTGATTCATTAAATTTTGGGTTTAAAAGGTGGTCTCCGCTTGAGTTAATGAATAAATTACAGCTATGGCGGAAAGTTACCACTAGTCTTATTGGCGGAGATCGCTTTGATGTGACATCGCTAGACACTAATTGGACTGATGGTCCTCAGCATGCCCAATATTCATCTAATATCGACCAATTCTGTGATGAAAAACGAGATCATCCTTTATCTAAAGTAAGGATGAGCGCACAGAAAGAAATAATGCAGCAACTGAAGGAAGATCCTAATCAAATGTTTTATACGTTAGATATGCCGACGGGTTATGGTAAAACAATTACTGCTCTTAAGATGGCAACATGGTTAGGCACAAAGCAAGGGTATAGGAAAATAATCTATGTGGCGCCTTATTTATCTATTCTCGAGCAAACCAGTTTGACTATACAAGATGCCATGAAGGAAAGGGCTCTAGAACATCACTCGTTAGCAATATTAGATGTAGAAGATAAACAGAGAGCTGAAGAAAATCAACTAGCGATGGAAGCTTGGGCCCATTCGATAGTTTGCACCAGCTTTAATCAATTCTGGAAAGCCCTTTTTCCAATAAGAGCCCAGGATGTTTTAAGGCGGGTATTTTTAAAAGACAGTGTGGTTATTGTAGATGAACCACAAATCTTTAATCCAGAAGTATGGAACCTTTTTCTATGTGGGTTGGAGTCTTTATCCGATCTTTTTAATCTGAAAGTGGTCTTTTTGTCGGCAACGATGCCACCTTTTAGCTATGGATTATCTAAAGAGCCTAAAACTCTCCAAGTTAAAGCCCCTCCTGGTTATGACCGGTATAATCTAGAAATTATCGAAGAAAAGGATGAAAGATCGCTGGCGAAATTTCTAAAGGAAAAAAAGTATTCTTCACAAGCAGCGATTTTAAATACGATTGAAGATGCATATCGAGTTTATGAAAAAATAAGTAAAGATGAAACCAACAAAGACAACTTTTATTTATTACACGGGCTAATGACGCCTCTGCACAAAAAAGTTATTATTGAAAAAATAAAGTTAGCTTTAAGCAATATTGAGCATTCCGAGTATCCGTTATATGTTATTTCCACCCAGGTTCTTGAGGCCGGGGTAGATCTTAGCTTTCAACACGTTGCACGGGCGCTTTCAATTTTACCTTCGATTGTTCAAGCGGCGGGTAGAGTGAACAGACATAATGAAGGTACTAACAAAGGGGTAATTTCGGTTTTTAGTTTTAAGCGATTGGGAGAAAAAGATACCAGGTCATATATTTATCCAAAAAACCTGCAAAAAATCACTGATCATATATTGTTTGAGAGATATAGTTGGACAGAGACAGAATTAACAGCATTAGTTCAAAAATATTACAAGGAAATGTTTAGCCAAAACACTTACGAAGGGATATTAGTGTCTATTAAAGATGCTTACGAAGGGGATTGGGAACAAATAGCTCAATTTAACCCCTTGGGTGAAGATTATTTAAGGCTTCCAATCTTTGTCCCGTGGGACCCCGATGAAGCTGAAAAAGAACTTTTATCCGAAAAACTAAGAAAATTTATCTTTCTGCAAGAAAAATTTAAGGTTACAAACGGCTATGATTTATATGATCTTTATATAGACTCTAATTATATGGCTAAGTTATCATTTGAAGACAGAAAACATTTTATGATATTATTTCATCATTATGTGATAAATGTGCCGGTAAAAAAGGCTTTGTACATTGTTGGTGAAGAGGATTTCTTAAATAATCGGATTCCAAGTTTAAGCGGGGCAGATTTCTATGATTCGAAAATCGGCCTCGTAGTGCCTTTTGCCGATTTTGATTGTTTTATTTAAGTCAATCAAAAACGTTAAGAACTGATGTTGTCGACCCCCAGTAGCGTAAAAAACCCGGGGGGTCGACAACATCAGTAAAATTATAGTAATATATGTTTATCAGGTTTTATTAATAATCAAGTTCGGGAAAGTTCCTTGTTGTCCAAAAACCCGAATAAAAAAGCGCACTTCAAGCGGGGTTGATAGACTACCTATGAGGAATTGAAACACCGTCCGCCGGGACGTAATGAGGCCGGACATCACGTTGATAGACTACCTATGAGGAATTGAAACACCGAGTACCTGAGGATGGTAAGGCAAGAGATAAACAGTTGATAGACTACCTATGAGGAATTGAAACGGCTACACGCAAAGGCGCTATAACCAAAACTTTGGAGTTGATAGACTACCTATGAGGAATTGAAACTGCAATCTTCTCATGATTCCCCGGGTATACTCCTCGTTGATAGACTACCTATGAGGAATTGAAACCGGCCTGGCCTCATACACGGAGCACTGTTTTTTCTCGTTGATAGACTACCTATGAGGAATTGAAACTGACGTATATTCGTATCTCTCAGGCTGGGGCTTGCCCCCGTTGATAGACTACCTATGAGGAATTGAAACGTTGCTCTAGCTTCAGGGCCTGGGCCACGCCTTCCAAGGTTGATAGACTACCTATGAGGAATTGAAACTCGGTCTTTTGGTGGGAGCGTTTGTGACGTTCTTTTTGGGTTGATAGACTACCTATGAGGAATTGAAACACGTTTCAATTAGCTCTATGGTAGCTGGCGCCAATACGTTGATAGACTACCTATGAGGAATTGAAACTTGCCGATATTGCCGATGTTTTCCCTATTCTATTCCTCAGTTGATAGACTACCTATGAGGAATTGAAACTGCACGAAGCCAAACAGCGCAGCCGTCATAGCCCGTTGCGGTTGATAGACTACCTATGAGGAATTGAAACTCTGGTCCATCATCTTTTGGTACAGGTACTGGTTCCTGGTTGATAGACTACCTATGAGGAATTGAAACAGTCCTGCTGCCTTTAAATCTGCTACCCTACGTTGCGGTTGATAGACTACCTATGAGGAATTGAAACCTACTACCTCCTAGATACTCTGGACGTTGCAATCTTGTTGATAGACTACCTATGAGGAATTGAAACAGGTCTGCGACTCTACGTTGCATAGCTGTATTTGCAGTTGATAGACTACCTATGAGGAATTGAAACTCAGTAGTGGCCGATGTCTGCTGTACTGGTGTAATCGTTGATAGACTACCTATGAGGAATTGAAACAGTATCATCTATTTCACGATCTCCAATAACAGTATCGGGTTGATAGACTACCTATGAGGAATTGAAACTTGCGCAGCCGCGCGAAGGGCGACAAGTCACGATGTCGTTGATAGACTACCTATGAGGAATTGAAACAACTATTTTATAAAGAATTTCGCTGGTTTCCTGATCAGGTTGATAGACTACCTATGAGGAATTGAAACCCGCAATTTCTGGATTTTCAATGTTGCGGATAATTTTCGGTTGATAGACTACCTATGAGGAATTGAAACTCATCCTAACTAGGTAGCTTGTCCGCAATGTAAAAGGGTTGATAGACTACCTATGAGGAATTGAAACATATATAAGTCTAAAACAACATCACTAAGCAATTCCGGTTGATAGACTACCTATGAGGAATTGAAACTTACGAAAGGTGATCATAAAAAAGCAGTCGTGGTTACGTTGATAGACTACCTATGAGGAATTGAAACAAACCTAACATCCCTTTTCCTTTAACCGGAGCTTCGTTGATAGACTACCTATGAGGAATTGAAACGCTGGTCATGCTTTTAAAACTAATGAAGAATTGATTTTGTTGATAGACTACCTATGAGGAATTGAAACTTGCGACAACGACATGATTCTCACCTCCACGCGCGAGTGGTTGATAGACTACCTATGAGGAATTGAAACTTCCTCAGCGTTTTCTGGGCCTTGTTCCAAATCTCCGGTTGATAGACTACCTATGAGGAATTGAAACCCGTGAGTCAAGAGTTAAGGACGGCCGCACAGCTAGGGTTGATAGACTACCTATGAGGAATTGAAACCCATCATTGGTTCTCTGGGTGGTGATAAAGACACAACGGTTGATAGACTACTTATGAGGAATTGAAACAAAAATACTCCAGTCTTCACGTCCTTAATACTATACGTTGATAGACTACCTATGAGGAATTGAAACAGCCTACCCCGAACCAGATCTATACTTGAAATAGGCTGGTTGATAGACTACCTATGAGGAATTGAAACCGAAACGGACGGTTAGTCCCTTTCGAGTATACCTTGGTTGATAGACTACCTATGAGGAATTGAAACAACAGCTGAAGGATGCGCCGGAAGCGAAAGATTTTTTGGTTGATAGACTACCTATGAGGAATTGAAACTTGTATCGGGTATCTATTTCAATTCGTGGCCGGGGGTTGATAGACTACCTATGAGGAATTGAAACAAAACGGGAACCCTTAAAAAACCCTTCCGAAACCGGGTTGATAGACTACCTATGAGGAATTGAAACATAAGATCATCCTGGACATGCTTATAGCAGGCTTCCGTTGATAGACTACCTATGAGGAATTGAAACTTCATAGTGTTATATAGACGGGCCACCGGGCGCTCCCGTTGATAGACTACCTATGAGGAATTGAAACTCGAGAAAACTCAATGGCCCAGTTTGTTTTAACTTCGGTTGATAGACTACCTATGAGGAATTGAAACAGTTCTTCTTCGGTAGTATCTAAAGTTTTAGCAATTGGTTGATAGACTACCTATGAGGAATTGAAACTACTCTTCGCCATTAATAATAAACACTCGTTCCGGGGGTTGATAGACTACCTATGAGGAATTGAAACAACATCCTCGCCGCCATAACTGATTGAGGTAATGACGTTGATAGACTACCTATGAGGAATTGAAACATAACCAATACTGTACTTGCTATACAAGCAACACAAGGGTTGATAGACTACCTATGAGGAATTGAAACTCGCGCGACCAATCGTTCCATGTATTGCGAAAATCCGTTGATAGACTACCTATGAGGAATTGAAACCCGGCGTAGTGCTATACATTTTTCAGGAAACAAAGGTGTTGATAGACTACCTATGAGGAATTGAAACCAAACACAGTTTGCACTATCACGAAGATTCCGACAACGGGTTGATAGACTACCTATGAGGAATTGAAACGTAGATATAAAGCTATTGACAACGCAGCCTCTGTTGGTTGATAGACTACCTATGAGGAATTGAAACCTGTACTTGTTGCGAAAGGTGCGAAGCACCCTTACCGGGTTGATAGACTACCTATGAGGAATTGAAACTTGACATGTTCGGAGAGGACAGCGACGTCTTCCGGGGGTTGATAGACTACCTATGAGGAATTGAAACCAACATCACCGTCTATGTCGTTTATAGTTTCAATCTCGGGTTGATAGACTACCTATGAGGAATTGAAACATATCACATTCATCCCTAAATTGCTGCTGCGTTATCGGGTTGATAGACTACCTATGAGGAATTGAAACCACCGTGGTGGCCCCGTGGGAGAAAATCATGGCCACCGTTGATAGACTACCTATGAGGAATTGAAACTTGCTTACTACGAAGCACGCGCAAAAGACCTCGTACGGTTGATAGACTACCTATGAGGAATTGAAACCTTCAACAGGTGGAAAATGCCTGTAAAAAGTTTATGGAGGTTGATAGACTACCTATGAGGAATTGAAACTCCGCAGAGTAAATGTATCTCCGGGCAATGCCTCGTCGTTGATAGACTACCTATGAGGAATTGAAACAAGGAATACCCATGTAATCATAAATACTCTTCTCCGGGTTGATAGACTACCTATGAGGAATTGAAACCGGGGAGCTGGTAGCGCAGCTGGCTGAGAGCCCGAAGGTTGATAGACTACCTATGAGGAATTGAAACACCAATAAAATCTACAAACTCAACAAAACAGATCTCAGGTTGATAGACTACCTATGAGGAATTGAAACTAAATTGCCTTTTCGGCATTCCTTTTAGGTAGGCTAGGGTTGATAGACTACCTATGAGGAATTGAAACTGGCCAATGCTCAACCTATTGTTCAAAATATTGCTAAGTTGATAGACTACCTATGAGGAATTGAAACTCGGCTTCACGCTGAAGGAAAACCGGTTAACGTTGCGGTTGATAGATTACCTATGAGGAATTGAAACCGAAATTGAAGTTAGAATTAATTTAGCTGATAACAATGTTGATAGACTACCTATGAGGAATTGAAACAAGCTAATGATGTGGATATAAGTAGTAAGTGCCGAGGTTGATAGACTACCTATGAGGAATTGAAACACGGATGAGGACTGGAAAGACCTTGCGCGCGCGTGTGTTGATAGACTACCTATGAGGAATTGAAACATCTCAGAGATTGACCGGATTGGCCCTTCAGAAACACGGTTGATAGACTACCTATGAGGAATTGAAACATGGAGCCGCCGGGGAGATTCGAACTCCCAGCCCGGGGTTGATAGACTACCTATGAGGAATTGAAACTTGAAGCAGCGAAAAACGACTGGAAAGTCATGGACAGGTTGATAGACTACCTATGAGGAATTGAAACCAAGTTCCGATGCGCGGTATTGGCTGTCGTCAAGGTATGGTTGATAGACTACCTATGAGGAATTGAAACATTTCCTCATGGAACTGCGTGCTGCATACGACGAAGGGTTGATAGACTACCTATGAGGAATTGAAACCGGCCTCTCCACCTTTTCCCCGGATTGCATCAACCAGTTGATAGACTACCTATGAGGAATTGAAACTACATAGCCGTTATATTTTTCGAAGTGTCCGTTATGAAGGTTGATAGACTACCTATGAGGAATTGAAACTTTCTTTGCCCCTCGTTTGGTGAGTGGCACCACAAGGGTTGATAGACTACCTATGAGGAATTGAAACTACCCATCCCAGTTGATAGCCAACCAACCTTTATACTCTGTTGATAGACTACCTATGAGGAATTGAAACATTGCTAAAGCCGCGGACCAAGAAGTATTCAAAGGGTGTTGATAGACTACCTATGAGGAATTGAAACTTCTCGCGTTGCCGGCGGTTTGTCTTCCCGAATGGGAGGTTGATAGACTACCTATGAGGAATTGAAACTATTCTAGCTGGTCCCAAACTTCGATATTGATCATGTTGATAGACTACCTATGAGGAATTGAAACTTGGAGTCTTAGTGCAAGCAATGGCAAACCTTCGCCCGTTGATAGACTACCTATGAGGAATTGAAACACCCCAAATATTTCGGGCCTAAATCCTGCGCTCGCCGGTTGATAGACTACCTATGAGGAATTGAAACGGGGAGATTCAACCAAAAAAATCTACAAACTATTAAACGTTGATAGACTACCTATGAGGAATTGAAACTTCTCGCGTTGCCGGCGGTTTGTCTTCCCGAATGGGAGGTTGATAGACTACCTATGAGGAATTGAAACTATTCTAGCTGGTCCCAAACTTCGATATTGATCATGTTGATAGACTACCTATGAGGAATTGAAACTTGGAGTCTTAGTGCAAGCAATGGCAAACCTTCGCCCGTTGATAGACTACCTATGAGGAATTGAAACCCGCAAAGTATATCCGTATCATGAAATATACCTAGCGTTGATAGACTACCTATGAGGAATTGAAACTGATGCTCTACTAATGTACCATTTCGGATATTGATTACGTTGATAGACTACCTATGAGGAATTGAAACATGGAATTTTATACAATACTTACTAATATCGGAAAAGGTTGATAGACTACCTATGAGGAATTGAAACGGAGACGAATCATATATAGTTGGGCCAGTGGTTGAGGTTGATAGACTACCTATGAGGAATTGAAACCTTCGTATACTTTACCGGGTTCCAGTTCGAAGCTGGTGTTGATAGACTACCTATGAGGAATTGAAACATTTGTAAGTTCTGGAAGTCGGCTCCGTAAATTCTGTTGATAGACTACCTATGAGGAATTGAAACAGATAATATCGAATAGCGTTTCTCCATCTTCAACTCGGTTGATAGACTACCTATGAGGAATTGAAACAGCTCACAGCAAGCCGTGAAGAGCTGCTCTTGCGAGAGTTGATAGACTACCTATGAGGAATTGAAACATCAGATCAACGTCCAATTGGTCTAGCTGTTGTACCGTTGATAGACTACCTATGAGGAATTGAAACCGCAACCACCGAATCCCAGCTGGCTATCATGAGGAACGTTGATAGACTACCTATGAGGAATTGAAACAATTCCGGACGAGATCATCGAAGAGATGTTGGGTTGGGGTTGATAGACTACCTATGAGGAATTGAAACGTGGATTGGCGGCCAAGACTGCGATTGACTTTGAGGTTGATAGACTACCTATGAGGAATTGAAACGCTGGTGCTGGCAAACAGGTCGGAATGACTGAAGCGTTGATAGACTACCTATGAGGAATTGAAACAACCCAAAAGATGATCCTGATTCGGTGTTACAACGGTTGATAGACTACCTATGAGGAATTGAAACAGGAGGTGGAGAGATGATTCCCTGGTGGTGGTTGATCGTTGATAGACTACCTATGAGGAATTGAAACCTGGAACCGGAAAAAAATCTACATCTCAACCCCGGTCGTTGATAGACTACCTATGAGGAATTGAAACCGGAAAACACCCGTGTAAGCGAAATCCAAAAAGCGGGTTGATAGACTACCTATGAGGAATTGAAACGTGCACAACCCCTGTATTTTCCTCAACAAATTTCTGCGTTGATAGACTACCTATGAGGAATTGAAACCCCGACAACGATCATTTTCCCATCTTCTGTTTTTTCTCGTTGATAGACTACCTATGAGGAATTGAAACCAAGAACGGTTGCAACGATCAAGTCCAAATTAGTGTGTAAATTCCTCAGTTATCATTAAATTTATCTGATATACGCGACATTACTTCGGTCGCTAGTTTGTTTTTGCTCTTCTTGCCACTGAAGGTATTCACTCATATCCAGGTATTTTTTGCCGCTTATCCACTTGTCGTCAATTTCCATAAGTAAGGCTCCAATTAGGCGAATTGCCGATTCCCGGTTCGGGAAAATACGGATAACTCGTTCCCTGCGCCTAATCTCTTCGATAAGACGCTCGACAGCGTTTGTAGTACGCAGACGCCGGCGATATTTTTCCGGCAGCATAAGGACCGCGGTAGCATCATCAAAGCCCATTTCAAGTATTTGCATGGCCTTGGGTGCTTTTTTCTCAAATGTCTCCAAGGTTTGATTCAATAACAACCGGGCAGTACCGATATCAGGCGCATCCAGAATCGCTCGCAGATGCGGATAAAGCTCTTCTTTTGCCGACTTAGGCGTAGCGTCCATGATATTACGCATAAAGTGGGTTTGGCAGCGATGCCAGGTAACACCCTGGAAGTAGCGGCGAACCGCCTTGACCAGGCCGCCATGGTCATCTGATACTACCAGTTCGACACCACGCAGGTTACGGCTTTTAAGCCAGGAAAAAAACTGGCTCCAACTGGCTTCAGATTCACTGTCGCCCAGCATGAGACCTAAAACTTCCCGGTAGCCTTCGGTATTTATGCCGATAGCGATCATAGCGCTCCGGGAACGGACGCGACCGTCTTCACGAATCTTCAGTACGAAAGCATCCACCAAGACAAAAGGATAGCATTTTTCCCGCAAGTCCCGGTTATTCCAAGCGTTCACAATGGGGTCCAGTTTCTTGCACAACTCTGAAACAGTGGATTTGGAAAATTCGGTACCACACAGCTCTTCCGTTATCTGACTGACCTTGCGGGTAGAGACCCCGTTGATTACCATTTCCATCAGGGCCAGTATCAAGGCCTGTTCGCTCCGCTGGTAGCGGGCAAACATCTCGGTGGAAAACTGACCGTTACGAAAACGCGGAACATGTAAGGCTATGGTTCCCACCCGGGTGGTTAGTGTATGCGGGCGTGTGCCGTTACGGTACCCCTTCCTTTTATCAGTGCGTTCGTATGGTTCGGCTTGAAGCTGTTCGGTGGCTTGCGCCTGCAAAATCTGGTTCAATACCGATTCCAATAGCGCTGACACGCCGGCATCCTTGTTATTTCCTAAAAATAGACGATGCAAAAGTTCTTGATCTACGGTAATCTGGTATTGAGCCATTTCAAATTCCTCCTCTCAGAATTTTGGTTTCTCCAACCTCTATTCTAACTGAGGAATTTGTTAATGGCTCCCTCTTTTTTAGGAAACCAATTTTACACCATTATACGGACTTAACTGTTGCAACAACCAGGAACAGGATCAGGGTGTATTTGGCAAGTAGAAAATCTAGCATTCGGCAAATAATTTTTTAGCACCCTCATTTCCATAATTAGCAATTAATGGTAGAGTGTTTCAGCCGGTAACTGGTGCCCGTAAAAACCAGCAAATGGCTATGGTGGACAAGTCGATCGATCAGAGCAGTGGTTAGTTTTTCATCATAGAAGATCCCATTCCATTTGCTGAATTCGATGTTGGTGGTGATAATCACGCTCCTTTGCTCATAACATTCGGAGATTACTTGGAAAAGTAATTGGGCTCCTAATTTTTCGAAAGGGATATAGCCCCATTCGTCACAGATTAAAAGGTCTGTTTTCTCTAATTGCCGAAAAACCTTTTTGATATTGCCGGCAGCTTTAGCTTCCAGTAACAGGTTAACCAATGTGGCTGTGCGGAAAAACTTTACCCTTTTTCCGCTATTACAAGCCTCTATGCTAATAGCAGTAGCTAAATGGGTCTTGCCGGTGCCAGGTGGTCCATAAAGAATTAAGTTTTCTCTGTTTCCAATAAAAGCCCCGGTTTTAAGTGATTCCATCTCCAAGCTATTCGGAATTTGAATCTCAGCAAAGGAGTACCCGGCAAAGGTCTTAATTACCGGGAAACCAGCTTGTTTTAGTAATCGATTTTTCCTATGTATAGCTCTACGTTCAACCTCCATTTGGAGCAGTTTTAATAAAAACTGCTCATGAGTATCGGCTTCGATGGTTGGGTAATTTTCCACAAACCCTTGACCTAAGCGGAGCTCTCGACAATACTTGGCAATTATTTCTTGCATGATACCGCTCCTTTCATTAAGAGTAGATCATAAAGCGCGGTATCGGTCGTAAAGGCCGGAAGTTGAGGCGTACTCTCTTTTAGCGTTAGCTCAGGCAGTTCAATTGTGGGATTGTTCATCCGGTAAAAGGTAAGCCAGATACTGTCCGGGTCGGATACTCCTTGGTCTAATGCCTGTTCAAAGGCGGAAGTTGCTGTTTCCAGATCTGTTTCTTCCACCATTTTGCGCAAGATGTTTAAAGAGGCCTTCTTCTGCGGGTAATGGCATTGCGCAAAGTATTCTTGGAGAATCTCCGGTAACTGATGAAAGAAAGCCGTGTATTTTAAGGCTGTTGGCCGTTTTGCCATCAGCTGTAGATAGGGGACCCAGTTCATCGCCTCTTGTTTTTTGCCGTATAAACGTTGATGTCTGATGACTTCGTGCCAATCTTCATCCATGACGATAATTTCCTGGGCGGTGGCTCTTATCCATAATTGTTTGCCGGCAAAGATGGGCGATGTTGAATACTGTTTGTTGTCAAATCTAACCTTGGCATATTTATCAGCTTTGACTTTTTTGTACCGGCCGATTTCAAACGGAGTTTCCGGTAAATTATGCATCACCGCTAGATCTTCGGCAAACAGATCGGCAATCAATTTTCCTTTTTTGTAATGCTTCCGCTGCATGTCCTGGACAGCCTTTTCGAGGAGGTCTTTATTAAACTCCTCAAGATCTTTGAACTCGGGAACTGGCACAAAAAAGTTCCGGCGGCTGTAACCGACTTTGTTCTCCACATGCCCTTTTTCTTGAGCGCGCGCTGGATTGCAAAAGTTCGTTTTAAAGCCATAATGCAGGGCGAATCGTTTAAAGTTTTCTGTTATTTCTCGTTTGCCGTATTCTAAGACCTTTTTTACGATGGTTGGCGGGTTATCAAACAAAATACCTCCCGGTATTTTACCTATATATTCAAAGATGTTCTTTAACCCGGTTTCGAGACATTCCAGGTTTTGGCCTTTGAAAACCTGCGTAAACCCGGCGTTGCTGTAGGGGAAAGAGAGTGTTAGATACAACCCGGTAAATCTTTCACCGTTTTCAATGAAATCAGCCTCCCCGAAATCCGCCTGGGCTTTCCCAGGAGAATGTTCAAGAGGAATAGAGCAATCATTATTGGTATATAACTCTTTTTTCTTAGCCGATACATAGTATCTCACTGTACGCTCAGAGACCTTGAATCCTATCCCATACATCTCTTGCAAGCGGTCATATACTCGTTTGGCGGTATGTCTTTGCTTTGGTCTTTCTTTTAAATCATTGGTTAGCCATTCATCAATTATTGCCTTGTAGGGATCGAGCTTACTTTTTCGCCTTTGCTTGCGGCGAGCGATGTTGAAATCTTGTTTTTCGGCATATTTTTTTACGGTTTCGAAAGCATGTCCGGTCTCTCTTGCGATTTCCCTTAAAGATTGGCCTTTCCTATCACGCAAATATTTGATATGATTGATTTCGTCCATTGTCAACATCCTTTCTTTACCCCCCTAATTTGTGTGATGGCTAATTAGAAGGGTAATCTTTTTTGAGGGTGCTGGCAATGGATTTTTCCATTTTTCTGCTAGACTTCTATCTTGCCATTTGCTCTATTTCTATTTTGCCATAAACACATATATCATTAATGCTCTAGATAGTAAAAAGAGTGTACTCTGGAAACGGATAAGCGTTTTCTTTAGATGATCTAAAGAATAGATGGGTTTATACCAATATAAACATCTATAACCATTTCGCTCAAGGATTGTCCGGGTTCTAGATCTTTTATGTTTACATTGTAAGCTGTTGTAATTTGTTGCAGACCGTTTTTCTTTATATATGTCATTAATTCATTGTAAGTGTTTTGAAGTAGATTTGGATCTCCATGGTGTCTTATTGAAACTGCGTTGATGAGGTGAAAAGTCTTTTTAAATCTATACTCGCCGCTTAAATTCACCTCTCTGTCCATTGGAACAAGGATTTCCATGTCGAGGATAGGTTCTTCATTTATTTTCTCAATATTAAAAGTAGCAGTCACAATGGGTCCGTTTTTCTTTATATTATTTTTTTTAAAAAATTCACCAATTTTCATCATTTCCTGTTGTACATCAGCTTGCCTCATTTTTTTTCGTAAAGACAGCACATTTTCTAGTCTTAATTCTTTATTATTTTCAATTATTGGCATTTAATCACCCTCTCCTGTTAATTAGTGGTACCATTTAGCGTTTATAAGAAAATAAATGCTGGATTATAAATAATAAAAGACTAAAACACTACTAAAAATAAGATGGTCAGAATATTAACAACAATTACTCCCTTACGGATAGAAATCGTGAGAAATCTTCAGTCATATTATGCGGGAAAAAACACAGTCAGTTGGCAAAAGAAGTTTTCTCTATCGTTCTATCAATGACGGCGTTTCAACTGGCGTCGTCTGTTATTGCTTTTGGCTCATCGGTTCCAAGAAACAGCACCAAATCTCCACCGGCACGCTCTCACTTATTGTTAGCATATTGGCAGCAGGGCATTGTATCCCTTATCTGCTCTATGACAGTTAGTTTGTTTTTTAAAAGACTGTCTGCAGGGTCCAGTAATTCCGTTTGCTTGTGATCTGATGCTTGACGTAATCCCCAAGGTCTTCTATACTTACTACTACCAGGGATAACGTTATATTACTTCCTATAGTAGCTATAAATGGTTGGATTGACATAAATTTAGGATACACCATTATACGGACTTAACTCGTTACATTGCATCAAATAGCATGACATAATCAATTATCATGATCACTTTTTTTATGTGTCTCAATAATATAGGCGCCCGTTACTACTATAGTAGAAATTATAACGATAAGGGTTGTAATTCGTATAATTATTGAAGTTGAACTAGTAGTAAGATAATTAATTAATACCATTGCAGTACATATCCATGTGATAATTAATGTTGATTTTTGTCTTTTCCCTTTTTTATTAGTCATAATAAATCACTCCCTCTATGATCTTTATTTTTCTCTTAAAATCTCATTTATTCACAATATTTCATTTATTAAAAATTGAGCCCTCATGGGCAATATAGACAGGTATTCAATTATTAGGAAGCACATGTGTATGTCGATCACAACTGCACCTCTCACAATATTGCGGCCGTTTATAATCCACATGTCTCCCTGGCGGCAAACTTCCCATATCTCACAGGGTCAATACCCTAAATTCCTTCGTCCTGCCTGCCCATGAGGTGGATGTCAGTCATGCTCCTTAGCTGGGTCAGAGCCCGTTTGAAAAATTCAACCTGACTATCCGACTCATTTGGTCAAGGTCCTACCGGTGATTTGATTAATGCCAAGATTAAGCCGCTACTGGCCTTTTAATGTCATTCATCATTTTTTGCGGGTCATATGCTACTTACTTTTTTATTAGCGCAAAGATTACCCGGACTAGCTTGCAGCAAAGTAAAATCAAGGATTGCTTCTTTTTTAGCGGGTTTTGGGCTCTGGTCGTTTAGTATTATTGGTAAATGCTAAACCAACGCTTTACTTGATTGCGAATCGCATTTAAACCCTGAACGATATGCCAACGGGTTTTCATCGCCGTCCGGAGTTCAATGTAGAGGCCTTCAGGCACATAGGGAACTTGGTACCTGCCGTCTTTCACCAGCATGGCTATGGTCTTGGGATCCTTACGGTCATTTTTGGTCGGATTGTTGTCGTCCAATTCTTTGCTCCGCTTGACATGGAACGGGTTAACCAATACGATTCGTATGCCCGAATCCTTAAGAAACTGGGCGAAGTTAAACCAATAATGAGCCGTGGGTTCCATCCCTACCATAACAGTATCCCTGTTGTATTTTCCTTTCAATTCATTCACCCAGAGCTTGAATAAACGGAATCCCTGGACATCATTACTGATTCTTATTATCTTCCCAAGCTCAATTCCTCTGAAATCAAAAGCTCTGGCAAAGTGTGTCATGCTGGCTACGTCTACACCCACAATTAAAGTCTTCTCTGTGACTTGCGCAATCTTCTCATTTTGGCTATACTTCATATTGAGTACCTCCTCTGTTAGTCTTATTTTGTTAGGGGTAAACTTTCTTACACCCGGTATTCTGACAGGAGGTACTGGCCTTTTTCAAAGTTCATTTGATTTTATTACAGGAATGCTCCGTATATAAAAATATTTAAAAACATCATAAAAGATGTATTATTTTTTTCAATATATAATATAACCTTCCTTCGAGTTTAAACCGCGGCTAGATGTGTCCTGATAAAGCAAGGGGTATTTGCCTATTGTTTCGTGGTAATAGAAAATAAAGGATGATAAGAGTCTCTTTTTAATAATTATACGGTATTTTGGCACCATAAGCCATAGGCATATGAGGCATTATGGTGCCAAAAAATAGCATTAACAAACAACATGTTGGCGGACAGTTTATTTTATTACCAGGATTCTTTTATTGCACAAGCCCCAGCTACAATCGCTGCAGCTCCACCAACAATAGCCGCGTATCCACCTACTTTAGTTAATGTGGTTGGTTCTGGGGTTAACAAAGCAGCTACTCCACCAACAATACTTGCAACTCCACCGACAATAGTTGCAGCCCCTCCAATAATTCCTATTATATTACGCCCACCATCAATTAACATCATTTCATCACGAGTTAATTCGATCATACCCAAAGTAATAACGGCTTCCATTCACAATCCTCCTTCCTTCGTTATATTTCAAACTTCCGGAAGTTTTCAATTATTACCATAACAAAAATTTCTATCCATGTCCACTACACTTTTGGGTAGTTTTTGCCATAAGTTCCTGGAAAATTTTTATAAAAGTTTTTTGGCCCACTCAAATAGGGTTTAAGCAGATTAGTAAAATAAGGCTGGACTACCCAAAAGGGTAGAAGAGGTGAACAGAAAATAATGGGGAAAATTACAAAATAAGGTAGATATTACATAAAATATAGTATATAATTACAAAAAACACCTCAGGTAATTACAAGTTTGGGGATAACAGAATGAGTAACATGTTGACTCGTCTCTTTAAACGCTACTATTGTGTCAAACAACATGATATAACCGATTGCGGTGCGGCCTGCTTGGCGATTGTGGCCAAGCAGTATGGGTTGAAACTGCCGGTTTCCCGAATTCGTGAGATTGCCGGGACAGACCGGAAGGGGACCAATGTTTTCGGAATGATTAAGGCTGCCAATGAGCTCGGTTTTTCCGCCAAGGGGGTAAAGGCCCGGCCTGAACACCTGACCACACGGCTACCGCTTCCAGCCATCGCCCACGTGATAAAGAACAACCTCATGCATTACGTAGTTATCCACGAGATAACAAAAAGGGGGTTTTTGCTCGCTGATCCGGGGGAAGGGATCGAATGGTACAGGCGGGAGGAGTTTGAGAAGATCTGGTCCGGCGTTTTAATCCTGATGGTTCCGGAAGAAAGGTTCAAGAAAGGGGACGAAACCACCGGACTTTTTGCCCGGTTTTTCAGTCTCATAACCCCGCACAAAAGGCTTTTGGTGGAAATATTTTTGGCGTCCGTACTTTTTACTCTGTTGGGGATCCTCGGGGCTTTCTACTTCAAGTTTTTGATCGATGAAGTCCTGGCCGAGGGGTTGGAGAGAACGCTCCACTTGCTCTCCATAGGTGCGATCATTCTTATCTTATTTAGGGTTCTTTTGAACGCTTTCCGCGGGCACCTACTTTTGTACCTAAGCCAGAAGATTGATATCGCGCTGGTTCTTCAATACTACCGGCATGTCCTGGAATTGCCCGTCTCCTTTTTCGACACCCGGAAAGTGGGGGAGATCCTCTCCCGTCTTTCGGAAGCTTCCAAGATTCGCAACGCCATTTCCGGGGCTACCCTTTCGGTGATGATCGACACATTGATGGTAATTGCCGGCGGGATTGTCCTTTACACCCAGAGCGGTCAACTTTTTGGAGTGGCTGCAGTCTTCATCCCTTTTTACATCATCGTGGTGTGGGCATTCAACAAACCGTTCCGGGATATACACCGTAAGGAGATGGAACAGGCAGCCAACACCGAAGCCTACCTGGTCGAGTCCGTCTCCGGCATAGCCACCATTAAAGCCTTCAACGGCGAAGAAGATGCCAGCCTAGAAACGGAAAAGCGTTTTCTCAAATTTATAAAGTCGATTTTTAAAGCCGTTTGGTTGAGGAATGTCCAGTCTTCTTTGCAGCAGACTCTGACTATGGTTGGTGAAATCGTCATCCTTTGGGTTGGGGGTATGCAGGTGATCAAGGGCGCGCTCAGCCTCGGACAACTCATCACCTTTAGCGCCTTGTTGGCGTATTTTTTCGAACCCCTTCAGAACCTAATCGGTCTTCAACCGATGTTGCAGGAAGCTTTCGTGGCCGCCGACCGCCTCGGCAAGATTCTCGATCTGAAAGTAGAAAAAGAGAATGAAAGGCGAAAAATCACCCTGGACAAGTTGAAAGGCGCCATTGAGTTTAAAGGAGTGAGTTTTCGCTACGGGACCAGGGAGTTGGTGTTAAAAAATATTAACCTTGCCATTCGGCCCGGAGAAAAAGTGGCTTTGGTTGGAGAAAGCGGGTCGGGTAAGACCACCCTCGTGAAATTGCTTTTAAAGTATTACCTGCCGGAAGAGGGCGAGATCCTGATTGACGGGTACAACATCAAGGATCTCAATCTGGACAGTTTGCGGGAACGCATCGGCTACGTGCCGCAGGATGTCTTTTTGTTCAGCGGGAGTATTCATGATAATATCGCTTTCGGGCAGAAAGGTGTTACTACTAAGCAAATTATCGAAGCGGCGCAAAAAGCGCAGGCCCACGAATTCATTAACCGCCTACCTTTACGCTATGACACACAGGTTGGGGAGAGGGGTTCCAATCTGTCCGGCGGGCAGAAGCAAAGAATAGCTATTGCTCGGGCGATTCTTAAAAAACCGGATCTTTTGATCCTGGATGAGGCTACTAGTAATCTTGATACGGCTATCGAAAGAGCCATCCACCAGACGATTGAGGAGATCAGGAGGGAAATCACCACCATTATAATTGCGCACAGGTTGAGTACAGTGATGAGGAGTGACCGAATAGTCGTTCTTAATCAAGGAGAAATTGTGGAAGCCGGCAGTCACGAGGAACTGATCGCCAAGAGAGGATACTATTACCGGTTATGGCAGGGACAAACCAGCACTGAGAGGGAAGTGGAGATCTCGTGAGAGGACAAATCATTGAACTAGCAGAGTTGACCGAGAGCCGGGAGATGTTGCGGGCGCGGGAACCCAATTTCATAGCGGTTTTTATCTGGATTGTCCTTTTTTTGCTGGTCGTAGCGTTTTTTTGGATGTGGTTCTGTGAGATTGACATAGTTGTTAAAGCCACGGGGATTGTCCGTCCAGGTGGGAATGTCAGTATTGTCCGGAGTATTTACGGCGGTGAACTTAAAGAAGTTTTTTACCGGGAAGGAGCAACAGTAAAAAAAGGAGAACTCCTGTTAATCATTGAGACGTCTCTTTTGGAACAGGAAAAAGACTATCTGTTTCAGGAAAAGAACCGGTTGGAAAAAGAGGCGGAGAACCTATGGATAATGGAAAAAAGTATACGGGAAGAGAAGAATCTTTTCTATGAAGAAGAACTACATTATTACAACTGGTATCTGAGTTACAAATATGGTTACGAACAACTGCATCTACACTACATGAAAGCCAAGAATCGTTATTTGCGGGAGAAAAATCTGGGTTCCGGAGCGACGTCGGCAATCAGTTTGGAGGAACTGCATACAGAGTATCTCCTGGCCGAAATTAATCGTGACCGTTATCGAAGTGAAATGTTGGTGGAACTGAAAGAAAGAATGGAGTCCAACCGGGTTCAACTGTTAAATGTTACCCGGCAGTTAAAAGAGGTGGAAGAGAAAATAAAAATGCACCGGGTGACCGCGCCTATCTCCGGTGTTGTCCAGGTACTTCAGTCTTTTAATCCAGGTGACTACCTTCCTGCCGGCGTGGAAATTTTGAGAATTATTCCGGCACAGGGTACCGGGATGAAAGTAGAGATGATGGTGGAGAACAAAGATATTGGGCAGCTTGCCCTGGGACAGAAAGTGGATTATCGTTTTTTAGCCCTCCCCCACCAAGAATATGGCACTCTTTCTGGGAAAATTATCAACATAGCGGGAGACATCCAAATGATAAATCCCAGCGGTGAAGCTGTTTACCTGGTTGAAGGTTCTATAGATGGTGGGCAGCTTATGGACAAAAAAGGGCGCACCGCTGAGATAAAAGTTGGAATGCTTTGTGAGGCCAGAATTGTCGTAAAACAAAGAAAAATTCTTTATTACCTCCTAGAAAAGTTAGATTTCCTTTCTTAAACTATTTAGAGTTCCCCTGAAACGGGCTGGTTTAAGGGAAACAGCTTTGACAACGTACAGCTTTGACAACGTTCTCTTGGGGGTTGATAAGCGGTGATGGATGCGCTTTTATTATCCTGGGAAAGATGTCTGAAAAGAGGATTAAGACAAGACCTGACATCCCCTCTGCATGTACTTGGCGAGGAAAAGTTGCGATGGAAAATAAAAAAGAATACCCCAATGATATCCCTATTTACTAAAACAGTAAAAGAAATAGCGGATTACCTGGAGGGATCAGTTTTTTTATTATGTGATACAGAAGGGATTCTTCTGAGCAGAGTGTTTACAGACAGGAGCAGACAGTGGAAGATGGAACCAGGTGTCTCTTTTCTTGAAGAAAGCTGCGGGACCAACGCTGTTAGTATGGCTATGATTTTGAAAAGGCCTGTGTATTTAAGCCCTTCTCATCATTACTGTAATTTAATGAAAAAATATTACAGTTACGCCCTTCCTTTAGAAATCAACCATATAGTCCGGGGTTTTTTGGGAGTTTTCAACGAAGGACAACCGATTAAGAAAGAGTTGTTGGCAATTGTTGATTTATTGGTGGATAAAATAGTCCGTGAGTGTAATGATTATTACACTAAAGAAGAAATTTCCTTAAACGAGCAGCAACTGCAAGCATTAAAACTGTACGCCCAGGGAAGAACAACAAACGCAGTGGCTTTAGAGTTAGGGATTAGTGTAAATACAGTCAAGTACCATAAGAAAAGGATTTTTGAAGTTATGGGAGCAAGGTCAATTAGTGAAGCAGTGGCCAAAGCGTTCAGCATGAAAATATTGGCTGTTGACGAAGTAATTAAGGGAAAAAACTGACTTTTTGAATATAAAGAGTTTATTTTATTAACAAAGAATTTGGCGTAAATGTCGTTAGGAGCGAAAAAGATGAAAAATTTTCAATTAAAAATGAGAAAAATGTTTCGGTATTTTTGTCCTGTGCCGTTAATAGCTTTAGTTATTTCCCAAGTTATTTCTCATGCCGCAGACACCTGGGAATGGGATATAGAAAAAGTAGTGGAAACTGCTTTACAGAACAGTGAGGCAATAATCCAGGCCAGAGAGGAAATACGGAAGAAAGAACTTGATCTCCAGATGCTCCGGGCTGTCAGAAGTAGCTCTCTTACGGTCAGCACCGGCCGTACAAGAATGAAGAATCCTTTAACAGGTGAGTATGAAATTTTCGGTGAGGAAGAAATTAAACTAAATATACCATTAACTCCTAAGCTGGTGGTGGAATCTTCCCTGATCATAGGGGAACCTGCTTTAGTACGGCTTGATTATTACCCTCTGGCGGAAAACGTGGAAGAAGCCCGGGCCCAGTTGGATCTCTCCTTACAACAGTTGGAATTTCAAAAGATCATGGTGCAAACAGAGTTGGAAGCCAGGAAACGGTATATCGAACTGTTGGCCGCGGAAAAAAGTCTGAGGCAGGCCAAGGAAGATCGGATGCTGGCTGAGAAAACGTTGGCAATCACCGAGTACCGCTTTCAGGCAGGGTTGGTGGGAAAGACAGAACTTGAGAAAGCAAAAGTTGGAGTATTGGAGACACGGATGAGAGAGGCATCAGTGGAAATGAGGGAACAAACAGCCCGGCAATCCTTGTCGTGTCTACTTAAGGTTGATTTGTCAGAGGCAAAATTTGCCGAACTGCCAGAATTTCCCATATATTATCTTTCAGCGGATGAAATGTTGGAAAATGCGCTGGCTAATGATGTTGAGTTGAAACGAGCCCGATTGTTGTTGATTTTTGCCCAGGAGAATTTGGAACGGATAAAAAAAAACAAGCCGGTCATTGTCCTTGGTGCCAAAACAGATACTGAAAATTGGGAATGGGAATTGTCGGCAGGTCTCACTTGGACAATCAATGCAGCCTATCCTGAGCGAGTAAAAAAGGCGGAAATTGAAGTAATACAACAGGAACGGGCAGTAAATCTAGCTGTGGAAACAGTTGAAGACTCCTTAACAGCTGTTATTAAGGATTTTGAAATGCAGCGTATGAATATAGACATTCTGGAATATAAAAAGGACTTGGCGGGGAGAGCTTATATTGATGCCCAAAGAAAATATGAACAAGGGGAGATTCTTTTGATTGATCTGGAAAGAGCGCGGTTGCAAGCCCAAGAAGCACAGGACGATTTTATTAACGGATGGAATAATCTTTGGCAAGCTTGGTATTCTTTATTGGCGATTATTGCCGTTTAAATTAGATCTTAATCTTAAAAGTTTAGGAAGGATTCTTGAGATGTTTCTTTCAAACCCAAAAAGGGAAATAATAAATAGAATAATTTCAACAATCATTATATTGTTGGGCCTCTATAAGCCGGTCTTGCCATTACAAGCAGAAAAAAAAGAGATGCCGGTTTTTATTACCCTAGAAGAATACGTCCAGAGGTACCTGACGCATTCGGTGAGTATTAAAGAAGTTAAGAGAGAACTGGAGAAAGCAGAAAGAAATTACCGGCAAGCTTGTGATGAGCGGGTTGCTTCTTTGCACTTAACAAAGCTGGAGATAGCTGTTGGTATGGAACGATTGCTCCTGGTAGAAAAGAGGAATGAAGAAACCATATCAGCCGTCCGACGGTATTTTCAATATCTGCAGGCTTATCGGGAACTGACAACAGTCGAAAAGGCATTACGCCTGGAAGAAGAGAGGCTGCGTATTAACTGCCTGCGTTACGAAGCTGGTTTGATCGGGGAAATTGAGTTTTTGCGGCAAAAGAATATCTGTCTGGCAGCGGAAGAAAAACTGGAAACAGCGAAATATGAGTATGTTTTGGCGCGTCAAGCTTTTCTCCGTGGAATAGAGCAGGAAGACGAGACCAGTTTTCTTGCCGGGGTTGACTTGACCGGTATAAAACCGGGGGAGTATAATTTCGACCGTTGTCTGCAGGAAGTCAAAAAGACTAGTGCGGCTTATTACTACGCTCAGAAAACATTGGATTTAAGCCAAAAACAGTGGACGGCGGTAAAAGACCCGGCAGGCGCCACAGATGAGGAACGTAAAAACGCAATTTACGAATTGGAGGCGGCAGAGGAGAATTATTACCGGGTGGAGAGAGAATTACATGATAGGATTTTTGGTCTTCTGGAGGGGTACAAATCCCTTCTTCGGCGGCTGGACCTGGCCCAAAGGCAGGTTGAAGTGGCGATAAGAGAGGTTGAAGTGGCTAAGATCCGATTTAACCAGGGTGAGATCCGTGAGTTTGATCTGGACTGGGAAAAACTCCGGCTGCAGGAGGCCGAAAACCAGGTGAACAAAGTAAAGGAGGATCTATTTATACAACAGTTATTGTTGGTAACTGCCACCGGTCATGATCCGATTCCGTTTATTGCTGAGGTGAGGCTACAAACAGAAAGCGGGGCCAAGTAGATCCGGTGTGAATGTCATATGAATGTTGTTGAACTCCAAGGACAGTGCGCCGGAAAGGAAAAAGACTGAGTGGGATAAGGACAAAATAGGGTTAGGTTGCAGGAGACGACGAACACTATGCTAGTGTATAATTAAGTTCGCAATTTTGAAAAGGAAAAGCCATCGGGACTCCGAAATGGTAAGTTGCTCAAAAAACAAACCAAAAGGAGTGTTACCCCGATGGCCTACCATAAGAATATCGTAAATTTAGAAAAAATGCTACTGAAATTTTTAGGCGAGCCGGATCCCATGCTCTCCATGCTTGAATGGCTATGCCATAAGATGATGGAAGTAGAAGTCGAAAACAAGCTTGGAGCCGACAAAGGCGAACACTCCCCGAATAGAACCGGTTATCGCTCCGGAACACGGGTCAGACGCTTTGATACCCGGATGGGAACAATCTATCTGCTAATACCAAAAGTTCGTAAAGGCGGCTACGTGCCCTTCTTTGTGACCGAAAAAAAGCGTTCCGAACAAGCGTTAATCCAGGTAGTCCAAGAAGCCTTTATTAACGGCGTTTCCACCCGCAAAATTGAACGGCTGGCCCGGAGTCTCGACATTGAATCAATTTCACCCAGCCAGGTTTCTCAGATTAATAAAGAGCTGACTCAGCAGGTTGAAGAGTTTAGAAACCGTCCTCTTGCAGATACCTATCCAGTGATCTGGATTGATGCTTTATACGAAAAGATCCGGGATAACCATCGCGTCTGCAATATGGCAGTTCATGTCGTGTGTGGAGTTAATCTTGAAGGCAAACGCGAGGTTTTAGCGGTTGAGCCCATGTACGAAGAATCAGAAGCATCGTATACCGCTTTGTTCAATAGTCTTAAAAAACGAGGGCTACAAAACGTATGGCTTGCGGTTTCCGATGCCCATCAGGGCCTGGTCGCTGCCATTCAAAAATCCTTTGTCGGGTGTAGTTGGCAACGGTGCAAGGTTCATTTTATAAGAAATATTCTCGCTCATGTCCCTGCTAAGGATAAAGAATCTTTTGCGGCAAAACTAAAACAGATTTGGCAGCAACCCGACTATGAATCCGCCAAACGCTACGCGGGGCTTCTTATTGAAGAATATGAAACCAGGTTTCCCAAAGCGGTTGAAGTCTTGGGGAACGGCCTTGAAGATTTTTTACAGTACTACGAGTTTCCAGAGATCGACGCAAAGAAAATCAGTTCAACTAACGTCCTGGAGCGCTTGCATAAAGAAATCCGGCGCCGTTCCAAGGTAGTTGGGATCTTCCCTTCAATGGATTCCTATATACGGCTTATTAGTTGCTATCTAATTGAATACGCTGAAGATTGGGAGACTTCCAAATGCTATATCAGGAAAGAGATTCTTCAGCACATCTTAGCCAGGCGTAATGCAGCTTAGTCCAGCGGGGTCCCGATGGGAAATTGCGAACTATACTTGACACAATCCCTTTTTACGGTATTTCTAGCTTCATCATCATCAACAATGGAGGCAATATGAGATGCGAAATCTGGGCTGATTTTGAAGGCAAGGTCAACTAGGCTTTTTTGCGATTGAACTATTTCATCATCATCGACATTGTTTTTTGATATTTTTTTTACAGCAGCTTCTATACATTTTTTTGATAGTACAGTATCAATACCATAAAAAGTATGGGCAAGAAAGTCATAATACCCAATCTTTTCGAATAAAATAGGGATGGATTCAAGCAATTCTATAATTTCTTGAACCATATCATTCTTTTTTTCAGCAAATTTTGATGGCAATACAGCAGCTAATTTTGTCAAAATATACACCTTGTCAGCCAGGTTACTTACATTTTTTGTAGAATGGTATAAATTATTCCAGCATTCCAGAGAATTATGGAGCCGGCCTAATTCGGCTAGGCAAACAATTTTCCAGCCATCATGTTTTATAAATCTTGTATTTGGTAGCTTGCTATTAACAATTTCTTTTAGTTTATCTGTAATATTAATTCGTTGTTGATTTGTAAAATTATGTCGGCCTCGCTTAGAATTAATTGTGTCAGATATACATTTTACATAATGATATATTAAATAATCAGTCTCTATGCGCTTTAATATGTCGCAAAGATCAAGTATTTCGTCGTAACCAACATCGAATGGTTCTCCCTCATTATATTCATATGGGTCTTCTGGTAATAATTTGGTTAAAAGAAAATTGCAAATTTCTACATACGCATAATCTCTTTCTCGAAGAGGGAGTTTGTCAATAAACTCAAATGCTGTTAAATGATGAGTACAGTATAAAGCAGGTGATATCTGTATTATTACTTCATCACTAGTGCTTCTGTCGGTTTTTAACACTTCTTGTATTAATGGGCGGACATGCTTATTTACGATTTCTTTGCATGCCTCAACACGTCCACTCCTATATAATACAAGTGCCAAATCTGCCCATAACTTGGCTTTTTCCCCGGAGGATGGCAGAGAATTAATTGTCAAAGTCAGTTGTTTAATATCATCTTCAGTATATATTTTTTTGTCAAGTAAACCACTATAAGCCTTAATGGCCAGTTTATTATAAAGGAAAAGATTGAAAGCTGTTGTATAGTTTTTTATGAGTAAACTTTTTCGGAAAACTTCAATTTTTTTATTGAATTCTTGTGCAAAAGCTCTATCAAGATTGGCCATGCAGCTTACAATTTTAAAACCCACATCTAATTTTACCCAAGCTGCATCTATTGATTCCCATGTATCAATAAGGGATTCTTTTAGTTGGGATAAAGTGTTTGACTCATTGCATGAATTCGAATGATTAACTTTATCATATATACTATATAAATAGCATAATGCTCTACATTTTCTGTCATTATCATAAATTCTATTATAGTCAGACAAAATGACTTGGGCGTCTGTTAACTTTTGCTCAACTAGTTCAGTATTGCTTTCTTGATATAACCGTCGAATAGCTTTAAAAATAGCAATGCCCTGTAATCTTGGTGAAACTATTTTATTTATTGCATCATTTATTAATTTAAAATCAATTTTTTCTAAAGGCTGCTTTAAATATGTATCTATTAACAAGAGAAAGCCATCATCTCTTCGATATTCTGTATTGTCACTTCCCACACTATTTGACCGCCGTTTTCTCAGATTATTTGACCGGGAAGGCGAGTGACGCCTTCCCGGATTTTGTTGGTTTAAACCATAAATTCATTCTCTAGTGCCACCCGGACCATATGATCATCCACCAAGCTTTTTCTCCGGGCAAAGGCGTCGAGAAGACAAGCGGTACATACATTGTTGATTTTGCGGGCGATCCCGCCGCTATACTCATGAATGACTTCGACCGCATTTTCCGTAAACAAGGCGTTTTGCACGCCGGCGATTTTAAGATGATGCGCGATGTAGCCTCTTGTCTCTTCAAGCTCCATGCCGGAGAGATGAAACCGGAGGTTCACCCGTTGGGTGATGGCCTCATAGATCTGCATCTACAAGATCCGGCGCAGTTCCGGCTGGCCTAAGAGGATTAAGCTCATCGGGCTGTACGAGTCCATTCTGAAATTGGTCAGAAACCGGATCTCTTCCAGCATTTCTTTACCGAGCAGATGCCCTTCATCGATGATAATAACCGGGGTTTTCCGCTGGTTGTCATGCAAATCCATGATTACCCGGTGCAGTTGGCGTTTGGCGTCCCCCCGGTAAAACTTCGGTTCCTGCCCCAGTTGGTGCAGGGCTTCCCAGTAAAAATTGCGGGGCGTTAGTTTGGAGTCGCTAATGTACAGGACCTGGTATTTGGCTGGATTCAGTTGTGCGGTCAAAACCCGGGCGGCTGTGGATTTGCCGGAACCTACTTCCCCGGTGAAAAGGCCAAACTGTTTTTTGCCGGCCACATATTTCATCCGCGCGACTAACTCCAGATAGCCCTGGGTTTCATAAAGCTCGTTGGTTTCAAGGTCCCGTCCAAACGGGGTTTTGGCAAACCCGTAAAACTGCTCAAACATCGCCATCTTCCTCCAATCCCCGGAAGGAAATGGCGCCTAAGCGTTTCTTCCGCCGGGCTTTAGCCCGTTCAGTTAAGATCTCAAGGTAACGCGACCGGTCCGTTTTTGCAGGTTCCGGGGTTTCCGGTGCAAAACGGTCTTTGTTCTTTACCAACTCCCGTGCGTCACGGTCTTTTCGGCCGTTTACCCATATCTCCACGGTTTCCGGGGCGAAGGGGTCAAAACGGATCTCGACCGTTTTCCCGGCAAGGTCCGGCCCAACGTCGTACAGCTTGTTCCGGTATTTGATACAACCCGTCGCATCGACCTTCCGGTCGTCTTCCCACAAAAACGCTTCCCGCAACTCTTCGGCGCTGCTGAACCTGAGCGGCCTGGTGTCGCCGGCGAAACGGGCCGCCGGTGTTTCCCCCAAAGAGCTGTGTTCTTTGTGGTTGTAACTTTCCTCCAGCCAGCAGGCAAAGGCGGCGTTTAGTTCTTCGAGGGTCTTGGGGTTGAGCAGTTTCACTTCTGCCACGAACTGGTCGACGGTCCCCAGAAACCGTTCGATCTTCCCTTTGGCCTGCGGGCTGTACGGCTTAGTGTTTACATGCCTGATGTTCAACCTGGCGCAGGCGATCCGGAACCAGCGGGAGACGAAGATTTTTCCGTTGTCAACGTAGACTGTATCAGGGATCCCCCGCTTTAGGATGGCCTTCTTGAAGCAGTCTTCTAAAACCGGTAAGCGTTGTTCGAAGTAGAACTGGGCGTGGGGAACGAGCCGGCTGTAGTCGTCGATGAAGGCCATCAGGTAGGTGCGGCGCTTTTTCTGCGGGTTATTGGGATCCGGCAGATACGGCCCATATTTCAAATCGGCCTGCCACAGCATGTTCCGGTGCGCTTTCTGAAACCTTTTGCAACCTTTGGCCTTTGCTTTCGAGATCTTTTTTACACCGAGCCTGTCTAGCTGCCGAGCTACGGTTGAAGGGCGCAGGGTTCCCGGTTTGATTTTCCCTTCCCCTTCCAGGATCTCAATGACCTGGCGGATGCTCCGTTCCGGCAACTCTTTTTTGAGCTCTGCTGCTTCTTCTAGGATCTCCTTTTTGATTGCCCTAGTTTTCCCTGCGTCAATTCTGGTTTTGGGGTAAAGCCCGGCAAAGCCCTTTTCCCGGTAGGCCGCCACGTAACGGCGGATTGTCCGCTCTGAGTAGGATGTCTTTGCGAGGATCGCTTTTCTCCGCCGACGCCGTTCTGCTTCTTCCAAATCCGGTTCCAAAAGCGGCGCGATCAGTTGAAATCTTGTCAGCGCAATCTCTTGAAGGTTCTGTTTTTTTTCTTTGATGGGGTCCACTCTCCTTTGCAGTCAATTTTTCTTTAATTTACCGTAAAGGCGTGGACCTTTCCAGGACATTCCGTGTGGGTTTTTAAAGATAGACCGGTGGGGGCGGGCCCAGGCTCATTAAAATATTGACCAGCCCGAACTCGCATGAGTGTTTTACCGGACCCCCCAGTACCGCCATGAGCAGCCCTGTTTGCTGCTTCAGTTGCCGGAATACCGGGCCTTTTTTGGGCAGTCGAAAGCGTCCGAAACCAGCCAGGAGACTTGTCAGAGTCATGATCGCTTCCTGGACATCTTCTTTAAACCGGCGTATCCAGCGAAGAGTGGTTTTGATCGCTTGTCCATCACAGGTTACCGCTTCCGCTGGAACCTTTTGCTTTGTGTATTTTGTCACGGCTTCTTCTCTGACTTTTTGACTGTACCGGCTTCTCGGCCTCAAAAAGTCCGGAAGCAGGGCGTGGGTCTTCCGGCATGTTACGCAAAGTACTCGCCGGATGGTGATGGTATGTATCTCATAATTTTCCCTTACTTTTCTTTGGTACTGGCCGTGCCAGTGGCAATCACCAGTGCAAACCGGACAAACTACTTTCTCCGGTAAATATCTTAGATAATTTTCTCGATAACTCTTGATTCCGTCCCCTAAATACAGTATGATCATAGTGTTTGTTGGGGGCGGGATCTTGCCTCGGAGGTAGAGCTGCTACTCGTTGACCCTCCAGAAAAATCCCGCTTCCTCCTTTTTTGGGGATCCCCTTTCGAGTCTAAGCAGCTTTTTCCTCCTTAGCGGACAGAAATTGTGAGAAATCTTCGGTCATTTTATGTGGGAAAAAACAGATGAGGAGGATTACATTAAGGTTAAAAAGGAAAGTGACGCTCATGAGCCTGATATCCTATGACGACCCACATTGCTCCTTCTACTGTTCTTCAAACCCGTAGGTCTAAACTTCAATACCCAGCAGTTTTCGGTCACAGTACGGATAGTGTGCTCATCAGCGCCTTTAGGGATTACTGCCCGAATATCCAGTGTTACTGTCACTTCAGCACCATCTTCCAATGTCAAATGTTGGATGATGTTTTCGGCAATAGTTCCGGCATCTCTGCCAACCCGGTGTGGGTCAAGTTCAACCGCACCATAAAACCTTTTCGCTTTTGGTTTTTTCTTCTCTTCTTCATCTTTTTTATCTTTTTCAATATCTAGAGCCTCCGGCATTGATACGGGATCTTTGATCTCCTCAGTTTTCGGGTCAGGTTTTTCTATTTCCAGCTCGACTTCTTTTTCTATTTGTTCTTTTGCCACCTCCGGTTTAACAAGCACCGCTTCGCGGTCAATAACAATATTGTCAGTACTGGTTCCAAATTTTAAACCTAGATACCTTCCTTTTTCATCGACCCGGGCGGTATAGGCAAGAAAGCGAAGAGCAATAAAGTTTTGGAGGTAAGTAATATGGTATTAGGCTTAAAACGCGGTATGGTGGAACTCGTGGATCATAACCCGGAATGGGAAGTAAATGCTGTTGATACCATAAAACGTCTTTGGGAGATTTTAGGCTCAACGGCAATAGATATACAGCATGTCGGCAGTACGGCGATACGGCATATTAAAGCCAAACCGGTAATTGACATTGCTGTATTGGTCCGGAGTTTTGAGGAGGTATTGGCGCTGTCACCCGCTTTAGAGAAAGAAGGGTTTATTTTTCGCGGCTGGGAGGGAAAGGAAGAAAGACAACCAGTCTTTCAATGCGGCGAATATATACCAGAAGAAAAAGACATGCGTTTATTGACCCACTATATCCATATTGTTATGGCGGGCAGCCGGCAGTGGGATAACTATATCAATCTCCGCGACTATATGAACGCTTTTCCTGCCGTTGCCTCTGAATATGAGGCATTAAAATTGCGGTTAGCAGAGGAAAACAAAGATAATTATCATAGCTACCATCGTGGCAAACAGGATTATATCACAGAGATGATCAAAGCCGCCGATCGTTGGAACGGTTTAGGGCGGCCGCCCATCCCAGAATAAAATGAATGGTTTGATCAGTAATAGGTTACGGTTTGGGTTGTATAATGGTTAAGCTCCAAGAGACCAGTGAATGTGTTATTCATTTACAATTCTTGGTGATGAACTTGCAAAGGAAGCTACGGCTTCTTTTTGTCCGTTTTTTCCTTGCGAGATTTGAGTTGTCAATGTACGGTTTTGTGGCCAATTTTGCGGTCAATTAGGACTTTTTCAGGAAACCCTAAATAGTAATATAAAATAGAAATGGAGGATATTGGTATGGAAGGGAAAAAGAGTAAAATCATTTAAATAGTTGTTATAGTGGTTGCTGTAACAGTAGCTGTTCGATTAACAAAAGACATGCCCATACATGAAGCATTAATCTCTAGTGTGATTATTTGCATAATTGTAGGGCTTTTAACAGGTTCGATAATGGCATTGATAAAAAAGAAAAAATAGCAACATGAGAATACTATTAGAGCTGTCGAAAAAGCTTTCAGATGGGGGAGATTATTGCGAAGTGAAATGGCAGGGCCATCTCACGGTTGTTCCTGACAACTCCGACTATCTAGAAATTAACGAGGAGGCGGGGACCTATACCATTGTGCTGTATGGATTTATCGTTCCGGAAATAGAAACGGTCCTCTATGATGATGGCGAACCCGTGGAATCATGGGATAACTTTGGACTTGAGACGATCAGCATTGTTGATCAGCCTCTCCCGTCAGTGGGGAAGACTTTAGCCGGAAGCAAAGTGGAGAAGGTTACCTTAACCCCTCTATTGTACGAAACGGGGGCTTACGAAATTAAGGAAGCCAACATGACCATTACTTGGCACTTTATACCGGTGGAATGAATTAATTCCCAATCGCAGGAAAGCCGGGGACAAGTCGCATGCGGACCCGTCCCCGGCTCTTCGTTACCCGGGCTTTACTCAACCACCACTGCGGTGCCGGAAGCGGTCACCATGAGCATGTTTCCGCCCTGGCCCAGGACTTCGTAGTCAATATCCACCCCAACCACGGCGTTGGCGCCAAGCTTGGCGGCGCGGGTTTCCATTTCCCGAAGGGCAGCTTCCCGGGCTTTTATGAGCTCGCCCTCATAGGAACCGGAACGGCCGCCAAAGAAGTTGGAAAGGCCGGCGGCAAAATCTTTCAGGAAATTCACGCCGGCGATTACTTCACCAAAGACTATTCCTTTATACTCCAGAATTCTCCGGCCATCGACCGAAGGGGTAGTGGTCACGATCATTTTTAGCCCCCTTTGTTTTTCTAAATAATTACTATTATTATACCATACATTGTAATTTTTGCGGTTCCGGTTCGATTTGAAAACTTAACTATAAATGATTCAGAGAGGGTTTTTTAGCTAATAATAGAATATTATGAAAACATGATTTAAGGGGGAAAGGTAATAAATGAAAAGAGCAATATTTGCCCTATTTTTCATATTACTCTTGCCGGCTTCCATAATTGCAACCGGGGCTTCTCATATGTCGTCGATTATAAAACCTGTTTCGATAAATTCTGATGGTGTCATCCTATGCAAAACAAAATTCCAAGAAAACCATCTGGGCGCCCTTAGGGTTATGCCTGTCAATTATGGTTGGGCCTTAGTATTCCCGGACGGCGAAATAAAGGAATATTCATTTCACTATTTTGATACAGACTCATATAAAGATGAAGCCGTTATTTTCAAGCACTATGATTACCTCGAGAGTCTCTTTAAGAAAAGCATTGATTGGGATAATCCTCCAGTATCGTTATTGCCGCTAATTGAAGAATATGGTTTTAACTCCAACAATGTCGATAAATATCTTGTTGATAAAGAGATGAGTCTAGAGACTTTTTTGGCAACATACAAACTCAGCAGGGAGGATATGGTCCAAAAAACACTGCAGAATCATCATTCCATAGAAACAGGGGAGAAGATACATGTATTATATGCCTTTGACAAACTGATCTTCCTGAAAAACCACGTAGGATTTCTCGATGAAGAGAAAGTTGGGGCGGAATTTGATTTTTATCATGAATTATATGATGAATTACTGGGTTATGAAGTCTTTGATATTACGGGAATAGTCAAGAGGAGACAAAGGGAAAAAACCTTATAAAGCAACGTTAACGCTTTACACACCCATATTAGTTTTAGTTGTAATGCTAATGCTAGTAGGGTGTTAATTAGTCGAACTCTTGTTCCATGACATACAGTTGTCACCCCTCTTTGTTATAATGAGACAAAGAGGGTTTTTTAGTTATCAATAGAATGTTTTTGCAATAGTGGTGAATAAAGAAAACTAGTGCCCTCATTTTAACCGTGCATAGGCTCTTTTGGCTGCAGGGGCGCTTATGTGTTGTATCCGTACCGGGGAGGGATACCATGGCCTCTAATTTTGCGTGGGTTGACTTTTCCGAAGAGGACCGGCAAAAAATGCTGGATGTGGTCCGTTTATTCAAAGAACAGGACACCCGGGACGAGATCGGCATCGGTACCATCAGAGATGCTTATGCCGACTTTTTCTTCCCCGGGACAAGCACCATCCAAACCCGGGCCCGGTATATGCTCTTTATCCCCTGGATGTATCAGGAGTTGGAGCAAAAGCGGATTCCGTCTGCGGAGATTACCACCCGCGCCAGGAGAGAAGAGATTAGGTTAATCTATAGGTTATTAGAATCGGAGAATGTGCAAGGGGTGATCGGGCAAGACGCAAAACGTCACCTCCAGCGGCTTCCCAGTAATATCTATTGGTCGGGACTAGGCGCCTGGGGGATCCGGCTTTTTTCCGGTTCCCAGGACGAATATCACCGGTATCTTGACCGGTACTACAAATACAGGCAACTCCTGGAATACCAGTACCGGGAGAAGGCGGAACCGGAAATGACCAAAGAGAACTGGGATCCCGGCCTGCCCAAGCCGCCAAAGGATTTTTCCAAGCGGGCGGATTTAAAACTGAGAAGAGACGAAGCCGAGTATTTGCTTGACCGGATTCAAAACCGGCACCGGCAAAGCCTGCTAGCCTATTTACTCACCTACGGAGAAATAGCAGAGATTAAAGAGGCCAGTTATTTTTGGGATCTCCCTGTAGTACAAACCGGATCAATTCCCGGGGTGCTGAAAACCGAGATCGCCCACGCCCGGAATTTCTCCGAGACAATTTATGGCGCGGCACTCTTGTATAACCTCTTATTGGCCCGGGCGAAAGGGAGTCAAGAATATATCGCTCATTATGAAGAACGGCTGGAAGAATGGTCGGCCTGGATTCAAGACCGGTGGCGTGAATTACAAGAATGGTACGTCAAGATTGGGGAGTTTTGGAATACCCGCGGCCTTTTTGCCGCAAATATACCCGACCATACGAAGAAGTTTGTTGAAGCCTGGTACGGGATTATTTTCAATGACGGGGTTAATTCTTTGGCCGGCAACAAACGGGCTGAACTTCTGATTAGAGAGCGGGAATTCCGGCTAAAACGTTCCCGCGCCTGGCTGGAAAACCGGCGCGCTTTGGAGATGTGGAGAGGAGCGGCCGGTGCTGCCCAGGTTGATTACCGTTGGCGGGTTGTCAGCACGATCATCACCGACATCCTGTCCGGCCTGGAAAAAGAGGAGGCGGAAGATGCTTAACCCTAATCGCCGGATTGTCTATACCAGCGAACTTACACCTCCCCCCGGTTATGAATTTGACCGTGCGGTGGCCACCACTTTCTCCTTGGATCTGTTAACACTGTTAATCGTCCCTTTATCATTGGCCCTCTTTAATGTGAAGAATAAGGAGGAAGTATTGAAGGACAGTATTGCCGTAGTTGAAGCCCTGCAAAGGACAGCCCGGCGGCTGAGCATCTTTTGCCAGCAGGGGCGGATCCTGATTCCTAAAAACGCCTCTCTCCTATACAGTTATCTGGAAGAGATCGTGGTGGAAGTAAATCCCCTGCGGGAAAACGGGGTTTTCCACCCCAAGACCTGGTTGTTGCGTTTTACTAATAATGAGGATGTCCTCTACCGGTTTATTTGTTTATCCCGGAACATGACTTTTGATCAATCATGGGATACGGTTTTAAGCCTCGAAGGCCGTCTGGACAATGAGCGGAAGAATGCTTTCTCCCGGAATAGGCCGCTGGCGGATTTTATCAGCAGACTTCCTCAGTATGGCGTAAATCCGGTGCCGGACCGGATTAAGGAAGATCTATCCCTTTTAGCCGACGAAGTTTTGCGGGTTCGTTTTGAGACGCCGGCCGGTTTCGATGAGCAGCTGGCTTTTTACCCGTTAGGCGTTTCCGGAACTCCGAACCTGGACTTCGGCGATTATTCCCGGTTAATGGTTGTTACTCCCTTTTTGTCGGAGGAACTGTTACTGCCGTTGCTGGAGAAAGGCCAAAACAATGTCCTGATCTCCCGCAGCGAGACCTTGGATGCCATTTCCAACGAGACTTTGCGCCGGATAAAAGCCAACACAGAGATTTATATCTTTGACGAATCAGGGGAACGTCCCGAAGAGGCTGGGCTTGAAGAAATCGAGGAAGACAGTGACCTGATCGAAGAGGACCGCACCGGCTTGCACACCAAACTGTATCTCCTCGAAAAAGGCTTGAACGCCAGGTTGTTGACGGGTTCAGCGAATGCCACCGAAGCCGGGTTGCGCGGGAGCAACATTGAGTTTTTAGTCGAGTTGAACGAGAAGAAGAGCGCTGTAGGCATTGACCGGATCTTGGGGGATGAAAACGACCAAAACTCCCTCTGGAATTTACTCCGGCGCTACCAAAGGCCGGAAGAAGGGGAATTGCCGGACCAGACTGCCCGCAAGAAGCTGGAGAAGGCTTTGGAGGAAGCGCGCACTGCCATTCTCAAAGCCACCCTCACGCTAACGGTTGCTCCCGGCAGCGACGGTACTTATAACATGCAACTACAAGCCAAAGATGATCTCCAGTTCGGACCAGAGATCGTACACGCCCGTTGCTATCCGCTCACCCTCAATCCAATGGATGCCCGGGAAGTCACAGGTCTTGGCCCCGAAAGCCCCATTGTCTTTCTCAACATGTCGGAGATCAGCCTCACCGGATTTCTCGCTTTTGAACTTGAAGGTAAATACATGACCGAAACCGGAAAACTCACCTTTGTGCTGAACTTGCCGGTCAAAGGGATGCCGCCGGAACGGGAGAAAAGGATTCTCCAGAGTATTATCTCCGACCAGAACCGCTTCCTCCGGTATCTCCTTTTCTTGCTGGCAGAGAAAGATGAAGCCTTCCTTTTCGATACCGAATTCAACCAGAGAACCGGTTTATCCGGGGAGGAAACAGCGGCCGGGATCGAACTGCCGATCCTGGAAGAGCTGGTCCGGGCGTACAGCCATAACCCCAAAACGATTGAACGGATCAACCGGCTGGTTACCGAGATTTGCGATGCGGACGAGGAAGAAGGGGTTCTTCCGGAGGGTTTCAGGCAACTCTGGGCGGCCTTCGCAGCAGCAGTCGGCGAGGAAGAGGTGAAAAAAGGTGATTGAAAAGCCGGATGAAGCAGCAATTCTGGGCGGGCTCAAAGATTTCCAGCGGCGAACGGTGGATTATGTATTTCAACAGCTTTATCTGGAAAACACCACCGACCGCTTTTTGATCGCCGATGAAGTTGGTTTGGGAAAGACATTGGTGGCGAAGGGGGTTTTGGCCAAAACCATTAATTATCTGTGGGACAAGGCCAAACGTATTAATGTTCTTTATATTTGTTCCAATGCCGATATCGCCCACCAGAATATCGATAAGCTAAACATCACCGGGGATCCGGAACTTGAGCACACCTCCCGCATTACCCTTTTACCCCTTCAGATTAAGGGGCTGAAGAATGAGAAGTTGAACTTCATCTCCTTTACCCCAGGGACCTCTTTCAACCTGCGCTCACAAAACGGGATCGCGCTGGAACGGGTCCTCATTTACCATATGCTGAAAGAAGGTTGGGGTTTTGGCGAGCGCAGCGGGGCAAAAAACCTTTTTCAATGCGGGAAAACCAAAGATAACTGGCGTAATGACCTGCGACGTTTTGAACCGGGCCGGATCGACCAAGATATTAAACACTCTTTCCTGCAAGCCCTGGAAGAGAAGCCGGAGATCCGCCGGCGCTTTGACGATCTGGTTGAACGGTTTGGGCATTATCGCAAGGCTTTTGCCCTGGAGGACCGGCGTGAACGGGACCGCCTGATTGGGGATTTACGAGGCATTCTGGCTGAAGAATGTATTAAAAAACTCAAACCGGACCTGGTCATCCTCGACGAATTTCAGCGCTTCAAAACCTTGCTTGATGGGGAAGATGAAATGGCGACCCTTGCCCGGCGGCTCTTTAATTACCCCGGGGTGAAAATCCTTCTCTTGTCGGCCACTCCTTATAAGATGTATACCATGTATCATGAGAGCGATGAAGACGGCCATTACCAGGATTTTATCCGTACCGTAGGGTTTCTCTTCAATGCAAAGGAAAAAGTGACAGTCTTCGAGGAGAAGTTGAAGAAATACCGCCGGGAGTTATATAACCTTACCCCCGGAAATACGGAACGTCTCAATCAGACCAAACTGGAAATTGAAGCATCCCTCAAAAAAGTCATGGTGCGGACAGAACGGCTGGCGGTTACGGAAAACCGGGACGGGATGGTGGTTGAGTCCAGAAATGATTTGGGCTGGTTGACACCGCAGGAGCTAAAATCCTTTGCCGTCCTTGACCAAGTAGCCACGCTCTTGGAGGTAGGGGATACGGTGGAGTACTGGAAGTCCGCCCCTTATCTTCTTAATATCATGGACAAGACTGGTTACCAGCTGAAGGAAAAATTAATCCAAACCGTCGATGGTGGCGAAATCCGCGATAAACTCCGTGATATACTGGCCGCCGGCGCCGATTGCTTACTCTCTGCCGGGCAGATCGAGGCCTACCAAAGAATTGATCCGGCCAATGCCAAGCTCCGGACTTTACTGGAAAATACGGTTGATAACGGCGCCTGGCAACTGCTGTGGATTGCTCCGTCTATCCCATATTATCAGGTACCGGAGGGGCCATACAGTTCTCCCGCTTTACAAAGATTTACGAAGGCTTTGGTTTTTTCCGCCTGGCGGGTGGTACCGAAAGTCATTGCCATGCTCTGCAGTTACGAAGCGGAGCGGTTGGCGGTAAAAGCCGGTTCTAAGTATGGAGATTACAGCAGCAGAAGGCACGTTACTCTATTGCGTTTCGGGAGCGTGGACGGCAGGCCGGTCGGGATGTCCAACTTCAACTTGATTTACCCTTGCTGGACATTGGCCACCACCATTGATCCGTTGAGGATAATGAAGGAACACAGAACGGCCGGCAACTCTCCGGATCTTGATACCGTTACCGGTTTGGTCAAAGCCGAAGTCGGAAAACTGATGGAACCGATCCTTAATAAATTTGCCGGCCCCGGCGGGGCTTTTGCCGATGAACGCTGGTATTGGGCGGCATTGGCCCTCTTGGACAGGCACTATCACAGGAAGGAAGTTGAAGAGTGGCTGCAAGGTAAGGATGATGAATTTGGCTGGGGTTCCTTCCTCGAAACGGATCTGCACCAAGAGGATGACCATTACTATAATAACAGCATTACAGAATTTCGCGAGTACTTTACCAACCCGGAAGTACTGGGCCGTCCTCCTGCCGACCTGCTTGATGTCTTGACCAAAGTTGCCCTGGCTTCGCCGGCGGTCACCGCTCTCCGGTTATTCCTGCGGTTTTCATCCCCGAAGGAATTTAAAAACGGCCCGAAGCTTCTCTCGTTTGCCGCAGCCAAGGTCGGGATGGGTTTTCGCAGCCTTTTTAATTCACCGGATGCCATTGCTTTAGTTCGCAGCCTGCGCTTAACCGATGATACCAGGTACTGGGAGAGTGTTCTCGATTATTGCCTTTCCGGCAATCTCCAAGCGGTTCTTGACGAATACCTCCATGTTTTACAGGATACCCAGGGGCTGGCTTACAAACCGGCGGATTACCGGATTATTGAAATGGCCGAGAAGATTGTGGAGGCAGCAACACTTAGAACCGCCAGTCTGGAATTTGATGAGATCGATGTGGAAAAGGAAGAAATGCTGGACCCGAAAGACCCGAAACGGATCCGCTGTCATTATGCCCTGCGTTTTGGGGACGGCAAAGACGATGAAGAAGGGCAGGGGAACCGCGCCGAGCAGGTAAGGGCGGCTTTCAATTCGCCTTTCCGCCCCTTCATCCTCGCCACCACTTCTGTCGGGCAGGAAGGGTTGGATTTTCATCTCTACTGCCACGAAATCTACCACTGGAACCTCCCTTCCAACCCGGTGAACCTCGAACAACGAGAAGGGCGTATTCATCGCTATAAGGGCCATGCCATCCGGCGTAATGTCGCCTTGGCTTTCGGGCCTTTCCTGGCAGAAGCCGGGGAAAGCAAAGACCCCTGGGAAAACCTTTTCAACTTGGCGGAAGCGTCACGCCTGTCCGGACAGAACGATCTGATTCCGTATTGGATTTATGAAATAGCGGACGGCTATATAATTGTCCGTCACGTTCCCGCCCTCCCGTTAAGCCGGGAATTGGGTAAACTGGAGAACCTCAAAAGAAGCCTGGCTGCTTACCGTATGGTCATTGGCCAACCAAGGCAGGAAGATCTGCTGAAGTATCTTGAAGCCAGATTAGCGACGGATCTGCACCTGCAGGAACTGGAGCGGTTGAGGATTAATCTGGAGCCCGGGAGCTAACTCGATGGATAATCCCCACATAGAAGTATGATTAACCACTGCCTTATAAAATAAGGATTATAGGGGGAGATGTTCAAAGATGAGTTATATGAACATCTTTAGGTTTTATGAGAATAAACCCGAGACCCACGAGGACCAATTAACCAGGGCATTTTTATTGGGAGGCAGGAATAGTATTATAGAGTGATTTTTTTGCATTTAAGGAAAATGTGATGGATACAAAAAGAAAGACGATAAATGTTTGTCCAGGGATTTATATGGTATTTAAATGGGATAAGGAGCAAGCGATAGAATTAGATGATCAAAACCAGTTTATTGGTGATGCAAAGGATAGAATACAAGAGGCCCTCCAGGCGCTGGGAATAAATACAGCAGATAATGTTTCTCCTGCGTAATATGGCCGGAAACTTAATAATAGCCCACTCTCTCTGTCCAAAATGGCTACAGAAAGGGTTTTTTAGTTAATAGAAGAATATTATGTAATAACATAAGAAATTTGTTACACCCAAATCTTTATTATAGAAATATACTCTGGTAATTTTTTGAAAGGAGGCCAAATGATGACTCCTATGGCAGTTCATAATCAAGAAGAGCTATCTAATCAAATTTTAAAATGTCGCGATGATAAAGAGCGAATCATTTTTCAAAAACAATCGGATGGGACCTTTATACTCACTGAGGGTTCATGTTCATGGCTTAAAAAGGATGAGCAAGCTGATGTGACTAAATTACGAAAACGTATTGAACCCTGGCTTACAGCTCTTTTTCAGTCTGAGCACTTTTCGTTGCTTATCGGTTCTGGATTGACTCATGCCGTACATCATTTAGCGACAAATAATAACTTACCTGGAATGAGTACTGCTAAATTTTCAGTTTTTGAAGAGCAAATTAATAATGCAGCATGTGCATCTTGTAAAAAATTAGGTCGCGGAGAAGAGGCTAATCTAGAAGACCAAATTCGTGTGGCAAACGAGTTGTTAACCGGTTTAAAGCATTATTCTAGTGGAGAATTAAGTGGCGATATCAAAGAACTGGAAGATAAAATTGAAATATTAGAAAATGACATTGAGACTAATCTACGTAATTTTGCCCAATTTATATTAAACGGAGAAAACGAATTGGCTGTAGCACAGGCAGATAAAAGACAAGAGGCATTTAAATATCTGGTGAATTTTTTAATGAGCTTTGCCAGCAGGTCAGGAACGCGTGATCGCTTGAATATTTTTACCACAAATTATGACCGGATTATTGAGGCAGGCGCAGAATTAGCTGGGTTGCATTTATTGGACCGTTTTGTTGGAAATTTGTTCCCAATATTCCGCTCTTCAAGGCTTAATATTGATATGCACTATAATCCACCGGGAATTCGAGGAGAGCCTCGGTATTTAGAAGGGGTTGCGTATTTTACGAAGTTACACGGTTCTGTAGATTGGATAAATGCCGGACGTGATATTCGCCGGATTGGTCTTCCGTTTGGAGCAGCAGATATTAATACTTATTTAAACTTACCGGGAATGTCAGAAGTAAATGCGCTAAAAATAATGATATATCCCAATTCAGCTAAAGATCGGGAAACGGCTTTATATCCTTATGTTGAATTATTTAGAGATTTTGCCGCGGCCATTTGCCGCCCAAATCATACTCTAGTAATTTTTGGCTATAGCTTCGGTGATGAACATATAAACAGGGTTATTGATGATATGCTTACCATACCCTCTACCCATTTGGTTATCATTTCATTTGATGATAAATCAGGGAGAATCATGAAAAACTACGAACGAATCGGCCGGCCATCGCAATGTACTTTAATGATCGGAAACCACTTAGGCAATTTAAAAGCCCTCGTTGATTACTATCTACCCAAGCCGGCAATCGATCGGACGACTTACCGCATGGCAGAATTGATAAAAAAGCGTCTTGAGGCAGACGATTCACAAACCGAAAGCAACTCAAATACAAATAATGGAACGGAGGAGAACAAATGAGTCAGACTCCGTTAGAATATGTTAGTGGGTTACGAATAGGGACTGTCGAATATGTTTCGCCTGTGGAAATAAAAGTTCTCTTGGATGTAGAGAGCCCAGAATATGTAGCCTTAAATGCGGGGACTCCAAGATCTTTTCCCCGTGTTAATAGTTACGTATTGTTTCCAAATGAAAAAGGATACCTGGTAGGACAAGTTGAGTGGATAACTATTGAACGTTCTGATTTTCCAAAACGGGGAGGGATGAAAGATTTTGGTTTAGTGGATTTACCGTATCCATTACGCAAAATGAGCCTTATTCCACTTGGAGTTTTGTATAAGGAAAGAAAAAATGTAGGGGGAGAAAACGTAGAGGAAGAATATATTTTTCGGCGGGGAGCAGAAGCATTTCCGACGATTGGAGATGGAGCCTATCTACCGACCGATCGGCAATTACATTCAATTGTCGAGTCCGGCGAAAAGCGACGCGTTAAAATTGGGACAAGCCCATTGGCAGCAGATGCCGATGTCCATGTCGATCCGGATCGCCTGTTTGGACGCCACTTAGCTGTTTTAGGAAATACCGGTAGTGGGAAATCCTGTACGGTTGCGGGGTTGATTCGGTGGTCATTGGAAGCAGCACAAAAGGAAATAAAAAATAAACAAAATAAACCGAATGCCCGGTTTATACTTCTTGACCCAAATGGCGAGTATGCACAGGCGTTTTCGAATGACAAATCTATAAAAGTAAGATTATTTCAGGTTTCTGAAGACAATAAGAATAAAGGACGTAAATTACAATTACCTTTGTGGTTCTGGAATAGTTCTGAATGGTGTTGTTTTACGCAAGCTGGTGAGAGGGCGCACAGACCGATTCTTCAGCAAGCGTTGCGGATACAACGAAACAAGAAAAAACTAGATCCGGATGAGTTAGCTTCTAATGATTTGTTGCGTTACCTCCAAGGTATGTTGTCGGCTTTAGAACATGAGGTAGCTAATAATTCGCCGTTTCAAACTGCTGAATTTGGTAAATATATAGGATTTATCAGATCGCTTGAAGCAATTAAACCATCACTAGAGTATTTTGCTGAGAAAATAGATTCTTGGAACGAGCAAATTACGTCTATTATCGAGAATATTAATAACCTCCTTGTAAATAAGTGTAAAGAAGGCCGTTATTATAAGCCCTTGGCATATGGTGATGTTAATCAGCTTATTAAGATGATCAAGCAGCAAATAGAAGATATGGGCGGGGAAACAGTACCAGTGATGCCAGTAAGTGAGGACGCGCCAATTTCTTTTTCCGGGGATAAGTTTCTTCTTGACTTAGAATTTTTAGCAGTAAACAGTGGTAATCGCCAATGGTTCGATTCTTTTATATCAAGAGTTAAATCCTTACTTTCTGATCTTCGGATAAAATCAATTATTGAAGATGAGGGAGAAGTAGAGCTTGCTCAATGGCTTTACGACTATATTGGGGAAAACAAAGCAAAGAATGGATCACTGACTATTATTGATCTTTCTTTGGTTCCTTCGGATATTATTCATATCGTGACAGCTGTTATTGCCCGGATGGTTTTTGAAGCTTTGCAACGTTATAGAAAAATAAACCAAGTTTCCCTGCCTACGGTGCTGGTTATGGAAGAAGCCCATACGTTTATCAAAGGTTATCGCCCGGATGCGGAAAGAAATGATTCTTCAATTGTGTGTTGTCAAGTGTTCGAGCGAATCGCACGGGAAGGGCGGAAATTTGGCTTAGGGCTTCTTCTATCATCTCAACGCCCCTCAGAACTATCCCAAACCGTTTTATCTCAATGCAATACATTTATTCTGCACCGTATCAGTAACGACCGGGATCAAGAATTAGTAAAAAGATTAGTGCCGGACAATCTGCGGGGCTTGTTGAGTGAACTTCCTTCATTACCAACTCAAAATGCAATTATACTAGGTTGGGCTACTGAACTGCCTATTTTAGTTAAGATTGATGATTTGCCAAAAGAACAACGACCCCAGTCTGAAGATCCGGATTTTTGGGCGGTGTGGACAGGGAAAGACGATACTGGTAAAAGGGTTATTCGTAAAATCGATTGGCAAGTTATTGCCGAAGATTGGCAAAAACCAAGTGAAGATAAGAAAAAAGCTGAAGAAAAGTCATCTGAAGAAGATGAAAACCATGAATAGTTAATAAGCAGCAATGCTTTGACAGGAACAACAGGGGCATTTAAAGAAATAAACCATCGTAATAAAAAACAGTTAGTATTATGAGATACTTGGATATTTTTATTTGATAAAATAATCAGCGAGGTATTGCTAAAATGGAATACTCTCCCGGAATGCGTGTTATTATCCGTGACGAAGAATGGATGATCAAGAAAGTCGAGACCAATAGTTTGGGCAAAAAGACGTTATATTGTGTTGGCGTATCACCACTGGTTAAGGATTATGAAGCGATATTTTTAACCGATTTAGAAGAGAAGATTGAACCCGTTGACCCGGCAAAAGTTAATCTGGTGATCGACGATTCTCCGTTTTTTAGGAAATCTCGTTTGTACATAGAAAGCCAATGGCGGCAAAAGATCCCCACTGATACGGCGCTTCACATTGGCCACCGGGCGGCAATGGATTTGATCGACTTCCAGTTGGAGCCGGCCCAGATCGCTTTGCGGCGCCCCCGACAGCGGATTTTGATCGCGGATGCGGTCGGTCTGGGCAAGACCCTGGAAGCCGGGATTTTGATGTCAGAATTGATTGCTAGAGGCAAAGGGAAGCGGATTTTGGTTGTTACGGTCAAAAGCATGATGACACAATTTCAGAAGGAGATGTGGAACCGCTTTACCATCCCTTTAGTCCGTCTTGATTCGAAAAAGATTCAGAAGATCCGTGCCCAACTACCCACAAACTACAACCCCTTCTTTTATTATGACAAAACGATCATCTCCATCGATACCCTAAAGCGGGATGTGGAGTACAGAACACATCTGGAGAATGCATGGTGGGACATTATTATCATCGACGAGGCGCACAATGTGGCAGCCCGCGGCAGTCGTCAGGCCCAGCGCTCGCGACTCGCCCAGTTGTTGGCGGAACGCTCGGATACGTTAATTATGTTGTCGGCAACTCCCCATGACGGGCGTTCCGAGAGTTTTGCCTCTCTAATGAACATGCTCGATCCCACCGCAATTGCTAATCCCCATGATTACGGGAAAGAGGATATCAAGGGGCTCTGTATCCGTCGGTTCAAAAAGGATGTCCGCGCTCAGATCCAAGCTGAATTCAAAGAAAGACGGATTAGCATCGAAAAATGTCAAGCTTCGCCGTTGGAAGAGAATGCTTTCGAGCTATTCGTCAATATGAGGCTGGAGATGGATGAAGACAAGCGCCGTATTGCCGGACAGCTTTTTAAAACGACCCTTGAGAAAGCGATGTTTTCCAGCCCGGCCGCCTGTATAAAAAGCATCGATGAACGCCTTAAAAAACTAAAGACAAGGAATAACCCGGGTGCTCGAAAAGACATTGCCCAGCTGGAAGAGCTAAAAACCGCTTTAGAGAGGATTGGACCAGCAGACTTTTCGCGTTATCAAAAGCTGCTTGCATTGTTGAAGAGTGAAAGCTACGGCTGGAACCCGAAAAACACCAATGACCGGCTTGTCATCTTTACTGAGCGGATTGAAACCATGCGTTTTCTGGCTGCGCACTTGCGTAAAGATTTGGGCCTGGATGGGGAAACGGTCCAGGAACTCTATGGCGGGATGAGCGATAGTGAACAGCAAAAGGTTGTTGAGGATTTTGGCCGCGAAGAGTCACCGATCCGGATCTTAGTCGCTTCGGATGTGGCTTCCGAAGGGATTAACCTGCATTATCTCTGCCACCGCTTGATTCATTTTGACATTCCATGGTCACTAATGGTCTTCCAGCAAAGGAACGGACGGATCGACCGTTATGGCCAGCGTGAACAGCCTGATATTCGCTATCTAATGGTGAAAAGCGCCAATGAAAAAATCAAAGGTGATCTGAGGATCATAGAGATCCTTATTGAAAAAGAGGAACAAGCCTACAAGAACATCGGGGATCCGACTCTATTAATGGGTAAATTTAACATCGAAGAAGAGGAACTGATTACTGCAGAAGCCATCGAAAAAGGGGTAAGTGCCGAGGATTTCGAACATCAGATTGATAATTACGCTCAGGAATTTGATCCGTTCGAATTGTTGATGCAAGATGCGACCAAAGAGGAAGGGCCGGTCGAAATCTGTGACGAGCAAACCTTGTTTAAGGACTTTGATTATCTGCGTACTGCTTTGACTTATTTTACCTAAAGCGAACGGTATCCGTTCCGTGAACTGGAAACTGTAGAAGGGATTGAAATAGAATTAACCCCTGACATCAAAAGGCGGTTAGCGGCCCTGCTTCCCGAAGAGGCAATGCCAACAACCGATTATTTACGCCTTAGTCCAGACAAGGAATTTTGCATGGAAGAGATGAAACGCAGTCTGCAGAAGAGTATGTCGGAGTTGGCGTGGCCAACTACCCAATACTTGTGGCCGCTGCATCCGATCTTTAACTGGGTGAATGACAAGGCCGGCCTTTTGTTCGGCCGCACCGAAGCACCTTTAATCGGCCTTTCGGGGTCTATCCCGGTTACCGATCATATTTTTATAGTTGCCGGTCTGATCCCGAATCGTAAATCTACACCTGTTGTTGACGAGTGGTTTGGACTATATTTTCGAGCAGGAAAATTCAGCGAAGAACTCACGATGGACGAGGTGATTGCCAGGACAGGCTTTGGCCGAACCGACCTTCCCAATCTTAATATTCTTTCACCGCAGCGTAAAGCGGAAGCGGAGGCGCTGTTACCGTTAGCAGTGGTTGAGGCAAGGAAAGTGCTTAAGCGTTACTACGAAAACTATAAAAAAAGGATTGAACCGCAGATTAGTGAGGAGTTAGACAAGCTGGCTGAACTCGAAAAGCGGCATAAAGATTACCAATTGTCCCTCTTTGAAAGCGAACGTAAAAGGAATGAAGAAGAGCGTAAGATCGAAGAGATCTTTACCCGGTTCACCAATTGGGTCAGGGATACGCTGGAAATTGAGGATAATCCATATATACGGATTATTGCCGTGTTGACGGGGGTATAAAGATGAACATGGATTTAACAGGTATTAATAATTATAATGAATACTACACAAATCATTACTTGGCCTCGATTTTCCCCCAGGACGCCGAAAAAACGATTAATGAGTGGCGAAACCGCGCGAAGGAGACGGAAACCCGCACTCCTTGGGCATTACTAAGGGAGTGCAGCAGACAATACTATAGCATTCATGATAGGTATCTTCGGTCTCGTGGCAACGGCCAGACATTTCCTTTGGTTCGCGATTTGGCAGAGCAATATTTAACCGCACTGGGCTACCCAACCGCCGCCCCCCTGACAGTCGAGGTGGATGAGGGCCTTTCTGCGCCTGTTTATTTGGAACTGAAAAAGCCCAACGGGGCACCGCTGCTCTGGGTAATGTTGGCCCATACAGTGGATCGGGATGATGATCTTTTAAAAGGGTTTTGCTTTCAAGCTGCTGACTTAGAAAACGATAATGGCCGCAATAATGTAATGACTACGGAAATTAGCAACGAAGAACTGACTACCAAGATCCTTTTTGCCATGACCGAGCCGCCCCGGTGGATATTATTTGCCGGTTTGACCCAAATCGTTCTGATCGACCGGAACAAGTGGAACGAAAAGCGTTACCTCCAGTTCGTCCTGGAGGACATCTTCGGCCGCCGTGAGGATAGTACTTTTCAAGCCATGGCCGTACTCCTCCACAAAGAAAGCCTTTGCCCGGAAGACGGAAATTCCCTCCTGGACCAACTGGATGAAAACTCCCGGCGTCATTCCTCCGGTGTGTCGGAAGACTTGAAATATGCCTTAAGAGAGGCGATTGAGCTTTTAGGCAATGAAGTGCTCTATGATTTAGTCCACCGTCAAGGCAGGGACTTGGAGGCGGAGCCGGTTGATGCCGAGCAGCTAACCATCGAATGTCTTCGTTATATGTACCGGATGCTGTTTGTGCTCTTCATCGAAGCTCGGCCTGAGCTTGGCTATGCGCCAATGAAAGACCAAGTATACGTCCAGGGCTATTCGTTAGAAAGCTTGCGGGATATTGCCGAACGGGTGAGAGATGAGATCAGCATAGTTGGAGAAGGTTACTACCTCCATGAAACCCTCTCCAAACTCTTTAATCTGATTTATAATGGTTATCCGGAAAAGGAAGAAACCTTAAAAGAATTGGCCAGCCAAGAATCAAGACATGATGTTTTTGTTATCGAACCGCTGAAAGCTCATATCTTTGACCCGGAATACACGACAGTTCCCGGGTATGAGCCCCTTATACCGAAAGCAAAGTTGCGGAACAAAGTTATGCTGAGAATCATTGACCTCCTGAGTGTCACCAGACCCAGTGGACACCGGAACGAACACCGCGGCCGGATCTCTTATTCCAACTTGGGGATCAACCAGTTAGGCGCGGTGTATGAAGCTTTACTGTCTTATCGGGGGTTTATTGCCGAAGAAACACTCTATAAAGTGAAACGGGCCGGAGATAAATTTGACGAGTTGGATGTTGGTTATTTTGTCCCCGAACGGGAACTTGACAACTACACCGAAGAAGAGCGCATCCGTTATGAGTCGGGTGAGAACAAAGGTAAATTAAGAAAATATGAAAAGGGGACATTTATTTACCGGCTGGCTGGCCGGGAAAAAGAAAAATCCGCTTCTTATTATACCCCGGAAGCGCTGACCAAGTGCCTGGTGAAATATGCCCTGAAGGAGCTGTTGGAAGGAAAGAATGCCGATGAAATTCTACAGCTGACGATCTGCGAGCCGGCAATGGGTAGTGCGGCCTTCTTAAACGAAGCCATTAACCAACTGGCTGAAGCTTATCTGGAGCGGAAACAAAAAGAACTTGGCGAAGTCATTTCTTATGAAAAGCGGGCTGAAGAGCTTCAGCGGGTCAAGATGTATATTGCCGATCGGAACGTATACGGGATCGACTTGAATCCCATTGCCGTGGAACTTGCCGAGGTTTCGCTATGGTTGAATACCATCTGTAAAGGCGGATTTGTGCCCTGGTTTGGAACCCAGCTCGTCTGCGGTAACTCTTTGATTGGCGCAAGGAGGCAGTGCTATCGTGTTGAGCAGCTTAAAGCCGACCGCGCGCCTGGAAGGTGGTATGATAATGCCCCGGAGCGGGTTATGCCCGGAGAAAGAAGAATGCCCAAAAAGCAGGTATACCATTTTTTACTGGGTGACCCCGGGATGTCCAATTATACGGATCAGGTGATCAAAGATCTTGTCTCGGAACAGATACAAGCAATTAAAAAATGGAATCGTGAATTTATCAGACCCTATGAAGATGAAGATATCCAGACGTTGCTGCGCTTATCGGCGGTAATTGATGACCTGTGGGAAAAACAGGTTGAATTACGCAAAGCCGTTAGACAGCAAACAACAGATCCGCTGCCTATTTATGGACATGAAGACGATACAAAAGCCTCCCGGACAACAATCCGGGAAAAGGATTTGATCTACAGGCGTTTATACAAGTCGGAAGAGATGGAGAATGCCGGCCCTTACGCCCGGCTAAAGTTTGCCATGGACTATTGGTGTGCGCTCTGGTTCTGGCCGATTGATAAAACGGATCTTCTTCCATCCCGAAGCGACTTCCTCTTTGATATGGCATTAATATTAGAGGGGGGTGTTCAGTCGGTAACCAAAGAAGACCTGAAGCAAGGAAAACTATTTCCAACCCAGATGCAAGAAATGGCTGACCAGATTTATGATTTATATAAAGACTTGCCTGAGGTAGATCTGGCTGCGCTTTGTGAGCGTAATCCCCGTTTAAAGTTGGTAAAAGAGATTGCTGATAAGAACAAGTTTTTCCATTGGGAGCTTGAGTTTGCGGACTTATTTGCGGAACGGGGCGGGTTTGATTTAATTATAGGGAATCCGCCATGGATAAAACTGGAGTGGAATGAACAAGCAGTCCTGTCCGACCGGCAACCGTTGTTCGCCGTGAAGAATTTTACAGCAACACAGACAACACAGAAAAGAAAGGAAGCGCTCTCTGATCCTGAGACGTACAGGTTATATCTTGCTGAATATGTATCGATAGCTGGGATGCAAAACTTTTTAAATGCCGTGCAAAATTATCCCATTCTTAAGGGACAACAGACTAATTTATATAAATGTTTTCTTCCGCAGGCATGGACATTTTGCAGGGAAGCTGGGATATCAGCATTTGTGCACCCTGATGGGGTGTATGATGATCCAAAAGGTGGCTTATTGAGAGGAGAGATTTATCCTCGTTTACGTCGGCATTTTCAGTTTATCAATGAACTTAAGCTTTTTCCAGAAGTCGATCATCACATGGTTTTTAGCTTGAATGTATATTGTAATGCTCCTGGTGTAGGATTTGACATGATTGCAAATTTGTTTGCAGTAACGACTATTGAAGAGTGTTACGATCGTTCAATCCAAGGTTCTGTCCCTGGGATTAAGGATGAGTCTAGCAAATGGAATATTAAAGGTCATCCAGATCGCGTTTTACGGGTCGGGAGAAAGGAACTTTCCCTTTTTGCAAAACTGTTTGATGGAAGCGATAACTGGAAAGAAGCAAGATTACCGGCGCTCCATGCCCAGCAGCTTTTGGCTGTTTTGTCTTGTTTTGCAGAACAAGAAAAGACGGTTGGAAGTCTTCGCGAAAAGGTTTTTTCGACAGTTATGTGGGATGAGACTAACGCGCAAAAGAAGATTAAAGCCATTGAAAAAAAAGAGCATTTCCCTCAATCATTATTAGATATGATATACTCTGGTCCCCATATTGGTGTAGCCAATCCTTTATTTAAAGCGTCAAGAAGCATCTGTGAGAAAAATAGTGACTATGACAGTATCGATTTAATTGCTGTACCGAAAGATTATTTACAGCGTTGCAAATATTCTCCTGCTGGTAGTATAGATAAATATTTAAGAAGAATACCAACAGCGCCATGGGGAGAAAAATATCATGCCAATTACAGAGTGCTTGTTAGAAAGATGTTGAATTTGAGCGGTGAACGTACGCTGATTCCAGCAATAGCTCCGCCATATACGGGGCATATACATGGAATTTTTGGTCTTGGGTTTAAAGATATCAAGCTTTTGGCCTATTCAGCTGGGATTTGGGCTTCAATACCCTTTGACTTTTTTGTGAAAATTATGGGTAAAGATAATATACAATATGATATTATAAGTAAATTTCCTTTATTATCGGAATTCCAAGGCTATTTAAGTATCCTTTGCCGTAGTTTGCTTTTGAATTCCGTAAATAAATGTTATAGTCCACTATGGAAAGAACTATATCAGACGGAAATGAACAACGAAAGATGGAGTAAATCAGATCCTCGCCTCCGCCCGGAACGGTTCACATCCCTTACACCCGAATGGACCTGGGACACCCCTTTACGTACCGACTATGAACGCCGTCAGGCTTTAGTAGAGATTGATGTCCTTACCGCGATGGCTTTAGGGATGGCCCTTGACCAACTAAAAACCATTTACCGGATACAATTTCCAGTGCTCCAACAATATGAAGCTGATACATGGTATGACCAAAACGGGCGCATTGTTTTCACCAATAACCGGAGCCTGACGAATGTTGGTTTCTCGCGCACCGAATGGGAACAAATCAAAGATGCGAAAAGCGGGACGTTTACCCGTACGATCATTGATGATACCATGCCTGGAGGCCCGGTCGAGCGCACCATCGAATACGTGGCGCCCTTTGACCGCTGTGACCGGGAGGAGAATTACGAAACCGCTTGGGCGTTTTTTGAAAAAAGATTTAGGGAGCAATAACGGGAGAGGATAGCATGATACCTTCCATTCTTGCCAGGCAGTTACAGAAAGGACTGGCCGACTATATTAAAACCACTTTTCCGATGACGAACCCGGTCTTTAAAGGTTCTCTCGATGAAATGTTGGACAGCGAGGACGCGGTATTCCGCGAGCCTTACGTGGCCGTGCGTTTACCCTTCCGGGTCGCAGAGGAAGAAGCAGATATGTTACAGGCTGTTCAGTTCAAATACAAGCCCTGGGTTCATCAGCTAAAGGCTTTTCAACGGTTAACTGGTGAAAACGGCCGTTCGACGGTGATCGCCACTGGAACTGGTTCGGGAAAAACCGAGTGTTTTTTCTATCCCATTATGGAATATTGTTATCGTCACTGTGGGAAACCCGGAATCAAAGCGCTGATTATTTACCCCATGAACGCCTTGGCTTTTGATCAAGTCAAGCGGATTGCCGAGGAGATTTATGACAATCCCGAACTGCGGGGAAATATAACGGTAGGAATGTATGTGGGTGGGTTTGAAAGAAACCCTTCCCGGGTGATGAGTCGGGAACAGGTGATCACCGACCGGGAGACTATGCTTTCTTCACCACCGGATATTCTTGTAACCAACTATAAGATGCTAGATTACTTACTGGTCCGGCCGAAAGATGCCGCCCTCTGGCGGAAGAATGGACCGGAAACCTTAAAATACATAGCCGTTGATGAGCTTCATACTTTTGACGGAGCGCAGGGGACTGACCTTGCTTGTCTCCTCCGGAGGTTAAAAGTCCGTTTAGCGACACCCCCCGGCCATCTCTGCTGTATCGGTACTTCGGCTACGATGGGGGCAAAAGAGAACGCAGAAAAGATTCGTCAGTATGCCATTGACGTCTTTGGGGAGCCCTTTGATGAAGAGGCCGTGATTACCGAGGACCGGCTTTCTTCCAGCGAGTTTTTTGCCGGACATGAGCCTGTTGATTTTACCGTTCCGACCGCAGAGCAAGTGGAAGCGCTCGTCAATTGTGCCAAGACGGGAGAACTCACTGCTTATCTGGAACTGGCCGCCCGGAGCTGGTTGGATGAGACTTTTACCTTTGAACAGATTCTGGCCGATGAAACCCGGTTGGCACTGAGCGAACGCTTGATGAAACACAGTTTTATCCAGAGTTTGTTGGAGTTCATGGGCGACAGCTATATGCAACCGTCGCATCTTTGCAAAAGTCTTCAAAAAAGATACCCGGAACTCGGAAAAATGAAAGAACCTACGGCGGCTCTGGATGCGCTGTTCGCGTTAATCTCCCACGCCCGGACCGGTAGAGTTGGTGCTTTACAGCCGTTCTTAACAGTGCAGGTGCAGGTCTGGGTGCGGGAACTCCGGCGTTTAGTGGCGAAGGTGTCGGCGGAAAAACCGACTTATGCTTTGGCTAACGATCTGAATGACCAGCAAGCCAAGCATTACTTGCCGGTCGTCAATTGCCGGGATTGTGGGGAGACTGGCTGGGTTTCTTTGATTAATGAACGGGGTAATCTGACCATGACTAACCTGGATGTCTTTTATAACTTGTATTTCCGGTGCGACGAAAAGGTGATCATGGTCTTTCCCAGCAATCATGATACTGCTCCTCCCGGGATGCAGAAGGCTTACCTTTGTACCGATTGTTTGCAGCTTAATTTGGGGGAAAAACCAGTACAAAAATGTTTGGCGTGTGGGAAAGGAACAATCCCGGTAGTTTGTCCGACGGACAATGTTTACTGGGATAGGGAAGGAAATAAACAGTACGAATGCCCGTTTTGCGGGAGTAAAGGGAGTCTCCCTATTATCGGTTTACGTAGCGCCACTGCCATTAGTGCTTGTATTTCGCAGTTGTTTGCTTCGAAGTTTAATGATGATAAAAAAACGCTGACTTTTTCCGATAATGTGCAAGATGCCGCCCACCGGGCCGGATTCTTTAATTCACGCACATGGCGCTTTGGTTTGCGCAGTGCTATTCAGCAGTTTGCCTTGGCGGAAGGTGATGGGCTGCCCTTGGCCGCCTTTTCTCAGCAGTTTCTTACTTATTGGCGCCGCCGGTTTACCAATGAAGAGTTTGTCAGTTTCTTTGTTGCGCCTAATATGATGTGGATGCGCGCTTATGAAAAAATGAAGGCGGAACACCGATTGGGGCCGGATCAAGAAGCACAAAAGCTGCTCTCGGATATTGAGCAGCGGTTGAGCTATGAAATAATGCTGGAATATGGTCTGCACAGCCGGATTGGCCGTACCTTGGAAAAATCGGGCTGTTCAACCATTGGCTTTGACCAAAAGACCATCGATGAGGTTGCGGCAAGGGTCAGGGAACGAATCGTGAATGAACTCGGCGTCCTCTATGCGACGGATAAGATAGCATTTATCCGGATGGTAAGTGGCTTTTTAAAGCTGATGGCCGCTAATGGTGCCGTTAACGACCCTGTTTTTAATGCATACACCCGTAATGACGGCCAAGCGTTTTTATTATCTAATAATAATATAAAATGGCTACCCGGTTTGCAGCCATCCCGGCGCAATACGCCCCGTTTTCTTTATGAGATCACTGGCAACAGGAGGAGGCTTTCCGCTTTTGATTTGGTCTCTTCGCCCAAGTACAGGAACTGGATTCAGTCTTGTGTTGATGAATTTATACTTGGTGAAGAAGTCTACCATGATCTGGCCAAAATTATCTTACATGAATTGGTGAAATGCGGATTGGTCGTCGCGATGCCGTCTTCGCCCGGATATAGCATATGGGCGCTGAATAAAGATAAAGTATTTATCTCAACTCAAGTTAAACAATTTGCCTGTGCGGTCTGCGGAACGATGGTCTCGGTGGCGGCGGAGAATGCGGCGGTTTGGGAAGGGGCTCCGTGCCTGAGGGCGAAATGCGGTGGCCGTTTTTACCCCAGTCCCGACGCTCAACTTGACTATTATGCCAAATTATATAATAGCGGCGATTTGGTCCGGGTAAATGCCAAGGAGCATACTGGCTTACTAGCGCGGGATTATCGCGAAGAACTTGAAAAGAGTTTTAAACGCAGTAAAGAAGATAAGCTACCTTGGGACCCGAATCTTCTTTCTTGCACTCCCACTTTAGAGATGGGAATTGATATTGGGGACCTTTCGACGGTTGTTTTATGCAACATTCCACCGGCGGCGGCCCAGTTTATACAACGGGTGGGGCGTGCGGGGCGAAAAGATGGAAACGCCCTGACTTTAGTTGTAGCCAATGCCCGGCCGCATGATCTTTACTTTTACGCCGATCCGTTGGAGATGATCGCGGGAGTAATCGAGCCGCCTAAAGTCTTCTTGAATGCTTCCGCCGTGCTGGAAAGACAGTTTATCGCCTATTGCCTGGATTGTTGGGTTAAACAAGGGGTCCCGGAGGGGGTAATCCCTAAGCATATAGGGACATGTCTAAATAGATTAGATACACAAGCGATTGATTCTTTCCCCTATAATTTCCTCCATTTCATCCAAGGCAATCTCGCCAGTTTGTTGCGGACGTTTATCCAAATGTTCGAACCGGATTTGGAAGAAAGTTCGATTGCTGAGTTGAAGCGCTTTGTCGAGGGAGACAATTTTGATCAAAGTCCTATCTATATTAAAATACTTGAGGCTTTTACAAGTCTGAAGGAACAACGGGAAGTTGTGCGCAATAACATCAAACAGGTGAAGAGTCTGATTAAAGAACTTGAAAGCAAACCGGCGGACAGTTCTTATGAGGAAGAGCTTAAAAAATTACGAAGCGAACGGGCAGCGCTATCAAACGTTAGGTTAAGTATAGATCGAAAGAACGTATTCCAATTCTTTACCGAAGAAGGTTTGCTGCCCAACTATGCTTTCCCGGAAGCGGGCATTATTCTTAAAGCCGTTTTGTACCGGAAAGGGGAGCAGGCGACTGATTCTTCGTTGTCCGAAAAGAGACGGTCCTATGAAAAAATGATTTACGAATACAGCCGCTCTGCCTCGTCGGCTTTGAGCGAATTCGCACCGGCAAACAACTTTTATGTCGACGGCCGGAAATTAACCATTGACCAAGTGAATCTTACTACCGCCCAGATGGATAAGTGGCGCTTGTGTCCGAATTGTGCTCATGCTGAACGAGAAGGAAGCGTTCGGCACATTGCCGCTTGTCCAAAATGTGGTAGTCCGGCCTGGGCTGATGCCGGTCAAGTTCGTACCATGTTAAAGGTGCAAATGGTGTACTCGAATACGGACTACGACAGGAGTCTCATCGGTGATGATAGTGAGGATCGGCATTCCACTTTTTATTGCAAACAAATGCTTGTCGATATTGATGAAGATCATGATATAGTAAAAGCTTACCGCATGGATAATGAGGAGTTTCCGTTTGGGTATGAGTTTGTCAAAAAAGCGACGATCCGGGAGATTAATTTCGGCGAGAGTGATCTGGTTGGCGAAAAAATGATGGTAGCCGGGACGGAAGAAGTGCGGAAAGGATTTAAAATCTGTAAATACTGCGGAAAACTTCAGCCGGAAAAAGGGAAACCCGACCATACTTCAACTTGTAAAGCCAAGCGTATGCCATTGGAAAGTGCGGAGCCCTATGAGGAGTATTTATTCCTCTACCGTGAATTTACTACTGAAGTTTTGCGCCTTCTTGTGCCGGCTACCACCCTGGACCCCATGAAAGTACGGCAAGAATCCTTTATTGCTGCGTTTATGCTTGGGATGAAGGAATATTTTGGGAACGTCGACTATTTGCGGGCGTGTCTGACCGACGAACCGGTAGAAGATGCGGCTTACCGCAAGCAGTATTTGGTGATTTATGATTCTGTCCCTGGCGGGACCGGTTATCTAAAACAATTACTACAAGAACACCACTCCTTAATTGATATTTTTAAGAAAGCCCTGTCGGTGTTGGAAAACTGTGATTGTAAAAAAGATAAGCAAAAAGATGGGTGCTATCATTGTTTGTATGCCTACCGGCAAAGCAGAAATATTGGTTCTATATCCCGTCTAACGGCGATTAAACTATTAAAGGCGATCCTCAGCGGAGAGGACAATCTGGAAGAAATACCCGGTTTGCGGACGGTCCCGGTCAACCCGATATTTGAAAGCGAGCTTGAACGGCAATTTGTTGAAGCCTTGGAACAGGTGAAAGATTTTGAGGTAACAAAGGTATTGTTGCCCAATAATAAAGAGGGATACCGGCTTAAAGCTGGCGAGTGCCGGTGGGACATTGAGCCTCAGGTGGTATTGGATGCGCGGTGTGGGGTTTTTGTTCCGACGCGGGCTGATTTTGTCTTGTGGCCGGTTAAGGCGACAAAAGGACAAAAACCAATCGCCGTCTATACCGACGGATTTATGTACCATAAAGACCGGGTAGCCGATGATACTCTGAAACGGGAAGCGGTGCGCCGGAGCAAGAAGTTCCGGGTCTGGGTGTTGAGTTGGAAAGACATTCAAAACGTCTTTAAAGCCCAGGGCGATTACGCCATAGATGTTTTGAACCCCGAACGGATGCCCGCCGGGCGGAGGGTTTATCGGACGATGGTGGCGAACGGCAATGCGCAAGCAATTAGTCCGGAAAAAGGAAATGCGTTTGACCTCTTCGCCCAGTATTTGCAGAACAAAGAGGCCGAACACTTGTTTAGTGTGCATGCTAATGCTTATGCCTTATCCCTGCTTGAGCGCGTAGATATTGGGAATCAGGCGGCTTTTTCCGATTGGCGATACCAAATTCAACCAGTGATTGACCTTTTGGCGTTGCGGCAGACGGAATTTGAACTAACAGATACTATGTTTGGGAAATGGGTTCCTGGCTCGTCATCGACTCAGTTAACTATTTTGGCAGGTGTGCGCACATCGGATTTACAAAGGAATAAAACGGCTGCCGAGATAACTGTTTGTGCACTTTTGAATGATAAGAAAGAAGAGAGAACGGAAAATTATGAAGCCGCGTGGAATGGCTTCTGGCATTTTTTCAACATGATGCAGTTTTTGCCGGGTTTTGCTGCTGTTTCTAGAGTGGGGATGGACAATTTGGTCTACAGTGAAATACCAGTCATTGAGGAAGAGGACGTGTTCCTTGCCGAGCAAAAAATCGTAGATCAAGCCTGGGCCGAGGTTATTAATCAGCTTTTTGATGATGAGGCTAAAAATTATGTATTATCCTTGATGAAACTTGGTATTTCTCCACCTTCCGCGGTCGGTTTTGAGCTGGTGGATGCCAGAGGGGCCGTGGTGGCCGAGTGTGAGTTGGCTTGGGAGAATATGAGGATCGCTCTGCTTTTACCTGAGCAAATGGAGAGTAAAAAAGAATTTATTAATAATGGTTGGAAAGTGCTCTTGCCGGGGGATCCGGTTTCTGTTGAAATGTTTCAGGGAGGTGCTGCCGGATGAAACGGAACCTTGTTGCGATTTCGTCTGATTTTTTAACTTCCTTTGCTGCTTTGCCCCGCCCAATTCAGGGTAGAGTTACGGAAATGGTCAATAAGCTACGCAATAATCCGAATTTACCTGGGCTCAATTATGAAAAGATCCATAATGCCGCTGATGAAAAGATCTGTTCGATCCGGATTGACGATACTTATCGGGGGATTGTTGTTCGCCAAAAAGAGAGCGGGGTGTATATACTACTTTGGGTCGATCATCACGATAAAGCTTATGAATGGGCCCGGCGGAAAAAATGTAAAATTAACCCGACCACCGGTAGTGTTCAGGTCTTTGATGTCCAGGAAGTGGAGACTACAGAGCGACCAACGACAGAGGAACCGGCTCTGTTCGCCAATGTTACCGATGAACAGTTGCTGGCGCTGGGTGTGCCTGCTGAACAGATCGATTTAGTCCGGAGTTTAACGAAGGAGGAAGATTTTTACCAAGTTAAAAACAGTTTACCCGAAGACGCCTATGAAGCACTGGAATGGATCGTCAACGGGTTTTCGCTCCAAGAAGTACTTGACCTCTATGCCGACGAAAAAGAGGATGTTCCGCCGGAGGATGACTTCGAAGCGGCTCTGCAAAACCTGCGCAGCCAGCGCAGTTTTGTGATTGTTGAAGGGGAAGAGGATTTGCACCGAATTATGGCGAAGCCGCTCGAAAAGTGGCGGGTCTTTTTACATCCAACGCAGCGGATAATCGTCCAAAAAAACTTCTCCGGTCCAGCCCGTGTCTTGGGGGGGGCCGGCACGGGGAAAACAGTAGTGGCGATGCACCGGGCGAAGTGGCTGGCCTCCCGGTTGGAAGAAAAAGATCAAAAAGTGCTGTTTACGACGTTCACTGTCAATCTGGCGCAAGATATCTTTGATAATCTACGGAAGATCTGTACAGGGGAAGAGCTTAAAAGGATCGAAGTGATTAACCTGGATGCCTGGGTCTCGCGGTTCCTTCGGGAGCAGGGCTACTCCTATTCAATTATCTACGATGACCAACTGACCCGGCTCTGGGAAGAAGCCATTAGCTTATCTGGGGAAGACTTGGAGTTCACACCGGACTTTTACATCGAAGAATGGTCGAAAGTTGTTGCTCCACAGGAAACTTTTACCCGGGAACGCTATCTGAAAGCCTCTCGTCTGGGCCGGGGTATACGCTTGGACCGGAAAAAACGCTTACAGGTTTGGAATGTGTTTGCCGAATATATGGATTTAATGAAAGAAAAGCGAGTGCGCGATGTTGACACGGCCATGTATGAATGCCGGCAAATTCTTGAAAAGACGCCGGAAGCAACCTGCTATGCCTCGATTGTTGTTGATGAGGGTCAGGATTTCAGTACAAATGCTTACCGTTTACTTAGAGCATTGGCCGGACCTGAACATGAGAACGATTTATTTATCGTTGGCGATGCACACCAGCGGATTTACAAAAAGAAAGCGGTTTTGTCAAAATGTGGGATTAATATTCGGGGTCGCAGTAGCTATTTAAGAATCAATTATCGTACAACAGAAGAAATCCGCAGATATGCTTTTGCTTTATTGAAGGGTGTTTCCTTTGATGATCTGGATGAAGGTTATGACCATGGGCGGATGTGTCAGTCCTTAACCCACGGCGAGGTGCCGCAGGTGAGGATTTTTAGAAGCGCGGCTGAAGAAGCTGAGTTTATTGTGGACAAACTAAGACAACTGATCGACGAAGGTGTGGATCCTAAGAATATTTGCCTGGTGGCCAGGACGAACCGGCTGCTGGATGACTATATTGCACAGCTGACCCGTGCAGGGTTTAGAACATATGAGATTAAACGAAGCAGGCCCGAGGACCGAACTCTAGATGGGGTGCGGGTGGCAACTATGCACCGTGTAAAAGGTCTTGAGTTTGAGCATGTCTTTGTGGTCGCCGTTAATGATCGAATTGTGCCCTTGGCTTATGCAGTCAATACCTCCGATCCGGTTGCCGCCGAGGAAGCTCTTAACGCTGAAAAATGTCTGCTTTATGTTGCCCTGACCCGGGCGCGAAAATCGGCGTATATTACTAGTTATGGAACGCCGTCGGAGTTCTTGGTGGTTATGGAGTGATCATGTCATGAAAAAGGATTTTTTCATTAGCTACACTTAAATAATAAAAACGGTGATCAGTATGAAATTCTTTGTTGGAGTTACAGATAACAAATGGTTTGAATATCTGTCTCAGCTACAGCCCGATGAGGTGAATTTTTGGCAACCCGGGGGTAATGTGTCCTTTAAGGCTATTCCAGAATATGCTCCGTTTTTTTTCAAGCTACATAGCCCTTATAATTTCATTGTTGGCGGAGGCTTTTTTGTTCGTCATTCATTTTTACCTCTCTCCTTGGCCTGGGATAGTTTCCAGCAAAAAAACGGCGCTCCGGATTATCTGACATTTAGAAAAAGTATATTAAGGTACCGGGAAAGAAGCGGAAAGACTAACGAGCCTGATCCGGTAATCGGTTGTATTATTTTAACTGCCCCGTTTTTCTGGCCGGAGAGTGAATGGATACCAGTCCCAAATGATTGGAGCGCCAATATAGTACAAGGGAAGACGTACAGCACGGAGGATCCAGTGGGGGCAAGTCTCTGGGCTGAAGTGCAAGACAAGATTGAAAAGATATCTGTTTTTACAAAAACCAGTGCAACAGATTCAGTATCTGAAGATCGTTACGGTAAAGAATACTTGATCCGTCCTCGTCTCGGACAAGGCGCTTTCCGTGTTCTTGTCACTGAGGCTTACAATCGTCGCTGTGCTTTCACCGGAGAGCGTACTCTTCCAGTGTTAAACGCCGCACACATTAAACCTTACTCGCAAAATGGACCCCACGTCGTGAACAATGGTTTATTATTAAGGGAAGACCTCCACACATTATTTGACCGGGGTTATATGACCATGACGGAGGATTACAGAATAGAAGTAAGTAAGAGAATAAAGGAGGATTATGGCAACGGCCGGGAGTATTATAAAATGCATGGTAACAATTTACCGGTTTTGCCCCGGAATAAGCTTGAACTCCCAGCAAAAGAATATATTCGGTGGCATAATGAGAATGTTTATATATCATAGGATTTGTGATCGACAAAGAACAGATATAAGAACAATGAGGTGATGGTTATGGAATCTTTCGACTCCACCAAAAGAAGCTTATTTGAAATACTGAAAGACGTACATAACGGCAAAATACAACTGCCGGATTTCCAGAGAGGTTGGGTCTGGGATGACAACCGGATTAAAGGTATTCTTGCCAGTGTGGCCAAGTCATTTCCAATTGGTGCTATTATGCTGCTGGAAACAGGAAATGAAAATGTAAGGTTTAAAACGAAACCGGTGGAAGGGGTTAAACTCGAGAATGAGGTAAAGGCAGAACTCCTGATCCTTGACGGCCAGCAACGTATAACTTCCTTATACCAAACTATTATTAATAACGAGATTGTCACAACCAGAAATGAAAAAAACTATGAGGTTAAGCGCTGGTATTATATTGATATGGTTAAAGCCATGGATGATAATTATGATTTGGAAGAGGCGATTATTTCTCTTAATGAAACAAAACAGATTAGGGAAGATTTTGGCCGCCGTATTGTGCTTGACTTATCAGAGAAAGAATATGAATATAAGAATTTAATGTATCCCGTTTGCATGATTGATGATTATAGTACCTGGAGAAGCGAATTCAATAAGTATTGGCAATATGACGGGGAGAAGTCAAGATTCTGGGATATGTTTGAGAAAAAAATCATCAATAGCTATATGGGATACATGCTACCAGTAATCATTCTTAAAAAAGAAAACCCAAAAGAAGCCGTATGTCAGGTTTTTGAAAAAGTAAATACTGGCGGAGTACCCCTGAATGCTTTTGAATTGTTAACTGCTACTTTTGCTGCGGATGATTTTGATTTGAAACATGATTGGGAGATGATAAAGGCGGAATTTAAAGGCTATAAACTGCTTGCC